>DIXF01000011.1 GCA_002448235.1 Syntrophaceae bacterium UBA6087
GCTCGGGGCTTTTTCAACAGCGTCTTCGAATATCATAACTTATGTGAGTTCGGATAAATCGCAGATATCTCAGCTTTTGCAGGAGAATGCTTATAGATATCTTAGTATTAAGTGATCAATAATCATTTGAGATGAGATTAGGATATTCATTCAAAGCATAAATCTGTTTCTTATCCATTTAACTCTCCGGATTCTCTGCTGAGTTCCCAATCCTGGATATCTCTAAATGCATCTTCAGGCCTCGAAACTGACATCATTTTCTCCATAAGCTGTCTATCCTGGGCAGCTCTGCTTGCAAGTCCCAGTATTTCGACCTGTATGTCCGGGTTTTCCAGTGGTGACAGGATAAGGAAAACGCACTCTATGGGTTTTTCGGTAGAGACATCGAACACGCCTCCATGGGTGAGACCGAGGGCTACATGCGCTGCGCGAAGGCCTGGAATTCTTGCATGAGGGTAGGCTACTCCTTCATTCAGGAAAGTGGACCCCTGGCGTTCTCTTTCCTGCAGGGACTCAAGACACTTGAGATTACGACCGATGCTGCCTGAACGCTCTGCAGCTTCTGTCAGGGCGCAGAGCAGGTCATCTTTTGTTACAGGTTTTTCCCAGATAAGAATACTCTCCGGGGACATGAACCGGCTCAGTGTTGCATATTCGGTTCCGGAATCAGGCAGCGAAGCGTCGCTGGGAGCCTCCTTGATGAATCTTTCCTCACGAGGAACAGGCGGTGCCTGATCTGCCTTCTTTGTATCCAGCATAACGACCGTCACGCCCCTTGCCTCCTGGACAAGCCGCTCTGCAACACTGCTTTTCCCGAATACCCGTTTCCATAAAGGGGTCTTTTCCGGACTTCCAATAATGATATGGCCGACCCGGTATTCTTTTGCAAATTGGAGAATGGTCTTCACAATGTCCTCACCTTTGAATGTGAAGACGATGGCACCGAGCATCTTCGCAAGGGTGAGCGTTTCCGACACCATGCGCTGGGTCTGGGCATCGATGACCACCGGTTCTTCCGAAGGGGTCTGGACATACACGGCGTACCAGTTCCTGTTGAGCCTGCCGGCCAGACGTGATCCGTAGCGCAGGAGTTTTTCACTATTCGGCCCCTTTGAGCTGAGGCAAACCATGACCTGGTCAGGTGTAGCAGCCAGTTCCTTTTCGGGTTCTTCCCGGGACCGCAAGTCTATCTGAGAGGCAAGCTCGCGCAGGGTAAGCTCCCTGAGTTGCTCCAGATTCGTCTTCTTGAAGAAATTCGCCATAGCCCTCTCGATCCTTTCCAGAGGGTACACCTTGCCTTCCTTCAATCGGACATTCAAATCTTCGGTAGTTATATCGACGTTTACGATCTCATCCGCTTCGACAAGGACGGAGTCCGGGAGCCTCTCATGCACCTTGATGCCCGAGGTGTGCTCGACGATATCATAGAGGCTTTCAAGGTGCTGGACGTTCATAGTGGTTATCACATGAATTCCCTGAGCCAGGATATCCTGGACATCCTGATATCGTTTGGGATGCCTGTTGCCGGGGACATTCGTGTGGGCGAGCTCATCGATGAGAACGATCTGCGGCCTGCGCTTCAGGATGGCATCGACATCCGTTTCCTCAAGGGTGATACCCCGGTATTCAATGCGCCTCCTGGGGATTACTTCAAGGCCTTCCAGGAGTTTTGCCGTCTCGGGACGGCCATGGGTTTCCACCAGGCCGACTACTACGTCGATCCCCTCGTTTCTAAGCCTGTGTCCTTCCAGAAGCATCGAAAAGGTTTTTCCCACCCCGGCGGCATACCCGAGGTATATCTTCAGCCGCCCCCGCTGTGATCTGCGGATCATTCTCAAGAAAGAATCTGCCCTGTCTAAAGCCATTGTATTCATCTGCTCCTGTCCAGATCAAAATTCAACATTACGATATTTATACGGGGCTCTCCGAAAACACCGAGGTCACGACCTTTGGTATGTGCGGCGATCGCCATTCGTACGGCCTCTTCACTCCTGCCACGCGCCTTGGCGACCCGGGGGGCTTGCAGCAGGGCGTTTTCGGGGCTGATGTGCGGATCGAGGCCGCTTGCAGAGGCTGTCACGGCATCTGCCGGAATTTTTACATCGGGATTCAGATCGTTCTCCATCCGGTAATGTATGGCTCGCTGCCTGATCGTACCGATGAGCTTTTTGGAAAGTGGACCGAGGTTGCTTCCGCCCGAGCGTAAAGGGTCGTACCCCGCTCCGGCCGCTGAGGGCCTGGGATGGAAGTACTGCGGCCCACTGAATTCCTGTCCGATGAGGCTGGAGCCCATGACCTTCCCATTGTTGATGAGGATCGATCCATTGGCATTCTCAGGAAACAGTCCCTGGGCTAAACCGAATACGAGCATGGGATATACTCCACATACGAGAACCGCTAACACGAGGGTTGCGACGAGGGCGGTTCGGAACTCACGAATGTATTTTGTCATCGTATCCTCTCCTTTCACGCCAGGCGAAGCGCATGTACGATCATGTCTATGAGCTTAATACCCGGGAAGGGCGCGACCAGTCCCCCGAAACCGTAAATCAGGAGATTGCGCCGCAGCATGCTTTCGGCGCTGAGCGGCCTGAACCTCACTCCCTTTAAGGCAAGCGGTATCAATGCCACAATGATGAGGGCGTTGAAGATGACCGCACTTAAGATGGCGCTCTGGGGCGAGTGGAGCTGCATGATATTGAGCGGAGCGGCAACAGGGAAGAGGTTGATCAGCATGGCGGGGATGATGGCGAAGTACTTGGCAACATCGTTGGCAACGCTGAAGGTTGTGAGCGAGCCTCGTGTGATGAGCATCTGCTTTCCGATCTCCACGACCTCGATGAGCTTGGTCGGGTTGGAGTCGAGATCCACCATGTTCCCGGCCTCTTTCGCAGCCTGGGTCCCGGTGTTCATTGCAACCCCCACATCGGCCTGCGCCAGTGCAGGGGCATCGTTCGTGCCGTCTCCGGTCATGGCCACGAGATGGCCTGCTGCCTGCTCTCTTCTGATAAGCCTCAGCTTGTCTTCCGGCCTGGCCTCTGCAATGAAGTCATCCACACCGGCCTCTTTTGCAATGGCCGCAGCGGTCCTGGGGTTGTCGCCGGTTATCATGACTGTCTTGATGCCCATGGCCCTGAAGCGCTCGAACCGGTCTTTCAGCCCGCCTTTAACGATGTCTTTCAGATGGATGGTACCGAGCACGTGATCATTTTCCGCTACGACAAGGGGCGTACCGCCCGAGTGAGCGATTGCTTCGACGGCCTCTCTCACCTCATCGGGAAGCCTTTTGTCCGTGAAGATCTCCATGACGTCGGCAGATCCCTTGCGGACCCTTTTCCCGCCGATATCCACGCCGCTCATCCGCGTCTCGGCCGTGAAGGTGATAAAAGATGCATGAGGCATCTCCGCGATCGATCTGCCGCGGAGGCCATACTGCTTGGCCAGCACGACGACGCTCCGTCCTTCCGGGGTTTCATCCGCCAGCGATGCGAGCTGGGCCGCGCTTGCCAGATCTTCAATTCTGACGCCTTTGGCGGGGATGAGCTCCGTGGCCTGACGATCACCCAGGGTAATGGTCCCGGTTTTGTCGAGCAGCAGCACGTCGACGTCCCCGGCTGCTTCCACCGCTCGTCCGCTCATCGCCAGGACATTGCTCTGTACCATGCGGTCTATCCCGGCAATGCCGATGGCGTTCAGAAGGCCCCCGATGGTTGTGGGGATGAGGCAGACGAGAAGGGCCGTCAACGTGGTGATCGATATCGAAAACCCTGAATAAAGGCCGAAAAATTTGAGAGTGATGACCACAACGAGGAAGATGATCGTCAGCGCCGAGAGCAGTATGGTCAGCGCAGTCTCATTGGGGGTCTTTTGCCTTTTTGCCCCCTCCACGAGCGAGATCATATGATCGAGGAAGCTTTCTCCGGGATTTGCCGTTACCCTGATCTTGATCCAATCAGAGATAACGCGCGTGCCGCCCACGATCGAGCTTCGATCACCGCCCGCCTCCCTTAAGACCGGGGCGGACTCTCCGGTAATGGCCGACTCGTCCACCATGGCTACCCCTTCGATGATCTCTCCGTCAGCCGGTATAGTCTCTCCAGCAGATACGAGCATGAGGTCGCCCTGCCTCAATGCATCGGAGAAGACCTTCTCCATTGAACCGTCTACTTTGATGCGATTGGCATAGGTCTGCTTGCGGGTTTTGCGCAGATTGTCGGCTTGAGCCTTGCCTCTGCCTTCCGCCATGGCCTCTGCAAAATTGGCAAAGAGCACGGTAAACCAGAGCCATAACGATATCTGGAGGTTGAACAGGATATGCTCGCTCCCAAACCCGATAATCAGCTCCAGGGTCGTGATCCCGGCTCCGACCTCGGTTACGAAGATGACCGGGTTTCTCATGAGATGCAATGGGTTGAGTTTCCTCAACGAATCGGCACATGCCTGGAAAAGGATTTTTTTATCAAAGAGTGATTTGCTTTGTAAGATGGCCATGGCTGTTCCTTCAGAAGAGAGATCCTGACTTCAGCATGAGCATGTGCTCGACGATGGGGCCGAGAGAGAGAACCGGGAAAAAGGTAAGTGCACCTACGATGAGGATGACGCCTGCTAAAAGCGAGGCAAACATGAGTCCGGAAACCGGGAAGCTCACGCCTCCCCCGGCAGCCCTTTTCTTCTGCACCATGTTACCGGCCAAGGCAAGCACGGGAACGATCATGAAAAACCTGCCCAGGAGCATCGCACACGCAAGAAGCGTGTTGTACCAGGGGGTATCGGCATTGAGGCCGGCAAAGGCGCTGCCGTTGTTGCCCGCTCCTGAGGAAAAGGCATAGAGCATTTCGGACATACCGTGAGGACCTGAGTTGTTCAGGGAGATTGTGCCCCAGGTGCTTACGGCGGCCCATGCCGTGAGCCCGAGGATGGTGAGTACCGGCACCATAAGAAAGAGGACGCTTACCTTCACGTCATACGCCTCGATCTTCTTTCCCAGGTACTCAGGGGTGCGCCCTATCATGAGACCGGCAATGAATACCGTGATCACGACAAAGACGAGCATGCCGTACAACCCTGCGCCTACACCGCCGAATATGACCTCGCCGAGCTGGATGTTCATAAGCGGGATCATCCCTCCCAGAGGTGTAAAGGAATCATGCATGGAATTGACCGCCCCGCAGGAGGCGACCGTGGTCACGACTGCATACAGAGCGGAATTGAAGACCCCGAAACGGACTTCCTTGCCTTCCATGTTGCCGAGAGCTGGATCGATCCCGATCTCATGGAGCCTGGGGTTGCCTGCGCTTTCAGCCCACCAGCAGATGAGAAAGGCTGCGAGGAAGAGCACAAACATGGTGCTCAATACTGTCCATCCGTGGCCCTGGTCTTTAACCATTCTGCCGAGATGATACGTGAGGCCTGCAGGGATGAGAAAGATGGAGAGTATCTGGATGAAGTTCGAAAGCGGAGTCGGATTTTCAAAAGGGTGTGAAGAATTGGCATTGAGGAAACCACCTCCGTTGGTCCCCAGGATCTTGATCGCTTCCTGCGAGGCAACCGGGCCTTGAGGGATGGATACCTCTTCTACTTTTCTTTCCATTATTCCTTCACCGGGTACATCCCTCTTCACTGTCTCGATCGCGGCCGGCTCCACAAGGCGCGCCGTGACATAAGGGTTAAAATTCTGAATCACTCCCTGAGAGGTGAGGAACACGGCATAAACCAGGCAGAAAGGGATGAGGAGGTAGAGATGTATACGTACGATATCCACCCAGAAATTACCTATGGTTTTCGCCGTATGCCGGGCAATGCCCCTCACTAAAGCTCCCACAACAGCGATACCGACGGCTGATGAGGCAAAGTTGTGGAAGGAAAGCCCTACCATCTGGGATAGATACGACATGGTGGACTCACCGCCATAGCTCTGCCAGTTGGTGTTGGTAGTGAAGCTCACGGCCGTGTTGAAGGCAAGGTGCTCGCTCAATGGGCCAAGCCCTTGAGGATTAAGCGGAAAGAGATGCTGCAGGCGTAAGATTCCATAGGTCATCACGAAACCGATCAGGCTGAAAATAAGGAGCGACATAGTATATCCCTGCCAGGCCTGCTCAGATTCGGGATTTACGCCGAAGATCCTATAGAGAAGCTTCTCAACAGGGCGTAAAACCGGATCGAGAAAGGTTTTTCCTTTCGGGTCCAATACTCTCGTGAGATAGACCCCCATCGGCTTGGTCAGCACCAGCAGGATTCCCGTAAACAGGACCAACTGGATCCACCCGAAGGGAGAGTGAAATATGCTCATGGTTCATACCCCCTTTTTAGAATTTTTCCGGGTGCAGAACCGTGAAGAACAGATATACGATAAGCAGGAGGCCGATGACGAGGATGATGATGTCAGCCATATCCTAAAGCCTCCCGCACAGCCGTGCATAGAGAATGCATATCCAGAAAAATGCTATTGCGGCCAGGATGTAGACAAGATCAATCATAGCTATTCTCCTTTAGTATCAATGCCGTCTGTTCTCGGTAGGGAAAAGAAAAAGGTGCTCCCTTTCCCCTCGCTGCTTTCCGCCCTGACAGTCCCGCCATGGGCTTCAACGATTTCTTTGACTATGGCAAGCCCCAGACCTGTACCTGTCCGGGTCTCCTGCCCTGGCACCCGGAAGAACCTATCGAAGATCTTCGGGAGATAAGATGCCGGTATACCGGTGCCCGTATCTGCTACTATAAACCATACGAGGTTCTGCAACGTCTCGGCAGCAATCGATATACGTCCGCCGGAAGGGGTATATTTGAGGGCATTGGAGAGCAGATTGTCGAAGACCTGCTCTATTTGTGCCTTGTCCACCTTGACATCGGGCAGATCATCCGGAAGATTCGTGCTCAACTCCACTCCACGATCACGCGCAGCACTTTTGAAAGACCCGATTGCTTCAAAAACAACCTGGTAAGGCGAGACCGCTTCTGTTTTCCCGGCTGTCTTGCCGGATTCAATTCGATCCATATCCAAGAGGTTCTCTATAATTCCGTACAAGCGTTCGCTGTCTTCCCGTGCAGTGGCCAGCAGATCGCTCTGCTCAAGGTTCAAAGAACCAACTTTCTCTTCGAGGAGAATGTGCAGGGCCATGCGAATAGAGGTGAGGGGTGTCTTCAGCTGGTGTGAAACAGTGGAAATAAAATCCCTTTTCAACTCATTCTGCTCGACCTGTTTGGTTACATCGCTCAAGATAATGATCGCACCTGTCGCTTGCTTGAAATTATCCAGGACGGGTACGGCCATGGGACGGAAGTAGAGTTCTTCTGCATTATGAAAGTGCTGTATGATAGAAAGGGCCTCCTTTTGCCCCGGTTTGAACGCACGGGTGTTCACCGCCTGGAAAAGATCTTCCATCCATTTGAAAGGCAGATCCCGGATCAGGACTCCCAGTTTGAGTCCAAATATATTCCTGGCTTTTTCCGTGGCCATTTCTACGCGCCCGTCCAGATCCACGATGGCCACTGCCTCCGGCAGGCTGTCGAAGGTCTGCTGTGCCGAGCGCTGAAGCCTGATCAGCCTGGCTTCGTCGCTGCGGCGAAGTTCCCGTAAGCTTGCCGTCATCTCGTTGAATGCCTCGGAGAGGTGCCCGATTTCATCCCGTGAGTCGCTCTTCATCACGAGATCAAGGTTGCCATGTCTGATCTCATCTACGGATTTCGTGAGGCGCTTGATGGGCTTGAGTATCCACTTTCCGATGAGGATTATGTAGGCTACAGACACGGCAGCTCCAAGGAGCAAAAGGATATACATCTCCTGACGGGCTTGAGCCGCTTTTGCCTTTGCCTTCAGGCTGGCTTGCTCCATGTTTTGCTGGTTCATGGAAAGGATTATGTCTGAGGTATTATTGATCTCGTGGAAGAGCGGGATGAGAGCTTCGAAATAAATCTTACGCAGCGTTGCTCCTGATAGGGTTTCATCCTCCATTACACGGATCTTGGATTTATACTGCGAGAAAAGATTCTGGAGCCTGGAAGACAGATCACCTTCGCCGCTGATTGTGATATTGTTCAATTGAATATTCATTTCTGATTCAAAAGGAGAAATATTCGTTTGAATGGCATGTATTCCATCCTTTCTATCCCCCAATAGAACGAGGAGTGCGCCGTCATTCATTTTCCCAAGGGATACCTTCATCTCCTGGCAAGCAATCACACTCCGGTAGTTCTCTCTCAAGATAGACTGAATAGCGCCTCCCAGGTCATTTACCCTGATGATGCTCCTGATTCCCAGCAGGGTAATGATCAGGAGAAGTCCCCCGAACCCGAGCAGCATTTTTTGTCGTAACCCTACCATTAGTCCACCTTCTCATGGTCTACCCAGGCAATCATTGTGCCATGAGTAATGTTAATTAATATCAATAGATTGATCATATTGATCATATCTTTGAGTTTGCATTCAGCAAGGTGCCGGGAACGAGAAGCTTGCAAATTGCAATGTGGTCTTCAGGGGTGTAAGGTCTGGTTGCGAAGGTTCTAAGCTATATATTATAACGCTTCCGCCGACGCCAAAGAGTGGCCTGATCTATGCCAAGGATAGCGGCGGCTTCCTGCAGGGATTTCGTTCCTGCCAGAATACGGCGGATATGCGTTTCTTCAAGCTCATCAAGGGGAATGAAATCACCTGGTTTTGGTTGGTCGTTTGCGTTCACCAGTCTTTCCGGTAGATATTCGACTCCGACATTCTCTTTGTTGCAGAGGATCGAAGCACGTTCGATGACGTTCCGTAACTCACGGATGTTTCCCGGCCAGGAATAACTGCTGAGTGCATGGAGGGAATCATCGGTAAAGCGCTGGAGAGGCTTATGATTACAGCGACTTAAATTGATCAGCATTCTCTCTGCAAGAGGAGGAATATCTTCTCTCCTCATTCTTAAAGGAGGTAGTTCAATCTGAATAACATTCAGCCTGTAGTAGAGATCCTCTCTAAACCGATGGTCTGCAATTGCCTGCTCCAAGTTCATGTTCGTAGCTGCAATCAGGCGGACATCCGCTTTACGAGGAGTGTGGTCACCAAGGCGCTCATACTCCCTTTCCTGGATGAACCGCAAGAGTTTCGGTTGTATGGAAATCGGGAGGTCTCCGATCTCATCAAGGAACAGGGTCCCCCCTTCACATGTGGAAACACGCCCGGGATTGTCACGTACCGCACCGGTAAAGGACCCTTTGACATGCCCGAAAAGCTCACTCTCTAAAAGCTCTGCGGACAAGCTCGGACACGAGATCTCTGCGAAAGGCTTTCCGGATCGATTGCTCCATGAATGAATTGCCCTGGCAAGAACACTCTTTCCTGTTCCGTTTTCGCCGGTCAACATGATGATCGCATCGGTCTGGGCTACCTGCCTCGCCTGTTCGATAGTTCTCTGCATAAGAGGACAATAACTAGAGAAATCAATTTCCGGGCTTATCCGGTTCAGATCAGCCTGGAGGGCGTTAATACGATGCTCAAGAGAACGCACTTCCATCACCTTTTGGACAGACAGCTTTACCTCTGCAGGAGTAAAAGGTTTGGGAATATAATCCGTAGCCCCTCTCTTAACCGCCTCCACGGCCGTATCAATCGACGCATAAGCAGTTATTACGACAATCTTCAGCCAGCGCGATTCCGCCAGGAGCTCCGGAATCAGATCGAGACCATTATCCATGCCAAGACGAAGATCAACAAAAGCCATATCAAATGAACGTCGGGAGCTTTCGGAAATAGCATCCTTATAATTACTGACAGTTACGACCTTGTGTCCCAGCGTCTCAAGATATACCTTCAGTGTTTTCCGAATATTCAGCTCATCATCAATAACAATGATGTTTAATTGGCTATCGGGTAGTATCATCCAGTAATTGCCTCGATAGAGCACATGTAGTTGGTCTCTGTTGTTGTTTATACTTATTTGGATAACCTTTTGTAAGATAAAAATAAAGATTCCAGCTTATCGTGAAATTACCTTCTCGATCTTTGAACCTGAGGAGTGCTATATTTTTTTACGCATCGAGGTGTTATAGGTTCCACAAAAATATCTATAATAATACAAATGTTATTATCGAGTGTGCACACGTGCACGAACATTGTCGAAGATCGAACTCTAAGAAGTTAATATCTTGAGGTAATATGATTTCCCGGGACTGAAGATATTTTTCACATATCACAACAAGCGAGTGGCAGATACAAAGTCCACATTTCTATAAGGGCTGGAAGATTTGGCCGCATCCCACATATCTGTAATGAATCAAAGCTTCCACGCCAGTCTGAAAAGTAAAGGTTTTCGTATGCTATCTGAGCTTTCGAGGCCTTGTTTCTGGACGAGAGATAGCCGGCATTATTTTGTCAAACGGCAAGCTTTATTACCTGTTGACCAACACTTTTGAATGTTGAAACATGGCAGAAGATCGGTCTTCTCCTTAATGCAGAAGATTCAATATGCTCCTGCTTCAAGGTTTGTATACAAGCATCTCCTCAAGAGAAGCAATGAGTTCCTCCACGGAGAGACTTGCCCGCGACCGACCTTTTTTCCCTCTCGGCCGGCATTCGTAAGGCTGTTGCAGAGCTCATCTTGTTCGTTTATATGTGAAGCCGGGAGATGCTCTAAAAAAGACCATGAAGTTTTACACGAGCGATGATGTAAAGAAGCTTATCCAGAGGTTCCGGGAGAACGAGGAGACCGCGCTGAAGTTTTTCGAGGTGGAGGCGAGCGTGCTTTCCACGCTCAATTTCCATGATTTCTTCGAGAAGCTCCTCTCACAGATCATGGAGAAATTCAGCGTCGGCTTCGTCTGGGTCACCCTGGTCCAGACGAGCAAGGCGGTCAAGCTCATCCAGACGTATGCCTCCACTGCGATCCCGGAAAAGCACCTGAAGATCGTCGACCGCCGGAAGTTCGCCCTGGCTGTCCAGGATATGAGCAAGCCCACGCTTCGGAACGAAGGGGTGAACCTGTATGAGATCATCATGCCCAAGGGGCTGGGGAAGGGGTTCAACTCCCTGGCGATAGTCCCTATCAGCCTCGACGGGGAAACGGTCGGAAGCCTCAATTTTGCCGACGTTTCGCCTGGCCGGTTCTCTCCGGAGGCCGATACCATCCTTCTTGAGCAGCTCGGGCTCGTTGTTTCCATCTGCCTTTCCAACGTGGCTGCCCACGAAGAGCTCAAGGCGCTTGCCTTTAAGGACTCGCTTACCGGACTGCTGAACCGCAGGGCCATGGAGCGGGCGCTCAAACGCGAGATCAGCCGCTCGAAGCGATACAAAAATCCTTTGAGCGTTGCCTTTATCGACCTCGACGACTTCAAGCAGGTAAACGATTCTTTCGGACACGACTGCGGGGACGAGCTCCTCGTGCACGTGGCGGAGACGTTGCGGAAGATGTCTCGGCAGAGCGACATCATCTCGCGTTTTGCAGGGGATGAATTTGTCGTGATCCTCCCCGAGACCCCCCAGGCAGAAGCCCACTCCCTTATCCGGCGTATCAGGGGGCATCTTGCCGAGCACCCTGTCCAGCTGGGAGGCAGCCCTGTAACGGTGCGGTTCAGCTACGGCATCTCAGTGCCGGATTACAAGGCAGGCGAAGACGTTTCCGATGTGCTGAAAAAGGCGGACGAGCTTCTCTACCGGGACAAGCAGGCCAGGAAAGCCGGAAGGTAGGGCGGAGGGTTTCAGCGGGCGGAGTCGGCCACCCGGACCCGGAAACCATCAAATGATTCATATGCATTCTAGCGGGAAACAGCAGGATTTTCCATATGCGATTGCGCACGATGTACGGTTGAGCTCGGCACCTTGAATTTCACGGAGGCATCACTACAAAAATTGCGGATAGAATCATCTTTAACGCATATCCCAAGGAGGAGATACCATGAACATTCGATACACAAACCCCACGGAACAGGCTCAGACGGGTCTCCCTTCAAGCCGGGAATGGGGAAATATCCCTTCCAGGCTTATGGGAGAGATGAACAGGCTCTTCGACAGGTTCGGCTTCTGGCCGATGGAATCGTCCGGAAAGTTCACGCCGAGGGTGGAGATTGCCGAGGATGAAAAAAGCTTTCATGTCGATGCAGAGCTTCCCGGCGTGGACAGGAACGATATCGACCTCACCATCACCCGCGACAGCCTGGTCATCAAAGGGAAAAAGGAGGATATCGAGCACAAGAACGCCGGAGAGATCGCATGCTCCGAGCGCACTTACGGAGAATTTTCACGGGTGATATCGCTGCCCCAGTTCGTAGACGTAGACAAAGTCGAAGCGAAATATCACAACGGCGTCCTGTGCATCAACCTTCCGAAAATCGAAGGAGAGAAAAGCTTCAGGAAGATCCAGGTCGGCAGCCCTGAGAGTCCGACCCAGTAACTGCCGCCGGGGGAGGCATAAAAGCCTCCCCCTACGCATAGAGGACGGGTAAAAGAGGGAAAACCATGGATTCCCGGGGTGATAAAGGGTATTATCCTGAAGAGCTGTCAGCCGGATGAGTGAGTCAATATTCGGCTGGCCGGTAAGATTTTTTGTGAATGAAGAAGTTTGATCGAGGAGGATATTGATGGGAAACAGGCTTTTGTTCCGTCTGATTGTTTGTGCTCTGGCCCTTTGTCTCGGCTCATGCTCGGGCAGTATGCTTATCCGGCCGTCTGTTCAGCCCGAGGATGGATACCTCATACGCGGGGTGCGTGTCTTTACCGGACTTCCCGGTATGCCGCTTAAGGAAAATATGGATGTACATATCAAGGGAGAAAAGATAGTCCGTATTTCCCCTGAGAGGCTCGAAGCCCCCGGAGCGCGGGTTATCGACGGAAAGGGGAAAACCCTGCTTCCCGGCCTTACGGACTTTCATACTCACATCACCGGCGGCATGATCGTCCCGTGGGGCAGCATCATGCCCACGATGCGTTTCAACTTCGAAGGCTGCCTCTACAGCGGGGTTACCGCCGTGGTGGATATGAACGGGAAGACCGCCGAAGAGATGAACGAAATTGCTTCTGATATCGAGGCAGGCAAGATCATGGGCCCGCACCTTTTCTCCTGCGGGCTCGGATTCACGGGCAAAGGCGCCCATCCCATGCCCATGCTGGAGAAACTCAAGGAGAAGTACCCCTGGTTCGTCCACCCCTTTTTCCCTGAGATTGCCATAGAGGTAGACGCTTCTGCCGGTATGGACAGGTTGGAAAAGCAGCTGGCGGCAAAGCCCGATTTCACGAAGATCTATCTCGACGATCTGCCTGATGGTACGCCGAAGATGAAGGCGGAGACCGTATCCGAAATCGTCAGGCGCTCTCATGAGCAGGGCATTCCGGTGCTTATCCACATAGGGAGGAACGAGGATGTAAAGATCGCAGTCGAGAGCGGCGCAGACGGGATCGCCCACAACGTCTACAAAGAGCCCCTCGATCCTTCGATAGCAAGCGAGCTTGCCCGGAGAAAGATGTTCGTCACCCCCACCGTCTATGTCTTTCACAATCTGAACACCTTCGTGAATGATAGGAATTACACCCATTACTCCCCGCTCGAATGGGAGACCATGCACTCCTCTGCTGTAAAGGCGCTGAAGAACCCGGAACCATACAACGAGCCGAAAGGCGATTCGTGGAGTGATTATTACCGGAACTTCCGCGAGACGTATACAGGAGTGCTGCATCCGAACGTAAAGGCGCTCAAAGATGCCGGCGTGACAATCATTGCAGGGACCGATGCGCCAAACTTAGGCATTGCTGCAGGAGGATCCCTTCATGTGGAACTGCAGCATCTGGTGGAAGGCGGGTTGACCCCCCAGGAGGCCTTGATCTCGGCGACCTCGGAACCTGCACGGATCTTGAGAGAGGTCTTCCGCAAAAACGTCGATTTCGGAACAGTCGAAGAGGGAAAAGGGGCCGATCTGCTGTTGGTCAACGGGGACCCCACGAAGAATATCCGCGACACGGAGAACATCGCAGCCGTGTTTTTCCGGGGAAGTCTGGTGGATAGGAGCCACTGATCCGCGAAGGGGTTTCAGCACGAATCGGGGTCGTTATGCCGTACTGCCCAAACTGTCGGATATCTCTGGATTGCATGAAATCCCGGCACGGGATCTTTTTCCTCTGCCGGAAATGCAACGGCAGGCTCGTATCGATCCCTGTCCTGAAAAAAGAAGATCCTGCCAGCCTGATAATAAACGGGCTCTGGCAGGCCGCCAAAGACAACGGGCCGGACGGCGGAAGAACGTGTCCGCACTGCGGGAGGCCCATGCCTGCAGTCAAGTCCGGCATCCCCGGCAGGCCGGTGACCCTCGATGTCTGCATCCTGTGCTCTTGCGTATGGTTCGACTCGCGGGAATACGAGGGGCTGCCCAGGTCCGGTCCTTTGCCTGTCGTGCTGTCCCGTGAAGAAAGAAAGGACATCGATATCGATCTCCTCAACCGGAGATACAATCAGGCTGCCAGAGAGGACCTCGAGAACGATTTCGCCCTGCTGCTCGCGTCGTTCGGCCTCCCTGCGGAGGACAACGACGCCGTGGTGAACGTCCGTCCGTGGGCGACATGGTCCATGGCCGCCGTCTGCATCCTTATATTCCTCGTCAGCCTTTTCAACATGGACGCCGCCTTCGGGGTTTTCGGATTCATTCCGTCGGAATGGGGGCGGATGGCCGGCGTAACCCTCCTGAGCTCTTTTTTCATACACGCAAGCGTGCTCCAGCTCATCGGCAACATGTATTTCCTGCTCGTGTTCGGCGACAATGTGGAGGATATGGTCGGCAAAGCCGGCTTCGTCTTTCTGCTCTTCTCCGCCCATCTTGCCGGGATGGTCCTGCACGGTCTGCTGGGCGGGGGCGGATCGGTGCCTTTCGTGGGGGCAGGGGCAGGCATCTTCGGCGTGCTCACCTACTATGCCCTGGCCTTTCCTCACGCCCGCATCGGGGCGCTGGTCTTTTTCCACTGGCTCAAGCTGCCGGTTTTCGTATACTTCCTCATCTGGATTCTTTTCCAGGCATTTCTTTCCGCCCGCCAGGCGGGAGGGGCCTTGACGGTCTCCATCCTTGCCTTCCTGGGTGGAATAGGGGCAGGCGCCCTGTGGTTCTTTCTCTTCCCGAAGAAAGAACCGGCTGATCTTTAGAAAGCCGCCTTTTCTACACCGTTTCTTTCCACCCGGCATAGCTGCAGAGGTGGCCGAGCGCTTTGACCGCTTTGAACGTGGTGGTGTAGAAAGGGATGCCGTGGCTTTCAGTCAGGGCCGCGAGTTTGACGAGGGCTTCCTTTGAAGGGCCGTAAGACCAGGCTACCACAGGCTTTTTCATGTTCTTCTCAATATGGCCGAGCACGTCCTCGTAGAGTTCCGGCGCCATGTAGCTGCTGATATAGCTGTTGAAATAGATGCAGTCGATATCCGGATCTTCCAGAAGGATGTCGTAGCATTTTTTGTAATGGTTGAAGAGCTCGGGACCGTCCATGGCGGATGCCGGGCCGAGGTCGATGGGGTGGCTGCCCAGGGTGCGGCTGATGGAGGGGAGCTTTTCCCTGCTGGGCCCGGTGAGCATGCCCGGGACAAGACCCGATGGTGAGGCGGCGTCGATGCACTGGATACCTATGGCGCCGGTCAGCGTTATGACCCCCAGCCGGTTGCCCTTGGGCAGGAGCCCGAGCGAGAAGACTTTTGCATAGTCCAGCAGGTCTTCGTACTCCTCTACCCTTAAGATGCCGGCCTGCCTGAAAAGGGCACCGTAGAGCTTGTCGTTGCCGGCAATCGACCCGGTATGTGATGCCATGGCCCCGGCCGAAGCCTCAGACCTTCCCGCTTTGAGGCACAGGATTGGCTTGGTCCGCGACACCTCCCTGGCCACCTCGAGGAACTCTCTGGGGCGCCTGCTGTGCTCCATGTACAGGGAGATCACCCTGGTGCCGGGGTCGTGTTTCAGATATTCGAGGCAGTCCACCTCGTCGATGTCGCACATGTTGCCGAGATCGATCACCGATCCGATGCCCGCCCGGTAGTCGATGAACGGGTATGCCTGCGGCCCGTACATGCCGGTCTGGGTGATAATGGAAAGGGGGCCCTGGGGAGGAAGGCTGTAGCCCTTTTCGTAGGGGATGGTGGTGAACCTGCCCCCGGGATTGAACACGCCGAGCGTATTCGGACCCATGATGCGGATACCCCACTTACGGGCGACGGCGAGCATCTCTTCCTGGCGGAGCTTTCCCTCTGCCCCGTTCTCGCCAAAGCCGTCAGCCACGACGACTGCGCTCCTGATCCCTTTTTCTCCGCACCTGCCGAGAATCTCCGGCACCTGGCGGAAGGAGGTTATGATCACTGCGAGGTCTACCGCTCCGCCGATCTCCCGGACGTCATTGAAGACCTTCATCCCATACACACTCGATGCACTCGGGTGGATAGGGTAGACGGCCCCCGGGTAGCCCAGGTCCTTCAGGTCCTTCACCACGACCCCTGCCCCGAAGAACCACTCTTCTTTCATGCTCCCGAACAGCGCAACACCTTTCGGGCTGAGAAAATCGCACATGACGGAATCCATTGCAGCACCCTCCTTTTGAAGCAATAATGCACGAAATAAAGAATCATTTCATTGTATAGTACGGAAACAGGGTCGATTCCAGGGGAAAGAGCCGCTTTTATCGGTATGGAGAGGAAAGCCCTTGGATGGGGCTCACATTCCGTTTTCGCGTATCTCGGAAATAAACGTTTTGACCAGCTCTGCAGCGAAGCTCCTGCCGCTGATATCCTTGAGTATGGCAAAGGCCTCTTTGAGCGAGCGGGCCTTCTGGTACGGTCTGTCGGTGGTGAGGGCGTCGAACGTGTCCGCGATGCCCACGATCTTGGCGCCCAGCGGGATCTTTCCCCCGGGAAGGCCCCGTGGATAACCGGAGCCGTCTTCCCTCTCGTGATGGCAGTACACATAATCGACGATTGGGGTCAGGAAGTCCAGGTCCTTGAGGATCGCCTTGCCTTTGGCGGGGTGCTTTTTGATCTCGCTCAGGATCTGTTTTGAAGGCCGTTTATCCTGGTTTTGAAACACATCGTCGCTGAATCCGAGCTTGCCGATGTCGTGGAGCAGGCCCCCGATGCGGATGTTTTCCACCTCTTCGCGGGGCAGCTTGAGCCTTGCGGCAAGCCTCTGCGCGTATCGCGACACCCTCTGCGCATGGCCTTCCGAGTATTTGTCCCTGGCCCCCAGACTGTGGGCAATGGTTCCTACGGTTTGGATGATGTTTTTCTGCATATTCATGTTGAGCGTATGCAATTCCTCGTTGAGTTTTCCCAGATAGCACTCTCTCGCCTCGATTTCAACCATCATCATTCCGAAGGCCTCCGCGATTCTCCGGATGGTATCCGAATGCCCCGCCGTGGTAAGCTCGGCCAGATCGCTCGAATAATCACCGGCCGCGACCTTTTCTATCAGCAAGACCATCTTTTCGATCTCCCGTGCGGGCAGCTCGCAGGTATCGTTTTTTTCTTTCCGGATAATCGGTTCCCGTCGGATAGATTTCATCATCATCCCTATCGGCGGAAATAACCGTCAGGAAAAGATG
The DNA here is from genome assembly GCA_002448235.1 of Syntrophaceae bacterium UBA6087. Lineage (GTDB taxonomy): Bacteria > Desulfobacterota > Desulfomonilia > UBA1062 > UBA1062 > Phosphitivorax. Next base: position 17,513 of record DIXF01000011.1, read on the forward strand.
CCTCATATTTTTCCTCCGGCAGGAAAGGTTCTTCATTGATCGAAGGGGCATATTGGATCTATAAAGGCGGGGATGGAGGAGTGATATGACCGATTCAAAAGGTTCGAATCTCTTGGCCAAGAGGCTGATAACGCCCATTCTCGCAAGTATTTTCGCCATGACCGTTCTGGCCTGTGCGACAAAGCAGGTCCCGCCGGGAGAAGAGACCCCCGCACAGACATCGCCCCAGGTGCAGGCGCCCGATACCGCACCCGGAGTCCCTGCTGCGCCGGCGGCTCCCGTCACGCCGCCGCCTCCAAAGCCTGCCAAGGTCGCCGTCGTTCTTGGTGCAGGCGCCTCCAAGGGCTTCGCCCATATCGGCGTGCTTAAAGTTCTCGAAACCCACAGGATCCCTATCCACATGATCATCGGGACGAGCGCGGGCAGCGTTGTGGGGAGCTTCTACGCCTACGGCTACAGTGCATTCAACCTCCAGACCCTGGCCATGGGTGTCGAGCGGTCTGATGTCGTGGATATGACCATTCCGAACAACGGATTCATCAAGGGTGAAAAGCTCGAAGAATACATCAACAAAAGCCTCCGGAACACACCCATAGAAAAGCTCAAAACACGCTTCTACGCAGTGGCTACGGACTTCGGCGCAGGGGAGGAAACTGTCTTCGGAACGGGCAACACCGGCAGGGCCGTCCGCGCGAGCTGTTCCATTCCCGGCGTCTTTCAGCCGGTGAAGATCTCGGGCAAAACCTATGTCGACGGCGGCGTCGTCAGCCCGGTGGCCGTAAATGTGGCTAGGCGCTTCGGGGCTGACGTGGTGATCGCCGTGGACATCTCGGGAGGGAGGAACGGGGTCATCCCCACCAGTACGATGGATGCTATCCTGCAGGCGGTCGACATCATGTATTCGAACATATCCGCCTATCAACTCCAGAAGGCTGATGTCGTCATCCGGCCCAGGGTAGGGCACATCGCCTCCTCGGACATGACCAAGCGGCACGAGGCGATCCTCGAGGGCGAGAAGGCAGCCATCGAAGCCCTGCCCGCAATCGAAAAGATCATCGCCAAACTCAGACAGGAAAGGCGGCTGTAGTATTGCCCAGTGGTCAACGCTTTCCTTTCCCGGGGTCGCGAATGCACGTGGCGGGATTCATATATTCTTGACATCAAGTGTCATCCCGTTCTAATTAATGACACCATATTCACTTCGGCGATTCATGCTGTATAACCGGGGATAACAGGATGGAAGAAGGAAAGATTTCGAGGCGTGAAAGAGAGAAGGAACGGCAGCGGCAGGAGGTGATGGACACTGCCTTGAGCCTGTTTGCCGAGAAGGGATACCACAACGTCACGATGCACGAAATAGCCGAGAAGGCGGAGTTTGCCATCGGGACGCTTTATAAGTTCTTCAAGAACAAAGAGGATCTTTATAAGGCCCTTATGCTCCAAAAGGCCGAAGAATTCCATGGAGCGATCCTGAAGGCCATCGAAGGACCCGAAGATATCATGGAAAAGCTCAGGAATTACGTTAAAACAAAGGGCGAGCTCTTCCATGCCCATCTTCCCGCGATCCGGCTTTACTTTTCCGAGGCTCACGGGGAGAGCTTTAATCTGATGGCAGGCCTGAATGCCGAGATCCGCAAACGGCGCGGCGCTATCCAGGAAATCATCGCATCCGTCTTTGCCGAAGGGATCCGGGAAAAACGGTTCAAGAAAATCGCCGATCCCTCCTCCCTGGCGGTTGCCCTGGACGGAATTACCACGGCATTCCTTTTCCAGTGGCTTGAATCTCCCGAACTGCATCCGTATCCGGAAGATCCGGATGTCATCTTGAACATTCTTTATAAAGGTCTGGTTGACCTGTGATGCGGCGCTTCACTCAAGTCGCCGGGGAAGTAGTTGAAAGAAACGGAGGTATCTCATGAAATCACATAGCAGTCGTGTCCGAATCGCTTCAACGTTCATTGTGCTCGTTCCGGTATGCACCTTTCTTTTGAGCGCATGCGACCGGCAGAAGCCGAATCAGATGCCTCCGGCACCGGAAGTGGGCGTGGTGATGGTCAGGGAGCAGCCGGTGGTATTGACCACCGAACTTCCGGGCCGGACATCCGCCTATCTCATCGCCGAGGTCAGGCCGCAGGTGAGCGGCATCATCCGGAAACGCCAGTTCGACGAGGGCTCTTTGGTCAAGAAAGGAGACATCCTCTACCAGATCGATCCGGCACCGTTTCAGGCGGCATACGACAGCGCCGAGGCCTCCCTCGCCCGAGCGAGTGCAAATCTTCCGGCCGTTCGATCGCGGGCTGAACGCTACCGCGAGCTGCTGGCCGACAAGGCAGTAAGCCGGCAGGACTTAGACGATGTGGACTCCGCCTTCAAGCAGGCAGAGGCAGAGGTCAAGTACTGGAAGGCAGCGGTTGAAGCCGCCCGGATCAACCTGGGATATACAAAAGTCGTTGCGCCCATCTCCGGACGCATCGGCAAATCCAACATGACCGAGGGAGCTCTGGTGACCGCGAACCAGCCTGTTGCCCTTGCAACCATCCAGCAGTTCAATCCCATTTATGTGGATGTCCCTCAGTCCACCGCCGAATTGCTGCGCCTGAAACGCCGCGTCGAGAGCGGCAACCTTGAGCAGAACGGGAAAAGTCAGAAAAAGGTCAAGCTCGTTCTCGAAGACGGTGCGACGTATCCCCAGGAGGGGACGCTGCAGTTCCGCGATGTCACGGTGGACAGGTCGACCGGGAGCGTCGTCCTTCGGGCTGTATTCCCCAATCCCGACGACCTCCTCCTGCCCGGCATGTTCGTCCGGGCAGTGATGCAGGAAGGCATAAACGAGAAGGCCATCCTCATCCCCCAGCATGCCGTTTCGCGAGATCCCAAGGGCAACCCGCTCGCCCTGCTCGTGGGTCCTGACGGCAAGGTGCTGCAGCGGCAGCTTTCCATCGACCGCGCCGTCGGCAACCAGTGGCTGGTGACTTCCGGCCTTGCTTCGGGCGAGAAGATCATCGTCGAGGGCATGCAGAAGGTGAGGCCCGGAATGCCCGCAAAGGCGGTTTTGACCTACGAGACCGCCACACAGGACCCGGCGTCGGGAAACGCAAAACACCCGGCCGCGCCGGCGAAGTGACGGAGGCCCCTCATGCTGTCGAAATTCTTCCTGGAACGTCCGGTCTTCGCGTGGGTTATCGCCATCATCATCATGGCCGCCGGTTTGCTTGCGATCTATAACCTGCCCATATCCCAGTATCCTCCCATCGCCCCGCCGTCCATAGCCATCGAGGCCTTCTATGCAGGAGCCTCGGCCGAGACCGTGGAAAACAGCGTGACGCAGGTCATAGAGGCGAAGATGACCGGCTTCGACAACCTGCTGTACATGAACGCCACCAGCGATTCGGCAGGCGCATCCCGCATCGAGCTGACCTTCGAGCCGGGTACAGACCCGGACTTCGCCTGGTCCCAGGTGCAGAACAAGCTACAGCTCGCCATGGCGGGCCTGCCCGAGACGCTCAAGAGCCAGGGGGTTACGGTGAGCAAGTCCACCCGAAACTTCCTGATGATCATCGGCCTCGTCTCGGAAGACGACAGCATGGACAGAAACGATCTGCAGGACTATGCAAAGGCCAACGTAGAAAAAATTCTGGCGAGGGTGCCCGGCGTGGGCGAAGTCGGGGTTTTCGGCAGCGGGTATGCCATGCGCGTCTGGGTCAACCCCGACAAGCTCAACGATTTCGGGCTGACCATGGAAGATGTCATCCTTGCCCTGAGGGCCTACAACGTCGAGGTTTCCGCGGGCCAGCTCGGAGGTGCGCCCGCAGTGAAAGGCCAGCGCCTGAACGCCTCCATCGTTGTCCAGAACATGCTCAAGACCCCCGACGAGTTTGCATCCGTCCCTATCCGCACCAACCCGGACGGCTCGGTGGTGAGGGTGCGCGACATCGGACGGACCGAGCTGGGTACTGAAGCCTACGACGTCGAGGTGGCCCACAATGGCAAGGCTGCGGGCGGGATGTTCATACGTCAGGCCGCAGGCGCCAATGCCCTGGACACGGCAGATGCCGTCAAGGCAAAGATGGCCGAGCTGAGCAGGTTTTTCCCCGCAGGAATGAAGGTCGTCTACCCATACGACACCACCCCCTTCATCCGGGTGGCCATCAACGAGGTCGTAAAAACCCTCATCGAGGCCATCGTGCTTGTCTTCCTGGTCATGTGGCTCTTTCTGGGAAACGTGCGGGCAACCCTGATCCCCACCATTGCGGTGCCCGTGGTTCTCCTGGGCACCTTCGCCATGCTGGGGCTCTTCGGCTTTTCCATCAACATGCTCACCATGTTTGCCATGGTGCTCGCCATCGGCCTGTTGGTAGACGACGCCATCGTGGTGGTGGAGAACGTGGAACGGATCATGAGCGAGGAAGGCCTCCCCCCCAAGGAAGCCACGGCCAAATCCATGGAGCAGATCACCAGCGCGCTCATCGGCATCGGGCTCGTGCTGTCCGCCGTGTTCGGCCCCATGGCTTTCTTCCCCGGCTCCACCGGCGTCATCTACCGCCAGTTCTCCGTGACCATCATCGTGTCCATGCTGCTTTCGGTGGCGGTGGCTCTGATCCTGACGCCGGTGCTCTGCGCATCGCTCCTGAAGCCGGTGAAGGCGGGGCATGAGCCTGCGGAAAACGCGATCTTCTTCCTGAGGCCTTTCTTTTTGTGGTTCGACCGCATGTTTTTCGGCCTCAGGGACCGCTACATGAGGCTCGTAGGCCATTCGCTGACCCGGAAGAAACGATATCTGGCCGTTTTCGTCCTCATCGTCGCGGTGATGGGGTTCCTGTACCTGCGCATGCCCACCGCCTATCTCCCGGACGAAGACCAGGGGATACTGCTCGCTCAGGTGATCATGCCCAAGGGCGCCACCATGGAGCAGACCCAGGAGGTTACGGAGAAGATCAAGCGCTATTTCGACGAGCATGAAAAAGAGGCCGTCGAATCCGTCATGGCTATCGCCGGTATGAGCTTTTCGGGGAGGGCGCAGAACAACGGCATGGTGTTCGTCAAGCTCAAGGACTGGGAGCTTCGCGACAGTCCGGAAATGAAAGCTAAGGCCATTGCGGAGAGGGCCACGAAAGGCCTTTCGAGCATCAGGAGCGCCATGGTGTTCGCCTTCCCGCCGCCTGCCGTCGTCGAGCTCGGGATCGCCAAGGGATTCGACTTCCAGCTGCTGGACCGGGGCGGTCTCGGACATGCCGGCCTGATGGATGCCCGCAACCAGCTCCTGGGGATGATGGCAACGGATTCGCGGGTGGCTTCCTTAAGGCCCAACGGCATGGAGGATGTCCCCGAATACAGGGTCGACGTGGACTGGGATAAGGCGGGCACCCTTGGGCTGCCCATCACCTCCATCCACAGGACTCTGGCAGCGTCGTTCGGAAGCGCCTACGTAAACGACTTCGTCAAGGACGGCGACGTGAAGCGGGTGTACGTCCAGGCGGACGCCCCCTACCGCATGCTGCCCAAGGACCTGGAAAGGCTCTATGTCCGCAGCGCATCGGGGGCGATGGTGCCATTCAATTCCTTCGCCTCGGGCCGCTGGACGTATGGCTCACCCCAGCTCGAGCGCTTCAACGGATTCCCCTCCATGAACATCTGGGGCGAGCCGGCACCGGGGAAGAGCTCGGGCGAGGCTATGCAGGCCATGGAAGAAGCGGTCGAAAAGCTGCCCAAAGGGACCGGTTTCGACTGGACCGGTCTTTCCTACCAGGAACGGATGTCGAGCTCCCAGGCCCCTCTGCTGTATGCCTTCTCGATCTTCGTTATCTTTTTGTGCCTGGCAGCGCTCTATGAGAGCTGGACCATCCCCATCTCCATCCTAATGGTGCTCCCGCTCGGCGTCATCGGCGGCATCATCGCCACGAGCATGCGGGGGCTTGCCAATGACGTGTACTTCCAGATCGGCCTGCTCACAACGTTAGGCCTGGCAACTAAAAACGCCATCCTCATCGTCCAGTTCGCAAAGGGCGGCATGGAAAAAGGCATGGGGCTCATCGACGCTACGATCGAAGGTGCGAAGCTCCGTTTCCGTCCGATCCTCATGACCTCGCTCGCATTCGGCTTCGGTGTCCTTCCCCTTGCGCTGACTACCGGCGCGGGTGCAGGTGCTCAGAATGCGATCGGCACCGGTGTACTGGGCGGCATGGTGACCGCAACGGTTCTGGTCGTCATCTTCTCCCCGCTCTTCTATGTGGTCATTGAAAAGATCTTCGGCGGGGAAAAGAGGCTCGATCCGGCTCAGAGAGCTGCCGAACATCCGAAAGGAGGGCCGGTGATATGAAAAAAAGCCTGCTTATTATACTGTCCGCGCTCATCACCCTTGCCGGAGGCTGCACTATGGCCCCGAGCTACACGAAACCCGCATCCCCCGTCCCTGCCCAGTGGCCGGGCACCGATGCGTATGGGAATGCGGGCCTTTCGTCAGGTGCACCGGCAGCATCCCAGCTCAAATGGAACGAGTTCTTCACCGACGAAAAACTCCGGAAGCTCGTTGAAACAGCATTGAGCAACAATCGCGACCTGAAGGTCGCCGCCTTGAACGTTGAGAGGGCCCGGGCCATGTACGGCATCCAGCGTGCCGAGCTCCTGCCCCAGGTGTACGCAAACGGCAGCATTGCCAAGGAACGTGTCCCGGCCGATTTATCCAGGTCCGGTGAGGCCGAGAGACCGGAGCAGTACCGCGTCAACCTCGGCGTCACCGCCTGGGAAATCGACTTTTTCGGCCGCATCCGCAGCCTGAAAGACCAGGCTCTGGAAGAGTACCTTGCTACGGAGGAGGCGCGGCGCAGCACGCAGATCTCGCTTGTCTCGGCCGTGGCGCAGGCATATCTCATCCTGGCCGCGGACCGGGAAGCCCTCGGGCTGTCGCGGTCGACGCTCGCGGCACAGCGGGAGGCGTATGACCTGATAAGGAAGCGCTACGATGCCGGGGTCGCCACCGAGATCGATCTCAGGCGCGCCCAGACGCTCGTCGATACCGCCCGTGGAGACATAGCCCTCTTCAGACAGCAGGGGGCTGCGGATGAAAACGCCCTGAATCTCCTGCTCGGTTCACCGGCGCCGCGCGACCTTCTGCCGTCTGACCTGGCCGGCCTCGCGCCTTTACGGGAGATCACGCCGGGCGTAAGCTCGGACGTCCTCTTGAGCCGGCCCGACATAATGTTTGCCGAGCACCGCCTGAAAGGGGCCTATGCCAATATCGGCGCTGCCCGGGCAGCGCTTTTCCCGCGCATCTCTCTCACGTCCACCATCGGGACCGCGAGCACCGACCTGTCCGGACTGTTCGACTCCGGCTCCGGTACCTGGACCTTTGTCCCCGGGATCACGGTGCCGATCTTCGACGCCCGGACCTGGCCTGCGCTCAGGGTGAGCAGGGTGGACAGGGAAATCGCACTGGCTCAGTACGAAAAGGCCGTTCAGACGGCCTTCAGGGAGACGGCCGATACGCTGGCCGTACTGGGTACCGTGGACGAGCAGCTTTCTGCCCAGCAGTCCCTGCTTGAGGCGGTAACCGAAACCTACCGTCTCGCCGATGCCCGCTATACCAGAGGTGTAGACAGCTTCTTGAGCGTCCTCGACGCACAGCGGTCTCTCTACGGGGCTCAGCAGGGGCTCGTAGCGGTACGCCTGGCAAAGCTCTCAAGTCTGGTGCGGCTGTATGCGGTATTGGGCGGGGGAGCCGGGTAAAACCCTTCCCGTTATCCGGCGAAGCCCTTACCGGAACGTGGCGCGGAAGCGCATGAGGGCTGCGGTGAACAGCGCGATGCCGATGCCCGTCATGGCGGCCATCTGAGGCCATATGTCGGCTATGCCGGCATCGCGGAGCAGTACGGCGGTCATGAATTCGAGGTAATGTGCGGTCGGGGAAAAGGTCATCACTTTCTGCAGGAACATGGGCATGGCCTCTAACGGAGTGGTGCCGCCCGCGAGCATGGCAAGCGGTACGATGACGGGCATGCTCAGGAGGCCGACCTGAGGGAGGTTCTTGGCGATGGTTGCCAGGAAGATCCCGAGCTCCGTAGCCGCGAACAGGTAGAGGAGCGTGCCGGCAAAAAAGAGGGGTACGGACCCGATGATCGGGGTGCCGATAATACCTTTCACGCAGAAGATAAGAGACAGCATGGCGCCCACCACGATGAGGAAGCTGTTCGCCCATACCTTTGCCAGAGAGATCTCGAAGGGATGAAGCGGCATGACGAGGAGGTGCTCCACCGTTCCCCGCTCTTTTTCCTTGATCAGGGCAGCGGCAGGCAGCAGGATGGAGAGCAGGGTGATCATGTGCGTAAGGAACACGAGGCTCATGAACCACTGGCTCTCACGGTTCGGATTGTATTTTGAGCGGATGTTGAGCTTCACGGCCGGCTCGGGCAGCTTCCCGGAGCCGTGCAGGAACATGACGACCTCGTCGTGTATGATGTTCATCAGATAGGCGGTTCCCAGCTTGGCATGGGCCATGGCCGTTGCGTCGACGTCCAGGCGGATCTCCGGGTGTTTGCCCGCAATAACGTCCCTCTGGAACCCTGAAGGGATATCGATGACGAAGGTATATTCGTTCCTGTCCAGCGCCTGGTCGATCTCGGGATAGGAAATCATGCGCGGTTCCTTGAAGTAGGGTTTTTGAACGGCGGCTCTGATATTGGCCGAAAGCGTGCTCTGATCCTCGTCGACGATCGCCACTGCCGAGTTGCGGACCTGTATGCCCGTGCCTTTTGACGGAACGATCACCATGACCGTAAAGCAGTAGATCAAGAGCACGATGAGCACGAGGTCATAGCGGAAGCTGATGAGCTCCTTCAATCCCAGCCGGTAGATGTGGCGGAGGCTCTTCATGCTATTTCCCCTGCTTCTTCAGCAGCAGAACCGTCAACGTCTGAATGACGATATACGACAGGATGAGTGCGAAGTAATTCGGCAGAAGCTCAAGGAAGCCGAGACCCTTGGTGAAGGTCCCCACGCTGATGTTCAGGAAATAGCGCGCAGGGAATATGACGGACATGATGCTCGCCCCTCCCTCCAGCGAGGTGACCGGAGAGATCAGCCCCGAGAAATCAAAGGACGGCACCAGGGTGATGACGAAGGATGCCACCAGGGCCGCGATCTGCGTCTGGGTGAAGGTGGATATGAATAACCCGATGCCGGTGCTGGTGATGATATAGAGAAGGGCTCCGACGAGAAAGGCGGGCACGCTTCCCTTGAACGGAACCTCGAAGAGGAACACCACCGCGCCTACGAGGATAAAGAAGCTCAGGATACTGATTGCGATGTAAGGGGCCTGCTTTCCCCAGAGGAACTCCAGGCGCGTCATGGGGCTGGAGTAAAAGTTCGTGATGGAGCCGAGCTCTTTTTCTCTCACCACGCCGATGGCGGTGAGCATGGAAGGCACGAGCACCATGATGACGGCGAGCATCCCGGGCACGATGCTGTAGCGGCTGCGCACCATCTGGTTGTACCAGTAGCGCGGCTGGACCGTAACGGGAGAGGCGAGGTCGGTCCCTCCCGGCGCTCCCCGTTGAAGGTCTGCCAGATAAAGCAGGTGTGCGGATTCGGCATAGAGCTTGGAGGTCTCGGCACGGAACGGCATGGTCCCGTCGAGGAGTAACGCCACCTCGGGTGACCGGCCGCGCTTGAGGTCCCGGTCGAACCCGGGCGGGATTTCGAGGACCATCTTGTACTGTCCTTTCCGGAATCCGGCATCGATCCCCGAAGGCGATTCCATGGGGGCCTGCTCCCTGAAATAGCGGGTGCCGGAGAACGATTCCGTGTAGGCCCTGCTTGACGCCGTCCGGTCGTAATCCAGCGTGCTGAAACGGATGTTCTCGATGTCTATGGAGATGCCGTAGCCGAACACGACCAGCAGGATCGGCGCGATCACGAAGGAGGTGATCAGGCGTACCGGGTCGCGGAAGAGCTCTACGGTTTCCCTCCTCGCCAGGGCGGCCAGGCGGAAGATGTCGAAAGTGCGCTTCGGCGCATGGGTCTTTTCTGGAAAGACCATCAGCGGGACGCTCTGTTTTTCCTCTTCGATCTCCGGGATCGTTTCCTTCCTCTTCATATCCTCCATCATGCACGCGATAAAGGTCTCTTCGAGCGTCCGGCATTTGCGCTCCCGGATAAGCACATCGGGGCAGTCGCAGGCAAGGACGCAGCCCATGCTCATGAGCGCTACTCTGTCGCAACGGCTCGCTTCGTTCATGTAGTGGGTGGTTACGAAGATCGTGACATCGTTTTCCCGGGAAAGCTTGATCAGCATCTCCCAGAAGTGGTCCCGGGCAACCGGATCGACCCCGGACGTCGGCTCGTCGAGGATGAGGATTTCGGGCTCGTGTATGGCCGCCACTGCCAGAGAAAGCCTCTGTCTGATGCCCAGGGGCAGGCGCTCGGTCTGGTCCTCCATGGATTCGTGCAGGTCGAAGAGGTCGGCCATCTTCAGAACTCTTGACGGGATCTCGGAAGAAGGGAGGTCGAAGAGGTGGGCATGCATCTCGAGGTTCTGGCGGACCGTGAGCTCGCCGTAAAGCGAGAACATCTGAGACATGTAGCCGATACGCTTGCGGAGCTCTATGCTCCCGGCCTCGATGGGCTTTCCGAAGAGATAGGCCTCTCCGTGCGTGGGAGGAAGCAGGCCGGTGAGCATCTTCATGGTCGTTGTCTTGCCGCAGCCGTTGGAGCCGACAAAGCCGAAGATCTCCCCTCTGGGGATCGTGAAAGAGACATCGTTGACGGCGGTAAAGTCCCCGAACAGCTTGGTGAGGTTCTTCGCCTCGATAGCGGCGCCGTCGCCGGAGGATATCCTCGGCGGAGGGGCAAACGCACGGTGGCCTGTACGGTGCTCCTCGGGCAGAAGTGCGATATAGGCGTCCTCGATGGTGTCTTTGCCGGTACGGTTTTTCAGTTGCGCGGGCGTTCCGGAGGCGAGGATACGGCCTCCCTCCATCATGACGAGCCAGTCGAGGTGCTCAGCCTCCTCCATGTAAGCGGTGGCGATGATGATGCTCATCCCTTTGTGGTGAAAGCCCATGTCCTTTACGAGGTCCCAGAACTGGCGCCTCGACAGGGGATCGACCCCTGTGGTGGGTTCGTCCATGATGAGCAGCTCGGGGTCGTGGATCAGGGCACAGCAGAGGCCGAGCTTCTGCTTCATCCCGCCGGAAAGATTTCCTGCAGGCCTGTCGGCAAACGGGGCGAGGCTGGTTGCCTTCAGGAGCCGGCTGATCTTGTCCCCCCGCTCTTCGCTGTTGAGGCCGAAGATACGGCCGAAAAAGTCCACGTTCTCCCATACCGAAAGCGTGGCGTAGAGGTTTCCGCCCAGCCCCTGCGGGATATAGGCGATCTGGGAGCATACATTCTGGCGGTGGGAGTGCGACCGCATGTCTCCTCCCAGGACATGGACGCTGCCGGTCTGGATTTTTTTCTGGCCGGCGATGACGCCCAAGAGCGTTGACTTGCCAACGCCGTCCGGTCCGATGAGCCCGACCTCGCATCCGGAAGGAATGTCCAGATCGATGGTGTGAAGGGCGTGCTTTTTGCCATAGCGGTGGGCAAACCCTTCGATGGTTACAATCGGCGTGCCGGGGGAAACGGTCCGCGACGTCATTGCAGGGTATTCGGCCATTGTACCCCATTGTCCAGGCGGACGTATGCAACGCCCGGTATTCCGGGCTTCAAGCGGGGATCGGTTTTCCCGTCGATCCGGACCTTGACCCTGAAGACGAGCTTCTGGCGCTCTTCTGACGCTTCCACCTCCTTGGGGGTGAACTGTGCCTTCTCGGACACATACGTTACCTGTGCGGGGATCGGATTTTCGGGGAAGGCATCGAGCACGACCTTGGCCTCGGCGCCTATGGCAACTTTGCCTGCCATGCTCTCCGGGAGGAAGATGTTCATATACATGTCATCGAGGCAGATCACGGTGAGGACCTTTCCGCCGCCGGGAAGCACCTCTCCCGGCTCTGCAAGGCGGGACTGGACCCTCCCGTTGCAGTAGGTCCTCAAGATACAATCGTCGATCTCTGTCTTCAGTCGCTCGGTCTGCGCCGTTGCCGCTTCGATGGCTGCCTCGGCCTCGGCCACTTTCGATTGAAGGCCCGAGTATTCGGCCGTGTACGCCTGCTTGAGCGTTTCATCCCGGTCGAACTGCTGCTGCGTAGAAATACCTTTTGCAAAGAGATTCTTCGACCGGTCAAGTTCCTTGGAGGCCAGCGTTACCCTGTTCCGGCATTCTTCCACCTTTGCGATGGCGCTCAGGCGGGCCCCCTTTGCCCTTCTGACCTCGGCCTCGGCCTGCCGCAGCATCGCCTGGAGCGTGCTGATATCCATGTTGGCCAGCACCTGATTCTCCGTGACGAGATCGCCCTCTTTTACGAGGACATCGTACAGGCGGCCGGGTATGCATGTGGCAATGTCCACCTCGGTTGCCTCGACCCGGCCGTTCCCCATGGCGAATCCTTCAGGGACAGCGGCCTTATCCTGATGGTAAAAGATCTGAAAAGCGAGGGCTCCAAGAAGAACGATGAGGACCGCTGCAAGGGCAGCCCTTTTGATAAACCTCCCGATATCAGCCATAAACACTCCCTTTCATGAAAGCAGCATCCCGGCAGTTCCTGGCAGGGCCGTCTTTGAGAATGAGGCCGAACCGTTGTCAGTGAGGCTGCTGGTTTCTTCTCAAACCGTTCACCAGGCAATCCATCGCGGACTGGAAAGCCGTTTCAAATTTTTCTCCGGTGCACCCCGAGCGGTAATAATGAAGGACAATGCCTTCGGCCAGGTCCAGGACGAATTCCGGGGATACATCATCACGCATCACGCCTTTCGCGATCCCTTTCAGGATAAAGGCGTTCAGAGACGTATAAATCTCTTTCTGTGCCGCCCTGACATTTTTTTCCAGGGCCGGGTATTCCAGGTAAATACTGGGGATAACATAATCGAAGTTGTCCTTGACCAGATCGGCAAAACGTTTCGTTATCCGGCTCACCGCCTTTTCATAATCCTCTTCCTCGTCCAGAATCTGCTCGATCTGGACGAGATCTTCCCGCATCTTGGAGAGGATCACCTCTTCGAGGAGCCTTTCCTTGGATACGATGATCTTGTAGAGGGTATTCTTCGCAAGGCCTGCTTCCTGGGCCAGGAGGTCCATATTCCAGCCTTTGAGGCCGCGCTTTCTCAGGAGCTCACGGGTGGTCAAGATTACCCTGTCTCTGATATCCGCATTCGAAACCTTCATAACAACCTATACTAAATGAACTATATTAGTATAAATAAATTATTCCCACGGATCCGTCAATGGGTAATGGGAGGAATACTCATTGACGGAAAACAACATAATTCAGTGTATGCAAAAGGGCTTTCTCCAAAAATGTAACAATACAGACAAATAATGTATTTTTTTATTTCCTCTTTCAAGAATCGTCGGCCCCCAAAGGCGTTTCCGGGACAGGAAACCGGTGTGCACGGTTATTGCTAATGCTTTGGGTATCTTACAATTTACGAGGAGAATGAAGAGTCATGACAATGAGATCGAGAGCGGTTTTCCTTGTTTTTCTGCTTGCGGGAGTGTTCGTTTCCGCGTGCGGCGGCAGTTCGTCGGATTCGACCGGGTCGTTATCGTTGGGTCTTTCCGATGCTGCATCGAGTGATTACAAAGCGGTGTATGTCACCATCAAGGAGGTGCAGGCTCACCGGGGCGAGGATGGCGAAGGTGTCTGGTATGTCGTTGCAACCCCGAATAAAACCTACAACCTCCTTCATCTGGTAAACGGGGTGATAGAGCAGTTGGGGCTTTCTTCCCTCGAGACCGGCACCTACACCCAGATGAGACTGATCATCGGCACAGAAGCGGAGAACGGTTCGAATATCCTGGGGCAAACCCATCCGCATGCAAATTACTTTATCGACGGCCTGAACGGCATCCACGAGCTGCGTGTGCCGAGCGGATACAATACGGGCATCAAGCTCGTCCATCAGTTCGGGATTGTGGAAGGGCTTACCACAGAGCTCATCCTGGATTTCGATGTGGAAAGGTCCATCGTGAAAGCGGGCAATAGCGGAAACTGGCAGCTCAAGCCGACCATCAAGGTCATGGGCACGATCAACAAGGCTGTTTTGAGCGGGGTCATCACCGACGAGGCAGGCTCTCCGATTCAGGGGGCGCGGGTGAGCGCCCAGAAGTTCGACCAGGAGACCAATGAGGCGGTTATTCACGGGTCGACGCTCACGACCGATACCGGAGAATATCTGATGTATCTCGATTCGGACCTCTATACGGTCGTTGCCTACAAAGACGGTTATTCGCCCGAGTGCGCACTCGTCATGACGGGAAGCAACGAGTACTTCGAGCAGTCGTTCGGCCTGCCCGCATCGGCAATGGGAATAATCACCTGCAACGTCGCCATACCGGCGGGAGCACAGGACCAGGTCGTCGGTATCCACTTTCTGAGGGCGCCTGCGTGCGATGACGCCAATCTGATCGAGGTTAAGACAGTGAACGTTTCGCAGACCGGGTCATACCAGGTCGATCTGCCCACAGGGGAGTATGTAGTCGTTGCCTCTGACGGCACCACGAAGCTGCCGGGCCAGGCTGCGGCCACCGGAAGCGCCGTGACCCTGAGCTTTACGAGCATGTAACGAAAGGATGATAACACATGGAATGGTATGTTCTGAGGACAACATTTACGCGCAGGGAAAGATCGCCTGTGCGGTTCGTCAAGGAAAAGCACGCCGGGCCTTTCGACAGCGTGCGGGATGCGCAGGCGGTCGCCAAGAGGGAAAACGCCCTGAGCGCGACGAGAAACGTATCCTATGTTGTCGGAACCAGGGGTGACATAGGGGTGCACGGTATTATTACGTGACCCGTTGATACGAGAGAGGACTTTCTTAAAAAAAAGAAAAACCCGGAGCAGCTTTTTACGGTATGCAAAAAGCTGCTCCGGGTTTTTAGTGTATTTCCCGGCTCTTCGGGGAAAGCCTTTATTTCTTCTTCTTGAGCGCCTGCTGAAGCTTATCGCCGAGAGAGCTCATGGTCTGCTTCGTATCGCCCGAGAAGGTCTTCCAGTCGTCTTCGTCCCGGGAATCGCCGGGGCCCAGGGTGAGCTTGCGCTGATCCTTGTCGACTGCCTCGATGACCACAGCGATGCTGTCGCCCGCCTGTTTTTTCTCAACGGCGGCAGGGTCGCTGAATTTGGCAATCCTGGATTTGGGGAGCAAGCCGGTAATGCCCGGCTCCAGCGTTATGAAATAGCCGAATTTTTCCTTCTTCTCGATGGTGCCCTCGATTTTCTGGCCGACTCTGTACCTGTCCGAAACGCCTATCCAGGGGTCTCCTTCGGCATCCTTCATGCTTAAAGATATCTTCCGGTTCTCGGAACTGATCTCCTTGACCATGACCTCGATACGGTCTCCGACAGAGACCATGTCCTGGGTTTTCGACACTCTTTTCAGGTAGCTCATTTCAGAGATGTGGACCAGCCCTTCGATCCCGGGCTCGATCTCGACGAACACGCCGTAGTCCATGCACCGCATGACCGTTCCCATGAGCTTGTCGCCGTACTTGTATCTGGCCTGCACCGTGTTCCACGGGTCGTCTCCCACCTGCTTCATGGACAGGGATATCTTCCGGCTGTCGCCCCCGGCATTCTCGATCCCGATGACCTTGACCGTGATCTCGTCGCCTGCGTGAAGGATCTCTTCGGGGCTCCCCAGCCTGGACCAGCTCATCTCGGATATGTGCACCATGCCTTCGATCCCGGGGCTGATCTCGACGAAAGCCCCGTACGGCATGATCCTGCTTACCCTGCCCGTGCTCACCGTGCCCACGGTAAGAGTGGAGATGAATGCCTCTTTCGATTCGGCCTGCTCCTGCTCCAGGAGCACCCGGCGGGAGAGCACGATATTTTTGCCGCCTTCTGCAAACTCGGTGATGAGAAAGCGGAAAGACTTCCCGACATAATCCTCCGGCGTCTTTACATAGATCGTATCGATCTGACTCACCGGACAGAAGGCCCTTCTCTTGACAACCTCGACGCTGAAACCGCCTTTGCAGGTTTCCGCTATGCGGCCTTCGACAGGCAGGCGGTTGCTGTAGGCGTCCTTGAGCTGATCGATGCCGCCGGCTCCGGTCAGTGCCCGCGAGAGCCTGATCTCGCCGTGGCGGATAGCTACTACGTAGAGATCGATGGTGTCTCCCACCGCGTACGGCAGATCTTTGCCTTCTTCCACGAGTTCGGCGATATCCACCACGCCGTCCATCTTGCTGCCCGTATCGACGAACACGCTTTCCTTGCCGATGGAGATGATCTTTCCATGGATCTTGTCGCCGACCCTGACTGAAGCGTTGCTCTCAGTGCCGTAAGAATCGAGCAGCTCTTTCATTGAGAGTTGTTTCTCGTTGTTTTCTGAATCCGACATCCCTTTTCCTCCCCATACCTCCGTGAAGTGACGCGATCCTATAGAAATTTATCGAATGAGTAAATAAAAAATGTTCGTACAAGCAGGCCTCCTTGGATCATGGCGAAGGAGGCCTTTGCACAAAGGCCTTAAAGCCCGTTTATTACAGCGTGCGATTGTCTATCACGCGGATCGCCTTGCCCTCGGCGACCGGGATGCTCCCTGGTTCGCAGAGGTCTACGTCCGGCGTAATGAGGATCTCATCCCTGAGCTCACGGACGATCCTGCTCCTGAGGCGTTCGAGGCCTTTGTATGCGTCGACGTTCAGGGCAGGGTCGATTTCCGCCCGGACGATCATGTGGTCGTTGTGGCCTTTCTGCTCCAGGATGATCTGGTAGTTGCGCCCCACTCCCGGTATGCCGATGAGGACGGCCTCGATCTGCATGGGAAAGATGTTCACCCCTTTTAAGATCATCATATCGTCGCTCCGGCCCGTAATGCGCTCGATTCTCATATGGGTCCTTCCGCAGGCGCATGTTTCGGGCATGACTGAGGTGAGATCCTTGGTCCGGTA
Source organism: Syntrophaceae bacterium UBA6087 (assembly GCA_002448235.1). Classification (GTDB taxonomy): domain Bacteria; phylum Desulfobacterota; class Desulfomonilia; order UBA1062; family UBA1062; genus Phosphitivorax. The sequence goes on from DIXF01000011.1 coordinate 34,500, forward strand.
GCGGATGATAGGCATGGCCTCGCGGCAGAGCGTGGTGATGAGGAGCTCTCCCCTGGCGCCGTATGGGAGGGGCTCCAGGGTGTCGGGGTCGACGATCTCCACGAAAAAGGCGTCTTCCCAGATGTGCATCCCGCACTTCTGGGGGCACTCGAAGGCCACGCCAGGGCCGTTCATCTCGGAGAGGCCGTAGGAGTTGAACGCCTGGATACCGAAGAAATCCTCCACCTTGCCCCGCGTTTCTTCCGAGTGCGGCTCTGCGCCCAAGATGGCGTACTTGAGATCCGGGAACTCCTTCCTGGGGTCGATGCCCTGGGATTGGAGGGAATCTGCGAGGTGAAGTGCATAGCTCGGGATGACGTGGATGGCAGTGGTTTTGAAATCTTTCATGAATTTCAGCTGGCGCTTGGTGTTGCCGGGGCCGGAGGGGATGGTAAGGCAGCCTAAACGCTCGGCGCCGTAGTGCAGGCCGAGCCCTCCGGTAAAGAGACCGTAGCCGATCATGTTCTGGAACACATGATTCTTCCGCATGCCCATCATATAGAGGCAGCGGGTTACGAGCTCGGTCCACCGGTCGATGTCGCCGAAGCTGTGGTACACGACCGTGGGAATGCCGGTGGTCCCGGAAGAGGAATGGAGCCTCACCACTTCGTCGAGAGAAGTGCTTATCATGCCGTAGGGATAGGCATCCCGCAAGTCCTGTTTCGTGGTGACGGGGAGTTTGCGTATATCGCTCAAATCCTGAATGGATAAGTCTCCGATGCCTTTGTCCCGGTAGAACGGGGAGCGGGAGGCCCATGCAAGGGTCTGTTTGAGGCGTGCAAGCTGAAGCTTTTTCAGGGTGTCTTTTTCAATGCACTCATGGTCTTTATTCCAGTACACGTATCCCTCCGGTAAAAGAGATTGGACTATGGATTCACCTAGGCTTATCACGGATATGTGCAGGATGTCAATTTACACCGGCCGTTAAAGCCAGGGGAAAAGCACACACGAAAACATGCCCCGGTTTCCCGGGGCATGGATATGAATGATTTAAGAAGAGGGGTCGCCCTTACTTGGCAGGAGAAGGAACGGCAGGAGCCGGGCTTCCCTGAGCCGCCGGTGCAGGCGCTGAAGGAGCAGGGACCGCCGGGGCGGGCGCGCTCTGGCTGGGAGCTGCTGGAGCGGTTACAGCCGGCTTGTCCATGATGCTTTGATTGGGCTTCTGGAAGGCGGCGTAGCCCAGCGTCAGCGAGGTGATCATGAACACCACCACCAGTACCCGGGTCGCCTTATTGAGAAAATCGGCCGGACCGGCTGAGCCGAAGAGTGCCTGGCTGCCTGCGCCGCCGAAGACTGCGCCGATGTCTGCGCCTTTGCCCGACTGCAGAAGCACGGCGATGATCAGAAGTACCGAAGCCAAGATGTGAATAGCGAGAACGAATCCATACATAATGTTATCACCTTTTAAAACGTATTATCCTTTCGAATGACGCGGCATCGAGGCTGGCGCCGCCCACAAGGGCGCCGTCGATGTCCTCTTTTGCCATCAAGGCGTCGATGTTATCACCTTTTACGCTGCCGCCATAGAGAATTCGTATCCCCGAGGCCGTATCATCGCCGAAGATGCCGCTTAAGAGCTTGCGTATGAAACTGTGAACCTCGGCTGCGAGCTCGGGCGTCGCGGTCTTTCCTGTCCCGATGGCCCAAACCGGCTCATAGGCGATGACGAGCGAAGCTGCCTGCCCGGCATCGATTCCTGCAAGCCCGTTTTTCATCTGGCCCTCGATGACCGAAAAGGTCCTGCCGGCTTCCCGCTGGCCAAGGGTTTCGCCCACGCACACGATCGGGACGAGGCCGCTACGGAAAGCTGCGAATATGCGTTTGTTCACCGTCTCGTCCGTTTCGGAGAAATACTGCCGGCGCTCGGAATGGCCGATGATCGCATACTCCGCGCCGATGCTCTTGAGCATGGGCGCGCTGATCTCGCCGGTATAGGCGCCGGAATCCTCCCAGTAAACGTTTTGCGAGCCGGTCTTGATCGGAGTGCCCGCCAATGCTTCCGCGAAGGTTTGGATATAAACATAGGGAGGGCAGATGAGGACTTCCGGTCCGGGGTCATCGGACACCCGGGTCCTGATCTCGCCGGCAAAGGAGTTGACCTCGCTTAAGGTCTTGAACATCTTCCAGTTGCCGGCAATGAGAGGTTTCCTCATAGTCTTCTCCTATTCTTCCAGTGCCTTTACCCCGGGCAGCTCTGCGCCTCCCAGCATCTCAAGGAACGCACCTCCTGCCGTGGACACAAAATCCACCTTATCCGACAGGTTGCTCTCGTGCAACGCCGCATCTGTATCACCACCGCCCACGATGGTCAATCCCTTTGATGATGCAATGCTTTTTGCAATCTCCATGGTGCCTTTTGCGAAACTCTTCTGCTCGAAAACACCCATGGGGCCGTTCCAGACAATCGTGTTGCAGTTCTTCAGAGCCTCGGAGAAAAGGCTGATGCTCGCAGGCCCGATGTCGAGGCCCATGAGGCCGGAGGGTATCTCCTGTATTGTCGCGGTTTCTATCCCTGATCCGGATTTGACATCCGGGGCGCAGATGCAGTCGACGGGAAGGTAGAACTTAACGCCTTTTTCCTTCGCCTTTGTCATGATTTCACGGGCCTTGCCGATGAGCTCGTCCTCCACCAGCGATTTCCCGATGTCCTGCCCCAGCGCCTTGACAAAGGTAAAGGCCATGCCGCCGCCGATGACCATCTTGTCCACCTTGTCGATGAGGTTCTCAAGGATCTCCAGCTTGCCCGAAACCTTGGCTCCGCCTATTACCGCTGCAAAGGGCGGCTTCGGGTCCTTCAATGCCTTATTGATGTACTCGACTTCAGCCTGCATGAGGAAGCCTGCAGCCTTTTTCTTGATATACCGGCAGATGCCGACGATGGATGCCCCTGCGCGGTGGGCGGTGGCAAAGGCATCATCGATGTATACGTCGCCCAGTTCCGCGAGCTGCCGCGCGAATTCGGGATCGTCCTTCTCCTCGCCGATGTGGAACCGCAAGTTTTCCAGCAGGAGCACTTCCCCCTCCTTGAGGCCGTTCACCATCTTCTTCACCTCGTCTCCGATGCAGTCCGGCGCCATGTTGACGCTCGTCCCGGACAGCTCGGAGAGGCGGCGGGCAACGGGCAGAAGGCTCTGTGACTTCACCACCTTGCCTTTGGGCCGACCGAGATGGGACATGAGAACCACTTTGGCTCCCTGATCGATGGCATGCTGTATGGTCGGCAATGCTGCCTTTATGCGGGAATCATCGGTAATCGTACAATTCTCATCGAGCGGGACGTTGAAGTCCACCCTGATGAGCACCCGTTTAGATTTCAAGTCCAGATCCTTGATGGACTTAATACCCATTAAAGTTTCCTCCTTATTGGTGAGATAAGTGTATATGCAGGTATCGTTCGGAAATGCCGACCATAGAGGGAAGAGTGTGTATGCGCGTTCAATATCGGCCCCTTTACAAAGAGTGGAGTATCAAATTAAATATGTGTTTGTATATTATTAAGGTGTAATATATGTCAATGGGATTTCAAGATGAATAATGAGCGTTCCCCGGGTTCGGAGGTCCTGGACATCCTTGGAGATCAGTTTCTCCTGCTCATGCACAATCTTGTCCGCGGGAACATGAAACGGGCTCTCCGGCATGCCGAAGCCGCCAGAAGAGAGGCCGAAAGGTCCGGGATGAGCATCGCATCCCAAAGCCTTATCGAAGAGCTCGCTCAGGCCCAGGCGGTGAAGAACTCCATTATCAACTCTCCCTCCATCGTGCCGGGTATCGGTACGCTCTTGTCGTTCTGGCTTTTGAGCGTGGAAAATTTCTTTCTCCTGGATCAGTCGGTAACGCTGATCATCGCTCTGTGCGATCTCCATGGGATACCCGTCGACGGCAGCCGTACGCATAAAGCGCACGGCCCGATACAGCGGGGCTCAGAAGGTGCGTGCAGTGTTGCATCCTCTCCCGCACGGGAGGAGGGAAAAGGTCCGGCCTCTCTGCAGCCTGCAGAGAACCGTCTGATCGAAAGATTCGCCGTAGAGGTCGTCGCAGAGGTGTTCGGAATAGGGACTATCGAAAGAAAGGAAGATCTGCGCGCTGTCAGCAAGGAATATATCACCAAAACGCTCCCCAAAAAGTATATGAATTCCGGGGTGAGCAGCGGGGTGCGTAAGCTGCTCCGCAGGCTGCTTCCCTTCAAAAGCCGCTCCCGGCTTCTGCCGGCAGGGATTGGGATCGGCGCTTCTGCGCTGAGCGCATACGAGACGCTGGTGAATATAGGCCAGACGACCATGAAAAATATCCCGAAGCTCGTCCGGGACGACTCGAACGGGGCCTGAAAAAAAAGCGGGAGCTACAGGCGATAAAGCTCTTTATCCCAGAGTTTCACCCAGTTGCGCTTCAATACATCGGTTGCGACCGCGGTATTGTCTACTTCGAGGATCATGATGGGGTTCGACGCCCGGCCGATGTAGGGGTACATGGTGATGACATTGATCTTGGCATCCCGAAGCGGCTTCAGGACGGCATTCATTCCGCCGGGATGATCGGGCATCTCGACGGCGAGCACGTTCATCTCCTGATATTCCGTGTTCTCGGAGGTAAGTGCGTTCTTGGCCTTTTTGGGGTCATCGACGACAACGCAGATGGAAGAGGTCTCGGCGGATTCCTGGCCCACCGATATGGCCCTGATATTGACTCCGTGCTTGCCGAGCACATCGCTTAAGTTTGAGAGCTTCCCGGAAACGTTTGCGGTCTCAAGACGAAACTGTTTGATTGGCATGACCTATTTCTCCCTCGAAAAAAAATCGTATCCGATCTGCAGGGCTTCGATGTTCTTGCCTTTGAAGCGGTCTTTTCCCTTTCCCAGGATCTCCGCCATGTTATCCACGATGGTTGTGAGCTTGACCATGTGCGTCCTGCTCACGAAGGCGCCGAGCATGATCATGTTCGCGTACCGCTCGCCGACCGTTTTGATGGCGAGATCGTTTACCGGGATTTCCACAACGTCTATATCCCCGCGGACCGGTCTCTTGTTCACGATGCTTGTATTGATGAAGACCTCTCCGCCCGATACGGTCTGGTTCTGAAGGCGCTGCAGAGACGAGTTGTCCATGATCACGAGATAATCGGGGGAGGATGCCACCGGAGAGGCTATTTCCTGGTCCGAGATGGCAATGGTGCAGGAGGTGATGCCGCCGCGCATCTCCGCACCGTAGGAAGGGAGGTAGGTGACATGGTGCCCTTCGAGCATTGCACCCCAGGCGAATGCGAGTCCGGAAAAGAGGATCCCCTGACCTCCTATCCCGCTCATGACAGTTTTCTGAAGCATGACGATCTATCCTTTTTGTGTTGTGATGTCTTTCATGACCCCGATGGGGTACTCTTTCTCCATGATGTTTTCCAGGTAGGCGAAAGATTCCTTGGGCGTGACCTTCCAATTGGTCGGGCAGGGAGAAAGCACCTCTACCAGCGAATATCCCAGGCCCGCAATCTGAACCTCGAAGGCCTTTTTTATGGATTTTTTGGTCTCCCTGATCTTCGCAGGGTTCGCGAGCGAGGTCCTCGTAACATAGGCGGCGCCGGGCAGCGTCGCGATGAGATCCGTGATCTTTAAGGGGTAACCCTCGATTTCCGATCTTCTGCCGTACGGAGAGGTCGAGGTCTTCTGCCCCAGCATGGTGGTAGGCGCCATCTGGCCGCCGGTCATTCCGTACACGGCGTTGTTGATGAAGATGCTCGTGATCCGCTCCCCTCTGTTCGCTGCATGCAGGGTTTCGGCAGTGCCGATTGCTGCCATGTCGCCGTCTCCCTGGTAGGTGAAGATGATCTTGTCCGGCCGGGCCCTCTTGAAACCCGTGGCGATTGCGCATCCCCGTCCATGGGCGGATTCGCATACATCGATGTCGAAATAGTTGTAGGCGAGAACCGCGCATCCTGCAGGCGGAACGCAGATGATCTTCCCCCGCATGTCCATCTCATCGATGAGCTCGCAGACGAGCCTGTGAACTATGGAATGGCCGCAGCCCGGGCAATAATGAAAGGGCGTGGGCTTTAAACTTTTCGGTCTTACGTATACTGGTTTCATCTATAGCTCCCTCTGCAGCCAGAAGCGCTCGATTATCCGGGCTATCTCCTGCGGGGCAGGGACGATGCCCCCGGGGCGTCCGTAGAATTCGCAGGGCACGCTCCCCTCCAGAGCCAGGCGCACATCGTCGACCATCTGGCCGGTGCTCATCTCGAAGGCAAGGAAAAGTTTCGTCTTTTTCGCGGCATTCCGGATCGCTTCATCGGGGAACGGCCACAGGGTAATCGGGCGGATCAGCCCAACCTTCAATCCCTCGCTCCTCACGCGGTTCACCGCGCCTTTTGCAATCCGGGCCGCAGTCCCGTACGCGATGATGGTGAGTTTTGCGTCATCGGTCAGGTACTCTTCCCACTGGGGGATCCGTGAGGTCAGGAGGTCGTACTTGCGTTTCAGCTTCCAGTTGTGCTCCTCCATCTCTGCAGGGTCGAGGATCAGCGATTTGACGATACGGGAAGGCCTGCCCTCGGCGCCGTCCAGGATGTAATCCTTTGGAGGAAGCTCCACCTCGGGCCTGTCGTGCAGATAGATGGGCTCCATGATCTGCCCCATCATGCCGTCGCCCAGGATCATGACCGGGGTGCGGTAGAGGTCGGCTATGTCGAACGAATGCATGGTAAGGTCGTAAAGCTCCTGAACAGACGCCGGTGCGATTACCGGCATCCGGTAATCGCCGTGGCCGCCTCCGCGGGTAGCCTGGTAGTAGTCTCCCTGGCTGGGTGCGATATTTCCCAGGCCTGGACCGCCCCGGTTGATATTGACGATCACCGCAGGCAGTTCGAGCGCGGCCAGGAACGAAAGACCTTCCTGTTTCAGGCTGATGCCGGGGGAAGAAGAGCTCGTCATGGCTCTCATTCCGGTTGCTGCCGCACCGAGGACCATGTTGATCGATGCGATCTCGCTCTCGCCCTGGAGGAATACCCCGCCCACCTGTTCCATCCGCCTCGACATATACTCGGGGATTTCGTTCTGGGGGGTAATGGGGTAGCCGAAGTAGCACGTGCATCCCGCACGGATCGCCGCCTCGCCGATGGCGTCCGTGCCTTTCATGAGGACTTTCTTATCCACGGAACACCTCGATTGCGACTTCCGGGCACATCACTGCGCACAGAGCGCACCCCCGACAAGAATCCTTGCATGATTCCGCCGGATGGTAGCCCTTGTCGTTGATGCCTTCGGAGATCCGGATCGCCTCATCGGGACATACTGATATGCAGAGTTCGCAAGCCTTGCACAAACCTTGATCGATAGTTATTTTTCCTTTAGCTGCCATATTCTTATCAAGTACACCTTCTTCTAAATTGGCTCGTTATTTAGCATTAAAAGGGTTCCTTTGTACAGAGAGAAGATTTTCAAGATATATTTCAAATCCATCCCTTGAAATTTTTTTACCAGACCCTACTTAAAGAAAAAAATTTGTGGAGGTGAGGGTCATGGCAAGAATCGGCACAATCGGTTGGAGTTGGGACCCGATTCGTGAGTTCGAACGCATAGAAAGGGATTGGGGTAATCTTCTCGTCTCCGGACTCGAGCGATTCCGTGCTGAAAAGTATCCGCCGGTCAATGTTTTCTCAAGCGAGAAAGACGTGGTGATCACCTCGGAGATCCCGGGGATCAATCCCGAGGATGTCGACCTTACGGTTGCCGGCGATACGCTCACGATCAAGGGAAAACGTGAACAGCAGGAGCTCCAGGAGGGACAGACCTGGCACCGGAGAGAGCGTGGAGGAGGGAGTTTCTTCCGCACTATCCAGCTTCCCTTCAATGTGGACAGCGCTAAGGTAGAAGCGAGTTATTTCAAAGGGATCCTGAAGATCACCCTGCCGAGGGCTGAGCAGGAACTCCCGAAAAAAATAAATGTAAAGACTGTGTAAGAGGAGGTGAATCATGGCAGAATTAGAAAAAACCCGGGAAGTGAAGAGGCAGGAGATCGATCAGAACATCTCCACCGAGAGGACGAAACCCGGTGCCTTATATATCCCGAACGTCGATATATGTGAAGACAAGGAAAAGTTGGTTCTCTTTGCGGATGTGCCCGGCGCAGGCGAAGAGGACATCAAGGTGACCCTGGAGAATGATATTCTCACCATCGAAGCCAAGGTGGGGCCGGAAAAGAGGGATTCGCACATGCTTGCCTATGCGGAATACGGAATAGGTGATTTCTACCGCTCTTTTACCATCACCGAGGCAGTCGACCGGGATAAGATCACCGCCAGGATAAAAGACGGTATCTTAAAGATAACACTGCCGAAGGCTGAGGCGGCAAAGCCGAAACAGATCAAGATTCAAGCAGAATAATTGAGAACAAAAGGAGGTAGACTATGGCAATGAGACCGTTAACTCCGTGGAGACTGGGAAGGAGGAGCCTCCCGGTAGGCCGGGAGTATGAGATGACCCCGATAGATGCGTTCCAGAGGGAAATGAACCGGCTTTTCGATGATTTCTTCAAAGGATTCGGAATGAAGACCGCCGGCGAAGAAATGGAAGAGCTCGGCACCTTCGTCCCCCGGGTAGATATGGCCGAAGATGAGAACGCTTTTCGAGTAACGGCGGAACTGCCCGGCATGGATGAAAAGGATATCGATATCAATCTGACCAGAGAAGCCCTTACCATCAAGGGAGAGAAAAAAGAAGAACGGGAAGAGAAGGGCAAGGGGAATTACTATATGGAACGCTCGTACGGATCGTTCACAAGGGTCCTCCCCGTTCCCGGCGACATAGATCCCGACCATGTCGAGGCGTCCTTTAAAAACGGTGTGCTGAACATCGTCTTGCCCAAGGTTCACACGGAAAAGAAGGACCAGAAGAAGATCGAGATCAAGAGCTCATAAAGGAGAAAAGTAACTACTGGAGAATAGTTTCCGGGGGCTTGATCAGCCCCCTTTTTTTGTACCGGCTGGTTTTTACGTATATATCATCTTGAAGTTACCGGATAGAAGACCTACAAAAGAACGTATATGATTGATTTCCCATGAGGAAGAGAGGCAATACATGGACGTGAACAAACTGACACAGAAGACGCAGGAGGCGATTCAGGGCGCCCAGAACATCGCCGTGCGGTACGGGCATGTGGAACTCGATGTGGAGCATGTGCTCCTGGCCCTGCTTGAGCAGAGCGACGGACTGGTTCCGAGGATCTTTTCGAGGATGGATGTCCCGATCGACCCTGTTATATCAGAGATGGAAAAAGAGCTGGAGCGCAGACCCAAGGTTTCCGGCCCGGGAGCCGAAGCGGGCAAGGTGTACGTCACCCAGCGCTTCAACAAGATCCTCGTGAAGGCAAAGGAAGAAGCCGCGCGTCTGAAGGACGAGTATGTCTCTGTCGAGCACCTGCTCTTTGCCATGATGGATGAGGGGACATCGACCCCGGCAGGCAGGATGCTCGGTCAATTCAATATTACCAGGGAAAGGGTCTTAAGCGCCTTGACCGCCATCCGGGGCAATCAGCGGGTTACCAGCGACAATCCCGAGTCCGCATACGAGGCCCTGGAGAAATACGGGATCGACCTCGTGGCACAGGCTCAAGCAGGCAAGCTCGACCCGGTTATCGGAAGGGATGCGGAGATCAGGCGCACCATCCGTATCCTCTCACGGAAGACCAAGAACAACCCGGTGCTTATCGGCGAGCCGGGCGTGGGGAAGACCGCCATCGTGGAAGGCCTGGCGCAGAGGATCGTCCGAGGGGACGTGCCCGAAGGACTCAAGGACAAGACCATTTTTGCCCTGGACATGGGATCCCTCGTTGCAGGCGCCAAGTTCAGGGGTGAATTCGAAGAAAGGCTCAAGGCCGTGTTGAGCGAGATAAAGGCTAGCGAAGGCAGGATACTGCTTTTTATCGACGAGCTGCACAATATCGTGGGCGCGGGAAGGGCCGAAGGCTCCATGGATGCCGGGAACATGCTCAAACCCATGCTGGCCAGAGGCGAGCTCCACTGTATCGGCGCCACGACCCTGGACGAATACCGCAAACACATCGAAAAGGATGCCGCCCTGGAGCGCAGGTTCCAGCCCGTCCTCGTCGAGCCTCCCTCGGTCGAGGACGCGGTCTCCATCCTGCGGGGATTGAAAGAGCGTTATGAGGTGCACCACGGGGTGAAGATCCAGGATTCGGCGCTCGTGGCTGCTGCGATACTGTCCAACCGCTACATCACCGACCGCTTCCTGCCGGACAAGGCCATCGACCTGGTGGACGAAGCATGCGCCATGATCCGGACCGAGATCGACTCCATGCCTGCAGAGCTCGACGAGATCACGAGGAGGGTCATGCAGCTCGAGATCGAAGAGGCGGCCCTGAAAAAGGAAAAGGACAAGGCAAGCCTTGCCCGTCTCGGAGAGCTCCGCAAAGAACTTGCCGATCTCAAAGAGCAGGCCGATACCATGCGGGCTCAGTGGAATGAGGAGAAACAGGCCATCCACAAGGTAACGGGCCTGAGGGAAGAGATCGAGCAGACCAAGGCCGGAATCGCAAAGGCGGAGCGCGACTATGATCTCAACAAGGCAGCGGAGCTCCGGCATGGAAAGCTCCCCCAGCTGGAGCAAAAGCTCGTGGAGGCGGAGCGGGAATCCCGGAAAGAAACGAGCCTGGTGCGAGAGAGCGTGACCGAGGAGGTAATAGCGGACATCATATCCCGCTGGACAGGCATCCCGGTCACCCGGCTCGTCGAAGGAGAAAAGGAGAAGCTGCTCAAGCTCGACGAGGTCCTGCATAAAAGGGTCGTCGGGCAGGATGAGGCGGTCCAGGCAGTGGCGGATGCGGTCATCCGGGCGCGCTCCGGTATCAAGGACCCAAGGCGCCCCATAGGCTCGTTCATTTTCTTGGGCCCCACCGGCGTCGGGAAGACCGAGCTGGCCAAAGCCCTTGCAGAGGCCCTGTTCGACACGGAGGACAACATGATCCGCATCGATATGAGCGAGTATATGGAAAAGCACACCGTATCCCGGCTTATCGGATCGCCTCCCGGCTATGTGGGGTATGAAGAAGGCGGCCAGCTTACCGAGGCGGTGAGGAGAAAACCTTACTCCGTGGTGCTCTTCGACGAGATCGAGAAGGCGCACCACGACGTCTTCAACGTGCTTCTCCAGATCCTCGACGACGGGCGCGCAACCGATGCCCACGGCAGGACCGTGAACTTCAAGAACACCGTCATCATCATGACCTCTAATATCGGGTCCCAGGACCTCATCGAAGGCATCACGGCCACAGGCGAGATCTCCGAGAAGGTCAGGAACGCGGTCATGTCGGAGCTGAGGGTGCATTTCAGGCCGGAGTTTCTCAACCGGGTTGACGAGATCGTGCTCTTCAAGGCCCTGACGCTCCCTGAGATCGAGCAGATCGTGGACCTCCTGACCGCCGATCTTCAGAAGCGCCTGGCCGAACGCGGCATCACCCTGAACTTAAGCTATCCGGCAAAAGAGTTTATCGCCAAAGAAGGCTTCGATCCGGTGTACGGCGCAAGGCCCTTGAAACGTTTCCTGCAGCGTGAGTTGGAGACACGTCTCGGCAGGGCGCTGGTCGGAGGTATGATCATGGACGGAGCCGGCGTGAAGGTCGAGCTGAAGGACGGCGAGCTCGTGTTCGATATCCGGAATCCGGGGGGAGTACCTCAAAGTGAGGCTGCCGGAGCGTAAGGATGGGAGATAAGGACTGATAACACCCGCGGGGGGAAATCCCCCCGCAAAAGAAAAAACCTCCTCTTTGAGCCAGCCGACACCCTATGTTCGTGGACTTCAAGCGTTTGTTTCTCTGAAAAGAAATATAACGGGCAAAAAACCATTTATCAAGAGGAGTTTTGCTTTTTATTGAAAAATAACCCCTACCTGTGAGAGGTGAAATGTAAAAAAAACCTTTTCAGGCCTGCGTGGGCAGGAAAGAGGGCCCCGGGCTTTATAAGGTGTTTTTGTTGATGAACGTGAGGACGGCGTTCATATATTCCCGTGCATGCCGGGAAACAAAGGCATCGATATGTCCCACGCCGTCGAGGACCATGAGATCCTTGGGCTCGGCGGCAACCTCGTGCATCCGCACAGAGTGAGTGTACGGCACTACCGAATCGCTGGTGCCGTGAATGAAAAGCTTCGGAACCGTACTTAAGGGCAGGGTGTCCAGCGCAGAGAACCCCTCGTTCGGAACCTCGCAGGGAATATGGGGGTACGCCTGAACAAAGAGGTCATAGAAGGAATAAAGGCCTGCCTCCATGATCGCGCCGCTTAACGCGGGGAAATCGGGAAGAATCCGGGCCAGGGTGTAGGCACCCATGGACTGCCCGAATCCGAAAATGCGGCTGCCGAATACGGAGGGATTCCCTGAGATATGGGTGAATACTTCGCGTGCATCCTCCTGAATCTGCTTCAAAGAGGGGGTGCCTTTCGAGCGGCCGTACCCGCTGTAATCGAAGGTGACGAGGCGGTGTCCGAGCTCGGGGAGAAAAAGGGAGGCCGTGACGTGGGAGGTCATGTTCTCCGCGTTTCCATGGAGATGGACGACCGTGGTGGTGTCCTTTGTCTGTGCCCTCGGCTGGATGAGCCAGCAATGGAGCTTTTCCCGAACGAGAAAATCCTCTTTCTGAAAGCCGTGCTCCGATGGATCGGAATACATGACCTGATCGGGATAAAAGCAGTTTTCTTCTCGTATCACCATAGAAATACTATAGGGTAAACGAGGGTTTTCAGCAAGCGCTCACTTGACTTGGCCGGTGCTCCCGAGCATACATAAGGCATGGGTCGGCGTATCATAACGTTCACATCCGATTTCGGCCTGGAAGATGCTTATGTGGCCCAGGTAAAGGCACGGATCCTCTCGCTGGCGGATGATGCCTGCATTGTGGATATCGCTCACGGCGTGCATCCATACGGCATTGTTTCGGCAGCCTGGCTCCTTTCGACCTCGTTCGCATATTTCCCCGCAGGGAGTGTCCACCTGTGCGTGGTCGATCCGGGGGTTGGTACCTCCCGGGCAGTTCTTGCGGTCCAAAAAAAAGGTCACTTCTTTGTCGGGCCTGACAACGGCGTCTTTTCCTTTCTCTATCCAGCACAGGAAGTGATCGAAATCCTCTGGAGGCCCGGCGGACCCGTATCCCGGACATTCCACGGCAGGGATCTTTTTGCGCCGGTCGCGGCGGAGATCCTGAAAGGTGCGCATCCGGAAAGCCTCGGGCAGACGATGGATACCCCTGAGGCCTTCGATATCTCCCGGGACATGGTCGTTCACATCGACAGGTTCGGCACGGTGATCACCAATATCCCGTGCGGGAAGTTGAAGGACGGGTGTTCCGTAACCATCGGCGGGAGGAAGGTCGATAGGATAGCCGGGACATTCTCCGATATCCCGCCGGGAGAGCTTGCCCTCGTATGCGGCAGCGCCTCGACCGTAGAGATTGCGGCGAATCGCATCGGCGCAGCCGGAATACTGGGTGCGGATGCGGGGATGGATATCCTATTCGAGCCGGGACCGCATCAGGGATAGAACCTGGGGCCGAAGATCTTGGTGCCGATGCGCACCATGGTGGCCCCTTCCTCGACGGCGACGAGATAGGAGTCGCTCATGCCCATTGAGAGGTGCTTCATCTCCACCCCCGGGATGTCCATTCGTGAGATCTCATCGAACAAATCCCTCGTAGCCCTGAAATACGGTTTCAATCCGTGCGGGTCTTCGAGAAACGGCCCCATGGTCATGAGGCCCTGAACCGCTATATTATTCAGAGGGCGGACCTGTTCGATGAAGTTTAAGACATCATCCGGTATCACGCCTGACTTCTGCGGCTCTTCGGCACTGTTCACCTCGAGGAGCACCGGAAATATTTTCCCTATTTTTTTCGCCTGCTCGTTGACGGTTTCGGCAAGAGAAAGCGAATCGAGCGTCTGGATCATATCGAACAGCGGGACGATATATTTGACCTTGTTTTTCTGGATATGGCCGGTGAAATGCCACGCGGCTCTGTTCCCGACCTCGGAAATCACGGTGCGAGCCTCCTGGAGATAATTCTCACCTATGAGCTTGATGCCCGCATCGATGACCTCGCTGATCTCGCCTGCCCCATGCCCTTTTGCAGCAGCTACCACCTGGACATGGTCCGGGATGTCTTTGAGGATCCGGCGTACGTTTTCGGTAATGGTTCCCATAGACCGAAGCATTCTCTCCGCTCAGGGACCGTGTTGTCAATATCCAATCTGAGCGGAACAGGGTCGATTTATCCCCGAACGTGGTGTGCAGCCCGGTCCGGTCCTACCGGCAGGGCATACTGTATTTCTCAAAATTCTATGCCAACTTCTGTGAACGGTCCGGAAAACGTGGTGTCCAGCTTCTGGGTGCCTTCTTCGAAGTCGAGGGTCTCTAAGCGGTATCCGGCCGAGAACTGCAGGCTATCAGCCGTTGTCGCCACGGCCCTGCCGATGATGCTCAAGATCTGTTCTCCCCGATAGGTGTATCCCCAGAGCTCGGCCTGAAGGGAGACCTTATCCCGCACACGCATGTCGAGTCCTCCGTAGAGGAGCGGAAAGATGGCCAGCTCCCTGTCCGACTCCTCGGTCAGGGAGAGTGAGTCTGCGTCCTCGATCACCGACTGGGAGATCTCGACCTTGCTGATAATGAATCGTGCGTCGATGCCGAACTCGGCATTGAGCGAGTTGGTTGTCCCGATCGTCAAGATGGGTTTCCGGTAAAACAGTGCCGCATCGTAGATATAGAGCTGCAGTTCGGAATCGAGAGGGCTGCCTCCAAGGAATACCGAATTGCCGAATGCAAACGGCTGCGTGTCCGACCGGGTTTCCTCGAAGAAGATCGGGGTCAGCTTCAGATAGACATTGGGGGACTCCTGGAACTTTGTCTTGAACCTGAAGTTGACCTCCAGCTGGCTGTCGAACCCGAGATCATTATCGAGGTCGGGCCGGGAGGGGCTGAACGGGGCAAACGAAAGATCGCCGTCAGGGCTTACCCACCAGACGCCGGCGGAGATTTCGAAGTTTTGACCGTACACGGTCCCGGGCAAGACAAGGAAAGCCAGTACTGCGATCAGCAGTTTCCCGCGTTTCATAGGCACCTCCTATACTTTCTAAAAAAAGATAAGGTTCAGCTGCAAAGGCCGTTAGTACAATCAGGGCAGTCATTATATAGTATCCCCTGCACCTGACCGCTTCATTGCTTCTCGTAGTATGCAGGATTCAAGATTCAAAAGAGATGAGAGATCCCTTGCCCTTAACGGAAGGGGACATCAGCAGATGTCCCCTTGGGATCTTTTCTTAAAATGAGAAACCGACCTCGGCGAACGGACCTTTGAAGTGAGCGTTATTTATTTCCAGATCGTCCTGGTCGAAATTGTAATAGTCTTCGCGGTACCCGCCGGAAACATAGAGCGGTCCTACCGGGTAGAATTTGAGCCTGCCGATGACGGACCAGAACTTGTCGCCGTTCCAGGAATAGCCCCAGAGCTCGCCTTCAAGGGCCAACTTTTCTATAGGTCTGATCTGGACGGCCGCATATCCTTCAGGATATACCGCATTCGCCCTTTCGGAATCATCCAGGGCCGATGTGTCGATGATTTCATCCAGGTCGTCTTCGGTGATCCGGTTTTCTAATTCCGCCCTTAGGGTTATATACCTGACCCCGGCTCCGATCTCGGCACTGACCGTGTTGAACGTCGCAGCTTTCACAATGGGGATGGGGATGTACAGTGCGGCGTCATAGCTGTTCAGGAAGAAATCGGAATCTATGGAGTCTCCGGCACTGAATACCGCGTCCCCGAATGAGAACTCAAAGGCACTGCTGTCGGTTGTACTGAACGACAGAGGGGTTGCCTGGAGATAGATTCCGAACAGCAAGGGCGGCTGTATCTTTGCTCTGGCCATGAATTCCCATTCTTCATCGAAGCCCGAGGTGCTCGAAAGACTGATTCTATCACTCAGGCCGAACGGTTCCTGGGATATCGTGCCGCTCGGGTCTACATACCATCCTCCGACTGCAAATTCGACTCCTGCAGCAGATGCTGACGCAGGGATCGAGAGCGCTGCAAGCAGTAGCGCTATGATAGTTAAGTTTTTCATATCTGCCTCCTTTACTCTGAGTTACGTATACAGAGGTTCTTTGATTTAGGCTTTCTCCTCTCGTCTTTTTTCCTGCATTAGCCTCTAGTAGGGCGCAGGGATATCTCGTTTCAAGGTCTTTTGGGTAATGATTTTCGTAGCTGGCTCGCTTTGGGGGCCGCCTCCCCGGGTCCCCCAAGGCTTTTCAGGCGTCTGATCCGTTCGACAAGGGGCGGATGAGAATAGGCGAACCAGGCATACACCGGGTGGGGATGGAGATTGCTCAGGTTCAGGGTTGCAAGCTTTTTCAGGGCGCTGACGAGAGCGTCCGACGTTCCCACCTGGTGGAAGGCATAATCGTCGGCCTGGCGTTCAAAGTGCCTTGAAATCATTGCCCCCAAAGGGCTTAACAGAAACGCTGCCGGCTTGAAGAACAGGGTGAGAAGAAAAAGGCCTGCGTAAATCGCCGGCGTCTGAAAACCGAATGTCGTGTAAAACCCTTCATGGGTCACCGCGAGATACGCTCCGTAGAAAAGAACAAAAGAGATGATGACCGAAAGGATAAGCTGTTTTCTCACATGACCCAGTTTCCAATGACCGAGCTCGTGGGCGAGTACGGAAAGGATCTCGTCATGTGAGTGATCCTGAAGCAGGGTATCGAAGAGCACGATCCGCTTCGATTTTCCGATCCCGGTAAAATATGCGTTTGAATGCCTGCTCCTCTTCATCGCGTCCATCTTATATATGCCTTTTATGCTCAGGCCCGAGCTCTCGGCCAGCGACCGTATCCCTGCCATGAGGTCCTCGTCTTCTATGGGCTCGAACTTGTTGAACAAAGGCGCGATCACAACCGGATAGAGCCAGGAAACGAGCAGCTGGAAAAAGACAAAGAAGCCCCAGGCCCAGAGCCACCAGCTTTTCGGAGCGAGCGTTATGAGGCCGAAGAAAACCGAGAGAAAGACCCCCATGAGCAGGGCGGAGACAAAGATCGACTTGGCGAGATCGGTAAGCCAGACGCGAGCAGTGATGGTGCTGAAAGAGAACGTTTTCTCGATGCGGAAGGTCCTGTAGAGATCGAACGGGACCTCGAACGCACCAAGGAGAAGGGAGCAGAGGAAGAAAAAGGTCACCCCCGATACGATGAAATTCATCCCCAGGGAGGACACCGCCCCGGTGATCCAGGGAAAAACTCCGATTAAAACCAGCAAAACGAGAAGTATGTCGTATGCAGACTGTTCAATTATGCCGAGCCTGGAGGTTGCAACGGTATAGTCTCTCATCCCGGTCAGCGTGTTTTGATCTACAACGCCGGTGAACGCATCGGGAACCTCGTGCCCATGTTCGCGCACATGACGTATGTTCAGTATATATAAACCCAGGCAGACAGCCGCAGCGAGAGCGTAGAGGGAAAGAAACAGGGTAAGGGTGCTGTCCAGCCGGATTCCGGTATCCATCTCATCTGTACCTTTAAGAACATAAAATTATTGATTTGCCGCGGTAATGGTTTTATCCCCCGTCTGTCTGGGCAAAGGCTGCATTGGAATAGAGATACTCGACCTTTTCCTTGTGCCTGAGCTCCTCGCTGGCGATTTTCAGAAACATAACCTTCAGCTCACCTTCAGGATGGAGGTCGGCAAGCGCAGTGTAGAAGTTATAAGAAGTAAGCTCCCTGTGGGCTGCCACGAGATACACATCTTTGCTCTGCATATCGGCCTTGATGTCGGGCTTTTCCATATGCTGCGCAATCTTATAGTCGATAGGGTGGTTCATTCTCAACCCATCAGGCCTATGGCCGCCATCCCGATAGCTGATGAGAAACTCCTTATGTTTCAGCTCTTCACCTGCAAGGAGCTTCAGGGCGTCCTGTCCGGCCTTGTCCTGTACTTTGCTCATGAGATCCAGGTAAAAACCGTGGGCTTCCTCTTCTCTCTGAATTGCAATATCAATATAATCTCCCAGCCGTCTCTCTTCCATCCATGCCCCTCCTGTATGCGTTCATAGATAAAAGATAAGGGTAAACCCCTGTAAGTCAAATCACCTTTGAGGAAAAACGGGCGGTCACCGGCTCGTCACATCATGGTGACTTTCCACAATAAACCCATGGCAGGCAGGATCGCCCAGAGGCTCTGGACATAGACCGTGTACATGCGGTTGTCGAAAATCACCTGCTCATTGTAGAAATCGATCCCTTTCGCCAGGAAAAACAGCGGGGGCAGGAGGCCGTAGGCCAGCGCAGGGGCTATCTTGAGAGGGAAGCTCAGGAAGAGGACGAGCGCAAGCCCCATGATCGCATATTCGAGGACCAGGATGGAGTTCTCCTCGTGGACGTATCTGGCAAGGCTCATGCGCCCGATGATCGCATCCCTCTCCATGTTTTTGAGTCCCAGGAGGATCTCCACCCCGAGATAATGAACGGATACATATGCCATGAGCATGAGGACGCTCGGCTCCAGGGGGGAGGAGGTAAGGCTCAGCGGGGCTATGATGGAGATCACGATAAAGATGACGAGACCGTAGATGCTCCTCAGATAGTCTCTCACGCCGCCCACGTCGATAATGGGGCGCAGGAGCGAGATGCCGATGATGAGAAGTCCTCCGATCAGGCCTGCAGAGACAAGGGCTAAAGACACCGCGATCCCCGTGGAGACGGCCCAGATAGGCCACTGCTTGGCTTTACGGTGCGGGCCGGTGGAGGCGAGCGAGAGGAAGAAAACGGACAGGAGCACCTGCCAGGAATAAGGTTGTCCGCAGAACACGAGCGCGGCCATGGCAATCCCCACGCTGCCCAGTGATGTGAGCAGCGGCGTCTTTGCCAGGAGACTGAGCAGGGTGTCCTCGACGCCGGAATGGGTATGGGCTGATTTGAGCGCGCTGATACACTCCTCGATCACCCAATGGGGAGTCGATGCTCCCGCAATGACGGCAATCCTGGCATCTTTGGATAGATTGACGTCTTTCAGCTGCTCAGGCGTCTCCACCTTGATGACCTGCCGCTTTTCCTTTGCCGCAATCTCGGCAAGGCGTTTGGTGTTTGCAGAATCCTTGCCGCCTATAACGATGAAGATGTCGTGATCGTTCGCCAGATCACGCACCTCGTTTTGCCGGTCCACGGTTGAGCGGCAGATGGTATCCGAGATGTCGAGGACGGCTGATCTCTCCTTCAGTACATTGATGATGTCCTTGTAAATGGCGACATCGAAGGTGGTTTGCGCAACCACGGCGAGCCTTTCGGCATGGGGGAGTTTTTTCGCGTCCTCCACGGTTTCGACGAGCACTCCCTTTTCGCCTGCGGCGCCTAAGTGAGCGTCCATCTCCGGATGGTTCTTATCGCCCACGATCACGACAAGATCTGCGTTTTTCGTCGCCTTCTTGATAATGGACTGAACCTTTAAGACCATGGGGCAGGCTGCGTCGATTACCTCGACCCCCCTGTCCTGGAGGATTTTTTTCTTATCCGGCGAGATGCCGTGAGCTCGAACTATGGCAATATCTCCTGCCTTCAGGCCGTTGTCGTACACATCGTTTACGATCCCTATCCCGCGGTGCTTCAGCGCGTCGATGACCTGGGGATTGTGGATGATCTGGCCCAGGGTATAGATCTTTTTATCAGGGTTTTTCTGCCTTACCTTGAAGGTGATGTCTATGGCCCTCCTTACGCCGAAGCAGAAGCCGGCGTAGCGTGCAATGGTGATCTTCATCTCTCTCCTTTATATACTGCATGGACGAGATACTCCTGGTTGCCCTTCGTCCCTTTCACGGGCGAGGGGATGGTACCGGATACCTCGCAATTCAGTTTTTTGAGAAACTCCTCAATATCATGAATAACTTCTCTTGCAATATGTTCATCCCTCATCAGCCCGCCCTTCTGTATATGCTCCTTGCCTGCCTCGAACTGGGGCTTGATGAGGGCTATGATGCGGGAAGAGTCTTTCATGACCTTGAGCACGGGAGGAACGACGAGCTTGAGCGAGATGAACGACACGTCGAAGGTGGCGATGTCGCAGGCATCGGGGATGAGGGCGGGATCGAGCATCCGTGCATTGACGCCCTCGAGGTTGACGACCTTCGCGTGGGAACGCAGCTTCCAGTGAAGCTGTCCATGGCCCACATCCACAGCATAGACCTTCGCGGCCCCCCTCTGGAGCATGGCGTCGATAAACCCTCCGGTGGATGCCCCGATATCGATGACGACCTTCTCGGAGATCTCCACGTCGAATGCATCGAGCGCGGCTTCCAGCTTGTCGCCCGCCCTGCTGACGTATTTCGGGAGGGATTTCAGCGCGATATCGGCCTCTTCATCAATGGCGGTCCCGGCCTTGGTCACCGGAGCCCCCTTGACGAGCACCCTGCCTGCTAATATCATGGCCGCCGCCTTTGATTTTGTTTCCACAAGCCCTTTTTCCACCAGTAACGTATCCAGACGCTTCTTCATATGAGCTTGGCTATGGCCTTGCGTATTCCTTCCGCGTCCAATCCGACGGCCGATTTGAGTTCGGATAAGGACCCATGTTCCACGAACGCATCCGGTATGCCCAGGAGCTCGAATTTAAGCGGCCATTTCATGTCGCGGAGCGTCTGGAGCACGGCAGAGCCGACGCCCCCCTGAATGCAGCCGTCTTCCGCGACGATGAAACGCCCCTGGCAGGCGTCCACCATATCGCGTATGGTTGCCGTATCGAGAGGTTTGGCACAGACGAGATCGACTACGGCGATATCATCCATGCCCTCGGCGGCGTTCAGTGCCTCGTAGCACAGCGGCCCGACACAGAACACGACGAGCCGGGTGCCCTTCTTGAGCACGGCTGCTCGGCCGGTCTTCAGTTCGCCGGCTTTAAGCGGCGCTGCGATGATCTTGTCCCTCGGATACCGGATAACGACCGGTCCCTGGATCTTCAATGCATGGGCGAGCATCTTTTCCAGCATGGTCTGGTCCCTGGGCGCAAAGATGGTAACGTTCGGCACGCTCCTGAAATATGCCAGATCGAATGTGCCGTGGTGGGTCGGCCCGTCCGGGCCTACGAGTCCTGCTCTGTCTACGGCAAAGATCACCGGTGCATTCTGCAGGGCGACATCGTGGATGATCTGGTCATAGCTTCTCTGGAGGAAGGTGGAGTATATCGCCACGACCGGCCTGAGTCCGTAGAGCGCCATGCCTGCGGCCATGGTCACCGCATGCCCTTCGGCAATGCCTACGTCGAAGAACTTGTCCGGGTACCGATGGGCAAAATGCTTCAGGCCCGTACCCGTGGTCATGGCGGCACTGACGGCAACGATGCGGGGGTCTCTCTTTGCAAGCCTTTCGAGCGCCTTGCCGAAAACGTCGGAGTAGGTGACGACATCCGGGTCGGTCTTGACCTCTCCGCTTTCCATGTCGAACTTTCCGATGCCGTGAAAATGCTCCGGGTCCTTCATTGCCGGGACATACCCGTTGCCTTTCCGGGTTATGACATGGAGAAAGATCGGCTCGGGCATGGCGGACACGTTTTCGAAGGCCTGGATAAGGTGGTCTATCTTATGGCCGTCGATGGGGCCCACGTACCGGAAGCCCAGTTCCTCGAACAGGAGCCCTTCGGTGACGGCGCCCTTTAAGTTTCCCTCTATATGTTTGGCAAACCGGTAGATCGCATCGCCGCACAAAGGGATTCTCCCGAGGATGTTTTTTATCTCTTCTTTGGCTTCGCGGACCCGCCGCGAAGTCATGATTCTGCTCAGGTAGTCTGCAATCGCTCCCACCCGCTGGGAGATAAACATCTTATTGTCGTTGAGCACGACGATAATCTTCTGTTTTTTCGTACCGGCAAAGTTGAGGCCCTCAAAGGTCAGCCCGTTGGAGAGAGAGCCGTCGCCGATGACCGCTATCACGTTCTTGCGGCACTCGGCCATGTTCATGGTTTCGCAAATGCCGCTTGCGGCCGGGATGGCATTGCCCGTATGCCCGGAAACGAAGGCGTCGTAGGGGCTTTCCTTGGGATTGATGAATGCGCTTAAGCCCTTGGATTGCCTCAGGCTCGGGAAAGAATCTCT
This sequence comes from Syntrophaceae bacterium UBA6087, assembly GCA_002448235.1. Taxonomy (GTDB): domain Bacteria; phylum Desulfobacterota; class Desulfomonilia; order UBA1062; family UBA1062; genus Phosphitivorax. The sequence continues at coordinate 56,647 of DIXF01000011.1, forward strand.
CCTGCCGGTGATGATCTTGTGGGCATAGGCCTGGTGCCCGACATCCCAGAGGATTTTGTCCTGGGGGGTGTTGAATACGTAATGCATCGCCAGGGTCAGTTCCACCGTGCCCAGGCTTGACGCCAGGTGACCGCCGCAACGGCTGACGTTCTGGATGATGCACTCGCGGACCTCGGCTGCGAGGATCTCCAGCTCCTGCAGGCTCAGCTTCTTGATATCCCTCGGTATAGAAATTTTATCCAGTATGCTTCCCATATTATTGTATGCGCCTTTGCATCGATAGCGCGATATCCTTCAGCGCTGCGGAAGCATCGTTTTCGATACCCGAGATGCTCTCGATGGCGCGGTTCGTCATTTCTTCCGCCCAGAGGCGGGTTCGTGCAAGCCCAAGCGCCTTTACAACGGTTGCCTTGTCCTGGATCAGATCCTTGCCGGGGGTCTTGCCGAGGACTCCATCCTCAGACGTAACGTCCAGTATATCATCAACGGCCTGGAACGCCATCCCGATATGAGTTCCGTACTCCGTGAGCGCGGCGATCTTTCCCGTATCCGAGCTCGCTATCCGCGCTCCCGAGTACATACAGAGCTCGAAGAGCCGGGAGGTCTTTTTCCGGTAGATCTCCTTGATCTCCTCAAACGTGAGACGTTTCCCTTCTGCCATGACATCCTCGTACTCTCCCTGGATCAGGCCTTCGATTCCGCACTTTGCCGCCATGGTTTTCATGATATCGAACCTTGTTTCCAAGGGGTAGGGGGCCGCACCGATGACGGACAGCGCCTGGAAGATCAGGGCGTCGCCTGCAAGGATCGCGGTCGCCTCTCCGAAGCGGGCATGGCACGTAGGAACCCCCCTCCTGAGATCGTCATTGTCCAGGACGGGCAGGTCGTCATGGATAAGACTGAAGGTATGGATCATTTCAATGGCAAGGGCTGCGGGCAGGGCATCGCTCCCCTGCCCGCCGAGGCATTCGCATGCCAGCATGGTCAATATGGGCCGGATTCGCTTGCCCCCGGCTTTGAGGCTGTAGGAAAAGGCCGTAAAGATCCCGGAGGAGGTATCCGGCGGCTGCAGATACGAATTGAGGAAGGCGTCGAATGTCTTCCTTTTCTCATCTGTAAGCGTCATAATATTCACAACTGTTCTCCAAATCTGGGAATAGCACGCATACAGAGAATCTTCAAGGCCGGATCTACTCCCTTTCCCTGCCTGTTATCCGGAGAGTTTCTCGTAGAGCATAATGATGGTGTTTACATAAACCCGGCTGTGATTATAAGACCATATAGCCTGTCGTTTCTGCTGTTCGCTCACATTCTCCTTCCACCCTGCGCTTTTGAGATAGGAGCCTATGCTCGCGGCCGCATCCGCCATATTGAACGGATCCCGCTTCCCGTCGCCGTCGCCGTCAACGCCGAACCTCATGAATGAAGACGGGATGAACTGAGCCGGACCCATTGCGCCGGCGAAGGATCCGGTCATGTCGAGGGGATCGGTCTGTAAATCCGTTGCGATCTTCAGGAGGTGGTACAGCTCATCAAGGGCCCAATCCGCCTTTTTCCGTGCCTTGCTGAAGGTTGTCTCGTCCTTGATCGCAGGGAATTTCTTCGCATAGACCTCCTGGACTTGCCGGAAATACTCCGGATCGAGGAGCGCCACGAGGGAGGTGTAGGCGGCAAAGGTACTCTGCCTGGGTTTAATCGTCCCCAGTTTTGACTCAACGATAAGGATGGCCGTTACAACCCCCGGAGAAGTCCCGTACTTCTTCTCGACGGAAGAGAGCATATCCTTATTTTCTCGTATGAACTCGCGGCCTTTTTCGATATATTGGGGATCGATTTTCATTACTAAGGGCTGTTCTTTGCTTCCTGCAGGGCTCGAAAAGAAAAGGTTGTTGATGATGATCTGCGGGCTTAGGATGAGCCTCGGATCGTCGAGCACGGATTGTACCAGAGACCTTTCCAGTCCTTTTTCCACCAGGCGGTCTTCGATATGCGCCACCCATGTCTTTCCCAGAGGCCATGCAGAGGTGGATACAGCTACCAGTAAAGAGGTAAATAGAAAATATCTGACAACTCTTCTCATGTGATGACTCCTTTCCAAGGTTGAATCTTAGAATTGTCTCTATGATTAGCGGATAAGCCATTCTTACCCTTTTATAGATCTGAGTACAAGCGTTTCTCGGGCAGCGATGGTAACGAAAGAGAATCATGCGGAATTTACTCCCGATGACTCTTCCCCCTTATGGCGGGCTTTAACGCCCGGTCCTGTTTGTGGTGCTTGACTTGGTCATATGACCGGCATAAAGACTGGTTTTATGAAAAGGATTCTCATCGCCAACCGTGGAGAGGTGGTTTTACGGGTTTTGAGGACAGCCAGAGAGATGGGACTGGAGACCATCGTCGTATATTCCGAGGCCGACAAGGACATGGAATACATCGCGATGGCGGACGAGGCGATACAGATCGGCCCTGCACAGCCGTCCAAGAGCTACCTGAATATCGAAGCGATTATCAGCGCGGCGATCGGATGGAAGGCCAATGCCATCCATCCCGGGTACGGGTTCCTTTCCGAAAACCCGAACTTTGCCGCAATGTGCGAGGAGAACGGAATCGCTTTTATCGGCCCTTCGAGCGCGACACTAAGGACCATCGGCAACAAGTCACGGACCAAGGAGGTCGCCAGGTCTCTGAATGTCCCTACCATACCCGGCTCTTACGGGGTGATCGCCGATATCGAGCAGACGGTCCTCCTTGCCAGGCAACTCGGGATGCCAGTGATTTTAAAGTCCCTCTATGGCGGAGGCGGCAGGGGGATGAAGGTTGCGCAAAACGAGGAACAGCTCCGCCATCAGTTTGACGGGGTCAGCAGCGAGGCGGACGCAGCCTTCGGCCGCAACGAGGTGTATCTCGAACACTATATCACTTCTCCGCGCCATCTCGAAGTTCAGGTTCTGGCTGACGAATATGGCGGGATACAGATCCTGAGCGACCGCGAGTGCTCGATCCAGAGAAGGCATCAGAAGATTATCGAAGAGGCGCCGATTCCCAATATCGATGAAGGCATACGCGACAACCTCTGGAAGTGGTCCGAAATGATCATCCGCGCCATCAGGTTCAAGGGTCTCGGTACGGTCGAGTATCTCATGGATCAGGACGGCAGCATTTATTTTCTGGAGATAAACGGCAGATTGCAGGTCGAGCATCCCGTCACCGAAATGGTTACCGGGATGGACATGGTCCGGGAACAGATCCTGGTCGCTGCAGGGGCCCGCGTGGAGAACGGAAATCCCCGCATCAACGGCCATGCCATCGAATGCAGGATCAATGCGGAGAATACCGCGAAGAATTTCATGCCCACAACCGGGACCATCACCACTCTTCGCCTGCCCGGAGGCCCTGGAGCCAGGGTCGATACGCACCTTTTCCAGGATTGCGTCGTGAGCCCGTACTACGATCCCCTGCTGGTCAAGCTCATAGCCCATAACAGCACCCGGGCCGGAGCCTTGAAGCGCATGGCGAGGATGCTCAAGGAGACAAGAGTAGAGGGTCTCATCACAAATATCGACCTGCTGCTGAAGCTGCTGGTAAACGAAAAATTCCTCTCGGGAAACGGCGACACATCGCTGGTCATGCAGCTGGTTAAGAAATAGTTGTAAAAGACCAGGTCCAAAGAAAAAGGTGCCAGAGGTTTCCTGTCTCGATTCAATATCTTCCTGATTTTTGAAAGACACAGTTCAGAGTAATCAGACATAGGTCCGGAGGTAAAGGGGAGGCAGGGGGCCTGCGGGGCCGCGAAGGCGCTTTTTGATGCATCAATCGGTAAAGCGAAAAAGGCTGACCCGTAAACTCGCTCCGCTTAAGCTGCGCTCAGACAGTACGGGTCAAAGATGCCTTTTTCGCTTCACCGGGATGCATTGACAAAAAACGCCAACGCGGCCCCACAGCCCCCCTGCCTCCCCTTAAGCACACCCGGTGCCGGCTCCTTCGCTTTTTTCTCCGTTTGGTGCTTGAAATCACGGGAAGGATATGAAACCCCTCAATCCATACACCCTGGTTCAACACCATCTCCAGCCCACCTACTAAGGCTTAAGAATCAAAGAGAGGGTTACCAATCCTTGTCCAGAATTCTCGCCGGGACGGCTTGCAGGTCCTTTTCTTGGCACGGATTAAGGCATGGGCTGGTAGCGGAGGAGAGAAGAGAAATAGAGAATGGAGGGGTTGGCAACTCACTGGCCTGTTCGCACAGGCGTTGGATGGGGAAGGGGGTCTGGAGGTCACCTATCAGCCCTTTTTGCGAATACATCCAGGTGAAGGCTTAAGGGCGCTTGATCCCGTACTGTCTGAGCCACCCCAAAGGGGTGGCGAGTTTACGGGATCGCCCTTAAGACGAACCTGAGATGTTTCAAAAAGGGCTGTTCAGTGACCGGAAGAGCCCCTTCGCCGTCCAACGCCCAAAGGCATCACCTCTGTCTTTATCCACTCAATTCAGGAGCTATTCGTACGAAAGATCTTTGTGATTTCGTCGGCAACGAATTCGGGGAGATGGCGGGGTGTGCCGTTCTCTATGAGGATCATCTCGGGGGATGCGGTGATTTCTCCGATCAGGGTACCCTCGATGCCGTTTTGCGACCATGCGGCCAGTATGCCTTCTGCTTCTGACTGTTCGCAGCAGACGATCAGCGAGCCGGATGCCAGGGCGCCCAGGGGGTTTATGGAAAACTGCGGGAGTACTCTTTTTGCGATTTCGAGAACCGGGATGCGGTCGCCGTAGACCCTGATTCCGCATCCGCTGGCTGCGGCGAGCTCTCTCAATCCCGTCGCCAGCCCGCCTTCGGTGGGGTCGTGCATGGCCGTCACGCCCCCGTGGGACAGGGCAATCCCCGCTTCCTTCATGATGCTGATGCCCGGCTCGGTGATAAGGTTGCGTGCGGCTTGAAGGCTTTTGCTGTCAAGGGAGAGCGACGCTCCTTTTTCAGAGGCAATGATGGACACGGCCTCTATGGGGATTCTCTTCGAGAGGAGAACCGAATCTCCGGGTTTCGCGCCCGAGGGCATGATGAGGTCCCCGGACCGGGCCACGCCTATCATGAATCCGACGGCAAGGGGCCTGTCGATCCCCAGGGTGATCTCGGTATGTCCTCCCGCAAGGGTGATATCAAACGCTTCGCATGCCTCTTCGAGCTCGGAGAAGAGCTTTTCCACGTACGGCCGGGTGGTTTTAGCCTCGGGCAGCAGGAACGTCACCAGAAGATAGCGCGGAATTCCGCCCATGCAGGCGATATCGTTCGCGTTGATGGTAACGAGATACCAGGGGAGCTTGTCGCTGGTGAAGGTAATGGGATCCGTCTTGAAGACCAGTGTCTGTTCGCCGAAGCGGATTACTGCGGCGTCGACGCCGATGCCGGGGCCTACAAGGACGTCCGGATCGGAAGTCGGAAGCCTTTTGAGAAGCTTTTCGAGGAACTTAAGCGGCAGCTTCCCGGCCGGAAGAATGTCATTCTTCATGGGCCTCGCTCTCTATATATGCATAGGCGCTGTGGTTATGTATGCTCTCCAGGTTCTCGGCCTCAACCGAATACCAGGAAAACTCGCTCATGGTGTTGAGGACGGAAGCGACCTGCCTTACCACATCTTCCACGAACACGGGGTGCTCATAGGCATACTCGGTGACAAATTTCTCATCGGGGCGCTTGAGGATGGGGTACACCGGGCTCGATGCGCAACTCTCGATGAGCGAAATGAGATCCTCCATCCAGAAGAATTTCTCATAGCGCACGACGGCGGTAACGAGGCCCCGCTGGTTGTGGGCCCCGAACTCGCTGATCTCCTTCGAGCAGGGGCACAGCGTCTGCACCGGGACTTTTACCCCCACCTTGAACTCGCGTTTGGCGCCCACCATGCCCATGAAGGAGCACCGGTACTCCATGAGCCCGACAGAAGAGGTCACCGGGGCCTTTTTTTCGATGAAATACGGAAACTCGATTTCCATATGGGCGCTCTGTGCTTCCAGGGCTGTTCGGATTTCATTGAGGATATGCTCGAAATTCCTGATGTGGATATTGTCCTTGTACTCGTTGAGCACCTCGATGAACCTGCTCATGTGCGTCCCCTTGAATACCCGGGGAAGGTCTACGTAGAGGTTGATCGAGGCGACGGTGTTCTGGGTTCCTTTTTCCTTGTCGGAGACCACGACGGGATACGATACCCCTTTCACGCCCACCTTCTGAATATAGAGCGGGTTATCGGGCTTCTGCTTCTGCACGTCCTTCATGGGGTATTCCTTACGGGGTAAAGGTAATACAGGAGGTGTCGTTCTCCCACACGGTAATTTCGGAAAGCGTTACCGGTTCCCTCATGAGCGGGGACAAGCGGGTGAAGATATGCCTGGCGATGTTTTCCGCCGAAGGGTTCTCCGTTTTGAAGGGGGCGAGATCGTTGAGATACTGGTGATCCAGCTCGGAAAGCACCCCCTTCAGGAGCCCTTTCAGCTCTCTGAAGTCCATGACGATTCCCATGGGATCAAGATCTTCCGACCGGACAACGGCCTCGATTCGGTAGTTGTGGCCGTGAAGCCTTTCGCAGTCTCCCTGGTACTCGTAGAGCCTGTGTGCTGCGCTGAACGTATCGATTACTTTTGCTTTGAACATGGGCGCCAACATAGTACACAAAATATTCCAGTGCAACAATTCTATTTAAGGTTCCGGGCAACTACAGGGTATTCTTGGCATAAGAGGGTCTTGTCTTCCCCTATGTTCTGATATATCAGAACTCTTATGAGAACTTGGAAAAAGACAGGCCGGTTTCTATGCCGAATGTAGAGTTTTCCGATCCGTATATTTTGCGCCAGCTCGCGGGAGACAGCTGCTCTCATCTGAAGATCATCGAAGAGTCCGTGGGCGTGAAGTGCTCGCTCAAGGGCAACACCATCGAGCTCTCCGGCGAGAAACCGGATGTGCAGCTCGCCGAGCAGGCCCTGAAAGAACTCTACGATCTTATCAGGGGAGGGTTTCCCCTCTACCCGGATGATGTCTGGTATGCCGTGCGCATGCTCGCAAAAGACAGAAACGTCAAACTGGATGATGTATTCAAGGACAGCATCTACATCTCGTCGACCAAGAAAGTCATTGTGCCCAAGAGCCTGCAGCAGAAGCGCTATATCGATTCCATGCGGGGTAAGGATATCCTCTTCGGCATCGGTCCTGCAGGAACCGGCAAGACCTATCTCGCTCTCGCCATGGGCGTCTCTTACCTGCTGAAAAAGAAGGTGGAGAGGATCATCCTCGCCAGGCCGGCGGTAGAGGCGGGGGAGAAGCTCGGATTCCTTCCCGGTGACCTGCTCGAAAAGGTGAACCCTTACTTGAGGCCTCTCTACGATGCGCTGTACGACATGCTCGATCACGACCATGTCTTAAGGCTGATCAGCAGGGACCAGATAGAGGTGGCTCCCTTGGCCTTCATGCGGGGCAGGACCTTGAACGACGCGTTCATCATCCTCGACGAGGCCCAGAATACGACCTCGGAACAGATGAAGATGTTCCTCACCAGGCTCGGATTCAATTCAAAAGCTGTCGTTACCGGAGACGTCACCCAGATAGATCTTCCCTCAGGGGTAAGATCAGGGCTCATCGAAGCCTCGCAGATCCTCACGGATATCGATGAGATCGGGTTCACCCATTTTTCAGAGGACGATGTCGTCCGCCACAAGGTCGTGGCCAAGATCATCAAGGCCTATGAGAGGCATGCCCCGAATGGTCGTCATTGATGTCCAGAACCTTCAGGAGCTCACCCCGGTCGACGATCTGCCGATGGGGCAGTGGGCAATGCAGGCCCTCGCCCTCCTCGATATCGAGAACGCGGAGCTCTCGGTGGTGATCGTGGATAACGAGCAGATCCGGGATTTGAACAATACCTATCTAGGCCGTGACAAACCCACTAACGTGATCTCTTTCCCGCAGCAGGAGGGGGACGGTCCTTCCGGGGACCACCTCGGTGACGTGGTAATCTCCATCGAGCAGGCTGCACAGGAAGCCCGGGATGCCGGCATGACGGCCAGGGACAGAATGCTCCAGCTCCTGGTTCACGGGATCTGCCATCTGACGGGATATGACCACGAGCGGGGAACGGATGAAGATGCCAAAGAGATGGAGTCGGTCGAGGAAAGTCTTTTCGAAGAGATAGTGAGGCAGGAGCAGGCACTTCCCTGACCGTAGCCACAGGAAGAAGGGGTATGCTGCATTATGGTACTTGGCTGTTTTTATTTCGTTCTTTTTTAGAAACGAGTTATCGAATACAGAAGAATAACAGGGGAAAAGGGGCTTTCCGATAATCAAATTCCTTGGTTATATGTCGGAAGGACCGGGATAAAAAGTGCTTGCCATGCGGTATCCCCTTTGCTATAAGGCTCGGCTACGGGGCGTAGCGCAGTCTGGCTAGCGCACCTGCCTTGGGAGCAGGGGGTCGGAGGTTCAAATCCTCTCGCCCCGACCAAAGCAGGCCGGTTGGGCGCCTGTAGCTCAGTTGGATAGAGCAACGGACTTCTAATCCGTAGGCCAGAGGTTCGAATCCTCTCAGGCGCGTGCTTGAGCGTGTGGTGAGTGTAGCTCAGTTGGTAGAGCACAGGATTGTGGCTCCTGTGGTCGAGGGTTCGATCCCCTTCACTCACCCCAAATTTTGTGATATATGCGCCCGTAGCTCAGTTGGATAGAGCGTCGGACTTCGAATCCGCAGGTCGGGCGTTCGAGTCGCCCCGGGCGTACTCAGTAGTAAGGTATATGGACCATTAGCTCAACTGGCAGAGCAACTGACTCTTAATCAGTAGGTTCCCCGTTCGATCCGGGGATGGTCCACCAAGGTATGACAAGGGACCCGGCACTGAATGCCGGGTCCCTTGTTGTTTATGCCCTTTGCTTTCCATACTCGTTTACGGTTGTGTTCCGGGCATTTTCTCTGTCAGCCGCCGACCCGATGTCCCGGATGTGCAACTTTATTATTTCTGTTCTCTTCTCGCCTCGTCCTGCTCTTCTTCTCCTTCCAGTTGTTCGCTCTCGGATAAGGACATCTCTTCCGTCTCAGCCCCGATGCCCATCTCCTGGCCTTGTTCCGGGCTGTACCAGATATCCGGGGCAGAGGTGAGATTATACCACCATTTTACATGGTCCATGAGTTCATCAACGGTTTGGATTTTGATGCCCTTGATGGCATCAAAGGCCCGGTTGTCTCCATCGGTAAAATAACCAACGGCGATGTGCAGAATGTCCCAGAGATCGTCGAGCTTTTCGCCTTCAAGCGCATCGTCCACGATATCATCCGGGAGATACTCTTCCAGAAGCTCTCTTACGCGATCCTTGTCGATTTCCTCTTCCCGCGCCGTACCCCATTGCCGCATCTTGTCAATGAGCTGATCCACGCTCTTGACTTCTATGCCATGTATCTCATCTAAGGCTTGTTCATTCCCTTCGGAGTAATAATCGACAGCAGCGTACAGTACATCCCACAAGTCGTTTACCACCCTGTTATCCAGCATGTCGGAGATGATATTCTTCGGGATATACGGTTCCAGCCGCTGTTTGATCACCGCTTTGTCGACTTTATCGTTCATGATGCTCCCTCCTTTCTCTGCCATACATAGTATTAGAATAGGGACGATCATCATGGATTCATCGGTATCCGGCCCGGCATCGAGGAGTATTGCCACTGCCGTTTTCCGGTGATGCATGGAGATGCATGATCCTCTGGAACTTCTGATAAAGTATAAAAATGAAAGCCGGAAAATGTGGAGAGCGAAAGAGCGGGGAGGATGCGGCACTGCCTGCCGATCCTTCCCCGCTCCCGGCCGGAGATGGAGGGGCTTTATCCGTGTGCTTCTTCCTCCGGCATAGAGTCGCCGGCGGAAAGTGCTATTCGTTATTCCGCGGCTGAAGCGGGATCATCAGATCCATTTAAGCACGCCCATGAAGATGACCAGGCAGGCGATATCGACGGCAAAGATGGCCCCGACCGTGATGACCTTGGCCCGGATCGTTTTCATATCGTACACGAGATACGCGACGGCGAAGAAATAAAAGTACCCGGCGATCCAGATGAGCCAGGGGCTCTTCGCGCTCCACCAGGAGTATTCCCATGTCAATGCGCCTATTGTGTTGAGAACGATCTCTACGACCACAGCGAGTGTCGTGAATGCGATTGCATAGAAGAGTCTGTTCGGCAAACCGAGGATTTTGAGCTTCCTGTCTTCGGGGAGGATAATGGAGCATGCAACCCCCATGAGCAGAAACATCAGGCTTATCTCGATATTGAGGCCGATGAGAATGAGGTAGGCTGTCTTGCCGGGTGCTCCCCACACCGGGGCATACTGGGTAAAATGAAACACGAGCGCGTTCCATATTTCGTTGAACCAGTCGCATCCCCACAAGGCAAGCCCTGCAAAAACGGCATTCCAGTTTTTGAGCCGCACCTCGTTATGGTACACATAGATGACGACGAGCAGGAATGGAATGACATACCATTGAAACTGCGATGGATCCCTGAGGATGGAAAGGGCCTGAGCAGAAGACTCCGTCATGACGTACCTCCTCCAGTAAATAAATATTTTTAAACGCGGCGGTAGATGTTTTCCTCCGAAGCTATTGCAAAAATAATATTCCTACGTGATCATGTCAATGAAATATTGAACAATTTGTTCACAAATTTAATCCATATCGCGGTTTGGGGAAAGCGAATAGCTATTGACATCGAATTGATGAGATGCAAGATCAAGGAGACGGATAGGTGTATCATGAATAGAGAAGAAAAATTAGCAACAGTGTATGAAGCCGCCCTGCGGGTGTTTGCGCGCTACGGGTACAGAAGGACGCGCGTCGAAGACATCGCGGACGAATTGGGGATGACAAAGGGCAATCTCTACCTCTATGTGGAGAACAAGCGCGACCTGTACGAGAAGGCCGTTGCCCATGGGCTGCTCCGGTGGCAGGAGATGGTCAGCAAGTCCATCGAGAAGATCGACGACGTGGTTGAGCAGTTTCTCGTCATGTGCAAAAAAAGTTATACCTATCTTTCCCGCGATGTGTCGCTGCGGACCGTACTGATAAACGACCCCTCCATCTTTCCCCTTTCCAGCAAAGAAGACCCGTTTTACGATATCAATCACACATCCATGCAACTGCTTCGCAGGGTTCTCGAAAAGGGCATCCTCCAGGGAAAGTTTCGCGAGGTGGATGTAGACCATCTCACCGAACTTCTCTACTCGGTCTACGTAATGTTCATCATCAAGACCTATGTGAAGTCCGAAGGCAAATCCACCCAGAAGATGTTTGAGCAGGGCCTTGACGTCATCATGCAGGGGCTCCTGAAGCGATAGCAGGTATGGCTGCGAGCCCGGCCCCATTCCATTCATATACCTGGATCAGGAGGAGTCGGGAGTGATTGAAACGATTTTCGAATGGCTTGTCTGCTACCGGATCCAGCTGCAATATCTGGGTGCGGTATCACTGCTTGCGGTGATCATCACCCCGGTTGTCGTATCGATCCTCGTCGTCAGAATTCCCACCGACTACTTCCTGTATGAGAGGGATCATTTCACGGAATTCAGCAAAGGACGGCACCCGCTGGTACGCATGCTTTTTGCCGCTGTGAAAAATGCGGCAGGGATCCTCTTTTTCCTTGCCGGAGCAGCTATGCTTGTTTTGCCCGGTCAAGGTATAATCACCATCCTCATCGGCCTGACCCTCATCGATTTCCCCGGAAAACGCTCACTGGAGCGGAAGATCGTCTCCCAGCAAAAGGTTTTATCCGCCATTAACTGGATGCGAGCTAAAGCGGGCAAGCCGCACCTTCGAACATCCGGAGGCGAGCCTGACCGGTAAACAGCCTCTCGAGGGGAATGGGATTTACAAACCTTGAAGATGTGGTTATAAAGATTGGTATATACGGAAGTCTCACCTGAAAATTGAGGAGGATAAGATGCTTTTGCGGAAGACAACAGCCGTAATCAAGACGATATGTATCGTTCTTTTCTTTAGTTTTTTTGCAATGAATTCATTTGCCGAGACGACCCCGAACCCCGGGCAGGATGCATATACCAAGGCCCAGAACGCATGGGAAAAGGGCGAGTGGGAAAACTCGCTGAGCCTGTGCGACGAGGCATTGAAGGTCAATAAACGCTTCAGAGAAGCGTGGCTTTTGAAGGGCCAGATTTACTGGCAGATGAAAAATTACAAGATGGCCTTGAGCTGTTTCGATGAATATCTGAAGATAGATCCGAAGAATGTCCTGGTCTGGGTAAACCGCGGGGCAAACCTATTCGAACTCGAGAGATACAAGGAAATGCAGGATAATTTCGACAAGGCGCTCTCCATCGATCCGAAGTATTCTCCGCTCTACAAGAACATGGGGGTGAACTATCTCCTCATGGGCAACTACGAGGGCTCCTACAAGGCCTTCCAGAAACTGGAAGAGCTCGGCGAGACGAGCATGTATTTCTCCTGGACAAAGAGGATGCTCCAGATAACCAGCGAAAGCTTTGCCCCGCCTGCGAACTGGAGTGTGAATCTTGACAGCTATCAGACCATCCTGGACATCTCGGATTCTTCCAAGACCGGGTATCTCGTAAACCTTTCTTCCACGCCGGGAACCGCCATCAGGTTTTCCGGAAGTTCCGATCATCCGTTCAAGTATGCGCCGAATTTCGAGGTATGGGACGGCGCCATGATTTTCGACAAAAAGGGTGACGGGCTGCTCACCAGCGGGACGCATTTCCGGTATAAGAAAATCGCCGGGGATACGCTCACCATTGAGGAAGGGCAGATTTCCAACTGGAGGCTCGGCTTAAGCTCCAAAAAATGCTTCCTCCTTTCTCAGTAGCCGTATCTTACTGACCGATAAGGGCTTCCCGATCGGATGGAACGAAGAGACCATCCGATCGGGAAGCCCTTTTTTATCGACCGTTCTTTTCTCTCTCCGTGAATTTTATGCGCAAGAAATTCGGACTATAGAAATCTACGCGTTTTTCCGATGAGCGGGTAAGGGACATTCATAAGAGCATGAAGACAACGGCTGTAAAACCTATGAAGTGCGAATTCGCATCCGAGGGGCTCCTCTGGATCGACAAGATTGCCACGGGAGTCGGCATCATCCTCTTCAGCCCGCGGAATAAGGTTGCAGCGGGCCTTCACATCCTCCGGGGATTATCACAGGGAAGGCGACCGGAAAATCCTGCATACTTTGCTGATACGGCAATCGAGTTCGTCATAAGTGAATTCAAGAAACTTGGTGCGGACGGTCAGATATCGGTAGCTATTGCCGGAGGAGCTTCCATGCTTGCATCCGGAGACAGTGAAAATGTAGGTTCGCGTCTTGTAACCACAATCAAGGAACTCCTCGGCAGGCACAATGTCCATGTCAAACTTGAATCGATAGGCGGCTCCAAGCTCAGGAGTATAATCCTCAATATCGATGAGGGAAAGATAAAGATATCATGACAATGGACAGAATACAGCGCCGATCGGAACAGTATGCCGGGATCGCCCGGCATCAGGGGACGGAAGCGCCGTGCGAATCGCCGGAGCAATGTGCGCCGTGGTTGCGGAGCGGTAATCGGAAAGCATCGTTCATCAATCGTCTTTCCTCACGGAAAGAGATGGGGAGATTGTCGTGAAGATACAATGCCCTCACTGCAAGAAAGAATACTCCATCCAGGACAAGCTTCTCGCCTCGTACAGAGATAGGGGAAGGCTGTCCATGCCGTGTCCGAGCTGCAAAGGAATGATAGATATCGATCTGAACCCCTCTTCTCCGAAGGAAAAGGGTCCTGAAGGCCTCGGGCAGGAGAAAGGAGACTTTCTCGCAGGCGATATGCTCAAACAGAGGATCTTTCGCACATTGAAGGATCTGCCGCCTATGCCCCAGGTAGCGCAGAAAGCGAGAAAGGTGCTTGCCGACCCCAATTCAAGCTTCTCCGACCTTGCGAAGATCATCGAAACCGACCAGGGGATCGTCACCCGTGTGCTCAAGATTGCAAACTCTCCGTACTACGGGCGCAGCGGGAATGTCTCCTCGGTTCATCACGCGTCGGCCGTTCTCGGGGTCAAAACACTCATGGAACTGCTCAGCCTGGCCTGCTCTTCGGAGATTCTCGGCCAGACTCTCGATGGATACGATCTTGCCGCCGGCGATCTCTGGACGCACTCTCTGGCGGTTGCCAACGGCTCCCACATCATCGCGCGGCGGATACAGCCCGGCCTCGAGCAGGATGCGTTTTCCGCCGGCCTCATTCATGACGTGGGAAAGATCATCCTCGATCCATACATCCTGGAAAGAAAGAAAGAGTTCCAGTCTTTCGTCAAGCTGGAGAACGAGTCGTTCCTCTCCGCAGAAAAAAGGATGCTCGGATTCGACCATGCTGAGATCGCCTCGGAAGTGTGCGAGCACTGGCAGATTCCAAAGCACATCGCCCTTTCGATCCGCTATCATCACGACCCGACCCCTTCAAACAAGGACATGCTGTCCTATATCGTGCACATGGCAGATGCCATTGCCATCATGAGCGGAATCGGGGCGGGGATAGACGGGATGCTCTATTCCCTCCATCCGGAAGCGACGGATATCCTGCGTCTGGAAGATGACGACATAAGCGACATCATGGCCGATATTGCCAGATACGTCGACAAGACTACCGGCGAGATCTGATAAGACACGGAATCCGGATCGGACATACCCCGCGGCGCAGCGCATTATATCGGCCCGCTTTTTTCCATAACCATTCGCTTACGATAACGGTTGGATCCGATTTTCTCACTTTACAAAAAAAGTCTGCGAATGATTATTGTATTAACAGAACAAAAAAATAAGGCCGGGTACGGTTTTTCATGCATATCTTCGAGCCCATATCTCTTCACAGGCAGGATGAATATCTTCACCTGCTCACCGAGAGCGGGATAACGGCATCGGATTACAGCTTTATCAATCTCTGGGGCTGGGCAGAGGAGTACGGCCTCCAGTGGGCCTGGGGAGAAAATGTTGTCTGGATAAAGCAGACCAGGCCTGAAAAAGCCTATTGGGGGCCTGTGGGCCCTCTGAAAGCGATCCGATGGGAAGAGGAAATAGGGCTGCTTTCCGAGTCTGCTCCTTCCTTCATACGGGTTCCCCAGGAAGTCGTGTTTGCCTGGGCGCCGACCTTTAACGGACGGATAGAGGCGCTGGAAGCCCGTGGACACTGGGACTATCTTTATGCAGCAGGGGATCTGGTAATGCTTTCCGGCAACAAATATCATAAAAAGAAGAACCTCCTGAACCAGTTTACGAAGAAGTACGCCTACCGGTACCAGGAGCTTAATCATTTCCTCATAGGGAAAACAAAGCAAATGCAGGAGCGGTGGTGTGTGTGGAGAGATTGTGAGTCATCAGAGACGCTCTCGGCGGAGAACCGGGTGATAGACCGCGTGCTGGGTGAGTGGGAAAGGCTTCATAACATCATGGGGGGCGCTCTCATTGTCAATAACGACCTCGTCGCGTTCTGCATCGCCGAGGCCTTTACCCCAAGCACCCTCATCATTCATTTTGAAAAGGGCTTTACGGAATACTCGGGGATCTACCAGGCCATGAACCAGATGTTTTTAGCAGAGCACAGGGAGTTCCCGTTCGTGAACCGGGAGCAGGACCTGTGCGAAGAGGGCTTGCGGAAGGCGAAGCTTTCCTATCACCCCGTAGATTTCGTTCGCAAGTATCAGGTGGCCATAAAAAATCCACTTTAACAGGAATGGATTTCCCATTTGTCCACCGCCGTTCATCTGGTATAAGGCAATATATGAATGAGCTTTTCTATCCAGCAGACCAGTCGGGACCGGAGTCATTGGCGGCACTGGGCTCCCTTCTTAAGGAGTTGAAGCATCCCTTCCGGAAAGGCGAGAGCGTCGGCATCAAGCTCCATTGGGGCGAGCGCGGGAACCACGGCTATCTCCCCCCTTCCTATGCAAAAGAGATTGCCCGGTGGCTTTTCAGCCAGGGGGCAGAGCCCTTTGTCTTCGATACCACCGTGCTCTACTCCGGCGGGAGGAGAAACGGCCATGACAGCCTGGAAACCGCCTCAGGGCACGGGTACTCTCCCGATTACCTCGGGTGCGAGGTGGTCATCGCGGACGGGCTGGACGGCAAAGATGTGGTCGACCTCCCCTGTTCGTACAGGCATTTTCAAAGCGTCCAGGCGGCTGCCGTCGTAGAGAAGGCGCAGGGCTTCGTAATCTTTTCCCACTTCAAGGCCCATCTCGGGGCCGGGTTCGGCGGCGCCATCAAGAACATTTCCATGGGGTTCGCTTCCCGTGCCCAGAAGCAGCGGATGCATGCCGATGCGAAGCCTTCTTTGAGCAAAAGGAGATGCACCCGTTGCGGAGTATGCGTCGAAAGCTGTCCCACGGGTGCTGCCCGGGTCGGCGACGACGGATTCCCCGTATATGACCTCGAACTGTGCATCGGATGCGCCCAGTGCATCGCCATGTGTCCGGACGTTGCCTTGAGGATCTCGTTCAATACGGACCAGAGGGTCTTTCAGGAAAAGATCATCGAGACCGCCGCGGCCGTATGGGAGCGGATAAAAAGAAAGACGGTCCTGATCAACGCCCTGGTCGGGATAACGGCGGAATGTGACTGCCTGCCGGGAAAGGCCGAGTTCATTGCGGAAGACATCGGCTTTCTCGGAGGCTATGAGCCGGTGGGGCTCGATGCCAGGTCTCTGGAACTCGTCGGGAAAGAAGTCATTACCGCTGCCCATCCCGGCATTCCATGGGAAAGGCAGTTCGAATACGCAAAAGAGATAGGATTTCCCACTCCATAGTAGCTGCCCTCCGCCCGCTTGAATGCCGTATCAGGGGAGGGGTGAAGGAACGCAATGCAATGAATTCAGGAGGGCCTGGTTGATGGAAGCCCCTTCTCCTGTTCGGGATCGTGCCGGACATTTCGGGAAGCGTTTACCTCTGAACGTGCACATTTTTCTCCGGATTCTCCTGTCCGGCATCTTTGCATACATCCTCTTTGCGTGCAGCAATGGGGCGATTTCTTCACAAGGGGACGAATCGTTTGCCTTCAGCGCCCGGAGATGGCATGAAGCGGAGCAGTCCTTCAGGGGGGATGACCACTGGCTCGGAGGCGACGGCGCATACTCCGTTGACCTAAAATCCGGCAGGGTGCTGTGGATCTTCGGAGACAGCTTTATCGGGAAAGGGGAATCGAGGCAGAGAAAAGATGCTTCCCTGGTGAGGAACACCGTTGCTGTCCAGAGAGGATACGATCCTGCAGAAGCGCCCGTCACCTTTTACTGGGGAACAAAAGACGGCCTGCCCGACGCATTTTTTCCCTCGAGCCGGAGCAACTGGTACTGGCCGGGGTCAGGGGCTATGGTAATGAGCCGCCTCCTGGTCTTTCTCATGGATATCGAACCGTCTTCGGGAGGGTTCGGTTTTGCCGCAAAGGGATGGGCGGCGGTGATGATCGAAAACCCCGGGGAAGAGCCCGGGCTCTGGAAGAAAAGCCGGCTTCGGACCCCGGAGAATAGCTTTGGCGTCGTTATCGGTTCTGCATGCTGTTTTGTACTGGACGGTTATCTGTATGCCTTCGGCGCCCACGCCCTTGATCATGGGGCTTATCCTGTGCGGTGGAATCTCACCGATGCTGCGCAGGGAAACCTCATGAACCCCCAGTGGTGGACAGGTGAGGCCGGATGGGTAGGGCAGGATAAGCTCACGAGGAGACCCAGGGCCCTTTTCCCGGATGCCCAGATGGAATACACGGTTCACTACGAGTCTGCGTTGGGCAGATTCGTGGAGGTCCAGACCGACAGCTTTACCGGGCATTGCCTTGTGTACCGCTGGTCCAAAAACCTTACCGGCCCCTGGTCGGAAAAAAGAAAGCTGTACTGCCCGCCGGCTACCGAGACGAAAGATCTTCTGGTCTACGCAGGCAAGGCCCACCACTCACTCAAAGGAGCCGATCTGGTCTGCACCTATGCCCTCAATACACTGGATATGGAAAGGCTCATGGGCGATGACAGCGTATACTATCCTGTCTTCATCAAGGCAGGCATGAGGAAGGCCGGCGGGGTTGCTGATGGAAGATGAGCTCCGGTCTTGTCTTCTGGAAACCGTGCTGTTTTTTGAACAGATTCAACGGAAGTTTCATCCGCTCATGATGAAACCGCACGGCGAAAAGCTCTGCATAAGGGCAACATACCTTCGGAACGCCCTGGATGAGGCAGAGGAGGTGCATGAGAATTCGGAAAGCTTTACAGCCGGCATCCTCTTGAAGGCCGCAGCGCTTGTTCTCGATGCGGTATCGAAGTTCAATGCCTCCGACGATATCCAGGAGGGGATCGTCAACGCCATGCAGGCCGGAAGAAAGATCTGCCGTATGCGGGAACTGCTTTTTGAGATAAGGAACGAACTGAAAGACGTCGACGATTTTTTCCGGGAAACCCCCATGGCTCCCCTGCACGGGAAGGACGAAAGACGGGAGGGCTTCGTGCCGGGCGATCAGCTCGTTCACATGGCAAGCGGCATGGATCCCTATGCACGGGGAGCTCCGACATTTTTCATGCCCTGGGCACCGGAAACAAAGAAGCTCCTTCCGGTGGTCGTTGCCCTTCACGGCGGTTTCGGCCATGGCCGGGATTTCATCTGGACCTGGATCCGGGAGGCGAGAAGCAGGGCGTTCTTCCTCCTCGCTCCCACATCCTTAGGAATCACCTGGTCAGTGGAAGACCCAGGAATCGATCTGCTTCCCATGACGGGGCTCTTGGAGAAGCTTGCCGGAGAGTATCCGCTTGATCTCAGGAAGATCCTCCTGACTGGCCTTTCGGACGGTGCAACCTTTGCCCTGCGGTGCGCACAGCTCCCCGAGACCCCTTTTAAAGCCTTCAGCCCCATATCGGGCGTGCTTCCTCCGGGGGATCTCACGGGTGCCCGCTCAAGAAGGATCTACTGGCTTCACGGCGCACACGACTGGATGTTTCCCGCGGCTCGGGCACGCTCGGGGCGTGAAGCGCTGCAAAAGGCGGGGGCGGACATCACGCTGAAGATCATAGCCGACCTTGCTCATGCCTATCCCTCTGAAGAGAATGCAGGTATCCTTACCTGGTTTGATCCCGCTTTCTTCCCTGGAAAATCCATCCGTAACGGGTAGCCTTCTTTTCAGAAGCGAACGGCCGTGTTCCGCCAATACCCGGTAAGCTGCCAGAACTGCGGTCTGTATCTTCTTGCGGCCGTGTCCGAACCCCCTCAGGCAGCCGTGTTATCTCATGATCAGCTTCCATAGTGCCGATTACCTTTCCATAAGGAGGGGTTTAAAACGTGAGAAGAGCACTGTTCATAGGGTTTCTTGGATTGCTGGCCCTCATCACGGGATGCGCTGCCAACCGGGAGGTCCGTGTCATGGATACCACGGCGTACTGCGGCTGCGGGGAGTGCTGCAGCTGGGAGCGGGGAAGCTGGAGCTACATGAAGCTCGATGTCTGGAACAAGTACATCAGCAAAGGCAAGTATGCCGGAAAATCCTATTCGGGCCTGACAGCGAGCGGAACCAGGCCCCGTATGCCCCAGCCCGGCCTTTTCTCTTTAGACAGCGTCGTACATCCCTGGATGATCCCGATACGGACGGTCTTCTTTCCCTGGCTTCTGCTTCCCGGCAGCGGCACCATTGCAGCAGATACAAAGTACCACCCGTTCGGGACCAGAATGTATATCCCGGGATATGGATGGGGAGTGGTTGAAGATCGTGGATCGGCCATAAAAGGACCGACCAGGATAGACCTTTATCATAATACCCACAACCAGGCCCTGATATGGGGCAGAAAAAAAGTCAGGGTCGAGATAGAAAGATAATCTGTTCATCTCTCGGATGGCAGCCGGTATTGAAATACTTATTCCATAGGGTATCCATTACCCCATGATGCTGCAGAAAATCCATGTCGAGTGCAAGGGGGGCCATCCGCACCATGAAGAGCCCGTCGCCTTTGTCTTCGAAGGAGAACGGTACACAATACAGGAAATAATCGACAGGTGGTACGAAGGACGTAACGCCCCCGCCAAGGTAGAGCTTGACTACTACCGTGTCCTTACGGACAAGGGCGTGTTCATTCTGCGGTACAATATGCTCTTCGATGCCTGGGCCATAATCACCCGGATACGGGGAGAGCTCCTGCCCTTATGATGCCCTGCCGCAGTGGTCTCACCTGCTTTGGGATCTCGATGGATCTTCTCGAATGACAAACCATGGAAAATCATCTATTATATCCAGCGCTCAGAGCCGTATTACGGGAAAGATCAAAACTATTGAGCAGGAGGAAGAAATGTTAAATGTGAGAAATGAGGAAGGGATAATTACAGCGGAATTCGATCACGGGAAGGTGAATTCCATCACGCGCGAGACCTTGCTGACGCTCAGCGAGGTGGTAAAGCAGGCCAATCAGGACGATGCGGTCAGGGGTATCATCCTTACCGGCGCAGGCAGGACGTTTTCCGGAGGGTTCGATCTGCCGATGTTTCTGGGCTTTAAGACTCTCCCCGAGATCGTTGAATTTTTTAATGAAGAAGAAGAGATCCTCATAGAGCTCTTTATGTGCAAAAAGCCCGTCGTTTCCGCCATCAACGGCCATGCCATTGCCGGCGGCCTGATCCTTGCCATGGCTTCCGACTACCGCATTGCCAAGAACCATCCGAAGATCAACCTCGGCATGAGCGAGATCAAGCTCGGCCTGCCGTTGTCCCTTGCCCAGTCGGGTGTAATGCGTTTCGGCTTCGACAGCGATAAGAAATTCCGCGATATGATGTACTTCGGCAAGATGCTCACCGTCGTTCAGGCGCAGGAGTTCGGGATCGTAGATGAGATCGTGGAAGAAGCCGATCTCATGCCGAGGGCCAAGAAGGTTGTCTCCAAGTGGATCGACAACCCGGGCCGGGCGTTCACCAAGCTCAAAGAAGGACTGAAAAAGCCCGTGGCGGACAGGATGAGGCAGAGAATCGCCCAGGAAGACTGGCAGACTAGCCTGAACTGCTTCTTCAACAAGGATGTGCGGGGCGCGCTCGAATTCGTCATGTCCATGATGTAGCATACGCATAGCAAGCAGCGGCCAGCAAAGAGCGAAGGGTGCCGCCGGTTCGGGCTCGATATCTCCCGGCGGTACCTGTGCTGAAGTTCGGACCTTAGGTGCGTTCCTGGAAAGGTAAGTAACCGGATGATCGTTATTACCGACCGGATTTCTCTTGATGAAAACGAGCTCCAGTGGGACTTTATCCGCTCGTCGGGCCCCGGAGGCCAGAATGTCAACAAGGTCGCCACTGCGGTGCAGCTCCGTTTCGATGTCCTCAAGTCTCCGAATCTGACCGATGCGATAAAGTCAAGAGTCCGGCAGATCGCGGGCAAACGCATGACAGCCGACGGGATCCTCATCATAACCGCACGGCGTTTCAGGTATCAGGAGAGAAACCGGGAAGATGCCCTGGAGCGATTGGCCGAAATCGTCAGGCAGGCTGCAACTCCTCCGAAGCGCAGGATCGGGACCAGACCCTCAAGGTCGTCCATGGAGGAAAGGATCCGGGAGAAGAAGCTTAAGGGCGACAGGAAACATAAACGCGGGAAGCAGACCTCACGCTTCGATGAATAACGCGGCCTTGCGAGGCCTTGATGCCCCGCGGCCTGCTGTGGGCTCGTTCATTTCTCGGTATAGAGGCCCTCGATCATCTCCTTGTACTGATTCACCACTACCCTGCGCTTGAGCTTCATGGTCTGCGTCAGCGTGCCGTTTTCCACGGTGAAGTTCTCGTGGATAAAGATAAATTTTTTCGGGATCTCATACCCGCCGTACTTTCCTTTCAACGCCGCGGCAACTTCTTTTTTAATGAGCTCCTGCACCTCCCGATTTTCTGCCAGAGCCTTGTGGTCGGCCGGGAGGCCGCGGTCCTTGGCGAACTTGGCAAGGGCAAGGAAGTCCGGGACGATAAGGCATACATTGTACGGTTTGTTTTCACCGAAGATCATGACATTCTCGACATACGGGATGAGCCTGATATCTTCTTCCAGGGAGGTGGGAAACACGAATTTTCCGTTTTCGAGCTTGTACTGCTCCTTGATCCTTCCGGTTATGAAGAGAAACCCGTGCTTGTCTATCTTTCCCCGGTCGCCGGTCCGGATGCCTCCATCGGCGGTCATCACCTCTGAAGTTGCATGCGGCTTGTTGTGGTATCCCTTCATGACGTTCGGGCCGTAGGTGACTATTTCCCCGTCCTCTGCCCCTTCCTCCACGACGGATTTGTCGATGACTATCCTTACCTTGTCGATGGCTCTGCCTACGGAGCCTATCTTGTAGGCACTCGGGCAGTTCATGGTAATGGCGGGTGACGTTTCGGTCATGCCGTAGCAGTCATAGATGGGGATGCCCGCATCGAAGAAGAATCGCGAGATGTCCGGGTTCATGGCGGCGCTCGCGGTCATGGCACCACGCAAGCTGCCTCCGAATCCTTCACGTATCTTGCTGAAGACGAGCCTGTCGCCTAATCTGCACATGATGTTCGTAAGGAGACTCGACCTGCATGCTGCTTCGAGCTCGCGCCGTTTCCGGGCGCTTCCCACCGCCATGTCGAAGAGCCTTTTCTTCAGCCCCCCTTCCTGGCTCATCCGTGCCTGGATACCGTCATAGATTTTGTTGAAAACCCGTGGAACAGCGATAAGAAAGGTGGGTTTCACCTTCTTCATATCCGCGGGCAGGGTCTTCACGTTTTCCATGAAGCTAAGGGATGCCCCAAGGTTAATGAAGGTGTAGAGCTCTGCTGTCTGGGCATAGGAATGCGCCCAGGGCAGGATGGAGAGGCCGCGGTCGTTCTGTTTGAACTCCGGGTAAAACTTCTGCCCTGCTAAAGAGTTGCTCGTAAAATTCCCGTGGGAAAGAAGGACCCCTTTGGGGTCCCCGGTGGTGCCGGAGGTGTAGATGAGGGCTGCAACATCGTGAGGCCCCGGCTTTATCGACGGCACGGGATTGCGGCTGCCGAGCTCTTCGAGCCATGCCATGGTCCCGTCTCCGGCGCCATCGATGAGGATCATCTTTTCCAGGGTTTTTATCTCCCGGGGAAACGCAGCTATTTTTTCAAGGATGTCGGGCTTTGAAACGAAGAGGACCTTGATGGTACTGTCCGTGACGATGTACTTCCAGATCTGGGTAAGCTCGGCCTCATACATAGGTACCCACCGCGCCCCGAGACCGTAAGCGGCAAAGGCGCAGATGGCCCATTCGATACGGTTATTGGCAATGATTCCGACGGCGTCACCGCTTGTCACGCCCAGCTGTGCCAGGCCTGCCCTGAGATTGTCCACCCGCGTGCCTATCCGGCGGTAGGTTACCCACTCGTACTCTCCCGCTTCATTCTTGGTTCCGAACATGGGATTATCAGGGTACTTCGCAATGCTTTCCTCGAACAGGTCGACAAGGTTATCAGGTTTTTCGAATGTATACATGGTTGTCCTCCTCTTGGCGCAGTGAACCCATATGCTTTTTAGAGTATGGAAGAGGAGAAATGTCAACGATAAAATGAACGAAAACAATTACATACATGCAAACATAAGCCAATTATACCATATATTCATTATCTCCCTGTAAAGGGCTTATGTAAAGTGATTATTTAAAACCGGTATTGCTTTAAAGGGTTGAGGAGGGTAGTTTTCTCCGGGGAAAAGGATATCTTACATAAATAAGGACTCCGGCGAGATAGGGGAAAAGGAAAAAAGTACATGTCCGAGAGAAAGCTCATAGTGCTGGGTACCGCAAGCCAGGTTCCTGCCCGCGAGAGGAATCAGAACGGCTATTTCCTCCGGTTCGATAACGAAGGCTTTCTTTTTGATCCGGGAGAGGGTACCCAGCGTCAGATGATCCTTGCCGGAGTCGCTGTGTCGGGGATCACCAAAATATTCATCAGCCATTTCCATGGAGACCACTGTCTCGGGCTTGCCGGCATCATCCAGCGCATCTCCCTTGACCGCGTTCCGCAGACCGTCGAGGTGTATTACCCGGCGTCCGGGCAAAGATATTATGAGAACTTGAGGGATGCCTGTTCGTACCATAATGAAGCGCACCTGAAAGCCTGCCCCATCCGGGAGGAAGGCGTCATATTCGACAACGACCGCATCACGATCACTTCAGGCAGGCTCGATCACGAGATCGAGACCTTCGGCTTCCGCATCCGGGAAAAGGACTCATATACTCTCGATCCTGAGATGCTCTGCAAAGAGGGGATATTCGGGGCCATGGTGGGCGAGCTGAAGAAGAGCGGCCGCGTTCGAGTCAAATCGCAGACGGTAACCGTTGAAGATGTGGGGAATGTGCTGCCCGGGCAGGTGTTTGCCTATATCATGGACACCAGGATGTGCGGTGCCGTTAAAACCCTTGCTTCGGGCGCGGATATGCTTCTCATAGAGGCTACGTTTCTGGATGATCTAAAATCTAAGGCTCAGGAGTTCGGCCATCTGACCGCTGCCCAGGCAGGGATGATCGCACGCGACAGCCAGGTGAGCAAGCTCGTACTGACCCACTATTCCCAGCGGTACACCTCTTCGGATGAATTCGTACAGGAGGCTTCCTACTACCATCCTGAAGTCATCGCGGCACGGGACGGAGATCACATCCACATGCCCAGGCGGAAGAGAGACCTGCATTTGGCGTAAAAGAAAAGCTTGGGTTTCATTCGATTCTTTCTATTCTCATATTCATGAGGCCAGGATAACAGAGTTTCTCCCCCTGGTTTTTTCTTGCTGGTATAGTGCGCCCTCACGAAAAAGAGCTCTGTGAGCAGGGCAGGACCTGCACTTTTAAAACGCAGGACATACGAGTTATCTTTAGGATCTGTGACTATGGAGAAAAGGATCATCCGAACTATCCATGATCTCTGCACCTCTGACCGCGGGGTGAATCCCGAAGTGCTTGAAGAGGTCATTACCCTGGCCTTTGAGATAGCCAGGGAAGGCAGGGAGGGGCGAAGGGTGGGGACCATGTTCGTAGTGTCCGATACCGAGAATACGATGCGGCGGTCCAAGAGCATGATTCTCGATCCCTTGGCATGCCATGCGGAGCGTTTGAAGCACCTGGAGGACTCGAACTTGAGGGAAACCGTGAAGGAGCTTGCCCAGCTCGACGGCGCTTTTATCGTATCCGATTCCGGGATAGTGGAGTCGGCCTGCCGCTATATCGATGCCTCCTCGAAGGGCATCCGCCTTCCTCTCGGCCTCGGAAGCAGGCATGTGGCGGCGGCTTCCATTACAAAACACACGGATGCCATCGCGGTGGTCGTCTCGGAGAGCGGCATCGTGAGGGTTTTCGACGACGGCGTGCTCATTGGGGAGATCATCCCGGATGAGTGGAATCTTCATCCGGATGATCTGGCACAAAGACCCCAATGAACCGGATAATCCGGAGCGAAGCGGAAAGCGCTCAACAAGTCGCTTTGTGCTCGGATATGAGCAGATCGATATCTCCCGGCAGTCGAAAATTATCTGCTTACCGGGATATTAGCCGAGGACAGGGATTATGAAGCCCATGGGCCTTGGGGGGTTAATTCCTCATCTTCAGCCTCTTCACGAAGACGCTTTTTCCTGATCAACAGCCTGATATAAATAAAGAAGGTGAGCAGTGCAGCCATGACGAATATGATCGTATAGAGATTCAGCACAAAGTAAGACAGGATGGCCGTAAAGCTCTGCTGGTCCTGCCGCCATCGATTTTCCAGCTCGGGGTAGGGTATCGCAAGGGAGAAGAGGATGGCTTCCCGGTACCCTTCACCTTGCCTCATTGTTTCAAGGATATTGAGAATGCCGTTTTTGCCGTAGTTGTCAATGATGTACTCGACCATGGACCTGCTCTGTTCATATGCGAGGGCAAGACGCTGATCATCCATGGGGAAAGACCGCACGAGGCTTTCCAGGGGCGGCAGATTGCCTGCAAAAGCGGCCTGTGTAATCATGGAGGGCCTCCTGGGAGTGACTATTTCAGGGATCCCTCCGCTTATCCACTGGGCGATCCCCTCATCCAGCCACTTGGGCAGTTCTGTTTTCTCCATGTACCGGTGAAGAAGCAGATGACACAACTCATGTTTCAGCGTTACCTCCAGGGTGAAGGGTGCCTCATTCATCCTTGTGTAATCCACGACGATGAGCCGTTTATTCGGGACCGCATAGGCGACAAACGAACGATGCCCCGACATCTGCTGGAATGCCCCCCGTTGGCCTATGAGGACGACGACGGGACGGAAATCTACCTCCCACAGAAAGGTCGCTTCGAGCTCTTCCTTGAGTGTTGAGTAATGGGCGATGACCTCCCGGGCCGCCGGAACCAGGGTGCTTTCACAAAGCACTGCTACATCCCGGCCCTCTATCCGGGAAAGATCCTGTGCATGGCCGGGGTGTGCAGACAAGGAGACGGAAAGTATCAAACACCAGAAGAATGTGATAAATCTATATAGCGCTGCCATCCTGTTCCCTGATCGGCTCCTCGTCGCCATTGGTCGCGATTCAATCATACACCAGGCCGGCTATGATGAATAGAGGTTCCATTCACGGGAAAAGATCCGGATAAAAGGGGCGAAAGATATTGAGGTGCTTCATCCCGCTGCACGTCACTATCCCGGGCAAGCGAATCTTCATTGACAGAAGGAAAGGATAAGGTTAATAATAGAACGTTCGTTCTATTTTAACCATGAGAGAGAGGTCTCGCAGATGCTGACAAAGGATGAGGTAAGAGATCGAGCAGTCATGCTCGGATTCGGAGATGTCGGGTTTACCACGGCTGAGGCGTTTGATTCCCAGCATGAATTCCTTCTTTCCCGGCAGGAAGAATACGGCTGGACAAAAAAGACAGGGCTTGATCTGCTGGCAGGGACAGACCCGCATACCTTCCTCCCAGGGGCAAAATCCATCATCGTGCTGGTCGACTCCTATTTCCGTGAATCTTTTCCGCGGTCGCTCGAGGGCACCTTTGGCAGGTGTTATTTGGATGACGACCGCGTCACCAAGGACGGGTGGAGCATGCGGATCAAGGCCTTCCGGACGTTTCTGCGCGAGCATGGAATCGATTCCAAAGTGCCGTTCGATCTGCCGCACAGGGCTGCAGCAGCACGGGCAGGGCTCGGAACCCTGGGTAAGAACTGCCTCTTTTACTCGCGGAAATTCCGGGGCAGTTCCTGGGTCATTCCCATGGCGGTCATCGTGGATCAGGAGTTCGCTCCCGATACGCCGACCGCGGAATATAACTGCCCTGACTGGTGCCGCAATGCCTGCATCGCAGCGTGCCCGACCCGGGCGCTGAAGGGAAACGGCGCCATCGACCCCCGCAGGTGCATCTCGTTTCTCACCTACTTTGGGAAAGAGATCACGCCGCTGGAGCTTCGTGAGCCCATGGGAATGTATGTATACGGCTGTGACCGCTGCCAGAACGTCTGTCCGCGAAACGCGGCCTGGCTTGCCCAGGGGTTGGAGCAGAACCCGCGCGTGGCAACAAAGGCGGAGCATTTCGATCTTTCGGTCCTTCTGAACATGGACAGGGAGTATTTCGAGAAAAAAGTCTGGCCGCACATGTTCTATATAGGGCCGGAAATGCTCTGGAAGTGGAAGATGAACACCGCGCGGGCCATGGGAAACAGCCGGGACGAACGGTATATTCCCGACCTTGTGAAAGCTCACTCGGAAAACGACGACGAGCGGGTGCGGTCCATGGTCGCCTGGGCACTGGGGAGGATAGGCGGCGACAAGGCAGCCATGGCGTTGAGAAAGTTTTATCCGCAGTCTGCGGGCATGGTCAGAAAAGAAATAGAGCAGGCGCTGGAAATGTGCTCTGAGATGGTATAACTCGTTCTTCTTTTACGAGATCTCCTCATCGCTCAAGTAGCAGGCAGGGTCAACTCCCCATGTATCGCCGGTGGCTGCTTCGGCGCGGGCGCGGAAATTGCCTCCGCAGACGGAGAGCCACCTGCACTTGACGCATCTGCCGGTGACGTAGTCCTTCTTGTTCTTGAGCTTCATGAGCAGCTCGTTGGAGGTGTCGTCCCATATTTCTGAAAAGCGGCGCTCCTTGAGGCTGCCGAGAAGCTTATGGCGCCAGAACTGATCCGGATAGACCTCGCCGACCCAGTTGATGCAGCCGATACCCAGGCCGGAAGAATTGCCGCCGTTCATCTTGAGCAGATCGAGTACTTCCTCTGCGCGGGGGTCACCCTGGGACTTCATGCGCAGGTATACGTAGGGGCCGTCCGCGTGATTGTCCACGGTGAGCACCTCCACGCCCATGCCTTCGGATACCATCTCTTTTGTCCGGTCCATGATGAGATCCAGGGTCTGCCTGGTCTGCTCGTGGGTAAGGTCCTCTTCCATGAGCTCTTTTGCCCTGCCCGTGTAGACCAGGTGATAAAAGCAGATGCGGGGAATCCCTTCAGCCTTCATGAGGTCTAGAATCTTCGGAATCTCTCCGATGTTCCGTTTGTTCATCGTGAAGCGCAAGCCCACCTTGATGCCCTGGTGCATGGCGTGGTAGATGCCCTTCATGGCCTCTTTGAAAGCCCCGGTCACACCCCGGAAGGTGTCGTTGATCTCTTCCAGGCCGTCCAAGCTTACCCCGATATACGAAAGGCCGTAGTCCGAGAGTTCCATGGCGAGATCAGGGGTGATCAGCGTCCCGTTCGTAGAGATCACGGCCCGCATCTTTGATTTGACCGCCTTTTCTATCAGCTCGGGCAGATCCTTCCTGAGGAGCGGCTCGCCGCCTGAAAAGAGTATGACGGGAGAACCGTAGTCCGCGAGGTCTTCGATGAGCTCGAGCCCCTGCTTCGTGGAGAGCTCGTTACGTGACTTAAGCTTTCCGGCCGATGCGTAGCAGTGCACGCACTTGAGGTTGCAGGCAGAGGTAGCATTCCAGACCACCACCGGCTTCTTGTCCGAAGAGAACTGAAGCAGGTGGGAGGGAAGCTCCTTGGAGAGCCTGCCGTACCTGAGAGGGTCGGAGGCTTCTATTGTTCCGCAGTAGAGTTTCGAGATGCCGATCATGATGGATCTCCCTTCAAAGCTTCGATAATCCCGGCATCGGTGTATTCCAAGGCCGTGAGGTGGGGGGGAAACCCCGCTTTTTCCATTGTAGAGCCTGTCACCGGTCCGATGGCGACGAGCCTTTTCCCCTTTAAGGGGCCGAAATCGTCTCCCATGAGCGCCAGGGCATGTCTGAACCCCGACGGGCTGGTAAAGACGGCCGTGTCCGTTTCCGCCAAAGCAGCGAGGAAGCCCTGTTTGTCTGCATCCTTAGGGATCGTGGTTTCGTAGACAAAGATCTCCTCTACGAGAGCCCCTTTATCCTCCAGGGCATCCACGAGATAGGTCCGCGCCCCCTTGGCCCTGGGCAGGCACACCTTTTTCCCGGAGAGGTCTTTGTTCTTGAGCATCTCCATGATTCCTTCGGCTCGGTATTCCTGGGCCATTCCGTCTGCGATGATCCCGTAGCCCAACAGGGTTTTTTTCGTCTTGGGGCCTATACAGTAGACCTCTTTGCCCGAGAATGCACGCATATCGAGGCCGGCCTCGAACATCTTCTCGACAAACAGGGGCACCGCGTTCTGGGAGGTGAAGATGAAGATGTCGAACACCCTGATATCCGGCAGCGCGAAGGCCAGCGGGGATATCTCGATCAGAGGATAGGGCACGACCTTTGCCCCGCTCTCCGCAAACAGGGGAGTGCTTTCGGCCGTCAGGTGGGAAGGCCTGGTTAAGAGAACGGACGTTCCCTTCAGGGGCTTCACCGCTTCCACGAAAAGTTCCTTGCTCAGGGAAGCGACTTCTCCCACCACGACGATGCAGGGGGATCCGATCCCGTGTTTTTCCGCTTCGGCGCCCACATCCGCCAGCGTTGAAACGACCTGGCGCTGCATGGGTGTAGTAGCGTCCTGGATAAGTGCGCAGGGCATGTCCGGCCGCATCCCTTTCTCCATGAGCTTTGACGCGATACGGCTGATCCGGGAGGCGCCCATGAGAAACACGAGCGTCCCGCTGTCTTTGGCCAGGTGCGACCAGTCGATGAACCCGGCAGTCTTTTCCGGGTCTTCGTGTGCCGTGATAAACTTGACCGAGGATGCGAGGCCCCGGTGGGTCGGCGGGATGCCGGCGCTTATCGGCCCTGCAATGGCAGAGGTGATCCCGGGAACGATCTCGAAGGGGATGCCGTGTTCGTGCAGGAAAAGGGCTTCTTCACCGCCCCGGCCGAATACGCACGGATCTCCTCCCTTCAGGCGCGCTACCGTATGCCCTTCCCGGGCAAGGCCCAGCAGGAGTTCATTGATCCGGGGCTGCTTCATGTAATCGCGCCCGGCCCTCTTGCCCACGTATATCTTCTGTGCTCCGGGCTTTGCCAGCCTCAAGATCTCCGGCGGGATGAGGTCGTCATACACCACCCTATCGCATAAAGGGATGATCTGCGCCCCTTTGAGGGTGATGAGGCCGGGGTCTCCCGGCCCTGTACCGATGAGAAACACCTTCATGAGAGGCTTCCCTCCGGGTGAACTTTTGTTTTCAGGCCGAGGCCCAGGCGGGCGCCGACAGAGGCATCGCTGCCTTCCATATGCATCTTTTCCACCGATGACTCATCGGGGTAGCCGAGTATGCCGGTGATGGATATGGTGTTGTCGTGGAACGTCGCATGTGCCCCTGCCGGGAGGTTGCAGTCCTGGCCGAGCGCGGCAAGGAATGACCGTTCCGCCTCAGCACACACCCGCGTAAGGGTGTGATCCAGTTTCTTGAGTATAGTGTCGAGCCAGGCGTCCGAGCACCTGCTCTCGATGGCGATGACTCCCTGGCCGGGAGAAGGGAGCATATCTTCGATATCCAGGGCCACTCCTTCTTCAAGTCCGAGCCTTTTTACCCCGGCTGTTGCCAGGATCACCGCATCCATGCCGTTGCCGACCTTCCCGAGCCGGGTGGGCACGTTGCCGCGTATGTCCACTATCTCCAGGTCCGGCCGCAGGATTCTGAGCTGGCAGCGCCTGCGCATGCTCGAAGTGCCGACCTTTGCCCCGGAAGGCAAGGTCTTCAGGGTATAATCTTCTTTTGAAAAGAGCATGTCCCGGGGATCTTCCCGTTTCAGGTACGCGCTTACGGAGAGGCCTTCGGGCAGGACGGCCTGCATATCCTTGAGGCTGTGTACCGCGCAGTCGATCTCTTCACCCATGAGCGCCCGTTCGATTTCCTTGACAAAGACCCCCTTGCCGCCGATGGCGTCGAGCGGAGCTTCCGAGAGGATATCTCCGGTTGTCTTTATTACACAGACTTCTGTTCCGACTTCGGGAGCGACGACCGTTAACGCTTCCCGAACCATCTCCGTCTGCCGGAGCGCGAGCCTGCTACCCCTTGTGCCTATCCTGATAATTCGCATCGAGCTGGAAAATCCTCCGTGTATGTTCGATGTTTGCGAGTGACGGATGCTCTTTGAGGAAGCTCACCACCCGGTGGACAAGCCGTTTCATGGATGTCCGCATTTTTTGTTCCATCACGGCTGCATCCTCGTTCCCAAGGCCGCTTTGCCGGATCTCGTCATCGATGTACGCATCCATGAGACCGAAAAGATCTCGGATCGTGTCCTGTGCATTGAGCGAATGGGCCCATTTTTCAAAAAGCTCGACCTCGGCTGCAATGATCGAGAGCGCCTTGTCCGCCTGCTCTTTCCTGTTGGCAAGGTGCCTGTCCACAATGGTTTTAAGCGCATCGATGTCATAAAGATAGCAATTATAGCATTTCTCCACCGCCGGGTCCACATCTCTCGGGACCGCGATATCGATGATGATGAGCGGGCTGTGGCGCCTTTGTTTCATGACTTCGTCCATCAGGGTCCTGGTGATGATCGGTACGGGAGAGCCCGTGGAGGTGATCACGATATCGCAGCGGCAAAGCTCCTGCTGCAGCGCTTCGAACGGCCTGGGTGTTCCTTCCAGCTCCTTGGCGAGGCGGCATGCTGCGCTGTGGGTTCTGTTCATGATGAGCAGGTTCTTTGCGCCCCGCTCTTTGAGGCGCTGTGCCGCGATGCTTGCCATGTCGCCTGCGCCGATTACCAGGACCGTGCTGTCGAGTATGTCGCCGAAGATATGGCAGGCGAGCTCCACCGCCTCCGATGCCACGGAGACCGGATACTTGCCGATATCCGTCTCGGTCCGCACCCGCTTGGCAGTACGGAAGGCGCGGTGAAGGGCCTTGTTGAGGAAAATCGAGGTGGTCTTCGCTTCGAGGGCCTCACGGTACGCCTCCTTGACCTGTCCGAGGATCTGCGTCTCACCGATGACCAGGGAATCGAGTCCGGAAGACACCTTGAAAAGGTGGCCTAAGGCCTCTTTGCCCCGGATCATTTCGGCTGCATCCATGAGCGCTTCCTTTTCTATGCCGGAAAGCTCGCTCATGCGCCCCAGGATTTCCTCTTCCTCGATATCCATCCAATAAAGCTCGGTTCGGTTGCAGGTCGACAGTGCAAAGATCTCTGAACCCCGCTGCATGAGATCGAGGAGGTCACGGGGAAAGATCTGCAATTTTTCCCTGATCGAAACCGGCGCATTGCGGTAATTGATGCTGATGCAGTTGATGCGGTTCATGTCGTCAGCCTTACGCCGTGCGCCTCGGGGAACATCAGGTTCAGGACGATGAACAGGAGGATCATGAGGATGAACCCGGCGATTGTGATCATGGCCGTCCTCCTGCCCGCCCATCCGATGGCGAACCGCTGATGGATGCAGAACGCGAAGGCGAGCCACGTTGCAGCGCCGGCAGATGCCTTCGTGGCCAGATGATTGAACTCGAAGCCCAGGCTCGATGCCCAGAGCCCACCGAAGATCATCCCGGCGGTTATCGCAACGAATCCGAGGCTCAAGCACACGGTGAGGATCTTATCCAGCATTCTTAAGGGCGGCAAGCTCGATACCGCCGTATGGATCTTTCCCCTTCGGATGATGGAATCATGGATGAGGTAGATTGCCGACACGACAAACGCGACGGCAAACAATGCCTCTCCGCTGATGACGGTCAGAGTGTGCAGGGGGTACCATATCCGGGAAAAAGCATGGGAGACTCCTCGTCCGGTCTGGAGGGAAGGGGCGATCACGCTTAAGAAGAAGCTTGCGACAGGGAGGAAGAAGGCCCCCATGACAGCGGTTGACCGCTTATACACAAAAAAGGCAAAGACCAGCGACGACAGGAAGATCATCATGTTCGCCGCCTGAGCAGGGGAGAGGACGGGAAGGCTTCCCGCCTGCCCCGCCAGGATGACGAGCAGGAAGAAGTGCAGCGTAACGCTGACGCCGAACAGGATGCGCGACACGGTCATCACGACCGGCTTTCTCCAGAAGAGATACCCGATGAATCCGATGCTCGAAAGCACGTAGGCCAGAACCACGGCGGATACGATCATGGGATGAGCTCCGAAAGGTCTATGTGTACCCCGAGGGCATCGTAGAGGATCTCCTCGGCGTAGCTCCTGTCCTGCTCACGGATTGCATCGATGAGCTCGGAATTGATCAGGACATCGAATATCATTTTGTGCCGTTCAAAACCGCCCTCTCCCGAGATCACCAGCGGTCTGATCTTGCCCATGACGAGCGCCAGGGTCGCGTACTCCGGTCCCAGGAACTTGTCGAGCTCGAACCTCAATTTTTTGGAAAGGGTAGGAGAGACCCCGCCGGTAGAGACTGCGATCTTGATGGGGCCTTTCTCGATGACCGAAGGGACGATGAAGCTGCACAGCTCGGGTTGGTCCACGACATTGCAGAAGATGTTCCGTGAAAGGGCGTCCCGGCTCACCGCGATGTTCGTTGCCTCGTCGTCGGTAGCCGCGATAACGAGAGATGCTCCCTCAAGGTCTTCCGGTATATAGTTTCTCTGCAGTATCTCGACATCGCCGTACCGGGAGATATCATCGATAACCTCAGGTGAGACCACCTTGATACGGGCGCCGGTCTTGCGCAGCCCTTCCACCTTTCTGCAGGCGACTGCGCCTCCTCCGATTACCGCAACGGTCCTGTCCCGCAAGTCGATGAAGAGGGGATAGTAGAAATTGCTTTGAGAAGAGTTCATAGGGAGCCCCGATCTAGTATCCTGCATCTTTTTTCAGCCAGTCCTTGATAATCCCGACTGTCCTCGGATCCTTTCTCAATTGATGGGCAGCGCCCTCGACAATGGTGATTTTTTTCGGGTGGCACGCAGCGGCGAAGAGCTTTTGTGCGTGCTCCGGCGGGACCGTTTCGTCCTTGTCACCATGGACGATGCCGACCGGCCGGGGCGAGACGAAGGGCAGCGACCTGGCCGGTTCTAGCGCAAGGAAATCCTTATACCAGGACGTGAGATCGGGGGGGAAATGCTCGTCCCTGATAACCCCGATCTTCCTGAAGTGATCTCTCAAGAGCCCGGGATCATCGGGGAGGATCTCGCGGAAGTTGTCAGGGGTAGCCATGAGCAGCAGGCTCCTGATAGATTTTTTCCGGGATGCGAACTCGGCGGCTATGGCCCCTCCTGCGGAAAAGGCCACGCAGTGGACAGTGGAGGGATCAAGGCCCGGGATGTCGTTGATTGTATCGGCAACGGCTTCGAGATCGTCATACCAGCCGCGCATGTCGATGTTTCCTTCGGAGAGCCCGCATCCGCGGAAATTGAAGGTGATAGAGCAGTACCCTTCCCGGCCAAGCTCTTCCACCATGTCCAGATACCCCCTGTCGCCCGGGTCGGGGCTCCCGCCCGGGATGCCGTGACAGAACAGGACAACAGGGCGGAGACCCCGGAAAGAATCCTCAGGGCAGTACAGCCATGCCCTGATTCTTGTTTGTTGAAGCGTTAGCAGAAACTCTCTGGATTTCATCTTCAAGCAAGTAGTATCTCCTGTATACGAAAGCCCATGATTTGAGCTCGTGTTCATCGAGGATCATTTCATCGCTCTCGGGAAAGGTCCGTGCGGGAACTCGGTTGCTCGATGCAAGCAGTCGTATGGTCTGCTCCGGTATCTGGAGGAGCAGCGCTGCCTTCTCGATAGAGGTCTTCTTGTGCTTTGTGTACCCGACCTTTTTGAAAACGAACGTCTGCAGGATGTTCTTCTGCGTCTCTTCCCTGTTCAGGGAAAAGGCGCGGTCAAGGGTATCGGTGTATTCCAGATCCATCTGATACCTGATGTTTGCCAGCTCCACCAGTGCCCGGACATCATCGGGATATTCCTTGAGCATCATTTCGAGAAAGCGCTGGGCTTCCTCCATGTTGTTCAGGAAAAAGTTGATTTCCGCAAGGTAGAGGTAGGTATCCTTCTCCCTGTCGCCCGAGTCAAGTGCCTTGGTGAACATCTCGAGGGCGAGGTCAAGGTGACCGAGCTCCCGGTGGCAGATGCCGATGAGCTTGTAGATGAGCGGAGACGTGGAGCACAGGATATTCGCCTTTTCCAGGTCGTCGGCCGCGATGGTGTAGTATCCCTGCTCCATCTTTTCCCTTGCCCGGTTCATGAAGGTCTTGAAGCGCTCCTCGAACCCCATGGACGAGAGGCTTTTGTCCGTTTCCTTGAAATGGAACCCGGAAGAGCACAGATCGATATACTCACGGTTCTCGTTGAGAGGCTCGGGCGACTGGAGCACCTCGATCACCCGCTGGCAGAGGTTTTTGATGGGGAGCATGCTGTTGATCTTGTTCGCAACATTGAACCCGACCGCACACACCTCACAGCTTTCCATCTCGGAGAGGTGCCGCGCCTCGTTCATGAGCTCCTTGAAGAACTGGTTGGTCATCTCTTTCGAGTTGAATATGGGCAGTACCATGGCGGACTTGTACTGCCCTGCAGGGCAGCTGTACTCGTAGCTGAGCCAGAGCTCTCCGTACTCTCCGTCTATACGCTCCACCTCGACGGAGATCAGCTCGATGAGCCCTCTGGGTTGTTCTAATTTACCACGCATAGTAACGATCTATTCTGTGGGCAGGGAAATGTCAACAGAAGGAAGTATCCGCACTCCAATTACGTCTGGAAACGGGTGTTGAATTGTGATAGCTGGAGCTTTAGAGGTGAGAGAATGAAGAATGCATTCGTTTCAGTCGGGGGATTGATTCTTCTTTTGCTTCTCTTATGCCCCCAGGTTTCTTACTGCGCACCCAAGGCGTTCATCCCAGATAGAGCCTACGATGCGGGTGAGGTCCCCCAGGGGAAAGAGATATCCCATGTGTTCCGCCTGAAGAATACCGGCGACGAGCCCCTTACTTTCAAGGTGAGGCCCTGTTGAGGCGTCGATGTATCTGCCCCGGGCGGGCAGACGGTTGCTCCGGGCGAAGAAAGGCACATCATCGTGAAGATGTCCACGTATTCGTACACGTCGAACCTCTTCAAGGAGATAAAGGTCGAGACGAACGATCCGAAGGCGGACCTGATCGTCCTCACCATGAAGGCCGGGGTTTTCGAGACGCTCAAAGTGTCTCCCCGGCTGGTGAACTTCGGCACGGTCCTTCAGGGCAAGACGGAAACCCGCGAGGTAACCGTTCAGAACGTGAGCAAGAAACCCCTGAAGATAACGAAGGTCGAGGCAACGCCGTCGGAATTGCTCACTGTGGCCCCTGATCCGTTCACCCTGAAGCCCGGGCAGTCCGTAAAATTGGGCATACAGCTCACTCCGGGGGCATCTGACGGGTATATCGGCGGGAATGTGAGCTTGGAGACCGATCTTTCCTATCTCCCAAGGAAGACCATTCATGTTCGCGCAGCAATAAAGGCGCAGTAAGAGAATACCATTATGAGAACGAGCCGCTTTTCTGTAGTGTCAGAGCATGAAGAAAAGCGCGCTTAAAAATATCGCCACTGTCGGAGGGCTCACCGGGATCAGTCGTATTCTCGGTTTTGTCCGTGATATGGTCATGGCCTGGATCTTGGGCGCAGGCATCGTGGCGGATGCGTTTATCGTCGCCTTCAGGATTCCGAACCTCCTGCGCAGATTCATGGCGGAAGGCGCGATCAGCGTTGCCTTTATCCCGGTCTTTACGGAATCAAAAGAAAAAGACGGGCTGGAAAAGGCCTTTGCGCTTACCCGGGACGTTTTCACCTTTATGACCATTGCCCTTGCCGTAGTGGTCGTTATCGGCGAGATCATCTCGCCTGCCCTCGTAGGCGCCATGGCCCCGGGTTTCCTGAAAGACAGGGAAGCCTTCGATATCGCTGTTCATCTCAACCGCATCATGTTTCCCTTTATCCTGCTGATCGGGATATCGGCTCTTCTCATGGGTGTTTTAAATTCCCTCGGACATTTCTCCGCTCCCGCAGGCGCCCCCATCATCCTCAACATCTTCATGATCGGCGTGCCGGTAGTTTTCTACACACTGTTTCCCGGAGTCATAAAACCTGAGGATGCCTTTGCCTGGGGGGTAATTCTGGGAGGCATCGGCCAGATTCTTCTCCAGATGATACCCATCAGAAGGTTGAAGGTCCCCTTAGGGTTTACTGCCGGTTTCTACCATGCCCGGCTGAAGCAGGTCCTGAAGCTTATGGGCGTCGCTGCGGTGGGAGCCTCGGTCTACCAGCTCAATGTTTTCATCGGCACCCTGCTTGCCTCGCTTCTCACGACGGGAAGCGTGTCGTACCTCTACTACTCGGGCCGCATCCTGGAGCTTCCTCTCGGACTCTTCGCCTTTTCCGTGAGCAATGTGATGCTCCCCGCCCTGAGTACCGCATATGCCCGCTCGGACAATACGATGATGTCAAAGCTCACCGGGGATTCTCTCATCGCGGTGCTTATTTTTACCGTGCCGGCCACCATAGGCATGCTGGTTCTTGCCGAGCCGATCTTCGCGGTCCTCTTCATGCGCGGGGCTTTCGGTATGGATGACGTGCTGGCGACAGCCTTTGCTCTCCAGATGTATGCAGTCGGCTTATGTGCGATAGGCTGTTCCAGGATTCTTACGCAGACCCTGTATGCCATGCAGCAGCCGAAAGTCGTAGTCAGGGTGGCCTGGATCAGCCTCGTGATCAACGTCTTTTGCAGCATAGCATTCATGTATGTCATGGGCCATGCGGGAATCGCTCTGGCAAGCAGCATATCAGTGACGGTCCAGATGATTATCCTGTACCGGGCCCTTTCCCGGCAGGGTATTACTCTTAAACGCGAGATCTGGGCAAAAATAGGGAAAATGATCGGGGCTTCCCTTATTATGGGCGTCGGCCTCCTGTGGTCCCTTCGGATGGAGTTCTGGGTGAATGGATTGTCGGTGGAGAGTTTTTCCCTGCTCTTTGCATCGATCTTTGCCGGAGGCGCAGTCTATTTTGCCGTACTCAGAATCTTCAAGATGAGTTTTTCTTTCCGGTGACTTCAAACCGGATTCCGGTATGAAACGAAGCGTGATACAGGCATTGCATTTCTTTGAGATTACCTGGGAAATAGTATGTAATTTCTTTCTTATAAAGAGTAACAAAAGTTCTTTCTTCCCGAAAAACATCTCCGAGAATACGCAGGATATGATTTTATAAGTCCATGTAATAGTGTTTTATTTCATAGGCAATACTCTATGGCACTATGTTTGCAGATTTGGGTACGAGACTACAGGGTGAGGATAATGATGAGGCTTACTCGTAGAGAAATTCTTGAACAGCTTGAACGGCTTGGTATTCGAGGGCTCTCCGGTCTGAAGAGGGCATGCAGGGATTACGAAGCCTATTGGAATGGTATGCAATGTAAGGGGTGAAAAGACCTCATCTGTTGATGATTCTACTACGGAGGTGCTTTTAAAAGCATCATGTGCACTGATAGATTGACTAATTATGTTATTGATCAAACCCTGGAGCTCACCCCTGACTTCATAAAGCAGAATGCCCAGTCCATTCCGCTGCTCTTTCAGGTCTCTCTCCTCTCGGAGGTGGATGTCCGCGTCGAGAAATTATCCGACCTTTTTCTGAATTTCGTTGAGCACATTACCTCCTTTGATATGGCTCTGGTTTATGTCTGGTCGCCTCAGAATGCCTGGTTCTGCAGAGGATTGCAGGGCGAGATACCCAAGATGATCGAGAAGGGCAATGTCTTCACCTCGATAATCAGGGACAAGGCAAAACCGATCCTGATCAAGGATGTCTGTGAGACAGGGCTTGAGAACCATGAGCTGCCGGTCATGTTCCATTCCATGATTGCTCTGCCGATATACAAGGATACGAAAATCATCGGGTGCCTCGAACTCTACCGGCGGACAGGGCATTGTTTCGATGTCAATGATATTATCCTGATAAAGCACCTGCTCCTGGGTTCCGAGAACATCCTCCAGCAGGTTATCAGTCCGGAGCCCGATTACGATGAAGCCCTGGACTTGCGCATGGATATCCCCCAGAGGCATATAATCCTTGATATCCTGCACCAGTACGAGGAGCTCTCCAAGCGCCTTTCGTTCCCTTTAAGCGTTGCAATCATCGAGATAGAGGACAGGGACAAATTCGGACTTTATCAGCACATTCCCGAAGGCGTGAGAACGCTGAAGACACTGGCGAAAAGGATACAGGACGGCCTCAGGCACTATGACAAGGTGATCCGTTACGAAGAGATGAGTTTCTTCGTCATTCTCCCCGGCTGCTCTTCCCAGGATGCCATAACTGCCCTGCACAATGCCACGCTGAATCTCGGAGCAGACCTTGCCAACAATATGACCATAGGAATAGCGACATTGCCCGATGAAGCCCAGGATGCGAAAGGGCTCATCAATATCGCACATCAGGCCCTGTCTCATGCAAAGAAAAAGGGCATTCATATGGCCCGGTACTCACAGACAGGGGCCTTGAAGCAGACCAACCTCTCTTTAGAGCTGAGGATGAAGCATATCCTCTCTTCCGGGCCTCATATCGGGACGCTCAACGAGCTGATGGATCTGATTCGGATCCAGTGTCAGGCTGACGATATTTCCATCCGGTACGAATCCCCCGGGACGCCCGTGAGCTGGCAGGGCAACGACCTTGGATATCTTGTTCACGAGGGGTTGGCTGACGACATTTACGAATGGATCATCACCTATATCACCCCTGCCTGGGCAGTAGCCCTGGGCTTTGACCCGGACATCCGCAACTGGTATCTGGGCATCCTCACGACGACGTCCATTCTGAGCGATCTCAGGGCCGGGTATCCCATGGGTTATTCCATCAAGGTCGCGGATCAGATGTTTACCCTGGCAAAGGAGATGGGCAAAGGAGAGACCCAGGCGGCTCAGTGGGCGAATTCGGCCCTGGCTGCAAACATCGGCTATCTGGGGATTCCGTCATCCATCTTCACCAAAGGCGAGATCACGCCCTTTGACAAGAAAAAGATTAATTCCCATACCTTCATCGGATCAAGGATGCTCAATGGTGTCAAGGTGCTCGACCTCGATGAGGAGATACTCATGTATCACCATGAGAACATCGACGGAAGCGGGTATCCGAGGGGACTCAAGGGCGACGATATCCCCATCGGGGCACGGGCGATGCGTGTCGTCGATACCTTCAACGCCATAACGACCCCGAGGCTGTATCGTTTTCAGCTCAACCACGATCAGGCATTGAAAGAGTTGTGCTCCATGGCAGGGAAATCGCTGGATCCTGACGTAACGTCTTTGTTCGTCGATATTATCGGTTTTTAAGCCATCTGGGGTGGGTAATCCCGTACTTCTTGATCTTATAGTGGATTACCCGTTTGCTGATCCCCAGGGTGTCTGCAGCGTCTTTCTGTATCCAGTCGTTCTTTCTTAAGGCATCGAGGATGCTCTCTTTTTCGTTCACCGCCAGAGAGGAAAGGCGGGTGAAATCACTTACTGCAGTTTCCGTCTTCGGATCGGTATGGATAGAGATATCATGCATGCGGATGGCGCTCCCTTCTGCAAGGAGGACGGCGCGTTCGATGCAGTTCCGGATCTCGCGGACGTTTCCCGGCCAGTCATAATCGATCAGACAATCCAGGGCATAGGGATCGATATCAATATCAGGCTTTTTGAAGTCGAGAGAGTATTTCCTGATGAAGTAGCGGACAAGGGGCTCTATATCTTCTTTCCGCTGCCGGATCGGTGAGATGTCGATGTTGACCACGTTGATGCGGTAATAAAGGTCTTCTCTGAATTTGCCTTGCTGCACCAGGGTGTGGATATCCTGATTCGTTGCAGCCACGACCCGTACATCAATCTTGATGGTCTTCTCTCCGCCGAGCCTTTCGAACTCGCGTTCTTCAAGGACCCGTAAGATCTTCGACTGAAGGGTGAGATCCATGTCCCCGATCTCGTCGAGGAAGATGGTGCCCATGTTGGCCTGCTCGAACCTGCCGGTCCTCAGCTTTATCGCGCCGGTAAAGGCCCCCTTCTCATGGCCGAAAAGCTCGCTCTCCAGGATATTATGGGGGAGCGCCGCGCAGTTGACCTGGACAAAGTTATTGTTGCTCCGGTTTGAGTTGTGGTGAATCGCCCCTGCAATAAGTCCTTTGCCTACACCGGTCTCGCCGGTTATCAGCACTGTGGAATCGGCCTTTGCCACTTTCTCCGCCATCTTGAGCACTTTTTTCAGCGAAGGGCTCTCTCCGATGATGTCGGTGGTGCGGTAAATGATGTCTTCCTGGGCGTGCCTGAGATAGTCGATCTCATTTTTCATGCGCTTGATGGCAAGGGCGTCATCGACTTTCTGAGTGATCTCCTGGAGGCCGAAAGGTTTCTGGATAAAGTCCTGTGCCCCATTTTTCATTGCCACTACAGCGGTATCCACGGAGGCGTAACCGGTCATGACGATGACGATGGTGGACTGGTTCGAAGCTTTGACCCTCTTGAGCAGCTCTATGCCGTCCATGCCGGGCAATTTCAGATCGGTAAGCATGAGGTCGTAGATGTATTTGTTAATCCGCGATATTGCAGCTTCGCCGTTTTCTACGAGCTCAACATCGTGGTTGTTCTTCTTCAGTTCCTGAAAAAGGATCTGACCAAGGTTGATATCATCCTCGACAATAAGTATATGCGCCATCTCAGATTAGCTCATCGGAAAATCGGGCGCAAAACTTTACCGGTGATGTCTTTCGAATGCGGGCTGAGGAAAAGAATCCTGCAGGATATGCGCAGAGCGATGGTTGTTGACCAATCCCGCCGGGTATATTATTCTGTTCTTAAGAAATAATCGCGGATCATCAGAGGGTGGGCTGCCCTCAATATGATCAGGGGGGCATATGTTATTGAATACGGTGGTTGTCACTGAGTTCATGACCAACTGTTTCATCGTCGCTGATGAGTCCACCATGGATGCGGTCATCATAGACCCTGGCGGAGAAGGGAAAAAGATCGTGCAGGAGGTGGAGAAGATGGGGGTCAACGTCGTCGCCGTGATAAACACCCATGCCCACGTCGATCACATCGGAGCGCTGAAGGATGTCAAGGATGCCTTCGCCTCCGAGCTCATGCTCCACCAGGCAGAGCTCCCGATCCTCAAGACGGCGACGAAAATGGGACGGCTCTTCGGGATCAGCGTAGAAACTCCGCCCGAGCCCGACCGTTTCCTCGCAGACGGGGACCAGGTGGTATGCGGGAATATCGCGTTTACGGTAATAGAAACACCGGGACATTCACCGGGGGGGATTTCGCTCGTCACCTCGGACGGCAAGTTCTGCTTCGCCGGAGATACCCTCTTTTCAGGCTCCATAGGAAGGACGGAT
The DNA here is from genome assembly GCA_002448235.1 of Syntrophaceae bacterium UBA6087. Lineage (GTDB taxonomy): Bacteria > Desulfobacterota > Desulfomonilia > UBA1062 > UBA1062 > Phosphitivorax. The sequence continues at coordinate 99,300 of DIXF01000011.1, forward strand.
CTTCCGGGGGGCGATTACCATACCCTTATCAATTCCATAAAGACCAAATTGATTCCTCTTGGTGATGATGTTAAGGTTCTCACGGGTCACGGGCCTGCGACCACTATCGGGTTTGAGCGCAGGTACAACCCATTCCTGTAGGGGGGAGATGATATGAAGAAGCTGTACGTCGGTATGATCATGGTAGCCATGGCGGCTGTCCTTCTGTTGCCGGGATGCGCAAAACTGCAGGAAACGATCAACGGTACTCCTGCTTCCAAGAGTGCACAGTCGTCGTCCCGGTATCTGGATTTCGGTGATATCCTCATTCCCGGAGACTTGAGCATGGTGCAGAAGGAGAGTTATATCACCAACGGTCACGGGAGGGTCGTCCTGACCGGACGTGTCTATGCGGAATCTCTTGCCCAGTTTTTCATTACATCGATGAATACCGATGGATGGGCCATGATGAATCAGTATAAGTATCAGGGAGCCATAAAGCTCTTTTTTAAGAAAAGCGAGAGGTTTTCATCCATCCTCATAACGGAAGACCCTCTCAGGACGTGGGTGGAGATATGGGTAGTACCTCAGGAGAAGATCTAGCAGGCAAGACGGTCGTTTACGGGATTACCGGCGGCATTGCGGCCTACAAGGCGCCCCTTGTGGTGCGCGGGCTCAAAGCTTTGGGCATCGATGTATATGCCGTCATGACCGAGGCTTCCTCGCATTTTGTGACGCCGCTCTCCCTGCAGACAGTCTCCGGCCGGGCCGTATGCACCGAGCTTTTTCCGCTCATATCGCCCGATGCTCACCAGGTGGAGCATATCGCCCTGGCCGACCGCGCCGACCTTCTTATGATCGCCCCGGCTACGGCGAACTTTATCGCAAAGCTGGCTAACGGCATTGCGGATGATCTGCTCTCGTGCATTGCCCTGGCGACAAGAGCACCTGTGCTTGTGTGTCCTTCGATGAATGTCAATATGTACAATCACCCCGCAACCCGGAAGAACATCGAGCTTCTCAAGGAGAGAGGGGTGCACATCCTGGAACCTGCAGCCGGAGAGCTCGCGTGCGGGTGGGAAGGGGTAGGGCGGCTGCCCGAGCCCGAAAGAATAGTGACCGAAGCGAAGAAACACCTCTACCAGAAAGACCTCTCCGGCATTTCGCTGGTCGTCACCTGCGGACCCACCAGTGAAGACATCGATCCGGTGCGCTTCATTACGAACCGCTCAACAGGCAGGATGGGGGCTGCCCTTGTGGAGGCTGCATGCGTAAGGGGAGCTTCTACCAAGGTGATCAGCGGGCCTGTAGCCCTGGAATATGCGCCCTGGGCTCAGGTGCTCATGGTCCGCTCCGCAGAGCAGATGCTTGCGGCGGTCACGGAGAGCCTCAAAGACGCCGATGTGCTCATCATGGCGGCAGCAGTGGCCGATTATACGCCGGCTCAGTATCGTGAATCCAAGATAAAGAAGGGCGACAAGCTCGCAGCGATCGAGCTCAAATCAACTCACGATATCCTCTCAACCATCAAGCCCCTGAAAAAGGATAAGTTTTTTGTGGGCTTTGCCGCTGAGACCGAAAATTTAAGCGAGTCGGCCAGGAACAAGCTCATCACGAAAGGCCTCGATATGATCGTCGCCAACAGGGTGGGAGAACCGGGAAGCGGATTCGGTTCGGATACCAATTCCGGTGTCATCATAGTCCCGGACGGGACGCTGGATACCTTCGAACGGCTGGGAAAAGAAACCCTGGCGCATAAAATTCTCGATTTCATAAGGGAAAGGGTGTGAATGACCTCATTACCCAAATACTGCGTGAGGAAATGCAATGGAGCGGACGATTCCTCATGCTTCCCCGAGAGGTGCAGCCCATGCCGGAATCAGTCTCAAAGGAAAAGGCCCTAGAAGCAATACGGACGCGCCTGGAGAAGTGCAACTGCTGCTCGCTGTGCAAGACGGCAAAGAATATCGTATTCGGGGAAGGCGATCATGACGCCGGCATCATGTTTATCGGCGAGGCGCCCGGCGCCGTTGAAGACCAGACCGGAAGACCATTTGTCGGCCCTGCGGGGAAGCTGCTCACCGATATCATCGAGAAAGGGATGGGGCTGAAACGCCAGGATGTCTACATCGCAAATATCGCAAAGTGCAGGCCTCCGGGCAACAGGGACCCGCTGCCTGAGGAAATCCGGGAGTGCATCGGTTTTCTTGATGAGCAGATCGAGGTCATCGAACCGAAAGTAATCGTTGCCCTGGGGAAAGTCGCAGCTCAGACGCTGCTGAACACCGAAACCTCAATCAGTGGGCTCAGGGGTAATTTTTACGAGTATAAGGGCGTCAAGGTGATGCCGACGTATCATCCGAGTTACCTGCTCCATAATCCGGCAAAGAAGAGGGACGTATGGGAAGATATAAAAAAGGTAATGGTATACCTCGATATTCCTCTGCCAAAATAGGGAAAGCCCTTGCCTTCCTCTTTGCGGCACTGCTTATAGCCCCTGCTGTTCTTCAGGCAGCCGATATCCTGGTTATCGAGGTGAAGGATGCCATCACCCCTCCCATCGCCTCGTTTATCCTTGAAAAGATCGAGGATGCCGTAGAAAGTCAAAAGCACGCCATAATCATCCAGATGGACACTCCCGGAGGATTGGATACCGCCATGCGGGATATCGTCCAGAAGGAAATGAGCGCCCCTCTCCCGGTGATCGTCTACGTATCGCCTCAGGGGGCACGGGCTGCATCTGCCGGTGCGATCATTACCCTGGCTTCGGACATCGCCGCCATGGCGCCGGGGACAAATATCGGCGCCGCGCACCCGGTCAGCATAGGAGGAGGCACGGGCGAGGAGCAGGGTGAAGGCAAGACCATGGCGGAAAAGGTGACCAACGATGCGGTTGCCTATGTCAGGAGCATCGCGCATGAGCGGGGAAGGAACGAACAGTGGGCTCAGGATGCGGTGGTAAAGAGTATATCCACCCCTGCGCAGGATGCGTTGAAGCTGGGAGTTATCGACATCGTTGCCCCGAACATGGATGATCTGCTCAAGCAGATCGACGGGAAGACCATCAAGAAAAACGGCAGGACGTACGAGCTGAATACTCGTGACGCCACGCTGGTATTCGAGCCTATGGGGTTCAGGTACCGGCTGCTTGCGGTGATATCCAATCCGAATATCGCCTACATCCTCATGCTCATAGGTCTTGCAGGGATATTCTTCGAACTGTCCAGTCCCGGGGCTATCCTGCCGGGTGTAATCGGGGGCATTTCGCTTATCCTCGCGTTTTTTGCGTTTCAGACCCTGCCGGTGAACTTTGCAGGCATCGCACTCATTCTGCTGGCCATCATCATGTTCATCGCCGAGATCAAGGTTCCCAGCTTCGGCATGCTCACGGTCGGAGGGGTAGTGTCCATGCTTCTGGGCTCGGTCCTGCTGTTCAGGAATCAGGAGCTCTACGAGCAGGTTTCCCTGAGCATCATCCTTCCCGTCACGCTTCTGTTCACCGCATTCTTTGTCACCGTTCTCTACCTTGTCATAAAGATACACCGCCAGTCGTCAGTGAGCGGGAGGCAAGGCATTATCGGCGAGAAGGCGCGTGTATATTCCTGGACCGAAGAGGGCAAGGGCAAGGTTTTCTGCCATGGCGAGTACTGGAACGCAAAGGGACCGGCCACGCTTGCTCCTGGTGATGAGGTCGAGGTTGTGGAACTCGAAGGATTGGAGCTCGTTGTAAAGGCCTCCCCGCGGTAGCAAAGTAAAGCTTGGGGGAACGGAATGAAGGTTACAGAGGACAGGCTCACCATCGGCGGCAGGGCGCACACCATTGACGAGGTCGAAGATGTCTGCAATCTCGGCCTTCCCTTTGCTGAGATCTCTCTCGATGAGCCGGGCCAGGTGGAAAAAGAGTTCGATGCCTTGAAATCCTTGCAGGCGCGTTATGGGATAATGTACCTTGCCCACTATCCCAATGAGGGGAATCCCTTTGATACCGAAACGCTTAAGAAGGAGTTCGTTCCCAAGATCAAAAAGCTGCTTTATCTGTCGAAGAAGCTCGATATTTCCAAAGGAACGATCCATTTCTGGATGGACAAACGGTGGGCCGGCAAAGAGCTTATAGAGAAGAAAATCTTCCTCTTGCGGGACATGGTTGATTACGCAGAGGAGCAGGGCATCACTCTGTGTATCGAAAATTTGTCCGAGCGTTTCGAGAGCTTCCAAAAGGCGTTTGAAGAGATACCTGCTCTGAGGATGACCCTGGATATCGGGCACGGCCAGCTTCTCTCAAGCGAGAACACCTCGTACGGTTTCATGCGGCAGGCCTTCGAAAAGATAGCCCATATCCATATCCATGACAATCATGGAGGAACGGGCGTCAAAGACGATCAGCACCTGTGTCTGGGGCAGGGTATCATAAATTATCAGGCGATCTTCAAAGAGCTGGGGGAGAAGGGATACCGTTCGTCCGTCACCATGGAGGTGAAGCCGCAGGATATGCCCGAAACCAGGCAAGTTATCGTAAGGTACTTGCCGGGGGCCTGAAAAGCGGTTCTCCGGTGCTGCTTGACTATTTGAGCTCCCGGCGCTAAGGTGCGGCGTATGGTTTGCTTCTCTCGCGAGTGGGTTATCAAAGGGCGTGTAGACCACAATGCGCTGGCCGATCTCAAATTTTCCCCGACCTTCAGATCTCTGATGAAAGTCCGCGGAATGGAGAACTCTCGCGATGTCTTGAGTTTTCTGGTTCCAAACCTCGGCCAGCTGAAGAATCCCCGGGACATGAAAAACATGGACCGCGCCTGTGAAAGGATTCTGGCCGCAATCGAAAAGGACGAGCTCATCGGGATATTCACCGATTATGATGTAGACGGCGTATGCAGCGCGGCATTGATCCAGCGTTTCCTCATCAATATCGGGTGCAGACCTCCGGAGATATTCATCCCCGACCGGGTAAATGACGGGTACGGCCTGAATATTCGCGGCATCGAGGAACTCAGCGCCAAGAGAGTAAGCCTCCTGGTCACCGCAGATTGCGGTGTTACATCCGTTCAGGAGGTAGCCCATGCGAACAGCCTCGGCATGGATGTCGTCATCACGGATCATCACGAACTGGGAGGAGCGACTCCCGATGCATACTGCATCCTCAATCCGAAACAACCCGACTGCCCGTTCTTCGGGGAGGATCTCTGCGGTGCAGGGGTCGTGTTTCATCTGATCATAGCGCTCAGGTCGCGCTTGCGGCAGCAGGGCATCGAGTGTCTCCCGAATCTCAAGGATGAACTCGACCTCGTGGCTATGGCCACCATTGCAGATGCGGTCTCCCTGGGAGGGATAAACCGCATTCTGGTAAAAGAAGGGATGAATATCCTGAATGCGTCCGGCAGGATAGGACTTACCGCCCTGGCCAAGGTATCGGGACTGAACAGAGAGCTTCTTTCCCGGGATGTCGGATACATCCTGGGGCCGAGAATCAACGCCGCCGGCAGGCTTTCTCATGCGAAAAAGGCCTTCGATCTCCTGATCACGGAGGATGAAGTCGTGGCACAGAACCTGGCGCTTGAGCTCAATCAGCTCAACCGATCCAGGCAGATGGAGGAACAGCAGGTCCTGACCGAGGTGTTAAGCCGGCTGGACGGCGAGGCCTCGCTGAAGAACGTAGTCGTAGTTGCCGGCACGAACTGGCATACGGGCGTGATAGGGATTGTCGCCTCAAGGCTGACGAGCATCTTTTCGAAACCGGCCATCGTAGTGTCCATCCTGGACGGTGTCGGTATCGGATCAGGACGATCCGTCACAGGGGTCGATCTGCATGCAGCTGTTTCCAAAGTATCCGAAGCCCTGAACGATTTCGGAGGACATAAAATGGCCGTAGGCCTCAATATCAATGAGGACAGGATACTCTCCTTTGCACGCGCCCTTGACGGGGCTCTGGCCTCCAGGGAAGAACAGGCGAGGAGTTTTGAGGTCGACCTGAAGGTTTCTCCCCTGGACATCACCCCGATGTTTCTGGAAGAGCTGGAAATGCTCGCTCCGTTCGGGGAGGGAAATCCGGAACCGGTATTCATGATCCCTTCCATGGAAGTTGTCGGTATGAAAAAATTGGCCAAAGCCCAGTGCAAGCTTATCCTGAAGCACTCAAACAGGGTGTTTCATACTTTGAAATGCACTATTGACGAGAGTACGGAGAAACTGCCCCGCTATATCGATGTCGCGTTTACTCCCGTGAAGATGAGGACGAACGGGAACCACTATCTGTATTTATCTTTGAAAGCCATATCCCCTGCCGGGTAAAATCTTCAGCTATTTCCTTTTGATTCCGTATGTAAGACGTGATCCCGTCGGGGATGAAGTTCCCCTGAAGGAATCTCGGCTCTCCGATCAGAAAGATAATCAGTGCCGTTACTGCAAGCAGAATGAAAGAGGACACTTTCTTGACCTTCAGCAGGAATACCCGTTTGGCAATGGATGAATCGCGTGTTTCAACGGTGCCTTGAGGAAAGACCTCCACGAGGCCGCAATCGATGAGTCTGACGAGGGCGCTCAATGCCTCGAAAGGCGGTTCCAGCGACTGACGGATGACATTCTGAACCGTGTTCTTCTCATCGATGAGATCAAAGATATGCATCTCGATAGCGCCGAGGTGATATTTTTTTACGATATCCTCGGTAAGAGGCATGATCGTGACCGGAGAGTAATCAACAGGAGGGATTTTCTGTTTGATGATCGGCCACTCGTCGATCACCCGCAAGGTATCCAGAATTACCCCCTCTGTCGGTACATGGCAGGGAAGAACGCCTTCGGCATCGACTTCCCAGTCTTCAAATTTATAACTGCCCTCTTTCCACTGAAACACATCGAGTAGAATGGTTTTGATGACTACGTTGGTGGCTCTTTCCAGGAAGGTTTTTTTGAGTTTTCCCTGGTTGATGAGAATATCGAACCATTTGTGCGAGTTCTTTCTTTCATGCTCAAAGGCGGTCTTGAAATCTCTCTCAAGGATGAAGCCTCCCTTGAGAAGCAGGTCTGCGCGGGGATCTATCTCCCATTGATCGGATTTGATTCCCTGAATAGTCCCATTGTCGAATACAAGAGAAATTGAGGCCTTCGGAGAGGCAAGGATCAATGTTCCGGTCTTCATCTGCTGCGAGATGAGCTGGAAGATCTCCGTTACGCCAAAACCTTTGAGTGTTCCGAGTAACGCCATACCTTTATACCCCGTATTTCACCGGAGGCGACTTGTACGCTCTCCAGTAAAGGAACCCGGCCATGAGTACGCCGGCTGCCCGAGCGTATCCGGTGAAGTCTACCCCTGTCGGTACGAAAGAATAGATGAATCTGCAGCCCGTAACGATAAGAATCAATGAAGAGCAGAATAAGGTGAGCCGTACGACTGCCTTCAGCGGTCTGTTCGCAATAAAGGATCCCAGACCGGGGAGAATGAACTCCAGTTTCCACGTGTGCGAGGTGTTCATTGTCCGGAAGCTCTTTATTTCCTCTGCCTTGCTTGCAAGGATGGTATTCATTTTACTCTTGGGTTTGGTCTCTATCCAATGGCACTGGAGACACATGGGATATCCCGACCCAGAGGTCGTGCCGGAGTAATAGAGGTTGCCGCACCGGTGGCAGCGCTTCGTGAATTTCTCTTCAGGGATATGGCCCATGAAGAAAATAATGAGAATCATGGCAACGCTGACATAAATGGCCCGATTTCTTTCAAAAATACCGAAGGCAAAATGCCAGAGCGCATCGGCTGCCCTGTTGAGATCTTCGGAGGGCTTCATCTGGCGTGCAAGTTGCTTCATCGGAGGGACATTCTCAAGGATGTAGGTTTTATCCTTGTTTTTTGTTTTCGCTTCCTGATCGAGAAGGCCACGCACCATCTCGGCATTTATGATGCTCGCCTTCTGGATGGAACGTTCAGCCTCGTAAAGATTGAAGGTGGCCTGGTAGAGTCTGCTCAGGTTATAATGGTAAATAATGTTGTTCGGGTCCAGGGTCGCTGCATTCTGAAAAGCCTTGATCGCCTCGCTGTTCCTGCCGGCCCCGGCGAGAGAGATACCCAGGTGATTATAGTACCTGCTGTTATTCGGCTCCAGATCCAATCCCTTGCTCAGCAAGGCAATGGCGGCATCCTGGTTTCCCTTCCTGATTTCCGTGACTGCCTGGATGTTCAAAGGCTCTGCATCGGCAGGATTATTCCGGGCCCAGTTCGCAACGGCAATTATGTCTTTGGCTGGTGCAATGGACTGGTCGATAGTAAAGATTTCCCTGTTTACGTGTGTTTCGGCATAAGTGAGGAACCCTGCTCCGATATGAGCGAGCCAGCTCGACATGAAGATGATCGATATGAATACAAAGGCAATTCGTTTTTCAAATATGTTCAGGTATCCCCACAGGACCAGGAACCACCAGAGTACGAACAACAGTGGCCCTGCATCAAAAAACACGGGTAAGGCAAGGATCAGCGCAATCCAGAGCATGAGGCCTATGGACGGCATCTCGTTATTCGTCTTGGTTTTCAGATCGTTGAGAAAGTTGGGGGTATACTTTACCAGAAGGCATACGCCTATGAGAAAGAGCGTTACAAGGGTTGTGGTGATGACGAAAAAGTAACCGTTGCCGACGGATGTAGCGAAAAACGGCCAATAGGCATACAGCGCCTTGGGCGATAAGGGCAACAGTCCGGTAATTGTCGACAACGTGTATACTCCTTTATTCGTCCGGGAAGAGCTTATCCAGCTTGATAGCCAAATCCAGAGTAAAGGTCCTGTCTTCGCCTTCTATTTTAATATGCAATGGGATACTGATCGCGTTCACGGAAATTATTTTTGCACTTTCCGTGCCTATGATCTGAATACGGCCCCCTGCAAAATCAGAAGGAGCGGAAACGGATGCCTCCTGCTGCCTTTGTGCCGGTCGTTCCTGAGCGGGTCCCGATCTCTCCAGAACCGGGGCTTCGTGTCTCTGCACAGGTTCATGATGAGGTTCGGCATGTTCGTTCGAATGCATGGGCGCCGACGATTCAACCATGGTCCGCTCTCTTTCCGGAGCAGGTACCGGTTTTTGCTGCTGGGGCTTTCCGCTCGTTCCCATTTCGATATGCTGGAGTACCATTTTCGTAATCTTCGTAAGCGTCTGGAGCACTCCTTCACCTGTAGTGGCGACCGTCTCGAAGTACGGATAATGATCAGGATTGAGGATCTGTTCCATTTCGTTGACAGGGGCGGCATCGGGGATGTCCCGCTTATTGTACTGGATAACCAGCGGCAGGGTTTTGAGGCTTTTGCCGTAATAGTTGAGGTTTTCTTCGAGGTTTGCAAGGCTCTCAACGTTTTCTTCCATCTTGTCGCGTTGCGAATCGGCCACGAATACCAGCCCGTCGACACCGGTGAGAACAGCTCTCCGGGTGGAGTTATAATATACCTGGCCCGGGACGGTATAGAAATGCAGCCTTGTCTTAAAGCCGCGGATATTGGCTATCTCAATGGGAAGGAAATCGAAAAAGAGCGTACGGTCGGCCTCTGTAGCCAGAGATACGAGCTTGCCCTTCTGATCCGGCTTTATGGTGGCGTAAATGGATTGTATGTTCGTAGTCTTCCCGCATAAAGAAGGCCCATAATATACTATTTTTGCAGATATCTCTTTTTTCGAGTAATTAATTACCGCCATATCATCCTCCACCAGCCAGTCTTACTATTTCGACCTCAACGTCTTTGAAATCCTTATGGTTCTTATGGATTTCCTTGAAAATGGACAGGGCGCTCGCATTGTCGCCCATTGCCTTGTATGTCTGGGCTATCTCGTAATAAATGCCCACCTTCATGTCTTTCGATGTTTCTTCCAGGCAGGATCCGTCCTTCAGGGCCTGCAGAGACTCCTTGAACAAACCCCGCTCCCGGTACGTAATTCCCAGCATGGTATACGCGTCGAAGAGCTTCTCATTGGTTGAAATTACCTTATTGAAAGAATCGATGGCATCGTCTAAGAGTCCGGTTTCCCGATAGGCCAGTCCCATATTATAAAGGAACAGCGGATCTTCTTTCCCTTCCGAGGATACGCTTTCTTCTATGGCCTTGAAAACGCTCTCCACGCCGGTTTCATCGACGAGGTTCTCCGATGAAGCATCGATATGAAGCTCTTCTATCTGCTGATCAAGCTCGCTGTTGAGATCGTAGAAATCCGTCTCCGTGATGCCGGGTGTTTCTAAATTCTTGGGAAGAGGATCCATCATGCCCTTTTCCCTGACATTGAAGGTCTGCACCTTCTTATTTACGGTCATATGAGCAGGATCGAGTTCGGCCGCCTTCTGCATATACATGGTAGCCGCTTCATTCTCACCGCTTTTCTCTAATATTTCCGAAAGCTTTACATACTGAGTCGCAGCCTCCCTGCTGAAACCCTGGAGCTGGTAGAGCTCTGCAAGTTTTTCATAAGGCTTCCCCCAGAGGGTATTTATCTTGATGGCCTGTTTGTAAAGGGCAATGGCTTTCGGGTAAAATCCCTTATTGTTGTAAACATCTCCCAAACGGACATAGATGTCAGAGGCGTCTTCATTTTTCTCGGCTTTGAGATAAAGGTCGCCGAGCTTCTTTAAAAGTACCACATCATCAGGCCGTTTCTCCAGAGCAGATTCACAGGCGCGTAATTCCTTTGCGCCTTTATTCTTGCCGAAGAGACCGTCGAACAGGCTCATATCATGATACCTTTCATTCTTTGGATATATCCCCTTTCTGCCCCTCAACAGTATTCAATACCTGGTTCATCGGTGCTCCGTTATACAAACTTTAACCGTATTATCCGTTTATGAATGAATGTAAGTGCTCGTTGGTGCATATCTCATGCCTTGACATCGGAGATAGTATTCCCGCATGTAATGGGTGAAGAAAACATGGATAACAGGACGATGGATTTCGTTCATCCCCTCTGCGTGAAGAGGTCAGTGCCATGCGGCATACAGGGATTTCTTAAGTGAATGTAGCCGGTCAAATTCATGAATTAGAGGGTATACTGGAGAAGATTCTTTTCCGTGACGAGTCGAGCGGCTGGAGCGTCGCCAGGATCACGGAACTTTCCTCACGCGACCTCATTACCGCCACCGGAACATTTTTTGGTATCAGTCCGGGCGACCGGGTGCTCATCAGGGGGAAATGGGTAAACAGGGAACCTTACGGACAGCAGTTCCAGATGGAATCTTTTGTTCCCCTCAAGCCTGGGAGCTTAAGCGGCATCCGGGATTATCTTGCGTCTGGGTTCATTCAGGGCGTAGGGGAAGAGACCGCCAGGAAGCTTGTCGATACCTTCGGCATCGATGTCATCGATATCATCGAAAACCGGCCCCACAGACTCACCGAGGTGAAAGGCATCGGCAGATCACGGGCGAAAAAGATCCACGAAGCCTGGAAAGATCATCACGAGATGTCGGATATCATGATCTTTCTTCAGACTCAAGGTATACCGGCCTCGTACGCCTATCGGATCTATCTGTTCTACGGCAGAGAGGCAGCCCGGGTTATCCAGGCGAATCCCTACAGGCTCTGCTTCGACATCCACGGCATCGGTTTCAAAACCGCGGACAGGATGGCGCTTGAGCTCGGGGTGCACCGGGAGTCTCCTCAACGGGCAAACGCAGGCGTCGTTTTTGTCATGGGACAGATCTCGGAAAACGGCAACGTCTGCTATCCCTTGTCAGCACTTGTCTCCCGGGCGATGCATATCCTCGAGATCCCGGAGCCCAAGGTACGCGACGCCGTGGAGGAGCTGGCGTTCAAGGGAGAATTGATCGTCATCGATCATGCCGGGAAAAGCTTTGTATATCTTCATGCGCTCGAAGATGCCGAGTCAATGATCGCGCAGGACCTGAAAGCCCTCATGAAGGTCGCCTCTCACCTGAATATCTCCGATGTTCCCAGCGCTGTCCGCTGGTTTGAGGCGACCTACGAGGTGGAGTTCGCACAGGAGCAGAGAGATGCACTGGCAAGCGCCCTGACCGAGAAGGTTCTGGTTATCACCGGAGGACCCGGCACCGGAAAGACCACTCTGATCAGGGGTATCACCGAGATCTGTGAGCGCAGAGGGATGAAAATCCATCTCTGCGCCCCTACGGGCAGGGCGGCAAAACGGATGTGCGAAGCCACCGGGCGTGAGGCGAAGACCATCCACCGGCTCTTCGAGCTCAAGGAGGCCGATGAGTTCGGAGACGGGCAGGGCAAGCGTACTCTCGTGTCGGATGTGCTCATCATCGACGAGGCCTCCATGGTGGATGCCTTCCTGTTTTCCCGCGTGCTTAAACGAATCGATTCCGGAACCACTCTTGTCCTGGTGGGTGACTCGGATCAGCTTCCCTCGGTCGGTCCGGGGAATGTGCTTCTGGATGTTATCAGGTCGGGACTCGTGAAGACCATTCGCCTCAAGACCATTTTCCGGCAGGCCTTGAAAAGCCTGATCGTCATCAACGCCCATAGAATCAACCAGGGTTTGAAGCCGTTCGAGAAGCTCGAAGATGCACAGGAAGACTACTTTTTCTTCCAGCGGGAAAATCCGGACGAAATCCTTCAGATCGTCAAGGAGCTCGTTGCCAGGAGAATACCGAGAAGGTTCGGGTTCGACCCTTTCAGGGAAATCCAGGTTCTCTCCCCTATGCACAAAGGAACCCTCGGGGTGGAAAACCTCAACGTCGAGCTTCAGGCGCTGCTCAATCCTGATGGCAGGGTACTTATGCACGGTGCCCGAAGATTCTGCGAGGGGGATAAGGTAATGCAGCTGAAGAATAACTATGATAACGGGATATTCAACGGCGACATGGGCGCGGTGATGTTTATCGATCCGGAAAAGAGGATCATGGATGTTGACTTTGAGGGCAGGATTGTACGATACGAGAGATCTACTATGGATGAGCTCGCCGTTTCATATGCCTGCTCGATTCATAAGGCCCAGGGCAATGAATACCCTGCAGTAGTGCTTGTATTGCACACGCAGCATGGTATCATGCTCCAGCGGAATCTGCTTTATACCGCGATGACCAGAGGTAAATCGCTGGTTGCAGTGGTGGGAAGCGAAAGAGCCATAGAAATCGCCGTGGCGAATGTGGTAAAAGCGCGGCGGTATACACTTCTCGCAGAGAGGCTGAAAGGTCTCCTCTGAGTGGAAGCCAAGAAGCAGGAACGATATGAACACCGGCAAAGAACACCATCCTTCGAAGAAATCCACTCCTGCCGTCGAGAGCAAGGGAGCTCTCCTCGAGATTCAGGATCTCCATACCCATTTCCATACCCCGGAGGGAGTAGTGAGGGCCTTAAGCGGGGTTGATCTGCGCCTGAACGAGGGCCGCACCCTGGGCATCGTCGGTGAGTCCGGATGCGGGAAAACGGTTCTGGCGCTCACGATCTTGAGGCTTATCCCGCAGCCGCCGGGCAGGATCGCCAAGGGAAAGATCTTTTTTCAGGGAGTCGATCTGCTCTCTTTGGACGATAAAGGCATCCGGGAGATCAGAGGAAACAAGATTTCGATGATCTTTCAGGAGCCCATGACGTCGCTCAATCCCGTATTCACCATCGGATCGCAGATCGAGGAAGTCATAGCGCTTCATCAGCCCCACCTGGCCACGACCCGGAGGCAGGCCAGGGATGTTACGGTCCAGATGCTGGACATGGTGGGCATCTCCTCTCCCGGCAAGCGCATCGATGATTATCCCCACCAGCTGAGCGGCGGCATGTGCCAGCGGATCATGATCGCCATGGCGCTTGCATGCAAGCCGTCTCTGATGATCGCTGACGAGCCCACCACAGCCCTTGACGTGACCACCCAGGCCCAGATCCTCTCGCTCATGAAAGATCTGAAGGACGAGACAGGCACGTCCATCATCCTCGTTACCCATGATCTGGGCGTTGTCGCCAATTCGTGCGACGAGGTTGCAGTCATGTATACCGGCCACGTAGTCGAGTATGCCGGGATCGAGAGTATCTTCGCCTCCCCGCTTCACCCCTATACCAAGGGGCTGATGAGGTCCATTCCCACGATAGAGGCGCGTAAGCGGGGTGAGATCCTCCATACGATCCCCGGCAACGTCCCCATGGGAAAGGATGTACCTCAGGGGTGCACCTTCAACAACCGCTGCGAAGAAGTCATGGATATCTGCCGCAAGGAGTATCCGCCCGTGTTCGTTCCGGCTGAAGGACACTCGGTGAGATGCTGGAGGTACAGACGCTGATGAATCCTCTGCTCAAAATCCGCGGACTGAAAAAGACCTTTCCCCTGACATCCGGCATCTTCCGCAAGGCTTCCGGTCATATCACCGCAGTGGACGGAGTCGACCTGGATATCTTCGCAGACGAGACGCTGGGCCTCGTTGGCGAGTCGGGATGCGGGAAGACGACGCTGTCGAAGATCATCCTTGCCCTGGAAGAGGCGGATGCAGGAAGTGTTCTTTTCGATCAGACGGATATCAGGAAGGCCCGGGGTGTCGAGCTCGCAAAGCTCCGGAAGGGAATCCAGGTGGTTTTTCAGGACCCGTTCGGCTCGCTCAACCCGAGAAAAAGGGTCGGATCCATTATCGAAGAACCCATGATCATCCATAATGAGGGCACGAAGAGAGAGCGCCGTGAGAAAACGCGGGAGCTCATGAGTATGGTGGGCCTTCATGAAGACATGCTGGACAGGTATCCCCATGAGTTCTCCGGCGGGCAGCGCCAGAGGATATGCATTGCGCGGGCATTGGCCGTACATCCCAGGCTCCTTATATGCGACGAGCCGGTCTCTGCCCTGGACGTCTCTATACAGGCCCAGGTAATCAACCTCCTGGTCGATCTCCAGAAAAAGTTGAACCTATCGTATCTGTTCATCTCGCACAATCTCTCCGTGGTGGGATATATCTCGCACCGCATCGCCGTCATGTACAAAGGCAGGATAGTGGAACTGTCTCAAGCAGATTCCCTTTTTTCGCGGCCCCTTCATCCGTATACGAAGTGCCTGATGGAGGCGGTGCCCGAGCCCGTTCCGGGCAGGGCAAAGGGATTCGGATACGTAAAGAAAGGCGAGGGCGGTCTCTCGGGGTCTCTCACAGGATGCCCGTATCAACCATTATGCCCCCAGGCAACCGAGCTCTGCAGCAAGGAAAGCCCGCGGTTTGAAGAAAAGGAACAGGGTCACTTCGTCGCATGCCACAGGGCGGGATAACCACGCCTTTATTCTAAACGAAGGTTTGTGCAGCGGAAATCAAAGGTAAAACCTATTAAACCTCATTACTTTTTACGCATCAAGGAAATCTGACCCATGATCGTTTCAGCAAGCAGACGTACGGACATTCCGGCTTTTTTCCCGGACTGGTTTTTCAAAAGGATCAAAGAGGGGTACGTATACGTGCGGAACCCCTACAATCCCAATCAGGTCAGCCTCGTGGACCTTTCTCCTTCGGTTGTCGACTGCATCGTTTTCGTAACCAAGAACCCCATGAGGATGCTCGACAGGCTGAATCTCCTTTCGCAGTATCATTATTATTTTCAGTTTACGGTCACCCCTTACGGTCAGGACCTGGAACCGAATGTCCTGCCCAAGGACATCATCATGGATATATTCAAAAAACTCTCCCGCTCCATCGGAAAGGAAAGGGTCATCTGGCGGTACGACCCCATTATTCTGACAGACACCTACGACATGAAGTTTCATGCGGATGCGTTTGCCCGGATGGCAAAAGATCTGTCGCCGTATACCGGCCGGTGCGTAGTCAGCTTCCTGGATATATACAAAAGCAATGCGTGGAGCTTATCCGACATCAACCTCATCGAGCTGTCCTCCCTGCGCATGAAGGAAGCCGCCCGGATGATCTCAGGTATCGCCGGGGTGTATTCTTTGGAGGTCGTGAGCTGTGCGGAAGTAATCGACCTTGACGACTGTGGGATACCTCACGGTAAATGTATCGATGAAGAGCTCATTTCACGGATCGCAGGCTACCGGCTCAATATAAAAAAAGACAGGACGCAGCGGGCCGAGTGCTGCTGTAATGCCAGCGTCGATATCGGTGCATACAACACCTGTCCCCATGGCTGTCTGTACTGTTATGCAAACTTCAACAGCCTGATTGCACGCAAGGCCCTGGAGTTCCATAATGCCGAGTCGCCCCTGATCATCGGGAACATCGGCCCGAACGACCGGATAACGGAGAGGAAGGCCTCTTCCTGCATCGAGCATCAGGACCGGTTTGCATTCTGATCGCTGCAGTTCATACTCTTCCCCCCTGGGAAAGAAGGATAGATGCCCCTTCGATTGATCCGCCGCCTTAAAAGATAAAGAGCTTGACATATGGAGGAAGCATAGCTATTAAGAATCACCTCGGATTTTTATAAGAAACGAAGGAGGAACAGTAAGTGGCGAATCATGCTTCAGCCCTTAAGAGGGAGAAACAGAGCAAAAAGAGAAGGCTCAGAAACAAGAGCTATAAATCCACCATCAACACCGTGGTGAAAAAGATATTCTCGTCCATCGAAGAGAAAGACGCCGATGGGACCAAGAAAAATTATGCCGATGCCGTTGCCCGTCTGGACAGTGCGGTCAACAAGGGAATCCTTCACAGGAGAACCGCATCCAGGAAGATTTCCAGGCTTACGAAAAAGGTCGGTTCTTAAGTCCTCGAAGATTTCCCGCCTTCCCGGGCGAAGTCCTCTTTCTTAGAAAATAATTAAAGGATCTTCGCCGGGAAAACGACTCCCAGTATCGCTTCATGAACAGCCGCATACGGATGGAGCGACTTTCCCGATTTAATACCCTGTTCCACCCGCCTTATCCCTCCCAGCAAGGACAGGAGCTGGCCGGCGCTCCAGAGAGACTTGCGGGAAACGATCTTTTTTTCCACATACGGATGAACATCCGCTTTCTTTGAGCCGCCGATACAGAGGATCTGATAGTGGAGGATCGTCTGCTTTTCGATGCGGGATACGACCTCCAGCTCGGCAATGCCCGCCTCTTCAAGCTCATAGAGCTTGTGTACGACATCTTTCTTCTTGTCGAAGAGTGAATCCAGGAAAGCGAATACCGGCGGTTCACCGGAGCGCATGACGAGATGCTCGACATCATGAATGGTGATTGAGGGCCGGGTCCCGATGAAGAGGCTGAGCTTTTCGATCTCCGAGGAGATGAACCAGATGTTTCCGCCCGTGGTTTCGGCGAGCAGGTAGGCGGCGTCTTTGTCCATGGTCTTCCGGCACATGCGCGCCCTTGAGAGGATCCAGTCGATGAGATCCTTTCCCTTGAAGGGATCGAAGTGAAGTATCTCCAGGCCTTGGGGAAGCTTTTTCATGAACTTCTTCTCTTCCCGTACCCCCTCGATGGTGAGGATGAGCGTGGTGCTGCCGCATGGATTCCGAAGATAGGACAAAAGCCCATCTTGGTCTTTTGAGAGAAGCTTATGGACATTCCTTATGATGATGAGCCTCCGGTCGGACAGGAAGGGGAGCGTATTGCACAAACTTATGATCTCTTCGATGCGGTGGATCTCCTGGGCGTGATAGGAGGCCGTGTTCATCGACGCCCCTTCTCCCAGCAGGGTGCGTACGACCGAGAGCTGCTCTTCGATGAGGAAGGACTCTTCTCCGATCAGGAGGTATAAATCTTTGAGAGGAGGGCTTATCTGGGGGGTTCTCATAGAGTCAAAGACGCCAGCGCGCGTCCTATCTGCTCAGAAACCCTTCTGCTCGCTTCCTCAAGTGCGTTTTCCGCCTGGCCCCCCTCGGCATAGGTGCCGGTATCGGTAAAGCTCATGCGCCAGATCTCCTTGCCTTCAGAGTTGGTGATGCGCACGGTGACGGTGATGAGAAGCCGGTACCGGTCGCTGGTGGAAAGCGAAGTGGAGGTTATGGCCTGGTTTGTGTAAGAGGCAAGGGTGCTGTGCAGGGTGTAAGGGCTGATCTCCGATGCGAGCATACCCATGGACGAAAGGACCCTTTCGAGATTGGCGTCGAGCACCATCCCTCCCTGGATGAGAGAGGTCGCATTGGCGCTCGGCTCCAGCAGAAACTTCTGCCCGCTCGTCTTTCCGTCCAGGATGAAAGAGTAGCTGCAGGAGGCTGCGCTAAGAAAGAGCAGCAATAATATTGACGATCTTGTTCGGGACATAGATAACCTTTTTCACCTGCCCCCTCTCGAGGAAGCGGCTCACATTCGGCTCGGCCATGGCCTTTGCCTCTATCTCCGACCGGTCCGTGTCCTTGGGAACGGTGATGGTTGCCCGGAGCTTGCCGTTTACCTGGATGGCGATTGTTATTTCCTGTTCCTCGGCCCATGCCGGATCATGAACCGGCCATGCGGTTTTGAAGAGAGGTTCAGGGCTCCCCGTGATTTCCCAGAGCTCATCGGCGATATGGGGAACAAAGGGAGAGAGCATGACGAGCAGGTTCCGGACCGCTTCTCTGATCACGGCAAATTCCTCGGGGGTAGAGGCCGCTTCCCGCGCACGGTACAGATCGTTTACGAGTTCCATCATGGCGGCAATAGCGGTATTGAACCTGAAGCGCTTTTCGATATCGTCCGTTACTTTGCGGATGGTCTGGTGCGTCTTGCGCTTGAGCGCTTCCATGGATTTGGGGGTCTGCCCGGACGCAACGGCGGCTGATGACGGGAGCTGCTCGTTTGTCTCGATGACGAGCCTCCAGAGCCTGGTAAGGAACCGGTATGACCCTTCGATGCCCTTGTCGCTCCAGTCCATATCCTTCTCAGGGGGAGCTGCAAACAGGCAGAACAGTCTCGTGGCGTCCGCGCCGTACTTCCCGATGAGGTCTTCGGGATCCACGACATTGCCTTTGGACTTTGACATCTTGGCCCCGTCCTTGATGACCATGCCCTGTGTGAGGAGCCGCTTGAACGGCTCGCCGAAATCGATATAGCCCAGGTCCCTGAGCACCTTGGTGTAGAACCGGGAATACAGCAGATGCAGGATCGCGTGTTCGATGCCGCCGATATACTGGTCCACCGGCATCCAGTAACTCACCTCGGCCTTGTCGAACGCCTTGTCCGGGTGATTCGGGCTGCAGTACCGGATGAAGTACCAGGACGACTCTACGAAGGTATCCATGGTATCGGTTTCCCTTTTTGCCTTACCCCCGCAGACCGGGCAAGAGGTGTTCACGAACGACTCGTCCTGGGAGATGGGCGACATCCCCGTGCCGGTAAACTGAACGTTTTCCGGAAGCCTGACAGGGAGGTCCTCTTTTTTCACCGGTACGGTCCCGCACTTCTCGCAGTGGACCATGGGAATGGGAGTACCCCAGTAACGCTGGCGGGAGATGCCCCAGTCACGCAGCCGGTAATTCACGGTCGCGGACCCGCGGGCGATAGCTTCCAGGTGGTTGGTGATCTTAACCATGGCGTCTTTGTTCTTCATGCCGTCGAATTCGGAAGAGTTCACGAGCACGCCCTCATCTTCATACGCGCATTCCATGGTGTCGGCATTGAGCTCTTCGCCTTCGGGCTGGATCACGACGATGATGGGGAGATCGTACTTTTTGGCGAACTCGAAGTCCCGCTGGTCATGGGACGGTACGGCCATGACCGCTCCGGTGCCGTAGTCGTACAGGACGAAATTGGCGACGAATATGGGCATGCGGGAGCCGGTGACGGGATTGATGCAGTACCTCCCGGTAAAGGTGCCGTCTTTTTCGTAGAAGTCGGACGTACGGGTGTAGGTGTCGACCTGGAGGGTCTTGTCCACGAACGCCTTGACTTTTGCTTCCAGGCCCGTTCCCACGGGCAGGGTTTTCACCAGGGGGTGCTCGGGTGCAAGGCTCATGAACGTTGCGCCGTAGATCGTGTCGGGCCGGGTGGTGAATACCTCGATGTCATCCCCGGTTCCCTCGATCTTAAAGCGGATAAGGGTGCCTGTGCTCCTTCCGATCCAGTTGCGCTGCATGGTGAGCACCCGCTCGGGCCAGCCCTCTTTAAGCTCGTCTATCTTATCCAGAAGCTCCTGCGCATAGGCGGTGATCTTGAAAAACCACTGGTCGTGCTCCTTGAGCAGGACTTGCGACCCGCAGCGCCAGCACTGTCCTTCCTCCACCTGCTCGTTTGCCAGGACCGTCCGGCATGTGTCGCACCAGTTGAGGAAAGCCCGTGCCTTGTATACGAGCCCGCGCTCGAACATCTGGATGAAGAAGAGCTGCTCCCACCGGTAGTACTCGGGGGCGCAGGTTGCGACTTCCCGGTCCCAGTCGTAGCTGAAGCCCATCCGTTTAAGCTGGGCCCTCATGTATGCCATGTTCTCGTACGTCCACTTTTTCGGGTGGACCTTGCTTGCGATGGCGGCGTTTTCCGCAGGCATGCCGAATGCGTCCCATCCCATGGGATGGAGGACATTATGTCCCTGCATCGTTTTGTACCGGGCGACCACGTCACCGATGGTGTAATTGCGGACATGGCCCATATGAATGCGGCCGGAAGGGTAAGGGAACATCTCCAGCAGGTAGTACTTCGGCTTTCCGCTCTTTTCGTCGACCTTGAAGAGGTTTTCCTTCTGCCACATTTCCTGCCGTTTGGACTCGATTGATTGAGGATCGTACTCCGTCGTCATCTTTCCCTCCCAGTGTTCATGGTTGCTTCATTAACATATCGGATGAACTTTCGTCCAGTCCGGTGTTGCACCGCAGAGGGCTCCAGGACAGTGAAAACACCGGGAAGCCGTGCGACCTGATTCAAGTCATGCAGATTTTAAAGATGAAAAGCCCATCAAGCCGAGGCTATAGCTTCTGCATCCATATTTCCCCCTTGCATTTCACCTGCATATTGATATGTAAGGGTGAGCTATGAAGTGGCTGAAGATCTTCATCGGGTTCTTTGTCGGGCTTATGTTTGGTCTTTCCATCTTGACCGGGGCATGGATGTACTGGTTCGTCTACCGGGACCTCCCTTCGATCCGCGAGCTGAAAAGCCTTGAGCCCGTGAGCGTGAGCGTTGTCCTCGATGCGGACGGCAAGGCAATAGGCTACTACCCAGAAGACGGCAGGGTGATCCTTCAGGGCAAAGACATTCCCGAACGGCTCAAGCAGGCTTTTATCGCCGCAGAAGATGCGGGATTCTACAAGCATGCGGGGCTGGATATGAAGAGGATCATCAGCGCGCTCATCGCCGATATCCGTGCAAATTCATATGTCCAGGGCGCATCCACCATTACCCAGCAGGTAGTCCGCTCGTATCTTCTTTCCCGGGAAAAAACCATCACCCGGAAGCTCAAGGAGATAGTGCTCGCGTTTCGCATAGAGCGCGCGCTGTCCAAGGACCAGATCCTCGACCTTTACCTCAACCGTCTGTATCTCGGGAGCGGCGCATACGGGGTAGGGGCTGCCTCCTTACGATATTTCGATAAGGACTGCACATTGCTTTCTCTGGCCGAGACGGCCATGATCGCAGGCCTTGCCCCCGCACCGGCGCGGTACTCTCCGTTGAACGATTTTCCGGCGGCCAAGAGACGGCAGAATTATGTGCTTACCCGTATGATAGAGGTGGGATACATCAGCGATACGGAAGCCGCAGAAGCCTTTAAGGAACCCCTTATGATCAAAGGGGAGTCTGTGGCGCTGTTTTCCCGGTATCCCTACGTAACCGATTACATAAAGACGCAGGTCACCGAGAAATTCGGAGATGAAATATTCTCAAAAGGGATCACGGTCCGGACGACCATCTCGCCCCGTCTGCAGGATGCGGCAGAGCAGTCCGTTCGAAAGGGCGCCATAGAGCTCGAGATGCGGATCGGTAAGTATCGGGGGCCTGCAGAAAAGATCGACGAGGCGGAGAAAAAGAAGCTTCTGGCTTTCCAGGCGAATCAGCTTGCCTGGCAGGGGCCGAAATTCTACAAGCTTTACTGGGCTGCAGTCCAGACCGTCTCCCCCCTGATCGTCGATATCGGAGGCAGGAGCGTCGAACTCGGCCCGGACAGCTATGCCTGGATCAATCCGAAGGGAAAATGGAACCCCCAGGGGAAAATCAAACAAGGCGATATGGTCCGCCTGTGCTCCACTCCGGACGGATTCGTCCTCTTCCACCAGCCGCAGGTTCAGGGGGTCCTCGTTTCCTTCGACCTCGAGACCGGAGGCGTGACCGCCCTTGTCGGCGGCATCGATTATGCCATAAGCCAGTTCAACCGGGCAGTGTACGCAAAGAGACAGAGCGGATCAGCGATAAAGCCCTTTATTTATGCAGCGGCCATGGACAAGGGGTTTACCCCTTCGAGCATCATCTTCGATACCCCGATCAGCTTCCAAACTGAAGGCGACGAAGAGGCGTGGAGACCGAAAAACTACGAAGGCGATTTTTACGGGGCCACGACGCTCCGCACCGGTCTTGTCCAGTCAAGGAATGTGGTTACCGTCAAAATCCTCAGGGACATCGGCATAGGCTACGCCCTCTCATACCTCAGGCAGTTCGACATGGGGACGTCCTTTCCCCGGAATCTCTCGCTTGCCTTAGGCTCCGGGGTGGTTGTCCCGTATGACCTCTTCAAAGGATATGCGACGTTTGCGGCATACGGCCTGCAGTTCGAGCCCTATATCATTCAGAGTATTTCCCAGGCAGGGGAAGGAACCATCTTTACAACAAGCCCCCCCGTACGTGCCGTGAAGGCGGCCGCCGACCAGCCCGATCCTGATTTGGCCGCCGAACCGGGTCCCCCGGTCGATCAGGAGACCTTTACAGTGCCCGACTCTCTGACGGCTCCTGCCGTGACGGATGAAACGAATGAGATAGTGACGGAAGATCTCCCGGTCACGGGAAAACGCGTCATTTCAGAACAGACGGCGTACCTTGTAACCAATATCCTTACCGATGCTGTGAACAACGGGACCGGGTGGCAGGCCAAGAAACTCGGCCGTCCTGTCGCCGGAAAGACCGGCACGAGCGACGAGAACCGGGATGCGTGGTTTGTAGGCTACACCCCTGATGTCCTCTGCGGGGTATGGCTCGGGTATGACGACAACGCCCTGTCCCTCGGGAAGACAGATACCGGCGGTTCGGCTGCCTGCCCCATCTTTACGGATTTCATGAGCTCTGCGCTCGGCAACAGACCTGTTAAGGATTTCCGGGTCCCCGATGGAATCGTGTTCGTAAAGATCGACGCAACGACAGGGAAACTCGCAACAGATGCCGCCACCGATGTCCGTTTCGAGTGTTACAAGGCCGATGCAGTGCCTTCTCAGCAGGAGGAGCAGGCCGACAAGGATCAGCTTCTGCTCAAGGAGATTTACTGATGATAAAAGCGGGCGTTGCTGCAGCGCTGCTCATCGTTCTCGGTTCGTTCTCCCTTTATTCTGAAGAAATACTCCTGGTCAAGCACGCCCGAAAGCCTGACGTTTCCGGAGTGACTACCCCGTATAAGGTGAAGCAGGGTGATACCTTAAGGAAAATCTTTCTGAGAGAATTTCAGGCGCGGCCCCAAGACCTGCCTCAGCTCTACAGGAGTTTCCGGCATCACAATCCGGGGATAAAAAATCTCGACAGCATTTACCCCGGAAAGAAAGTCATGATCCCGGGCATCCAGCGGAAAAAGAAGGCGGCTCAAACGGCTCCGGATACATCGAACGTCTATGTGGTGAAAAGGGGGCAGCACCTCGCCATGATCCTCCGGGAGATGTACGGCCTGCCGGACGACCTCATATTCCATGTGTATATGGACAAGATCAGAAAGCTCAACCCCGATATCGAAAACCTTGATCTCCTGTTCGCGGGCCAGAAGATCCGCTTGCCGGAGATCAAGCAGGCAGACAGGAAGGTATCTCCCGAAATTTCCGCTGTTCCGGCCCGGAGCAAAATGCCCGCGCAGAGAAGGGTGAGAAGAGTAATAGTACAGGAACTCGACGATACGGGGGCTGAGCAGGAGGCTGTTGAAAGCCGGGCAGCCGATGCTTCTCCGGCCGTGAAGAAGGATGCGGTGTCTTCGCATCAAAACCTGCCGGGACAGGAGGTCAATCCGAAAGGAGAGGTGAAAGGGCAGGGCGAGATTGTCACGACCATAATCGGGTTCGATCCAGGAAACGACAGGGAAACAGCGGCAACAAGGCTCGTGAGAGAGTCCATACTCCCGGGTCTCAAGGAGATGGGGATCAGGCAGAAAGAGCACGGCACCTATTTCTTGCCCCTGATAAACGATAAGAGCGTATCTTTCGATACAAGCGTGATTCCGGTTATCGATCTTGATAATGGCGTGCGGGTTATCATCGATGCAAACGGAAAGATCTCCCGGGAAACCAAAGAGCTTATCGAGCAGAAGTATCCTTCCACCAGGGTCTTATCCGGTAGTTCCGAGGGGCTGGAACCGCTCATGGAGCGCATATTGAATGCCTGCGGGTACTTCTCCGTCAATAAGGATGCCGGACCGATCCTTGTGGGAGAGGATGAGAAGGTCCGGTTTTTCGGCAAATGGGTGGTGTATAAGGATTCTTCCCGGCGCAATATCATTGTCGTCAACCTCCTCTCGGAAGGAGAGTACAAAACCCCTGAAACGATCAAGCGATATGCTGCACGCTTCGGCATCAACCTTGTCGAAATGGGGGGGATACAGAGCTTGCCCCGCAAAGAAAGCATCCTGCCGGCTTTTGAGCACTCATATGAAAATCTCTTCACCGAGCTGGGGATGACGTTTGAGAAGCACAAAGAGCTGGAAATCGTTTCGCTTGATAACTTAAGCATTTCCTACACGGCCCCGCTGCTGGTAGACAAAAACATCCTGACCGAGGAGCAGCCGGACAAGACCATGCTGGATCTTCTGCAGAAGAGGGGATACAAGGTGATCAATCCGAAAAGCGAGCCCCTCGGGACCATCCTCGATTCACTGGAGAAAAAACATCAGGGTCCTCCGATCAGGGTGATTGTGGCGAAGAAACGCACGGAAATTGACCTGGCTGCCGTAGAGGTCAACGGCGCCATCATCCTTGAACGGCCCCCGGATAAAGACATCGCGGATTATCTCAGCACGTCGCAGCTGAAGATCATCATTTGGTAACCTTTTTATAACCGGAATAAAAAAAGCAGGGGCAACGGTTCCTGCCCCTGCGTGTCCATCCTTTATATTGCGGCTTCTCCTCAGCGGGTGTCCTTGACAGGCTTCGCTATCTGGAGGATCCCCATGGGTATCTGGATACCCAGAGCCTGCATCCTTTCAATGTCCACGATGATCTTGAGATCTTCCTGGTGCCGTATGGGCATGGATTCGGGTTTCTTTCCATCCTTGAGGATCTTTGTCGCATTCTGCGCCGCGAAGATTCCCACGGTATCGAACTCCGTGCCGACGGCCAGAACCGCACCCTTGGTGCTCATGACGGCAAAGCTCACAACGGGGATCTTCTGCTCCCGGCAGTAGGCATCCAAATCATTGACCGTCTCGAAGTCCCGGATGCCGAAATAGGTGTCAAGGGGAACCGCGAATGCATCAATGCCCTTGTCCTTCAGTTCTTTGAGGGCAGGGGTAATCTTGTCCTTTTTGTTCACCTGCTTTGAGACTACGGCAAACCCGAAGGCCGGTGCGTTCCTGGTGGCTTCCTGGACATGGGCAATGCCGTTTTCATCATCGCTGTAAATCATGCCGATGGTCTTGACCTTGGGGAATGCCGCCCGCAGGATCTTCATGGCGTTTTTCATGTCCATGTAGAGTGTAGCGCCCGTAACGCCCGGGCCCGCTTCCGTAAGCGATTTGCAGCCCGCTGCCTGCGGGATGGCTACCGCGGTGAAGACGAGCGGAACTCCTGCTGCCGTGATCTTGTCCCGGGCATACTTGGTGGCCGGTGTCCCGATGGTCACCGCGAGGTCGGGTTTTGCATCGGCAATGCGGGACCCTTCGCCCCTGATCTTGAAGAGGAGGCCTACCTTGTCGAAGAATCCGGCCTTCTCGAGGTTGTAATCCAGGATCACCCGGTTCACCTTGAGGTTTTTCCCCAAGGCAAGCCCATCCTTGCCCAACTGGTTGATGAACGAATCGTACGTGCGCTGGAACGCGTCGATCTTTGCCACCTGGAGAACCTCTATGCGAAAGACTTTGTCCTCTGCAAAACAGGGTATGGAAAAGATGAACAATCCCAGAAGGACAACCGCGGATGCCGAAACTTTTTTCATGAGCCGTTCCTCCCGATTTTTATATGCAGGAAGCTGATCCGTATATCCTGCAAAGTTTTTCATTTGATATTTGTGTATGGTATCGGCTTTACGGCACAGGCTTATGAATAAATTAAATAAAGGTACAATGACACTATATTATTGAACAAAATAAGATGGGTACCTCATCATCTGTTGAGATCTGAGAAACCGGGGCGGTATCAGCAAGGTCAGAAGAAGGTTTCTATTGCAGTCATGAGCCTGTGAGTCTGGAACCGTTCGGCAAGGCCCATGTCCCCGTCGAAAATGATCGTCTTGAACCCGTCGCCGAACTCTTCCCGCAAGGCCCCTGCAACCTGGCCCTGGAGCCGCGAAAACGTATGGCAGCTCTTGTTGTTGTGAAAGAGGACCCCTTCTGCCTGGTAATCCCGCACCATCTGCTTCCACACCTCAATGCGCTGGGCGATCGTAAGGTTCGTGTACATGGTGCAGTAGGCCTCGGCCATACTGGTCAGCAGATTGTCGTAATCCGATGCATCGAGCTCCTTTTTCCACACATCCAGATACGTGGAGCCCACCACCGCCACCCCACGCTCGCCTAAAACCCGCTTGAGCCTGCCGAAGTTAAACCACGTGGCCAGGTTGTCCCACAGCACGCGGTGCTTCTCTCTGCCGGGTGCCGGACCAATGTCTGCGATTCCGGAAGTCTCCTTTACCAGCTTGTCATAGTAGTCGATCGCCTGAGCGGTGCCGCGCTCGGATACGATGAGCGCCATATGGAAGAATCCGTCGAAGGCGGTCATGGGGGAGGGGGTGAGCTTTCCCAGGTCAAGGTATTTTCTCCATAATTTTACCGCATGATTGGACCGCCGCGCTGTTTCGATGAGCTTGTCGCGGTCGAGCCTCTTCGCGGTACGTTCCTCGAGCAGGCCGATAACGTCGATAAGCTGCTTCCTGACATACTCGATCCTGATCGACTCTGTCCGGCCGTCGTAGCGGTTGCCCACGTTGATCACGCGGAAAGGGACGCCGCTGCACATGGTGCTTAAGTGCTGGAACCACTCGGCGACGATATCGCATTGATTGTTGCAGGCAAGCAGGATGTCGGGTTCAGGCAATACCGGCAGGGACTTCGCCGATTCCGGCAACGTCAAACCGCCCGATTTCTTCGTTTCAAGCAGGTAGCCCGTATTGGCAAGCTCGTAGGAGCAGCCCATGGGATCGAGTGAAGCCCTGCTCACGGCAATCTCGGCGAACCGTTCGGCGAGGCCGTTTACAATGATGTTCACGGCGTGGTTTTCCGGGTACACCACTGCGACATCGGGTTCAAACGCCTTGACGATTTCCACCGGGAACATGGCCGTGACGTAGACGACCGGCCGGCCTTCTTCTTTGGCAAGAGAGGCCTTCCGGTAATGTTCGGCCATGTACTCCTTCTGGAGGGAGCTTACGGATCTTACGTCAGCCATTGGGGTTCTCCTGCTCGTCATAGAAGAGATCTGTGCGTTTTGTATAGGCGTGAAGCGTGTCCCGGTTGGTAGCCTCCGCGAATCCCGCCATCCAGGCGCGGTAGTCGGCCGAGGAGAATCTCCCGGGGTGTCCGTTTTCGATAAGAAAGACGATGTCGTCCGACGATCCGTCCGTCTCGGGGCTGCGGAAGTAGAACTCGCGTTTCAGGATCGATTTTTTGAGCTTCATGGTCTCGGTCATGGGCACGGACTTCACGACCCGGATGAACCGGGGGTGCATGTAGTGAGGCAGGGTTTCCTTGCAGTATGCATAAAAGGCTGCCACGTCGAAGCTGTCCGGCCGAGGGGTCTCGATGATGTACATGGGGTCGTCCTCCCGTCCCACGGGCTGAGGCACGCCGATAATGCCTGCGTTGGTGATGCCTTCGTACCGGCCGACGGCTTTCTCGGCATCGACCGGCGCCCAGTTTTCCCCCTTGAAGCGGATCCAGTCTCCGGTCCGGCCCAGGAACACGAGGTACCTGACGCCGTTCTTTTCGACGATCGCACCCAGGTCGCCCATGCGGTAGAAGTCTTCGCCATCCAAGGTCACGATCTTTTTTGCGCTCTCTCCCGGCAGCCGGTAATAGCCGGTAAAGGCAGAGGCTCCGAGGGACAGCTGGCTCACGACGATCTCGCCTGCGGCCTCTTCGAGATTGAGAACCCTTCCCGTTCCATCCGCCCGGGCAAGGGCGCACTCCCGGCCGGAAGCCTCGTTGAGAATGCGGATATCCTTGAGCAGTCTGCCCACACTGTAGTCCGGCGTGCCTGCATCCACGGCCGTGATGGCCCCTGCTTCCGTGGAGCCGTATACCTCGGTGAATATGTCCAGGCCGAACATCCTGGTGAATATCGCACGGTTCGGCGCATTCGTGCCCGTGCTGATCACGGTACGTAACGGGAGGCCGGAGAAGTCTGCCTGCGGGCCGATTTCTTTGTTAATATGGTTGATGACGTACTGAACTGGGTCTCCCACGCAGTTCCAGACCGTGGCATGTACGGCCTGGATGTCCTGGACGAAGTTGCGGACACTGAACCGCCGGCGGATAAGGAAACTCGCTCCGCACAGCATGGCGGGCATGATATTGAGGTAGAGCGAATTGGAATGGTTGACGGGCATGCAGACATACCCCACATCGTCCTTTGTGTAGTGCAGGATGCGTATGCCGTTCAATCCTACATCATAAAAAGTTTCTGCCAGGTGACCTCGATGCCCTTGGGCGCACCGGTCGTCCCCGAGGTGAAGATGATTACCCCGGGCTGGCCGGGGTCAAGGGGCTCTGGAGTGAATGATGACTGCGTGGATGCTGATTCCTCCAGGATGTGATGGATGGTTTTTATCTTGCCCCGGTACGCGCCGCCGGGTGAAACCGCCGAGAATATGGACTCTTCGCCCAACGAGCTGAAGCCGTGAACATCCCTGGCATTCATGACCGTATCGAGAAAGGTTCCTTTTGTTCCGGGCTGGGCTGCGTGATCCACGAAAAGTACATGCATGTCGATGTTATTGATGTCAAAGGCGAGCTTTTCGCCCACCTGGGCGTTGTTCACCCCCACGAGCGTGGCATTCGTAAAGGCGCATCCGCCCAGCAGAAAGAAGAATTCGGGAATGTTCTGCATGAACACCCCGACATGAAAGCGCTGTCCGCTCCCGATACCCAAACGGGCTTTCATGCTTTTGAGCATGTTGCCATAGGCAAGGGACTGCTGAAGATATTCGGCATACGAAATCGAGCGAAGCCCTTCGGCATCGTCCCGGAACATGATAAACGACCGGTCTATGATCAGAGGGTCAGAACCGTTATGAATAATGACCCGCGCTATGTTCATAGCCTTTCCCCCATGTCACTCGGCGTTGCCTTTTCATTGCAGGCGGTCCGTGTCCTCTCGCTGTATTAAAAAATCAGATATATTTTTGCACACAAAAGGGATTTATTCCACTGGGATTCGACCCTTTCTGTCTCATTGAGAACGCTTCTTGACATCCCTTTGTTTATTGCCTAAGGTTTCCGAATGGACTGGGAAGTTATCATCAATGCGTATCCTGAGGATGCAGCCGGCATCGAGAAGGCAAGGCAGATCTATTCCGCGGTCGTGGAAGCGGTTCAAAAGCTGGAGGTTCCAGGTATCGACTGCACCCTGCCCGTAGAAAACATCGCCACCCTGATCCCTTCTGCAGAGCTGGCGGACATCTGCAAAGGCGTGTGGAAAGAGGTCTTGGGTAAGGATCCGGATGTCGATATCGAGCAGGCGCTGGGAGCCTTCGTCTCAGGCGGATCCATCCCCGAGCCGGAGCAGGGTGCGGAAGATCTGCTGCCCATGTTTCTCCGGCCCGTTGTGAGCTCATACCTCAGGCGTGTGCGTGAGAAAAACAAGGAATTGGTAAGCTCTCCTCAAGGACAGGGCAAGTGCCCGTTCTGCGGGATGTATCCGAGACTTTGTTTTGATTCGGAATCCTCCCGGGATCTCCACTGCCTCATGTGCGGGCAGGAATGGAGGTTCCAGCGGGTCAAGTGCCCGTTCTGCGGAAACTCGGACCACACTACCCTGGGATATTTCGAAGTCGAAAGCGTGGAGGGGATTCGCGTATATTTCTGCTCCGAGTGCAAGCATTATATAAAAATCATCGATACCAAGACCCGCCTTGCCCACGATGCCGAAACGGAAGACATCTTAAGCCTCGCGCTCGACGTCGCTGCCCAGGAAGAAGGCTATCTCTAGCAGGCATTCTCCTTCTCCGGCCGGTCCGCCCTCGCCGGATGATGTACGAATGGGTGTGCGTCGCTGGTGAAGGCCGCTTGTGAACGATGCTTACGCGGCCGATTCAGGCTCCGGTTCCGGAGCGTCTTTTTTCTTTCTCACGAGATACGTTACCCATATGCTGATCTCATAGAGTATGAGGATCGGCACCCCCAGCAGTAACTGGCTGAGGACGTCCGGCCCGGGAGTCAGCACCGCGGCAACGATAGCAACGATGAGCACCGCATACTTCCGGTTTTTTCTCAAGACCTTTGCATTCACAATGCCTGTCTTGGCAAGGAAGAACATGACCACCGGCAGTTCGAAGGTGACGCCGAATGCCAGCAGGAATTTCATGGCAAAACCCAAATACTCCCTCATCGAAGGAAAGGCCATTATGCTCTCGTTCGAATACCCGAGGAAAAACTTGAAGCCGACCGGGAAAACGACAAAGAAGCCGAAAGACACGCCCATGGCGAAAAAGAGCGTCGCCACGATCACGAAGGGTACGACGTACCGCCGCTCTCTTTCATACAGCCCCGGCATGATGAATTTCCAGAGCTGGTAGAATATGACCGGGGCTGATGCGAGAAGGCCGACAAAAAAGGAGACCTTCATATAGGTGAAGAACGCTTCGGGCAGAGAGGTATAGATGAGGTGGCTCCCCTTGGGCATTACCTCTATCAGGGGGGAGGCAAGGAAATTGAAGATCTTCTCCGAGAAGGCATACGATGCAACGAAGCCTACGCTTATGGCCAAAAGGCACTTGACCACCCTCCAGCGGAGTTCTTCGAGATGATCGGTGAGGGGAAGCTTGTCTTCTTCCAAAAAAGCTACCTTTCTATCTCTTCGGGACGATACGCCGGCTCGACGTCGTCACCTGTTTTTTTCTCCGGCTCGTCGTCCTTCTGCTCAGGTCCTGTCGGGCTCTCTTCGGGCTGTTCCGGCTCCGTCTTTGGGGGTTCGGGCTCAGATTTGGCCTGCTCCCCGGGTTTGTCCTGCGAAGCCAGATCGATCTCTTTTTTCAGATCGTTTGAAGCCCGCTGGAATTCCCCCATGACCTTGCCCAGGGTTTTTGCTATCTCAGGGATTTTGCTGGGGCCTAGCAGGATCAATGCCAGCACGAGTATGAAAAATAATTCCTGACCGCCGATTCCGAACATGGGATGATCATATAAGTGTTTTCCACCCCCGTGTCAAACCAAAGAGTGAAGAGGCTTTTACTATTTGACTAATGCCCATATGTTCCATAATCTAGTGGTCACTATGAGGCGTAGGACACTAGGGCATGAGATCCTGATCGAGGGGGTCGGCCTCCATAAAGGAGGGCCGGCTGCCGTTTCGATACAGCCGGGCAGTGACGGCATCGTATTCGTGAAGCACGGACTGAGGATACCGGCTTCGCCGGAAAATGTCGTAGACACCAGGCTCAACACCACCCTGGGCAAGAGTGGCGTTGCCGTATCCACCATCGAGCACCTCATGTCCTGTTTGTGGGGATTGTCCATAACGGACTGCGAGCTGAAGATTCACGGGGAAGAGATCCCTGTTGTGGACGGATCCGCACTCCCCTTCTACACCCGGATTCTCGGCGCAGGCGCCGAAGAGCTCCCGGGGGAAGTGCTTCCCATACGTGTCCGGGATCTTATCAGGGTCGAGGATGGAGAAAGTTTTGTCGAGGCAGCCCCCGGCGATTTCTCCGTCACCTATGAGATAGAGTTCCCGAACCCCGTCATCGGCAGGCAGCTGTATGTGTACGACGGATCGAATTACGACACGCAAATCGCCCCTGCCAGGACCTTCGGGCTTCTCTCCGATGTGGAGAAAATGCGCTCTGCCGGGCTGGCCCTGGGCGGAAGCCTCGAAAACGCCGTAGTCGTCGATGGGGGAAAAGTGCTCAATCCCGAAGGGCTCCGGTTCCCCGATGAATTTATCCGGCATAAGATTTTGGATCTCCTGGGCGATCTCTGGACACTGGGGGCTCCCCTCGAATCCCGTATCAGGGCGTATAAGGCAAGCCACCGGCTGCACATCGCCCTTGCAAAGAAGATACATGAGGCCTACCGACAGGAGGGCAGGTGACCGTGATATCCAAGAGAACGAGGGAGATCATCTATATATTCGCAATCATAGGAATAATTGCCCTCCTGAGCATCGCACGGACGAACATACGGAACCTCCAGGCCCTGTCTCTCTCGAGCAATATCATCATCTTCGCGGTCATCAGCATCAATATCGTGCTGTTGGTGCTCGTGATCTTCCTCGTGACCCGCAACCTCGCCAAGCTTTTCATGGAGCGGCAGCAGGGCGTCCTGGGGACACGGCTCAGGGCAAAGCTCGTCATCGCCTTTGTCACGCTCACAATCATCCCCACGATGGTGCTGTTCTTCACGAGCGTTCTCTTCCTGAACAGCAGCATGGAAGGCTGGCTCTCCTCAGAGGTAGAGACCGCCATCGAAGAATCCATGAACGTGGCGAATATCTACTACAAAGAGGCATCCGCAGAGGCGATCCACTATGCAAGCTCCATATCGGGTGAGATAACCGAGAGGAGGCTCCTCAAGGAGGAGAACCTCGATATCCTCAATGCCATGCTCCAGGAGAAGATGTCCCTGTTCCGGCTGTCTGCCGTCGAAGTTTTCTCGTCCCAGGGCGAAGAGCTCGTGAAGATCATATCCCCCGAGATCGGCGTCGCCAGCATGCCGTCGACGCAGTCGAACCTTGTCCATGAGGCCATGGAAGGCAAAACCATGTCCTTTGTCGTAAGGACAGGCCAAGCCGATATCATCGAAGGAATCGTTCCCATCAGGTCGTCCTTCAACCTGCGCGATGTGGTCGGAGTGCTGGTGGTGGATTACTATATCCCGGAGAGCCTTTCCGGCCGGATGGGCATCATCCGCAACACCTTTACCGACTATATCCAGAGCCTGAAGATAAAAGGCCCGATAAAGACCAACTACATCATCATTCTCGCGTCGATCACGCTGCTGGTGATCTTCTCTGCGGTATGGTTCGGGATGAACGTCTCCAAAGGGCTCATCAACCCGATTGAAAAGCTTGTGGAAGGCACCCAGAGGATCTCCCGGGGAGACTTGAGCTTTTCCATCGACGTGCAGTCCAATGACGAGCTCGGCCTCCTCGTGCAGGATTTCAATGCCATGGTGAATGATCTGAAGGAGTCCAGGAGGCAGCTGGAGAAGGCATACAACGATATCCAGAACAGAAACCGCTATATCGGCACCGTGCTGAACAACATCTCCACCGGTGTGATTACGCTCAAGGAGGATGACACGGTCACCTTTGTCAACCCCGTAGCCAGGGCCATGCTCGGCATATCCCAGGAATCCTCGATGGGCAAGAGGTACGATGATGTCTTTGCGGGCGATCTGGGATCGATTTCAACGGAGCTTATCGAGAATTTCAAGAAGTCCAAAGGGATCGCGACCCAGAAACAGATAGCCGTCACGGTCGGCGGCAAAAGGCTTACCCTGCTCGGCCATGCATCGTTTCTCTACGACGACAATGAAGATCTTCTCGGAACGGTTGTGGTGTTCGATGACATGACGCAGCTGCAGAAGATGGAGCGCATGGCCGCATGGAGAGAGGTTGCGCGGAGGATAGCCCATGAGGTGAAGAACCCGCTCACGCCCATACAGCTGTCGGCCCAGCGGCTCAGGCGCAGATACATGGAGAAGCTCGGAGACGATGGAGAGGTGTTTGACGAATGCACCCGGGTCATCATCAAGGAAGTGGATGAAATGAAGCGCCTGGTCAACGAGTTCTCCGCATTTGCGAAAATGCCTTCCTGCATGCCCGTGCCGGGAGATCTCAATAAGGTGGTACAGGATGCCGTGACGCTCTACCGGCAGGCCCACCCCGCAATCTCGTACGAGGTCGGGCTCGATGATGCCCTGCCCGTGCTGGAGCTCGACAGCCCCCAGATGAGCAGGGCCATCGGCAACCTGCTGGAGAATGCCACCACGGCGGTTCTCGAATGCGCAAACTCCCAGAAGATGGTGAGCATCCACACGAGCTATGATGCCGATGTGCACATCGCCACCCTCGATATCTCCGACACGGGAACGGGCATTCCCCCGAAGGTCAAGGAGCGGCTGTTCGAGCCGTATTTTTCCACGAAGAGGGGCGGGACGGGGCTCGGGCTGGTTATTGTCAACAGGATCGTCTCGGACCATAACGGGTTCATCAGGGTCAGGGACAACGCACCCATGGGAACGGTTTTCAGCATAGAATTGCCGGTAAAGGAGTAGGTTATGAAACGCACGATTCTGATAGTGGATGACGAGGAGAGCATACGTTTTTCCCTGAAAGGGGGGCTTGAGGACGAGGGGTACAACACGCTGCTGGCAGGTACGGGCGAAGAGGGGCTCCAGATTGTTGAGAGCAATGAGGTCGACCTTATACTCCTTGATATATGGATGCCCGGCAAAGACGGGCTGCAGATCCTGGAAGAGTTGAAGAATAACGGGTCGCGCATACCGGTGATCATCATGACCGGGCACGGGTCCATCGATACCGCAATACGGGCGACGAGGCTGGGGGCGCTGGATTTTATCGAAAAGCCTTTGGATCTCAACAAGATCATCATCACCCTGCACAATACGCTGCACCTGAAGGCCCTGGAAGAGGAGAACGCCCTCCTCAGGAAAAAGACCGAGAAAGACGACGAGATCGTCGGGAATTCCCAGGCCATGAGAAAGCTCAAGGAGCAGATCGATCGTGCAGCACCTTCCGATGCATGGGTCCTCATCCTGGGCGAGAACGGAACGGGAAAGGAACTGGTTGCCCGGAGGCTTCACAAAAAGAGCGTGCGGACAAAACAGCCGTTCATCGAGGTGAACTGCGCCGCCATTCCGGAAGAGCTCATTGAGAGCGAGCTGTTCGGGCATGAGAAGGGGGCCTTTACCGGCGCGACGGAGAGACGTCGGGGGAAGTTCGACCTGGCCCATAACGGCACGCTCTTTCTCGATGAGATCGCAGACATGAGTCTACCCACACAGGCAAAAATATTGAGGATTCTTCAGGAACAGAGATTCGAGAGGGTGGGCGGCGGCCAGACGATCCAGGTGGATGTGCGGGTGTTTACGGCGACGAACAAGGACCTCGAAAAGGAGATCGCAGCCGGCAGGTTCCGGCAGGACCTCTACTACAGGCTCAACGTCATTCCTATCTACGTGCCGCGTCTCATCGACCGCAAAGAAGACATCCCGGGCCTCGTGGAGCACTTTCTCAAGCTCTTCTCTTCCCTGAAGGGCGGGAAGAAGAAGACGATTACCGACGGCGCGATCAAGAAGCTCATGCAGCACGACTGGCCCGGGAATGTGAGAGAGCTGAAAAACATCATCGAGAGGCTCGTGATCATGACCCCGGGGGATACGATCAACGGCGACGATATCCTGCCTCTGAGGTCGCAGTCCGTCTCCGAGACGGACAAGCTCATCGGCATTACCCTGCTCAAGGACGCCAGGGCGGAATTTGAAAGGATTTTCATAGAGAACAAGCTGAAGGAGTGCGGGAACAATATCTCCAAGACTGCCGACTTGATCGGTGTAGAGCGAAGCAACCTGCACAGGAAGATCAAGGGACTGGGAATAGATGTCGGATGAAAAAGGCGTGATCCGAAAGGATCCCGGGGGCAAGCTCAACATTGCCCTCGTGTATCCCAACACCTATTTCGTTGGGATGTCGAACCTCGGCCTGCATACCATGTACCGGGTGCTGAACGCCGATCCTGCAATCCTCTGCGAGCGCTTCTTCACCGATTTCGACCGCTCGGTGGAAGCGTCGCGGCCGCTCCGGGATTTTCACATCATCGCGTTTTCCGTTTCCTACGAGCTCGACTGGATCAACATGATCTCCATCCTGCTCAAGAACAGCATTCCTGTCCGGTCAAGGGACCGGAAGCACGGCCCCATTGTCCTTGCGGGGGGCTCTGCTGCGACCATCAATCCCGAGCCGGTCGCTGATGCCCTGGATATCTGCTTCCTTGGGGAAGGAGAGCCTCTTGCTTCGGCCCTTTCGGAAGCCTTTTCCCGGAGCACGGATCGCGAGATGCTGCTGGACAGGCTGCAGGATGTTCAGGGCATCTATATCCCGGAGCGCACACGTCCGGTTTATGAAGACGAGAATATCGGGGGCTTCACCGGCATAAAGCCCGGGATCTCCCTTATGGAGCCTTTCGACGCACCCGGGCATACGGTCATCCTCACCGATAAAACCGCGTTTCAGGACATGTTCCTGGCCGAGATAGCACGGGGATGCCCGTACCACTGCAAGTTCTGCACTGCCCGGGAAATCTACGCCCCGTTCCGGCCCGTGGAGATGAGGCATCTGCAGGATGTCTTCGACAAAGCATCCTCTTCCGGGAGGAAGCTGGGCCTGGTGAGCACCTCGCTGAACAACCATCCCCAGCTTTCCGAGATCCTTTCCGACATTTCCGCACGAGGGATCAGGATCGCGCCCCCGTCTCTCCGTCTCGGCATGATTTCGAAAGATCTCCTCGATTACCTCAAGGAGTCGAAGGTTTCCGGGGTAACGCTGGCGCCTGAGGTCGGCTCCGATAATTTGCGCTCCTCGCTCGGAAAGGCCGTAAGCAACGAGACGGTCCTGGAGGATGTCACCGCGCTCGTGAGCAGCGGGATCAGGGACATCAAGCTTTATTTCATGGTGGGCCTGCCCGGTGAGGAGCAAAGCGATATCGAAGCCGTCATCGACCTGACCAAGCGCATCCGCCAGGTCTTCATCCATGTTTCAAAAGGCAACAAGCGCATCGGGAAGATATCGCTGAGCGTCAATACCATGGTCCCCAAGCCCCACTCGAGGTACGAGAGAGCAGGTATGATCGATCCAGGCGAGGCGAAAAAGAGGATCAGGAGGATCATCAAGGGATTGAGCCCCCAGAGCAATGTCTCGGTAAGTTTCGAAGGCCCCAAGTGGGCCTATCTGCAGGCCATGATCGCCCGCGGCGACCGGCAACTTCTGGATGTACTGATCGAGATGGCGGGACGCGATCCGTCCCAATGGCAGGAGGTCCTGAAACAGTGGCCGCGCAATCCCGATTACTATGCCGTACGCGCGCGCGGAAGGGAAGAAATCCTCCCATGGTCGTTCTACTCCCTCTACAGCCGAAGTTCGTGCCGGAGTATGGAGGAGATATGATGGCCGATGTAAAGCCCCATTACCGGGGTCACCGGAAACGCCTGAGGGATCGTTTCCGGAATTCGGGCAAGGATGCGTTATCCGATTATGAGATCCTTGAGCTGCTCCTGGGGTATGCCTCGCCGCAAAAGGATACGAAGCCTGCTGCCAAGGAGCTCCTTTCCCGTTTCGGCTCTCTGGGCAGGGTTTTTGACGAATCGCCCGATGAGCTCGAATCAACGAAAGAAATCGGCGAATATGCGAGCACGCTCATCAAGCTCGTGAAGGCATGCATAATCAGGTGCCTTGCGCCTTCTGAAAAAGCAGGGATTATCCTGGACAGCCCCGAGTCTGTGCTCAAGTACATCCAGTCCGAGATCGGCGGTGAGAAGAACGAGCATTTCATGCTTCTGTGCCTCAACTCGGCAGGGTGCCTTGCGCACACCGAGCATCTGTCCAAAGGCACGGTCAACATGGCGCATGTGTATCCGAGGGAGGTGTTCAAAACAGCCCTGATGAAAGGTGCAGCCTCGCTGATTCTCATCCACAACCACCCCTCCGGAACCCTGACGCCTTCATCCCACGACGAACGGCTCACCCGCTCGCTTACCGAACTCGGCGATCAGCTGGGCATCCCCGTGCACGACCATATCATCGTGACCCGCGACCAGGCCTACAGCATCAAGCTGGGCCGGAAGATCGGATGAGAGCAAGCCGCATCGCCGCTTTCACTAATAAAATGGTTTGGAGGTAAAGGGGAGGCAGGGTGCCTTAAGGGGCCGCGAAGGCGCTTTTTGATGCATCCTGCGGTAAAGCGAAAAAGGCTGACCCGTAAACTCGCTCCGCTATCGCTACGCTCAGACAGTACGGGTCAAAGATGCCTTTTTCGCTTCACCTTAGATGCATTGACAAAAAACGCCAACGCGGCCCCTTAAGGCCCCCTGCCTCCCCTTAAGTACATCCCTTGCCGGCTCCTTCGCATTTTTTCTCCGTTTGGTGCTTGAAATCACGAGAAGGAGATGCAACCCAACGCCCAGACGTATCAAACCGGGGACAATTCGTGCGTATCACTCCCATATCGGGAATACAGCGAGTGATCCACCTGCTTTTTGAGAAAAGTATCCTGTTGAAATAGAGGAGGGGAGCTTTGCGGATTTGTGTGTTTTTAAGCTGCCGGACTCACAATTATTTGTCCGCCTCCAAAAGGCTCTGCACCTTAAAGAGGATGATGTGGGCCGGGGAGGGCTTTACCAGGTAGAGGTTGGCTCCTGCGTCGAAAGCGAGCTTGCGGTTGTCCTGCGATGCCTCGGTGGTGAGCATGATGATGGGCAGATCCTTGTACTGGGGATGCTGCCTGATATTCGATATGAGTTCGATGCCGTCCATGTTGGGCATGTTCAAATCGGAGATTACGAGCCTGATATCGGGATGCAGCGCCAGCTTCTCAAGGGCGTCGAACCCGTCGCAAGCCTCGACGCACAGGTAATTTTTCGGCTTCAATGTATGGGCCAGGAGTTTCCTGACGGTCGCTGAGTCGTCAACAATGAGTATCTTATCCATATCCTTCTCTACCTATTCCTTCTTATAACCCAGGGCGCCGGGAAAATGAACCAGTTTGAATGCCCGAGAGATATTGTGAAGCGACTCCGAATGGCCGATGAATAGGTATCCTCCTGGATTGAGATTGTCGTAGAGTTGAGCGACGAACCTCTTTTTTGCGTCGTCATCGAAGTAGATGAGGACATTCCTGCAAAAGATGATGTCGAATCCCCTCATGAGCTTGACACGCTTCGTGTCGTTGAAATTCAGGTACTGAAGTTCGACAAGCATCCGTATCTCATCGCATACTGTAAACTGTGACCCGCTCTGCGTGAAATACTTTGTCTTGATCTCAGGGGGTACGGACCTCAGCGTGTATTCATTGTACGTCGATGCCCGTGCAGATTTCAATGCCTTCTCGCTGATATCACTGGCGAATATTTTGATATCCCATTCCTTGATTTTTTCCGAGAGAATCTCTTTGATCACGATGCCCATTGTGTACGGCTCATCGCCTGTCGAACATCCGGCCGACCAGAGCCGTAAAATCTTTTCTCCCTTTTCGGCCCTGCGCTCCATGATTTCCGGCAAAGCCTTTTCCTGGAACGCCTGGATCTGGGGGGGACTCCTGAAGAAGCTCGTCTCATTCGTGGTTACCGAATCGAACAGTGCCCGAAGCTCTTTCGATGCCTGGGGGTCGTATTTGAGCATGTAATAGTACTTGTCGAAGTCCGGAAGGTTGTTTGCCCTCAGCCGCAAGGAAAGCCTGTTCTCAAGCTGGGATTTCTTGTTGTCGGAGAAGTAGATACCCGAATGTTCGTAGATGAAATCCCGAAGCAGCCGGAACGTTTCATCGGTCATCTGGACGGCTGCCGAGGGAAGATAATCAGCCATTGGCACCCTCCGCAACAGGCTCTTCGGATACCGCTGAAAGGTAGGTCTTTACTTCTTCCCCGATATCTTCAATCTCGAAGGTGATGCGCTCTATGTCGAGGACATCCATGGAATATCCCATCTTCCGGAGGATATGCCAGGCTTCCTGGTCTTTCAGCACGAAAGAGACCGAATCGCCTCCGCAGGATAATTCTTTTGCCTTTGCAAGGAGGTTCGCTATGGAGATCAGCGAAGTGATGTCCTTGAACTTGGCGTTTCCCGGCTGATGATGGTACAGGTTGATATCTGCGATGTACGGCGGCAACCCCCATTTCTGGGCAATGAAGTGTCCTACCTCCATGTGGGTCGTGCCGAGAACTTCTTTTTCCGCCTCGAACATGGAGCATTTTCTCTGAATCGACAGTGCATGGGCTTCCATGAACTTCTCGTGGAAAAACTCGTCGAAAATGATCTTTCCGATGTCGTGGAGCAGTCCTCCGACAAACTCTCTTCCCTGCGCCTTCATGCGGATTTTTTTGTCCACGTGCCGTGCGATGAGGCCTGTCGCAACGCAGTGATCCCAGAACTTGATCCGTAAGCTTTCCCCGCCCTTGTCTCTCGTGCCGAGTACGGACAGGACCGATACGGACGTAGTGATGTTGATGATCTCGTTGAGACCCATCATGAGGATTGCCCTGTGGAGGGTATCGATCTCCTGGGTGCCTCTGCGGTAGAATGCAGAGTTTGCCAGCTTCAATACCTTTGCCGCGAGCGGTGGATCTCTATGGATGCATTCTGATATCGCCTTGATGGAGACATCCGGACTCTTGGAAAGGGTCATTACCTCCATGGCGACCATGGGCAGCGTCGGTATTTCTTCAATATTCTTTATGATCTCAAGGATCGGCCGCTCCATCAAAAGGATACTCCCTGCAATTTGTCCATTGCCTCTGCAACGGCCCGGGCAACGTCAAGATTGTCATCATCCATATAAACTTCCAGCTCGGAGGCCAAAGATTCGTCTTCCCATTCGCCGAGTGCTTTTACGGCAGAGATGCGCAGGAAATCCGGACTGCTTTTCAGGATGGATAAAAGCCTCATTTTTGCATCGTCATCCTTGAATCGGCCAATGGCCTCAATGGCGTGGTACGAGGTCCACATCTCATCGTTCGAGATTGCGTCTTCGAGGAACGACCGTAAGCCGGCGATCTTTCTCTGCCCTACAATATCGATGGCGAGATGGCGGATCTCGTCGTGTTCATCGTTCAGAAGCGCCATGAGCAGATCGTTTTCAATGGGAAGCATCATATCCTTGGTTACCCTGACTGCATACATCCGGGCTTCCCAGTCCTGATCCCTGAGCGTGTAGGCAACCGCATCTTCGAGCTTCCCGCTCCTCGTCCGCTCAAGACCTCCCAGGGCCATAATGCGGATCTTCGGATCGGCGTTTTTGATCAGCGTCATAAAGCTGCTTTGCGCTTTGTCGGTCCCTATCGAGGCAACTGCTTCCAGCGCGATGTTTCTCACATCCGGGTATGGGTGCTGGAGGAACTGCAGGATCTCATCGATATCCTCCGGATTGCCGATTTCTCCCAGTGCCCGTAACGATGAAGTGACGACATGCCCGTCCTGGTCATGGATGAGTTTACGCAGAGTATCCCTGGATGAGGAACCTCCGATGCGGGCCAGTGCATCTGTCATGGCCCTTTTCACATACCCCTGGGCGGAGAGTATTCTCAAGCCGATCTCCCGGCCTTCGTTCTCACCGCCTATCTCGGAAAGCACCTGTGAGGAGAGCATCCTTGTTTTATCATCCGCATCGAGCAGACTGACCATAAGGGGAATATCGCCCAGCGTGATGAGGGCGGATTTGATATCTTCCCATTTCTCCGGATTCAGGTCGGGCTCCACCTTTTTTGCAAGCTCGATGATGCGAAGCGCGCTTTCGCTGTCGCCGATGCTGCTCAGGGCAGCGAGCATGTCATGCTGAAATTCGTCGTCCGCATCCGCAAGGCGCGCCTCGAGGATATTCTTCAGGAAATGCCTGTCGGAAGCGTCGAGCGCCGAAATATCGTCAATCGTCATGATCTTGAGCAATGTCTGGGCAATGGATACCTCGACATATTCATCCGATTTTTTCAGCATATCCATGAGCGGACCCACCGATTCCCGGGAGCCTATCTTGCCTAACGTTTCGAGGATTGCGCATATGGTGATTTCGTCGTTTGACCACCGGTTCATTTCGCCCAGGAGAAAGTCCACTACGCCTTCGTGGGGGATGCGGGCAAAGGATTCGATCACGGAAAAGCGAATCCACTCTTCATCGTTTATGAGCTTTTTCAGATGCTCGAAGGCGGCCTGATCTCCGATCTCGCCAAGGGAAATAACCGCTGCGTTTCTTACGTTGGGATTCGTATCGTAAAGGCCGTCGATCAGGGTGCCGAGACTTTCGTGATTCCCGATGGAGCCGAGGATATCGAGGACAAAAAGACGGACATTGTCATTGGCGTCCTTGGCAATCCCATGGAGGATGTCTACCCCGTCTATACCGATTTTCCTCAAGATATCAATGGCCACATTTCTGATGGAAGGATCCTCGTAGGTCAAGAGAGGGATCATCTTCTCGATGGCGGTTTTTCCTCCGAGCATGACAATGGAATTCTGGGCAGCGTCCCGTACTCCATTGTTTCGATCCTTGAGCAGGACTTCGAGCCTGTCGAATGCTTCATCCCCCCCGATTTCGGCCAGCAATGACCCTGCCTCCCTCCTCAGGGAAGAATCCTCCGAATGTATCATTTCATCAATTTTGGCCAGTTCCATACCGTCCCTTTACGAGCAACCCCTTGATCGAAAAAACAGCCGATTTATTTATCCCAATACTTTCAATGAAAGATCACCTTTTATCGAATTCTACAAAAACGACATTATTTACGTTCAGGCTCT
The DNA here is from genome assembly GCA_002448235.1 of Syntrophaceae bacterium UBA6087. Lineage (GTDB taxonomy): Bacteria > Desulfobacterota > Desulfomonilia > UBA1062 > UBA1062 > Phosphitivorax. Next base: position 142,079 of record DIXF01000011.1, read on the forward strand.
TCAGATCGTCACGGATGATTGCGGCAAGCTCTTCCTTGGAATACACGTCGGCATTCGAAGAGAGCCTCTGAAAAATAAGATTCCTGATATCGTACATCCTGCTGCCGATATTATACGCGGTTTCCGGATTTGCCTGCAGGCTGAGCTGCGCGAGCAGGACTCCTGACTCCTTGGTTTTGCGGGAATTATACAGTACCATGAAAGGGTCCAGAAGGATGTCTCCCTCTGTTGAATCAAGTCCCGGCGAAGAAACGGGTTTTTTATAGGTTACGGGGATCTCTACCTGGGGTTTTTTTGTCAGGTAATGGGTGAGGATGCCAACGGATATGAACGCGACCAGGAGACCCGATGCGATGGAGGCAATGAGGATCGTCTTACGCTTTGTAGAGGGTTTGGATACCGCCGCTGCCGCTGAGGCGGTCTGCTGGGTTTCGCCCTGAACGGCTTCTTCGGCCCCGGGTTCATCGGAGAGGGACACTCCTTCCTTGTCGAGCTCTGCCTTTTCAAAATCATAGGCGATGCCGTCTTTGTCCAGCTCGGCTTTTTTCCCGGGATGATCCGACACGTTTTCCTTCCTACTTGTTGAAGATCTGGTTAATCTTTTGCCCGAGCGTCTCGGCGGTGAAAGGTTTCACGATATAATTGCTCACACCTGACTTTACCGCCTCGATGATATTCTCCTGCTGCGCCTCGGCCGTTACCATGAGGAAGGGGATGTCTTTCAGGGCATCGTCGGACCGGATGGCCTTGAGAAGCTCGAGGCCCGTCATTTTGGGCATGTTCCAGTCGGAGACCACCATGTCGATCTTTTCCCTCTGAAGAGTATCGAGGGCAGTGGATCCGTCATCCGCCTCTATTATGTTGTTGAAGTTCAACTGCCTCAAGATATTTTTCACAATACGGCGCATCGTCGAGAAATCATCGACAACAAGGATTTTCATATTCTTATCAACCGCCATAGTTGCCTCCAGGGTCTTTTTCGTATAATCGAACAATCGCGCGTAAATCTTTACGCCTTGATCTCTTTAAAAAGCTTTTGCATCTTCGATCTGAGCCTCAAGACCGCCTTGGTATGAATCTGGGAGACCCTTGATTCAGTAAATTTCAGCACATGGCCGATCTCTTTCATGGTCAGCTCGTCGTAATAGTACAGGGAGATAACCATCCGCTCTTTTTCCGGCAGCGAGAGAATCCCCTTGGCTACGATCTCCCGGACTTCTGCATATCTGAGCTTATGCGAGGGCCATTCCTTTTCATCCTGAAGGATGAACTCCAGGAGGTTTTTCTTCGAAACGTCGGAATCGTCTTCCCCAAGGTCGTCCAGGCTCAGGAGCGATACCGATGCCGTTTCCGAAAGGAGCTTGTGAAAACTGTCGATATCGATCTTCATCTCGCCGGCGACTTCTTCATCGCTTGCCGGCCTGCCGAGGGCATACTCGAGTCTCGCGTAGGCGTCCTCGACCTTGCGGGCTTTCTGCCTGACCGACCTGGGCACCCAGTCCATGGAGCGCAACTCGTCAAGTATGGCTCCGCGGATCCGGAATTCCGCGTAGGTCTTGAACTTGATCTGCTTTGAAGCATCGAATTTCTCGATGGCGTCAATGAGCCCGATCACCCCTGCATTGATGAGATCGTTCAGATCGATGTGAGGGGGAAGCCGGATCGCAATGCGGCTTGCTATGTACTTGATCAACGGCGAAAACTCGTTGATCACCTTTGCCCTGACCTTCGGGTTGAGTTTCTGTTCTTCAGTAAGATCCGGAAACGCTATGTCCTGCATGGTTCGACCCCTTCACTTGGTTGAGAAACATCCTGCGGAGGAAAAATTGAAGATTCCCGGTGTCCGCGTCCCGCGACGTGTGCTCCAGGCGGTTCACGATTCTCTCCAGACGGACCGTTGCCTCCGAGTTCGGATGGACTCCGACAAATGCCTTTTGCCCTTTGATGCACTCGGGAATGCTCATATCCGTTGGAATGGATCCGAGCACTTCCAGGGCAACATCCCCTAAAAACCTCTCACATACCAAAGTTAATTTCCTTGCCACCTGGTCTCCTTCCACCTTGGAAGAAACATTATTCACGATGAGGTCAAAATGCTTGACCCCGTACTGCTTCCTCAAAACCTTGATGAGCGCATATGCATCGGTAATGGAGGTCGGCTCCCCGGTGCATACGACGAGAACCCGCTGTGCCGCGGTATTGAAGTACATGACATTCTTCGAGATCCCTGCGCCGGTATCGATGATCATGTAGTCGATATCCTGGTCGAAATAATCCAGGGAGTTCATCAGGCAGATCTTCTGCTCGGGAGTGAGATCCGCAAGCTCCTGGATGCCCGACGAAGCAGGGATGATCTTGATCCCTTTCGGCCCTTCCAGGATGATATCTTCCAGGAGACACTGTCCCTCCAGGACGTGCTGGATGTTATACTTCGGCGTGAGGCCGAGCATGACATCGATATTGGCGAGGCCTAAATCTGCATCGAGGACCAGAACCTTTTTCTCCTTGGAAGCGAGAAGGATGGCCATATTGACGACGATGCTCGTTTTCCCGACGCCCCCTTTTCCCGAAGTGACCGACAGCACCTGCGGGTAGTTCCGGCTGTCGCCTCCCTCGAAGATCCTCCGTAACGTATGTGCCTGATCTTTCATGACATATCTCCGAGACATCTTTCTACAATCGTTGACGCGGACGCTTCTTCGATATCTTCCGGAACCCTCTGTCCTGTGGTGAGAAAAGAAATGGGAATCCTGTAGAGGAGGTTATGGGTGATGACCGATCCGGAATGTATCGCCTCATCGACCTTGGTGAAGATCATGCGGTCGATATTCAATTCAGAGAAAGACCTGGTTATGGTATCCATCTCCGTGTCCCTCGTGGCAACCGGCATGAGCAGGAAGGTGCACGGGTTGATCCCGCCGAGATACTCCTTGAGCTGCGGGACGTAATCCCTGCACAAGGGGGATCTTCCCACCGTATCCACGAGGATCAGGTCCATGGACTCGAGCTTTGCGAGTGCGGTCCTGAACTCTGCGGCCGTCGTGACGGACAGGAAGGGGATATTCAGTATCTTGGCGTAGATCCTTCCCTGGTCGATGGCGCCGATCCGGTAGGTATCCAGGGTGATGAGCCCGGCCTTCTTGTTCTCGTTGAGCACGCACCTGGCTGCGATCTTGGCGATCGTCGTGGTTTTGCCGACGCCGGTAGTCCCTACAAACGCCCACACCTTGTTGTGGATCGGTCTTTCCGTCCGGATGATCTTGCTTAAGAGATCCTTGACCGAGTGAGCCCCTGCCCCCTGACCCAGCTTGGAGAGCACGAGGTCTACGAGATTGGGCCTGATACCCAGGGAAAGAAGCTTCTTCCTCAAGGGGTTGCCGCTGTGGAGTGTAACCCCGGTATGGGCTATGAGCTCCTTCATCATTTCTTTGAGCTCAATGATCTCGTTTGAAAGGGAGTCCGGCTGTAATGAATTGTGGGCCGGCAGCTTCGGGAACTCGGGCAGCTCGTCCGTTTTCGTCTTATGCCCGTGCGCGCCGGCGTCATAGTCCACGGCCGCGGTGACTTCGATCAGGGGTTTTGCCGCCAGGCCGAAGCTCTTGTCGGCGATCTCCCGCTTCGAGAGGATCACTGCATCGGAGCCCAGTTCGCTCTTGATCTGGGAAAGGATGTCCTTCATGGAGTTTGCAGTGTATGTCTTAATTTGCATCGACCCTTACCATCCCGAGGTTTTTAATGGTTACGTCCGCTGGGATCTCATTATGTGACAGGACAACGAGGTCGGGCATATAGCGCTCGGTGAGCCGCTTCATATACGCCCTGCTTACCGGTGATGTCAGTAAGATCGGAATCATTCCCTGTTTGCCCACGTTGTTCACCTCTTTGTTCAAAGTCATGAGAATCTTGTTAGATTTCTCTGGTTCTAGTGCAAGATACGAGCCATGTTCAGTATGCTGGATCGAGTGCGAGATCATCCCGTCTATACTGGGGTCCAGAGCCAGTACTTTGATGGTATTGTTCTGGATATACGGTTTCGAGATGATCCTCATGAGGGCTTGTCTGACATACTCCGTCAAAATGTCGGGGTCTTTGGTTACGGGACCGAAATCCGCCAGTGTCTCGAATATGGTGAGGATATTCTTTATGGAGACCTTTTCTTTCAGGAGATTCTTGAGTACCCTTAAGACCACGCTCGCGGGGAGTGTGGCCGGGATGAGGTCATCCACGACCTTCGGGTGGGACCGCGACACCGTGTCGAGGATCGACTGAAGCTCCTGCCTGCCGAGAAGCTCGTGGGAGTTGCTCTTGATAACCTCGGTAAGATGCGTCGCGATAACCGTTGACGGGTCGACGACGGTGAGTCCTGCAAGCTGTGCACGCTCGCTGTCCGTCTTCTTGATCCACAGACCCGGCAGGCCGAAGGCGGGCTCTTTGACCGGGATGCCCGGGATATCGATCTTGACCTCTTCGGGATTCAGCAGCATCAGCCTGTCGACCATGGCCTCGGACCGGGCGATCTCAGAACCTTTCAGCATGAGTTTATATTCGTTGGGCTTGAGATCCAGATTGTCCCTTACGTGGATGGGGGGTACGATGACCCCGAGCTCGGCGGCAATCGTCCGTCGCATTCCCTTGATACGTGTCAAAAGTTCACCGCCCGAAGAGGTATCCACCAGGGGAATGAGTCCGTATCCTATTTCGAACTCCAGGACATCGGTTGTGAGGAGCACATCCGCAGAAGCTTCTTCCTCCTGCGGGGCCTCTTCCTTTGTCTCGTCTTCCTTGGTAAACCGGAGGCTCAGCCATCCGATGCCGCCTATAAGGGCTGCCATGAATATGAACGGGACGTGGGGCATGCCGGGAACAAGTCCGAGAAAGAAGATGATCCCTGCTGCCGAGAACAAGGCCAGCGGCTGGAACGCGAGCTGCTCGGAAAGCAGTTTGCCTATGGATTTATCCGCTGCGGACTGGGTGACGATGATGCCGGCGGCAGAAGAGATGACCAGCGCCGGGATCTGCGAGATAAGACCGTCGCCGATAGTCAGCGTGGTGTATGTGGTCAGGGCTTCGGCAAAGGGCATATCGTGCTGGAGAACTCCTATGATGATCCCGCCGATGATGTTGACGAAAACGATGATAATCCCCGCGATGGCGTCTCCCCGCACGAACTTCGTGGCGCCGTCCATCGCCCCGTAAAACTCGGCCTCTCTCCGGATCTGGTCTCTCCGGTCGCGCGCCTGGACTTCCGTGATCATGCCTGCGTTGAGGTCGGCATCGATAGCCATCTGCTTGCCCGGCATGGCGTCCAGGGTGAACCGCGCGGTGACTTCGCCGATACGGGTTGCGCCCTTGGTGATGACAACGAAATTGATGATGACGAAGATGAAGAATACCACGAAGCCGACGACATAGCTCCCGCCGACAACGAACTGGCCGAAGGCATGGATCACCTTACCTGCCGCGAGCTCGCCTTCGGATCCGTTCAGAAGGATCAGCCTCGTGGATGCGATGTTCAGCGCAAGCCGGTAGAGCGTAACTACCAGGAGCAGGGACGGGAACACGGAAAAGTTCAAAGGGTTGGTAGTGTACATGCTCACCATGAGGATGATGATCCCCAGTGCGACGCTGAAGGTGAGCAGCACGTCGAGAATAAAGGGAGGAAGGGGGATCAGGACGATTATCAGGACCGCAAGGACCCCGACAGCCATGATGAGGTCGCTCGTGATCTTCTTATCGATGTTGAAGGGTAGGGATTCTCCTGCTGCCATTTATCTCACACCTGCTTTCAGCCTGTAGACGTATGCCAAGATCTCAGCCACTGCTCTGTACCACTCCTCCGGAATAGCTTCCCCTATGTCTACGTTTTTATACAAGGCCTGTGCCAAAGGCTTGTCTTCGACGATGGGTATGCGGGATGACCGGGCAACTTCTTTGATCTTCTCGGCGAGGACTCCTGCGCCTTTTGCAAGGACTACAGGCGCTACCATCTTGCCCCGCTCGTATTTCAGGGCGATGGCGAGGTGGGTGGGGTTGGTGATGATGACGTCCGCTTTCGGCACGTCTTTCATCATCCTCCGCCTGGCCATATGCATCTGGATCGATCGTATCCTGCTCTTGATGATGGGGTTGCCCTCGGTTTGCTTGAATTCGTCTTTTAATTCCTGCTTGGTCATCATCATATCCTGGGTATGCTGCCACTTCTGGAACACATAGTCCGCAACGGCAACAAAGACGAAAATCCATAAGAAATCCCAGAGGAGACGCATTGAAGCCTGAAACACCGTCAATACTATGACAGATACTTCACTGTTCATGAGCGGCGGGAAGATGGGGATTTCCCGTGTGACCGCCCGGTAGCCGACCAGGGAGATGATAAAGATAATGACCACGTTCTTGACGAGCATTTCCAGGCTTCTTAATGAAAAGAACTTGTTCTTGAACCCGGTGATCGGGTTGAGTTTCGAAAACTTGGGCACAAGGGATTCGGTGCTTACGATGAAACCGATCTGCAGGATATTTGACGCTATGCCGACGGCAAGGAACACTGCCAGAATGGGCAACAGCATAATGCCGAGCTGGATCACCGCCTGGGTAAAGAGCGTAACCAGCGTATCGCGGGTGCCGTCCCAGAGCGAGGTGTTGGCCAGGTAATACTTCATAACATGACTGAGTCTGGATGCCACCGAGGGGATATAGAAGTAGAAGGAGACTATCGTTGCGATAAAGAGGAAGCACGTCGAAACCTCGGTGCTTTTGCTGACCTGCCCTTTATCTCGGGCTTCCTGCAGTCGCTTGCCGGTTGGTTGTTCGGTTCGCTCTTGACCGTTCTCGTTTTCTTTGGCCATGGGGGTTAGCTTGCGAAAACCATACCAGTAGTCTGGGGGTTGGGAGGCTGGTGAGAAAAGGGTATTGTGTATCGGGTAAAATCGGATAATAATGTGAAATGAGAATCCACGATCCTATTCACAGGAGGGGTATGAAGTGAATGATTTACGAAGTGTCCGAAAATCGAAGGGATTGACAATGGAGCAGCTCGCCGAGAAAAGCGGCGTTTCGTCCAAGACCGTTTCTCTCTACGAATGTACCCCGCCGAAGAGGCCGAGCAGAAAGGTCATCGACAAGATCTCACGTGCTCTCGATGTGTCGCCGGATGCCCTGCTCAGCATGATAGGGCCGAAGGAGAAAGTCTCCAGGGGCGCCGAGCTTCATGCCGCCGAGGAAACGGTCGAGCTGCCGGATGCCCATGTGGCAAGGGTGCTGGGGCTCATCGACAAGGAGATCATGGAACTGCAGTACCTGATGATCGAAGCCGCATCCCTTGCAGGAGAGCATCCGTCTTTAGCCAGGAGCATCGATTATCTTTCCGCAGACATCGATCTCCTCACCGAGATCAAGGAGAGGTTCTCTTAGCTGGCGCTTAAAAAGGCAGGGATCGAGCAGGAATAATCGGATATGAGATGATAGTTCTTGAAGGGGTCACGAAAATCTACCACGAAAACGTCTATGCCCTCCGGGATATATCGCTTCAGGTCCCGAAGGGGCAGTGCTGTTTTATACTCGGGCCTTCAGGGGCGGGCAAGACGACTCTTTTGAAATTGATCTATTCCCTGGAAAAGCCCACGAGCGGCAAGGTATCTCTTCATGACAGGTACATCACCGGTATGGGCAATCCCGGAATCCAGGCTCTCCGGAGGCATATGGGGTTCGTTTTCCAGGACTACCGCCTCATCGAGGACTGGACCGTCTACGATAATGCCGCCGTCATCCTGGAGATCCTGGGGAAATCCGCCGGGTATATCAAGAACCGCGTCTGGCACATGCTCAAATGGGTAGGACTCCAGCACAAGATTTATGAACGGGCCGGAGATCTTTCCGGGGGAGAAAAACAGCTCCTGTCGATTATCAGGGCGACGATCCACGATCCCGACATTCTCCTGGCGGACGAACCGGTCGGGAGCCTTGACGAGACAACCGCCCGGCACGTCCTGAATATGTTCTACAAACTCCACAAAAAGGGAGTGACCATGCTCATAGCAAGCCACCGCGAGGACCCGCTCGTAGATTTCGCCCGGATCATCACCCTTGAAAAAGGCACGATCGTTCACCGGTGATCCCCATGATCAGAAGCATTTATGTTCTCAAGCTCTTGTTCAGGGGCATACGAAGGCGGCCGTTAGGCAGCCTTTTCACCTTTATCGCGTGGTGGTTCGCGTTGTGCCAGCTCATCTTTGTCCTTCATACGGTTATGATCGCCGGGCAGGTGAAGACTGTCAGCGGTACCACCAGCACCATGATCGCATACGTCGCAGGGGCTCAGCAGGAACGCGTTATCGACGGGATCAAGGCAAGGATCTCGGTCATGGATGAAATCGGAAGCGTGGAATTCATCCCCCGGCAGGGAGGCCTTGATCGTCTGAAGCAATGGATGGGGCCGAACAACCCTCTGATAGAAGGTCTCGATCCGGGCGTGCTTCCCGATGCCTTTGAAATCACGGTAAAGCCGCTCCATGCAGGGAAGATAGAAGCGATATCGAAGAGGATAGGCGGTATTTCCGGCATAGACGATGTGCGGTACGATAAGGGCATCCTCGGGTATATCGCCGATGCCTACCGGGCCATTCTCATTTCCGGGGGCGTGATCGCGCTGATTGTTATCGTGTCGCTCTCACTGGTCATATTTCTTTCCATCCGGGTCAGCATCGTTTCAAGGCGGCAGGAGATAGAGGTCCTCAATCTCCTCGGGGCACAACGCCTGTTTCTCTATGCGCCGTATCTGATAGAAGCCCTCGTCTACGGGGTTGGCGGAGCACTGGCGGCGCTTGCATTCACCCAATGGGCCGTCATCTCCATTACTTCACACGCTCCGGCACTCCGGGGAATCCTTGCCGTGCTGCCGGCCAGGGAGATTGTCTCCATAGTATTTTTCTCATGCTTTTTGAGCCTTCTCGGGGCTTACCTCGCAATCAAGAAAAGCATCGATGGGTAGAATCGGAATCCTGCTCTCAGTCATACTTCTCTTGAGTCCTCTTGTTACGACGGCCGCCGACGATCCGTTCTCAAAGCTCAAGGAGCTTACCCGGAAGGCCAAGGAGACCGAAGGGGCGTATCTTTCCGAAGAGAAAAAGCTCAAGTCCATCGACGGTGAGATATCCAGGATTCAGGACAGGACCGCGAGAGTGAAGGAAAATATCCACAAAAGACAGAGACAGGTCGCAACATACGATAAGGAGATAGGGGTTTACGAGAACGATCTAAGGGAGGCGCAGGCAAGGATTCGCCAGGAATGGGTGACCCTCTACAAGAGCGCTTCCATAGACATGGTAAGCGCATACTACGGACATGAGAAATATTCCGGATATCTCAATGCAGTGATGGAACATCACATGGGAGTGCTCAAGGACTACCAGAAACTCAGGCAGGGGCTTGGGGACACAAGGAAAAAGGCCGATGAGCTCGCCGCACTCCTTCAGGGGGACTTGAGAGAATTGCAGAATACCGCAAGAGACCTCGAGAACGAGAGAAGAAAAAAAGAGATACTGATCGCCTCTTTGAAGAATGAATCGAAGATGTATCAGGACCGGATCGAAAATCTGCTCAAAGAGATCCAGGAAAAGGAAAAAGAGAAAAAAGAGAAGGAAAAGAGAGCGCGTGAGAAGGCGGCGAGGGAAAAAAGAGAGCGGGAAAGGCAAAAAACCCTAAAGGAAAAGGCGAAGAAAGAACCAAAGGAACAACCTGAGAAAGCGCAAAAGCCGCTGATCTCCGAAGGCGATTTTTTCAGGAACAAGGGGATGTTTCCCTGGCCGCTGAAGGGGAAGATCGTGCGCCGTTTCGGCTCCTTTAAGGTGGGCGGGATACTGCAGAAATCCCAGGGGATAGATATCGAGACCAAAGATGGAGCGCCGGTTAGGTGCATTTTTGCCGGGACAGTGGTATTCATCAACTGGATAGAAAAATTCGGAAACACGGTCATCGTAGACCACGGGGGAGGATATTATTCCGTATATGGGCATCTTCAGGACACGACCAAATCAGTGGGGCAGAAGGTGGCTCCTTCGGAAATCTTCGGGCGGGTAGGTCAGAGCGGAACCGTTCTCAAACCCACGCTCCACTTCGAGATACGGCTTCACCAGAAGGCTCTGGACCCGGTGCTCTGGCTTATTCGGCAATAGTATATTTTATCACAAGTTTAACTGTGATATAGGCGATAGATATAGTGTGTATCGAATAATTGTACAGGAGAAGGTATGAGAATCCAGAAGGCCATCTTGCTCGGTGGGGCTGTTGCATTGACTTTCCTCGCCATTGTGGGCGTAAATTATACAATGGACTTGAACGCGAATGCCTCAGGCATATACCCCGAGCTTGAGAAGTTTACCGATTGCCTCAATATCATTGAAAAAAATTACGTTGAAGACGTTCCTCCCGAGAAGCTCGTCGAAGGGGCTATCAAGGGGATGGTCTCGGTCCTCGATCCCCATTCGTCCTATCTGAGCAAGGAAGGATACAAAGAAATGCAGATCAGCACCACCGGATCTTTCGGAGGGTTGGGTATCGAGATCGGCGTACGGGAGAATATCCTGATGGTGATCTCGCCCATTGAAGGGACGCCGGCGTTCAACGCCGGAATCATCCCGGGCGATAAGATCGTGAAGATAGACGGTAAATCGACTGTGGATATGGGTCTTGAGGAAGCGGTCAACCTCCTTAGGGGGCCCAAGGGCACGAACGTGACAATAACCATCTTACGGGAAAAGCTGGAAAGCCCCCTGGACCTGACCCTGACGCGGGCGTTGATCCATATTGAAAGCGTCAAGGGAGAGACCCTCGAACCCGGCTACGGGTACATCAAGGTCAGGAATTTTCAGATAGACACAGCGGACGATATCCGAAAGGCAATCGAGAAGATGGGGCAGATGAAAGGCCTGGTCCTTGATTTGAGATACAATCCGGGCGGACTCCTCGACCAGGCGGTGGCGGTGAGCGATATTTTCATGAGCGAAGGCATGATCGTCTACACCGACGGGAGAAGACCGGAAGAAAAAACGGAATACCGTGCCCGGAAAGACGGCTCTTTCGACGATTTCCCCATGGTCGTTCTCATTAACGGCGGGAGCGCCAGTGCTGCGGAGATCGTGGCTGGCGCGCTGCAGGACAGCAAACGCGCTGTTGTGGTCGGGGTAAAGAGCTTCGGCAAGGCATCGGTGCAGACCATCCGTCCACTGAGCGACGGGTCGGCCCTCAAATTGACGGTTGCGCGTTATTATACCCCTTCCGGGCGATCCATTCAGGCGACGGGCATCGAGCCCGACATCTGGGTAGACCAGAAAGTGCCGGATACCGAAGACGCCAAGGCCCAGACGTTCATCCGGGAAAAGGATCTCAAAGATCATCTCCAGCCGCAGGGTAAGGCGAATACTAATTCCTTGAGCCCCGCGAAAAAGACGGACGAATCGCCTTTGAACAAGCTTCTTCAGGATGATTTCCAGTTGAAATACGGCCTCGATCTCCTCAAGTCGTGGCAGGTGTTTCACTGGGTCAGAAAGGCAGCATGAGAAAAAAAGATCCAAGGCAGAACATTGTACTGATCATAATCGTCGTTCTGGCAGTTCTGGTAGGGATAGCGGTCGTAATCCAGGAAAAGGAAAAAGACCGCCCGGAAACATCCCAACCGAAGCCGGATGTACGTCCCCGAATCGTCCGGCAAGCGTTTCCCGAGCTTCTGATCAGGGGATGCCTCTTTGACCTGGGCATTTCCCGGGAACAGGCCAATTTCGCAGGGAAAACCGTCAGGATTTCTCTGCGTAAGCCCCCGAAGAAAGAGCGGATCGCCAAGGCCTTCGAGCCCTTAAAAAAGGTGGGCAAGGTTCATATCGAGGACGCTGAACATCTCCGGGTGATAATCGACAAAGAGGTCTGGGACATCTTCTTTCAAGAGGTGCTGCCGGGAAAAATGGCGAGATGCGCCATCATCGTCGATGATATGGGCATGGTCATGAAGCCCGCACAAGAGCTCGGCAGAATCGATGCGGATATCACCTTTGCCGTTCTTCCCGACCATCCCGATACACTCCCCGTTGCCCGGTATCTCCATGCAAGGGGCAGGGAGGTCATGCTTCATCTGCCCCTGCAGGGAAACGGAAAGGACCCCGGCCCGGGGGCTGTCTATCAGGATATGCCGCCTTCTGAGATCCGGGATATCGTGAAACGGAATCTGGAGGCCATCCCTTTCATCTCAGGGGTGAACAACCATATGGGCTCGGTTATCACGACGGATGAGGCGATCATGCGCGTGATTCTGGCTGAAGTAAAAGAGCGCAAGCTCTTTTTCGTCGACAGCCTGACGACAAACAAGTCCGTCTGCGGTCCCGTTGCGCATGATCTCGGTTTGCCGATCGTTGCCAGGGACGTCTTTCTCGATAACGAGCTTAAGCCCGCCTACATCAGAGCTCAGATCAACCTGTTGGCGAAGGTGGCCTTAAAGCATTCCAAGGCCGTAGCCATATGCCATCCTCACCCCGAGACCATTGCCGTTCTCAAGAAGGAGATTCCAAGACTCAAGAAACTCGGGGTGGAAGTCGTGAAAATATCCGCCTTGATGGAATGAGCTCCGGTCAGGCAACAGGGAACGAAAGCAGCCTTTGCATCGATTGACTCGGTAAGTTCTTTCGACTATACACTAATCATGGAGCGTCTTGTATGAAGCAGTGGTACGTAATCCAGACAAACCCGAAAGAGGAGGAGGTAGCCTGCCTTGTCCTCAAGCAGCAGGGCATATCGATTTATCAGCCCTTCATGGAAAAGTATATCTTCCATGCCAGAAAAAAGATCCTGAAGAAATATCCTTTGTTCCCCAATTATTTGTTCGCCCACATCGCGCCTGTTGAGGAAGAGCTGCATAAAATCCGGTGGTGCAGAGGCGTGAGAAGGATACTCCTGGATAGTTACCAGCCCATACCCATTGACGATGAATTTATAGCAGGGCTGTGCACCCTTGAAGATAAAGCGTCCGGCACCATCAAGAAGCCGGTAACCTTCGAGCCCGGAGACGTAGTGAGGGTCAAGTCCGGCCCCATGAAGGATCTCTGCGGTGTATTCGAGGCCTGGGGTTCCGATGAAGGCAGGGTTCGAATTCTCATCGAGATGGTGAACAACAGGGCCAAAGTGGTCATGCATTCTTCCCTTATCGAAAAGGCATGAGGCGCCCAAGGAGGCTCTCATACAAAGCATCTACGGCAATACAAAGTCCCTGAAAGCATCGGAGATCAATTCACTGGAACGCCTGTACCGCAGAAAGGTTCCGGCCGATGCCGTCGTATCGCAAGACTTAAGCCTGGAAATAGCAAGGATTTCCCGTGAGATAGGTGTCCAGATCGGGCTGCTCATAAGCCGCCGGGGATCTGTCGAATACGTCATTGCAGGGACGGCCGGAGGCCTGTCGATTCCGAAGCTCCACAGGAGGCGGACGCACCCCGGGCGGTTGCAGGGTTTACGGCTGATCCATACGCATCTCTCGGGAGAGGGATTGACGTTCGAGGATTTCACCGACCTGGCAAAGCTCCGGCTCGACATGATCTATGCTATCGAGGTAAAAGATAACGGCGATCCGGGGCTTGCGTACGGGGCCCATCTCATGCCTGCGGCCGGTGAACGGGCCGTCTGGAAAACCATTGATCCGACTCCTACTTATCGCATCGACATCCCCTTCGACAAGTTCATTTCAGACCTCGAGGAGGATATAACCGGCAGCCAGGCAGCCTTGAGCGCCGGCGCGAATGAGGACCGCGCAATTCTCGTGGCGGTCGTGCCGTCGTTGTCGGAGGACGCGAAGATCGCCCTTTCGGAATTCAAGGCTCTGGCCAGCGCGGCCGGCATCACGGTCATGGATACCGTGGTCCAGAAGCGCCCCAAGCCCGATCCCAAGTATGTAGTGGGCAAGGGAAAGGTTATGGATATCTACGTCAAGGCGCTGGCCGTCGATGCGAATCTCCTCATCTTCGATCATGAGCTCTCGCCTTCCCAGGCCCGCTCCATTTCGGACATCGTCGATATACGGGTCATCGACCGCACCCAGCTTATCCTGGACATCTTTGCCCAGCGCGCAAGGACACGGGAAGGAAAGATCCAGGTCGAGCTCGCACAGCTCCGCTACTATATGCCGAGGCTCGTGGGCCGGAACCCGTCCCTCAGCCGGCTCGCCGGAGGGATCGGCACCAGGGGGCCCGGAGAGAGCAAGCTGGAGATAGACAGGAGAAAGGCAAAGAACCGGATGACCCGTCTCGAAAAAGAGGCGGCCGCGATCGGCAGGAAGCGGAAGCTCACCCGGTTGCGCAGAAGCCGGGGGGAGGTGCCGGTGATTTCCATTATCGGGTATACCAATACCGGCAAGTCGACCTTGCTGAATACGCTGACAAAAAGCAAAGTCTTGACTGCGGACATGCCCTTTGCCACCCTCGATCCTTCGAGCAAACGCCTCAGGTTTCCCAGGGACATAGAGGTGATCATAACGGATACGGTCGGATTCATCCGGGACCTGCCGGGAGACCTGCGGGCTGCCTTCATGGCGACCCTCGAGGAGTTGGAGGACGCGCATCTCCTTCTTGAGGTGATCGACCTCGCGGACCCCGATATGGAGTACCGGATGAAGGCGGTGGACGATATCCTGAAAGCCCTGAATGTAGACACCAAGCCGAGGCTGAAGGTGTTCAACAAGGCGGACAAGTGCGATCCCGATTTTGCGGAGGCAAATGCCCTCCGCTATGGGGGCGTCGCGGTTTCCGCGCTTGACCGCTCTACCTTGCCCCCCTTGATTGAGAAGATGGAAGGGTTTTTTCTCAATTCTCCTTCCCGGGGATAGTCATTTTTTTGCAGTCCGGCAGGAACCGGCGCGACTTTTCCAGGAGTTCGGACGGCAGCTTCAGGGCTCGCATAAGGGATTTCCTGACCGGGTCCGATACGGTTTCTACCGGGGCGAATCTCACGGAGGGGTCGTCGATATTCCCTTTTATTTTCATACTGACGACGAGCAGGCTGCCTTTGTCGCCGGTAAGGACCCACCCGACCAGGGGAATTGCATGGATTGCCTTGTCGATTGTCTCGAAGGGCTGGATGCCGAGGATCGCATTGATCTCCCTGCTTTTGAGGGAATAATCCCCTACGGCGGAGAATTGAAGCGAGTTGCTGTCGAGGTGGAAATCATCGAAGTGAACGAGGCTGTCGCTGATGGTAAAGGTCGAGGTTATTTCATTGTAGGGGAAGTTCTTGCTGGTAAGCTCCAGGTCGCGGGTTTGAACGATCTTATACACATTGAGCAGTGCAAATATCCTGGAAAACAATGCGTACTTCTTCAGCCTTCCCTCTTTTGCCACAAGACTGACCGTCCCGTTGACGGAATCGGGTCTGCCCGAAAGATGGCCGTCGATATCCATATTCCCCCGTATCCAGTCCTGCTCGGATGAAAACGTACTCAAGAACCGGTGAATGTTGACCTTCTTGAGGGTAAACACTGTGTCGAAAGAGCGGAGGCCCGAGGAATCAACCGATAAGGCGCCATGGGCGGAGCAGGATTCCCCTTCCATGGCCATCTCCGTAAGATTGAGCACGCCGTCTTTTAAAAAGGCTTCCATGTTTGCTTCTTCCACCGGGATCCCGTAGAGGTCGAGATTCAGGATCTTGAGGTGCCCCTGGGCCTTGTAAGCCGTGATATCCCGCGGGGTACCGCCTTCCTTTGCCGGTGGCAGGGGAAGCACCAGGCCGGACATGGTGACGTCGCCCTTGAAGGCGGGTGTGTCATCCATGATGAGCGACCAGTTCAAGAGCGTCATCTTAAGATCATCGTAAGTAAGCTTGAGCGTCTTGCTCGACAGCGTTGACCCGGCGATATGCAAGGGACCGTCCAGGACGAGCGATGCATCTTTAATGGAAAGTGCAGCCTGTCTGCACGTCAGGAGCCCATTGACGGAAACGTCTTTGCCCCAGGTTATGTCCATGTCGCCCCGCAGACTCCCTGAAAGGTCTTTAAGGCTTTCTTTCTGCACGGCCTCGAACAGGCCCAGGTCGATGAGCCCTTTCAGCCTGATTTTCCCTTCCCGCCCGTCCATATTCCCCGACATGGAAAGCTTCCCTGTGGACGTTGGATAGGCTTCTCCCTGAAGGGTCAGCGACAGTTTGGGCCAGAGTTTTCCTTTGATGCTCGTCATAGCCCGGACAGGCTTTCCCTTTACCTTGTATGCGGTGTCGAACAAGGTGAAATTACCAGAGCTGACTTCTGCCGAGGCAGAGATGTCCGGTCCCGTCCCGGTCCCCTTGACCGAGATCGTCGTACCTTTCCCCAGACGGAAATTTTCGGTTGATACCAGCCCGTCTATGGATGCTTTAAAGGATGAGCGCATGGTCTCTTCGAACGGATCGGCGAGAAGAATCTCCAGGGAGCGGATATGGCGGTCGCCTACGATGAGCCGTGAGGATATTGACAGAGGTGAACCAAAGCTCTCGGAAGCGGCCGAACCGCTTAAGCTCTTGATGCTCTGTGATCCCCACGTATAGGCGCAGCCCTTCAGGTCTACCCTTCCTCGGGCTTGCAGAGGCTTGGCCGATTCCTCATCCCACCAGAAATGCGTATCTCCGGAAATCCTTCCTTCCCTTACATCGGAGATGCCGGAGAACAGGTCAAAGACATACTCGGGAGCGCCTGCGGCATTCCAGGTATCGAGGAAGTCATGGGCAGCCATGTCCACCTTCACATCTACCCCGACCCTCCAGTATGGGAGGATGATCCCTGGAAAGGAAAGGTTGACGTTTTCGATCCGGGAATTGTTCATCGTTCCGGTCAGATTCCTGAGGAGAATGTCGCCGTTGCCGAATATTACCCGGCCAGTGATGCCCGTAATCCTTTCAGGCCCTAAGCCGGCTCCGAAGCTCTGGCCCATGATCTCTTCCACCACATAGATATGGTCGATGAAATTATCGAAGGTAATGAGGCCATCCACCGGACCCTCGTATCGGGCGACGGTAAAACGGGATTGTCCTCCTCGAATCTGGGAAAAGAGCAGCTTGGAAAGCCATGGCTCGAATTCATGAGCAGGGAGCAGTTCCGCGATCCGTTCGTATTCGAAGGTGCTTGAGCTCATATCGAGCGTAACTGATGCTCCTGTGCCTTTGGAAAGGTCTCTGATCCGGCCTGATCCGTTTACCTCGATCAGGGGCGTTGTCGCCTCGATCTTGCCGAGCGTAAGAGCTTTTTCGTCACCTACGGCCTCCAGAGAGATGCCGAAGGTGGAGATCTCTTTTTCAGACCAGGGAAACCGTAAGCGCTCGCCTGTCGCTTTCAAGACCGATGAGGCTTTCTTGCCCGTGAGGTTGAAATCCGCACTTATCCTTAAAACTCCACCCATGCCTTTTGAGACATGGGAGAGGTCCATGGCGTCGGAGGTGAGAGTGCCTTCCCACCCATCGGTATTATGAGCCTTGAGGCTTGCCCTGCCCCCGAGAACCAGGGCATCGAGATCCACCCGATGAGTTTCTATGGAGCCGTTTATGCGAGCGATGACGGTCTGCGAGTCTCTGCCGGGAAGCTTCAGCATTCCGTCATTGATTTCGATTGACGGAGAATCTCCGTCTTCCCCTTTCAGATCCAGCTTTTTGAACGTTTCGTAATCCAGGATGACGACGGGCTTATCGAATTCAATCCGTGAAAGGCGAATGCGTCCGAACATGGCTTCCCAGAGAGACAGTCTGATCGAAACTTCCTGTGCCGTGATAAGCGGGTTTGAAGGATCTCCGATCCGGACTGCCGAAAGATTGATGGCGGCGCCCGGAAAGAAGCTTACCGAGCTCTTGCCGATAGATACCGGCTGGTGCAGGGCTTCGGCAAGGATCTCCGTCAGGTTGGCGGAAAGCAGTGCCGGGAGCAGGTTCTTGACCGCGCGGTGTACGGATAGGCCGCCGATGAGGACAAGAACGCACACCGTAACGGCTATGGCTATTTTCCTAGATGCCTTCATTATTCATCCGGGGAAAGGAACTGAACATTACCGGAGGCTATTAGCATAAAGCACGGATTTTTGTAATGGAGAAATAGCTCCTTCAGCAGGGCCAGGTACGTGGTGGGTATGATCATCGGGTATAGGAAAAGTACGCCAACCCGATAGTTTTTTTGTTTAAAGATTCAAATATGGCCGCAATTTCACATAGAGTGATCGCTTGACGTGACAGCCGTGAAGGTGATACTATCTCATCCATGCTAGACATAAAAACCATCAGGCAAAACATTGACTTGGTAAAGAGGGCGCTGGAGAATCGCGGCTCGAGCGTGGAGCTTGGTTTCCTCCTCGATCAGGATGCAAAGAGGAGATCCCTCATTCAGGAAGCCGATGAGCTTAAATCAAAGCGGAACCAGTTCTCTAACCGCATCGCCAAGGAGAAGTCTTCCGGCGTGGATCTCGAAGCGGAAAAGAACGAGATGCGCTCGATGTCCGACAGGATCAAATCCATCGATGTCGAGATCAGGGAAGTGGAGGAGGCCATGAACGGGTTCATCATGGAGATTCCCAACATTCCCCATGAAAGCGTTCCGGTGGGCAGGGATTCCGGCGACAATCAGATAGTTCGGTCGTGGGGCGAGAAGCCCGAATTCTCCTTTACCCCCAAGGATCACTGGGATATCGGAGAAGGACTCGGCATTCTCGACTTCAAGCGCGCGGCAAAGGTCACCGGGGCACGCTTTGTTATCAACTGGGGCGCGGGGGCTCTTATGGAAAGGGCTATCGTTAACCTTATGCTCGATGTCCACACCAGAGAGCACGGCTGCAGGGAGGTTCTTACTCCCTTCATGGTGAACCGGGAGAGCATGACCGCAACCGGCCAGTTGCCGAAATTCGAAGAGGAGCTCTTTGCGACCAACAATGACTATTTCCTGGTGCCCACTGCCGAGGTGCCGGTAACCAATCTCTACCGGTCAGAAACCCTCAATGAAGAAGACCTGCCCGTAAAGCTCGTATCCTATACCCCCTGCTTCAGGCGGGAGGCCGGTTCCTACGGCAAGGACACGAGAGGTCTCATCAGGCTTCACCAGTTCAACAAGGTGGAGCTCGTACGGTTCGCCCATCCTTCCCGGTCGTATACCGACCTTGAAGAGCTCACGGGCGAAGCCGAGGATATCCTGAAGAAACTCGGGCTTCATTACCGGGTCGTGTGCCTGTGCACGGGCGATCTTGGATTCTCTTCCGCCAAGACCTACGACTTGGAGGTCTGGATGCCCGCCCAGGGGGTTTACCGGGAGATTTCTTCCTGTAGCAATTTCGAAGATTTTCAGGCACGCAGGGGGCAGATCCGCTATAAAGCGAAGCAGGCAAAAAAGACAGAGCTCTGCCATACCTTGAACGGCAGCGGCCTCGCCGTAGGCAGGACACTGGCGGCTGTCCTCGAGAATTATCAGAAAGAGGACGGAACCGTTATGGTGCCTGAGGTTCTCAAGCCTTATATGAAGCTTGACCTCATTACACCAATCAGTTAATGAGATATTCGCACCGGAGGGATGGCCGAGTGGTTGAAGGCGGCGGTCTTGAAAACCGTTGTACCGTAAGGTACCGCGGGTTCGAATCCTGCTCCCTCCGCCAAGGGCCGGAGAGATGGCCGAGTGGACGAAGGCGTTCGCCTGCTAAGCGAATGTAGGGTCATAAGCTCTACCGAGGGTTCGAATCCCTCTCTCTCCGCCATGTTTTCTTTCTTTATCTTCCTGGTCCATCACTGAATCTCATAATGTCTTCTCGGTTTTCTTTCGTGAAAAGCCCTGGAATATTAGATAGGTAGTGTTTAGTTCGGAGGAGAAGGGGAGGCAGGGGGCCTGCGGGGCCGCAAAGGCGCTTTTTGAAGCATCCGGCGGCAAAGCGGAAAAGGCTGACCCGTAAACTCGCTCCGCTCAGACAGTACGGGTCAAAGATGCCTTTTTCGCTTTGCCGGGATGCATTTACAAAAAACGCCAACGCGGCCCCTTAAGGCCCCCTGCCTCCCCTTAAGCACATCCGTTGCCGGTTCCTTCGTTTTCTTTTTCCAGTAGGTGCTCGAAATCACGGGAAGGAGATGCAACCCTTCAATCCAGGTACTAGAATACCGGACTTAAGACCAGCACCCTTACGGGCCTGTTCGCTTCGCCGTCCAATGCCCAGACGTGTCACCTCCGACCTCCTTCGACCGTATCTACTTTTTTAGCCGGTGCTACCCTAGATACTTTTTGTTATCCGACGCCCATGCTTTCCGTCTGTCCTTGACATGTTCAAGATTCAAGAACTCCGCAATCGATAGTATTTCGGCCGTTCATGCCATCCTATAGGGTGCCGATAAAGATCAGTACAGGATCGGTTAAACGCCATCAGGGATGATGGGAAGGAGTTCATGGATGACAAAGAGAGAGATTATCAAGGCATTGATCATGAGCCCCTGCTACTTGAGCCTCAAGCTCAAAGAGCGGGCACGGCTCGTCCAGAGGCTCATACTCCTGCACAGGTAGGGCGTATCAGAGCATCGTATATGGATCCACATCGATCTTCACCCGCACACCAGAAGGGGTCTGCATTCGCTCGATGCGGTCGAGGACTGTGTGGAGCTTGCCGCGGTCCTTGGAGGTAAGAATCACGTGCCACCGATAGGTATTCCGCAGGAGCGATATGGGCGCCGGAGCCGGTCCCATGAGCGTGATCTCCCCGGGGTTCAGTCTTGCCGCCGCCTCATTGATCGCCTTCATGGCGAGCTCGTTGCTCGATGAGGAGAAGATGCACCGCGCCATGTGGCTGAACGGCGGAAACCCGGAGGCCTTCCTCACCTCCTGCTCCGTCGTGATCATACCCTTGTAGTTGTACTCCGAGATCGACTGTATCAGGGGATGATCCGGGATGAGCGTCTGGATGATGACCCTTGTGTCTGCCGCGCGTCTTCCTGCCCGGCCGGCCACCTGGACCACGTGCTGGAACGTCCGCTCTCCCGCCCGGAAATCGGGCATGTAGAGGAGCTGCTCCGCATGCATGACCCCCACGAGGGTAAGGTGAGGGAAATCGTGGCCCTTCGAGATCATCTGGGTGCCCACAATGATATCCACATCCCTGTTTCTGATGGCCTCAAGGGCATTGGTCAGCTTTCGCGAAGTGGTGATTTCGTCTGAATCCATCCTTAAGATCCCGGCCTCGGGAAAGAGTTCGCTTACCGTATGCATGATCTTTTCCGTGCCTATACCCATCCGCCGCATGTCGAGGCAGCCGCATTTCGGGCATACTTCGGGCAATGCAAGAGAGTAGCCGCAGTAATGGCACAGCCCGATCCCCCTGGCCCTGTGATAGGTCAGGCTCCGGTCGCATCGGATGCACTTCAGGGTAGCACCGCATCCCGGACAGACCATCGCGGCGGAGAATCCGCGCCGGTTGATAAAGAGAAGCACCTGCTCGTCTTTGGCCAGCGTATCGCGGACGGCGTCGAAGAGCTGGTCCGACACAGGGCTTTCGACCCCTCTCATGTCGACGATCTCGATCCCGGGCAGGCTCGCGCTCCCGGTCCGCGAGGACATCGTGATAAGGCTCGTGGCATCGTGTGACGATTTGATATACGCATCCATGCTCGGGGTGGCTGAGCCCAGAATTACTACAGCCCGGTTATTCTTTGCCCTGAGAATGCTCAAATCACGTGCATTGTACGGGATCCCATCCTCCTGCTTGTAGCTGCTGTCGTGCTCTTCGTCGACAACGATCAGGCCCAGGTTCTGAAGCGGTGAAAAGATCGCCGACCTCGTGCCGAGGACAAAGCTTGCCTGCGAGCGGGAGGCTTTCAGAAATTCCCGCGCCCGTGCAGCAGCCGGGAGTCCGGAATGGAATACCGCCATGTCGCAGGGGATCCGTTTCTGGATCATGGAAATGGTCTGGGGGGTAAGCGCTATCTCCGGGACGAGGTAGAGTACGGAGCGGCCCATTTCGAGGGCCTTCATGGCGCAGGCGAGATACACCTCGGTCTTTCCGGAGCCCGTGATGCCGTGGAGAAGGAAGGTTTTGAACCGCTCCTCCGCCATGGTTTTCGTGATCTCTTGTATGGCTGCTGTCTGTTCGTCAGTATACTGAACGGGCATGACATTCCTGATAACTTGTTGTGCCTGCACGGGGATGTAGGGCTTCCGCTCCAGGAATCCCCTCTTGATGAGCGAATTGAGCGACTGTGTTCCGCCGGGAAACATCTCCCGGTACCTTTCTGCGGAGAGTCCCTGCCCGGGAACGGCTTGAAGGATCTCGTGCTGTTTCCTGCCCACGACGCCTTTGCCGGTTCCTGTCCGGTAGATCCTTAAATCTTCGGGGAAAATACCGGCCTTTGCCTGGCGGAGATAAGGCGGAAACGCAAGCGATATGGTGGCGCCCGGCCGGGAATGGTAATAGCGTGATGTCCACAGGAGCAGGTCCAGGAGTTCCTGGGGAATCAGGGGATTTTCGTCAAGAATGCTCAAGATGGGCTTGAGGCCGGGGTTTTCTTCCGTTTCGTTCTTTGTGGATACGACTACGCCGACCTTTTTTACCTGCCGTAAGGGGACAACGACCCGGGAGCCGTTTACGAGAGACATCCCGTCGGGTACCGAGTAGGTGAGCATCATGGGGACGCCCGCCATGACCGCAATCTCAGCTGTCTGGAACTTGTTCATGGGAACGAGGCTAGCACTATTGGGATAAAGGTGAAACTGTTTTTTAGATACTCTTGACTCCCGCTCACAATACCCTTTATACTTCGGCGCAAAGGAAACGGAGGAGTTCTTGAAACGGGTAGGTTTGGACCAGATCTTACTTGATCTAAAAGACAGCGACCCTGAAATCAAGAAGTTGGCAGCTCACGGCCTCCTGAGGGATCCGTCCTGTTCGGGTGAACTCATTGAGTCCATTCTGAAAGAAGCCGATCACGCCACCGCTGCCATACTCTACGAGATCCTTTTCGAAGATGAAAACGACTTCTCCTCAGTTTTCTATGCCGCCTCAAACGACCCTGACCCCAAGATAAGGCGGCTCGCCATACGGTATCTGTTCAGGAGGGGCACGTTTACTATTGAAGACGGCATACGGTGGCTTTCGGACGACGATCCCTATGTGCGCAGGAGGGTAATCAGCTATCTCTTCTGGATCAATGACAAGTCAGCCCTCGAGCCGGTAGTCCGTCTCGCTGTCGATGACCCCGACCCCACGGTGAGAAAGGATGCATTGCGGCTGGTGGGGATATGGGGTAGTAAGGAAGAGATCCAGCATGTGATCAGGGCACTCGAAGACAGCACCTTCGATGTCAGGATGCAGGCGATCAGAACGTTGAAGCGGCTCACCGGAGAGGACTTCGGCGAGCCCGTCGGAGCTTCCGATGACGAATTCGAATGGATCATTGCAAAGTGGCAAGGCTGGTGGGAATTAATGAGAGAAAGGATATAAAATGGAAACACCACTGTATACAGCCAAAGAATTTGCCTCTCTGCTCGGGATTTCTAAGGCTGCGCTGCTGAAGATGGAAGCGGACGGGACGCTGCCCCAGCCCCGGATGGAAGACGGGATGCGGGTATATATCCCCCATCAGATACCGGTGTATCTTCAGGCCCTCGGGAAGCCGTCGCTCGTTTCCACCAAGAAGAGACAGATTTTCCTGAACTTCAAAGGGGGAACCGGGAAGACAAGCGTCTCGGCCTTCTATGCCTTCAGACTCGCCCAGCTCGGCATGAATGTGCTCATGATCGACCTCGACCCCCAGGGACACCTTACCCAGTGCCTCGGAATCGATCACAGCTCGTTCGATGCCACGCTTTACAATGTCCTCATAGAGCGGACCGAGATTCATGACGTCATTCTCAATACCAAAATGGAGAACCTGAAGCTCATTCCCGCAAACCTCGACCTCTCGCCCGTCGAGCTTTCTTTAACCTCCATGAACGCCCGCGAGCTCCGATTGAAGAAGAGCCTGGCGCTCGTCCAGGATGATTACGACATCGTTATCATGGATGCCTCCCCTTCGATCGGGCTTCTGAATCTCAACGGCATTCTGGCGAGCAACGAGCTCTTTGTGCCGGTGCTGGCGGATTTCCTCTCGTATCACGGACTCAAAATACTTTTTGAGACGCTCACTACCATAGAGGATGACTTCGACTTCCTGCTGGACAACATCTATATCTTCCTGAACCATTTCAATGCGTCCCACAACATCTGCCTGAGGGCAAAGGAGGCTTTGGAAAAGCACTACAGCGGATATCTCATGAAGACCATCATCAGGCAGGATACGAAGATCGCCGAGGCTGCGAGCATGGGGATGCCCATCCATCAATACGCGCCGAACAATCGCGGTGCATCGGATATCGACTCGTTTATCAAAGAAATTTTTCCCAACCTGCCGATTGCCTTTTGAGGAGATTTATGATTAATTTGTTGCGTACACCACGTAGCGACCATAATGAAAATGACCGTTAAAGATGCGGCTAGAATGACCTGAGGAGAAAACGCGTATGAAAGACGGTTTCGATAGAAGCGTTGCTGAAAAAATGCCAAAAATACAGAAGAAACGGCCTAACAGGCCGTGGAACGTCGATCCTGTGCTCCTGAAGGCTCAGGAAGAAGAGAAGGCTTCGGCGCTGGAGACCTCCGCTGCCAAGGCAGAGGCAGTATCTCCTGCCGTGGAAGAGAGCCTGGAAACCGTTTCGGAAACCAAGAGGGAAGAAAAGCCCGGGGTCGTGGCAGAAGCCCTTGTGGAAGAGAAACAGGAGACCGTTCGCGACGTGGTTGCCGAAACAAGTCAGGAAGCAGCCTCTGCAGCCGTGTTTGAGCCCAAGGGCAAGGCAAAGGCCGAGCCCGTCCTGCACAGCGTTGCCCTTCAGAAGAACGAGACCATTGTAAAGGCCGTCGAGACCATCAAGGAGCTCAACTCCGATTTCACCCAGATGATCTTCGAGAAAAAGGCTATCCAGCAGCAGCTGGCAAAGAGTTCATCCGCCGTCGAAGAGGTTGCGCGGGAAAACGCCCAGCTCAAAGAGAGTATCATGGAGATAGAGAAGGGCGCCCTCGACAACACCCTGATCGAGAGGGAGATCGATTTCCTGAACGAGCAGCTCGAAGATGCCGACCTCTACATCCGGAACATGGTCGGCCTTCTGGAAGAAAAGACACAGACCTTGGAGCAGGAAACTGTCCGGCGCACGGAGATAGAGGGCCGTTTCGGCAAGCTCAATAAAGAGATTCATGAAAAGGCCAAGATGGATGTAAAGGTATCCATCCTGGAGCGTGACCTTTCCATCAGCAACACCAGGGTATACGAGCTTGAGTCGAAGCTTGATGAGGAATACCAGAAGCGTGAGCCCCTCGAGCAGGAAATCGTCGAGCTCAAGAATGCCCTTGACCGCGTGTACTCCTCTCTTGCCCATATTCGGCTGAAAGCCAAACGAGAGGTGTATGGATCCTGATACCTCGAAAAAGGTGAGCGATCTCCTCAATCTTATGGAGGACATCTCATCCGACGTCGATGCCAAGTCAGGGCTCGCATCGCTGTCCGAAAGGATCAAAACCCTGGAGAACGAGATTGCAGAGCTGAACCGGAGGTTCGATCAGTTCGAGCAGATGTATCTGGAGAAGCACCGGCAGATCAAATCACTGAAAGAGGACCTGCTCACCCTTATCTCCGACCGTCCCTAAGGCAGGTGAGGGTTTCTCGCCTCACGCACGCTACTTCTGAATCTGGATGTCGTGTTTTTTCAGGAGATCATGCAGGGTGGGCCTGCTGATGTCGAGCTCATGCGCAGTGCGGGTGATGTTGTAGTTGTTGCGGGCAAGGGCCACGCTGATCGCGGTTATTTCCGCGTCGTCCCGCAGCTGCTTGAGGGTCTTGGTTTCCTGGCCGGATGCCTGCAGGTCGATATCATGCGGTTCGATATAATCACCTTCAGCCATGACTACGCCCCGGCGTATCCTGTTCTGCATCTCGCGGACGTTTCCCGGCCAGTCATAGCTCGTAATCGCATCCATTGCCTCTGAACTGAATCCCTTGAATCTCGGACCGATCTCCTGGGAATAGGTCTCGAGAAAATACTTCGCCAGGACAGGGATATCTTCAGGGCGTTCTTTGAGCGCCGGCACCGTCAGAGGCACGACGTTGAGCCGGTAGTAAAGGTCTTCCCGAAAAAGATTCTCTTTGACCGCCTGCGTGAGATCGACATTCGTGATCGCGATAACCCGGGCATCCACCCTGATGAGGTCTTTGCCGCCGATCCTCTCGATGGTCCCCTCCTGGAGGAATCTCAAGAGCTTTACCTGGAGGAGAAGCGGGAGTTCTCCGATCTCGTCCAGAACCACCGTGCCGTGCTGTGCCCTTTCCAGCTTGCCGATCTGGCGTGCGTGCGCGCCGGTGAACGAGCCTTTCTCATGTCCGAAGAGCTCGCTCTCCAGCAGATTTTCGGGTATTGCCCCGCAATCTACTATGACGAAGGGCTTTCCTTCCCGCTCGCTCAAAGTGTGGACGGCCTGGGCAAGGCGCTCTTTTCCCGTTCCGCTCTGGCCCTGGATAAGGATCGGATAATCGGTTCGTGCGACGCGCTTTACCCGGTCGAGGAGGTCCATCATCGACCGGGAAACGGCGATCATGCCCTGAAACTGGGCTTTTTCCGATATGACTTCCCTGAGCTCGGTTATATGCTGCTCGAGGTCGGAAAGGTAGCAGGCACGTTTCAGGACGATCTTGAGCTCTTCGATATTCACCGGCTTCTGGTGATAATCATATGCCCCGAGGCCCACAGCCTGGGCAGCGATATCTTTCTGCGTATTGCCCGTAATGACGATGACTTTAATATTCTGGGGCATACGAACGATCTGTTCGAGAAGCTTGATCCCTTCCGT
The DNA here is from genome assembly GCA_002448235.1 of Syntrophaceae bacterium UBA6087. Lineage (GTDB taxonomy): Bacteria > Desulfobacterota > Desulfomonilia > UBA1062 > UBA1062 > Phosphitivorax. The sequence goes on from DIXF01000011.1 coordinate 168,943, forward strand.
CGAGCCGTCCGGGTCGGGGGGGAGGCCCAGGTCCAGCAGTACGACAAGGGGAGGATTTTCCCGGATATGTCCAAGCGCATCAGGGGCATTCGCTGCAACGGAAACGTCATAGGCGTCGGCAAGCCCCCACTTCAGCTGTTTTGCCATGCTGGACTCATCTTCTACGATCAGTATATGCTTCTTGCTCATGTCAGTTCCCCAATCCGTTTTTCATCATCACCCGCGACATATATCTCTATCGGAAAAAGCTTACTCATCAGGAAACAAAATAGTAAAAAGGGAACCCTGGCCGAGATTGCTCTCTGCATTGATTGTCCCGCCCAGCTGTTCCACGAAATTTTTTACCTGCCAGAGGCCGAGCCCGGTACCGTTCTTCTTTGTCGTCTGAAAGGGCTTAAACATTCTTTCCCTCAGGAAGTCCTCGGTCATGCCCGTTCCGTTATCCATGATGGAAATAAAGGAATTCTGCCCGTTCCTGCCTGCATGGATATGGATCTTTCCGTTATGGGAAACCGATTCCGTGGCATTGATGATGATATTTTCCAGTACCCGCTCCAGCAGGTCCATATCTGATTTTATTTCCAGACCATTATCGATGGACACCTCGACAGGAATATCCTGTAGACGAGGCGAAAGCTTTGCGAGCAGCGCGTCGATGAATTTTTCCACGTGTATGGCTTCCCGGGAAAGCTCGCCTTTGGAGGGGACGGCGCCGAGACGGAACATGACCTTGTCGATACGGCCCAAAGTCTGTGTGATCGTATCGAGCATGTCTTCGCGGAAATCCTTGTTGTCCATATGGTTGGGTGCGTTCTGCAGGATCAGGGAGAGGTTTCCGGCCGCGTTCTTCAGGTCATGGAGGACATATGAAGACATGCGGTTGAAGGTATCGAGTTCCTTGTTCGCGGCCAACTCCTGGGCGAAACGGGCACTCATCAGCGCCGCACTCGATTGCGAGGCGATGGCCGTGAGAAGGTCTATGTCGTCACGGCCGTAAGGCGTGCCGGGGTTTTCCTTTCCCACTGCGATAAATCCTATGAGTTTACTCTCGACCGTCATTGATACGGCGAGCTCGATCTTGTTTCTATCCAGAAAAGACTGATCCGCCGTAACCGTTTCCCACATACGGTCTCCCGGGCCGTTTGGGGTTTTCCGCAGGAAAAACGGGTTTCCCAGCAGGTATCCTATCAATGCCTCTTTTTCCGAAATCTGTTTGTGCAGGAGTTGTGAGGGGAATGCATAGCAGCACCGGAATCCGGCCCCATCCTTGAGCCAGACGGAAAGTTCGCTGATATACATACTGTCGAGGATTACCTGGGACGTGACATGGATGATCTGCTTTTCATTGAACGCGATGGAGAGATAGCCGCTCAACTCGCCCCATTCCTTGCGATAGTCGTACTTGTTTGCAAAGAAATGGGTGTTGATGAAGAATTTAAGACGAGCCTTTGCGTCTTTCGACACGAGGAAAAAGGCGAGAACAAAAAGAACCATGAACACGAAGAATCCCATGCCCACGAATGAGAATTGGATGCCTAAGCTCTGTACCCCCAGGATTACGAGGCCCATGCCGAGGAGATAGGCGCCGATGATGAGGAAGGAGGCTGAGTGATAGACGATATACCTCGATACGAAGATATCCATCTCAAAAAGCCTGAACCGGATGGAGAAAAAGATAACGAAGATCATGCCCACGAGATGTATCAGGGAATAGAGAATGAGCATCTCTTCGCTTGCCGTCATTGTACTCAGGCGGCGAACGGCCATGAGCACAAACGCTACTCCCAATGCAATGATGCCCAGTGCGGGAAATTTGAGTATTCTTCTCTGCTCATCTGTGCTGGACCTGAGGATATTTTCCATTATCCAGATAAAGACAACTGCAGTGATAAGGATAAATACCGACTGCAGCTGTACTATCCATCCTAAATGGATGCCGCCGACAATTGCCCACGAAAGAACATGCTCGGGAAGATAAGCAACGAGAGCCGCGTAGAGGATGCAGAAAAAGGAAAGCAGATACTGTCCCCAGCCGATGAGCGCTCTGTTTTTAGAAAGCCCTTTCTCCATTAATACGACGGACAGGAGAAAGGCTGCGGAACCGGAAACCTCGAAAACCGATGCAATCCGTAAAAATATCAGTTGCTCCGTGAAAGAAAAGAGAGCGTAGGCGGTTTCGGTGAAAGAGAGGAACAGGAGGCCGATTGCAATGGTCCGTCCATATCTTGCCCCGCTCCTGGCAAGAATGATCACGCCACCAACAAGACTTATCAGCGCAGGCACTGAGAATATCAATAATTCCATAAGATAGCCGTTTAATTTTATTTTTATATCATGCAGGAGGCATGCTGTCGAGATACTTTACAGTGCCTCCTCTGTGCATGAATCATATATTTTGTCGGAAAAAGGAAGGAAAATCATAAAGATAATTACAGTGCCGGATATCAGCACCATACAGGGATATGTTCCTTCAGGCGACCGGGACAACTATAGTCTGAGCGGGCCTTCTCGGGAGCGGTCTGCTCGGGCTTGCAGGTTTCCGCAGAAAGAAAGACGAACGGATCCAGTGTCATTATCCTACAGGGGCCTGCCGATCTGGAGCACGAGGATCGGCCCTTCCTCGTCCAGGTAGTCCGGTTGGTCCACTGGCCAGGCAACCCCCATTTTGAAGGCCGAAAAAGTGCCCCAGGCGATCTCCATCGAGGTGATGAGCTCGAAACCGGCTCCTGCCAGGAGCTGATCCCCGGTTATTTTCTCCGAGCATAAGCCTGCGTCGATAAAAGTCCCTAAGGAAAGATTGTGTAAGAAGAGCGGCAGCGTCTTATGCCCCATCTGAAGATCTGCGAGAGGGTAGTATACTTCAACGCTTGCAGCGAAGGCCTGCTCAGCTTCCAGTATGTTCGGGGCGAACCCGCGTATGGGGAAGAGCCGCGAGGCCCTCCGGGTAAAGTACCCTTCGCCGGTATCCCCTCCCACCCTGAATGTCCCGTGCCCCGGCTCGGTCTCTCCCCAGGTTTTCCCTGCCTGGATATGGGAGGCGACAATAATGTCGGAGCCGTAAACGAAGCGCACGGTGCCGAAAAGCGATGTGCGTCCTCCGGAAAAAAACTCGGCCGTCAGGCTCGGGGTGATGGACGGGAAAGGTTTGCCGGCTGTAATTCCGCCCCACAACTCACTTTCGGTCGATCCTCCGGACTCAAGCGGTTCGTAGGTGAGCCTGTTGAGGTATATGGAAAGACCTGCAAGGTCTGAAGGCCTGTACGAGACGGATGCTTCATTCCTCGATTCTTCCGTCTTCGGAGAGTTTTCCGGATCGTAGGAAAGCGGGTACCGGGTATACCCGAGGCCGATATCCTTTATGCCGGTGCTTGCCTGAAACGAGAGATAATCGAGGTCAAAGGAATACCGGAATCCGGCCCTTACGGAGTAATCATTGCTCACGTCCCTGCCCCAGGTGACCAGCCCTGCCTGAACATCCGACGGGCCCAGGTAGAGATCGGGCGCCACGAAATCAGGCACGATGCTCGGCCAGGGGGAGTAGGGCTGTGGCCCGGGCCGGGACGGCAGTTCCCCGCCAAGGAGATCCCCTGCGGTATGCTGCGGGGCTATCACCTCGCCGCACCCATTCCCGGATGAGACGGGAGGGGAGGGAAGATCGGACGGGGTTTCTTTTTCCTGCAGCATGCCGTGAGGCGGTTCATTTCCGGGAAGTCCAGGATAAGGCATCTCTTCCCGAAAGCGTTCCACGAGCCATCCGGAATTCTTCAGGCACAGGTACGAATCGTTTCTGGGAAGCATCGCCCCGAGTTCTGCTGCGGTCACCTGTGACATGTCAGCCGCGTGTATCTGGAAGGTACCTGATATATCGGATGCAAAAACAAGGTCTTCACCATTCCACCAGGGGTCGAGCTCGATGCCTGGAGAAGCGGTGACTCTCTTCCATCCGGTGTCATATATCCAGATATCCCAGTTTCCACCGGTGTTTACGGATACTGCTATCCGGCCTCGGCCGTCTGCGACCGGGCCTGACAATTGGAGGGCTCCGGGAGGGGCCGGGATCGTTTCCCCGGTCTTTACCCTCGAGAGAGGCGGCTTGTCTTCCACATGAAGATATACCAGACAGGGACTTGATCCCCTGCGGCTGACGGCAATACCGCCCGGGCCGGGATCCCATACATGGCCTCTGCTTGGATTGAGCACGATCCCTTTCCAGTGGCCTGTGACATGCAGGGCCGTTTCATTGAAATATTCCGACAGCCACAGGACACCGCCGGTATCTGCGAACCCGTACCTGCCGCGCTCCCGAAAGCCCATCCTTCCGGGATAGATCCCGGATGAGTTCCAGAAAACGAAAGGATCGGGCCAGTAGCCCTCGATAACCTTTCCCGGTGCGGCGCTGCCTGCGGAGGATATCTCGCCGATATAGTCCCCCCAGAGCTTCGGCCAGGTTTTTCCAAAGGCTTTTTGGGCCTTGGTATCGATCTCGATGGGGATAACGCCGCTTCCGTGGCGAGAGAGGAAATCCATGATCTTTTCCCAGCCGAAACGGGAATCCAGCCAAGAAACAAAGGGGACGCCGTATATCCTGTAGCTGTAGTAGCCCGGCCACTTGTCCGGATGATTGCTCACGTCCGAGATGTCTTTGGGGATAGCGGTGGAAAACAGTGCGCGGCTGAACGGATCATCAACGGGAGATCCTGAGTATCGGGCATAGAGGACCTTGCTTACGCCCTCGGTGAGCCAGGGCGGCAGGATGATATTCGGGGAGACCACCTCGCCGAAGATGCGATGGGCAACTGAGGGCAGGCCCGACCGCATGGCGTAGATCCCCTGAATACAGAGTCCTTTGAAGTAAAAGTACAGCCACGGGTCCTTTTCCAGGTACCCGTCTTCGAGCACCCCGGGGGCCCGTAAAGGGATGCGGATTTCGCGGTGGGGGATCATCCGCACGAGCGGCTGCGGCCGGTCAAGCTCTGCATCGAGGATTACATGGAGGGGAACCGTTACCTTCAGTCCCTGCTCGTTCAGGAAAGAGAGGATCTCGGGGGTTTTCTGCCGGAGCTTCAGGCCGATCTTTTCCTCGCCTTCGGGATAATAGATCGAGATGCCGCTGCAATCAAGGCGCTCCAGGGCAGCTGCCCTGGAAAAAGTGACCAGGAGCAGAGACAGGGCCAGGAGTAAGACTCTGCCTGATAAGGGGTATCGTCTCGCCATTCTTCTTTCTTCGGAAAAACTGCAGCGAAAGGTCACAGGATATTTTGATTTTTAATATACGCCACACCCTGAAACGCCGCGATGACCTCCCGGCTTTCATCCAGGACATTGACCGCATAGGTGCCGAGGCGCACGTTTCTGGATATCTCCACGGCCTCTGCCCGTAAGAGCTTTCCCTGCGCAGGTTTGATGTACGAGATGGTATTGCTGATGGATACCGCCACCTTGCCTCTGGTATGGGCTGCTGCGGCAAAAGCCAGGTCGGCCAGGGTGCACAGGAGACCGCCATGGACGAGCCCTATCCCGTTCAGATGCTTGTCCTCGATCCGGACAACGGCAACGGCACGTCCGTCTTCAGCCTCGATGAGCTCTATGCCGCAGAGCTCGGCAAAGGCGTCTTGTGCAAAATATTTCTTCAGGACTCCTATGGCGACGCCTTTATCCTTCACCTTCAGTCCCTTCTTTGCGCAGCCCTGCAACGCGATGGGGGTGCGAGTACACGCGGAAGCTGTCTTTCTTGACGCGGCCTATGAGCGTGATTCCTGCTTTCACTGCCTGGTCGATTCCCTTTGTCGTTGTTGCGGCCTTGCTGATCACGACGGGTATGCCGGCATTTGCCGCCTTGGTTATCATCCCCAGGGGCTGCCTGCCCGTGCACCCGAGAACGCACCGGGAGAGGTCCACCCCGCCCAGCACCGCGTATCCGATCACCTTGTCGACCGTATTGTGTCTCCCGACATCGCTGCTTTTTGCAACCAGCCTGCCCTCGGACAGCAGGACCGAGCAGTGGGCGCCGCCGGTCCTCTCCCACAGACCGGATACGATGTGGTCTATGACCGTGAAGATGAGGTCTTTTTCGATCTGAAGCGAGCTCTCCACCCTCGATACGAACGTGTCGCTCATGGACCCGCCGCAGGATTCTATGACCGAGTTGACGGCCTCTACGCGCTGCGGGGCCCTGACCTTGATGGTAAGCCCTTCTACTTCGACCCCGTCGACCTTCCGCACGAGACCCTGGCTGACCACGAACCCTGCCCCCAGTTCCTTGAGCTGATCCGGGGTGGCCACCTGACTGATGATCGGCCGGTCGTTCAGGCAGATTACCACGACTTCCTCGCTGCAGACCTCTTCATTCTCCTCGGTTAAGCGGCCGCCCGAATAAGCCAGGCAGCGTACGGCATCAAGCGCATTGTCCGGTACATCTTTTCCGTTCATGGGAATGCTCCAATTCATCACGTACACGGTAATCGATCATCAATAGTTATGAAGCCGTCCTTCTGACTGCAAGCTCGTAGAGCCCGATCGTCGCGCTCTGTGACACATTGAGCGAGTTGAACGACCCCGTCATGGGGATATGGGCCATGAGATCGACCTCTTTCTCCAGGCCGTGCCGGATCCCGCTGTTCTCTCCTCCAAGCATCAGCGCTATTTTGTCGTATGCCGGCACTTCGCTGATGGGAACCGGCCCTTGGGCATTGAGGCCGATAATCCAGAACCCGTTCTTCTTGAGCTCCTTGCATGCCATGCGCAGGTTTTTCACCCGTGCGATCAGCGCATGTTCGGTTGCCCCGGCCGAGGCCTTGACAACGGCAGGGGTGATCTGGGCAGCCCTGTCTTCGGGGATAACGATCCCCGCATCGGCAAGGCCGTAGGCGGTTCGTATGATGGAGCCGGTATTCTGGGGATCTTCGATGGAATCGAGGAGGACCACGACCCGCTTGTCCACGAGCTCGGCGAGTGCGACATACGGGTAGGGGGAGACCTTCGCGATGATTCCCTGGTGATATTCCGTCTTGGAAAACTTGTCCAGCTCTTTCCTGGACAGGGTCTGCACAGGAACTTTTCCGGCGGCGCCGATTATGTCGTCGTAACACTGCCGGGCGGTCATTATCTCCTGGATGTCTCTCCTGCCTGAAAGGAGGGCTTCCATGACCGGATTCTTACCGTAGATTATTTCCAATGTTCTCCTCCTTAAAGGGGCTTTGGATGAGAGGTTCCACCTCCTGCAGGTGTGCCTCTTTTCGTAAGATAATATTGTAGCTCATTTCTCTGCTCATGGCATCCGGGAAATGCATGTTTTAAAAGGATGCGAAGATCGGCATTTCCGGCCCGGCATTCAGCGAACTTCAGGCTATACGACCCAGCTCGCGCGGTATTCCACCCCGCGGGGGCAGAAGATCCCGTGGGACTCGTCCAGTTTCTGCCACTTCCCGGGCAGGTTCAGCTGGCGGGCTGCTGCTTCGAAATGGAACATGGCGATCCCCATGTCGACGCGCTGGAGGTCCACTCCGGAAAATATCCTGCTGTATCCTGTCGTACGGGCCAGGAAGAAGTGGTGGCTTCCGTCTTTCAATACGACACGCCAGGGCTGCCTGTTCGTGGCTGACGGCGCAAGGCGCACCATTTCAAGGGCCTCACGGTATCTGCCCGCCTGTTCTTCATTCAGGGGAGACAAGAGGCTGTTTATGAAGAAGCGCTCGCTGAAAGCCTTCCTGTCTTTGGAACCGGCGCTTAAGGCAAAGAGCGAATCAAGGACTGACCGTGCAGCCAGAGGCTTGCCGACGGGACTCACCGCAGGAATGACCTCATCGGGGCCAAGGTCGATTTTCCGGCCGAAGAGGGAGCGGTTGAAGGTCCCGCCCATCCAGCATGTCCCGAGGCCCAGCTGGGTGCAGAACAGGATGATGGCCTCAAAGGAATATCCGAAGTCTTCAAAGTCCATGGGTGAAGGCTTCAATGCCCCTACAAGGATGTTTCTCGCCCCCTTGACGACTCCATAGGTGCCGGGCATATGCTTTTTCTCAGGCAGGTGGGCTTCCACGAGAGAAAAGCGCAGCCTTGTCCCGAACGGAGGAGGGTCCAGGCTTTCTATGAAGCTGCTGATCTGACCCATCTGATCTGCGGACACGGCCTCGTCGGAATAGCTTCTCCAGGATCTCCTCCGACGGATGAGATCCGTCACCGGTTCACGATACTGCATGATGTCCCCCCTTATCCGGATTTTGAAGAAAACCGGATATCCTTAAGCATACGCCTTTTCCCTGGGCATAAAGTGATATTCTGAGATGAGGCCCATAAGAATATATAATAATTGCCATAAGATTGAAAAGTTAAAATGCCCTGCCTTTCACTTGAGGGGGTAGACAGACACGGCCTCTCCGGGAGCCGTCTTCAGTGAGGGCGGAAGGGCTGGTCGGGGGGTCGGCGGATATCCGGTTCTAACTGCAGGAGCCCTTCAGGGAAGGTGTCCCGGGGAGTACAGAGCGATTTGCGGAAGTGGATGCCCACGATCATGAGACGTACCGCCTCGCCAAAGGTCTTGGGATTGATGAAAAGGCTCTTGATCAGCAGCTTCCAGAAGTACTTCCGGAAGCCTTCCTCATTTCTGATGCCCATGCGCCAGAGGCTCTTGAGAAAGGCCATGAAGCCGGACATATGGATTTTTGAAACCGTTCTTTGATGGTAGGTTTTCAGGAAGATCAGGCACCTTTGGTAATATCCCTCGGGAGAGTAGATCGTATCCAGAACCTGACGGTAGCCTTCGACGAGCTTCCCCATGTCCATTTTCGGAATGAAGTTGATCGAAAAGGCGGTGTTGTTGCCCGTGCTATCGCCGATGAGCCTCCCTTCCGTTTTCAGACGCTTCCATAGCTTCGTGCCGGGCAGCGCGTTGAGGATGCCCACCATGGCCATGGTTATCCCGCTTGATTGGATAAAATCGATCTGGCTCTGAAAGATGGTCTCCGGATCGTTGTCAAAGCCAAGGATAAACCCGCCCATGACCTCCATCCCGTTGTGCTGGATGGTCTTCACGGCCTGAAGAAGGTCGTTCTTGGTATTCTGGTACTTGTTCGTTTCTTTCAGGCTCTCCACGTTGGGCGTCTCGATGCCGACAAAGACCTTGTTGAATCCGGCCCGGGCCATCAGCGACATGAGCCCTTCTTCTTCGGCAAGGTTGACGGACGCCTCGGTGAAGAAGTGGAAGGGCCGTCCATGCGTTTCCATCCATATCCCCAGCGAGCGGAGCATCTCTTTCACCCTGACCTTTGAGCCGATGAAGTTGTCGTCCACGATGAAAACCGACCCCCGCCATCCCTTCCGGTACAGGGAGTCGATCTCGCCGATAAACTGCTCGGGAGATTTCGTCCGCTGCTTTCTCCCGTTCAGAAGGACGATGTCGCAGAATTCGCAGTCAAACGGGCAGCCGCGGGAGAATTGAACGAGCATGGAGTCGTAGTCGGAGAAGTTGATAAGGTCCCACTCCGGGATGGGCGTCAACGAAAGGTCCGGGTGATCCGTCGTTGCGTACACAGGCTTCGGAGAGTTCTGTGCGATATCGGCGAACAGCTCCGGCAGGATGGCCTCCGACTCGCCCAGAACCAGATGGTCGACATCCGTACAACCTCCCGGCGATGTGGTGAAATAGGGGCCGCCGGCAATAATTTTCACACCCAAGCGCCTGCACCTGGCGATTACCTTCACGACTGAGTCTTTCTGAACGTGCATGGCGCTGATGCAGACATAATCCGCCCACAACAGGTCCGAGTCCTTAAGCTTCCGTACATTCATGTCAACGAGGCGCTTCTCCCATTCGGAAGGCGCCAGTGCAGCAACGGTGAGGATGCCCAGGGGGGGGAAGGCCGCCTTTTTCGAAACGAAACGCAACGCGTGTTTAAAGCTCCAGAAAGTATCCGGGATCTCCGGATACACGAACAGCAGCTTCATACCATTTCCCTTTCTAAGGATCCTCTATATAAAAACAATACCTCGATAGAGGCAGGTCTCAACAAAAACCCACCGGCGTTAAAAAAAAGCATAACACTATTCAACTTCTTACCGGTGTCAAACAACCTCAAATCATGTGCAAAACCTATGTTAAGCAACGTGGAAAAGGGGACAGATTTATTTTTCCTCTTTTCATTTCCCGATTAACCTCCGCGGCGACGGCCGTGGAAAAAATAAATCTGTCCCCTTTTCAGACTCTTTCCTCTTGGCGGAAGCATCCTTTTGGTTGACAGAGAGAACGAAGGAAACGTATGGCGTTAAAAGAGCGAACACCACACTCCAGCCCGAAAGGAATGCGAATGTTCTCCCATGACGATATCGAGAGAAAGAGTATGGTCATCCTGAGGGTCCTGAATCAGGCGGGGCAACCTCTGGGCGCGCGGATAATCGCCCGGAGGATGAAGGATTACGGGATCAGCCTGAGCGAACGGGCCGTGCGCTACCACCTGCAGTTCATGGACGAGCTTCTCCTTACCGAGCTCGTGGGGAGAAGGGACGGCAGGGTCATCACCGCAAAGGGGATCGAAGAGCTGCGGAACGCCCGGGTGCAGGACAAGGTCGGGTATGCCATCTCCCGCATCGAGGTGCTCTCGTACCGGACAACCTTCGATATCGAGAAGCGCAGAGGTCTGGTCCCGGTCAACATTTCTTTCTTTCCGGAAAAGATCTTTCCGGATGCTGTGGTCGCCATGAAAGGGGCGTTCGAAGCGGGGCTCTGCACCAGCGACCTCGTGTGCATCGCCCGCGGCGGTACCTTTATGGCCGACATGCACGTGCCCGAAGGACAGGTCGGATTCGCGACGATCTGCAGCATCATCTTAAACGGCGTGCTGCTGAAAAGGGGGATACCGATGGATTCGAAGTTCGGCGGCATTCTCCAGATGCAGGACGGGAAGCCGGTGCGGTTCGTGGAGCTCATCCACTATTCCGGTACGTCGCTCGACCCCTCCGAGGCCTTTATCAGCGCGAAAATGACCTCGGTGCGCGATGTCATCGAAAAGGGAGACGGAAAGATGCTCGCAAATTTCCGTGAAGTGACGGGAATCTGCAGGGAGAGCGCCATCGAGGTCGTGGACATGCTCTCGAAGGTGGGGATCCGGGGGGTGTTGTCCGTGGGCAGAATAGGCGAGCCCGTGTGCCAGGTGCCGGTGGATGTCAGCAAGGTCGGCATGATCCTCTTCGGAGGGCTCAATCCCGTGGCGTCCGCCCGTGAGCTGGGATTCGGCGCCGAGAACCTGGCCATGTCGACCGTCATGGATTTTCAGGAGCTGAAACCCTTTTCTCAGGCATATCGGGAAGTCATTCGATAGGCAACGTCTTTTCGGACATGATTGATTAACGGTACCCGTTTCCTGTCTTTCCCGGGGGGAATCTCTAGGGGGAAGCCTCTCTGGGCCGCCTGTTTCTCAGAATTCGGTGACAGGGTTGAGCTCCGTCTCCGGATAGATCTGCCCGTGCTTTGGCGGCATGGAATTGTAGACCCAGTTTATGTCGATGATGCCCAGCCTCGTGTTCCGGAAATCCTCGAACCCTCGGAAAACTCCCCGGACGAGCACGTCCTCCATGTCGAGGGTGAGGCCGAACACGGCAACGTCCGTACCGGCCTTCAAGCTCCCGAACTCATCCCGGTACGCCCGCGGTGAAAAGACCAGCCGCGTGCTGTCGGAGGCCTGACACTGGATGAGGGGGATGATTATCGGGAATCCGTCGGAATCGATTATCGAGAGGAATTTCAGGCTGTCGAGCCGGTTGAAAAGACCTTCTGCCCAAGGCTTTAAGATCCGCTCATCTTTTCCCGCCCGTGCCGGCGATTTTGCCATCCTGGTCAGGAGCGTGGAGATGACGATCCTTCTCATGGGCAGGCGTTCCTTCCCGTAAGTCCCCACGAGATCCATGTAGTGAACGGTGTGTATTCCGAAGTAGGCGTTGTAGCGGAACATGGGCTTGGTGTTGAACATCATGTAATCTTCGCCGTGCGTCTCGCAGTGGGTCCAAAGGGCCTTTCCCCGCCAGAGGCTCTTGGACAGCGTCATGATGAGGAAGCCTGTCTTGGGGTTCGATCTCACGTTCAGCTTGCTCAAGCCTTCGGAAAACTGTCCCCAGATGAGCTTTTCCGGTGTCTTTGCCTGGAGCGCCGTGATCAGGGTGATGTGGGGAAGGCCGTCCGAATTCACCGTGGCGATGAGACCTACCTTGGCCTCGGGCTCGAAGTCCGGCAGGTCCTTCTCAGCGAACCTGGTGATGATATTTTTTGTCCTTGCCAAAGAGCACCTCCGTTATGTTTCAGCCCTTACCGCCTGTGATCAGGCTCAAGCGCGGTTTCTCCAGCTGGCCGCTCGTAAAGACCATGTCCGGCTTTTCCAGAACCTTGCGTGCAACGCCTGCAAGCCGCTCCATCTCGTCTTCAGCGACAAGGTCCAGATCCCTGCACCCCCACTCGATTCCGAGCCCCTCGTACTTGTGGGTGCACAGTTTGTTGAATGCGCAGAGGTCCCACCTTTCTACCCGGTCGATAAGCTTTTCTCTGATGAAGGTCCCGATGGCGCGGATGTTCACCGGGTTTGCCGTGTGATCCGGGATGACCGGCGTCCTGATCCAGAGTGAGCCGGGCATACCCGTGCTCTCCATGAACTCGGAGAGCTTCAGGAGGTTTTCCAGGATCAGGGTGCTCGTTACGCCGGTATAATCCTTATGCTGCTCGGGCGCGATGGCTTTGACATCGAAAAGCACGAGATCGGTATACGGCATGAGAGACTCCAGGGTCTCCCATTGGCACTGGCCGCAGGTATCGAGCGCCGTGTGCAGGCCGTGCTCCTTCAATTCTTTCAGCAGCGCCCTGGCAAACGCGGGCTGAAGCGTCGGCTCGCCGCCCGAAAGGGTTACCCCGCCCCCCGACTTCTCGTAGTAGACCCTGTCCTTGTCGATCTCGCGTATGATCCCGGATGCGGTCATGGTGCCCCCGTATGCTTCCAGGGCAGTGGAAGGGCAGATCTCGGTGCAGGTGAGACAGCCTTTGCATTTCGACCGGTCGATCGCAATGCCGTTATCCGTAGAGGAAAGGGCATGGTCGGGGCAGGCGTTCACGCATTCCAGGCAGCCGATGCACTTGTGCCCCTCCCAATGGATTTCGGGCGTATTCGAGATGCTCTCCGGGTTGTGGCACCACGCGCACCGCAAAGGACAGCCTTTGAAAAAGACCGTGCTCCTGATGCCGGGCCCGTCTTCCACGGACATCCGCTGGATCCTCAGGACCGTTCCTCTGGGGAATATCATGTTCTCGTTTTTCACGGCCCGGTCCCCTTTAGCACGATTCATGGCTGATCCTCGCGATGACCTCGTTCTGGAGCTCGTGCCCTATGCTCGAGAAGTACGCGTTATATCCGGTGATCCGCACCAGGAGCGACCGGTATTCTTCGGGCCTCTTCTGCGCATCTTTGAGCATGGCTGCATCCACCATGTTGATCTGCAGGGACGTGCCGCCGTTTTCGATGCAGCCCCTGATGAAGGCCTTGAACTTTTCCCTCTGCTCCCTGTTCCTCATCATGGACGGGCTCATCGAGATAGTGTGGCTCGCCCCGTTGGGAAGGCAGTTGAAATACTCTTTCCAGTCGCCCTTGCCGTTTTCGGCCTTGCCGCCCAGGGCTTTTCCCACTGAGTTCATGTTTGCCGTCGGGCCGCTGATATCCGCGCCGCTCACCGGGCAGATGGCGTTCGACAGAAAACGTCCCTTGGGCCTTCCGTCCGGGCTTGCCGGCAGGATAAACCCGTCGCCCACCCAGTAGTTCCAGCTGAGCATGCCGGGCCTGAACTGCCGCAGCGTAGACTTGGTCCTGTGCTTCCAGGTCTCCTCGCACCAGAGATTCATGACCATCCTTGCCATCTCGTCCGCCTCGTCATCGTCGCGTCCGTACTTGGGGGCTTTGAAGGTCGCTTTTGCCCGCAGCGTTTCATATCCCTGCCAGTTGGATTTAAGCGCCTTTATGAGCTCCTTCATTTTGCACTCTTTCCGCTCGTAGACGAGGCTTTTTATGGCGAGCAGACTGTCTACGGTCGTGGCAAAGGTCACGGCCTCCAGTGTCGTGAAGCTGAGCTCGGCGCCGCCCTGGGTTACATCGATCCCTTTCTCGGCGCATCCCTTCACAAGGCAGGAGACATACGGCGTGGGGCAGAACTTTGCCCGGATAGACTCGGATTTCTCATAGAGGTCCACGCACTCTTTGATGATGTATTTCGTCTGACGGACATACGCTTTCCAGAAATCGTCCCAGATTCTGAACCGTGCGGCGTTTCCGGTGGAGGGACCTGCCTGCCTGACCTTTTCAGTTTTCCCGGTGATGGGATCGATGAAATCGTGGAAATCCCGCCCGTCGTTCAGGGCGAGTTCCACTGCCTTGAACAGATTAAGATTGTTGTCCACCGTGCCGGATCGGTCGTTGCCCGCCATGGTGTTCTCGAGGCAGCCTACGGGTGCATAGTCGAATACGTTGTCTTCGTTTATGAGATGCTCTACCTTGGCTTTTTTCGCCTCGGCCATCATCCCGGCCATGGACCGCTCGTCGAAATTGAGGAGGAAGGGCGATCCCTGGCTCATGGAGATCATCTCAACGGTCCTGTCCAGGAGCTTTTCCGGGCTTCCCCTGTGGAGCCTCACGTTCGGCTTTGGCTCAAGGATCGGCGAAAGGTCGTCAACGACCTCGAGCATGGCGTAGGTGAGATCGTTGGTCATGTCGCGGCCGCCCGGGCCCATGCCCGAAAGCGATACCAGCTGGCCGTAACCGGAAGTTATGCCCTGGTTGCCGATGCGGATCATGGCGTCATAGGCCGTATTTGCGTGGAGCCAGAAGCACTTGAGGATTTCTTTTCCGAATTCCCTGTCCATGCCTTCGGAAAGGGAAAGCTCCCAGTAGGGAAGGAGGTACTGGTCGATCCGCCCGAACGATACGCCGGGGCCGGGGTAGTTCTCGTCGCTCATGACGAGCATGTGGGTGATCCACAGCGACTGAACCGCTTCCCAGAACGTACGGGCCGGTTCCCACGGGACTCTTTTGAGATTTTTCGCCATGCTCGCAAGCTCGGCTTTCCGGGCCTGGTCCTTTTCATCCTGGCCGATCCGCTCGCAGAGGCGGGCATATCTCCAGGCAAGATCCTTTGCCATGGTGGCGGCGGTCATCATGGCCCGGAGCTGGCCGCCTACGGGTCCCTTTTTGTCTTTTACGCTCAGGGATTCGTATCGCGACCTGATGTCATCGTAGATCCCTTTCCAGCCAAGCTCAAGCACCCGTTCATAACCGGGGACCAGGTGGCCCGAGGTTGCGCCCGAATTGCCGTAGCCGTGGTCATGGAACCATTTCATGGCTGCGCGTGCTCCGGTCTTTCCATAGATGAGCTTGTCGCGCTCCTGGGCTTCCTTCTTTGTCCAGCACTTGGAGGTCTGGACATTGAACCGGCCGCCTGCGATGAGGTCGCCGGGAAGGACCTCCTGCGGTACGTAGTTCAGCATCACCTCTTTGATGAACCAGGCCTTTCTCTCGGGCAGGCTCCACTTCCAGAAATCGTTATGGAGCTGGACGTTCCGTGCAGCCTGCTGCAGGGAAGAACGGAAGGTCTGGAGAAAGGCGTATGTCTCGGGCACGATGTAGAAGGTCAACTCATCGAAGAGTATATCCCACTCCGCGCCTGTGCTCCACGCGGTGAACTCGTTGTTCCAGGCCCTTGAGCTGCCTTTGAAGTAATACTCTCTCAGCCATTGAATACGCGGCGAGAGGTTCTTGGGCTCTTTGACCGCATGTCTCTCCAGTAATGATCCAGCCGTGCTCATGGCCTGTCTCCTCTCTTTGTTCACACTCGTCTTATCAGGTGCTGCTCACCGTGGGCAAGCATTTCAGACATTATCTGCGAAGCCTTTGCCCCATCCTTGTTCTCGATCGCATCCACCAGCTTTTTATGGAAAGAATGCACGTGGGGCACCACCTCCGGGGTGGAAAAGAAAATTGAAGTCATGGTCGTGTATACGGGTTTGAACGAGTTGATAAGCAGCGGATAGACCAGATTGCCCGAAGCGAGTGCAATGAGTTGGTGAAGCTCGAAATCCAGACCTGCAAGGCCGTCGATATCGGTCTGTCCGGCTTGTCCTTCCCTGGCGAGGATATCACGGAAAGCCCTCATGTGCTCCGTGCTCCGGTGTTTGGACGCGAGCCGTGCGGTCTCGACCTCCATGAGGAGTCTCACCTCCAGCAGGCTCCGCATGAGCTCGGAATCGAGGTTGTCCCGCCGGAAATTGAAGATGGATTCCAGCATGACGAGCGAGCCTTCCTTGCGGTAGTCGTTCACTACGGTTCCCACCCGGGGTTTCATGGTGACGAGGCCCTTCACCGCCAGGTCAAGGAGACCCTCGTGCACCACGGGCCTGCTCACTCCGAGCTGGACAGCCAGTTCGCGCTCGGGCGGCAGCTTCTGGCCGATGGCGAGCTTGCCGGTAAGAATCAGGTCTTCGAACCGCGAGATGAATACTTCTTTGAGACTCTCCGCCTTGAGCGGTTTCAGCATGCCGTCCATGATCATCCCCTATGGCTGGTGGTATTACCACAGAATATACGTGACGGCCAGGCTGAAATCAATAATGAAACAAAAATGGGTACCAGGGAATTTCTTTAAAAGCCGCAAAGCAAAAAGGGGGAGGCCTGCTTCCCTGACCCGGGAGGATTACGTCGTTTGAGTCAATCGAAGCAGGTTCGCTCAGCTTTTTGACAGGGTAAGGCGGCAGCCGTTGTCCTCGGACGCCACATCCTTTATCCTCCATCCCCTGCTTTGAGCCGTGCGCGATACATTCTCGCGGGACGTTTCGGTATCGACGAGCACTGAAAACTCTCCGCTCTCCATTTCCTTCATTTTTGCCATTGCCATGATAACCGGCTGGGGGCATGAAAGCCCCCGTGCATCAATAACCGTACGCATGCTTCTCCTCCTTAAGCCACATTCTTTCTCATGAAGAAACCGATGGACAGGCAGACTGCAAACCCCGTGATCACCGCTGCAATGCCGTGCGGCCCTATCCCCTGCGGAGAGCTCGCGAGGCCGAAGTTATGGGCAACGGCCGCCCCGACGACCATGCCGAGCACGAATATCGCAGCATCGCTGTCGCCTTCGCCTGCGAGGAAAAGCTGTCTTCCGGGACAGCCGCCTGCAAGTGCAAAGGCCAGCCCTGCCAGTGCCATGCCGAGAAAGTTCCAGAGATGCATGGTGTGCGCAACCGGCTGATTTTCAAAGCCTGCGTGGAATTGTCCGAGGCCGAGGTTCATGAGGAATGCGGCCAAAGCGAATGCAGCAAGGCCCATGAACAAGTGCGTCTGCCCGAACAGGAAAAGGTCGCGGATGGCGCCCATGGTGCAGAACCTGCTCCTCTGCGCGATGAAACCGACAAAGAGGCCGGCGCCCAGCGATATAAGGAGCGGTGCATGCATCGAGCCCGGTCCCTTCACGCTGTAGAAGAGCACATCGTTCTTCGGCTCTCCGGAGATCTGAGGGAAGACAAAGGCCAGAACGAGGAGTCCGATCATGATCACGGGCAGCAGGAGGCCTGCTGCTGTGTAGGCTTTCTCGGACCGGCCCAGGGTATAGCCGGCTTTAAGAAAGACCGTCCCGATACAGATTCCGAACGTGAGGCCGAGGATCCCGAGCACGGCATTGAAGTCTCCGCCGGAAAGCCTGAGCAGAGCTCTCCATGGGCATCCGAGGAATATCAAAGCTCCGATCATGGCGAACATCCCGAGAACGAACCTGACAACCGGTGCGGAACCTGCCCGCGGACGGAATTCACGAAACAAAAGGGCTGCTGCGAGCGAGCCCAGGACAAACCCGATGATCTCCGGCCGCAGATACTGCACCACGTCTGCCCGGTGAAGGCCTATGGCGCCGGAGATGTCCCTCTCGAAGCAGGCCACGCAGACCCCCATGTTGCCGGGATTTCCCAGTTTCTGCAGCAGGGCGGCAACAATGCCTATGGCCGCGCCTGCCGCAACGATTCCCCACACGGATGCAAATATATTCTTCAATCTCACGAAACATCCTCCCCGTACCCTTCGTTATATCAGGCCACTGGCTGGCCGTGCCTTTCCGTACAGTCAGGTACGGTAGCCCGGAAAGCTTCCCAAGACAAATATTTTAATGGCATAAGTGAATAGCTATCATTCAATAAAGTGATGCGTCTATTCGTTTGTACGGCACAGAGGAAGCGATGGATGATCGTTGATTCACCTCTGAACGGGGATCGGACCGGCGGCGACCCGGGGTTTCGCCGGTGCAGGACCGGGGCCTCCGGTGGGCAAATAAAGATCGAACCGGGGCTGACGGCGTTGCGAAAGTTTCTTAGCGTATGATGAGTTGTGACGACGTTATGCTTGTTTCCCGCGCTTCTCGCCGAACAGGCGTAAGAACTCCCTGGGGATCGGCGTTTCAAAGCGAAGGGTCTTGCCCGTCACCGGATGCCGGAAGGCCAGCACCCTGGCGTGAAGGGCGAGGCGGCCGATGGGTTTCTCCGTGGATCCGTATTTTTTGTCGCCGACGATGCTGTGGCCCAGATCTTTCATGTGTATGCGGATCTGATTCTTTCTGCCTGTTTCGAGCTTTACTTCCAGCAGGGTGTAATCTTCGTTGCGCATCAGCATCTTGTAATGGGTAACGGCCTTCTGGCCTTCCCCCGGGGTCTGGGTCGAGTACATGACGTGGGCCCTGTTCTGCTTCAGCCATGAGGCGATCGTTCCCTGCTCCTCCCGCGTACGGCCTTCAACCACCACCGCATAGCTCCGCTCGAGGATGTCCTTCTGCCAGGCATCCTGAAGCAGTCGCTGAACGTCTTTGCTCTTGGCGAACATCATGAGTCCCGAGGCCTCCCGGTCGAGGCGGTGAACCACGAATATCCGGCTCTTCGGGTCCATCCGTTTGACCTGATCGCTCAGCATCCTGTAGGCGGTCCGTTCATTCTCTTTCTCCGTCGCTATGGAAAGCAGTCCGGGCTGTTTTTCGATCACGATGATGAACGGGTCTTCATACACGATCTTCAGGCCCTTCTGCCGGTCTCTCTGCAAAACCTTGGTCCAGGTGACGGTTACCTGCTGGCCGGGTTTCAGGAGATGATTGAACTGGGTGACCGCCTTGTCGTCAACCGATACCTGGTGATGGGCAAGCAGAGATTTGATGGTGCTCCGGCTCTTCTCCGGCAGCGCGGCGATGAGGAACTGCATCAGCTCGGCAGGCTCGGTCACTTTCAGGAGCGTCTGCTTCGCTGCTTTTTTACGTACATCATTGCGAGGTCCCGGCATATAGTTCTCCATGTTACCCGTGGTTGTTGTATCCTGTATCAGGACCGCGACTTTTTTGTAAGGGATAAACTGCGGCGATCCTTTCCGGTGCCCGCTCATGTCGTTCCATCGATAAACGGCCGGGCCCGTTTCGTTAAAACCCTTCATGGGTTTGTTTTCAGTCCATGACTACCTGCATCCTGCAGTTTGCACAGTCGAATGCAAGGCGGAAGCGGCGGCCCGCATGTTCGATGAAGAGAGGCTCTGAGAGCCGGACATGGGCCTCTTGTTTCGGACATGCCCCGAGGCTCCTGCGCAGGCAGTGCCGGGTGGTCATGAGAACGGCGCCTGGCGCGGGGCGCTTAAGCTCGAAGGCGGGTTCGACAACGGCTGCCCCGTGCTTCCGGTAGAATTCCCGGGCCGAATCGTTGCTGACGTTATAGGAATAGTCGAGCTCCGCCACGGGGTAGGCGGCGGCTTTATCCGGAGCCGGCTGCCGTACGGGGCGGACATACGACTGTATGCGCTTTGCCTCCAGCGAGGCGATGAGCTCTCGCCTGAGACCGTTGAGCTCGGCTGTGCGGAGAAAATATGGGCTCGTTTCCAGGGTAAGGGAGACAAGGGTGAAGATGCTGTCATTGATTCGGGAGAGTTGCTTCCGGACGGTGTCCATGGCCGCATCGGGTTTTTCCGCAGGTTCTTTTCCGGCGGTGAGGACGGCAGTTGCCGCATTGCCGTCTTCATCGGTCCCCTCGAGGGAAAAGCCATCGGCGGTTTCCCGGAAAGTGAGATGGATGGCGATCTTCCGCTTGGCAGTTTCTCCCAGGAGGGCTTTCAGAAACTGGTGGTCGCGGTTGCGCATGATCAGCGTGCCCCGGTCGAGGCCTTGAATCGGCATGTGAGACTGGACCCGGTTCTCTGTCACCCTGACCACCTGAAGGCCCTGGAGCGCTCTCTCCTGGTCGAAGAAGCACAGGCCGTCGCCGGCATTGATAATGTCCGCTCCCTCGTCCAGGCAGAACCAGTTCAGGCCGGACTGGGTGACCCGGCCGATCTCTTCGCCGGTTGCCTTCGGGGTGTCCGGCGACCAGACATCATCGTCCTCTCTCCGGAGAAAATAGGGGGTCGCGCCCCGGCTGAAGGTTTTGCGCGGGTCGGGGATAAAGGAGAACTCCGTGCGGCCGCTGGAAGCCCTAAAGAGATCTGACCGGGAGTCGAGCAATGCATCGATCCGGGTACGGTAGTAGGCGGTGACGTTCTTGACGTATGCCGTGTCCTTGAGGCGGCCCTCGATCTTGAACGCAGTTACTCCCGAGTCGACGAGGTCTGCCAGGAAATCGCTTCGGTCCATATCCTTGAGGCTTAAGCAGTGGCGGTTCTCCTCCAGTATCCTGCCTTCCGAATCGATGAGGTCCCATGCGAGACGGCAGGGCTGGCCGCAGGAGCCGCGGTTGGCGCTCCGGCCTCCCAGGGCTGCGCTCATGCAGCAGCGGCCGCTATAGCTTACGCACAGAGATCCGTGGACGAATGATTCGAGCTCGATGGAGGTATTGCGGCGGATGTCGCGTATCTGTTCCAGGGAGAGCTCCCGTGCCAGGATAGCGCGCCGGAATCCTGCCCGCTCCAGGAAACGGATGTGTGATGCGTCCGCATTGTTCATCTGGGTGCTGGCGATCAGGGGCATCGGCGGCAGATCGAGCTCGAGCAGCCCCATATCCTGGATGATAAGGGCGTCGGCCCCGGCTTCCCAGGCCTGACGGGCGATCGTCAGGGCCTCGTGAAGCTCTTCATCGAAGAGAATGGTGTTGAGCGTCAGATACACCTTTGCATGGTAGCGATGGGCGTACCGGGCGAGGTTCTCGATATCCGCCATCTCGTTGCCTGCAGCAGCCCTTGCGCCGAAGGACGGTCCTCCGATATAGACCGCGTCTGCGCCGTGGTCGATGGCGGCCTTCCCGCACTCAAGATCTCTGGCCGGTGAAAGGAGCTCGATGAATGTCATGTCAGGTCCTGTAATATAAGCGGGTGCACGGTGACAATACCTTATTTTCAGCGGCCCTTAGGCTTGCAGTAGGCGGAGGCGTCTTTCCCGTCCTGCCCGTTCGGGTCGGACGGCTTTCTCCCCGACCGGGTCCGGTATGCCTTGAGGAGCAGAGCTATTGCGAGCCAGCCGCTGAAAAAGGCGAACGGCACGGAAAGCAGCCTCGGCCAGAGCACGGCGATGGCGGCAAAGAACAGGAGAACCATGCTTGCGATGAACATGATCTTTGCCTCGGCAGGCCCCAAGGCCCGGCGGTTGCTTATGGCTGCTTCAACGACTCTTCCCGCCCTGATGAACCCGACGCCGGCCCGCCCGATGCTCCCTTTCCTCCGGTCTCTCATCCTGCGGGGTACCTTCGGAACGCTGCTGGCAGGGCATACGACATGGCGGCTGCTCAGCACGATCTCCGTCGAATTCGCCAGGTCTTCGAGGTACATCCTTTCCATGGCCATGGCGAAGTTCTCATCCTCCACCGCAACATCGAGCTCGTAATTGCCGAGCCAGCTCGAGATATTCAGGTTGCTGGACCCGATCCTGGCCCATCTGCTGTCGGCCACCGCGGTCTTCGCGTGCAGCATGGGGCCGTTCCACTCGAAGATCCTTACCCCGGCTTCCAGGAGGGGCTGGAAACCGGCCCGGGAAACCGCCCTGATTATGGGGATGTCGGTCGACCCGGGAACGAGCAGCCTGACATCGACTCCGTCTCTGGCAGCTGCCCTGAGCGCCTGAACATACGGGGTCAGGCCGAGGAAGTAGGCATCCGTAAGCCAGAGAGACTGACGCGCAACCGCGGCGATGAGCTGGTCCAGACGGAAAAGCCCTGCGGTGTTCGGGATGCTCGCAACGACGCGCACGTTTGTGTCTCCTGCCGCGTGTATGGAGCTTCTCCCGGGGACTTCTTCCGCCGGCAGCGGCGGCCCCATGGTTGACCATATCTCGGCAAAAGAGTGTTCGATATCGGCCACTGCGGGTCCTTCCACCATGATGCCCGTATCGCGCCACGGCTCGATAGCCAGCTCCTGATCGCCCGACCACATCTTGCCGATGCACAGGCCCGTGACAAAGCCGATAGAGCCGTCGACCGCGATCATCTTGCGATGGTCCCTGCTCAGCCAGCTCAAGGGGTGGCCGATATGGGGCGGGTTGAAGCAGCGCACATCCACGCCAGAATCCGTGAGACTTCTCCAGAAGCGGCGGGGAGTCTTTCCCATCGCCCCCAGCCAGTCGTAGATCAGCCTGACTTTGACGCCTTGCTGGGCCTTTGCGATAAGCACATCGGCAAACATCCGGCCGATTTCATCGTCATAGACGATATAGCTTTCGAAGTGGATGCTTTTCCGGGCGGAGTTCATTGCTTCGAGCCATGCGGGGTAATTCTGAGAGGCGTCTTTGAGAAGCCGGACACTGTTGCCCGGAATGAGCAGCGCGTCTGCCGCACGAGAGAATGCCTGCTCGGCAAGCAGCCGCACATACGGGTGCGTTTCAGGTGAAGGGTATTGTATAAACGGTCTCTTCATAACCTTTTCATCAATAACAAGGGAACGCGCGGATGTCCATATGATTACAATACGGAGAACGTTCCTGCCGGAAAAGGGTTAGGTATGCCTCAGTCCCCTGTGCACCGTTTCTGCAGTGCGGCGATATCTTCTTTGGTGAGCTCAAGGGAATCGCTCCGGTTCAGGCGATACATGAGGGCGTCGGGGTTGTCGTTGTGGCTCAAACCCAGGGCGTGCCCGAGTTCATGGGCCATTACCCGGATCAGGTGATCGCGGTTCGTGAAATGAAAGATCGTGATCGTCTGACGGCCGTTCCTCTTTTCATACAGCCCTTCGCTGAACTCCTCCCGCAGCTTCTCGCCGGTCCGGTTGTAATTCACCACTTCGAGATTCAGATGCTGCGCGATCTCGTTGATGGCTTCAACCAGGCTGTTCATGTTTTCAACGGCAGTGTTCAGCTCACCCCTGCGCGCTTCCAGGGATTCGTGGAGAGAGTCGAGAAACTCCTTTTCCGCCATGAGCCTGTCATAGATATCTTCGGGCAGCCCTCCATGCCGTGACGCTGCATCGTGCTCCGCCTTCAGTGCCTGCATCCGTGCGTTGTAAGAGTCGATATCCTCGGACAAGGACGCCTGTTTCTGCTCATACTCCGCCTTCAGGTTTTCATACCTGGCTTTCAGGGTGTCGTAGGAGCTTTTAGTATTATCGATGCTGCCGCTTATGCCCTTGAGCTTGTCTGCCGCTTCCTGGCGGTAATCGTAAACAAAGCTGATCTCCACTATCCCTTTGGGCTCCTGCCGGAAAAGGTCGAGCCGCGTTGCTTTTTCCCATATGGATGCTGCGTCGCCGACTGCCTCGGCAGCTTCCTTGCGGCTCAGTCCGAACCGCGGATCGACGTGCCCGATCCGGTATGTGACGGGCTCCTGGCACGGATGAGGCTGCTTCCAGTACATGCCTGCCAGGAAGACGAAAACGACGGCGGCCGCCAGCGCCAGCGCGATCGATCTTGCGAAGCTCTGCGTGTCGGTACTTCTTTTCCCTGCATACATGGAGAAGGTTTTCGGATTTTTTGCGCCGTGCCTTGAAGAGAACTCCAAAAAATCGCTTCGCAGCATGTCCGGTGATGCCCTTCTGCCGTCGTCCACGGGTTGTCTCCTCCGATGCAGTGCTGTCCCGGGTTATGCGGTTCCGTCGATCACGCGCCGGACGTTGCGCAAAAGATCTGCGCTGGTAAAAGGCTTCATGAGCAGCTCGAACCCCGGCTCGAGGATGCCGTGGTGGTTGATGACATCGTCGGTGTAGCCGGAGATGAACAGAATCTTCAAGCTCGGGATGCTTTCCTTGAGGCGTTCTGCGAGCATCCTGCCGTTCATGCCCGGCATGATGACATCCGTTACAAGAAGATCTATGCCGCTTTTGCCGGCCAGTTCGAGCGCATCCATGCCGCTGCAGGCCGAGATGACGCGGTACCCGTTGGCGGAGAGGATATTCATGCTGAGCTCCCGCACGCTTTCGTCGTCTTCGCACAGGAGAACCGTTTCGCTCCCTCGCGGTGCGTCCTCACTCCCGGTGGACGGCACAGTCTGGGGAGCTTCGACAGTAGAGGCCGGCAAAAAAACCTTGAACGTCGATCCGATGCCCGGCTGGCTGTATATGGTGATGTGGCCGCCTGACTGCTTGATGATGCCGTATACGCTCGACAGCCCGAGCCCGGTGCCCCGTCCCCGTTCCTTGGTAGTGAAAAAGGGCTCGAAGATCCTTGCCATGGTCGATGCATCCATGCCATGGCCGGTGTCGCTGACGGTCAGCACCGCATGGGGCCCGGGATGCGCTTCCGGGTGCACTGCCGTGTATGCATCGTCGAGCGTGACATTATGGATCTTGATGTCGAGCCTGCCGCCATCAGGCATGGCATCGCGGGCATTGACCGCCAGATTCATGATGACCTGCTCGATATGATGGTGGTGGGCCAGGATGGGATGGATGTCGTTTTCCGAAGAGATGTTCAGAGATATATTCTCCGTAATCAGACGGCCAAGCATATTTTCCATGGCGATGAGGACGTCGTGGAGGTTGAGGACTTCCGGCTTTGCCATCTCGCGCCGGCTGAAAATCAGGAGCTGCTGCGTGAGGGCTGCGGCTCTCTGTGCAGACCGCTGTATTTCCCGGAGCTCCAACGTGAGCTTTTCGTTCGGGGCCTCCCAGTTTTTCTGAGATGCCAGGGCCAGCTCGGCATACCCGAGGATTGCGGTAAGGATGTTGTTGAAGTCGTGCGCAACCCCTCCTGCCAGACTGCCGATAGCTTCAAGCTTCTGGGACTGGATGAGCTGGGCTTCAAGCTTGTCTCTCTCCTCTTCGGCCCGCTTCCGCTCCGTAATGTCGTTGATCACGGTCAGCAGGCAGGCCTTTCCTTTCAGCTCGATGGGAGTGGTCGAAAACAGTCCGACCACGATCTGCCCGGATTTGGTTCTCAAGTTGAGCTCCAGGTTCCGGGCCTGCCCCGACCGCTTCATTTCATCAATAACGCGCTGCCGGTCATTTTTATCCGCGTAGAGTCCGAGTTCGATCGACGTCCGGCCCAGGGCTTCTTCCCGCGTATATCCGGAGATAGTCTCGAATGCTTCGTTGACTTCGAGCAGGCGGCCGTCTTCGGGCGAGGTGATACTGATGACTGCAGGAGACGCCCGGAAGAGCGTATGGAGGCGCTTCTCGGATTCGGAGAGCTCTTTTGTCCTTACGTATACTCTTCTCCCCAGCATCCAGGACCACGCCAGGCTCGCCACGATCAGTACGGCCATGAAGGCCAGAGGCGCTGCCAGGTATTTCCAGGACTTCTGCCACCACGTCCTCTCCTCGTACACGCCGAACCAGGTCTCGTGAATCTGCTTGTAACGGCCCGTGGCTTTGATGATATTGAGCCCCTCGTTCAGCTGGTTGACGAGGCGGCGGTTCCCTTCCTTTACGGCAAAGCAGTATTCTCTCGGCGGCAGGCCGGTGCTGATTACGGAGAGGTTGTCGAGCTCGAATTTTTCGGCGAAATAAAGCCCCTGGACCTCGGAAGAGAGGAGCGCCCCGTCGCACTTCCCCGAAGAAAGGAGCCGCAGGGCTTCGAGCGGGTCTTTTACGGGGACGATGCGGGAAGTCAGGCCGGTGCTCTCCAGGAAGTCGTGCATGATATCGCCTTCCCGGACGAGGATCTCCTTGCCCCGAACCCCTTCCAGTGAGCGAAGCGGTGAGCCTTTGCGCACGAACAGGCCCGAGGTGACCAGCGTGTGGGGAACGGAAAAGTCGACGGCCAGCTCCCTTTCCTTCGAATAATACATCCCTGCCAGCATGTCGGCGCGCCGGCTTTCCAGCTTGCGTCTGGCCATTCCCCATGGGACGAGCTCGATCTGTATGGGGATATCCATGACCTCTGCCACTGCCTTGATGAGATCGATATTGAAACCGGTCGGTATCCCGCCTTCCAGAAACTCGTAGGGCGGGTATGCATGGTCGCTGTTGACAACGAGGACATCTGCGGCGGTTTTGGGAGAGACGGCGCCGTGTTGAGGGTCTGCGGCCGAACCCGAGGCGGCTGAGTATCCTGCCAGGCAGAACGATAACACCGCTGCTGCGAGTGCAATCTTTCTCTTCAAGTCCATCGTGAGTTTATCCCGTCGCCGATTCTCTGTGCACTCAAGGCATTATCTTCGGGCGGCATCCCCTTGGTGCGGTACATAAGAACTCATCATACAATACCCATGAGTCCCGTACAATACGGATAAACACACTCAGCGGAGAATGTCTGCCCGGTAGTGAATTGTGCTGAAGAAACTGGTCATGCAGACGAGAATCCACTATAAAAATGGAAGAGCTGCCATGAAAACACGATAAGGCGGCAACGGGGGAGATATGAATTTTCGGATTCCTGCAAAGGGAAACGTCAAGCTGGAAAAGCTGCTCCAGCGGATCTACACAAACGAAGAACTCCACCAACTGTGGAAATGCGCCAATATGAACGCGGTCGACCGCAGCGGGATAAACGATCATGGGGAGATCCATATCCGGATCGTATCCAATGCGGCGCTGAAGATACTGCGGCTCCTGGTAAAGGGTGGAGTCGAGCCCAGTATTGTGAAAAACTATGGCATGGCTGTGGAGGATGCCGAAGTGGCCGTTGTCCTTGCGGCGTTTCTGCACGATGTGGGGATAGCGGTTCACCGGCACAATCACGAGCAGTACAGCCTGCTTTTCGCGTATCCGAAAGCCCGGGAGCTGCTGACCCGCATCTACGAGGAACCGGGCTTGACGATCCTGACCTGCGAGGTGATGCACGACATCGTTGCGCATAACGCAAAGGAGGTCTGCCTGACCATAGAAGCCGGTGTCCTGAAGGTTGCCGACGCACTGGATATGAGCCAGGGCAGATCGCGCATCCCCTTCGAGGCAGGGAAGGTGAATATTCATTCGATCTCGGCCCAGGCTGTTGACAGGGTAGATATCGAGAAAGGCGATGAGCATCCGGTTAAGCTGGTGATAGAATTGGCGAACTCTGCAGGCATCTTCCAGGTCGATGAGCTCTTGCGCAACAAGCTTCAGAACTCGTCGATAAAAGACTATGTTGAAATCCAGGCCAGGATCGAGGGCGAGATGGAACGCCGGCTGATCAAGGATTATAATCTGTAGCGCAATGCGACCAAAGGGAGCGGCTTGCTTGTAAACGTAGGTGATAACAAAAAGGCTTTTATCTGCCGACCCAGTAGTTTCGCTGCTCTTTGGAAAATACCGAACCTGTGGGCTCTTCTGCGCCCTTGAAGCCTTCCTTCTGATGGTGCCTTTCCCCTCTGCTGAGCCTTCTGCCCATCTCTGCATGAATCGCTTCTTCGTGGATGGAATGGGGGAAAAAGCTCTTGGTGATGCCCAGGGCCATGTCGGTTTTCTCCACCGATGTCCGCCAGTCTTTCTCTATGCCCGTCAGCGACCGGACGGCATCGACGCTCTCGGGCACCACGATGGACTCGTTATGGACCTGGAACGTCAGGTACACTTCGCGGTTGTCCGATGACAGGGCGTCTTCCCAGATGGCCACCTCCCACATGTCGTTCCGCGGACGCCTGAGGTCCCGCATGAGCTCGATGACCGCATTCAGGGCGACGAGGCCGTTGCCCGAGCTGACAAAGACGATCCGCGGCTCTTCCCACAGCGCATGGCGCAGTTCTTCGATGGTGACGTTCTTTTTTGTCTCGATCATGGCAAAATGGAGGTGGCTCAAGTTGTACGGTCCGGCCCCTGCCATGGTCGTGATGTCCAGATCCGGGATGACGGTCTTTGCGTCAGGCCCCTGGTGGCTCGGCACTTTGGTCTCGGGGATCGCGGTATTGATCATTCCGTTGTCATGTGATTCCCATGGATCGGTCGCGCGGCGGAGGAGCACTGCCCGGACCCGGTATACCCATCCCCTTTTGTGCAGGGCATTGGATATTCTGCAGAGTGCGGTGGTGTTGCACGAGACGACCCGGGCGAAATCCCTGTTCAGCGCGCCGGCGTAATTCACCTGCGCAACGAAAGAATACCCCGTCAGGGAGTGTTTCTCTCCCCCCTGGAATATGGCCTTTACTCCCGCTTCCTTGTACTTTTCCTTGTTTCGCGCCCCGATTCCCTTCGGGGTGCAGTCTACGACGATATCCGCCTGCTTCAGAAGGTCATCGATCATCCCCTGGACCGGTATATTCGCCTCTTCCATCTCGGGGCGTTTCTCTGCCGTGGAAGCATATACGGGGTATCCCCTCTCCACTGCTACCCGGATGCGGTAATCGCTCGATACATCGGCAACCCCGGCGAGCTCCATGTCGTCCTGAAGCGCCACTGCATCGGCTACCCGTTTGCCGATGACCCCATATCCGTTCACTGCCACCCTGGGTATACTGCCTCTACTCATTTTTTTCTCCTGTCCTTTTCGTATAAAAAGTATTTGCCCTTGGACAGCGTCCCAGTGACCCGGCGGGTATCGGCGGCAACTATAGCGCTCAGCGGTTACCTCCGGGACGTGAATATGGAATGACCGGACCATGCCGGATATTAAGGCCTTTGCCTCGTTCTCTTCTGAAGGATTGCACGCAGGCTGATTTGGATTATCGGCACCTCTCTATTATATGTTTTAATATGCCCCTGCATACCAAAATCAACGGTCGCCATTAGGCTGCGGTTCCTTAGACAAGAATATGATTTCAATCCGGATACCGGGGGTATAGGTCTGATGAGCCCCGTTGGATTGTAGGTTGACCATGACTGACAGAAATCTCTACATAAACGATGAATTGGGGTTCTCAATCGAAAAACCTGAGGACTGGACGTTCATACCGAAACAATGGGCGATAAACCTCATAATAAACAGGGCCGATCCTCCCTCGGAAGGGAATGATAACCTGATCCAGTATGCACAGGAGCCGCTTGTATACTTTCATTACGATCACAGGCTCTCCGATCTGGTGCTTCCCACCGTGCAGGCAATGCACCGCATGATAATCGGCGTAAGCTCCATAGACCGCCCGACTTTTTTGAGGATGCAGCTTATTCAGCTGGAAGCCGTATTCAGGGACTTCTGCCTCCTCGAAGCGACCTCGGACGGGATCATATCGAAAAGACCGGCCAACATCATTAAATCGACCTTCACGGTTTTTAATCAGAACGGAACCGAGCTGGAGTGCCTGTCGCGCTGCTACCTGATCTTTGCCGGAGACCATGTGCTTTCCGTAGAGATGTCCGGTCCGATCGGAGGAGAATTCTGCTGCGAAAAAGAGTTCAGGGACGTCCTTACATCGATTCGTTTTGAATGATGTATGCGCCGGGATCGTCCTGAGCGGGCCTCACTTTTTTCGAGACGCTTTTGCGCCGCCACCGGGTTTTTTGTCACGGCACGAATGCTTGCTGCACGCTTCGCCGTGGAGACACAGCCCGCACTTGTTGTCGCTGCACCACTGGCAGTGAAAGCAGTCTCTGCACGGGTGCTTTTTTGCGCCGCCGTTTTCATCAGGGACGTACAATAACCCCGCAATGCCCTTCATCCGTACGAATGCCATGAAAAACCTTTCGCATACCCTGACGGCAAAGATAAAGGGATTTTTCGTTATGACAAAAAATGACGCCCCGATCTCATCATTTGATAAAGGTTTCGGGTGAGGGTATACATTACATGAAGGGATACAGCAGAGTATGAAGATAACGCTTGCGGCTGTGTGTGCAGCAATGGTCGTCTGTACGTGTCAGGCCGGGTGGGCAAGGGAGTGGCAGGTCTCTCCCATGGTCGGCTACACCTTTGGCGGATCGTTCGAAGAGGAGGGCTCGGATACCGAGTTGAGCCTCAAGGAGACCGCGAGCTACGGAATTGCCGTCAGTACGGAGCATGAGAAGGACACCCGGTACGAGTTTTTCTACAGCCGACAGCCCACCGAGCTGAAGGTCGATGAAGGCATACTGTCCGACGATGCCCTCTTTGATATCGACGTGCATTACATCCAGATCGGCGGTACGGTGATGCTGAGCGAAGAGCAGCATTTTGCCTGTCCTTATATCGTGGGGACACTGGGGATCACCCACCTCAATCCCCGTTCTTCGGGTTTCGACTCGATGACCCGCCCCTCTCTCGGGCTCGGCATCGGCGCCCTTGTCCCCCTCGTCAAGCATTTCGGCCTCCGCTTCGAAGGCCGGGGATTTGCAACGCTGATAAACAGCAGCGGCACCGTGTTCAGCAATGATCAGGGCCTTTCTATCAGGATACGGTCCGATGCGTTCACCCAGTTCGTGTTCAATGCCGGATTCTTTTTCAGTTTCTGATAATGAAAGACTAAAGCACTGCCTGTCCGAGGTGTCCCTAGAGGCATCCGGATGGGCGGCAAGGATGCTGCGGAAATCCCTGAAGATAGTAGAGGATGAATGGGACTGGTTTCACGCGGTGAGGGGATGCCGGTCTTTCTTGTGTCGAAGAGGGGCGATTTGCGGTACAATCATCGATGCAAGCGATATTCATGGAGGAGGATATATATCATGAAGAAAACCTTTTCAGCGTTTCTGATCCTGCTTGTCCTGGCAGGACCGGCCTCGGCGGAGAGCTTCAAGCGTGTGGTGCTGTACCGGGACATGGCGTATCTTACTGTCGAGAAAACGGCATCCGGTGGAAAGGTTGTCGTCGAGGCACCGCCCGAGCTCATCCATGACTCCTTGAGCGTCACCCCCATACAGGGGGGAACGGTCAAGTCCATGAGCATTGAGCCGAAGCGCCTCATGAGCGGCAGGGCGAAACTGATCAAAGATCAGCTGGTGTCGAAGAAAGCGGAGCTCGAAGGGAAAAAGCGCCTGCAGAAGACGATGGAGCGGCAGATCGAGCTCATCTTCGACTCAGCACAAGCCAGGGACAAAGAGGCGGCCTTCTCCCGGACCCGCATGGCCGAGGCCCTCTCGTTCATCGACGAGCGCGTGAGCAGCCTGAATCAGAAGCACATCGCCCTCGGCTCCGAGATCGACGCCATTACCCTTCAGGTTAAGGACCTCGAGGAGGCCTTAAGCAGCGTCTCCGGCAAACAGGGATTCGAGATCGCGGTGGAAACGGATGCAGGAAGAGTGGTGCAGGTATCCTATGCCGTTTCGAACGGCTCATGGAGGCCGGAATATGCCGTGTATGCAAGCCCTGCAAAAGGCGAGATGAAGATCGAGTCAACTGCGGTCATACGGCAGGCAACCGGAGTCGACTGGGAGGCAGAAGAGCTCTCCGTTGCCACGGGCAGGCCGGGGTTCGGCATCCAGGCGCCCGAGCTTTTTCCGTGGATTATAGACGTGCCGAGGCGGTACAGCCAGGGCATGCTCAGGGAGAAGTCGATGATGTCGGCCGCCCCGATGGAGGATGCAATGGATGAGAGCATGGAAGCGCCGGTCAAGGAAACTGCCGCTTCGTATGTCGTCGGTGCTGCCCGTTCGGTTACGCTGCCTGGCGACGGGACGGAAAGATCGGTCATCCTGCAGAGAAAACCCCTTGAAGCGAAAATCTTCAGGATGAGTGTGCCGCGTGCCGACAACGGCGTGTTCCTTCGTGCCGAAACCGTGTGGCCCGGACCCTCGCCGATCCTGCAGGGGAGCTACAGCGCATTCGTGGACGGCGAGTTCATGGGCAGAGGCTCTCTCAAACAGACCCAGCCGGGAGAACAGGTCGGCGTGGATCTCGGAAGGGACGAGGGGATCAAGGCAGAGCGGAAAGAAAAGGTCTTTCATGAAAAGACCCTGACCGGCAAGGACAGGACAACCTATTCCTATACCATAACGCTCAAGAACACCAGGAAGGTTCCGGCCCGGCTCACCCTGAAAGATCAGATCCCCCTTTCACGGGACGAGTCGATAAAGGTGGATTTCATCGAGGCGACTCCTTCAGTAAAGCCGAACGATGAAGGCATCCTTTCCTGGGAGCTGGACTGCGCGCCCGGCTCGACCACGACGGTCGCATTTTCCTTCTCGGTTACCGGGATGCCGCCGTTTTAGCGCTTAAAAGCAGAGGTTCCTCCGGTAATCGTAAAGAAAAAAAGAGGAGGTTCGGATTGCAGTCTTTCGAACCTCCTCTTGCAGCATCTTTTTTGCCGGTTAAGCTCAGATGGGTTTGAACTCGATTCTCCTGTTCTTTGCCCTTCCGTCTTTCGTTGCATTTGTTGCAGCAGGATTCGATACCCCGTACCCTTTCGCGGTGAGCCTGTCCGCTGCAATGCCCTTGCCGATGAGATAATCCCTGACCGCATTTGCCCGATTTTCAGAAAGCTTCTGGTTCGATGCTCTCGACCCAAGACTGTCCGTATAGCCCTGGATCTCGAGTTTTGCCTCGGGGTTGCCGTTCATGTACGTGATGACACCCTGAAGCACCGGGTAGCTCTCCTGCTTTATCGTTGCCTTGCTGGTGTCAAAATAGATGTTTCCGAAATTGTATGTCCCCTGCTTCGTTATTTCAGCCTTCGGAGCCGGGCATCCGTTTGCTTCCACCTTGGTTCCCTTCGGGGTGTCCGGGCACTTGTCAAGATAGTCGGCAACGCCGTCGCCGTCAGCATCAAGCGGGCAGCCGCTTGCATCCACTTTGGCTCCCTTCGGGGTCTGTGGGCATTTATCAAGGGAATCGGCAATGCCGTCGCCGTCGCTGTCTTTCGGGCAGCCCTTCGCGTCCACGGCAACGCCGGAAGGCGTGCCGGGGCATGCATCGTTCCTGTCGAGCACGCCGTCACGGTCGCTGTCGGCCTCGACAGGCGCGGCCGTCGTTGCGGGAGTCTCTTTCACCGGTGCAGCGGCTGCCTTTGCGGCGCAGCCGAAACGGAAGTTGAAGCCAAGCGTGTAGAGGAGGCTGTTGCAGGTGTCTACGTCTTCATTGAAGGTTATGACGTGGCGGACATCGGCACGCAAGTCCACGGAAGGGTTCACTATATATTTGAGCCCCAGGCCGTAGTCTGCGCCGAAATCGGTCTCGTTTCCCGTTGCGTCGCTGTTCAGCCTCATGGCAACCGGGCCGGCAGCGATATACGGAACAAACGTGGAAGAATCAGTTAAATAATAAAGCGCCTCCAGGCGGTATAATCTGATGAATGCATCCTCATCGACCCCTGTGCCGTCTTCGTCAGTATTCATCTGTGCAAATGAAAGCTCTGCGGCCAGGTTCTTGGTGAAGTTGTATCCGAGGCCCAGGCCAGCAATGGAAGAGCTGTCATATTTCAGGTCGTGGTCCGGGTGAAACTTGCCAAAGAAAAGATTCACGTACGCCCCTTTGTCGGGATTCTCGGCAGAAGCTGCATATGTGCAGGTAAAAAGAAACACGATAGCCATGATGGGTATCAGTCCGGCATAACGAAGTACTTTCATAAAACCCTCCTCTTAGGTTTTTTTATTCAATGTGAGGTATTCTCTTATGTGTATATCCGATAATCTCTATACGTCAAGCCGGTCATTATTTTTTTCTCCCCGGCCTCGTTTCCGATGGTGCCGGCATCATGGCCGAAGGCTTTTTGAATCCTTATTTCATTTATTGAATCTTAAATAGTATGCATGGAGGAATACTATATAAGGGTAATATGCTTTTATTCTTGACTTTTCGAATAGATACACTATTATTACCCTTGAGAAAGATAAATAATTCATGAAATCAGGCTCACATTGTCGATAACTATACCAACGAACCTACCAAGGAGTATCAATGCTTTTTACTGAATTGCAGCTAGACGAGCGGATTATGCTCGGCATCAATGATGCAGGTTTCTCCGAATGTACATCGGTCCAGGCAGCAACGTTTACGCACAGCTTGAACGGCCGTGATGTATGCGCCCAGTCACAGACGGGCACGGGCAAGACTGCAGCATATCTCGTAACCATTTTTCAGAATCTCTTGAACAACAAGGGCAAGAGGGCGCTGATTATCGTCCCCACCCGGGAACTTGCTCTCCAGGTGGAAAAGGACGCCCTGCTTCTGGGTGCGCACATGGACTTCCAGGTCGCATGCATTTACGGAGGGGTGGGGTACAACGTCCAGGAGCGGCAGCTCAAGCGCGGGGCGGAAATCATCGTAGGCACCCCGGGCCGGCTGCTGGATTTTCACCAGTCCCACAAGCTCAGTTTCAGGGACATGGACATCCTCGTCATCGACGAGGCGGACCGCCTTTTCGATATGGGCTTCATGCCCGATCTCAAAAGGATGCTCAAGGCCATGCAGCCTGCCCATAAGAGGCAGACCATGCTCTTCAGCGCCACGTTGAGTTTCCTGGTAAAAGAGCTCGCGTGGCGTTTTATGAACGATCCCATGGAGGTCGAAATCGCCCCGGAGAAGCTGACCGTGGAGACCGTGACGCAGGAGCTCTACCATGTGGGCAATGAAGAAAAGATGAGCCTTCTTCTGGGGATTCTCGCCAAAGAAAAGCCCAAGAACTGTCTGATCTTCACCAATATGAAGCAGACCGCCGAGAAAGTCTCCCGGCGTCTCGGTATGAACGGGATCGGCTGCGAATTCATTACCGGCGATCTCAATCAGAAGGAGAGGAGCCGGCTTATCGAGGGCATCAAGGAAGGCCGGATACCCCTTCTCGTGGCGACGAACGTGGCCTCCCGAGGGTTACACGTAGATAACCTCGACCTCGTGATCAACTACGATCTGCCCGAAGACTGCGAGGATTATGTCCACCGCATCGGCCGCACCGCAAGGGCCGGCAAGGAGGGGAAAGCCGTATCGCTCGCCTGCGAGGATTACATCTACTGCCTCGAATCCATTGAAAAGTATCTCGGTATGAAGATACCCGTTGTATGGCCCGAAGAGTCCCTGTTCGTAGAGGATAAGAGCATGCGGAAGAGGAGCTCCGGTTCCGGTTCCGGCTCCGGCAGGGGCGGCCACAAAGACAAAGACAAAGGCAGGCGTGGCCCGAGGAACAGGAAGGCGGCAACCGCCGCGTAAGAGAACGGCCGTCCGGTTCTTTGCATGAAAGAAACCCTTCGTCCTCTCTTCCTGACCGTGCCGATCGCGTTCGGCTTGTGGTTTTTCATATTTGCGGTTCCCGCGGGCAATTTCTGGTATAAGCTGGTTTTCTCGGCATCGATACTGGCGGCTATCGGCCTGTTCTGCAGCAGAAAAGTCCTGCCGTCACTCTTTGCATGCAAAGCCCGCCATCTCCTCGTCGGCATCGTATCGGCACTCCTCCTGTACGGGGTCTTCTGGATCGGGAGAGAAGTATCCGTGATGCTGTTTCCCTTTGCTTCCGGACAGATCGAAGGAGTGTACACGAACAAGGCACAGCTCGGCACGGCGACCATCGGCCTGCTCCTGTTTTTTGTCATGGGCCCCGCTGAAGAGATATACTGGCACGGATTTGTCCAGAGGGTATTAACCGGAGAGGTGGGGCCTTTCAAGGGGGTGCTTTTCACCACCCTCATCTATACACTCATTCACGCCGTTTCTCTCAATCTCATGCTCGTTATGGCCGCGTTTGTCTGCGGCGTTTTCTGGGGGCTCCTGTATCTTCGCGAGAAGAGCCTCGTCCCGCTGATCGTCTCCCACTCTCTGTGGGACGTGCTCATCTTTGTGTTCTTCCCCCTGGGCTGAGCTCAGGTCAGTTCTTTGGTTTCAGGTACTTTGCCTGGATGCTTCCCATGATGAGAAAATCGGCCCGGCTCCTCAAGGGTAAGGATTTCTTCATCTCGGCTGCAATTTCCTGAAGATTGCCTGATGTCGCACACAGCGAACGGGCCTTTGTGTCAAACGCCAGGAGATACTCCTTCATATCCGCGAGATCTTTTTTCGTTGAGAGAGGGCCGTGGCCGGGAACGATCGTGTCTGCGTCCATGGTCATGAGATGATCAAGGGTCTTCACCCAGCCCTGGATATCTCCGTCTCCCATGTAAGGATAGTAATCCGTAAAGAGGATGTCGCCTGCAAAAACCGTTTTCTCTTCCGGTACATATACGATAAGGCTGTCTCGAGTATGTGAAGGCGCGATGAACAGGAGGTCTACGTTCACTCCTCCAAGGCCGAGGCGGGTCTTCTCGGCAAACATGACATTCGGGCAGGCGATTTTTACGACCCCGGCTTCCTCTTTGGTCATGCCATAGCTTTCCGGATTCTCGATCACCTGCCTGGACGAGATCTGCATATTCTCAGCGCAATTATCCTGGGCGACGATTACGGCGCCCATCGCGGCAAACTCGGCATTGCCGAAGGTGTGGTCAAAGTGGCTGTGCGTATCCACTACGTAGCGGATGGGCTTGTCCGATACCTTCCGGATGTCGTCGAGGAACCGCCGGGCTTCCTGTGCCGAGGCAAGGGCATCGATGACCAGGATACCCTTGTCGCCGATAATGATCCCTGCATTGGCCCCGAAACTGTTGGAAGGGGAAGGATCTTTCGTATCTGCATATGAGTAGATACGGTCCGTTATTTTGATCAACCCTTGGGCTTGCGCCAGGTGCGAACAGAGAAAAAGGCAAAAGACTGCAAGTACGGCACAGCGGACGATGTTTTTCATACTCCCTCCGGAATCGGTGCATCTACACGACCGGCCCCTGATAAAGGAAGGCCGGAACCAACAATCTTTAAAAATGGCAGCCCGCTCACTATGCGTCCCCGATGCTGCCTGCTGAGGCGTTCTTTTCATCATCTCCCCTTGAGAATAGAAAAAGCACAGACGTTATCAATTATAAAGAGGCAGGTTTTTTTGTCAATCGATTACAAACGTACGGCCTGCAGGTATGAGAGAGTGCGGCGCGATATTTTTGTCTGGGATGGTACTGTCCCCTGTCGATGCCCGTGATCCTTGACCGGGAAGTTCTTAGAATGTATTAGGATAATATTGTATTACAAAATATCTATCATGCTTAATGGGAGGGTTTCATGAAAAAGGTCCTTGTCACCGGCGCTGCGGGGTTCATCGGTTCCCATGTCGTACGGGAGCTTCTGGATAAGAATGTCGAGGTGCGGTGCCTTATCCGGCCCGGCGAGAATATATCGAATATCCAGGGGCTCGACGTAGAGATCATGGAAGGAGATGTGCTGGATATCGCTGCAGTCTGGCGGGCCGTTCAGGATGTCGATACCGTTTTCCATCTGGCGGCCGTTTTCTCTATCTGGATGAAAGACTGGAGCAGGATTTATGAGGTGAACCTCCAGGGCTCCCGTAATATTCTATGGGCTTCTTTGCGCGCAGGAACAGCCAGAGTCGTGTACACAAGCTCAATTGCGGCCATAGGGATCGCGCCGGGCACGATGGTCAGCAATGAGCAGACGCCCTTCAACCAGTATACGCTGGGTAACCACTATGTGCTCACCAAATATCTCTCCCAGCAGGAGGCCTTGAGCTTTGCAGCGAACGGCCTCGATCTCGTGGTGGTGAATCCGTGCTTTCCGTTCGGGCCCAACGACATCATGCCGACTCCGACGGGACAGATCATCGTGGATATCCTCAAAGGCCTCAGCAGGATGTACTTCAAGGGCGGAATCAATATTGTCGATGTCCGCGATGTGGCAAAGGGACACGTGCTCGCTGCACTGAAAGGAAAGCCGGGCAACCTCTATATTCTCGGCAGCCGCAATATATCCACCGGGGAATTCATGCGGCTCGTATGCAGGGAGGCAGGGTTCGAGGAAAGAAGGCTCTTCCGGCTCCCGCTGCCGGCGATGAAGGCAGGCACGGCATTGTTGAAGCTGGTCTCCGATTATGTCACCGATAAGCCGCCCATGTCCACGCCTCCTGAGATCAGGTATGCTTCACAATATCTGTACTTCGACAATACCAAAGCCCGGCAGGAGCTCGAAATGGAGTTCCGTCCGGTAGAGGATTCCGTCAGGGATTCCATTCGATGGTTCCGGGAGCACGGGTATGCCTGAGAGAGGGGTTGGAGGGCAGTATCCGTTGGGATGTTGAGTACGGTTATCTATATTTCTAAATTAAAGTATAAGAATCGTGTTGCCGATTTTGACTTAGTTGCCTGCCTGAGATTCATAAAGGGCAATAATATTGCGTGAAGTATTTGTTGTAAGGGGTTGTTCTATGAAAGGATACCTGCAGAAGGTTCTTGTCATCTTTACAGGG
The DNA here is from genome assembly GCA_002448235.1 of Syntrophaceae bacterium UBA6087. GTDB lineage: Bacteria > Desulfobacterota > Desulfomonilia > UBA1062 > UBA1062 > Phosphitivorax. The sequence goes on from DIXF01000011.1 coordinate 207,338, forward strand.
GTGTATTCCATCGTGAACTTCGGATGGATTATCTCGGGCTTCTATCTCATGTCGAATTCTCCCGCACAGATGAAGGTATTCTCCCTTCAGGGATTTTTGATCTGGTCCGGTTGTTTCGTTCTTGGCCTGGTGTTTACCGCGCTTCTCACGCTTCCCGTTCACGACGGCTTAAGGAAGATGGAAGAGGGCACCCTCGAAGACAAGGATCTGGAGTTCATCAGTAAGAGGAACAGACGCCTGCCTTATTATCTCAGCATGGTCCTGGTCGCCCTGATCGTACTCTTCGATATCCTCGTATACGCGTTCTACCGGGAATACCATATCGGACCCATTGCATCTTCAGGACTGTGGATGACCAATATTGTCGCAGACCTCGGGCTCCCCGTCTGTCTATACGGCGGACTCAGTATCGTTACCTATCCGGTTTTCGACAGCATTTATCGTGAATCCCGGATTCGCGGGCTGCCGCTCAGGCATGATGATCTGGGCCTCGGCACAAAGATTATCTGCCTTTTCTGTATTGTATGCCTCGGCACCATCATCTGGATGAGCATGATAGGGTTCTATGAGGGTATTTCGCGCATCAAGGAAGAAATGCAGGAAAACATGCTTTCTTTCGGGAGATATGTATCGAAAGAGATTGTCCCGATGGGAGAGGCTGTTACGGCTGAAGAGCTGAAGCCCGTCATCGACAGGATCGCCGCCAGCGGCCTGGGACACCCTTTCCTCATGAACCGCCAGGCAGAGCAGCTTTATAACCCCTCCAAGGTCGATGTGTTCACCGGGAGATGGGAAGACATCGATCAATCCATCCGCGAAGCCGTCCGAAGCGGCGCCCCGAAGAAGATATATGAGAACATCCACGAAAGATCGCTCTTCTTCATGCCTGCAGGCAGCAATCTCACGATCGGGATCGCCTCGGGTCTCGGGGAGAGGCTTCCGAGATTCCGTCAGTTCTGGCTTGCGACCGGGTTGCTTTCGATGCTCGTTTTCGGCATCGTTGGATTTGCCGTGTTTGCCCTGCTGGTGATCTTTGTGAACCCGGTACGGAAGACGGTGGAGAATCTCGATAGGCTTTCCTCCGGGGAGGGCGACCTCACTACACGTCTTGTCGTGCACAGCAACGATGAGGTGGGAGAGCTTGCGAGCCGGTTCAATGAATTCGTCGGCAAGCTTGATGAGATCGTCGGGGATGTGAAGAATGCGGCCGGGGACGTGGATAATTCTTCCTCCGAGGTCTCTTCAAATGCAGACAGCCTTCTACTCTCCCTTCAGGAGCTTACTTCCGCCGTCGAAATCGTTGCCCGGGCCATAGAGAGCATGACCACATCCATAAAGAGCAGCGCTGCCTCTGCTGAACACGGCAGGGACAGGACCAGAAGCATGGTAAAAATGGCGAACAGCAGCGAAGAATCCATGCGTTCTCTTGTGAGTGCCATGGGAGAGATCTCACGCTCTTCGAAAAAGATCGGCGATATCATCTCGACGGTCAACGAGGTGGCGTTCCAGACCAATCTTCTTGCTCTCAATGCCGCAGTCGAAGCAGCCCGGGCAGGAGAGCACGGGAAAGGCTTCGCTATCGTGGCTGAAGAGGTCAGGGCACTGGCGAGGCGCTCCTCGGCGGCTTCGCTCGAAATACGGCAGCTCATTGAAGACACGGTGGAAAAGATAAAGACCGGCGATCAGATGGCAAAAAGCACCGGCGAATCCATTGCCGGCATCATCGGCGAGATCAACGATATCTCCGGAACCATAGAAGAATTCGCTACCGTATCTTCGGAACAGTCCGGCAGCGTGGACGATCTGAGCAAGGCAGTCTTCCAGATAGACAGTGTCACGCAGAAGAACGTTGCCACCATCGAGGAGCTGGCAGGCAGTGCACGGAACATGCGTTCAGCTGCAGACCGGCTTGCCGGAGACGTTGACCGGTTCAAGGTTTCTCAAGATTTCGAGTAACACGGCCTGTCTCCTTGAAAGCAAGAGCGAAGTCCCTTAAGCCGACAGGGGCTCCGCTCGTTAAAAGGCTGAACGGATGGTTCCTGTTTCATTAGTCGGGACCTTATTCTCTACTGGAGAAACCAGCCCCAGACATCTGCCCTGGCATTTCTGCCCGAAAGGATATCCAGATGCCCGTATCCCGGGACAAGAGCGACGAGTACCTCGTTGTTGCCGGAATTCAGGATTTCGGTTGCGCCATACATGTTGCCGCCGTATCCGAGCTCGGTATTTACCCATAGAACCGGCGTGCCGATCCCTGCCCAGTTGATGGTGCATGCACCGTTATAGGCGTTTACCGCAAAGAAGTCCCGATACAGGGCACTGGGGACCAGGCCGCTCCCAACCTTGAAGCTCGCGTCACGTAAGGTGGACATGCTGGAAAGGGTCAGACGGTACCGGTCATCTTGCGGATTGAGCGCAAATGTATATTCGCCTGCTGCATAGCTTTGCACCAAGGGCCAGTCGCCTGCAAGACCGGTGAGCGGCGTATGGATGCCCGGGATTTCCGAGCTGAAAATCATGGAGAAGTAGAGCAGTCCCTCGAAGGTGAAGTTGCCGGGCAGGCCTAAGTCCGACCGGGATTCTCCCGAATCGATGTTCGGAAAGAGCAGCGAGACGAGCATCAGCAGTTTGATATCCGAATAGGAGGAATCGGCATATTCACCCTGGTCGATCAGGTCTGCGAAAGCTTCGTAGGAGACCTCAGAGTTGGATACCTCGTCCTCATCGAAGGGATCGAAGCTGTAGATGTCGAGTGCGATTACCTTTTCGAGGCCTGCTGCAGGCGCCCCTGCATAGTCGAGGGCATAGGCGGCCCCGAACGAGTGGCCTGCTATCCTGTAGGGGAGCCCCACCTTTGCCTGGATAATCCCGATGATCTTTCCGATGTCGCTCGTATGTTTGTGCAGGCCCCAATCCGCCATGGCGGCATACGGGGCACCTGGAGGCAGGTTGTCTTCCCTGGCGGTTATTCCTACCACGAGATAGCCCGCCTTGCGGAAGAACTGGGCGAGGTTGTCGTCTATGGGCGTAAAAAAGCTCGATCTGAAATTCACTCCTCCCCCCGGCAGGAGGTAAACAACCTTGTTCGCGCACTGGAAGTTGCTGCCGACAAAATCCACGGTCAGGGGATATGTCTCGTCGTTGTAGTTGAGCTCAAACCAGGACCAGCCCAGCGTGGGAACATTCCTCGTCATGGTCGTGGGAGCCGTGGCTTTTAAAGCCGCTATCGCGCTCTCCGCCAGCTGACGTCCCGTCGCTGCCCAGACCTGGGTCGAGGTGGCGAACAGGGTAATAACGACAAGAAAGAGCGTACAGGTATTCCTGAAACAGGTTTTCCTCATAAGATACCTCCTGAACGGACAAATAATATTTTTATTCTGTTGTGCTCAATGGGAGAAATACCAAATTATTCATAATAATATAATTTATTTCCAAGTCAACACCCTTCAATCTCCTGTTTTTATCGATTATTCTCCTGGAATGCTTTTCCTGAAACTCCCGGGACCATTGAGCGGGGACTCGCGAGAGATTACTATTCATGAGTAGAGCCTCGACAAGGAGGTCGACCTGTATGAAGACAAGGATTGTCATAGGTCCTCTGATGCTCTTGTTGCTCTTTTTTTGGGGGTGTTCTTCCAGCAGGCCCATACATCTCGATTCCCGATTCTGGAAACAGCAGCAGGGAAAGAGGGTAGGGGTGATCGTGCTGGCGCTTCCCCCTGCGGCGATAACCGAATCGGTAACCGTCACCCGTGTGGTGAAACCGCCGGATGAGTTGGGATTCGTAGAGGGACCCTGGATGGATGACGCTGAATACCAGCCGCTGCGCATCGCTGAGATGAAGCCGCTGCAGATGGAGATCCTGGAGCTCGATGCGAGGGAATTCTTCCAGGTGCAGGATCTTTTTGTATCAGGGCTTAGGCAAAGGGGCTTTTCAGCCTTCAAGATAAACGAGTACATAACCGAAAGGAGCCTCCCCCCGTTCAGCGGAGGGCTGGTGGAGTCCCTCTATGCGACAGCGGACTACAGGGGACTGGGCAAGGCCTATGGAGCCGACTATCTCGTGGTGATACGGCTGGTGCGCTACGGCCCGTACTGCCATTACGTCTATGCATACAACGATCATATGGCTGTCGAAGCCCAGACGCATGCGGAACTGATCGACACACGGACCAACCGCATCCTCTGGAGGGCGGGGTATGACCGGGATAAGTTCCAGCGGTCGGTGGAGGCCTCCTGCGGCAACGAAGAAGAAATTCCCGTCATCTCCGTGGCGCTGAAGACTCTCCTTTCGGATGCCGCCGTGACCCTGGCACAGGATTTCTTCCGCCAGTAACGGGAATCGGGTGGGGCTGTGTCTCCCCTTTCGATCCGGGCAGGATTGTAACGGGAGGATCTCCCCATCCGGTACTGAACTCCCCGAACAACGGGGCATACAATAGTCTGTCAGGGCGTTTGAAATGAACGATTCTTTCCGGGTTAGCGTTGTCGGTACAACCGTTGCCGTGTTCGTTGCGGCGGTCTTGACGGCCGGAATACTGGCCGTACCGTACCGGAGCCTCCTCCCTCCTGAAGATTCCCGTCAGGAGAGGCTGCATCTGAACACCAAGAATACTACCAGGTTCATGGGCAAGGATCCCGGTGAGATTGCTGCCGCAGTGAGCCGTGCAGTGTATCCTGCCGTCAGCCCTGAAAGCACCCCTGATCTTGTCATTCTCTACGCTGTGGAAGACTGGCAGGGAGGGCTTGCTGCATCGAGCCTGCTCAGGCCGCTGAATGCCGTCCTGCTCCCCGCGGCCGGCAACGTGCAGAAGGAGATCGATCGCCTCAAACCCGGCGGCAGCGTATCACTCGGCGGTAAAAAGATCCTGGCGATGAACAAGGCCCCTGCGAAAAAGGACGCCCTCCGTGTCGTACCGGGCGATATCCTATCTCTCCTGGAAAAGGCGAATGCGCCTCCTCTCCATGCCATCCTGGTGGATGAGAAAGATCCTGCTTCCGCCCTCCTTGCCGCCCCCTGGGCTGCATTCAGCGGAGACCTTATCGTGTTCGACTCGAAGCAGGCTCCTCCGGAAATACCTTTGTATGCGCTCGGGGATGTGCGCGTAAACGGATTGAAGCCGATAAGGGGTAAGACTCCGGTGCGTACCTCTATCATTTTCGCCGAGTTCTTCAACCCCGATGATCTTTTCGGCTGGAACTTCAATAAAAGCACGCTGACCGGCTACCGCGCCTTTATCCTTGCAAGTCCAAACGATCCTGCCGCCGCACTCCTGAGTGCGAATCTCGCATGGCGGGGGAAACCGGGCCCTCTGCTCTGGGCAGATGGAAACAGACTGCCCCCGGAGATAAAGAATTATCTCTGGGGCCAGCGCCCGGCATTCTGGACGACTCCTTCGGAAGGGCCGTTTCATCATTTCTGGATACTCGGAGATGAAGGCGCCATCACTTTTGCGGCACAGAGCCAGGCCGACTATGCCGTCGAGATCGGACCTTACCGGATGAAAGGTCCGGGAATGTCAGGCATGGATGTGCTCGCTTCCATCTGGATCGCTCTGGGGTTCGCATCGAGCCTGTGGATCGTCTTCCATGCCGCCAGGTTCCTGCCCTGGCTCAACTGGGTAATGAAGCTGGCCTGGCCGCTCCTTGCCATGGCGATGGGGCCGTTCGGCATCCTCTTTTACTGGCTGGCATACCGGGGCCCGGTAATCGATCATAACGGGATGGTGGTGTGGGACAGGCCTCTCTGGCTTCAGGGCATGGCGGCCACTGCCGGAAGCGTCGGGATAGGGGCCCAGATCATGGTGGCAACAGGATTTCTTATTTCGATCTCCGGGCTGCCCATGGTCAGCGGCCGTGGTCCGCTCTTCTGGCTCGGGTCGCCCATGGTGCTCGTCATGGTTGCGAATTTTGTCGTTGCGGTGATCGTCGCATGGCTCCTCTACCAGACGCCCATGCTTTCCATGTTCCATGGACAGTCATACAAGCAGGCCTTGCCCGGGGCCCTGCCCATTGTCCTCGTTTCCATGGCCGCTGCATCGCTGGCCATGTTTCCCGCCATGTGGTGGCTCATGATGTGGAATCTCCCCATGATGCCTCAGGAAGAAAATATTCTCTGGTTCGGCGTCATGTTCTTCTCCGTCTTTCTCGCGTTTCTCGTTGCCTGGCCCTTCAACTGCCTGCTTGTCCTCAGCCGCCGCAAGTCAGGGCTTATGTAGGGGGTGAGCATGCAGAACCGGTATATCCCCGTTCTTCTGACTCTAGCCGGCACGGCATTGGCCGCGATAATATTCCTTGAAGGGATAATCTCCCATGAGGAGTCCGGCCTGAAGCCTGAACGGAAGCCCGGTGTCATTGCGCCGACCCCGGTCGATCAGGAGCTCGCAACGGTGAACACCTGCCGTGTCGGGTCGTACGATCCGATCCAGACCGCGGTTGCCGTCTCCCAGCTCATGTACCCGGCGACCGAAGAGGAGAATTCCCCCGGCGCGGTGGTGCTGGTAAACCGGGACAACCTTGCCGAAGCCATGCTCGCGGCCAGCAGGATACAGCACTTTCCGGTCAATGCCCCGCTTCTCTATGTGGAAAGGGACAGCATGCCGGGCCTTACCCGCGGTGAGATCCTGCGCCTCAAGCCCGAAGGGGTGATGATGGACGGAAATACGCAGATCTACCTTGTGGGTAATATCGGGGATCCTGTGCTCGAAGAGATCCGGGACCTCGGACTTATCCTCAGGGCGTTCAAGGCCTCTGATCCGGCCGCCCTCTCGGAAAAGCTGGACAACTGGACCTCGACCATGCATGGCGATCACCGGAACGCTGTCGTCATAGCCAATCTCGATAACCTGCTGCCCGCCGTACCGAGCGTTTTCTGGAATGCCCACATGGGGGACGGTCTTGCCTTCGTAAAAAACACCGGCATACCCGAGGAAACGAAAAGAATACTGAACCGGCGAATGAACGGGCCGTGGATCTATCTGTTCGGAGACGAGAAGGTGATCTCCGTCCACATAGCACGTGAGCTCGGATCGTACGGCCACGTGATCAGGATACCCGGCACTTCGCTCTCCGAAATCAGCGCCCGCTTCGCAGGCTTTCACGACACGGGCAGAGATTGGGGAGCATGGATATGGGAAGGCTCCAGATCCTTCGGATGGGATATGAACGAATCCGGGCATAATGTCATCTGTGTGAACCCGGACGGCCCCGGAGGCTGGCAGAACGTGCTCGCGGCAGCGACGTTGAGCCATATGGGGAAGCACGCAGCGGCACTGGTGGTGGGCCGGGACGATATCCCCGCGCCGGTTGCGGATTTTTTGCGTGGCATCAGGCCTTGTGCCGCTCTCCCCGGGCAGCAGCGCCTGAACCACTGCTGGATAGTCGGCGGAGAAGACACCATCAGCCGGGTCACACAGGCCGGGCTCGACCATCTGCTCGAAAACAGCGGGGGCATTCCCGAACCACGGCCCGAATCAAAAAAGAAGGAGAAGAAAAGTGGAAAACGTTCCTGACGGTCGGAAAAGCCGGCCGGAAATGCATGATGACGGTATGGCCGGCCTTGCCGAAGAGATGGTGCGCCACCATGAAGCTCCGATGCCGAGTGCCCGCCGGACAAAAACGCCGGTATTCCCGGTGATCATTTTCCGTCGCCTTGCGGCAGGTGTGGGCATCGGGAGCATACTCGGGCTTCTCCTGGGTACGCTTCTCTTTCATGGCGTCGTCACGATCCCCCAGGCTGAAGAGCTCTATTCCATGGATCCTGTAGGATTCCATCTCTTCTGGGCGTTTCAGGGGATTGTCGCCGGCATGGTCTGCTTCGGGGTATGGGGAATCATCACTGTCCCTGATTGAAGGGAATCAAGGTAAACATCATATGGCACATACCATCACTCGCTCAGGATATTCGCGCCTGGCAGACCGGTTGAATCGTTTTCCCCAGGGCGCACCGCCCTCGGACCTTCTATACAACATTCTAAAAATTCTTTTCAGTGAAAAAGAGGCCGGACTCGTGGCTCTGATGCCGATCAAACCGTTCACCGCGGAAAAGGCGGCGGTTATCTGGAAGATGAACCCGGCAAAGGCGCGTAATATCCTCGATGAACTGGCAGGAAGGGCGATCCTGGTTGATATCGACAGGGACGGGCAGTCTGTATACGCCCTGCCTCCGCCCATGGCGGGATTTTTTGAATTCTCCCTGATGCGTGTCCGGGACGACATCGACCAGAAGACGCTGAGCGAGCTGTTCTATCAGTATCTCAACGTTGAAGAGGACTTTGTCCGAGACCTGTTTATCCAGGGAGAGACAGGTCTCGGCCGAACCTTTGTACACGAGCCGGCGTTATCCCCTGCCGAAAGCCTGCACGTCCTGGACTATGAGCGCGCCACGGCAGTTATCGAGAGCGCTTCCCGCAGGGCGGTAAGCCTCTGTTACTGCCGCCACAAGATGCACCATGTGGGCAGGGCCTGCAGCGCCCCGCTCGATATCTGCATGACCTTCGATTCCCCCGCGGAGTCGCTCATCAAGCACGGGTTTGCCCGGGAGGTTGAAACGGCCGAGGGACTGGACCTGCTGCAGATCGCTTATGAGCACGGCCTGGTCCAGTTCGGCGAAAACGTCAGGGAAGGGGTGAACTTCATCTGCAACTGCTGCAGATGCTGCTGCGAAGGTTTGATCGCGGCCCGGCGGTTTGCGGGAGAAATCTCCATCCATACCACCAATTATATCCCTCACATGAACGAAGGAAGCTGCAGCGGATGCGGCGCGTGCGTCCAAGCCTGTCCGGTGGAAGCAATGACGCTGGTTCCTTCCGACACTTTCCCGGAGAAGAAAGCCCGGAAGGCCGAACCGGATGAAGATCGCTGTATCGGCTGCGGTCTGTGCGTCCGCGCCTGCACAAAGGGTTCGATCAGCCTGAAGCGGCGGAGCGGGAGGGTGCTCACTCCGTTGAACGGCGTACACCGTGCGGTGGTGATGGCCATTGAACGGGGCAAGCTGCAGAACCTGATCTTCGACAATCAGGTATTGCTGAGCCACCGGCTCCTTGCGGGCGTACTCGGCGTTATCCTGAAGCTCCCGCCCTTCAGGCAGGTGCTTGCAAACCGGCAGGTGAAATCGAGATATCTGGAGACGCTCATCCGGTTTGCACAGGGCAGGGGTGCCCTGTAAGGGAAGCTCGGGGAGCGGGAGACTCCTAGCCTGTTGGGGGGGGGTCGTATGTTGCGACCCCTACCGGGCCTGGCCGCTTCCCGCTCCGGCGCCGGTCCCGTCAGGGCCCATCATGCCGGAGCCCATCATCGGACAGAAGCCTATGCCGCCCATCATGCCGGCTCCCATGCCCTGGCCCATCATACCGCCCCTCATCGTGTAGAAGGCAAGGCCTGCCCTGGAGAGCTCGACCTGCATTTTCACCTGCTCATCGAACAGGCTCGACCGGAGCGTGTTGATGTCGCTCGTCAGGGACCGTATCTTGCCGTCATCGATCTTATCCTCTGTCAGCGCAGCCTGAAGCTGGATCTGCTTCGCCCATAGTTTCCGGGTTATGTCGGCAAAGGCATTCTGATGTGCGGCCTGGATTTTCTGCAGGGTCTGCTGCTGCTGAGGCGTAAGCTGGGCGGCCATACCGGTGCGTCCCGGCCCCTGGCCTGTCATCCCCTGGCCCGGTCCCATACGATGGCCCGGTTGGGCCAACGCCGGTGCGGCGAACATCAGCATGAGCATCCCTGCAATAAGAAGTGCCGTAGGTTTTCGCATTATCATGGGCAATCCTCCTGAAAACCTTTTCACTTAGTAATAGAGCCCGGCATCCCCCCTTTCAAGAGAACCGGATGTACGGAAGGAATATCGGGCAATTGGATGCCTTCGGACTTCAAAGATGGTTTCCAGGCTCGATATGACTTGTGCTTGGCCTGAAAATCCGCTAGGATCCCTGATATTAAGACTTCAGGATACCTCATAAAAGAAAGTGGACGACATGAAAACAGCCGGCAGACAAAAAGCTTACTTCCTTTTTATCCTTTTTTCGCTCTTTACCCTGGCATCCTGCTCCCACACAAAGGTTGCCGTTCCTTTGCCCCAGCCCGTCCCGGCCAAGGAAGACGCACCGAAGGCAGAGGCCGTTACCGCAGATCCGAAGGTCTTCGTGGAGAATCTTCTCGTCAGCAAGGGGCATAAGAGGATGCAGGTCCGCAGCCTCCTCAACGACCCGCGGTTTGCCGTCAACACGGGCATCATCACCAGGAATCTGTTCAATTCCGCCCCGAAAGGGTCCGCAAAAACCCCCGGGGTCATGGAGGTGGATCCGAAGTTTTATCCCAGAGGGGTTGCCTTTATCGAGCAGCACCAGGATGCTTTCAAGATCGCATGGGAAAAGTACGAGATCTCTCCGGAGCTCATCACCGCCATCCTCATCCTGGAGACAAAGCTCGGGAGCTATCCCATGAGATACAACGTGTTTCAGGTCTATGCCACACTCGCCACACTCCTCGATTCAGAGTATCTCGATTCGGTGCTCCAGTCAAAAGGGGGCAAGTACAAGCTCGACGACAAGGTGCTGAAATCCTCCCGGGCAAAGGGTAAGTGGGGCCTCGAAGAGCTTTCGGCACTCTTGCAGCTTTCAGACGGCCTCGGGATAGACCCGATCGACATCATGGGCTCTTTTGCCGGAGCGCTCGGTCCGGCTCAGTTCATTCCCACCTCCTTCGTCAAGTACGGGGCTGACGGCAATAATGACGGGAAACGCGATCCTTTCAATATAGATGACTCTATCGTGAGCATCGCCAACTACATGAAGCTCGCCGGCTGGAAAGAGGACGCCGACCTGAAACGCAGGCGCCAGGCGATATGGATCTATAACCATCACGATGTTTATGTGAACACCATACTGATGATCTACTGCAACCTCGTCACCGAGGGAGAAAAGTATAAGCCGGAAAATCAAGGGCAGGAAAACGCTGCCACGGACGGGTCCGCCGGCCCGGGCCGGACCGGTGATCCCGTCCCGGCTGACACCCCGGTAACCCCGTAAGGGCAATTCAAAAAGCATTTTATCCCATTGCCCGGTTTCGGTATTGGGAACGGGGTGAAATGTTGATATGATGCGCCAATCTCATTAGTGTAAAGAACAGGGTGAATCGGAGGGTGATATGGATCGTACCTCGGTGAACAAGATTACGATACTGACCATCATACTGATCGTATCCGCTCTTTTCTTAACCATGATACGCCAGTTCATCATGGTCATACTGCTCGCAGGGATATTCTCCTCCATGGCCCAGCCGGTTTTCCGTGCGTTCGAGCGGTGGCTCCAGGGGAGGAAGAGTCTTGCCTCGCTGATTACCCTGCTCATCGTTTTCCTCATCATCTTTCTGCCGCTGGTGGGCGTGTTGGGCATTGTCGCGGGGCAGGCGATCAGCATCAGCCAGTCCGTCATGCCCTGGGTGCAGCGCTGGATAGACGAGCCCTCGTCTTTCAACAGCGTGATTATGTACCTGCCTTTCCATGAATACATAATCGAGTACCAGACCGTTATCGTGCAAAAGGCAGGGCAGTTTATCGGGAGCATGAGCACATATCTGTTCAACAGCATTTCGACGATCACCTTCTCGACGCTGTACTCGATTTTCCTCTTCTTCGTATTCCTCTACACGATGTTTTTCTTCCTCAAAGACGGCCGCCTCATCCTGAACGGATTTCTCTACTATCTGCCGCTGCCTGTAGATGTAGAGAAAAGGCTTTTGAACAGATTCACCTCGGTCACCAAGGCGGCGATCAAAGGGACCCTGGTGATCGGCATCATCCAGGGGAGCCTCGGAGGGCTGGCTTTCTGGATCATAGGCATAGAAAGCGCCGTGTTCTGGGGAACGGTCATGACGTTCCTCTCCATCATACCGGCCATCGGTCCGGCAGGGGTATGGTTTCCGGCCGTGATCGTCCTTGCGGTGTCCGGGGCTTATGCAAAGGCAATAGGCCTGCTCATATTCGGGGGCCTGCTTGTGGGAAGCGTCGACAATCTCCTGCGGCCGTGGCTCGTCGGAAGGGACATCAAGATGCACGAGCTGCTGATCTTTTTCAGCACCCTGGGCGGAATCGGCATGTTCGGTCTGCTCGGTTTCATCATCGGGCCCATCATTGCCGCACTCTTCGTGACGATCTGGGAGATCTACGGCGAGAATTTCGGGGAATACCTGACGGATAAAAAGCCCGGTGAGTGACGGTCCGGCAAAGGCGCCGAGGTTGCTGCCGGTGTCAAGGACAGCTGCATGTCTCGAAAAAGCGGAAAGATAGCGCGGGAGAAAAAGACCATTACGGCCATGATAGGTCTGTACTGCCGTCATCTCCATGGGGCAGACCCGGTGCCCTGCCCGGAATGCGGAAACCTGCTGGAGTATGCGCTGGCGCGACTGGAAAAATGCCCGTACCAGGAGGAAAAACCCGTATGCGCATCTTGTCCGGTCCACTGTTACAAGCCAGGGATGCGGGAACGCATCCGTTCGGTAATGAGATATTCAGGGCCCCGGCTGATATTCAGGCATCCCGTCCTCGCCATCCTCCACCTGATGGACGCGAGGAAGAAAGCGCCTGAACGGAAGGGGTGAGCCTTTGCTTATCCGCATCGGCTGCGATTTGATCGGCAAATATGGAACACAGGTCGGTTTTCGGTGCGTAAGGAATATGTCGTTGTAACCGGGTTCAACTCATCAAGCCTTTAATACTCCATCCCCATAGCGCTTCTCACTTCCGACAAAGTTTCTTCGGCTATTTTGCGGGCTCGTTCTATGCCTTTCATTAAAACATTCCTGATATATTCCGGTTCCCTCTCCAGCTGCTGCCGTTTCTGCCTCAACGGACGAAGGTATTCATTGAGCGATTCAGTAAGAATTGCCTTCAGTCGTGATGCACCTTTGTCGCCTATTTCCCCTGCCAGCGCTTCCGGAGACGTACCTGTACAAAGCGAGGCAAGCAGGAGGAGATTTGCAACCTCCGGCCTGTTTGCCGGATCGTAGTTGATATTCCTGTCCGGGTCGGTCTTTGCTGTCTTTATCAGCTTTGCAGTCTCATCCTCTGTTGCCGAGAGCATGACGGCATTGTTCCTGCTCTTGCTCATCTTTTGCGATCCGTCCAACCCGAGTATGAGCGGGGCGCTGCTTATCAGCGGCTGCGGTTCGGGAAAGACAGGATTATCAGCACAAAAACGCGCATTAAAGCGCCTCGCAATAGTGCGGGTGATTTCGAGGTGAGGCAGCTGGTCTTTCCCTACGGGCACAACGCTTGCCTTACAGAAAAGAATGTCTGCAGCCTGATGGACGGGATAGACATACATGCCGGCATTGATGTTTTTCTGCGATGATGCCTGTATCTCCTCCTTGACAGTCGGGTTGCGGTTAAGCTCGGCGTTTGTGACAAGCGTGAGGAACGGAAGCAAAAGCTGGTTTAACTCGGGCACATGGCTGTGCGGGAAGATAAATGTCTTGTCCCCGTCAGGATCAAGTCCGGCGGCGATATAGTCAATTACCAGCTGGCGCACATTTTCTGCAATATCGTCGGCGTAATCCCGGTCCGTCAGCACCTGATAGTCGGCAATGACGACAAATATCGGAACACCAAGGTTCTGCAGTCGCACCCTGTTCTCGATCGAACCGAAAAGGTGTCCCACATGCAGCTTTCCGGTGGGCCTGTCGCCGGTGAGAACCCTGAACCGTTCCGGATCGCTCCGGAGGTCTTTCTCAAGCTGGGCGCTTCGTTCGAGGGTGGCCTCGAATGTCCTGTAATCAACTCGTTCCATCTGCGTACAAGCTCCTGTTTCTTTTGTTCCACTCTTAAAAACGGCCAGTTAAAAACTCAAGCATACTTCACCCATTAAAAGGACTCTGTCAAGAAGATGTTCTTTGCATATTGGTTGCGATATGATCTCGTGAGGTTCTCGTAACCGGCGCAGAGCAATGGGCTCTTTTGGATATTATCGGGATACATCAACATTCTCAGCCCCGGGAAAGATCTTATAAATTACGGGTATCTATGCCTTTCATGAACCATGCATCCTTTAACTCCATGTGCGAAAATTGAAATGATAATTATATTGGTTATTTATTATATTTATTGAGGAGGGCCTGACATGAGGAGAATCCTTCCCGTTCTTTGCGTACTCGGGATTCTGTTTTCGAGTGCCTTAGCATGTGCCGGCAGCATAGATTATCTCTCCAACCAGAGTGCAGAATATCTCATGACCTTCAGCAGAAACGCTGCGACCGACTCCGCCGACATTGCAAGCTACAACCCTGCCGGTATTGTATTTTTGCCGCAGAACGGCCTGTATCTCAACACGAGCGCCCAGTACCTCTTGAAACCCTATGAGCAGACCTATAGGGGACAGACATATAAACAGGATGAGCCGACGGTCATCCCCAACCTGTACACCGTATACAAGCAGGATAAATGGGCTGTATTTTTTGCAGCCACTGTCACTGCCGGCGGCGGCAAGATAAAATGGAAAGAAGGCAATGCCACGACTGCCGGACTGATCCTGCAGACTGCCGGCGCGGCTGCCCTCAGCGGCGGCGGCACCGGCGCGACAGCCATCAACAGCCAGAGCCTTGAAGCTTTCAGCAGGTATATCGGTCTGGCTCCCGGCGCAGCCTACAAAGTCAATGATAGTATTTCATTTGCTGTAGCAGGACGCTATATCAAGGCTAATCGATATGCACGTGCATTTGCCGATTTTTCCATGGATGCGATAGGGGCAGTCCCGGGCAATGAAACATCCGTTCTGGTCGATTCCGATTTTGATTACAACGCCAGAGGCTTTGGCGGCATCCTGGGTATGGATATCAAACCCGTGGAGAATTTGATGCTCGGGCTCCGGTATGAGACTGTTACCAAGCTGGATTTCAAATATAGCGCGAGTTCACGATCGGCAGCAGTTACCGGGCCTGTGCCCGCATTGAATGATACCCTTTCCAATGGCCTTCTGGCAACTCTGGCATCCCTTGACAAAGACGGGCAGAAAGTCCGCTATGATCTTCCTGCAGTGCTCGGTCTGGGCGTCAATTACACGGTAATGCCCGGCCTTGATGTGATGTCGAGCCTCAATTACTACTTTATAAAAAATGCCGACTGGGAAGGGGTAAACGGTTATCATAACGGCTGGGAAATCAGTCTTGGCGTGACCTACATGGTGACGCCAAAACTTAAGGCGGGTGTTGGTTACCTGAACACCGTATCGGGCGAAACCGACTCCACACCCTACGTGGCTGAAAATCCTCATCTCGATTCCTGGACAGGGGGTCTTGGCCTTGCCTATACCGTTACCCCCAATTTTGACGTAACCCTTGCCGGTTCAAGGACACAGTACCGCACCGATTCAAACAATGGAGGAACGGCAGACGAGGTCGAGTTCAAGAAAGTTGTGAACAACATCGCTGTTGGAGTTCAGTACCGGCTCGACATGTAATTCGATAACTCGTTCACCCTGGGAATCCGTCTGGAGCCCGACATGCAGATCATCGGCGGCTGAAAGCCGCATGGCGGATTTACCGATCAGGCCTGTGGAGGAGCATGGTAATTCAGCTCCCGCTGTGATGTGAAAGTGGGTAGCGGTGACACGTTACAGCGGGCATCAGCGACACGACTCCGCCGCCTGCACCTGAGGCATTAATTTTCTTTATAATCATTGGTAACCGGAAGCTTATCCTCCCCGAACCGGCGGTAAAGTCGTGAAAAGGGAGCAGCCGTCATGCCATGGGCCACCAGTGATGAACAGACCAGCAGGCTGCCGACAGTCCATGCGGCCTCACAGCCGGTACGCTGCAGCACCATCATCGCGTAGAAGAGTGCAGCAACACCCATAGGGCCGAACCATCCTGCAAACAGAACATCTCTCCTGTCTTTCAACTGCGGCACCAGGGGTTTAAGCATAAACATAACCGGCAGGCGCCGCAACAGCAGAACGCTCAAAGCCAGTACCGGACCGCCACACCCAAGCTCATTCCACTGTTCCCAGGGCAGCATAAGGCCGAACAGGATGAAAATAGGCACGGTGAAGAACTGGTTGACCGCTTCCTGGACGCTTTCCTCCTTGGCACGTTCGCCGCCGCCTACTACATGGTCGAAGCTTATCCCTGCAGTGAATACCGCAAGGATACCATCGGTTCCCATCAGCTTTGTCGAACCCAGTGTCAGTAGTGACAATGCCAGGGTGATAGAGAGAAACGACACTTGTTCTATGGTTTTTTTCGTCTCGGCCCATCGGAGCAGGTAACCTGCACTCAATCCCAGCAGTATCCCCAGGAGAACGGCTCCCCCGACTTCCCATAACACGATACGTCCGAGCCAGTGCAGCCATGCCTCATGAGCAGGCCGGGTGAGGAGCAATACGGGAAGCAGCACCACGGGATAAGCCAGGCCGTCATTGGCGCCGGACTCAGCCGACAGCATATTCCGTATTCGTTCGGGAAGGTTTTTCTCTGCCACATTCCCCGTAACAATGGATGTCGCCACGATAGGGTCAGTGGGTGAGACGACCGCACCGACAAGCATGGCAGTCCCCAGCGGCAGGCCAAGCAGCAGATATGCAAGCAGGCCGGTGCTCAGGAACATAAGCGGTATTCCAAGGACCAGCAGTACGGCCATGGAACGCCAGTGCAGGCGAAAATAGTTCGGCGGCAGGCGCAATGCCACACCCATCAGTCCAATGCAGAGGGTCAGGCGGGATGCCTGTTCCAGAATAATCCTCTGATCGCCCCATTGATGGGGATGGAGCAATCCCAGCATTTGAGGTCCGAGCAGAACTCCGATGAGCAACGCCAGCAGGGGAACTGCAAAGACAGTCCTCTTCAGCGGCTGTGAAAGCAGGCCCAGTACGATCACAGTCCCTCCTACAGCGGTCAGAGCAATGTTGAGCTCAGTCAAGGGTTCTCCTTTACATGCAGGCTTTTATTTATGGATACTATGGCTGACTTGAAATTCCTCAATATCAGCCAACGCGGATTGAGATTCGCCAAGCTTCGCAATCACGCTGAAGTTGCCGTCTATTCCGGGAATGGGCTCCCTCCGATATCTTAACTGGAATTGTTCTATCAGTCACGGCACGCTCTCATCCGTATCCCGGCCTGCTCCTCTGATATTCAGAGGCGGGAAGCCGACAATATCAATGGTCTGGGATGCTATGATGATTCCGGCGTTATTGAACTCACAGAGGATGTCGCGGCTCATGGCATCTTTTACTGCCCGTATCCCCCACTCTTCGGCGATAAAACGCACGGTCAGTTCCAGCCAGTTGTCCGTAAGGCGGTAATAAACTTTCGGCCCAACTTCTTCCGGCTTGAGCAGATAACGCCGCTGCATCTCCTGGAGGGCCTCTGAGCCGAGCTTGCTTGTCATTACCGTATGCCTGGCAGCTGGCCCATTTCCATGATCACCGTCTGGGTGAACCTGAGCGCGATCACATCCCCTCGCACGCCGCCCATAACTATCCGGTCTCCGACATTGAAGACCTTGCCCCTCAGGATGACAAAGTATCCTGCTACTGCCGTGACCACCTTCTGCAGAGCAAAGGCCAGGCCTGCCGTCACCAGCCCCAGGGCAGTGGCCAGCCGGTACGCGTCGTTGAACCAGATTGATGCAAGCCCCACAAGCAGCACTATGGCCAGGGTGAGCCTGACTGACTGCCTCAACCAGAATGCGAAACGATAGTTCTCCCTGGTGCGAGGAATGCGGCTGACGATAAAATTCAGTAAACGGCCAAGTATCTCTACTGCCCGCTGTGGGCCTACAAGCCTTATATAACCTTCCATACCCCACCTCTGGCTGAATCTAACGAAAGTGTATTCTCATAACTATGAATACGCTATGGATTAAATGTCGCAACCTGGCTCTGTTCCCGGCATAGAATTCCTGATCTCTTAAGGGAAGATCGTCTTCATTAGAGGGCTATCATGGATCGTGAAGAACAGGTTCTTTTCGCCCTTATCCTGATGCGTTGCCAATCATCCAACATGGTCGATACCCTAACGCTAGTTACCCTTATTGATACTGCCTTGCTATTATTCCCCTTACGCGTAATAATTTTTATATGGTCTGATCATGTGTGACGATTACACTTTTCCCAAATGGAGGTAATCTAATGAGAGTTTTATCATTACTGCGGCTCATTAGCTTCTCGTTTATCCTATCCTTTCTCTGCTTCACAGATCTGTCTGCTCAGATGGGGGGCAGAGGCGATCAGCGGAACAATGGCCGTTGTCCGATGTGCGGGGGCATGATGGGTGGACAGAATCAGCAGATGAATATCCCAGACAAACTTCCGGCACCGAAGGATGAGGAATGGGTGAAGAATTTCGGTCAGGTGTATGCCCTAGAGAAGCTGTCATGGGTGAAGAATTTCGGTCAGGTGTATGCCCTAGAGAAGCTGTCAAGGGTTCAATATGAAGCAGACAGCAACAAGTACGGCGTCAACATGCCCTATCACATGATCATCTGGCAGGAGAATAATCATATTGCATGGGAAGAGAAGATGTTCTCTGCATATGGAATCTCTTCAGATTCAACGGTGCCGCCGGTGAAGCAGACTTCAAGTCTTGGGGAAGCATATCAGGTCGGCTATGATCTGGAAACCGATCTCATACCACGTTACGAATGGCTCATAAAGAATGCTGGAGATCAAAATAGCAGGGACGTGCTCGATTTCATTCTCATGCAGACAAGGATGCATGCCACCATGTTTCAGCATGTAATGGGGATGGGCGGAATGGGACATGGTATGATGCATCGAAACTGAACACACCAAGTTACATGTCCAGTATGCTGCCGGCGAGCTTATGATGGATATTGGCCCAGCCGGACTTTTTCAACTGGTTTAGCAGCAGGATGGACAGGTTTTCAACGCGAATCATGATTTTCCTGCAGGATCCGGTTTCAGTTTAAACAGCTTATTCCTGGTGGATCTTGAAGCCCTCTATCTTCCGGAGCATGCTCTCTGCCTGATTGGTCACCTCTTCGCTCGCAGCGGCCGTTTCTTCCACAAGGGCGGCATCCTGCTGGGTGAGCGAGTCGATCTCGGATACCGCGGTGTTGATCTGGTTGATCCCTCTGAGCTGTTCTTCGCTGGCCGCCGCCACTCCCGATATGAGCCTGCCGGTATCCTGTACGGCCCTGATGATCTCATCGAGCGCGTCTCTGCCCTTGTTGGCGAGATTTGTGGCGTTCTCAACCTTTTTTACGGAGTCTTCGATCAGAGAGCTTATCTCCCGGGCCGCATTGCCCGATCTCTGGGCAAGGCTCCTGACTTCGTCGGCCACAACGGCAAACCCTTTGCCCTGTTCTCCGGCCCGTGCAGCCTCCACGGCTGCGTTGAGCGCCAGGAGATTGGTCTGGAAGGCTATTTCGTTTATCACGGCGATGATCTCGGAGATCTTCTTGCTGGACTTATTCACTTCGTTGATGGAGTTCACCGCCTCGAAAATGACCGCCCCTCCTTCTTCGGCCATCCGGGACGTGCCCTGCGACACATCCTGGGCACGGTACGCATTGTCGGCATTCTGCTTGATCATGGACGTTGTCTGTTCGAGGGTCGCGGCGATTTCCTCAATGGCTGCAGCCTGCTCGGAAGACCTCTGGGAAAGGCTGGAGTTGCCGCTTGAAATCTGGCTGATGGCTTCCACGAGATCGTGCGCAGTTACGATGATTTCGGAGATCACCGATTCCAGGGAGGAGGCCATCCTGTTCATCGCCGCAAGGGCGCTGTCCGGGGCATTCCTGTTGTATTCGATATTCACCGTCAGGTCTTTCTTCGAGATCGCCTTGGCCGCCCGCGCCACCTCGGACGGATCTCCCCCGAGCTGCCTCATGATCCCTGTTATGAGGAAGAAGGCGACGATTGCGCCTCCCAAGAGGGCGGCCACGCAGAGAACGATGATGATGGACGTCATTTTCGCGGAATAGGCAAAAGCCTCTTTTTCTATTGCCTTGAGCGCTTCCTGTGCGTGCATGTTGATCGCGCCGAGCTGCTCTCTCATCTTTCCCAGCGAAGGGGCGGTCTCGCTTGTGAATACCTGAAGAGCGGCCTCCCGGTTGCCCAGGGCAAGGGATTCGTTGATCCCTTCGGCTGACCGGTGAAGCCTGTCATGGTATGCTTCGATATCCCGCAGGGGCTGTGTGATGGCAGGAAGGGCCGCTTCCGCTTCCTTCCGCCCGCGGCCGTAATACCAGGCGCCGAATGTACATTTGTGAGGATCGGTCACTATATCAAGGCTGGTAGATGTCGCATCGAGGAGGCCGGTCTTCGCCTTCGAAGCCCAATCGAGGTGGGCGATTTCCTTGTCCTTGATGCTTATGATAAGAGACGCCTGATTGTTCAATCTCTTGATATTTTCATTGTTATGAAGCAGGCTCACGACCATCCAGGCGCTGATGAACACGATGACAGCCAGTCCCAAACCGAAACCGAGATACAGCTTGCTGCTGAGCTTCATTTCTTACCCCTCACGTCATTCACGAAAGATACACTTGCACGAGCCATTCTAAAAGTTTCCATCCGCATAGAGTGTCTATCGGCAAAGGATTTCCAAAATCATACACCTAAATGGAAGACCGTGGGCGCCGGTTTTTAACCGGCTGCCGTCGGTCTAGTATCCTTTCAGCGACCGCCCTTTCCATAAATAGTAAATGCTCGGGTAGATGAGGAGCTCCAGGATGGTCGAAGTCACCACGCCGCCGACCATGGGGGCCGCGATTCGCTTCATGACGTCAGCGCCTGTCCCTTCGCTGAACATGATGGGCACAAGCCCGGCCAGGATGACGCTCACGGTCATGATCTTGGGCCGGATGCGCTTGACCGCACCGTCGAAAATGGACTCCTTGAGATCGGCCTTCGTGTTCAGCCGGCCTTCTTTCTTCCATCGGGTATGGGCGATATCGAGGTACAGGAGCATGATCACTCCGGTTTCGGCATCGAGGCCTGCAAGCGCGATAATTCCCACCCAGACGGCGATGCTCAAGTTGTAGCCCAGCAGGTAGATGAGCCAGAAGGACCCCACGAGGGAAAACGGCACTGCCAGCAGGACGATGGCGGTCTTGGCAACCGAATTCGTATTGAGGTAGATGAGCACGAAGATGATGAACAGCGTGAGCGGGATGACGATCTTCAGGCTCTCCTGGGTTTTCAGGAGATATTCGTATTCGCCGCTCCACTCAAGCCGGTAGCCGGAGGGCACCTTGACCGACGACGCCTTTTGTTTGGCCTCGTCCACGTATCCGCCCACATCTCTGCCCGAGAAGTCGATGTACACGTATGCGGTGAGCAGGCCTTTTTCGCTCTTGATCACGGTAGGCCCGCGGACTATTTTCAAGTCGGCAAGCTCTGAAAGCGGTATCCAGGCGAGTTTGTCGCCGGTGTTCTGCGGCGAAGACCTACCCATGCCGGGATCGCCTGCGGTTGTCATCGGCATGACGGGCACGAGAACGTCTGCGAGCTTCTCGATGTCGTTTCTCAGCTCCCGGGCATAGCGCAAGTTGACCGGGTAGCGCTCCCTGCCTTCCACGGTGGTGGTGAGATTCATCCCGCCGATGGCGGTCTGAACCATGTCCTGCACTTGGGCAACGTTCATTCCGTATCGTGCGGCAGCCTCCCGTTTGATCACGAAGTCGATGAAATACCCGGTGGTGGCCCGCTCGGCATAGACGCTCCTCGTTCCGGGCACGTCCCTCAAGGCCTCTTCAAGGTCGATCCCGATCCGCTCGATCTCGTTCAAGTCGCTCCCCAGGATCTTGATGCCCACGGGCGTCCTGATGCCGGTCGCGAGCATGTCGATCCGTGCTTTGATAGGCATGGTGAAGGAGTTGGCAACACCCGGGATGGCGAGAATGTCGTTGAGCTCGTTCTTGATGCCGTCGATGGTCATGCCGGGCCGCCACCGGCTCTCGTCTTTGAGGTTGATGATCGTCTCGAACATCTCCGGAGGCGCCGGGTCGGTGGGCGTCTCTGCCCTGCCAGCCTTGCCGAAGACCGATTCCACCTCGGGAACCTGCTTGATGAGGGCGTCCTGGATGATCAGGAGCCTCTTTGCCTCGCTCATGGACAGGGCAGGCACGGTCACGGGCATGTAAAATAGCGTGCCCTCGTTCAAGGGAGGCATGAACTCGCGCCCGAGCTTCATAACCGGGAATGCGGTAGCTGCCATGACGATGACGGCCGCGATGATGACGGCTATGGGAAACTTCATGACCAGATGCGCAGCCGGGCCATATGCCCAGCGCAAGCCCCTGCTGATGGGGTTGCGCTCCTCGGGCGTGATCTTTCCGCGGATGAAGAAGGTCATGAGCATTGGGGTGAGCGTGATCGCCAGCAGCGACGAGAAAAGCATGGCAAAGGTCTTGGTATATGCCAGCGGCTTGAAGAGCCTGCCAGCCTGGGCCTGCAGGGTGAACACGGGAAGAAACCCCACCGTGATCACGAGCAGCGAGAAGAAGAGCGACGGACCTACCTCCTTGGCGGCGTCGGTGATAACCTGGACGCGCGACCCCGGCCTCCCTGCGTGCTCCCATTCCTCGAGCCGCTTGTGTGCATTCTCCACCATGATGATGGAGGCGTCCACCATGGCGCCGATGGCGATGGCGATGCCGCTCAAGCTCATGACGTTCGAGGTGATGCCCAGGTAATACATGAGGATGAAGGAGAAGATGATGGCTACCGGCAGGGTCAGGATCACCACAAAGGCACTGGGGAGGTGGTAGAGAAAGACCAGGCAGACCCCGCTCACCGCCAGTGCGAGCTTGATGATCTCTTCTTTGAGCGTATCAATGCTCCGGTGGATGAGGTCGGTCCGGTCATAAGTGGTGACGATCTTCACGCCTTCGGGAAGCGACGGCGCTATGTCCTGGTCGATCTTCTGCTTTACCCGCTCGATGACATCGAGCACGTTCTCGCCGAAGCGGACGATCACGATGCCGCCCACCACCTCTCCCTTGCCGTCGAGGTCTGCGACGCCCCGCCTGATCTCGGGCCCAAGCTGCACATAAGCGATGTCTTTGAGCAGGACAGGTGTGCCGCTTGCGCCGACCCCCACAGGTACGCTTTCCAGGTCGGAAATATCCTTGATATAGCCCCTGCCGCGGATCATGTACTCCGCTCCCGAAAGCTCGAGCAGCCTCCCTTCCACGTCCAGGTTGCTCCCCCTGATCGCTTCCATCACCTTATCCAGCGAGATATTGTACGCTCTGAGCCTGACAGGGTCGGCGTTGACCTGGTACTGTTTCACGAACCCGCCGACGGACGCCACCTGGGAAACACCGGGCACGCTCTCCAGGGCGAGCTTGAGGGTATAATCCTGCATGGTGCGCAAATCGGCCAGATTATGTTGCCCTTTTTCATCGATCAGGGCATAGGAGAACCCCCAGCCGAGGCTCGTCGCATCGGGGCCGAGTATGGGATTGACGTCCTGGGGGATCTTGTTCCTGACCGCCTGGATGTACTCGAGGATGCGGCTCCGGGCCCAGTAGATGTTCGTCCCCTCGTCGAAGATCACGTAGATGAACGAGGACCCGAGGAAGGAAAAGCCCCTCACTGCCTGGACCTTTGGAGCGGCGAGGAGCGTTGCCGATATGGGGTAGGTGATCTGATCTTCTATGAGATCCGGGCTGCGCCCCTGCCATTCGGTATAGATGATCACCTGGGTGTCGGAGAGGTCGGGCAGTGCGTCGAGCGGCGTCCGGTACAGCGCCCATACTCCCCAGATGAGCGTGAGCGCGGTAAGCAGGATGACCAGAAACTTGTTTCTCGAGCTCCAATCAATGACCTTCTCAATCATGCGAAATTCCTCGTCTCGCTCGTGCGGGATGCAGGTAAGTCCTCAATCGCCGATCCTCTGCCCCTTGACATCGGTCGCCCTCAATGCTGGTGAGCAGGTGTCTGGGGAGCCGCCTCCGAGGCCGGAGCCACGCCTTTGAGCTGGGCTTCGGAATCGATCAGGAACAGGGCCGATGAGGCGACGCGCTCCCCGCTCTTCAGGCCCGATATGACTTCTCTCATGCCCCTGGCGCGCAGACCGGCGGTTACGGTTCGGGGCTCGAAGAGACCCTCGCCCCTGTCCACGTACACCAGTTGCCGTTCTCCCGTATCCAGAACCGCTTCTTCCGGGACAGCGAGCCTGCTTCCCATATCTATCTTGAGGTCCACGGCGGCGAACATCGCAGGTTTGAGGATATCATCAGGATTATCGAGCGTGCTTCTCACCTTCAAAGTTCTCGTTTCCGGGCTCATGGAAGGATATACATAGTCGATGCGGGACCGGAATGCCCTCCCGGGCAGGCCGGTAATGGTGATGCTCACCTGTTGTCCCGGTCTGACCAGTGAGGCATCGGTTTCGTTTACATCTGCAACGACCCAGACTTCCGAGAGGTTCGCGATATCGAGCAGCGGCTCGCCGGCCATCACCCGCATGCCCCGGGTGGCGTAGCGCTGAGACACGTACCCTGATACCGGGCTGGATACGGTGAGCGTCCTCATGGGCTTGCCCGTCTTCTCGATGCGCCTGATCTGCTCTTCCGAGATGTCCCAGAGGCGGAGCCGTCTCCTTGCAGCCTCGGTCAGGCGCTCCAGATCTCCGGCGATCATTTTGTCCGTCGAAGACGAACCTCCCGGGTTCTTCCAGGCGCTTATATTGATGAGCTCCTGCTGTGCCGCCTGCAGATCGGGGCTGTAGATCTCCAGGACAGGCTCCCCTTTTTTCATGTACCGGCCGGTGTAATCCACGTAGAGCTTCTCGATCCAACCCTCCACCTTGGTGTTCACGGTAAAGAGCTTCTGTTCGTTGTATTCGATGCGTCCGGTCAGACGGATGGTCTTGGTCATGGGCACGACTTGGGCCATGGTGGTCTTCACGCCGATCATGCGCTGCATATCCTCCGGGATCTCCACCGTGGGAATTTCTTCCTCGGACGGCTCTCCTTCGTCCGCGGAATCAGGGGCTACGGGCGGGGCACCGTGCACATGGTCCTGGGGAGCAGTTTCATCTCCTCCTGTTTCAGCTGGAGTCTCCCGGGTATTCCCCTGATGCACAGAGTGATCGACTTGTGCCTCATCGGCCGCCTGTCTGCCATTGTCCTTGAGGGTAAAGAACACGATGAGGACAACCGCTGCGAGTGCCAGGATGGTGCCGGCGGCGATCCATTGCTTTCGCTTCATCTCTGTGCCTCCAGATCCCCGGTAAGGGCCATGATCCGTGCGATTGCCTTTTCTCTCTGCACCTGCTGCTGCCAGGCGGTGAGCTCATAATCGTACGGGGCTCTGAGCTTGGCGATCGCGCTTGTCGCATCCATCTTCCCCGCTGCCAGGAGCGCAAGTGTCGCATCGATCTGCTGCCGTGCCTTCGGGGCAAGGGCGCCGCGATAGAGGGCGAGGATGCGGTCGGCTGCCCTGATCATGGCCATATTGTCCCGTATCTCGGAGATTGTCTTGAGCCGTTGCGTCTCCAGTTCCTTGTTCGCCCGGGCGAGATCCCACGTGGCTTCACCGATGGCGGCGCCCTGCTTTCTCCGGTAGAAAACAGGCAGCGGAACACTGGCCGTGAGGCCCCACATATCTTCGAAATCGCTTCCCGCTTTGGAATAAGAAGCCATCAGGGTGACATCGGGCCAGGCCTCTCTCTTCGATCCGGCCAGCTTCTTTTCCGACGCGAGCACGAGGCTCCTGCCTGCAGTGAGTGAAGGCGCCCCTTCCAGCGCCTTATCCACCAGCTCTTCCCGGGTATGGGGAAACGGTGTCGGGGGGGTTTCTCCCGGTTTTCCGAAAGGCTCTGGATCGAGCCTGCCGATCTCTCTCCTGAGCATGGCTTCTGCAGCCTCTTTCCTGCCAATGGCCATTTCCTGCCGCTCCATGACCATGTACTTCTCGGCCTGGGCCATGATCACCTCTTCCTGAGTCATCATGCCAGATGCGTACAGAGACAGGGCTGTCTTTTCCAGCTGTTCGGCAACGCTCTTGAGGGATTCGAGGATATCGATTTCCCTGGTTACCAGGAGAAAATCATAATAGGCCTCGGTGACGTTTTTCTTTACTTCCCGCTTCATGGCCTCTGCCATGCTCTTTTCCGAGGAGGCTTCCAGGGCGGCCGCCTCCTTCCGGAGAAAAAGCTTGCCGGGAAACGGGAAGGTCTGCTCCAGAGAGACCATCCACCGGGAATCCGGCATCTCTCCATAGGTGTAACTGTCCAGGCCTTCGTTCTGATATCCCAGGGAGAGCATGGGATCCATGGGGGCTGCCTCCTGGGAAATTCTCTGCTCCATTGCAGCGGATCTTGCCTCGGCGGCCCGTATCTCGGGGTTGTTCTGCATCGCCTCGTCGATCAGGTCCTTGAGATTCAGTGTCTGGGCTTCTGCCGAAAGATGAAAGACCAGCAGCAGGATCGGCGCAAGAATGACTGACCGAACGGGGCGATACATCGTTCCCTCCATAATGTTCATGCTGCCTGACAGCCTTGTTCAGGCAGCATGAAATCTTCCGCTAGCGGACATCGACATTGAGTTTGGCGGTATTGGTCTTTCCTGCCTTGCCGACCTTGACGTTGACGTACCAGGATCCGGGCATGGAGAAGTTCAAGGTCCCGGTATACTTGCCGTCCTTGAAGGCGGTGTCTTCCTTGTACTTCATCGCGGGCATCCCGGGCATGGCGGGCATACCGTAGTCGACGACAACCTTGGCATCGGTCACGGCCTTGCCGGCTGCATCTTTTACGATGACCGCGATCGCGTTCTCACCGGTGACCGGGGGGTCGTTCCGGAGAGTGATGGTCACGGTGTTTCCCCCCGCTTTCTTGGTTACTTCCATGCCTTTCGCGTATGCCATCCCTGCAATCAGTACCAACAGTGCAGCTATCATTATTCTTTTTGTCATGGTGATCTCCGTTCGTTGTTTGTTAACAGCCCAAAAGTGATGCGGCTGCTTTTGTTTTCTTTTGAAAAGTCACTCTTCCTGGAACAGCCAGGTCGAGAGGTACCGCTCTCCCGTATCGGGAATGACGACCACGATGGTCTTGCCTTTCGCCTCTTCTCTCCCGGCGATTTCCAGGGCCGCCCACATGGCTGCCCCGCTTGATATACCGCAGAGTATCCCTTCCTCTTTTGCCAGGCGGCGGGCCGTCTTGCCTGCATCCTCGTTCGAAACCCGGATGATCTCGTCGATGACCGGCCGGTTCAAGATATCCGGCACGAAGCCGGCGCCGATGCCCTGGATCTTGTGGGCGCCCGACCTTCCTTCGGAAAGCACCGGAGAATCCCTGGGCTCTACCGCGATCACTTTAATCCCGGGCTTGCGCGACTTCAGGACTTCTCCCACGCCGGTGATGGTCCCTCCGGTGCCGATGCCTGCAACGAAGTAGTCTATATCCCCGCCCGTATCGCTCCAGATCTCCTCCGCGGTGGTTTTCCGGTGGATCTCGGGGTTGGCCGGGTTCTTGAACTGCTGGGGGATAAAGCTGTTCTTCATCTCGCGGGCAAGCTCATCCGCCCTTTCGATCGCGCCCTTCATACCTTTGGCCCCCTCGGTGAGCACCAGCTCGGCGCCGAGGATCTGCAGAAGCTGCCGCCGCTCCCTGCTCATGGTCTCAGGCATGGTGAGGATGAGGCGATACCCTTTCGCCGCGCAGACAAAGGCGAGCGCGATACCGGTATTGCCGCTCGTGGGCTCGATGATGACCGAGTCCTCCGTAATGAGCCCGGCCTCCTCGGCGGCTTCGACCATGGCGACCCCGATGCGGTCTTTCACGCTGGACAGGGGGTTGAAGAATTCGAGCTTTGCCAGTATGGCCGCCCCGGTCTCTCCGGTCATCCTGTTTATCCTGACCAGGGGCGTATTGCCGATAGTTTTTGTAATATCTTCAAATATCATCTCTTTATCCTTTCATGTATTACGTCTCCCGGGTCATCACCGGACCCTTGGGCATTCGCCCCCGGTTTCCTTATCCGTTATTCCAGAGCCTGCCCGAGATCCCTGATGATGTCATCGACGTGCTCGATTCCGATAGAAAGCCTGATGAAATCGGGTGTTACGCCTGCCGCACGCTGTTCGTCGGCCGAGAGCTGCTGGTGCGTCGTGGTTGCCGGGTGTATGGCAAGCGTTTTTGCATCGCCGATGTTGGCCAGGTGGGAGACGAGCTTCAGGGATTCGATGAACTTTTTCCCTGACTCGATGCCTCCCTTGATGCCGAAACCGATGATGGCGCCCGCGCCTTTCTTCAGATACTTCCCGGCCCTTTCCTTTTCCGGGCTGTTCTTTAAGCCCGGGTAATTGACCCAGGACACTTTTGCGTGGCCTTCGAGGAACTCCGCAACCGCCAGGGCGTTTTCGGAATGCCTGGGCATCCTCAGGTGGAGCGTCTCCATACCCTGTAGGAAGAGGAAGGCGTTAAAGGGCGACAGGGCAGGGCCTAAGTCCCTGAGCAGGGTTACCCGGGCTTTTGCCAGGTAGGCCTGATTCCCTAGTGCTTCGAAGAAATCTAGACCGTGGTAGCTCGGGTCAGGGTCGGTGATGAGCGGGAATTTTCCGCCTCCCCAGTTGAACTTTCCCGAATCCACGATGACTCCGCCGATGGACGTCCCGTGGCCCCCGATGAACTTCGTGGCCGAGTAGACGCTGATGTCCGCGCCGAAGTCGAAGGGCTTCAGCAGGTAGGGGGAAACGGTGTTGTCCAGGATGAAGGGGATGCCGTTTCTGTGCGCGATCTCCGCTATGGCTTCGATGTCGGCCACATCGAGCTTCGGGTTGCCGATCGATTCCGCGTACACGGCCTTGGTCTTCGGGCCGATCGCCTGTTCCAGGCCGGCCATGTCGTTCGACTTGACGAATTTCACGGTGATGCCCATGCGTGCAAAAGTATGGCGGAACAGGTTGTAGGTCCCTCCGTAGAGGTTGTCCATGGACACGATCTCGTCGCCGTTTCTCGCGATGTTCAGCATGGCCAACGTGATGGCGGACTGCCCGCTCGAGACGGCCAGGGCCCCGATGCCCCCGTCCATGAGCCCCATCCTTTTCTCGAATACGTCGGTGGTGGGATTCATCAGGCGGGTGTAGATGTTGCCGGCCTCCTTCAATGCAAAGAGGTTCGCGGCATGATCGGTATCCCTGAACTGATACGATGTGGTCTGGTAAATGGGGACTGCCCTCGCTCCCGTAACAGGGTCCGGCTCCTGGCCTCCATGAAGCAGCAACGACTCCGTCTTTAACAATTCATCAGTATTCATATTATAAGCTCCTTTGCATATTAAAAAAGCGTGCTCATACGATCCTTCTCTCTGCGCTGAAGACCGTTATCCTCCCTCTTGCGAGCTTTGCCAGGGTCAGGTTTGCAACCCGTGCGAGCTTCACCGCCTGGTTCGTGGGCGAGCCTGCCGCTGCAATGAGCGGTATCCTGCACCTCAGAAGCTTGGAGAGGATCTCCGAGGAAACCCTGCCCGTGGTGAGGATCATTTTGTCAGTCAAAGTCCATCCCTGCGAGAGCGCCTCGCCGATAATCTTGTCGATGGCGTTGTGCCTCCCGATATCGTCCCGGAAGACGAGGATTTCTTCATTCGAAGCAAGGGCCGCGCTGTGCACGCCCCGTGTGTGTTTATGCTCGTTGGAGCCCTTGAGGAAGCCCGCCATGAGCTCGAAGAGGCGGCCGCCGCTTACCGTAAACCCGTCGTCCAGAGGCGATCTGTTCAGGACGTCCATGGGGTTGTGAAAGATGACGCCCTTGCCGCAGCCGGAGGTGTAGACGCGACGGAAGGGGAGCTCTTCTTCGGGGTTGTCGAGCTCGACGACCGCCCGGAAACGCTCGCCGTCGATCACGAGCGATTTGATGTCGGCAACATCCCTGATCACCCCGCTGGTATAAAGGAAGCCCGTCACGAGATTCTTCAGATCGCCGGGGCTTGCGAGCAGGGTGGCAAGCTCTCCGCGGGCGGTCTCGATGGTCAGGGGTATCTCTTCGGTTATCGCCTCGACCGCGCCGATCCTTTGGCCGCCGGTGATCTGAACTGTCTCGAAGCTTTCCATGGGATTTATGCCCTGTATTCCAGCATCCTTCGTATGCATTTTCTCGCCCTGCGCATGGTCTCGCGGGGCAGCTCTATCCGGTGGCCCATCTCCTGAAGCGACCTGCGGATCTTTTCCAGGGTGATGCGCTTCATGTTCGGGCATATCGCCTCTTCCGAGGCAGGGTAAAACCGTTTCTCTGGATTCTCTCTTTGCAGCCTGTGGATGATGCCGGTCTCGGTCGAGACGATGAACTCTCCCGCCTTCATGTCGCGGGCGTACAGGCACATGATCTCGGTGGAGACGATCTTGTCGGCAAGCTTTCTCACCCGTGCGCTGCACTCGGGATGCACCAGGACGACCGCGTCCGGGTGCAGCTTTTTCTGCCTCAGGATATCCGACGCCTCGATCCTGTCATGCGTAGGGCAGAAGCCGTTCCAGGGGATGATATCGCAGCCGGTGGCTTCCGCCGCATAGCCCGCGAGATGCTTGTCCGGGACGAAGACGACCTTCTGCCCTCCCTTCATGATGTCCCTGACCATGCTCTCGGCGTTTGCGGACGTGCAGCACAGGTCGCACTCGGCCTTCACCGAAGCGCTCGTGTTCACGTAGCACAGGAATTTCGCGTCGGGATGCTCCTTCCTCAATTCCTTTATATCCTCGGCCGTGATCATGTCGGCCATGGGGCATCCGGCAAGGGGGTCCGGCAGAAGCACGGTCTTGTCGGGCGAGAGGATCTTTGCCGTCTCCGCCATAAAGTGAACCCCGCAGAATACGATGGTCTTCGCTTCGGTGCCCGCAGCCTGGATGCTCAAGCCGAGCGAGTCTCCCACGAAGTCCGCGATATCCTGAACCTCGGGCAGCTGATAGTTGTGTGCAAGGATTACGGCCCTGCGATCCTGCTTAAGCTTTCTGATGTCTTCGCGTATGTCGTCCATTCACTTACCCTCTTGGGATTATGCCCTGGGAACATATCGATCCCGGTCTCTGCCGTGTCCGGATCATTACTCGTCCCTTCGTCTTTTTTAAATCTGGTACATCAGGCCGGCTTCGCTCTTTTCCCTGCTCATCTTTGCAAGGTCTGCCAGGGTCACCGAGCCCAGGGTACGGGAAATGCCGTCGCTCACGATTGACCAGAGGTCGCGGCTCGCACAGGTTTCAGCGCGGGAGCAGGTGGATGAATTTTTTACGCAGTCCACCAGGCAGGTGTCGCCTTCCAGAACGTCCACGATCTCTTTTAAGGTAATCTCGGAAGGGTCCCTGGCCAGGGTATATCCGCCGTGAGCTCCGCGCATCGAGTTCACAAGGCCTGCAGATTTCAAAGGGATGATGATGAGGCTCAGGTACTTTTCAGAGATTTCTTCTTCATGGGCGATGTCCTTGAGGAAGATCTGGCCGTTTCCTTTATTGCGCGCAAGTTCCAGCATCAGCCTCACGCCGTACCGGGTCCGGGTGGATAATTTCATAGGGTGCCTCTTTTAATTATCTTAATTGCTATCGATATACTAGTAAATAAGCTTAAGCGAGGAGGTTGTCAAGGGTATTTGCTTTCTCTGATGCTGCGAGAACAGCTTTCCGGGATGACAGCGTGCTGTAGCCTTATCGGATATGTTTGCCCTACGCCCGGGGCTGCGTGTTTTTCCGTCCTGTCATGAGAAAGAATGGAGCACGGAGTATCGGGCCGTTTTCACAAGATCCGCCGGTGCCGGACCTCTCATGCGGAAAAGGTGAAGACCGTACCCGATGCACTCTGCCTGTAGATGCCGGAAAACCGTTCCCTGAAGTACGAGCAGGCTGCATCACCGGTGCAGTGGTTGGGAGAGATGAGACCTGCACCCCAGGATCCGATCGCTTGCGCCGTCAGCTCTATCGTCTCCTGGCCGGCGCCCGTGAGATGCATGCCGCCGATGATTGCACGGATACGCTTAAGCCCGCTCTTCTCCTTTATGTACTCCACGGTGTTCACCGCTCCGGCGTGGGCACACCCGAGAACAACGATCAGACCTTCACCTGTCTCGATCCACAAGGCCTGGTCATCGGGCACCGTGTCGGGAACCTTGCCTTCGGCATCAAGGGTGAAAGGCTCGATGATCTTTTCAAAAGCTGTCCTGCGCGGCACGGGGCCGGTAAGAAAAATATGCTCGGAAAGCCTGGTCACGTCCGTATGGAACATGCACCGGGAGGTTTTGTTTTTGACGGCCTCCAATGACGGGCCGGGCATCCCGATGGGCAGCGAATTGCCCACCCCGCCGAAGAGGTATTTCGGGTTCGTCGCATCGGGGTGGAGATGGACGATGACCTCGGGGGCATGGTCCAGGGCCAGGGGAATGCCTCCGGTATGATCAAAGTGCCCGTGGCTCAAGACAAGATGGACCGCCTTCGACAGATCGATGCCGAGCTTTTCGGCATTGACCGCGAATGCGCCTGCCATGCCTGTGTCGAACAGGATACTGGCCCCTTCGGCCTCGATCCACATGGACAAACCGTACTCGGCAGCCAGGTCATCCCTTTCCGAAGTGTTTTCAGACAGGATGGTAATCTTCACTTCATTACTCATGGCTCATCTCCTTTTTCTCATTACTTAATCAGCCTTCATCTGTACTCGATGAGGAGAAAAAACCTCTCCCCCGGAGGAGGGGAAGAGGTACGGACAGGGGGCTTCCGGCATAGGAAAAACATCGATCGACCGCGACCTTTGTGAAGTGGAAGCCCCCTCTTGTCGCCGGAAGTCCGGACGAATACGTCACTGTGCTGCTCAATGATCGCAGGTGTTTTCGCCCAGTATGAGAGATCCGGCAAGATACTCGTTCACGATCTCCTCCGGTGTTCGGCTGGGCGCGCCTGTCAGCACGCGTATGCCTTTTTCTGCGAAAAGGCCCTGGGCCCGCTGTCCCATGCCGCCCGCGATGATCATGCCTGTGTCCCTCTCCGCAAGCCAGCCCGGCAGCAGCCCGGGTTCATGCGGGGGTGCCGTGATGTCCTCCCTCTTCATGATATTTTTTGCTGCAGTATCGACATCGACCAGGGCAAAGCACTCGCAATGCCCGAAGTGCATGCACAATTTCCCGTCCGCAAGTGGTAGTGCAATCCGCATGGATGAGTTCTCCTTCATGATTTCGTTTTTATTTAATCCTTCAGTCTCTCGCTCTTGTATTTCGGCAGCCGGTGCACCCGAGCCATCGAGTTCCATGACGGGTCTGATGATGTTCTGCATGATCCGTGCAGTCGGCGTAGCCCCGTACTGGTGGATATATGCACGGCCTTCGTCGCATGCAATGGCGATAGCAGGGTCTATGGGGATGGAGCCGAGAAAGGGCACACCCATATCAAGGGCGATGATGCTGCCCCCTCCGGAGCGGAAGATGGGGGTCACCTCGCCGCACTTGGGGCAGGCGAAGCCGCTCATGTTCTCCACGACACCGAGCACCGGCACGCCTATCTGCCTGCAGAACGAGATGGACTTACGCACATCCACTGTCGCTACCTTCTGCGGCGTGGTGACGACCACTGCCCCGTCCACCGAGCCGAGCACCTGGCAGACCGAAAGCGGCTCGTCGCCGGTGCCCGGAGGTGAATCCACGATGAGAAAGTCCAGGTCCCCCCAGGCGGCGTCCCTGATGAACTGTTTGATGGCGCCCATCTTCATCGGCCCCCTCCAGATCACCGCTTCGTCCTGGCTTGGCAGGAAGAACCCGATGGAAAGGACTTTGAGCCCTCCCATCTCGATGGGGAGTATCTCCCCGTTCTCGGTCCGGATGGCCTCACCCGTGAGCCCCAGCATGGTCGGCACGCTCGGGCCGTGGATATCGACGTCCATAAGGCCCACACGCTTCCCGGCGAGCATGAGAGAGACGGCCAGGTTCACCGCCACCGTGCTTTTGCCCACGCCCCCCTTGCCGGAGAGCACTACGATCTTGTGCTTGATGCGGCAGAGGCGTTCGGCGATCTTTCTCCTTTCCTCGAAATCCTCGTCGCTTTCTCCCGGATGCTTTTTCGATGCCTGGCAGCTCTCATCGCTGCAGGAGCTGCAGGATTTCCCCTTAGTCGCATTCCGTGCTTTTTGCTGAGCCTTTTTTGCGGAATCGTTCAGGGCAGCGCGCAGGGTGTCTGATGCCAGCAGGGCGCAGTGCTCGGACTCTTCCGGAAGGTCTCCCAAGGCGTCGAGGATATCCTGCTGGTCGAGCGCCGAGGCTTCCCTCAAGCTCTTGCCCTGGGCCAGACTGGTGGCCATGCTGCCGCAGGCCAGCGAATGGCCGCATCCGTCCGTGATGAACGATGCTTGTTCAACGTGCCCGTTTCTTTCCAGCACCCAGAACTCCATGGTATCGCCGCAGGGGCCGGTAATGCATGCGTGGCCGGTGTAGTCCGCAAGCGGCCCGATGTTCTTCGGGGTCTCCTCATGTTCCAATGTCCGAGAATTCACGTGATGATAATCCTTGCTTTCCATATATTACTCCTCAAGATGAAGTTGTTTCCATATTTCCCGGATGTCGCGACCGGCATCCGATTCGGTTTCCACGACTGAACGCTCCTCTATCTGTGCCAGAGTCACGCTACGGTCGTAGCGTATGCGGCCTGCCGTGTGCGCACCGCCCCTCCGGGCGTGAGCCTCGATCCTGCGCGTCATGTCCGGGTTCAGGTCCCACTTGTTCACGCATACAGAAACCGGGACGCCGAAATGCCTCGCCAGGGAAAGGACCCTCTCCAGGTCGTGTTCGCCGGACACCGTCGGTTCGGTCACCGCGAGCACCATTGATGCGCCGCTTAAGGATGCTATCACCGGGCAGCCGATGCCTGGAGGGCCGTCCACGATGACCA
This sequence comes from Syntrophaceae bacterium UBA6087, assembly GCA_002448235.1. GTDB lineage: Bacteria > Desulfobacterota > Desulfomonilia > UBA1062 > UBA1062 > Phosphitivorax. Next base: position 242,152 of record DIXF01000011.1, read on the forward strand.
GAGAGTGACCGGACTCGGTCGCGATGCGCCGTGCCTCCTGCCGTACGAGCGTGACCAGCTTGCCTGAGTTCTCTGCGGCAACGCCCAGCTGTGCGTGGACCATGGGGCCGCAGCGTGTTTCCGAGATCATCCAGGAGCCGCATATCTGTTCGGGGAAATCGATCGCACCGGCCGGGCAGAAATGCACGCATACACCGCAGCCCTCGCATGCGACAGGGTCGATGCGGTGCGCCGGCTGTCCGGTTTCCGCTCCGGACAGCGTAACCCCCCCGAACCGGCAGAGCTCCCGGCACAGCCCGCATCCGGTGCAGTCGTCCGGCCTGATCACCGCCGCGTTCCCGCTTTTAAACTCGTGCCTTTCCATGACCGAAGGTTTCAGTATGAGGTGCAGGTCCGCGGCATCCACGTCGCAGTCTGCGATCACGGCGTTTTGTGCAAGCACGGCCAGCGAAGCTGCCAGGCTTGTCTTGCCCGTGCCTCCCTTGCCGCTGATGACGACAAGCTCTTTCACTTTTCCGTTATTCATATATTCAGCCTTTATGCTCTTCGTGTAATTTTACCTGCCGCTCACCAGTCGGCGAAGCCTGCCTTTGCATTCCGGGCAGTCTTTCAGGGGCGCCTCCGTTATTGCCTGGCGTTGTTCGAACCGCCGGCCGCACGCGGTGCACTTGTATTCATAGGTAGGCATGGCAGTCACTCCCTGCTGTTTTATTGAATCCCAGAACTCTGTCCAGGAGGCCTTCGAAATGCGGCCGGTATTCAGGCAGGGCGTCCACGATGAGCTCTCCCCGGGAATAGCTTTCCGCAATCTGCCTGTCGTCGGGGATCTCCAGAAGGACAGGGAGGTTCCGCTCACGGCAGAATGCATGGACCCTTCCGTCCCCGACGCCGACACGGTTGATCACCACGCCGCAGGGGATCTTGAGCTCGCCGATCATGTCCACGGCCAGCTTCAGGTCATGCAGGCCGAAAGGGGTCGGCTCGGTGACGAGGAGAACCATGTCCACATCCCGGATCGTCGTGACTACCGGGCACGAGGTGCCGGGGGGCGCATCGAGGATGGCGGTCGCTCCTTCCCTCAGGCGCGATTTGACCGCCCTGATAAGAGGCGGCGCCATGGCAATGCCCACATCGAGGCAGCCGTGGATCAGGGTAATGTTGCCTGTCCGGAAGGTTTCGATCACGCCGATGCGATGTCCTGTTTCCGTAAGGGCCTTGTTCGGGCAGACCCGGATGCAGCCTCCGCAGCCGTGGCAGAGCTCGGGAAAGGTAAGAACGCCTTTGTCGATCGTTGCGAGGGCATTGTATCGGCAGAAGCTGCTGCATTCGCCGCAGCCGTCGCAGAGAGAATCATCCGCTTCCGGCACCGGCACGCTCACCTCTTCACGGCTCTGCAGGGCCCCCTTGAGGAACAGATGGGCATTAGGCTCCTCGACATCGCAGTCAAGGAGCTGCACGTCCCGCCGCGCTACCTTTGCAAGGTTCAGGGACACCGTGGTTTTCCCGGTCCCTCCTTTCCCCGATGCTACGGCTATTATCATGAGGGCTCCTCCCGTCTTTTCTCCTGAACAGGCCGATATCCTCTCATCCCCCGCATTTCATTCATGCCCAATGTCCTTCCACATCCGGGGACTGAGCCCTGCTGAGCGTTCCGGCACGGAAAAGGTCCAGGGCCTCTGCCACGGTGGCGGCATCGGTGGTGTAAACGGCAACATCGGCTGCCTGGAGGACCTTGAAGGCCTTGGGGCCGCAATGGCCGGTCACGAGGCAGGCCGTGCCCGTCCTGGAGACGGTTTGTGCGGCCTGGATGCCTGCTCCCTGCGGCGCATTCAGGTTCTGTTCATTGTCGATCACCTCGAAACCGCCTGTTTCCATGTCGTATATCAGGAACTTCGGAGCGCGGCCGAACCGGGTGTCCATAGGGGCGTCCAAGGTAATTCCCGAAGTGGTGAATGCTACTTTCATGTCGTTCTCCTTTCAGTGCTGCATGCCGTGCTTTAAGATAACGGCTCTTTGTACCTAAGTGAAATACCGGCCGGCCCACCAATTTCTACGGAGGAGGGGTGAGCCGGCCCACTCCAAGTCTGCACGCCCATTTGACAGTTAAGAGTCTTCGCCGGTTTTGCTCAGGCACTTTTCTACTGCATCGAGCTCTGCCCGAAGAGCTTCAGCCCTATCTTTAAGCGCTTGTTTCTCCAAGCCGGGATCAGTCGACAGGCTCTGAGTGCCGGACCAGCGGAAGCATTTCATTCCGCGAAAACCTCCTGCAGGGAACACGGAGATCCCTCCATACCCGATACCTCTTCTCCTGTTGAAGAAGCCCTGGCCTTGACAGGGCCCCCGTCCAAAGCCGGAACTCAGGCATCCGGGCCTGTCGCTTCCTGAACAGTATCCGGCTCCCCGCCCTGTCATCGACCCTCTTCCAAAGGGGCCTGTTCCGTTTCCTCGCGGCATGGTGTATCTCCTTTCATCGTTCTTTTAAGAGGTTTGTGTACGTTTCGTTTCTGCCTCAGCGCCTATTCTTATCCGGGCCGTCTAGGGCGGCAGGCGGGTCATCCACGGCAACAAGATGCTGATTAAGCCTGACCCTATGTATCATGCGCCCTGCAATGTCTTTGATCAGACTGTCCGGGCTGCGCAGATCATTCCACGCCCAGGCCGCCAGCCAGGCAACCAGTGGGGCACCCCTGAACAGCCGTCCCTGCAGTCCTGAAAGAACGGGAACCGACCTTCCAGCCGGCCCGATACATGCCGACATCGCCCGTCTCAATCTGAGCATACGTCTCATCATAGAATATCTCCCGGCATACGCCGATTTATCATGTCCGCCCGATGCTTACTCATTTCGCTTGCGCAGGATGCTTCCGCACTTGGGGCAAACACTTCCCATCCCAGCGATATCTTTCTTATATCTCCTTTCCTGGCCGCACCCCGGGCAGATATACAGTCCCCACTCCCTGGAGCCGGCCATACATCCGGATCTCCTCCGGAGCCGGGTGCAGCATCCGGGCATGGCGAAAGAGGTTTCATCGAGCCTTTTTTCTTCCCAAGCCCGGATAACCTCCTGCAAGTCGCCGGCTATGAAGGGGATCACCGTGATCCCATGGGAGCTGATGAGTTCATGCATGAAACGTGAAACCGCTCCGCATACCAGCGTGTTCACCCCAAGCCAGGCCAGTCGCTGTGCCTTTTCCCCCGGGTTGTCTATCGGAAGCTCTGCTTCGGTCTTGCTTGTGACCCGGCCCGACTCGACTTCCATGAGGATGATCTGCCGGGCGACATCAAAGACCGGTGCAATCCGATTGTTCCAGGAAGAAAAAGCAATTTTCATGGGCATTGAAGCAATCCGTCGTTTTTAGTTTGTTCTTAAGCATGGAACATGCCGAAATATTTGGAGCGTCAATAAATATGATAAGGCTATGATATATATCACATATTGATATGGAACAGATGGATCTGCATTTCATAAGAGTCGCGCTATTGCTACTATTGGCAATTAACGAGTCGCAGATATGGGACTACCCGCCGTGTCTGATCGCTCGGCAGTTCGGAATGGCGGCTCGCGAGACCCCCAAGGTGTGCTTCGAACACATGTTTCCTTATTGACGCAAGGACAGCAAGAGCGGATAATAATACATCCTTTTCGAAAGGAACACGAAAGCATGTCACCAGATCCCCTGACCCCGTACGGCAACCGACCCATGGTTACTCCCATTGTCAATGCAGTGAACTACGAGTACTCCTCGTTCGAAGTCTTGAGGCAGATCACAGACGGCGAGATCGACGGCTATACCTACCACCGGGACGACAATCCCACGGTCCGGGCGGTGGAGCATACGGTAGCGGCACTGGAGGGTGCTGAGGACTGCGTCATCTGCACCTCGGGTATGGCGGCATGCACCATGGTGTACCTGACCTTTCTTCGTGCCGGGGATCATATGATCATCTTCCACGACACCTACGGGGCCAACTACAAGGTTTCGCTGATACTCGAGCGCCTGGGCGTGGACATAACCTGGATGGACGCGGATAAAGCAGGGAATATCGGCGATGAGCTGCGGCCGAACACCCGCATGATCTTCCTGGAGAGCCCGAGCAACCCCCTGTGCAAGGTAATCGATATACAAGCGGTCAGAAACGCGGCGGACAAGGTCGGGGCTTTCGTAGTGGCGGACAATACCTTTGCGACCCCGTTCCATCAGAAGCCCCTCGCCCTGGGCGCCCATCTGGTGATCCACAGCGCCACCAAGGCCCTCGGTGGGCACAACGACCTGATGGCAGGCGTGATCGCATGCTCGAAGGAGCACTATGACGAGCTCTGGTTCACCCGGCAGGCCATCGGCACGACCCTTGATCCACACTCGGCGTTTCTGCTCGCCCGTGGTCTGAAGACCTTCGACTTGCGTGCCCGGGCCATGTCCGTAAGCGCCCAGGCAGTTGCCGAATTCCTGGAGGGCCATCCGAAGATCCCGCGCATCTTCTACCCCGGTCTCCCGGGCGATCCGGGCCATGATACGGCCTCACGGCAGATGCATGGCGGTTTCGGCGGTATGATGGCCTTCGACGTGGGAGATGACCAGGAAGACGCGAAGCGGTTCATCCGGAATCTGAAGCTCATCTATCATGCGGTCAGCCTCGGCGCCACAGAAACCCTGGTCTGCATCCCCTTCCTGACAACCATGCTCTATCTGCCACCCGAGCGGCGCACGATATTCGGCGTCAAAGAGAATACGGTCCGCCTGTCCCTGGGGATCGAGCCGACAGCGAGCATCCTGGAAGACCTCGAACAGGCGCTCTCGAATCTGTGAGGGGCATCGGTACGGACATTGAAGGATCAGTGCCCTAGGCGAAACACTGCCGAAGGCATCGACCGAAATGCGGCTGGATCAAGCACCTTGGGTATGGCTGAACAAAGGGCTCAACGGACAGGTCCGGATGAATGGGAAGGCGGGTTTAAGAGCCTGCACCGAACGATAAGCAGATTGAAGGGAATCCTTTCATGATCATTTACCTTATGGATATTCTTGCCACGTTCGTCTTCGCCATTTCCGGCGGATTCCGCGCCGTGAAACACGAGCTCGACCTGCTGGGCGTGCTCGTCCTTGCAACGGCAACCGGAATCGGCGGAGGGGTCATCAGGGACGTCATCTTCGGGACCACTCCCCCCATGGCGTTCCGCGACGAAAGATATCTGCTTGTATGCTTTGTAGCGGGTCTTTTGGTTTTTCTCATCGCCCCGCGGATTGCCAGAAGATGGGACATGGTCCTCATTGCCGACGCAGTAGGCCTTGGTCTTTTCGCGGCCATAGGGGCGGAAAAGGCCAATTCCATTGGTCTCGGGCCTGTAGGCATCATGTTTTCAGGCGCAATAACCGCCACGGGAGGGGGAATAATCCGCGACATCCTCGTTCGTGAGATTCCTGATGTTATCCGCACGGATTTCTACGCAACAGCCGCAATAGCCGGCGGGGCAGTGTTCTATTTTTCAGTCAGGTTGGGGTTAGGAAATTTCCAGGCTTTTGTCATAAGCCTTCTGTTTACCATCTCACTGAGGCTGATCGGCATGTACGCCGGATTCAGGCTTCCGAAAGTAAGGCGTCTTCCCGAGTCGCCGTCGAAACTCACCAAGAATCGGAAAAAAGCGGTCGCTCTGAAGAAATAGCCGGCTCACTCCTGATAGGGAAAGGAGGGATGCACAAGAACGTGCATCCCTCCTTTCCTTGAACCTTTATGAGAGCGAATTGCAGGATTCAAATAGAATCCAATATCAGTCAAAGGCCATGGAGGTTTTCCAGACTTCCCAGACCTTGCCCACGAGATCCGGTCCGGGCTTGAGCGTCATCTTGCCCGGCTTCCAGCCCGAAGGGGTAGCCTCGGTTCCTTTGCTGTTCCGGATGAGCTGGAAGGCCTGGATCTGGCGGAACGTCTCGCCCACGTTTCTGCCCACGGGAGGTGTCAGGACCTCATAGCCCTGGATGACCCCGTCCGGGTCGATGATAAAGCGTCCGCGCATCTCCACCCCCGCATCGAGATCGTATATGCCGTATACGCTCCCCACCCGGCCGCCGCCATCGGAGAGCATGGCAAAGGGCACTCCGCCCGAAACCATCTTGGAGAGCTCGTGATCGTTCCACATCTTGTGCACGAACACACTGTCGACGCTCATGGAAAAGACTTCCACCCCGAGCTTCTGGAACTCCGGGTATTTCTCGGCAACTGCCGAGATCTCGGTAGCTCAGACAAAGGTGAAGTCACCAGGGTAGAAGCAGAGCACCACCCACTTTCCGAGGTAATCCGAAAGCTTTACCTGCACGAACTTGCCCCCCAGGTACGCAGGGGCCGTAAAATCCGGGGCCTTGCCTCCCACCTTGATCATAACCTTTTCCTCCTTTACCGGTGCCCCCTCGACGGGGGGTGCTGTCTTGGGGGCCTCTCCCACCGGACCGCCGGTGGGCCTTGCGCACCCTGCCTTGATCTCTTCGGGCATAAATGTCCTCCTTCCGTCTCGATCACTATACATAAACCCGGCACCCGGACCCGACCGGGACCAGTTATCTGATGCAATAATTGAATATTATAGTTCGGGGTATTCACGATGACAATAGATCGGGGATGTAAAGCTGAAGATTATCACATGGTGAAAAGAAATACCTGTTGCATCAAATAGTTGTTAATGGCCGATATCGCTCAAGCTTGATCTCCCGCAGAGTCACTCTGCATGCCTTTTTTCCCGGGGGTGTGGCCTTCTTTCCCTGCAAGGGGAATTCCGAGCTTTTTCATTTTTCGAAACAGGGTGCTCTTGTGGATGCCGAGATCGCGCGCCGCTGCCAGGCGGCTGCCTGCGTTCCGTTCAAGGGCTTTCCGGATGGTCTGCGCTTCCAGCACCTCCCGCGCAGACCTCATGCTCGGAAGCTTTTTGCTGTCCCGGTAGCGGAGCGTCAGCTCCTCGGGCAGGTGGCCGATACCGATGTGCCCCTTGCCGCACAGGATAAAGGCCCGTTCTATGGCATTCTCCAGCTCACGGATGTTCCCGGGCCAGTCATGGGCCATGAGCAGGGAGAGGGCATCGGTCGTCAGGCCCTGGACCGTTTTCTTCTGCAATCTGTTGAAGTGGGTGATGAACTGCTCCGCCAGGATGGGGATATCCTCCTTGCGGTTGCGCAGGGGAGGAAGTTCCAGGCGTACGACATTGACGCGGTAGTAAAGGTCTTCACGGAAGACGCCCTTTTTCACGAGCCCCAGGAGATCCCTGTTGGTCGCAACGATGACCCGTACATCGGCGGTTTCGGAGCGGACCGACCCGAGGGGTTCATAGATCCTGTCTTGAAGCACCCTTAAGAGCCTTACCTGCAGGGCCGGGCTCACCTCTCCTATCTCATCGAGGAAGAGGGTTCCTCCCCTTGCAAGGGCGAAACGGCCGGGTTTGTCCCTGGTCGCTCCGGTGAAGGCCCCGGCCTTGTAGCCAAACAGCTCCGACTCCAGCAGCGTATCGGGCAGCGCCCCACAGTTGACGGCCGTAAAGGGGCCGTTCTTCACCGGGCTTAAACCATGGATCGTCCTGGCAACGAGCTCCTTGCCGGTCCCGGTTTCTCCGAGGATGAGCAGGGTGCTCGGGCTGGCGGCTATGGCGGGTATCACCTCGAAGACCTTCTGCATGACAGGGCTTCGACTGACGAGGTCGCCTGCGTGGCAGCGTCCCTGAAGCTCCTGTCGGAGCTCCTCGAGCTCGGTCAGGTCCCGGAACGTCTCCGCTCCGCCGACGATCTGCCCGTCCGAATTTTTCAGCACGGCTGTTGAGACGCTGATGGGAATACGATTGCCGTTCGCATCGATGATATAGCAGGATTTCCCGATAACCGGCTTTCCGGATTTCAGGGTCTTGCGCAGAGCGCAGTCGCTCTCGCACATGCTCGATCGGAACACCTCCGAGCAGAACCTGCCCATGGCCTCGCCCCGCGGGATGCCGGTAATCTCCTCGGCTGCCCTGTTGAACGAGGTTATGCGCCAGTCTTCATCTACGGTGAAAACTCCGTCGGAGATACTTTCCAGAATCGAGTCGGTTGACGAGAGAGACGGATATATCCCCTGCTTTTGTTTTTTCATGCACAGGGTCTCCTGAGCAAGGATAGTGTCGCTCTGGGGCTGCACTGCCCCTGGGCATGGTAAGGGTTGCGGATTACCGGGATTTTCATGCCCTTTGCCTGCATATTGTTAGTTGCGCATCGCGGTGCGCTCCCGAAATTCCCATGGGTCTTCCTGTTCATTATTTCCTCTTTCTCTATCGGGACAGAGATGCTCATTCATTTTTCTCCTGTCTATTCTTCTGCAACAGGCTTTCTGTGGCCGCAATCTTTTTTTTGCCTGCCCCCGGTTCAGCTCCCCTGTGCGGGTCATTGTCAGACGCCTCGCACCGGAGGTACACAGAGCAAGGGCGTCATTCGGGATGTCCGTCATCCCGCGCGATTTTCGACAGCATCCGGAAATCAGCAGCAGCGAGGTCCCTGTGAGGAAGGGTTGTCCGGATCTATCGAGCAGCAGCATCCTGCTCCGGACCGGCCGAGCATGCCGTTTATGACTGCAGCTGCGCAGCCTACTCCTACCTGGACGGATATGGCGCCTGCCGGGCAGTTTCTGCTGCATGCGCCGCACTCCATGCATGCGTCTTTGTCCTGAATCTGCACGCGGCGTCCGTTCATCCTGAGCACTTCATGCGGGCAGACCTCAAGACATGCGCCGCATCCGGTGCACCTGGCTTCGTCGACGGTCAATGTTGCAACGTTTTTCAGATACGATAGCTTGCGCATATTCTCTCCTATGCAAAAAAGCCGGATAAGAGCCACAGGCAGATTCCGGATATGCCCGCTCCGATCTGCACGGGCAGGGCCCAGCGCATCTCTTTCTTCACCCCGGACAGCGATGTATAGGTTGAAGCTCCGGTGAAATTCATGGCCAGATATGCGGATACGGCGGACATCATCAGGACCCAGGCGCTTCCCCCCAATACCCCGTGGAGGGATCCCATGTCGATGCCCCGCAGGAAAAGGAGAAGCAGGGCGGTGAAAAAGCCGGCAGAGAACCCTTTAACGGAAAAGGCGCGTCCCGGAAGGTAGGGCAGCAGGAGCGGCGTGAGTACGGCCCCGGCAAAAACCGCGCTCAAGACGGCGGCAGCGGTAAAAACCCCGTCTTTCAGAAGATTCGGTACAAAATCCTTCGAGCCGAGAAAGCCGCTCACCAGGAACATGATGGGAATGATGATCGCGGCCGTTCGAAGAGTGCCGACGAGCTCGATGGGGATGAGTACGGCCCTTTCCTTTAAGGAGAAGGTCTTTGTCCTCATCTGCCGCGTTGCCTTCATCCCTGCATCGAGATAGGCGGGAAGATCGTGTGCGCGTATCGGCCCATAATGGACCCTGAAGCCGGAGAGCTTTTTTACGAGATGCGCCGCAACCCCGGGTGCTCCGAGCTGGGGCAGGATGATGTCCTTATGCTCCACGATATTCTTCAATCCGACGGCGGCTATGCGAAGCACAAGCTCTTCCGTACCGAATGTCCCCTTTCCCGCGGCGCACCAGACATTGATTCCCTTTGTGTCAAGGACGAGGATCCAGGCCGATCTTCCGAGGAGCGCCCCGCGGAGGCTGTCGAAGCTCATCTTGTAGTTTGCCGTAACCAGTACCGGAGAATTCCTGTCCGGCTCGCCCAGGGCATACAGGCCGGGGTCGACGGTATAAACCATCCTTCCCACGCCGATCCTGGCCTTGATCGTGCCTATGCGGTCTTCTGTGCGAAGCGATGGAGACACGCGGGGTATCCTGCCCGACGGGCTTTCCATGAATCCTTCGGCAAAGGGCTGATCGAGCCGGGCCGGCATCATCTCCGGATGCGGACTTTCCGGAGAGCAGGAAGAAACGGGCGCCATGGGAAACACCCCCTGCATGTTCACCTTCTTTCCTGTGCTATCCTGTTCTGTCATAGATGCTCCATTGATTTCTTTATCACCGATGCCATTTTTTAAAAAATCTTCCGGCATTTCGTCTCGGGCCGCTCTCCCGTCTGCATTTTCAGGCGGGATCGGCGCATCTGCAGCATTCAGATCCGGCATTCCCGGCGCATCGCATGGCCGAAGCATTCTGCAGGGCGCAAAGGAACACCTGGATTCCTTCCAGGGCAGACTTGCGCTTCTTCTCCGGGATCGCCTCCTGAATGGAGCGGATAAAGGATATCAGGCACTGCCACACTTTTTCCCACACCTCTTTGCCCTCAACGGTCAACCGCAAGGTGGCGGCACGCGAGTCGTGTCCTGCCTTTTCCCGGACGATAAGATTCCGCCTGATGAGCGGCGCGACAAGCCGTGTCGTCGTGCTCTTGTCGACTGCGAGTATCTCGTGCAGACGCGCCATGTCAAGGCTCTCGTTGCCGGCGACCGTATCGAGGATAATAAACTGGGTGAAGGTCACGTCTTCGCAAAACACCTCGTCCTGACGGCAGCACCTCACCGCTTTTGACAGATCCGATATGATGGACAAGATCTCCCTGTCTCCAGGTTGTATAGTCTGAACCATAGTTGTATAATACAACTAAAAAACCTTTTGTCAAGTCCTGCGGATACGGTCAACCGCCCGTGCCGGGGCGTGGGATTTATCAGTCTCTGCCGGGTTCTATCCCGGACGGTGAGGCAGGTTGGTATTGACTGGCCGGGAAAAACGAGGCATAGAAGAAGTCAGCTTCGACACAAGAAGACGGCTGTTTACCTGGCAAACGAATAGAACCGAAAAAATATTACGGGAAGGCATTTTATTAGAGGCGTATCGGATATCAGGTAAGAGAATATCCGGTTTCAATCTGTTAGTCCAAACGAGTTTTTTAGCGATTCGATCAAAGCGGGCTGAATTGTTTTTCCATGCTTTTCTATTCGTATCGCTGACTCGCTATGCGTAAGGAGTATACAACCGATGAAGAATGCTCGAATCGTGGTGGGTATTGTTTTCGTGGTGGGGATGTTTCTGGCTTATGCGCCCTTGTGGGCCGGTGCTACCGATGATGTCGCACCCTGTGTTGTCTTCCTCCGGCAGGACGTCCCGGCCGGGAAAAAGGCAAACAACGGCTCAGGCTTTTTGATCAACAGGGACAATAAACCGTTTTTGGTGACCGCTTGCCACGTTGCAGAAAGCATTGGAGAGAACTTCACGCTGATCATGTCCGGCAGCGGAGGGCAGGCCGTACGGGACAAGCTGCAGGGGGTGAAGTGGCGCACCTCTCTCACGGCGGATGTCGCCCTGATCCCACTCGACATGAACAACCCGGAGAAGATCAAACAGTTCTTGAGCCGCAGCATATCGGCAGACCTTATCACGGCCCGGCAGCTTCCTCCGTCCCGGGATTTTTCCCTCATAGCAATGGGGTATCCGCTCTCGCTGGGCACCACCGGCTTTGTGTCGCCTTTGTCACTCGAGACGCGTGCCGCATCCGGATTCGTCTCGATGGAGAGATTCGATACCAAGAAAACGGCAACGTTTATTCTCCTGCAGAGCCCGAGTACAAGCGGCCTGAGCGGAGGCCCTGTCTTCGACATCGGCCGGTCGTTCTTCGACGGGAAGAACATGAATGTCCGGGAAGGTGTAAGTCTGGTGGGGCTTATTCATGGAGTTGTCTATGACAAGACCGGAGGCAAGTTCGCCATGGTCGTGCCCGCAACAGAGATAGCCAAGCTCCTGGACGCCGCCTTGCTGCCGGTTCAGCGCCGCTACAGCAGCAATTCCCTGTAGTTTTTGTACAATTTGCGGCTGCGCAGGCATCCGGCATCGCCTCCGGTTACAAAAAGCGGTGCCGGCGCCTTTTGGTAATTCAGGGGGCATGCCTTGCGCAGCCGGAAGCTATGGTCCGTGGGACGCTGCCCTAACGCTTCAGGTTCCTCCATCGGGGTTGCCCAAGGCTTTTCTCACCCCTTGATCGAGGTACGAGAATATCCGGTGAACGGTATCCCGAGAGGATGATCGCGTGTGGCCTGCCACCTTTATGACCTCAAATCCCAGCTCGTCGTACAGTTCATAGAACCTGCGGTAAAGGGCGGCATGCTTCAGCAGAGTATTCGTGCGTTTCGAGACGAAGCCCCCGGCCTCCAGGCCCGGTCTCCTTTTGAGTAGGCCGGCAACGCACTGGGAATCGGTATAAACCAGGATTTTCTCGATCCCTGAGGCTTTTTGCTCTCTATGACACTCTCCGAGAGCCCATAACACCGTCTGGACCTCCAGCTGGGTGGAAGATGTGTTTTCAAACTTACGAAGCACCAGCCTTCCGGACACGTCGGCTTTCGTTATATCCTTAAGGGGTAATGAGAGAAAGGAAGCAGGGAGGATAAGGTATCCTCCGATCCCTTGTTTCCGGAGGGGATCGAGGCTGACATCCGTGAAAAGCGCGACTTCATGTTTCATACAATCCGCCCATGATTTTTGTATCGATACCTGCCGGAGACGGGTGACTCATGTGCAATGCACCCGGCTGCGGACCGATAATTTTCATCCCATACCAGGGTGCTGGGAAAGATAACTGTACTTTCAATCCATAGGGATTCTCTGCTCATGGGACAAGGCATACCCTGCATCTGTTTATCGAGCAAGCAACGGTTCCCTTTGCCGGTCTCTTCGACCTCACCGGTACTTCCGAGCTGCATGGCCTGCCTCCTGATCACAGGAAGCGGAAATTCTTTACCGCGCCGGATACCACGAAAATCCGCGTATTGTTGCTTTTAGCATCGAGGGGGATCAGAAAAAACCCGGGCTTGCTAGGGTCATACCCCACGACCGATCCCTGGATGACCTCGCCGTCTGCAAACGTAACTTCTGCCTTGCGGGCTTGAGCCCTGTCGCCCTCCATAAACATCTTTCTCTCGCGGTAATCTTTATTACCATCGTGAGTTTTAACAAAAAATACCCCTTTGACATCAATGACATTGACTTGGTCAGGTTTGCTGCCGGGGGTATTTTCCGCCTGCTTAAGGAGATAGAAAGAAGGGTTTGCAGGATTGAAATTTTGGAAATAGCCTTTCAGAAACCTTCCATCTAAAAGCCACACCACGACCTTGATCGGCTCCATCCCGGCTCCTCTCTTATTTACCCCGGGGACACGATATTTCAGATAAAAAAGGAGAGTCTATTCCGTCATTGAAATACCCGGAATACGGGATAGTCTGCCCGAGACATGGGAGAGGATCACATCCGCCTGTTTCGCCGCTGCGATGGCAACCCTCGGCGAGAGCGCAGGCTTTGTGGCGATGTCGGACCGGAGATCTCCGATAACCACAAGGTTTTCCCTGAGCACATGCACCCGGATTTCATCGCTGGATCCGAAACCGCCCAGGCCGGACACTGCGACGAGGAGCTTACCCAGAGGCAATAGCTCTGAAACCAGCGCGCTCTTGCACTCGGCCGTGTCCAGGCACTCCGCAACGATTCCGCAGCCGGTGAAAGCCTGGGCGAACATGGACTTCCCCAGCCTTCGCAGGTGAACGCTCAGGTCGAGGTCGGGGTTTATCCGCAGCAGGTTCTGCGCCAATGCCTCCACCTTGTGCATGCCGACCTGGTCTGCGAAAAAGAACTGGCGGTCCAGGTTCGACGGGTCCACGGTGTCGAAATCGATGATCGTCAGCCTCCTGAACCCTATGCGGACGAGATTGGCGGCACAGTTCGAACCAAGGCCGCCGGCTCCCGCGATGCCTATTCTCGTTTCCTGGACACGGGCGAACGTCTCTCTGCCCAGCTTGGCAATCAGGTTGTCCCTGAGCGCGTCCATCATGAGAACGGTACCCAGTCCTTCATCACGGGCTCATACCCTTTCTGGCGGATCCTGGATGCTATCTCCGGGATGCTCCGGTGATCGGCCACCTCGAACTGGAGCAGCTTTTCACTCTCATGGGTATCTACCGAACGGCCGCCCACGGAGGTGACCGAGCCGGCCGACATGCGGGTGACGCCCAGGGGCATCAGGTTTTCTCTCAAGCCGGGGTCTTCGCGGGTGGAAAGGCTGATGCCGAGCCTCGGCAGGAACAGCCGGAAGGCAAGGATGATCTGCACCAGGTCCCTGTCGCTCACCCTGCACTCACCCTGGAAACTGCCGCTGAACGGCCTGAGCCTCGGGACAGAGACCCCGATCTCGACATCCGGGAACCGGTCCATGAGGTATTTCGCGTGCAGTCCGGTCAGGAAGGCCTCTTTCCTCCAGTCGGCCAGACCCAGGAGGGCGCCTATGCTCACCTGGCGTATCCTCGCGGAAGCTCCCCGTTCGGGTGCATCGAGGCGGAACCGGAAGTCCCTCTTGGGACCTGCCGGGTGGATGGACCGGTAGACATCTTCGTCGTAAGTCTCCTGGTAGAGGGTAAGGCCGTCGAGCCCTCCGGATACCATGCCCGCGTAGTCTTCTTCCGTTAGCGGATACACCTCGATGGATACCGAGCTGAAATGCCTGTTCAGAATCCGGACGCAGTCGCGGATGTAGCTCACCGGGCTCTTTGCCTTGGATTCGCCTGTAAGCAGGAGAATATGCCTGAGGCCGGTGGCCGCGATAAGCGCCCCCTCAGCGTCGACCTCGTTCAGGGCAAGCTTTTTGCGCTTAAAGGAGTTGCACGAGTTGAAGCTGCAGTACAGGCACTGGTTTTCACAGTAATCGGACACGTAGAGCGGCGTATAAAGCTGGATCGTACGTCCGAAAAACTGGAGAGTAAGACGGTGGGCCTTGCCTGCCATTTCCTCCAGGCAGTTTCCTGCGGCGGGCGAAAGGAGCGCAAGAAAATCTTCTTCAGCCATGGCGTCACTGTCGAGGATACGCCCGATACTGCCCTCGGAAAAGGCGGCAAAGGCTCTATCGAGCCCCTGGCGGTCGATGGCGCTTAGGATTTCATAAAAGCTCATGGGGGGCCCTCAGCCGTTGTCCCGCAGAAACCCCGTAAGCGGCGACGATGCACGCGCCGTTTCCACGCTGCCGGATATGCCGCTTGCGTATGCGAGTCTTCCTGCCCGGACGGCCATGGCGAAAGCCCGTGCGGTCTCCACCGGGTTTTCCGCGATGGCGATAGCGGTATTGACGAGCACGGCCTCGCATCCCATCTCCATGCATTCGCATGCATCCGACGGCTTGCCTAGCCCGGCATCGACGATGACCGGAATCTTGATTTCGTCTATCAGGATCCGGACGAGCTCTTTCGTTTTCACGCCCCGGTTGGACCCGATGGGCGATCCCAGCGGCATCACGGCTGCAGCGCCGCAATCGGCCATGCGCCGGGCAACGGAGAGGTCCGGGCTCATGTAGGGAAAGACGGTGAAGCCTTCTTTCACAAGGGCCTCGACGGCTTTGAGCGTTTCCAGGTTGTCCGGGAGAAGGTATCTGGTGTCCGCGATCACCTCGATCTTGATCCAGCTTCCGGTCCCGCCTGCCCGGGCGAGACGAGCTATCCTCACGGCCTCTTCCGCATTCCTGGCGCCTGAGGTGTTGATCATGACCGTACATGCGTGCGGGACATAATCCAGGATATTTTCCGCAGCCGAGTCCGGATCGACCCTGCGCAGGGCAACGGTCGTCACTTCTGTCCCCGAGGCAAGCAGTACATCTCTCATGACGGCATTGCCCGGGAATTTACCGGTGCCTACAAACAGCCTGCTGGACAGCTTTTTGCCGCCTATTTCCAGAAAGTCTTCCATGATCATCCTCCTCCTACAAAGCTTACGATCTCGATGTTGTCATTGCCCTGTATGCGTATGCCGGGCCATGCTTCCCTGGGGACTATCTCCAGGTTATGCTCGATGACGAGCCGTTCCGGGTTCAGGCCCATCCCGGCCACGAGCTCTTCCAGGGTGAGCACCTTTTGGGGCAGGGTCTCCGGCCTGCCGTTTATTTTCACCATCATAATCCGTCTCCTTCGCGGCCCATGAAAAACAAAAAACCCTCACGCCTACGCGGCATAAGGGTTTGATCTCTTCTTTTGCTCCCTCCGCTGGCATTACCCAGATCAGGTTATGAGGGTCTTCCGCTTTTCCTGCGGAACTCTCAGGCCGAAAAACGACCTCCCCTTATGCGCTACAGGTCATCAGATAAGCATACCGGTTAAGTTTCGTCAATCTTCTTCCGGGAGTGGCAGGGGTTTTTAAGCTCCTGCCCCCTGCACAGCGAAGAGGATTTCACGACGGGTGAGGAGGGAGAACCGCTTCTCTGATGATGCCTGAGGCCAGCACCGTGCCGTTTTCATACAGGGCAACGGTCTGGCCCGGGGTGATTGCCTCCTGGGGCTCGTCGAAGAGAACTCTCATCACGCCGTCTTTCAGGGAAATGCTGCACGCGGCAGGGGTGTGGGCATACCTGATCTTTGCATATGCCCTTTCCGGGAGGCTGTCGGCGAGGATATTCACGGAATCGGCGACAAGCCCGGCCGAAAGGAGTTGATCCCTTTCACCCGCAACGATCCTGTTGCGGGGAAGGTCTTTTCCGACGACGTACAACGGCATGCCCCGGCTGAGGCCGAGTCTTGCGCGCTGGCCGATTGTATAGAACGCAATACCCCTGTGGCGGCCGATGATCTCTCCCTGCTTGTCGACAATGTCGCCGGGGAGGGCCTCGATATTTTCCTTGAGGAAGCTCTCTGTCCCGCTTTCTGGAATGAAGCAGATATCCTGGCTTTCGGCTTTCGATGAAACCGGCAGTCTCCGCTTCCGCGCTATATCCCTGACCTCGTCCTTCGTAAGGCCCGAGAGAGGAAAGATCACGCGGGCAAGCGATTCTCTCAGGATGCCCGAGAGGAAGTAGGTCTGGTCCTTCCGGGTATCCTTTGGCGTTATCAGGCTGCAGGAGCCGTTATCATTCCGAATGCCTGCGTAATGGCCTGTTGCGAGGAGGTTGAACCCCATGGATAACGATATTTCCAGGAGAGCGCCGAACTTGATGTGCCGATTGCACTCCACGCAGGGGTTCGGCGTACGGCCCGTGCGGTATTCATTGATGAACGGCTCGATGACGAAGCGGTTGAGCTCAGGTGCAAAATCAAGGACATGGTGGCTGATGTCGAGGGCGCGGCATACACGCCGGGCGTCTTCGATCTCCCGGGAGCCGCAGCAGCGGGCCTTGCCTGGCTCATGCTCCGCCACACCCAGGCACATGGTGATGCCTGCCACCTCATACCCCTGATCCTTCAGCAGGCAGACTGCAACCGCGGAATCCACTCCACCGCTCAAACCCACCATTACCCGTGCTTTCACTTTTTTCATTTTTCTTCCCGGACTGTCTTTTACCCTATCGGAAGGCTGAATTTCAATGAATTCACGCAGCATGTCTGCTTTCCAGGCAGCGCCTTGCCGCAAGAGAAAAGAGCCCGACCGTCCTGCCGGCGGGCTTCATTGCTGCCGACAGCCCTGATAAGGTGCAGCCATAGTTTTCAATCACTACGAGAGCAGTAGTAATTATCTTGTGCGCGGTCCCTTGTCAATGTATATTGACCCCGCAGGGTAGAAGGAGAAGAGAAAATATTCTGCCGGGCTTTGCAGAAAGAAACAGGGATAAGGGAATGATTCAAGTCCATGAGCCTGACCATGAGTCACAGCAAAAAAACGGAAGAGAGCGATGGAAAAAGAGCAGGAGAAAAAAGGCGGAACGATCGTTTCAGTGAATACGAGTTTGAGGAAAGGCCGGAAGAAGCACGGCATCGGCACGTGCATCCTGAAGACCGATTACGGGATGGAGGGCGATGCCCATGCAGGCATGGAGATCAGGCAGGTCAGCCTGCTCGCGCAGGAGAGCATCGATAAGATCAGGGCCATGGGAATCGAGGTAGGTCCCGGCGACTTTGCCGAGAATCTCACCACGAAAGGTCTTGTCCTTCACGAGCTGTCCCTGGGCACAAGGTTCAGGGTAGGTGAAGCCGTGCTCTTGGAGCTTACCCAGATCGGCAAGATATGTCACGACCGCTGCGCCATATTCAAGACCGTGGGTGACTGCGTCATGCCCAGGGAAGGTGTTTTCGTCAGGGTGATTGCCGGCGGAGAGGTAAAGGCCGGAGACAATATAGAGATAATATGAAAGGGCACCAGCCCGTATGAACTGATGCCGCCAATGGAGTACCGCTGAACGGTACCGATTCACTTGTGGTGAAATCCCCTTCCGGGTGCCTGCTTAGTGGCCCAATGCCTTGCTGACGTCGATCGGTGAATTAAAGCTGCTCTCGGAAAGGCTGTCGATCATGTCGATCACATGATCCGGCGCGCCGTTTGCGCGGGCTTTCTCAAGCAGATCGTCCTTACTCGCGGGATAATCCACTCCTTTAAGGTATTTCTCCAGTTCTGCTGCACTACCATGTGTGGCCATTGTTCTTCCTCCTTTTATCTTTTGATTATCAGGCTCTTTTTACAGGCCGGTCCTTGGACATGCATGAGTCTGCACAAGGTTTGACCGCGAGCCTCTCTTCGTATTAATTATGGAATAGAGTCATGTCCTCAAAGTATCAACCCACCCAAAGAGCGCCGTGTTCAAGGCCTTCTTCATCTGCTGGTTTTGGCAGGTCTTTCCCCGCGTGTAATTAAAGATAAATATATTCTTCCAAGTCGGGATCTTGTTCAGGGGACGTATCAAGTGCCGGTGATTCCGGAGGGGTCGATCCAAAGTCTTAGAGCAGGGGCTTGGGCTTAAGATGATACGTCGCCACGGATATCTCTGCAAAATTATTTGCATAACGGAGACTTGACTTTGGTCAAGGCAGGTTTTCTTCTTACTTATTATGATAAGCACATACCAATAATGATATCCGGGTGAAGGGAACGGCTTTTGGGGTTTACGGCGCTATAGTGTCTTTAGCGCAGCTCAATACGGATTTTATATACTGCAAAAGAGAAAAGGAGGGTCAACCAATGAAGATCAGGGTTTCGGAAAATGTCGACTGGGTAGGTAAAATTGACTGGGAGCTGAGGAAATTCCATGGAGAAGAGTATACGACGCACCGGGGGTCTTCATATAACTCCTATCTCGTGCGGGATGAAAAGACGGCCCTCATCGATACCGTCTGGAAGCCCTTTGCCAAAGAGTTTGTCGAAAACCTCAAAAACGAGATCGATCTCAAAAAGATCGATTATGTCATTGCAAACCATGCAGAGATCGACCATTCGGGCTCTCTGCCGGAACTCATGCAGTATATACCGGAGACGCCTGTTTACTGCACGGCTAACGGCGTCAAGTCCCTGAAAGGGCACTTCCACCAGGACTGGAACTTCCAGGTCGTGAAGACGGGAGACACGATCAGCCTGGGGAAAAAGAAGCTCGTCTTTATCGAGGCCCCCATGCTCCACTGGCCTGACAGCATGATGGAATACCTGACCGACGACGCCATCCTGTTTTCAAACGATGCGTTCGGACAGCATTATGCCAGCGAGCTTATCTTCAATGACCTCGTATCCCAGCCCGAGCTCTTCGAGGAGGCCATAAAATACTATGCAAACATCCTCACGCCGTTTTCGCCCTTCGTTACGAAGAAGATAAACGAGATAGTCGGGCTCAATCTCCCGTTGAGCGCGATCTGTCCGAGCCATGGCGTCATCTGGAGGGACAAGCCTTTGCAGATAGTCGAGAAATACCTCCAGTGGGCTGCGGATTACCAGGAAAACCAGATCGCCATCCTCTACGACACCATGTGGGACGGCACCAGGAAGATTGCAGAGGCCATCGCCAAGGGGATCGTGGAGAGCGATCCCTCGGTTACCGTGAAGCTCTACAACGTCGCACGCAGCGATAAGAACGATGTCATCGCTCAAGTCTTCAAATCAAAGGCCGTACTCCTGGGATCGCCCACCATAAACAAGGGCATCCTGTCCTCCATGGCTCTTCTCCTGGAAATGATGGCGGGCTTGAGGTTCAAAAACAAGAAATCAGCCGCATTCGGCTGCTACGGCTGGAGCGGGGAGAGCGTGAAGATCCTGGGAGAGCACCTTGCCAATACCGGGTTCGAGCGTGTGAACGATGGCCTGAAGACGATGTGGGAACCGGGGGTTGAAGAGTTGTCCCGGGCACAATCCTTTGGGAAGGAGTTCGTCGGCGCATTGAATATTGAATAAAGTATGAGAAGGCAAGGGATGAAAGATTCTCCTGAATGGTGACGGGGCACGGAAAAAAGCTTGCTTCGGCAGGCCGGGGCGGAGATAATATGGAAGTCGGGATCAGGATGCCTCATGGATATGAGGCGAATGGTCTATCCGAACATAATCAGCCAGATAAGAGGGGGAAAACATGAGGAAAATTCTGTCGATCTCGGTCCTGTTGGTCTTTATCGCTGCTGCCGGCGCATATGCACAGTTCGGCGGACAACAGGCTCCGAAATTCTACGGCGAGTTCAAGCCTGTTGTCGGCAGCTGGGCCGAATACCAGATGAATGCCAAGGGTGCGCCTTCGACCAGGATGAAGGTCGCCGTGGTGGGCAAAGAAGGCCCGAACTACTGGTACGAGACCGTCATGCAGGGCGAGATGCGCATGGTCACCAAGATGCTCGTCGGAGGGAATCCGGATGACTCTAAGAACCTCAAGCGGATGATCATGAAGACGGGCAACGAGCAGGCCCTCGAAATGCCAGTCTCCGGCATGGGTATGGGGCAGCAGAAGGGCAAGGCCCAGAAGCCGAAAGGCAAGTACATCGATAAGGGGATGGAAAAGGTCACCGTGCCGGCCGGCACCTTCACCGCCAAGCATATGCAGTACAAGGAAGGCGCGGATGTCGTGGATGCCTGGGTGAGCGAAAAGGTCCCGCCGTACGGGCTGATCAAGTCCAAGGCAAAGGACTTCGAGATGGTGCTCCTGGGCTACGGAAAAGGCGCCAAGACCCTGATAAAGGAAACCCCGAAGAAGTTCCAGATGCCGCAGATGCCCCAGGGAATGATGCAGGGGATGGGTGTACCTGAGGATTAACGAAACGCTTTTTAAGCCGGGGCCTCAAGCGATGCCCCGGCTGTTTGAAGATCTTTTAAGCCTTCTAAAAGGCCTTTTTTGTCAGAGCAGGTAGGCGATGACGCCGGAAACGGCAATCGCCACCGTTGTATTCAAGGCCATCGAGTACAGGGCCACCTTCCAACCCCCCTCTTTCCACAGCGTCGAAACGGTTGCGATGCAGGGGATATAGAGCACCGTAAAGACAACGAGCACAAGGATCTGCTCAGGGGAAAGAACCGATGCCACGTCCAGGGTGTTCAGGGCCGAGTTCAGCATGATCAGGGTGAGCTCTTTCCGGAAAATCCCGAAGAAAAGGGTTATCCCAAGCTCCTTTGGGAGATCGAGGATTCCTGAAGTGACCGGCGCAAGAACCCAGTTGATGATGCCGTCAATCCCGACCTGAGACAGGACGGCGAGCACGATGCTCGATAGTGCGATCACGGGCCAGGCGAACATGAGAAACTCCAGCATCCGTGCCCACACTTTTTTGAATATGATATGGAGGTAGGGCCTCCTCAACGGTGGCACGTCCATGATGATGCCGGGGGATACGTCGACGTGGAACCGCGACAGGACAAAGGAGACCGCAAGCGCAACGGCTATGTTGCCGAGATAGATGAGCGTCGTATACCCGGCGCCCAGATATTTCCCGGCCAGGGCGAAGATCACCACGGTCCGCGCAGAGCATGAGATGAACGGGACGATGAGCATGGTGATCATCCGGTCGCGCTCGTATTCCAGGTTCCGCGCGGCCATGATCGCCGGGACATTACAGCCGTAACCCAGGATGATGGGGACCACGGACTTCCCGTGCAGCCCGAACCGGTGGAGCAGTCCGTCCACCATGAAGGCGATCCTCGGCAGCAGCCCCGTATCTTCGAGGAGGGAAAGAAGGATCAGCAGCGGGACGAGGTAAGGCAGGACAATGCCTACGCCGGCCGTGAACCCGTCATAAAACCCTGCAAGAAGCATCCCCGCTGTTCCGCCGGCAAGGCCCAGCACCTTCGATCCAAGGGCTTCGAGCGGTTTTTCGAGCAGGCCCGAGATGAAATCTCCTATGGAAAACGATGCGTAAAACATCGCGAAGATCAGGCCGGTGATGGTCGCCAGTCCTCCTACCGGGTTGATGATGAACCGGTCGATCCGTTCGCCGAGGGAGGGTTTCGAACGGGATCTGACCACGGCCACCCGCTCGAAGAGATCGAGCACGATCGCGTGTCGGTGCGAAGCGAACACGCCTGCCTCGGGCCATCCGTGCATCTCCGCGAGAAAGCGTCTGTTTTCGGCCACGTATTCCAGGAAGGCGCGATCGGCCTCTCCGGCCATTTTTTCAAACTCCTCATCCATCTCCAGGAGCCTTAAGATGACGAACCGTTCGTCGATCTTCCAGGTCTGCCTCAAGGCATCCGGGTAGCGCTTCGCGATCCTTTCAATGCATTCCTCGACGTCTTTGTCGTAGACAGGTTTGATATGGCGGACATTTCCCTTTGCGACCCTCAAGGCGGCCTCGAACAGCTCCTGCACTCCGCTGCCCTGCACGGCCACAATGGGATACGCCTCTACCCCGGTCAGAGAGACCAGTTTATCCACATCTATCTCGACGCCCTTTTTTACGGCCTCGTCATGCATGTTCAGCGCGATCACCATGGGGACATCCATCTCGATGAGCTGAAGGGTGAGCTCAAGCGAGCGTGCCAGGATGGAGGAATCGAGAACGTTGATGATGACGTCTACCGTTCCGGAAAGCAGGTAATCCCGCGCGACCTTCTCGGCGATGTCGTGGGTGGAGATGGAATAGGTGCCGGGCAGATCGATGAGCCTGATCGTACGGCCCTCAAGCAGGACCTTGGTCTCGGTGAAGGATACGGTTGTGCCGGAAAAGTTTCCGGTGTTTACCTTGAACCCGGCAACCGCATTGAAGATGGTCGACTTCCCGCAGTTCGGCTGGCCTGCCAGGGCAATGACGAGCTCTTCACCGGGCTTCTTCATCGCGGATCTCCACATGGGACGCAATGCCGCGGCCGATCATGGTCCGTGTCCCCGTGAGGATATCCTCAACGAGCAAAGGACCCCTAAACGGCGCAGCCTGGATGATCCGCACCTTCTTCCCTTCGTACAGGCCAAGCCCTGCCATGCGGGCAGCCATTCCATTGCCGCCGGTAATCTTGCTGATGACGGCGATAGTCCCTTCTTTGAGATGTAGTAACTTCAAGCCTGTTCTCCTTTGATTTCCAAACGGAAAAAAACATGATGATATTCCCCTGCAGCACGGATATCTCCGCCCCCTCCGCAGGGAATATGGCGGTTATCCGCGATCGAAAGCCGCTGCAGCAAGACGACACGGACGGGCCCTTTCATGGTGTCTCTTTACTCCTGCAGTCAGGGCACAACCCTATCAGTTCCAGGTGGTGGCGTTCGAGGGTGAATCCATGCTCCCTGGCCACTGCATCCTGCAGGATCTCGATGGCCGGATAGCTGAATTCAACCTTATGGCCGCAGCACGAGCAGACAAGGTGGTCGTGGTGCTCGCGGCCCCATACATGTTCATACCAGGCTCCCCCTGACCGGGTGTCCTCCTGCACGATGGCCCTCCGTATTATCCCCGCCTCTATGAGCAATGCCAGATTGCGGTAAATGGTGACCAGGGAAAGGTTGTATCCTTTTTCCCTCAGGAGCTTCAGGAGGTGGTCTGCGTGAAAGTGACCCTTCATATCGCAAATAATTTTCAATAAATCGAGCCGTTCCTTCGTGAGCCTGCCGC
This sequence comes from Syntrophaceae bacterium UBA6087, assembly GCA_002448235.1. Taxonomy (GTDB): domain Bacteria; phylum Desulfobacterota; class Desulfomonilia; order UBA1062; family UBA1062; genus Phosphitivorax. Next base: position 265,853 of record DIXF01000011.1, read on the forward strand.
CGTTAGCCTTCAATATTGAGTTGAATTTGACGAAACAATAGCCATCATCAGAGCATTCCGAACAGGCAGGTTTTAACATATCTTGTTGCATATTATTTTCATTAATTGAGTGCCTTTACTTTGTCAAGCACCTCGGCGGTGCGTGGGTGCATCTGGCGTGGACAGGCCGGGGATGATAGGGTAGATTCATCCTCATGCCGGGACGGTAAGGCTTCAGTGTGCCGGGCCTTGGTGTGTCTCGGTATGGCTGGATATGATTCGCCTGATCGAAGGCTGAAAGGAGCTGGGGATGACTGCTGAAAGGGCATTGAAACGCTCAATGATTGTCCTGGTGGTATGCATGGCGCTCGTTGCGGGCGGGGCGACAGGCTACCGGGCAGCCGTGGCCGCGCTGAAGGGCAGGGCGGTCTCGGCGCTCGGGCCGGACAGTGAGATCGGGGACATCCGGATAGGCTGGGGCGGAGTCTGCATCGAGGGTGTGAAGATCAGGGGCACGGAGGGATGGCCTGCGGGTGATGCGCTCCGCGCCGAGCAGGTAATCCTGGTACCCGGGTTCTTGAGTTTCTTATTCGGGCAAAACCGCATCCGGTCCATAACTATTGTCAGGCCCTACCTTTCCGTGCACCGGACAAAGGCCGGCAAAATCCTGGCCGTCCCGGGCCTCCTTGCCGGGGGAAAGGGCAGGGAGGCAGCCCTTGAGTCAGGAAAGCAGGCATCGGTGAGGATCGGGCAGATTACCCTTAAGGACGGCGTGGTGGAGTTGTTCGATGATACGGTCGGGCGGTCCCGCCGGAAGATCCGTCTGGAGCAGATCCAGGCGTCGGTTGAGGATATCGATGCCCCGCTGCTGGCCGGCAGGAGCAGGTTCGATATCACGGGTGTGGTGAAAGGGAACCGCTGCGACGGGCAAGCAGAGCTCAGGGGGTGGGCCGAGATCGCTTCCAGAGATTCATCGGTAAGCCTGCATCTTATATCCGTGGACATGGCCGAATTTCAGGACTATCTCACCGGCGCAGGCGACATACGGATTCGGAAAGGCTTGCTCGACCTCGATCTCCAGTCCGATGTGAGGGACAACCGGCTGAAGGCGCCCGGAACAGTCGTGATGTCGGACCTGGAGCTCGCGCCCGCGAGAGGTTTCTGGGGCACCTTCATGGGAATGCCCCGAAACGCGGTTCTGACTGTGCTTAAGGACAAGGGAAACAAACTCAGCCTGCACTTTGTCCTGGAAGGAGACATCAGTAACCCGCGATTCTCTTTCAATGAGACCCTTTCCACAAAGCTGGCCGTCTCCATGGCGGATACCTTGAAGGTGGGCATCGGCGGGGTTGCGAAAAGTGCAGGGGACCTGGGGCAGAAAGGCGTCGAGACTGCCGAAGGTATCGTCAAGGGAGTGGGCGGCACCGTGCAGAGCCTTTTTGGAAGCGGGGAATAAGGCCGTCCCTACGGGATATTGTCGACCCGGCTGCCGGCCATGCCGACGGAGCTCTCGGGGGAAGGCTGACTCCCGGCGTCTCCGGCTGCGGTGCTCGGATCGATGGGATTCTCGATCTCGGAGAGAGTCGCCGGGCCTGAGGTGGTTGCCGTTTCCCCAAGCGAGGATGCCATGCTGTCCTGTCCCTCCCCGGGAAGCGGAGCGAGACCGCTTGTGTCGGATTCGCCGATCAGCCCTTCTGTCTGGGCCAGCTCCGTTTCTTCAGGGGCGTGAATGACTTCTTCATACTCCGGTATCACGATTCCCCGCTGGACCATGATCCGGTAGATCATCTTCGAGCGGGCCCGGACATATCTCTTTTTGCCGGTCGGCTTATACCGTATGGGGTTGGGGAGTACGCTTGCGAGCCTGGCTGCTTCTTCGGCCGTGAGGGCAGAGGCGTTCTTTTTGTAATAATGACGCGATGCGGCCTGGATGCCGAAGATGCCGTCTCCCCATTCGGCGGCATTGAGATAAAGCTCCACGATCCGCTTTTTCGAAAGGGCGCGCTCCATCCGCCATGCGAGTATGGCTTCCTTGAGCTTCCGGGTAGGGGTTTTCGAAGGGGAGAGAAAAAGGTTCTTCGCCAGCTGCTGAGTAATGGTCGAACCGCCTGCCTTGAATTTCTTCTTCTTCACGTCTTCTTCAAAGGCCTTCTGCATGGCGGTGAAATCGAACCCCTCGTGTCTGTAAAACTTGTCGTCCTCCGCAATGATGACGGCCTTGATGAGATAGGGCGAAATCTTTTTCAACGGCACCCATTTATGGTTGATCTTTTTATCCACCCCCTCCTTTTCCCACTGTTTTTCCCTGTACCTCATGAAGGCGGTCTCCTTCATGTGCGCTTTTTTCAACGCGGAGACATCGGGATAGACAAAGTAAACGGCAATGTCTGCCAGGAGTACCAGCGTAACGATCAGGACCGGAAAGAAGACGTACTTTTTCAGCATCGTGATGCCCTTGTTCTACTCATGGTGTGTGGATATCATGAGGCATCTCATAGAATAATTTCACGAAATAAGCAAATGGGCGGATACCATATGTCGCAAAAAAGGGCCGGCAAGGGTGCGGCAGCGCCCTGGGCGCTCTTATCCGGCGGTTAAGGTCGGCAGTGAAGGGTATGAAACGATCTGCTCCGGGGCCATGCCTTGCAGATAAAGAAGGGGAGGGATGGCCTCAAGACGAGACTCTCCCCTGGAAGAGGATGGATGATGAAGAAAAAGGCCCGGCCTGAAGAGGGCGAGACGCTCTCGCGAGGAGTGGTGTTAAGAAGAATTGATCACCGTAAAATCTTACTTGCCTCCAAAATGAACAGCAGGCTTTGAGAGGCTGATGCCATAGGCTTGAACATATGGTCAGCCATTCCCGAAACCGATTAAGAGATGCGCTGTTAACCGACAGTCGCCTGGTACATCGGGGGTGCGCTTCGGATCAGTAGCGTCTTCCGCCGCCGCCACCACCGCCGCCTGGCCTTCCACCACCGGGTCTTCCGCCGCCCGGCCTTCCACCACCCGGCCTTCCGCCGCCCGGCCTGCCGCCTTCAGCGCGTGGGCGAGCCTCGTTGACGGTAATATTCCTCCCTTTCAGGTCGTGACCGTTCAGCGAATCGATTGCAGACTGGGCTTCGGACTTCTCGGGCATTTCCACAAAGCCGAAACCTTTGGATTCGCCGCTGAACTTGTCTTTGATCACGTTGGCGGAGGATACCTGGCCGAAAGTTTCAAACGCATTTCGTAAATCATCTGGTGTGACGTCACGGGATAAATTGCCTACATAAATATTCATCAAATCTCCTTTCTTTTGTGAAGACCCATTATACTCATCTCTATTCATTAAGCTACGTAATAATGAAGAATATGGACATCTTGCCGGTCCGCCGTACAAAAAGGATCCTGCACTCCGTTTCGGCAGAGATGAATCCGGCCCGTTCTGCCGCGGGCAGGTAAACCACCGGTTAAGGATGACTATATAAACAACTTTATGGATCCTCTCCGATCGTGCAATCTTTTGAGGTTATAAATATTTGCCGGACTGAAGAAATCAATAGGTGTTCTGCTTGCGCGAATCGCACCAAGTGGGTGAGGATAGAGGCTTTTTCTCTTGAAGGCAGTCCTCCATCAAAGCTTCAGGATCGACGGGAGCAGGAACAGGCAGAGAACACAGCGAAAGGCCGGCAGCCGATAAAACGTGCGACCGGAGCGTTTGATAAGGTTGCCGCTTCCGTTATAATTACTCTCGATGCCATTTATCTCTGCATATTTATTGGAGACGCGGAAGCGGTTCTTCATGTATTGATCCGGATGGCTTCAAAAATACATTGTTCACGTGGGGGGTATACAATTCTCTTGCCCGAAGAAGAAACAACGGGGTGTCGGGAATATGCCTGATGTTGTCCTGATGTACCCGTACTTTCATCAGCCCGACCGCAATGCCATGCTCTTTCATCCGCTTGGTATTGCGCAGCTAAGCGCCGTTCTCCGGGATTCCGGAATACAAGCGTACACCATGGACCTTACCTTCGGATGGCCCGAAGGGGGAGCGGATACCCTGGCCGGGCTTCGCCCCAAGGTGGTCGGCATGTATGTCATGATGACCATGACCGAAAGCGCACTCATGCTCGCAAGGCTGGTCAGGGACCATTTTCCCGAAGTGCTCCTGGTATGCGGCGGACCCATGCCGACATTGCGGCCCGAACAGTTCCGCCACGATTTCGATGTGGTGTTTTGCGGAGAAGCCGCACGGTCGTTTCCCCTGTTCTGCCGCGATTTCCTTGCCTCCGGCCGACTCGGAGAAGTCCTGCGGCACCATGACCTATATCCCGGGCTCCATGCCCTCAATCCCCTGGATAACGAAATTCTCTGTACGCCTGCGGAGTCCCTCGACCAAGACCAGATCAACAGCCTGCCCATCCCCAACCGGGAAGCGTTTCCCCACAGTCTCTACCAGCAGTCCTGGAGCTTGAGAGAGGGGTTTTCCCCTGCCGGCATCATGACCAGCTATGGTTGCCCTTATTCGTGCAGCTTCTGCTCCAAGCCGATTTTCGGCAGGTATTTCCGCCGCCGGGATATGGCCCGGGTCAGGGAGGAAATCGTCGATATCATGTCGTGGGGGTACGACGGGCTCTGGATCGACGATGACTGTTTCACCCTGGATCTCGCTCATGTCAGGTCTTTTTGCGAGATGATGATCAGGGAACGGTTCCATATGAAATGGATCTGCCTCTCGCGCACGGAAGACATTCCCCACGAGCTTGTCGGGCTTATGAAAGATGCCGGATGCAAGAAGGTGTTTTTCGGGCTGGAATCGGGCAGCAATGCAGTTCTGAAGCTCATGAACAAGCATACGACGGTCGAAGGGGCCGAGCGGACATTGAAGCTCTTTTCCCGGTACGGCATTGAAACCGCCGGATTCTTCATGGTGGGATACCCTGGCGAGACGTATGAGACCATCGAAGCTACGTTTGCATGGGCATTGACGCTCCCCTTGAACGAGATATCCTTTACCATCCCGTTCCCTCTTCCCGATACGGCTCTTTATCAGCAGGTATCAGGGCTGCAGGAGAAGGCGGACTGGAGATACGAAAGCGAGAACCGCCTGATTTATAAATCGGACTTTGACGAAGAATACCTGCGAAAACGGATCGAGGAAACGTATGCGCAATTCACGGCCAAAAGCAATCCCTGAAGGGAGCGACAAAAGAAGTCAGTCTTATGCTCAGAGGCATGAGCTTGTCTTGTCCTCCGGGCTCTCCTTGGTTCATGATCCCTTTGTGCACCGGGGCAAAACCGTCGGCATGGATAAAGGGCTCTTCATATTCATCAGGGGAAGACTCTGTGCGGGAGAGTCGGCGGGGCTCGGCCTCCCGGTATGGAAAACGGGCGGAATAACCTTTTTCCCGTCATCGAAGTTCATGGAAGCTGCCGGAGAAAACACAATTCATAAGGTTTTCACTTTTGACCGGACGATCGCATGGACCATATCCGGGATGAAAGCACCGGCCGGGTTCGGCTGGATAATGGAGCGCCTGGTAGAGGGATACATGAAAAAAACGGCATGGCAGAAACTGTTTTTAAAGGTGCGTAACCGCGCGTTTTCAACGCTCAGGATAAAGAGCGGGATGGTGCCTTGTAAGAAAGGGAAGGGCTCTTGCGAGGTGACTTACGAAGCAGTTCCCGAAGGGATGCTTGTGCATGTTGTAAGCTTTCTGCCCGGAGGGCAGGGGCGCCTGATCATGCTGAACGAAGTGGACGGGGAGAGTTTTTCCGTATTGAGAATGGGAAATAGGCTCTATAAAGGGCAGGAGATCCCGGCATGGGCAGAGGCGTCATTCGATGCGGTTATTGAGAGCCCCAAGCTTAGGATCGGGGTATCCTTGGCTCCGGATAAGGGTGAGGACCCATCCGGCTATACCGTTTTCTGCGGCCGCGAGCTCGGGTTCGGACTCGACTGGGCCGGTATTTCTCTCGTGAACGGGAGCCGCAGCTTTACCTACCAGGTCCGGATCAAACAACTGCCCGATTGATGCCCGGGGATAGCCGGTTTTCTCAGCGCTAGTCCGGCCCTTGTATGCCGGTTGGCGTTGTCGGCGGCCGTTGCGGGCATCATGCCCTTACGAGCAGCACCGGTGATTTTGCCTTCTCCGTAACTCTGTCCGCTACACTGCCGAGCAGAGTCTTTTTTAAGCCGGTTTTGCCATGGGAAGCGATAACGATAAGATCGATGTCCTTTTTTTCCTGTTCCTTTAAAATTTCATCATACGGGACACCTTTTATTATATCGAAATCTATCTCCACAGGGGTACGCCCTGACACCCGGGATACCTCGTCCGTCATCAGTTCCTTTGATTTGATAAGACTCTCTTTTTCCAGTTGATCGACGGTCTCTTGAGGCAGGCAGTATTCAGTGACGCACTGCTGGATATATTCATCGATCACGTGGAGAAGATAGATTTTGGAGTTGTACTTTTCCGCTATGTCCACAGCCTGTTTCAGCGCCTGATCCGAGTATTCCGAGAAATCGGTGGGTACGAGGATTTTTTTCGGTCCGAACATGGTCCCATTCCTCCCTTCGCGAGTATGATCGTACAAGACCTAAAAGCTTGTGGTATCGGACTTTATAGTAAGTGCTCACCGGCATAAAATCAATGATGTCCTCCTCGGGCACCCTCCTGAATCCGGCCTGTGGGGAATCCGGGCGAGTAACCGTATTGCCCGGGGGCCTTACGGATTCCTTTTGGATAAATAACCGCTTACCGGTATTGATTCAGACACTCCGCCCTTGTACCTATCTATCTAGATGAGCCGGCCAAGGCCCTGATAATAGACGGAGGTAAACACTATGGATGTAATGAGGATACATGCCCTGAAGCAGCAGCTCGAGAAACAGATCGCTGCTTTTAGCCCGGTGCTCTTGAAAGATTTTCCCATAAAGACGTATATGGAATTGATCGACCGGTACCCGAAGGTCGGCAACTACACCTATATGAGCCCGGAAGTGAAGAAGCTTGCGGACACGATCTCCAGGAGCTGCAGCAGCGAGGTTTTTGAATCGTATCACAAATGCCTCCTGCTTTCCTTCATTGAAAGGGCGCAGGAGAAGTCCGAGTTCTTGAGCCTTCCGGGTGAGATCAGGACATATTATTCCCTGAACTTCGAAAGAATATTCCATGACATCGAGAGCGGGGTCCATGAGGCAGGGTTTTATTTGTACCCCAGCGACAAATTCCTGAAGGATCTCGGGGTCTGCAGCCTCAGACTCATTCCGGCAGGCGCCCAGAAGCTCAACCTCTCCCCGCTTCCTGCGGACTTTCTCTTCAGGAACGGGACATCCCAGTTCATCATCGGCCTGGCGTACGTACTGTTCGAGCTCAGGGGTTTCAGGCCCCTCTACAATATGCATACGGATTCACACGACACACACCTGATGTCCGAGTTCAATCCCGCCGGCTGGCGAAATTTCTTAGTCCGGGCAGCAGATCTGATCAAACTCAATCCTTCGGTCAAAGGGGTGTTCGGAAAGACCTGGTTCGTAGACCCCCAGCTGGAGAAGATCAGTCCCCGGCTTTGCTATGTACGGCATATCTTCAACAGGAACGGGGGCAGGTTCTTCTATCTGGGCCCGTGCACGAGCGGGATCGAGGACGCCGTCTACAAGTCGCCGACAAGAAAGAAGCTTTACGAGTATGGGAAGTACATCCCCAAAGAATATCTGGGAGTCTGGTCGGGCAGATCCCTCATACAATGGGCTGAGAGGCAGAAAGCCCTGATGCAGTAACGTTGAAACGAGCCGGAAGCCTTCTATTCTAATCGATAGATCCGAACAATATCCGGATAGACGGCCGGGCCTATGTTTTTATTTGCAGGAGGTTAACCATGGTATGGAAGGCTTTTTTCTCGTCATATGTCTTTACGCACTGGTTCGTTTCGAATCTCTGCAATAAGCTGCGCGATGTCCCCAGTCCGGTGCATGTAATTTTCTGCATGGTAGACCATTTCGAGCCGGGGACCGGCAACGTGCCGGTCGAGGTAGAGACGGAGAGGATGGAAATGCTTTTGAGAGAGTACCCGCGGATCGCTGATAAACACCGGGATTGCTGCGGGAATCACCCGAAAAGGACGTGGTTTTTCCCGCCGCATTACCACCGGAACAATAATCTGAAAAAGCTCGTATCCCTGTGTGAGAGGGGCTACGGCGAGATAGAGCTCCACCTTCATCATGGAAAGAGTAAGCCCGACACGCCTGCAAATCTGGAAAAAACCCTCAGGCAATGCGTCGAAGACTACTCCCTTTTCGGGATATTCGGCACGGAGAACGGCAGAAAGAGGTTCGGCTTCATCCACGGCGACTGGGCGCTGAACAATTCATGCAGCGGCCGGTACTGCGGGGTGAACAACGAGACCGAGATTCTGCGCGACACAGGATGCTATGCCGACTTTACCTTTCCCTCAAAAGGCGAATCCAATCCTTTGCTGATCAACAGGATATTCTATGCTCACGATAACCCGGAAAGGCCGAAAGCCCACAGGACCGGCATTCCCGTAAGGTTGTCCGGGAAGGAAAACGGCGGGCTGATGATGATACAGGGGCCGGTGTTTCCTTTTTCCAAGGATGACACGATAACCGGCCTGAGGGTGTTCGGAGATGTGATAAACCGGATTCCCGTATCGGAGAAAAGGATCGACTCATGGGTGAAGACGGGGATTCATGTAAGCGGAAAACCCGAGTGGATATTCGTCAAGACCCACACCCACGGAGCCGAGGATGCCGGTACGGTTCTCGGCGAGGGCATGGACAGCATTTTCAGCTACATGGAAACGCAGTATAACGACGGCCGAGGGTATATCCTTCACTATGTGACGGCCAGAGAGATGTACAATATCATAAAAGCCGTAGAGGCAGGAGAAATGGGAGACGACCCCGAAGCATACCGGAATTATCGGGTCGGCGCCCCTGAATATGACAGCACTCCCTCCTGTGAAGAGGCCTCATGGGAACTGCAGGGGCTGGTGTCCGCCACCTATCCGTACGACAGGCAGGACGTCCCCGGCATTCCGCTGTCTGCGTAGCTTCTAGACCATGTCCTCCAGGGGGAGGACGAAAGCCTTCATTCCGGACCGCGGGTGCTCTTTCTTGAGCGTGCGGACCTGATCAAGGACAACGGCGGCGTCTTCATCATCGTTGAGCGCAATGAAGAGCACATTGTTTTCGCCGGGCCAGGTGTGGGTATGGAGCTTGGGATCGGTTTCGACCCCCTCGCCGAAGGCCTTCTCAATCTTGGTGTACGCCTTGATCCCTGTCCTTTTGAGCGCAGCGATGACGTCGTAATCCGTCGCCTGCGAATAGACGATAAAGATTATCTTCATTAGGCCACCTCGTCCTTTTCATACCGTTCAACTTGAGTGGGTTCAGCCTCTTTGGTGGAGTCCCTCCGGAGAAACCGGTTGAGCCGCTCCTTCCAGTCATCGAAAAGGTCATAGGCTGCAGGGACCACGGCGAGCGTCAGGAAGAGCGACGTCAGCAGCCCGCCTATCACCGATACCCCCATGGGAGACCGGATATCGGATCCTTCTCCTATGCCGAGGGCCACCGGGAGCATGCCGAGCACCATGGCGAAGGTGGTCATGAGAATCGGCCTCAGCCTTACCGGTCCGGCATTCAGGAGGGCCTCCCTCCGTGACATTCCTCTTTCTCTCAAGGTGTTCGTATAGTCGACCAGCAGGATGGAGTTCTTCTTCACCAGGCCCATCAGGAGGATCAGGCCGATGAAGCTGATGATGCTGATGGATTTGCCCGTGATGAACAAGGCGCCGAACGCGCCGATGAAGGAGAGCGGCATGGCCAGCAGGACGGTTACCGGGTGCAGGAAGCTCTCGAACTGTGACGCGAGGATCATGTAAGCGAGCAGGATGCCGAGGAGCATGGCGAACATGAGGTACTTGAAAGACCTTCCCATCTCTTCGGCTTCGCCGACATAGTTGGTGTTGAAACCGGGCGGCAGGATCCTGGCAGAGATCCCGCTCAAGTCCTCCATCGCCGTTCCCAGCGGTTTGCCTTCGAGGTTGGCGAAGAGCCACAGCGAGCGCTGCCTGTCTTTGCGGGAGATACTGCTCGGCCCGCCCCCTTCCACTACCTGTATGACATTCTTAAGCTCCACGAGCTTGCCGTCCATGGCCCGGACATAGAGCCTGCCGATGTCGCCGGGGCTCTTCCGGTCTTCGGGGTTCAGCCTGACGCGTACGTCGTAGCGCCTGCCTTTGGTGTCATCCTTGTACTTGGTGATATCCACCTCTCCGCTGATGAGGAGGTTTACCGCAGAAGCAATGGAGGCGGTGCTTATACCGAGGTCCGAGGCCTTGTCCCGGTCGATATACACGCTCAACTCAGGCTTGCCTGCTTCGACCGATGTGTCCACGTCCACGATGCCGGGCGTCTTTGCGAACTCGGAGGCGATCTGCTTCGTGTATGTCCTCAGTTCCTCCATGGTCCCGCCGCTGATGACGTACTGGACGGGGAGATTCCTGATGCCGCCCCCCATCATGGAGACATCCTCGATGGTGGTTTTCAGCCCCGGGATCGTGCCGAGCTTTTTCCTCAGCTCGGCCATTACCTCATGCTGCGTGTTCTCCCTTTCCGCCCTGGGAACGAGGCGGGTGAACATGCCTCCCTTGTTGATCTGGCTTACGCCTCCCTGGCCCATGCCCTGAACAAAGAAGAGGCTTTTCAACTCGGGCTGCGCACGCACCATCCTTTCGGCCTGGAGGAACATTTCTCCCGCCTTTTCCATGGAGTAATCGATGGGCGTCTCCATCCTGACCACGAACTGGCTCTGGTCTTCCTGGGGCTTGAACTCCTTGTCGATGAACTTGATCATGTACATGCTCAGTATAAAAATCACGAGGGCGCCTATGAGCACCGTCCCCCTGTGGTCCAGGCTGAGCGCGAGGATCGGACGGTATACATCCTCCACCTTTTTATAGCCGCGCTCCAGGGCATCGCTGACCCGGGTGAAGATGCCGGGCTTTTTTTCTCGCCCCGGACCTTCATTCTTGGCGTGGAGAAAGATAGATGCGAGCATCGGGGTGAGCGTCAGCGAGACCAGGAGCGAGACGAGCACGGAGAAGACGACGGTGAGCGCGAACTGAAGGAAAAACCGGCCGATGATCCCCTTCATGAACGCCACGGGAAGGAATATGGCCACAATGGCAAACGTGGTCGCCATGACTGCCAGCCCGATCTCGGAGGTGGCGAATTGAGCGGCTTCCCGCGGCGACATGCCTTCTTCGATGTGGCGGTAGATGTTCTCGATGACGATGATGGCGTCATCGATGAGGATGCCTACCGAAAGCGTGAGCGCCAGCATGGTGAGGTTGTTGAAGGTGAAATCGAACGCGCGCATGAGGGCGAACGTGGCGATTATCGACACGGGCAGGGCAACGGCGCTGATGAGCGTTGTCCGGACGTTTCTCAGGAAGATGAAGACCGCGATCACCGCCAGGATCGCGCCCAGGATGAGGTGCTCCCGCACCTGCTTCATGGAGTTGATGATGAAGGTGGACTGGTCGAAGCCGAGGTTGAGCTCAATGCCGGGCGGCAGGGTAGGCCGGATGCGCTCCATCTCCTCCTTGACCCGGTTCACGACCTGGACCGTATTGGTGCCGGTCTGCTTCTGGACGCCGATCCCTACTGCCGGGATACCGTTGAATCGAGCGTAGGAGCGCCTTTCCTCCATGCCGTCTTCGGCGTGGCCGATATCCCTGATCCTCACCGGCGCGCCCTGGTGATAGGATACGATGAGATCGTTGAACTCGGAGAGGTCTCGAAGCGACCCCTTGACCTTGATGGAATACTCCTTGGTAGTGCTCTCGATGCGGCCGCCGGGGAGCTCTACGTTTTCTCTGCCCAGGATTGCGGCTATGTCGCTCGGAGCGATCCCGTAGGCCATAAGCTTATCGCCGTTGAGCCAGATCCTGATCTGGCGTTTCTGCAATCCGGCGAGCGACAGAGCGCCTACGCCTTCGACCTTCTGGAGCTGCTCCTTGAGGATTTCGTCCGCATAGGTGGAGATCTCGCGCTGGGATTTCTGTCCGGTGAGCGTAACCCACATGACGGCAGTGGAGTCGGTGTTGACCTTCTGGATGACGGGCTCGGTGATGTCGTCGGGCAGCTTGGACCTGACGGCCGCGATCTGCTCCCGTACGTCCTGGACGGCTATGTCGATGTCCCGCTCGAGCTCGAATTCAACGACGACGCTGGATGCGCCTTCGAGACTCGTAGACGAGATGGTCTTCACGCCGTTGATGGTATTGACCGCTTCCTCGATCTTGTCCGTGACATCGATATCCATGATCTCGGGGCTCGCCCCGGTGAGCCGTGTAGAGATGCTCACGATGGGGAAATCGACTTTGGGGAAGAGGTCGACGCCGATCTCGGGATAGCTCACGACCCCCATGACGACTAGGGCGAGGATGAACATGGTGGCGAAAACCGGCCTCTTTATCGACGTATCAGAGATCCACATAATCCGGCATCCTTTCTTCTCTTAAGCGGACATCTCAAGGCATGACCCGGCCGTTACCCGGCGCGGGCACGCCTTTTTATTTGATCACATTGATCCTGATCCCGTCCGAAAGGCTGTTCTGGCCTACGACGATGAGTTTCTCGCCGCCTTTGAGGCCTTCGAGGACTTCGACCATATCTCCGTACTTGTCCCCGATCTTCAGGAACCTTTCTTTCGCCTTGTCTCCTTCCTGGAGAAAAATCCGTATCCGGCTGCCTTCGTAGAGGATCGACGTCGCAGGGATAACCACCGCCTGCCGTGAAGAGCCGGTATATACCTTGACCTTTGCAAAAAGGCCCGGTTTGAGCTCCAGGGACGGATTCTTAACCGTTGCCTCGGCCCTGAGCGACCTTGTCCGCTCGTCGAGGCTCGGGTAGACGACGCTCAGCCTGCCGTCAAATTCCCTGCCCGGGAAGGAGTCTATCGTAAAGATGATATCCTGGCCCGTTTTTATGGCGCTGATCCCCTTTTCCGTGACCGTGAACGAGAGCTTGAGCGTATCGATCTGTACTATTGACAAAAGGGGCATGCCCGCCCTGATGAAATCTCCTGAAGTAACCTTTCTCTCTTTCACGATGCCCTTGATGGGCGAGGCTATGGTAGCTTTGCCGAGCTTTTCTTCGGAAAGGGAGAGGGCAACCTTTGCCCGGTCGAGTTCCTGCCCGGCAACGGTCACACGCGTGGATACGTCGTCGAACTGCTGTCTGGTCACCAGTTCTTCACTGAAGAGGGCTTCTTTGCGCTTGAATTCGAACTTCAGGTTGGCCAGGTTCGCCTCGGCCTGCTTCAGCGCGGCCAGAGCATTGGCGGCGCCCAGGCGGTAGTCCGTGTCGTTCACCGAAGCCAGGACCATGTTTTTCGTTACCGGAGTCCCCTCATCGACCCCGATGTGCCTGAGGATGCCGTCCACCTCGGAGCTGACGATCACCTCTTCGTTGGGCATAAGGCTTCCGACCGTATCGATATACGGCCGGACAGACCTCTTTTCGGTTACCCACACTTTGACATTGGATATCTTCTCGGCATTGGCCTTCTCCTGTTTTTTCGCACACCCTGAAAAGGCTAACAAAATACACAGGACCGCAACGGTCAGATGGGCAACGCCTGTTCTCACCCTTTCCCCATGCAGTACCGGGCTTCTTTGTAAGGGTTTTCTCTGTCCAGCCATCACTGTTTTCCCCTTTCCTCAGTCTTTCGTACTCGCCGTAGCATTGATCTTCTGTAAAAAAGTCCCGGTCGCCTGCTCCATTACCAGGATGGAAGTCTGGTAGGAATACAGGGCCTCTGCCAGCTGCCGCTCCGATGAGACCAGCAGGTTGTTCGCATCGATCACGTCGATGCTGCTCGCCAGACCGTTTGCAAACTGACGGGTTACCGCACGCTGGTTGTCCTGTGCAAAGGCGACCTGATCCTGGAGAAACTTGATGGTGCCTTTCGCGGTCATGAGATCGAGGTAGGCGCTCCGAACCTCCAGGTCCACAGTCTTTTTTCTGTCCTCATAGGAGAGGATCGCCTGCCGCTCCCGTACCTTTGCCTCCCGCACCTCGGCCCGCCTCAATCCCCCTTCGAAGAAGGGAAAATTGAACAGGAGAGCGCCGTAAGAGCTTTCTTTGTTCAGGGTAAGGGGTTCCGGGTCCTGGTCTGTTTTCTGGTATACCCCTGCGATGGAGAGGTTGGGCCAGTATGCCCCTCTGGCATAGGATACCTCCTGCTTTGCTATCTTTACCTGATATTCGAGGCTCTTCAAGTCCGGCCTTTGCGCAAAGGCGGTATCTTTCAGCTCGGAAAGAGAAGCAACCTCTATGTCGCGAAACGGTTCTTCTCTGAGGATAAAGCCGGGAGCTATGCCCACGAGTCGCGACAGAGCGGATTCTGCCAGGGCGAGGGTGTTCTGGGCCATCACCAGATCGGATTTCGCCCCGGACACTTCGCTCTCGGCCCGCAGGAGCACGGTCTTTGTAATCTCGCCCACCTTCAGCCGTGCCGATGCTGCATCGCGGTACTTCGCGACCCTGTCGAGGTTCGACTGGGCGATATCGAGCCCTTTCCGGGCCATAAGGACGTTATAGTAGGCCTGACCGACCTGGAGAAGGTAGCTCTCTTTTACGAAATCCAGGTCATAGGCAGCCCTGCGGATGTCTTTCCGTGCTTCGCTCAGGGCAGTGAACTCCCTTAAGGAAAGGGAAAACGTCTGGTCCACCCGCACGCCTCTCTGCTGGGCGGTATCCGGCTGGATGAGCGCACCGTTGTCGTTGTACTTGTCTCTTGAGTATCGCTGGTAATTGCCGAAGGCGGTAAGCTTGGGTATAAGCGACGCCACTGCCCTGTCCTTTTCCAGTTCGGCAAAGGTCACGTTTTCCCGGGATATCTCAATCCTTTCGGAGCGCTCGAGCGCAATTGCGTAAAGATCGGCAAGGGAGAACTCTTCTGCGGAAACCGGCAGCACTGCCCAGAAGGAAACGAAAAGAACGAACCCGACACATATGCGTAGCAATTTCATTTCATAATCCCCTCACCAAACAGTGTTCACTTCTCACGCCACGGTTTGCCCGGACTCCGGGAAGCCCTTTCCCAAGCGACAGCAGGGTTACGGTGCGTTCCTCAAGCCGATGAAAAATATCCGCACCATCTGCTTGATCGCATCCATCACGGACTCCCGCTGGTCGTAGAAGGCAAAGGTGTTGTCGCACCCGAACATCGATGCGATCATGATGAGCGCCATCAGATCCAGGTCCTGGATGGGCCTGATCTCTCCCTTCTCAATGCCTTCTCTCAAGATGCCTTCGATCAGGTCTTTCTGGGCGTGAAGGTAGGTTTCCTTCTCTGCTTCAAAAACACCTGCCAGGGACCTGAACTCGCTTATGATTTCTTTGTTTGCGCGTGAAGCCTTGTCTGCGATGAACTGATAGCGCGCCTCGCTCAATGCGAGGATCTTTCCCTCAGCCGTATCTGCAGAGCCAACCGCCCCGATCATGATCTCATGGAGCCGGGCCATGTCGTTCTTGACAATGGTCCTGATGATATCGTTCTTGTCCCTGAAGTAGTAATACAGGGAGGTCTTGGCCATACCGGCGCGTTTGGCGATATCCTCCAGTTTAGTCTTATGCGGGCCGTACTCCAGAAATACATCGGATGCCGTCTGAAGGAGCGCCTTTTTCTTTTCTTCTTTGGATATGCTCATAGCATTTCAAACTTTTGAATAAATTGTTTGAAAATTCTATGCCAGGTTCCCTGATGGAGGTCAAGGGAATAAAAGAAGAATTTGGAATCCGGTGGGCGGGGCAGCGTGCAGGATGGAAGGAAACAGAGTGGAAAGAGAAATCCGGAGTAAAGACAGGCGCCTGCTCTCCGGATTCTTCGCTCGCACCGAGATGAGGCTGCTGCTTCAGGGGGCTTTCTTATCCTGAACCCGGGATTTTTCGTCTCTCCTTCCGCACGGTTCGATAACAGGAAAGCCCTCCGGTTATACGGAGCAGAAGTGTTTGTTCTTGTATAATTCGATGAGGCGCTCGACGTCTTCTTTGCACTGGCCGCAGCCGGTTCCCGCCTTGGTGCGTTCCTGAACCTCATAGAAGGTCCGCGCACCTTCCAGCACGGAATGCTCGATGTCCGCATCGGTCACCTCCATGCAGGTGCAGACGATACGTGTTTCTTCCTTCTTGACCTTCTCGGCCTGGCCGCTGCGCACATAGTAGTCGTTGATCGCCGCCCGCAAGGCCTTGTCGCCGAGCACCGAGCAGTGGATCTTGTGTTCGGGAAGCCCGCCCAGTTCCTTGTTGATATCCTTGGGAGACAGGTTGTACGCTTCTTCGAGCTTCATGCCCTTGACCATCTCCGACATGACCGAGGTGCTCGCTATGGCGCTCGCGCACCCGTACGTCTTCCATTTGCAGTCCTTGATGGTGCCTTTTTCCTTGTCCACCTGTATGGCCACGATCATCTGGTCCCCGCACTTGATGTTTCCCACGAGGCCGCGGCCGTCTTCCTGATAAGAGTCCTCGTCCATCAGGATGTTTTTCGGGTTTGTGAAGTGCTCCAGTACCTTGTCGGTATAGAGCCAGTTCATAGTCTGCATTACGCCCTCCTTGAGTAGGCGGTCGACATGTCCCTGATTCTGCGGATGACCTTCGGGAGCTTGTCGAGCATGTAGGAGACTTCTTCCATGGTGTTTTCCCTGCCGAGACTGATCCGGATGGAGCCGTGGGCGCATTCGGCAGGCAGGCCGGTTGCCAGGATCACGTGGGACGGGTCGAGCGAGCCGGATGCGCAGGCGGAACCGGTGGAAACGGCGATGCCCTCGAGATCGAGATAAAGGATGATGGCCTCGCCCTCGGCGCCGTCGAACGAAACGTTCAGCGTGCCGGGCAGGCTGTCGACCGGGTGGCCAACGAAACGGATGTCGGGAATCTGATCCTCGATCCCTTTGCGTAAGGCGTGCTTCATGGCAAGAAGCCTGCCGGCCTCTTCTTTCATCTCCGCCGCCCGCATCTCGACCGCTTTTCCGAGGCCTACGATGCCGAGCGTGTTCTCCGTTCCCGCGCGCCTCCCTTTTTCCTGATGTCCGCCTCTGATGAGCGGGCAGAAAGGCGAGCTCCTCTTCACGTACACGGCTCCTACGCCTTTCGGGCCGTAGATCTTGTGCGCGGAAAGGGTGAGGAAATCCACATCGAGCTCCCGTACGTCGACCGGGATCTTGCCGACCGCCTGGACCGCGTCCGTATGGACCAGCGCTCCTCTGGCGTGTGCGATTTCCACGATCTTTCCCAGATCCTGTATGGTGCCGATCTCGTTATTTGCAAGCATCACCGATACGAGCCCCGTGCCCTCGGTGATGAGCGTTTTCAGTTTTTCCATATCCACCTTGCCGTACTCGTCCACCTCGGCATAGACTACTTTGGCTCCGTTCTGCGAGAGACAGCTGGAAGTCTCGAGGATGCACGGGTGCTCGATGGTCGTGGTGACAAGGCCCTTGCCTTCTTTGTTGCACATCGTGCACCCGCAGGACTGGCAGGTGAGGATCGAAAGCACGGTATTGTTGCCTTCGGAGCCGCTGCCCACGAACATGATTTCCTCCGGCATTGCATTGATGAATCGTGCGACCTTTTCCCTCGCCGACTCGATGAGGCCCCGCGACTGCCTTCCGAAAGAATGAAGACTCGAAGGATTACCGAACGAATCCATGGCCTCGATGATGGCCTTCCTCACCTCGGGGTGAAGCGGCGTGGTAGCATTGTTGTCGAAATAAACCCGTCTCTTTTCCATGGTCACCTCCGGTAACCGGCTTCGGTCTGTTCCCGAAGTATTTTGTCGTATGTGTTCATGGGTGAATACATAGTGCGTTGATATATTTTTTTCCAGCATAAAGTTTACTGAATAAATAGGGAATAAAACTCTTTGTCAATAACCGGATAGCCCTTCGATCTCACTGCGGACTAATCTTCCCGGGATTTTTCGTGCATCGTCACCGGTGAAGGCAGGGTTGCCTCAAGACTGCATGATCCGCCCGCAAAACGGCGGCACTGTGGAAGCCGCGGGTGAGGGGGCGTGGGGGCAGAACTCATAAGACGTGCCTGCCTGCTCTACATGACTTCCTGATTCGTACTCGCCACCGCCATGTCGACCTGGTTCTTCAGATCCGCAGGCAGACCGGGGATGTCCACGCTCATGAACCCGCGCACGATGGTTGCCGTGGCCTCGTCTTCGGAGAGCCCGCGGGCCATGAGGTAGAGGATCTCATCCTGGTTGATCTTGCCCACGGCGGCTTCGTGCGACATCTCGACGCCTTCGGCCTTGCCGTGGAGCTCCGGGATCGCCAGTATATCGCCGCCTCTGAGGATGAGGCCTCTGCACTCGAGGTGCGCCTTGACCCCGGGCACATCGCCCATGAGGTGGCCCCTGCTGATGATGGTGCCGCCGTTGGAGATGGCCCGGGCGATGATCTCGGCCCGTGTCTCCGGCGCATTGAGGATGATGCGGCCTCCCACATCGAGCTCGCTCCCCGGGTGGCCTACGAGCAGGCTGTAGAAGCGCGCAACTGCGCCTTTGCCGACCAGGCGCGTCGTGGGGTACATCTGCAGCGACTTCAGAGGCTTCATGCAGACGTAGTTGTTGAGGAAGAGCCCCCCCTCCTCCACCACGCCCACCGAGCGGGGACGCACCATCATACCTTCCGCCCAGTGGTGGATCATGGTGAAGCTGAGCTTTGCATTCTTTTTTACGAAGAATTCGGAGATGCCCACATGGAGCCCTTTGTTCACGTGCGATCCAGAGACGCACCCGGTGATGACATGAAGCTCGGAATCCTCGCCCGCGATGACGAGATTGTGGACGTTCTGGCTCAATGCGTCCTGGTGGAGGTACAGGCAGGCCTGCACCGGGAAGGTCACCTTTGCGCCGGGCAGCGACCTGATCACATACCCGTTGTGGAGGTCGCTGTAGGCGAGCGATGTGTACTTGTCCTGGTCCGCGGGGACGAGCTTCCAGTAATATTCGTGTACCCAGCCGAGCTTGAGCGCTTCCTTGATGGGCAGCACTTCGAGGCCGTCCATGAGAGACGTGGCATAGATCGCCGCCGTATCTTTCTGTATATACGAGCCGGAACGGCCTTCTTCGCTTGTATCGACCCCCGCCTTGAGCATTATGGATCTGTCTTCTTCGGGGAGCTCTTCAGGTTTTTCCACCGGCAGGTGGCATTCGCCCTCCGTGCAGTAGTCATCGAGATCTATATCGGGTCCGTAGGCGGCCTTTTTCTCTTTTGCCTCTTTGGCCTTTTTGTCTATCTCATGCATTTTATGCACTCCTGATATCCCGCCTTGCTGATGGTCTGGAAGATTTCCTGGGGGTTGCCCCGGCACGCCATGACGCCGTTGAACAGGACCTGTCCGCGGTCTGCGGGGACATAGTTGAGGATGTACCCGGTATGGGTGATGATGAGCCCCATCTTGTTCCTGTGGCGGTGCGCTTTTTTCAGGCTGACATCCGTGCCTGCATTGAAGCCGCGCTGGAGCAGGCCCGCGATGCCGTTTCCGATGAGCGCGATGTTCTCGATATCCACCCCGGACTCCGGCTCGTCGAAGAGCATGAGGTCGGGGTTCTGCGCCATGAGCTGGAGAAGCTCCGAGCGCTTGATCTCCCCGCCGGAGAACCCTGCATTGAGATCCCGGTCGAGGAAGTCCGTAAAGTTGACTTGAGCGGCCAGATCCCCGACATCCCGGTCCTCGCCGTGAGTGCAGAGCTTCACCATGTCACGTGTCTTCAAGCCGTGGATGGTGGGCGGTCGCTGGTAGGACATGCCGATGCCGAGCCTGGCGCGTTCATCAACCGGCATGTACGTGATGTCGTGCCCCTTGAAGCTGATCCTGCCGCCGGTGACCCGGTACTGAGGATAACCCATAATGGTCATGAGCAGGGATGTCTTGCCCGAACCGTTCGGCCCGAAGAGGATGTGCACCTCGCCCGTGCCGATCTCCATGTCGACCCCTTTGAGGATTTCCCTGTCACCAAGAGCGACGTGCAGGCCTTCTATTTTCAGCACTCGATACTCCTTGCAGAGCCCCCTGAAAGGACGCTTTCATTCCAAGGGCTTCACCTTCCATAGTAGAATCTCTCCCGGGACAAATCAAGTAGTATGGAAAGGGATGATGACTGTTCTTCAAAGGTTGAATCATACAGACCGCTGAGGGCTCGGGGATCGAATATTTCGGGCAGGAAACCGGGTTCATGGACGGCATGGAAGGCGAAAGGCCTCCCGGCCGCTGGAAAGAGCATCGTTAATCCGCGTTTGAAGGCTCTCTGTTTTTCCCGGGCCAAAATCGTGTATAAGCCCTCTGCAACAGCTCCTGTGCTGTGTTCCGAATTGCCGGTGAAGGGCGGTTGCCCTTGTGATGCAGGAAAATTACACAAAAACAATTGATTTTGATTGACAGTTTATATTACATTGTTCACATAAGTGTAGTAGATAGATAAATTTATTATGGAAATTAAATCACATTGCCGATAACAAAGGAGAAAAGCCGCACGAGCCGGTATGCTTCTTGATTTTTGCTGTGAAAAAGGGCATGTAGAAGGCATACGGTAAAGACGGCAATGAAATATAAAACGAGGAGGAGTACATGACAAAGGCTGAATTAACGGACGTTTTGGCAGGCAAAATCGGTATTACCAAATCAAAGGCATCTGAAGCCGTGAACACGATCTTCAAGTCGATCACCGGCGCTCTCAAAAAGGGCGACAAGGTAACGCTGGTTGGTTTCGGCACGTTCGACGTCGTCAAGAGGGCGGCCCGGACAGGCATGAATCCCCAGACCAAAGAGAAGATCAAGATCAAGGCAAGCAAGGTTGCACGGTTCAGGGCAGGCAAAGCTCTGAAGGATGCGGTAAAGAAGTAGGAATCGAAGCTGTCAGGGTTTAGAGCCCTGATCCATAAGAATACCTCAGCCGGTACCCGATGGACGGGCTGAGGTATTTCTCTTTCCAGGTATCCGGGTTAAAAAGTTATACGTTACAGGCGCTTTTCCTCAAAGAGCAGTGTCCATTGAATCAGGCTTCTGATGAACTTTTCCACAAGGTCTTTTGTTTTTCCATCAACAAGGTTGCCCTCCGGATCGAATTCCGCCGCAGCATCCGATATCATTACCTCCGGCCTGCTCATCACATACATGTTCACCCCATGGAGGATCTGCCTGAGATGGTATTGGGCGCGGGCGGTCCCAAACCTGCCGGGAGACGCACCAATGATAGCTGCGGGTTTTCTGAGCCACGAGTTCTCTCCGTATGGCCTCGACCCCCAGTCGATGGCGTTCTTCAGGACCCCTGGTACGGAATAGTTGTATTCCGGAGTTGCAAAAAGTACGGCTTCCGCTGCGCGTACCCTTGCTTTCAGTTCTGCTGCTCGGGCAGGGGGAGTATGCTCGAGATCCTGGTTGAAGGGAGGGAGCCCCTCCAGGTCGAAGATATCGATCTCGATGCCTGGCGGCACAAGCCTTTTGACTGCATGCATGACCGCCTTGTTGTAAGAACCCTGACGGAGGCTGCCGGCGATACCGAGTATATTCATTGCCCGCAGCCTGTAAGGGTAGTCTTTTAAGACTGGGTGAGCGGGGCGAGCTCCAGCTCGACGCGCCTGTTCTGCTGGCGGCCCGAAGGATCGTCATTGGAGGCAACCGGCCTGGACTCACCGAAGCCCTGTGCCGCGACCCTCGTGGGATCGACGCCCTGGCTGATCAGGTACTGCCCGACGCTTGCCGCTCTCTGCTGGGAAAGGGTCTGGTTGTATGCATCGCTCCCCGTGCTGTCCGTGTGGCCTTCGACATTGATCAGGGTTTTGTTGTACTCCTTGAGCACCTGCGTGACAGAGTTGAGCGTATCGTAGAAGCCCGAATTGATGTCGGAGCTGTTTGTCTGGAAGGTGATATTGCTGGGCATTTTCAGGATGAGGCGGTCACCCTCGCGGACAACCCCTACGCCGGTATTCGCGAGCCGCTGTCTCAGGGCTGCTTCCTGTCGGTCCATGTACACACCCACCGCGCCCCCTGCAAGTGCCCCTACGCCCGCCCCGATAAGGGCTCTTTTCCGGCGGGACTCGCTGTCCCTTCCGGTTACCGCACCGGCTGCCGCACCGGCGGCGCCTCCGATAACCGATCCCCATACGGCCTTGCGCGTCTGCCGTTCGCCGGTATAGGGGTTGGTGGTGCATGACTGGAGCGCAACTGCTCCCATGAGAAAGAATATGAGCAAGAATAAAGCCTTCTTCATGATACTACCCTCCATCGTATGGTTTTTCGCTCCCGGTATGTCCCGGCTCACGAAGGAGGGTTTCGACTGCTTCCTCTTCGTGAATCCGCAACTCACTTAATGCTAAGATAATGTTCGGGGAGGTGCCTCTCAAGGAAGATATGCCTCCCGAAGAAAAGGATGCTCGATCGATGCACATGAAATGGAGGCATGCATTGTTATCGAAAAAACGGCAGCCGGCGGCTGTCGGGGCATTCTTCCGGGGCGGGTTAATCCTTGGCGGACTCGGCTCTTGTATCGATGACGAAGCGGACGGATTTCAGCAGCTCATGCATCGTATAGGGTTTCTGCAGGAAAGGATAGTCGTGGACCTTGATCATTTTGGTCTGTGATTTCTCGTCCATATATCCGCTCGTCATGAGTACCCGCATGGCGGGCTTTTCGTTGAGCAACTCTTCCACGAGATCGAGGCCGTTTCTGTCCGGGAGCACAACGTCGCTGAACACGAGGCTGAGATGGTCTTTGTGCCGGGTGAATATGGCATGGGCTTCCTCGGATCTTCCGGCGGAATAGATTTCGTACCCATGGCTCGTGAGGGCCGTTGCGGCAAATTCCAGGACCCCGGTATCATCTTCCACGATGAGGATCTTCTCTCCCTTTCCGCGTATACTCTCAAAAGAAACCTCTTCGTGCCTGTCGGAATGGGCCTTTATGGTAACGGCGGGGAAATATGCCTTGAACGAAGCGCCTTCCTCCGGCGTGCTCTCGGCGACGATCCATCCCTTATGCTGTTTTACGATGCCGTATACGACAGCCAGCCCGAGCCCGGTGCCTTTGCCCGCGTCCTTGGTGGTAAAGAAGGGCTCGAAGATGCGCTTCTGTGTCTCGCTGTCCATTCCCATCCCGGTGTCGGTAATGGTCAGGCATACATGTTTCCCTGCCCTGGCAAAGGGGTAAATCTTTGTGTACGCTTCATCGACAACGACGTTTTGAGTCTGAATGAGGATATCTCCGCCGTCGGGCATGGCGTCACGTGCGTTGATGACGAGGTTCATGATCACCTGCTCGATGCTGCCTTTGTCGGCCATGACCGACCAGAGCGAAGGCTCCATGGTTACCCTGGTGGTGATGTCCTCACCGATCAGGCGCTCGATGATCTTGAGGATGTTGTCCACCGATGCATTCAGATCGATCGGGACGGTTTCCATGGGCTGCTTCCGGCTGAAGAGCAGGAGCTGCCTCGTCAGGTCGGATGCGCGGACCGCTGCGTTTTCAATAAGCTTTAAGCTTCGTCTCATGGGGCTTGTTTCCGGAGTCGTGAGCAGGCAGAGATCCAATGATCCGCGGATAGCGGTCAGGATATTGTTGAAGTCATGGGCGATGCCGCCTGCGAGGGTTCCTACGGCTTCGATCCTCTGGATCTGCTGGATGTGCGATTCCAGCTCTATTCGTTCGGTGATGTCTTTTAAGATCCCCTCGATCCCGGTTACCTTACCCAGATCGTCGATGGTCGGGGTGCCGCAGATGATGAAGTACCGTAAGGTGCCGTCTTTGTGGACGAGGGCTCCGTTGTAATCCAGGAGGCTTTCCCTGTCCTCGCGGATCTTCTTGAAGATGCGGAGGTAATCCTTGGTGTCTTCCTTGCGGACGAGGTACAGGAACTCTTTTCCGATGATTTCTTCCCGGGCGTACCCGAGGACTGCCTCGACGGCAGGATTGACATAGGTGATATAGCCGTCGGGACTCATGCTTGCGATGACATCCGGCGCGTTTTCAGTCAAAGACCTGAAGCGCTCTTCGCTCTGTTTCAAGGCTTCCTCGGATTTTCTGTGCCCCTGGATCTCATTACGGAGCGTATCGCTGTACTGCTGCAGGTCCCTCATGAAGGTGTTGAAGTAGTGGCCGAGCCGGCCTATTTCGTCCCGGGACGATTCCTCCATCCGGACGGTAAAATCGCCCGTGGCCCCTGTATCGAAGTGTCTCATGAGCCTCTGCAGGGGATTCGTGATGGACGAGCTTATCCAGAGCGTTATAGCGAGCATGACCGCCATGGCGACGCAAGCGATCATGATGATCGTGTTCCTGATCCGGTCCAGGGGTTCGTAGAATTCGTCCAGGTATCCGGAGGAGGCGACAATCCAGTCGAGCTCCGGGATATGGTTGAGGATGACGATCTTTTTCCTCGACCCGGCTTCGTCCGGGTTCTGCCAGTCATAGACAATCTTGCCGTTCTTCTGCTTGACGATCTTCAATCCAGCCGAGCGCAAGGCCTCATCCTCCAGATCGTAAACAGAGCCTTTGTAGGAAGGATGGATGACGATGTTCGCCTTGCCGTCTACGATAAATGAATATCCCGTCTTTCCGAAGCGCAGATTCAGAATGCTTTCGCGGAAATCATCCACGTTTACGAGGCCTGCAAACTCCTCACGGTAGGAGGAAACCGAAATTATCCAGTCCCACGGCTCGAAATAGGTCATGTAGAGAGCTTTGGGCCGCGGCGTGGGCTCCTCGGGGTTCCTCCAGTAATACGTGAGGTATCCCTGCTTCCTCTTGATCTGCTCCTGAACAAAGGCGCGATAGATAAAGTTATGCCCTTCGACCCCTTTGTCTTTATGGACTACCGCGACGCCTTTGCTGTCCACGCAGTAGATGTAGCCCGTCTTTCCGATCTTCTGCGAGAGCAGGACGCTCCTGGCCTGCTGTTTCGCTTCTTCTTCCGTGAGGGTGCCCGCCTGATACTGCTGATAAAAGTACTCGGCGATATCCTTGTTTCTCCACGCTATGGCACGGAGATAGTTCCTGATGGAGATATCCGCGGATGCCCTGACCATGGTGAGGATCGTCGACGTGGAATTCTTGAGCTCATTCTCGATACCTGCTTCGATTATACCCCTGACCAGGTAGTGGGTGGAAAGGCTCGCTGTCAGGATTATGAGGACAAAGACGATTCCATACCCTGCGAGCAGCTTAGAGCGAATTGATGTCACCCTGAACAAAGATCGCATAGTCAAGCTCCTCACCAGTTACTCGGTAATCTTTGAATTATTCTTGAAAGGCGGGGAGCTTTCGGCAAAGGAGAGAGCATGACCTCGATCGCGGCCCTGCTCCCCCGTCTTTGCCGATTGAAGATTTACGAGCGTGTGAGCTGCCGGTACTTGATGCGGTGGGGCTGGTCAGCGGCTTTGCCGAGACGTTTCTTCCTGTCCGCCTCGTACTCGGAGTAGTTGCCGTCAAACCACACCACCGAGCTGTCTCCCTCGAAGGCGAGGATATGGGTCGCGATGCGGTCGAGGAACCACCGGTCGTGGCTGATGACGACCGCGCACCCGCCGAAGAATTCCAGTGCCTCTTCCAGGGCGCGCATGGTGTTTACGTCGAGATCGTTGGTGGGCTCGTCCAGAAGCAGAACATTGCCGCCTTCCTTGAGCATGCAGGCGAGGTGCACGCGGTTGCGTTCTCCTCCCGAGATGGTGTTCACCTTTTTCTGCTGGTCGGTGCCGGAGAAATTGAACCGGGCCACATATGCCCGGGAGTTCACTTCCTGCTTTCCGAGCTGCACCATGTCGCGGCCGCCGGAGATGATCTCCCAGATGGACTTGGACGGATCGAGGGTATCCCTCTCCTGGTCCACGTATGCAACCTTGACCGTCTCTCCTACGCGGATGCTGCCTGAATCGGGCGTCTCGGAGCCGGTTATCATCTTGAACAGGGTTGTCTTGCCCGCGCCGTTGGGGCCGATGACGCCCACAATGCCGCCTGCGGGCAGAGAGAAGGTCATGCCCTCGAAGAGGAGGCGGTCGCCGAACGCCTTGGAGACGCTTTCCGCTTCGATAACCACTTTCCCGAGCCTCGGTCCCGGCGGGATGTAGATCTCCAGATCTTTTTCCTGCTTATTGGAATCCTGGTTCAGGAGGTTTTCGTATGCGCTGATACGTGCCTTTGCCTTTGCATGGCGGCCCTTGGGCGACATGTGGATCCAGTCCAGCTCGCGCTGGAGAGTCTTCTGCCGTTCGGTTTCGGACTTCTCCTCGATCTTCAGGCGGTTCTGTTTCTGGTCGAGCCAGGAAGAGTAGTTGCCCTTCCATGGGATGCCGTGGCCTCTGTCGAGCTCGAGGATCCAGCCCGCAACGTTGTCCAGGAAATACCGGTCGTGCGTGACCGCGATGACCGTTCCTTCGTACTGCTGGAGGTGGTGCTCGAGCCAGGAGACGGTTTCGGCGTCGAGGTGGTTCGTGGGCTCGTCGAGGAGCAGGATATCCGGTTTCTGGAGGAGGAGCCTGCACAGCGCGACCCGCCGCTTCTCACCGCCGGAAAGGATCCGGATAGAGGTTTCCGCAGGGGGGCAGCGCAGGGCATCCATGGCCATGTCGAGGCGGGATTCGATATCCCAGGCGTCCAGGTGATCGATCTTTTCCTGCAGCTCTCCCTGGCGCTCCATCAGCGCGTTCATCTCGTCGTCGTCCATGGGCTCGGCGAACTTTTCGCTGATGGCGTTATACTCTTTCACGTAATCCACGACCTCCTGCAGGCCTTCTTCTACGACCTCTCTGACGGTCTTGTCCGGGTCGAGAGCCGGTTCCTGCTCCAGGAAGCCCACCGAGTATCCGGGGGAGAGCATCGCCTGGCCGTCGAATTCCTGATCGACCCCTGCCATGATGCGCAGCAGCGAACTTTTGCCCGATCCGTTCAACCCGAGGACGCCGATCTTTGCGCCGTAAAAATAGGAAAGGGATATGTCTTTTATGACGGGCTTGTTCTGATAGCTCTTGCTCACCCGCATCATGGTATAGATGATTTTTTCTCCGCCGTTACTCATGTAAGAACTCCTTATTTTTTCTCATAATAATGCGGGCAGTGTTCGGGATTCCTTCACTCGTCATGGTTGTACGAAAAGAGGACATGCCGTTGCGCATTTGCAAATCAGGCCCCATAACCCGCGCATACCTCATATAAAGAGCTTCTCTGATTTTTGGAAGAGAAAAAAACATCGGCCCGGGATGTGGAGGCAGGGCCGTCGGAGACTCCGCCGCCATGTATTGACCTGTAGTATCCGGTCGATATCTGCCGATAATTTTATTGCAAATGTCTAAAACGTAGTATATGGCACTGTGCGCTGTAGAGATACGGGTATCGGCAGCAGGGAAGGTTTTTATGACACAGCATGTGAAGAACGAAAATATCAGGAACGTAGCCATTATCGCACACGTCGACCACGGCAAGACCACGCTTGTGGATGCCATGTTCCGGCAGAGCGGCGTTTTCCGTGAAGGCCAGACAGTCGAGGCAAGGGTCATGGACAAGCTTGAGCTGGAGCGTGAACGCGGCATCACCATTGCCGCCAAGAACTGCTCGGTCATGTGGAAAGGGGTGAAGATCAACATCATCGATACCCCGGGCCATGCCGATTTCGGCGGCGAGGTGGAGCGCGCGCTGTCCATGGCGGACGGTGCGATCCTGCTCGTGGACGCCTCGGAAGGCCCTCTGCCCCAGACGCGCTTCGTACTGAAGAAGACCCTGGAGCTCAAGCTCAACGTTATCGTGGTGATCAACAAGATCGACCGCAAGGATGCCCGGATCAAGCAGGTATTGAACGAGGTCTTCGACCTCTTCATCGACCTGAACGCCGACGATGAGCAGATCGATTTCCCCTGCCTCTATGCCGTCGGCCGCGACGGGATCGCCATGTTGTCTCCGGAAGAAGAAGGAAAGGACCTGCACATCCTCTTCGATACCATCCTGAGCAGGATCCCGGCCCCGACGTTTGACGTGGCCGAGCCTTTCCAGATGCTGGTTTCCGATCTCGACTACTCCGATTACGTCGGCAGGCTCGCCATCGGCAGGGTCTTCCACGGCAGGACCACCTCCAACGAATCCCTGATCTGCATCAATGCAAAAGGTGAAAACCGGCCCTTGAAGGTCACCAAGCTCCAGGGCTACGAGGGCGTGAACGTCCGCGAGGTCGAGAAGGCCGAGCCGGGCGATATCGTGATGCTTGCAGGCATCGAAGACGTGATGATCGGCGATACGATCTGCACGGCCGATGCCCCGAAGGCGTTGCCCAGGATCACGGTCGACGATCCCACCGTATCCATGAAGATCATAGCCAACAACTCGCCCCTGGCAGGCACCGAGGGCCCCCATGTCCAGTCTACGAGGATTTACGAGCGCCTGAACAAGGAAACCCTGCGCAACGTGGCCATAAAGCTCGAAGTGACTCCGGAGAGGGACGCGTTCATCCTCAAGGGCAGGGGGGAGTTCCAGCTTGCCATCGTCATAGAGACGATGCGGCGCGAGGGGTTCGAGATGTGCGTCGGACGTCCCGAGGTCATCTGCGAAGTGCGGCAGGGAAAAGTTTTCGAGCCCATCGAGCACCTCTTTGTCGATTGCCATGAGGATTATCTCGGCCTCGTCACCCAGAAACTGTCCACCCGCAAGGGAAGGATGATCAACTATGTCAATTACGGCGCAGGCAGGGTGAGGGTCGAGTTCAGCATACCTTCCAGGGCCCTGATCGGATACCGGGACGAGTTCCTCACCGACACCAAGGGCACCGGCATCATGAGCTCATACCTGCAGGGGTATGAAGAGCACCGGGGCACATTCCCGAGCCGCTTCACCGGCTCCATCGTTTCCGACCGCAAGGGCGTGGCCGTTCCGTATGCCCTCTCCGGTCTGGAGCCGAGAGGAAAGCTCTTCGTGGTGCCCAACGATCCTGTCTATGAGGGCATGATTGTCGGCGAGCACAGCAAGGAGAACGATATCGACGTCAATCCCACCAAGGCGAAGAAGCTTACCAACATGCGCGCCGCGGGCAAGGATGACAACGTGATGCTCTCGCCGATCGTTCCCATGACCCTTGAGCGGGCGCTGCAGTTTATCCGCGAAGACGAGATGGTAGAGGTGACTCCCAAATCCATACGGCTGCGCAAGGTCGAGTTGTCTTCGGGCAGACGGCACACCGCAAGCATGGCAAAAAAGAAGGCAGTATAAAATCGCGGGGCGGAAGCCCCTTCTCCCCCCGCATATACCTGCCGGGATCGTTTCTTTCCCATATGATGCATGCGAAATCAGATTTGCATTATCCAATAGATTTTTTATTCAAAACGTTGTTAATTTATCGAGAGCTTATTACTGTATTTTCGAAGAGTCACACCTCTTGACAGCGTATGCACGGCTCTCTTCGGCACATAGTTTCTATTACTGCAAATACCTTTTATCGGGGGATCCACTGTGAACGAAGAATCATCGGCGCTTCTCAGGTTCAATCTGGTCGAGACCGTGAGGGTATTCAACCGCTGGCAGAAGAACGCCTATTTCATAGAGGGCGACGGACTCATATGCGCGGCAGGTACAACTGACTTTCCATTCGGTTTTTCGAACGATTTAGTCAGGGTGAGCCCCACTGTGGACCCGGACCTGGTCCTCGACAGGGGATTGACTTTTTTTAAAGGCCTGGGCCGTTCCTTCACCCTGTTGATCAACGGAAAGCAGGATGCCGATCTTGAAGATGCGGCAATAAGGAGAGGCCTTGTACTCTATGAAGACAGCCCCTGGATGATATTGAACGACAAAATAGCTGTCATAGAAGAAAGAACCGATATACGCATAGAGCAGGCAAGGACAACGGGCGATATCGATATAATCCGATCAATCAACAGCCGGGCTTACGAGTCCCTGGGCCTTCCCTCGGCACAGGCAGAGGCCCTTTACGGGGTGCCTGACCGCATTCTGTCGCCCGACTCCCTGCATTTCGTTGCATACCTGGGAGAAAGTCCCGTTGCTACGGTAATGATCCTGTTCACCTGGGACGTCGCATGCATCAGCTGGGTGGGCACGGTTGCTTCGGCCCGGGGGAAAGGCGTCGCCACCCACCTGGTAAAGACCATCTCCAACAGGGGCTTTGAAGAAGGAGCCCGCCTGGTCCATTTGCAGGCGAGCACGATGGGTCGGCCTATCTATGAAAAAATGGGTTACCAGACCTTTGACCGCTGGAAGCTCTATTGCGCAGATATTACAAGGATTTAATCATTACGAAGAGAAAAGTTTCACCGCAGTAAATAATGAAAAGACAGGGCTCCTCGCCCTGTCTTTTTTATTCCCTTTGATCGCATCTCTTTTACGCCTCATGCCTGGAGCTGATACAAGCAACGCGTGGTGCTACTCCTCGTGGATCACGTTCTTGATGATGTAGCTCCCGGATTTATCGTCGAGCTCGAGCTCCAGGAGCTTGCGGTCGCGGGCTTCTTCCAGGAGGCGGCTGAAGGAGCGGAAGCCGTAGTAGGCCTCGCTGAATCCGGGCATGCGCCGTTTAAGGGCCTGCTTGACCATGGAGCCCCAGATCTTGTCTTCCTCGCCGCGTTCTGCAAACAGGGCTTCGACCGTCTCCACCATGAGATCGATGGCTTTCTGCTTTTTGTCCTCTTCCGGGGTTTCCTTCTGCTCGGGTTTTGCAGGGGCGCCCCCAGTGGTCTTGGGGAGCGGCCTCCTTCCTTTGCGCTTCTTCGACTCGCTCTCCCGTACGAGGTCGTCATAGAAGATGAACTCATCACAGTTGGCAACGAGGAGATCGGAAGAGGAGTTTTTCACGCCGATGCCGATCACGATCTTGTCATTCTCTCTGAGCTTGCTTACCAGGGGCGAAAAATCCGAGTCGCCGCTGATGATCACGAAGGTCTGCACATGGAGCTTGGTATAGCAGAGGTCCAGCGCGTCCACGACCATGCGGATGTCAGCGGAATTTTTCCCGGACAGCCGGACATGAGGGATCTCGATAAGCTCGAACGATGCCTCGTGCATCACCTGCTTGTAATCCTTGTAGCGATCCCAGTCGCAGTAAGCCTTTTTGACGATGATGCTCCCCTTGAGGAGGAGGCGCTCAAGCACCTTTTTCACATCGAACTGGGAATACTTGGCGTCTCTCACGCCCAAGGCGATATTCTCGAAATCGCAAAAAACCGCCATACTGTGTGTTTTATCCTGCGCGGACATTTGTCTCATCCCTTCCTCATGCGTATTCGGAGTGCCGGCGATGCCGGCGGTCTCTCCTGTGTGCGCCGGTATATGCCATACGGACCCGGCCTATTGATTCAACCTTCAAAAATAACCTTCCGTCTAGGTGCTATATCATAACAGCTGAATGATCAACGCTTCTTTTTCTCTTTTGTCTTGAGCATGTCACCGAGCTTGGCAAAGGGGCTGTGGCTCATGGAGGCCATTCCCTCGTCGCCGACGCCCGCGTCTTCACTCTCTCCCATATCTCTGCCGTGCTCATGGTCGTGACAGTAGACGCACAGGTTTTCCCAGTTGCTCCCGTCGGGGGGATTGTTGTTGTGATTGTGGTCTTTGTGATGGACGGTGAGCCCCTTGAGGTTTTTGATCGTAAACTGCCGGCCGCAGCGGGCGCATACCCAGGGATGGATCTTCAGCGACTGCTCCCGGTAGCCTTCCATGCGCTCTGCATTGAGCTTGCGTGCCTTGGCAACGAACTGATCGATCTCTTCCTTGCTTAATCCGGAGCTCTCGGGCTTTCTGCGTCCTGAATCGTCAAAGCCCATGCTATCCTCCCTAAAAAACTTGGTGGCCGGCAGGCTCGCGATGACCGAAGGCAATGGCTGCCCGCTTCTCTCATCCTATAAAGCCTTTTAAGAGGTTTATCCAGAGCATTTTTATCAGAACCTCCCGATAAGCCCGCAATCCCTCAAAGGGTTGAGAAACACAAACGGTATATTACTTGAACTTATAAAGAATTCCTCAAACTGTATGCACTCTTCGCCACTGTCTTGGAATACGGCTTTTTCTGTAAGGAAGGACCGGGATGAGAAAGGCCCGCCGGAGGTGTTTCGACCCGAATCTTGCCTGGAAGCTCATACGGTATGGTGCACTCATACCTCTGGCCCTGGGCGCATGTTTCTGTGCCAATCTTCAGGAGCCCGCGGTCAGGAAGGAAATGGCCCGTTCTTTTTTTGCGTCTGATTGCGGCAGATGCCATGATTCGGATGCGCAGGGCGACGGCCCGCTTCATTCGAGCATGATCCCGCCTCCCGCCAATCTTACCCTGGTGCGCCATACCCGTATCATGTTCCTCTCCATCCTGGCGGAAGGCATACCGGGTACTGCCATGAAACGGGCGTCGATCGATGATTCGATTGCGGAGTCGGTCCGGCAGTATGTTACGGACCAGCCGCCCGATACCTCAATCCAATGGGATCTGCCCTGGAAACTGGAAAACAAGATACCGGATGCCGAGAGCGGTTCGGCGATTTTCGTCACCGCCTGCACCGGCTGCCACGGGGTAGCGGGCGACGGCAGCGGAGACTGGGCGGAGGATGCCCGCATATGGCCGAAGCCCGCCAACTTACAGGCCCGGAGCTCCGACCTGGGCCGCATCTACTCTATCATCAGCCGCGGCCGGGAAGGAACGATGATGCCTCCCCAGAAGGAAAGACTGTCTTCAGAGGCAAGGTGGGCATTAGCCGCTTATGTGTATAATTTTTTCAATCCCGAGTCTCTTGCCGGGATCCGGTCGATAAAAGATACACCCGAAACGCTGAAAAACATGTTCTCCGCAAGCGATGAAGACGCGGTGAATGCGGGAGAAGAGGGATTCGACCTGTACTGCGCTTCCTGCCACAACGGCCAGGCAAAAGGCAGCTTTGCCGCCCCCCCCCGCTTATAGACAGGAAATGGCTGTACGGCAAAGGCACGGATACCGATGTGTTCGTCCTGATCGGCAAGGGAATACCCGGACGGAGCATGCCCATGTTCAACTCCCTCGATGAAGACCGGAGATGAAAGATCATCTCCTACCTCAGGTACCGGGGGGGATGGGAAGATCCGAGAGGGCTGTAAGGGAGGTATTCAATGGCAAGGAAGACCTTGATCCTTGTATTCGGCATATCCGTTGTTGTTTCTTCCCTTCTCGGGGCTGCCGAAGCCCCGCCCCTTCCCCGGGATCTCGATGCCGGGCAGTATCAGGCGGGGGGTGACAGAGACACCGGCGAGGATTGGCTCTTATACGGCCGTAACCACAAGGCCTGGAGGTTCAGCCCCCTTACCCGGATCGATAAAGGCAATGTAAAGGAGCTGAATCCTGTCTGGACTCTGGGAACTGGATTGTACGATGCATTCGAAACCTCTCCGGTAGTAGCCGGCGGCGTCATGTATTTCACTACCCCGTGGAACCATGTTTTTGCGGTTAATGCCGCCACGGGGGAAAGATACTGGAGATATGCCTATCCATTGCCGCACGGCCTTTCTCTGTGTTGCGGGGCAGTGAATCACGGAGCGGGTATAGGCTCGGGCAAGGTCGTGTTTGCCGCCCTCGACGCTTCCCTTGCCGCCCTGGATGCAAAGACGGGCAGGCCGGTCTGGAGGACCGTGATGGCGGATTACCGGCAGGGGTACAGCGCTGCTCAGGCCCCGCAGATAATCGGGAAGAAGGTGATTGTGGGGATATCGGGAGGCGAGTTCGGCATCAGGGGATTCATCGACGCCTATGACATCGACTCGGGCAAGCGGCTGTGGCGTTTCCGGACTATTCCGGGGCCCGGCGAGCAGGGCAATGAGACCTGGGAAAAAGATTCCTGGAAGACGGGCGGAGGTGCTGCCGCGCTGACCTGCGCCTATGACGCTCGCACCGATACGATCTTCGCGGGCATCGGCGGCCCCGGCCCTGTCCTGAAAGGCGAAGACCGGAAAGGAAGTAATCTCTACACCGATTGCATCGTTGCCCTGGATGCCGGTGACGGCAGGCTCAAGTGGTATTATCAGACCATACCGCATGATGTATGGCATATGGGGAGTGTGTTAGAGCCCGTCATCGACGATATCACGGTGGACGGACAGGACCGCAAGGTTGTCATGTTCGCTTCGAAGAACGGCTACTTTTATGTCCTCGACCGGCTGGACGGCAGCTTTCTCTACGCCGTCCCATTCAGCCATTTCATCAACTGGGGCACGGTCGGTCAGGATGGAAAGGCCATCGTGGACGAAAGCAAATACCCGGCGCATGACAAATGGACCGAGATATTTCCGGGGGCAGCAGGAGCGACCGGGCAGGTTTTCGCAGCCTATGACCCCCGGATGAAACGCATGTTTATCCCCTGCATCGAAAACGGCCACCAATATAAACTGACAGAGCAGGAATTCAAACCGGGCCTTTCCTATTGGGGCGGAGTTGCCCAATCCATTCCCAATGCAGCATACGGGCATGTGGCGGCAATCGATGTCGAGAAAAAGAGGGTCGTATGGGATATCCAGACCATGTTTCCATTGGTTTGCGGCATAACCTGTACTGCAGCGGGACTGGTGATTACGGGCACGCCCGATCAGAAGATGGTTATCCTGGACTCGGACTCGGGCAGGGAACTCTGGAGTTTCAGGGGTTTGTCAGGCTGGCACAGCGCCCCTGTCGTGTACTCGGTTGCGGGCAGGGAGTATATCGCCTTTGCCAACGGGTGGGGCGGCCGGCCGGCCGGGTTCGATGATACGGCATCCCCAGGCCTGCAGGGCTGCCGGGGGATAACATCCTCTATGTGTTCAGCATACCCTAGGTGCAGGGGAGCGGCCGCCGACAGCCGGGAAGGTGCCGTTGTCATATCCGTTGGAGTTATTATCATAAATTATACGATCGATGGTCCGCATTATCCCGGGTTTGAAGGTGAGGTGTACCCTTATTCGGGATGATGATAACGAAGCCCCGCTTCAGGCGAAAGGAGGTAGCGGCAATGCTGAACCGGACATCCTATTTTCTTATTTTGGCAGTGATAGCAGGCATACTCGGGTTCGGCGAGTTCCTTGGAGCAGCCTCCTCCGCGGCCAAAATCACCTTTATTCTTTTAACTGCGTTTTCCACGATATCCTATCTCCTGGGGAAAAGACCGCCGATCGCATGACCGCATTCCTCTGTGATCATGAGTCGTAGACAGGCAGGCAAAGCCGGTTTCTCCCCCCTTCTTTTTGCTTGACTTTCTCTGCAGCGAGTGGTCCTATCGCCTTCGTTCAGTCATATTTTTTCCTTTTTTAGGATATTCCGTAAAATCAGCAAGGGCATGATCGGCGGGAAGAGGTGCATCGTGATTTCCTCTTTCGACCGGGGAGTCTTCTCTCTGGCATTTTCCGACGACGCTGTTGCCTTGGGAGGAAGCCACCACTACATAAACGATGAATGGAGAGTTGAACGCAGGTGATGATAATGCAGAAGAAACATATCGCTGTTGTGATCGCATTGGCTGCAGTGCTCTTGGCAGGCCGGGCGAATATTGATGCTTCGGCAGGTCCGGCGATCAGAGACGTTGTGCACGGGACGAAAGTCGATCCGACGTTCCAGCCCCGGCTGGGGACGTATCATTATACGATCGAGCTTAACGGAATAAATATCGGCGGGGCGTCCATTACCGTCGGCCGCGAAAAAGATTTGTATTTGATGAACTTCGCTGCCAGGACGAACGAGACGATCGATCGCGTCTATAGAGTGCGGTACAGCGGCATGAGCACCATGGACCCCGATCCTTTGTCCCCGGTGGAGACAAAGATATCACAGAAGGTAAGGTCCACGGATAAGGACATATCCATTTCTTTCCAGGGAAACGGTATGATCAGGGCAACCGAAGAAGAGTCAAAAGGCGGCAAGCCGGTTGATAATGACGTACGGCAAGTCTGGACCGAGAGCCTCACCCTCGACCCGTTCTCGGCTACGTACCTGATACGTGGTTTTGAATGGGACGTGGGAACCCGGCATACGATCAATATCTTCAATGGAAAGCGTATCTATGAATGGAACCTCACGTGCGAAGAAACTGCAGTTGTCGAAATTGCAGGGTTGAAACGCCCGGTCTGGATAATAAGCCAGACGTATAAAAGGCTGGATGACAAAGATCAGAAGGAAAAGCCCGGGGCGAAACTCTATGTCTCCGCAGACCGATTCAAGGATGTGCTGAAACTCGAGGTGGGGCGGAGCATGGGCCATTTCCTTGCTTCGCTGGACAGATTCGAGCCTGCGCAGAGACAGGCAGAGGCACAAAGCGATGCAGGGGAAGCGAAGAAGATCGCTCACGGCCGGTGATGGAGGGGCGAATACCCTCCTGTGTCTGCCATGGCGTAAAACTAAAACCCGGCCCGTTATAAGCTGTATTGGAGTCGTGTGCCTTTCGCCGGCGAAATGATTTTAGGATATTTTTATTCCGACACTTTTGTGCCCGCAGACTTCCTCCGTGCATGCGTCATGACCGCTTGCCCTTGGACCTGGTGAATGGTATATGGGCGGTGTGAAAGCCGGGTAACGGCCGGCGCTCAATCTCATCCGGCAGTTCGCCATAGGGATGTGCAGGAAGGCAAGAGGATGCGTCAGGGCAGAGATAAGCGTTCTCCTTGTATAGGGAGTACCATGAATAAGATAAAATTGCATCTGGCAGCAGCGGTGACGGCTGTTGTACTGGCAGGAACGGTTCCGCTCCAGGCTTCTTTTGCCTATGAAATATCCTGGAGCATCTTCAATAAAGATTCCGGGTACTTCGAAGAGATCCAGGGCAGCCCCCGGCGGCTCGTCGAGGAATACTGCGAGTCCGAGTTCAACGGCGTCCAGGACTTGAGGGTCAAGATTGCGAAGTTTGCCCCGAAACGGACCCCCGGCAATAAGAATGCATCTGCGGATCATACGGAGCTTCCGCGGAAGGTGATCAATTTCTACAGCGATCCCCTTATCGTGGTCGATTCATACGAGATACGCAAGGTGATTGTCCTGGATGACCGGGACCGGGCCCAGGCAACGGTGGCTTATAAGCGCCTGGCCCATTCGTCCGGCAACGACGGCAGGAAGTATGAGATTGACCGCAACAGCCAGGATGTCGTTACCCTTACCCTGCAATACGACGGGTCACGCTGGTGGATCATGGACCCTCCCGTACCGCGGGTTTCGAAGTGGGCGCTTATCGAATTCTCCGAACGGATCATATCGAGCATGGATAATCTCATCAGGACCGGGAGGGCGTCGGATGGGCAGAAAAAGTATTTCACAAGCAACAAGGATATCGTGGTTTTTCTCAGAAGCCTGTAGTGGGAAAGCTTCCCGTGCTGCGTTTTCAAAAAGGAAAGGCCGGGGCATGAGAGCCCCGGCCGCCAATTCTTAGTCGACCGATTTCGAGATCTGCAGGATCTCCATTGGCAGGTTGATGTTCAGGTCCTTCAGCGTTTTCGTATCCACCATGATCGTAAGATCCTGCTGTCTGAGGATCGGCAATGTTTCAGGCTTTGCCCCGGTTTTCAGGATCTTCACCACCTGCTGGACAGGCAGCGAGCCCATGGTCGTGAACTCCGAGCCCACATACAGGGCACCGCCGTGCAGTTTCTGGTGGATAAAACTGACAATAGGGATCTTCGCCGGCCTCGTTGCCTCGACTATATCCCTGGTGGGCTCGTTGTCTCTCATGCCGTAATAGGTGTCGAGGGGGACGATGAACGCTTGAACTCCTTTGCCCATCAGTTCCTGGACGGCAGGTTTGATGGAGTCGCTCTTGCCGACCTGTTTGGTAACAATCGTGAGGCCCAGGCCCGGCCCTTCCTTTTTCGTCATATCGGCATGGGCTATGGCATTATCGTCATCCGAGTGGACGATGCCGAGGGTCTTCACATGGGGGAATGCAAGTTTCACGATTCGTAAGGCGTCCTTTACATTCATGTACAGGGTGGTGCCTGTAAACCCTGGCCCCGCTTCCGTCAGGGATTTGCATCCGGCTGCCTGGGGGACGGCGACAGCGGTAAAGACCACGGGAATTCCTGCGGATATGATCGCATCCTTTCCATACTTCGTTGCAGGGGTGCCGATGGTCAGGACAAGGTCGGGCTTGAGTCCGGCAATCCTTGATGCCTCGCTCTTGATCCGCATGAGCACGCCGATCTTTTTCCAGAGCCCGGCCTTTTCCACATCGAAATCAATGATGGTGCGGTTGATGGTCAGGTTCTTGCCTTTTGCCAGACCGTTCTTCTCCAGCTCCTTTATGAAGGTGTCATAGATAGTCTGGAACGGGGCGACAGTCGCCACCTGCAGGACTTCTATTCTGTACGTTTTCTCCTCTGCGAAACCCGGCATGGCGATTGCCAGACACAGCATTATGCATGCGATGACCTTTATCATTCGTTCCATACATGTTCTCCTCACCAAGAGTAATTTTATCATTGATCGGTGGGCAGGTGGAAAACCTCAAGGGGAAAAGATCCTTTGTTCTAAAGGGAATCTCCAGAGCCTGAAGGCTTCGTTTTCAGCCGGTACTCCGAAGGAGTCATGCCCGTTGACCTCTTGAATGTCCTGTTGAAGCTCGCCTTGGAATTGAAGCCGGAAGAGAAGGCTATATCCAGGATCAATCCGTCGGGATTATCGAGCAGCAGCTTCTTTGCCTCACAGACACGATAGGAGCTTATCAGATCGGTATAGGTGGTGTGGAGGCGGACATTCAGGAAACGTGAGAGCTGATACGGCTCAATGCCGAGCTCATGAGCGAATGCGGCGATGGAAAGCTCCTCATTGAGATGTACCCCCTCGTTTTCAAGCTTCCGGAGGATTTCCCGGTGGAGCTCTTCCGCATCAATGGACGGAAGTACCTGCTGCCTCTGCTTCTTTGGAGGCGTACTCCCGGTGAGCTCGGGATTGGTTCGTAAAAGGTGCAGGCGCAGGAGGTGGTTCGACTTCCTGATGATGCTTGTTGCCTGATTCGACATGGCATACTCTTCATAGAGGAACGCGTGTTCGTCTTCCGGTTCCGGAATCTCGTGGTCGATGACCAGTTCGGCCTTCTTTTGCGATGCCGGAGGAGCGGCCGCTTCCTTCTTCAGGGAGACGAGCTTGCTTTTGCCTGCCGTACTCCCGGGGCATCCGGATTCCGGGGCAGTGCGCGCCTTTTTCCGGGAGAACCGGTAGAGCCCAAGGGCTCCGGCCAGGAAACATATGATCGTGATCCCTGTAAGGGGAATAAGAATACTGTATTCCATAGCCGCTTCTCTCGGAGCGCATAATACGCCTCTTCGGGAAGAAGCACAAGACCGCTCGCTGCAAGCGTCTCACCGCGGCAGGGGCCTTGCGGCTTTCCATTCCCTCGATGACCCCCCTCCAGCCTTGCTCGTATCTGCTCGGGCTGTCAGCTCCTCGGCCGATAAGGAGATTCCTTATACTGCACTGAGCATACCGCCTCTATTTTGCTATGATCGCTGCAGTTCCGCATCATATTTCTTTTGCAGACCCTCCGGCGGATTGGCGGGCTTCATGGTTCCGAGATTGATAAACACTCCGCCTTGCGTAGCCGTCGCTGCATGTTTGCCGTTAACCATAAATGCCATACCGGCCGCCCAGCCCGAAGAGTCGAATTTCTCCATCCACATGCTCGCGCTCACCTGATCATGCATCCGAATCGGCCGCTTGTACTCTATATGCGTCTGGGTGATGACAGGCACAATCAATTCCGAAATGAGTTTTTGCAGGGGATAATGAACTTCAAGGAAATGGAGCCGCAGGTCCTCCATCCAGCGTACGTAGGTGATGTTGCTGACGATGCCCATAAAATCGATGTCGTATGTCTTAACCGTAATGGGGAAAT
Source organism: Syntrophaceae bacterium UBA6087 (assembly GCA_002448235.1). Lineage (GTDB taxonomy): Bacteria > Desulfobacterota > Desulfomonilia > UBA1062 > UBA1062 > Phosphitivorax. The sequence goes on from DIXF01000011.1 coordinate 305,697, forward strand.
CAGAATGAAACGGTCGGTGTTGCATCATAGAGCCTCCTTCAATTGTGTGGGATATCCCACATAATAGGGGAGTGATTTTCTCTGTCGCCTCAAGTTAGCATTATGAGACCGGATGGATCATTACCTGCTGACGGGCTGAGGTAGAGGACCTTGCATCACAGGTGTTTGCCCCCCGGTGGCCGCTCACCTTTTCTTGTAATTCCAGGGAAATGCGCCTTGACAGGGGATCGGGGGTTTTGATATCTAACTAGATGGTTAAAGCAAATGGTTGGTTAAACCGTCGCATGGACCCACAGGGGGAGAGATGACCATCAGGCACGGAGAGAAAAAGGGCAAGACCGTCTCGCGGATCATGGAAGCGGCAAAGGATGAGTTTGCGGACAAGGGCTTTGCCGGCGCACGGGTGGATGAGATCGCGAGGAGGGCAGGGGTAAACAAGGCTGCCCTCTATTACCATATCGGCGACAAGGATGCACTCTATGCAGCGGTCATCCATGGCGTGATCGGGATGGCTGCGCAGAGACTCGCAGAGGATGTCGGCCTCACCGGTACGCCCGAAGAAAAGATAAAAACCTACCTCAGGACACTGATAAAGACCTTTGACGAGAATCCCCAGGTGCCCCGCATCATGATGCGGGAGATGGCTTCCGGCGGGAAGAGTCTGCCCGGGGTTTTTTTCCAGGATCTTTTTTCGGTCCTCCAGATTTTAAGCGGTATTATTGAGGAAGGAAAGGAGAAGGGCGTCTTTGCAGATACGTTTCCGCTTCTGCTGCACTTCATGGCGATAGGGACAACCGTTATTTACAAAACCGTCGTGCCGGTTCTCCTTGCATCAGAGTATGCGCCCGACGAGATGAAGAAGATCGGCAGCGATGCGTCCGGCGCTGCTGCCCGGGAGATTGAAAAGCTGATCCTCAAAGCCATAGGGAAATGATGAACGGATAGTGACTATCCTGGGGGAATAATGAAAAAGCGTATCGTTATAGTGGTTTTCATTGTGCTGCTCGTCTCCGTGAGTGCGCTCGTCTATTACGCGCAACAAAGGGCCGGCAAAGGCGAGATGTATTATTCCGGCACCATCGAGGGGACGACATCCAATCTGGCCTTCCAGGTGGCCGGACATGTAGCTGCTGTCCCTGCGCAGGAAGGCAGGTCGGTCGAGAAAGGGCAGACCCTTGCAGAGCTCGAAAGCTCGGAATTCAAGGCGCGGCTCGAAGGGGCGCAGGCGAGCCTGGACAAGGCGGTCAAGGCAAAAGAGCAGCTTCAGGACCTTCTTCGGATCTATACCGACACGCTGCCCGGAGATGTCAAGCGGGCCCAGGCAAACGTCTCCATCGCAAAAAACACCATGCTCGACGCCCGGAGAAACGCTGAGAGATATGAGGAGCTGTTCAGGCGGGGGGTGGTCTCGGAAAAGGAATGGGACGCGGTGAGGCTCAATTCCGAGAATGCACAGGCAAAACTGAGCGAGGCCCGGGCGGGCTTGAAACAGGCGCGGGGGAATCTCACGAAGATCGACGCGACGGAAAAAGACATCGAGTCGGCTCAGGCGCAGATCAACCTTGCAAAGGCAACGTTAAGCCAGGCCCGAATCCAGCTCGGCTACACCAGGCTTGTCGCGCCGTATTCCGGCATCATCACGAGCAGGAACATCGAGCCCGGGGAGGTGGTCAGTCCGGGCAGAGAGGTGCTCACCCTCTCCGATCTCTCCGTGGTCGATCTGAAGATCTTTGTGGATGAAACGGATATCGGAAAGGTCAAGCCGGGCCAGAAGGTCAATGTCGTGGTGGACACCTTTCCCGGCAAGTTCTATGCGGGGCGTGTTGCCTACATATCCCCCCAGGCGGAGTTCACCCCGAAGATTATTCAGACGAAGAAAGAACGGGTCAAGCTCGTGTACCTCGTCAAGGTATCGATCCCGAACCCCCGGCTCGAGTTGAAAACAGGGATGCCCGCAGATGCATTCCTCAAGTAGGGGTTTCATCGAGGTCCGCAACGCCTCCATGAGCTTCGGCAAGACCGAGGCTGTAAGGGAGGTAACCCTCGATGTGGAAAGCGGGAGCATCTTCGGCATCGTAGGCTCGGACGGCGCCGGAAAGTCGACCCTGCTCAGGATGATCGCCGGGATGATAAAACCCTTCTCCGGCTCCATCACGGTCGGAGGGCTGGATGTCGTCGAGCAGCGGTGGAAGATAAAGCCGCTGATCGGCTATATGCCCCAGCGCTTCGGCCTCTACCAGGATCTGACCGTGGAAGAGAACATGGATTTCTTCATGGACATCTTCGGGATCAGAGGCAAAGAGAGGGACGTGAGAAAAGAAAAGTACTTGGGCTTCTCGAACCTCCTGCCCTACCTGGACCGTCAGGCCGGCAACCTGTCGGGAGGGATGAAGCAGAAGCTCGGCCTCGCATGCGTGCTTGTACACGAGCCTTCGGGACTCATCCTCGACGAGCCTACCAACGGGGTGGATCCGGTCTCCCGACAGGAATTCTGGGACATCCTCCTGCAGATGAAGGCCTCCGGCATGACCATCGTCGTTTCCACCGCCTACCTGGATGAGGGCGAAAAATGCGACATGATCGGGCTCATGCACAAGTCCCGCCTTCTTGCGGCTGCATCGCCCTCCCGGATCAGGTCGAAGCAGGAGTCCCTTGAAGAGTCAATGATCAGGCGCATTCAGGAAGTGGACAAGGAAATCCTCCATGACACCTTCAAACGATGATGTGATCTTCGTCAAGGATCTCGAAAAGAGATTCGGCGACTTCGTCGCCGTGAACCGGATCAGCTTCTCGGTGAAGAGAGGGGAGATATTCGGCTTTCTCGGAAGCAACGGAAGCGGCAAATCCACGACCATCCGCATGCTCTGCGGCATCATCACCCCGACCTCGGGCGAGGCGTGGGTAGCGGGGCACCACATCGTTTCGGAAGCGGAGGAGGTCAAACACTCCATCGGCTACATGTCCCAGAAATTCTCCCTCTATGAAGACCTCACGCCGTTGGAGAACATCCGGTTTTTCCTCGGCCTCTACAGCGTGCCGGAAAGCCTGTGGGCGGAGCGTACGGAGTGGGTTCTCGATATGGCAAGAATTCAGGAGGTGAAAAACCGCCTCACCAGAGACCTGCCCCAGGGCTGGAGGCAGAGGTTGGCGCTCGGATGCGCCCTGCTCCACAAGCCGGACATCCTTTTCCTGGATGAACCGACATCCGGCGTTGATCCTATCACCCGCAGGCATTTCTGGGAGTTCATCCGTGAGCTGTCCGTGCAGGGCATCACGGTGTTCGTGACCACGCACTACATGGACGAGGCGCGCAACTGCGGGCGTATCGTGATGATCAATCTCGGTGATATCGTTGCCCAGGGGAGCCCTGACGAGATCGTCACATCGGTATGTCCGGACAAGCCGGATGCCGACCTGGGAGACGCCTTCGTTGCGCTTATGGCAGGGAGGAAAGAGTGACTCCCCGGAAGATAAACGCAGTCATGCGCAAAGAATTCTACCACCTCGTCCGAGATCCCCGGAGCCTCATCCTGGCATTCATCATCCCCCTGTGCCTGATCCTTTTGTTCGGCTACGCGCTGAGCCTGGACGTGAACGATGTCGAGATCGTGGTCGTGGACTACAACCGGTCCGACTTGAGCAGGGACCTGATACGGCGGCTCGATGCCTCACCCTATTTTTCCATCAGGGGATCGCTCGGAGATGCCGGCGAAGTGAGCGATTATCTGGACCATGGGTGGGCGAGCATGGGGATCATCATTCCTTCGGATTTTGCCAAGGCGCTCAGGTCCGACCGCAGCGCCCCTGTACAGATCCTCATGGACGGCAGCGACCCCAACTTTTCGAATATCGCCAGAGGCTATATCAGCGGCTTCATGGAAGCGTACAACCAGCAGCTCCTCCTGGAGTTCCTGAACAGGAAGGGCATGGATACAATCAGTCCGCCGGTGGAGGGGCGCATACGGGTCTGGTTCAATGAAGACCTCGAAAGCAGGAAGTTCATCATCCCGGGCCTCATCGCCATCATCATCATGATCGCAGGCGCCATGCTCACCTCGCTCGTCATCGCTCGTGAATACGAGAGCGGGACCATGGAAACCATCAAGTCGCTGCCGCTGACCGCCCTTGAGCTGCTCATCGGCAAGTCCATACCATACTTCTTCATTGCGCTTACCAATGTGCTTTTTTCCGTGCTGCTGGGCCAGGTGCTGTTCGGCGTGGTCATGAAGGCCGGTTTCGGGCTCCTGATCCTTGCTTCATCCCTCTATATTCTCGTGGCGCTCGCGCTGGGGCTCCTGATCTCCACCATCACGAAGTCCCAGCTCCTGGCAAACCAGGGCGCTATCCTCATCACCTACCTGCCTTCGCTCATGCTCTCGAATTTCGTGTTCCCGATCACGAACATGCCCGTGGTGCTCCAGCTTGTTACGTACGTCGTGCCCGCAAAATACTATATCAATATCTTGAGCGGCATCTACCTCAAGGACCTTGGATTGGCGTGGCTCTGGCCCGATATTGCCGTGCTGGCGTTCATGTTCGCGCTCCTGGCGGCGATCAACGTGATGCTGCTCAAGAAGGAGGGGCTGTGAGCTGGGTCAGGATCAGGGAGCTTGTACGCAAGGAGTTCATCATCCTTTTCCGGGACAGCAGGAACCGGCGGGTGCTCATTATCGCGCCGATCATCCAGATCCTTCTCTTCGGATACGTGGTGAATTACGACATCAAGAACATCCGGGTGGCGGTCATCGACCAGGCACGCACCCGGGAGAGCCGGATGCTCATCGAGTCCTTTGACGGGAACAAGACCTTCCGCGTGACAGACTATCCGAGAGACCAGAAAGGGATGGAAGAGCTGCTCCTTCAGGGAGAGGTCGACCTGGGCATCAAGATCCCCCCCGATATGGGAAGCCTTGTCAGGGAGGGCCGCACGGCCCCCGTTCAGATCCTCGCCGACGGCAGCATGAGCAACATGGCCTCCATCAGGCTTTCGTACACCGTGCTCGTGCTGGACGAGTTCAACCGGAGGATGATCAGGGAAATCAAGGGACAGAGCATGGAGTACGGCCGGGTCGACCCCCGGATCAGGGCCTGGTACAACCCCAACATGGACAGCCAGAACTTTTTCGTCCCGGCCATAGTGGCGTTCGTGATCATGCTCATTTCCCTGCTCCTGACATCCATTGCGGTCATCAGGGAGCGGGAGCAGGGGACCATGGAACAGCTCATCGTGTCGCCTATCAAACCCCCTGAGCTCATCATGGGAAAGACCATCCCCTACATCATCATCTCGGTCGTGCAGATGGTTGCGGTCACCGTACTGGCCAAGTTTTGGTTCAACATCCCCATTGCCGGGAGCCTGATCCTGCTGTTTTTCGCCACCTGCCTCTTCCTCCTGAGCACGCTCGGCGTAGGCCTCTTCATCTCGACCGTTTCTTCAACCCAGCAGCAGGCCATGATGACGACGTTCTTCTTCATCCTTCCCTTCTTCATGCTCTCGGGCTTCGTGTTTCCCATTTCAAACATGCCGCCGGCAGTACAGTGGCTCACCTTCCTGAATCCGTTGAGATATTTCCTTACGATCCTGAGAGGGATATTCCTCAAAGGCGTAGGACTCGATATCCTCTGGCCGCAGTATCTCGCGCTGGCGGTCCTGGGAGCGGTCCTTTTCGCAGGCGCGGTAAGCAGGTTCCACAAAAGGCTCGATTGACAGAAGAGCGGACAGCCACAGGAATCGGGCGTCCGATAATTTCCCCGAGTAAATATCTCTATTGTCAATCAATGCCGCCGGATGGTAAAAAGATACTATCTTGATATCATGAAGGGAGGAGATTTATATGGCAAAATCGGCAGATACCAAGAAAGAGGAAAAGAAGAAACCCCAGAAGACTGCAAAAGAAAAGAAGCAGGCAAAGGCTGAAAAGAAGAAAAGCAAATAGCTGATCAGGGTATCGGATTTATCCCTTTCCTTGTTCCGGTGGGTTTTCAGCGAACGGCAGGCCGCTGGGACAAGGAACCTTCCGTGGGCAGCGTATGGCTGCCCGTTGTTTGATTAGTCTGCTGCTTCAAGGAGCTTAAAATCATGAACATCATCGTTTCCGGTTCTCTGGCATATGACAGGATCATGGACTTTCCGGGATATTTCTCGGACCATATCCTCCCCGACAAGATACATGTCCTGAATGTCTGCTTCCAGGTGGACGGCATGAAAGAAAAGTTCGGCGGCACGGCAGGCAACATCGCCTACGCCCTGACGCTGATGGGGGAAAAGCCCGTCGTCTCCGCCTCCATAGGGCAGGACTGCCACCGGTATCTCGACTGGATGACCAGGAACAGGATCTCTACCGAGGGGATCAGGGTCATCGAAGACGATTTCACGGCAAGCGCCTACATCACCACGGACAGGGCCGACAATCAGATCACCGGATTCAACCCCGGCGCCATGAAGTACTCGTCCAAGCTCGACTTCGACAAGATCGACGCGGGGAAAACCATTGTCATCGTTTCGCCCGGCAATCTCGACGACATGATTACCTATCCGGCAGCCTGCAAGGCCCGCGGTATCGGGTATATTTTCGACCCGGGCCAGTCCCTGCCCATGCTGGACCCGAAAGACCTCGTCCAGGCCGTAGAAGGGTGCAAAATCCTCATATCGAACGACTATGAGCTGGACCTCATCATGAGCAAGACGAGCTTGAGCAAGCGGGAACTGCTCGATAAGGCAGGCGCGGTCATCACCACCCTAGGTGAGCTGGGTTCTCTGGTCGCAACTTCAGAAGGGGAAGTCAGGATTCCCATCGGCAAGGCCAAGCAGGTGCTCGACCCGACGGGCGCCGGCGACTCATACCGGGGAGGTCTGCTCTGCGGTCTCGTGCAGGGCAAGGCCATAGATCAGGCTGCCGTGATGGGAAGCGTGTGCGCATCTTTTTCTGTAGAGTGCTATGGCACCCAGTCCTACAGCTTCTGCATCGAGGAATTCAACGAAAGGCTTGCCTGTTTCTAGCCTTCCGCGAATGAAGCAAAGGCTTACGATGCAGCGGTGATCCCGGAAATCACGGCCTTTGCTTCCTCGCTTAAGAATGCCCAGAGGCCGAGGCTTTCCAGCGTCTCGACGGTCGGGATCCCTGAGACGGTCCAGCCCCGCTCCCGGTAATACTCGCCGATCAGCTTCTTAAGCTGGTCTTTCCGGTGCTTCATCAGGGCTTCCCGTTTCGCGGCCGTTGCCATGGTCCGGATTTCGTCCGGGGTCTTGCCGAGGATTTTGGCGGTTTCCTTGTCGTTATATTCCTGTTCGGCTTCGTACAGGCTGTCGTCGATCGGACCGATGGCACGGTCGGGGATCCAGTCGTATCGGCCGGTGTCCTTGCCGAACGCCATGACATTCATGACGCGCTGCAGGTTGATGTCGCGGTCGGTCCGGGCGAAGATCTCCTGCCAGGTCATGTCCGTGCCCAGCATCCCGTTATAGAAATCCGCATAGATCTCCTGTGAGGCAGGGTTGATGTAAATGTCGGTATTCTGCATCTTCTCCGAGTCGGGGTTGAAGACATCCACCCAGGGAAGCTTGCATAGCCCCAGGTTGTCGTTTCCGAGCCGCACCCTTGGGTAGGTGATCAACGCACGGGCCTTGTCCTGGAAGGTAGGGAAGGCGCCGAGCAGGTCGACCTTGATGAGCCACGCCGCGGCATGGTGCGCCCCGATATCGCTCACCGCCGCGTAGGAGCCCTGCATGGACAGCGACCGGTGCGTGCGGTACAGAGAGAAGGGCAGGCCTTTGCTCTGCATGGCAAACCGTTCGAGCTCTTTTTTCGGCGACTGTCTGCCGGTGCGTTTCATATAGGTCTCACAGACCCAATCGATGAGCTCCAGCATTCCTTTTCCGGCGACGCGGGCCACTTCGGTTTCCCGGCGGACGATCCGATGAATGAACTCGAGCGCTGCCTCCTCGTTTCCCCAGCGCAACTCGAGGCCGCCCATGTCTTCTGCGGTCAGATATCCTCTCTGGGAGCATTCCATCAGGAAAGCCATGATGACCGCGGCCGTGATCGTGTCTATCCCGTACTCGTCGCAGTACCAGTTGGCCTCCATGATGAACTCCGGGTTCCACATGCCCAGGTTCGAGCCGAACCCTGCGGCGGTCTCGTATTCCGGACCGTCCACCCATACCTTGCGGCCCTTCTTGTGACCGGAAGTAAGCGTTACCCAGCCGCCCTTTGTGCACTGGAGATTGCATCCCGGGAAACACCCGTCGTTGCCGCGGTGGTCGAACAGATGCTCCTCGTAAAACTTTCCGCAGATATTCCCAGCATGAGGGTCCGAGCCCAGCTGGTAATTCCTGACCGGTAAAGACTGGTAGTCTTCCTTGTTCATGAAGGCGATCAACCCGGCCGAGCCTTTGCGGGACATCCTCAAGGATTGCGGGTCCACTTCCTTGACGACCTTATGGAGCCTTGCCCCTGATCGTCTGACCTTTTCCCAGTCATGTGCGCCGTACGGATTGTCGCCGTGCGGATAGGAGGCAAGGACCACGACAGCCCTGACCCTCTTGTGCATCATGACCGTACCTAGACCTGTCCTGCCTGCCTGTTTCGTCCGGAAGAGCCCTTTTGTGCCGTTTACCGGCTTGGTCGGGTCGAAATAATGGCTGTTGATGCACCCATAGGTAGTATTGGCGGCTCCGATGCCTGTCGTGATAAAAACGATATGCCCCTTTTCGTGGCCTTTCTCGGAGAACCGTTCCACGATGTCCTGCTCGAGATCGAACACATTGTCTATTGCAGGCGCCGGGACGATGGATACCTGCCGGCTGAAACCGTCGATGAGGATCATGACGTCTTTGTCCGAAACCCCCGTTATTTCAAGGGCGTCGAAGCCGGCGTACTTGAGGTATGCCCCGAAATGCCCCCCGAAATTCGATACTCCGGGGATGCCGGTAAGGGGCGAGAGGGAAATGGCCATGCACTTGCTCGTGCCGGGAAACTGGGGGATGCCGCCCAGAGGGCCCGGAGCCAGGATAAGGGGATTCTGCGGGTCGTAAGCGGTCGTCCCGGGGGTTATTCTTTTATGGAGAAGATAGAGCCCCAGCCCCCTGCCGCCGATGAAGTAGTCCCTGACCGAAGGGTCGAGGCCGGGAACGGTGACGGCACCGGTTCCCAGATCGATGCTGAGAATCTGGTTGGCATATCCCTGCTTGAGCTGTGGTTTCGAATAGTTCATATCCCGTATCCTTTCGTGGTAAACCGCCTTTTCCCTTGGGGGTGGCATTAATAGCTGCGTAATTACCGGCAGTTTAACAAGGGAGGAACATATGATAAACAGGCTTTTCTGTCAATGCGTCATCCATCGCAGACAAAGAACCATCCCCCGTTGCCGGCAGTCCCCGGGTGGACTTCTTTCGATTTCCTCCTTGCAGGCGGGATCGGGGAACGATATAGTATCTGAAAGAGGAAAGTGCAGGGTATGGGGCCGTTTAAAGTCGATTCTCTCTATCTCGTCATTACCGCGGTTGTCTCTCTCTTCATGACAATCGCCATCGTCTATATGATGGATTACATCCGTCCCGGATTGATCGTGTCAAAGGCGGGAACCAGCGTTTTCATCTACATCGGCGTCTTTACCGCAAATCTCATTATCGAGGCCTGCCGCCAGCGGATCGAGAGAAACCGGAGGATATAGCCTGATTCTTCGGCGGCTTTCCTTAACTGCAGCCGGTTACCTTTCACCGTTTTTTCACACCTGGATCGGCCGGACTTCCGATCGGACCGCACATATCGTATACCAAGCTCGCAGATAAAGGAATAATCAGGATGTAAACGTATGGGGCTTCTTGAGAATGGCGCCATCAGGGTTAGAATGGACATAGTATATGGTGATTCTTAAAAGGGAGGATGATCCTATGGCGCGAATTGAAAAAAGAAGACCTGAAGAGATCCGGGCCGATGTATCTTCCCAGCTTTTCTGGGACAACAGAATAGATGAGTCGAACATCAATGTCGATGTGTTCGAAGGCAAAGTCATATTGTCCGGGACGGTTCCGACCTATTCCGATCGGTGGCAGGCAGAGGAAGACGCATATTCGATCTCCGGAGTCAGGTATGTGGATAACCGCCTCACGGTAAGTCCGACGACGTTCCCTGTTCCGAATGACACGGAAATCGCATCTAATCTCCGGAACACCCTTGAGTGGAATCCGACGCTGGATTCTTCGAGAATCGAGGTTTCGGTTCATGAGGGGACGGTAACGCTGAACGGATCGGTCGATTCATACTGGCAGAGATCCAGGGTAGAACAACTTGTTTCAAATATCGGCGGTGTGACAGAGGTGCACAATCTTCTGAAGGTCGAGCCTGCAGGCGGGATTTCGGATGACGAGATCAGAAAAGATATCGAAAGCACACTTGCCAGGAATACCTTCATCGATTCCAGCAGGATTAACGTGCGGGTCGACAAAGGCGTGGTGACCCTGTCCGGTACGGTGGACGACTACCTTACCTACCGTACCGCCCAAGACATAGCCAACTTCACCAGCGGGGTCATCGATGTACAAAACGATCTCGTTATTGCCTGAGGCCGGAGTCATAACCGGGGATACGGGGTTCCGACAGCGGGCAGAAGGAGGAAGCAACCATGGAATGTGTGGTAAGCCTTGAAGGAAAGAAAGGATTGATCTTCGGGATAGCCAATGAGAACAGCATCGCCTACGGGGTGGCAAAGGTCTGTCGTGAAGCGGGGGCGGAGATCGGCGTCACCTACCTGAATGAAAAGGCCGAACCCTACGTGCGTCCGTTGGCCGAGGAGCTGAGAAGCTCCTTCATCATGCCGTGCGATGTCCAGAAACCGGGACAGCTTGAGGCGGTGTTCGAGCAGGCGCACACGAAGTGGGGGAAGGTGGACTTTCTGCTGCATGCATTGGCCTATGCGCCGCTGAAAGACCTCCGCGGCCGGCTGGTCGACAGCTCGCTGGAGGGGTGGCACATAGCGATGGATGTTTCGGTCCACTCGTTTATCCGCATGGCCAGGCTTTCCGAGCCTCTCATGAAAAACGGAGGGTGTCTTCTCACCCTGAGTTATCTCGGCGGCGAGAGGGTCATCAGGGGATATAAGATGATGGGCCCCGTAAAGGCGGCCCTTCAGCAGACGACCGAATACCTGGCGGCAGAACTGGGCGACAAGCATATCCGTGTTCATACGATTTCGCCCGGTCCTATCATGACGCGTGCCGCATCAGGGCTGGCCGAGTTTGAATGCCTCCTGCAGGAGGTATATGCCAAGGCGCCCGAGCATGAGCCCGTAACCATTGAGGACGTGGGCTTCCTGGCTGCTTACCTTGCAAGCGACCGGGCGATAGCGATGACCGGGAACCTCATTTATCTGGATTCCGGATATAACATTATGGGCGATTAGCTTCCTTATTCCCTATCCCGATACCCTCCAGGCGAGAGTCAACGTGCTGCAACCCGTGAGCCGAGTCGCGGACCTCTTCAGGCTTCCGAGGACACAAGGGCGTCCGGGTTCGCAAAACGGGCGCTGTACGGATAGTAACATCAGGAAATCATGTAAAAATCAATCGAGGGCACACCCTTAAAGATCTCATTTCCCTTTTCCGATACAGCTACCAGCATCGTATTGGGGAGAAGCCGGAATGCAGAGATCATGCGGGATCGTTTTTTTTGTTGTTTTCGTCTGTTTCGGATTGAACGCCCATGCCGGGGCAGGATTTGAAATATCACCCGGCGCCGGGTATCTCATGGGGGATTCCACGTACGCCATCGGCGACATACCGGCGGAGCTGGATCCCTGGGGCAGGGAGCCGTACTTCCCCATCAGCAAACTGAAGTTTCCCTTGGGCGTATATCTCGCCACGGTCGATGCGAAGATGACGGTCGGCATTCTGGAGATCTCCGGAGGAGTAAAGAAGAATATCACCGATCAGGCCGGGCATATGAGGGACTATGACTGGGGGATCCCATACTGGGATGATGCCGGCGACGAGGGCCCCGGATGGTACGTCAACATGTGGGAAAACAGCACGGGCGAATGGTATATGCTGGATGTCGAATCCACGAGCAAGAGCGAGGTCGATGTCACGATCTGGAACGCCAAAATTGCCTCCCGGCTTTTCGCATACCGGTACGACCAGAAATATCGCGACATGATGGACAGAAAGACCCGTCACTACAAGGGAGAATTGTCCGCAAGCCTGGGTATCGGATATGAAGTGCGGTCGTTCGATTATGAGACCGAGCTGATCAGGCAATGGTCTCCTTCAGGGATCGAGGGCTTCGATTATACCGGCGACGGATCGGTCGGCATTACCTATGACGTAGAGTACTCCATCCCCTACATCGAGCTGGAACTCGCAAACCGCGGGGAAAAGATCGACTTCGAGATGGGGCTGGGCTATTCGGCATATGTCCGGGCCAAGGACAAGGACACGCATCTGCTGAGAGTCCCCGGTCCGATTTATGCAAAAGGCGATTGCGACGGACAGGCCTACAAGCTCAAAGCAGGGCTCCAGTATAATTTCACTCCGCGCTGGTTCGTCAAAGGCGTTTTCGACTATCTTTACATCAGGACCCACGGAGAGCAGGTGAACAATATTTATGCCGGCACTTCGGACGGTCATTCCTGGGACAGCGAGTCATGGGTTACGAATGAAAAAATAAACAGCAAGCAGTCTTTTCTCGCCGTCAACATCGGCTGCCGGTTCACCCTTCCGTAAGGATCCGGACGGCAGCAGACAACCTCCGGAAGCTCCTCTACAGCACCTTCTGGAGGAACGTTTTTATCCTCGGGTGCTCCATGCGGTCGGAAAACAGGTCTTCCGGATGCCCCTCGAAGATGAACCTGCCGTTGTCCATGAAGATGACCCGGTCGGCAATCTCCCGGGCGAAACCCATCTGATGGGTGACGATCACCATGGTGATGCCTTCCCCGGCCAGATTCTTGATTGTGGTGAACACCTCTCCCACGAGCTCGGGGTCCAGGGCGGAAGTGGGCTCGTCAAAGAGCATGAGCTTGGGCCGCATGGCCAGTGCCCTGGCAATGGCTACCCGCTGCTTCTGTCCGCCGGAGAGAAACGCCGGATACGCATCCTTCTTGTCCTGGAGGCCGACCCTGACGAGGAGGTCGAGGGCGAGCTTGTGCACTTCTTCCCGGGGCTCCTTCTTGACGGTGAGAGGCCCCTCCATCACGTTCTGGAGCGCGGTCATGTGAGGGAAGAGGTGGAAGTGCTGGAAGACCATCCCGATCTCGGAGCGGAGAGAGCTGATCACATGGGGTTTCTCCATGACGAGCCTGCCCTTTTTGTCCTTATGGTACCCGACTTCCTTTCCTTCCATGAGGATGGATCCCTCGTCCATCTTTTCGAGGAAGTTGATCATCCGGAGCAGGGTTGTTTTGCCCGAGCCCGACGGACCTATGATGACGATCCGCTGCCCCTTCTCGATATCGAGATCCACTCCGTCCACAGCCGAGAGGCTGCCGAAGCGCTTGACGACTCCCTGTAATTCTATCATCGGTTTTCGTATACCCCCAGCCTGTCTTCGAGCTTTCTGAAAGAAACCGTAAATATACTGGTGAGCACCAGGTAGATGATCGCAGCCTGGGCGAGGATATAGACATTGAACGTAGCGCTGAAGATCTGGTTTGCGGCACGCATGAGCTCCACCATGGCGATGGTGGAGACAAGGGCGGTGTCTTTGATGAGCGCGATGAATTCGTTGCCCACGGGCGGCACCAGGCGCTTGTACGTCTGGGGCACGATGATCCTCCGCATAGCCTGCCAGTAGGTCATGCCGATGGCTTTCGCCGCCTCCATCTGCCCGGCGTCGATGCTTTCGATGCCGCCTCGCATGATCTCGGCCAGGTAGGCCGAATAATTCAGGCCCAGGCCCATCACCGCAGCGGCGAACGGGTCGAGGGTGATGCCGAGGGAGGGCAGGCCGTAGTAGATGAAGAAAAGCTGGAGCAGAAGCGGCGTGCCCCGGAATATCCAGATGTAAAACCAGAATACGGACGAGACCGCCTTGTTCCGGCTGATCCTGCCCAGGGCAATGAAGAGCCCTCCGACAGGCGATATCGCCATGGTGATGAACACCAGGAGAAGCGTCATGGAAGTGGCCTTCACCAGGGTGGGCAGGTAGGTCTTCATGTCCTTGAGAAACTTCAGCCATTCGGGAGTTTCGGCAACTCTGATCTGGCGTGCGAGGTTGTTCGCATCGATATTGTCGGGCAATATGCACAGGATCTCATCGCACAGTCCGGCGCTCGCGCGGAAATCCTTCTTGCTGAAGAGAATCCTCGCGGCTTCCATGCGGGAGCGCACAAACACCCCTGCATCTTCTCCGGGAACGGGGGGAGGCACCTGCATGAACTTTTCGACTGCCTCGTCCAGCATGCCTTCCTGGACGAGCCTCGTGCCCTGGGATAAGAGCTCGTACTGATCGGGTTTGCCGGGCACGTCCGCCGGGAGAACCCCGGCCGGCGTAATCAAGAGCAGGAGGCTCAGCGCGCTTATAAGCACGCCGAGCCGGCAGGTACGTTGACTTCTACTTCCAGGACGTGATGTCATCCCCAAACCACTTGATGGAAATCTTCTTCATGGTGCCGTCTTTGAACATAGCGTCGAGCGTCTGCTGGATTTTATTCTTCAGGGATACGTCTTCCTTCCTGAGCCCGATTCCGATCGGCTCGGAGAGGAGGGATTCTGACAGGACCGTGAATTCTCCGGGTTTCTGCGAGAGGTAGTAGCGGCCTACGAGCTCATCGACCGCCAAGGCGTCGATCCTCCCGATCTTGAGGTCCAGGAAGGCATCCGTGTTCTTGTCGTACTTTTTGATCCCCTTGAACTTCTTGTTCAGCTTCGCGAGGGCCTCTTCCGATGTGGAGCCGAGCTGTACGCCTACAACCGTGTCCGCACCGAGATTCTTCAATCCCTTGATCTTCTTGTTTCCCGCCTTGACCACGATCACCTGTTTCTCCATGATGTACGGTTTGGTGAAAGCGATTTCCTTTTCCCTGTCCGGAGTAACGGACATGCCGGACCAGACGAGGTCGAACTTCTTGGATTTGAGCGACAGGATCACGGTATCCCATACGGTGGGTATGTGCTCGACCTTGATGCCGAGCCTTTTGCCCAGTTCTTTCGATGCGTCGATGTCAAAGCCGACGAGCTCGTTCTTGTCGTTGCGGAACTCCATGGGAGGAAAGGCGTCATCGATGCCGATCGTCAACACTCCGGACTTCTTGACCCTTTCCCACGAGCCGTCGCCCGCGGCGAATGCATTCGATGCGAACAGACACGCCAGAAAAATCACCATCCCTGCGGCCGGTACATATTTTTTCATTCTATGCTCCCCCTCATAATGGTTTCGTGAACACCCTTATTTAATCCTAAAAGGGGCTGATTACAACCGGCAAAGGAACGATCTCCCGAAAGCACGCCCGCAGTGCGGCCGGCCGTGCTCCATCAGGACATTTCCTGATATGGAGGAGTGAGCCGAACCGCTCTATTATTATGTTCAGGAACTCCCCGCAGCAGGAGGCGGAGCAGGACTCCGGGACATGTGCCCGCGGGCGTTGAAACGATCCCGTAAAAAAAGGTCGCACCTTTTTTTGTTGACGAGCTCACGATAGAGAAGCTCGATATCCGGAACCATGCCGGGCAATAAGGGCATAGGAAGGCCTGTTCGGTATCAGATGAAGAAGGAGCAGTGTTTTTCACACGGGCAGGAATGATCCGGGGGGAAGACGATCCTGAAAGAAAAGCGGAGCTAACGATAAACTGGGAACGGAGGTTGCTGACATGACCCACAGTGGAGAGAGAAGACCCGAAGAGATCAAGAAAGACGTTTACTCCCAGCTCGTCTGGGATACGAGGGTGAACGAATCAGATATAGATGTCGAAGTGTCCGACGGCAAAGTCGTGCTGTCAGGGCTGGTGCCTACCTATCCCGATCTCCTGGAAGCCGAAGACGATGCATATGCGGTTTCCGGCGTCAGATACGTGGATAACCGCCTCAAGGTCAGCTACCCGCCTTTCTCGCCTACGCCCGGTGATGCCGAGATCGCTGCAAAGGTCCGGAGCCTGCTGGAATGGAACCCGAATATCGATGCAACAAAAATCGATATATCGGTAGACTGCGGCCAGGTTTCCCTGAAGGGTGCCGTCGAATCCATCTGGCAGAAGTATAATGCCGAGCGCACCATTGAAAACGTGCGCGGGGTAATGGGGGTGAGGAACCGGCTGAAGGTCGATCCCCCAAGGGCGGTGACGGATGAGGATATCCGGACCGATATCTTGAGCTCACTGGTCAGGAATTCGTTTCCCGACGTCAATCTGGTGAATGTCCATGTAAAGGACTTTGTGGTGACGTTAAGCGGTACGGTGCATGACTACTCGACGTGCCGTCTGGCTGAAGACATCGCCAGATATACCAA
Source organism: Syntrophaceae bacterium UBA6087 (assembly GCA_002448235.1). GTDB lineage: Bacteria > Desulfobacterota > Desulfomonilia > UBA1062 > UBA1062 > Phosphitivorax. The sequence goes on from DIXF01000011.1 coordinate 322,134, forward strand.
CGGGGTCGTCGAGGTGAACAATAACCTCGTGATTGCATGAGGACCGTCCTTCGGGAGAGTTGCGGCAATCCTTTCTGCTGCCGGATCGTTTAAGTCCGCGGTGAAGAAAGAGCGGCCGGGCTCTTCTGCTGCGTATCGAATCTCTTCAAGCAAAAAGAGCCCGGCCGCGTTCCTGCTGTTTCACCCGGGGAATTATCCTTTCGGATCCGGTTCTGCCGATTCTTACGGCCTTGCGTACAGAAGCGCCTTTGTGGCGACATCGGCCTTAGTGACCAGCTCCATATGGTCGTAGTCCCAGAACCTGGTCACAAAGGTTGCTCCGGCGATGGAGTCGCTCGCCCGTGGAACCGCTCCGTCGCTGTCCGTCCAGTGGACGGTGAAGAGCAGGTCCCAGCCGACCTGGAGCTCTCCGCCCCAACCCCAGCAGTCCCACCCGTCGCCGTCGCCGCCGATACAATAGATGCCGCCGCCCGAAACCACCGGACCCGGCGCCGGATATGCCGGATTGAACGTGCCGGTCACCCAGCTCGGCTTGAGACAGTCAACCGCAGGGCCGGCACCGATGAAGAAGGAAATCCAGGACCCTTCATATGCCAAAGGCGATCCCTTGTGCGGAGTCCCCAGGGTGACGAGCGCCTTCACGGTGTTCGGGTTGGCGTAGATGTAACGCCTGGAGACCAGCCCGCCCATGCTGTGGGCGATGACGTTGAACTGGCTGCTCAGCCCGTAGGATGCTTTCAGCTTGTCGGTCTTGATCTTCATGAGGCTTGCCTGGGTGTTCACGGAATCATCTCCTGCGGTGTAGTCGTTCTCTCCGCAGCAGTAGAGTGTCCGGCCATTGATCGACCGTGTCCATACCCGGGTGGAATCGTTGAGATAGAGTACGTACACATTGCCAGAGCCGTAGGTGGCCAGACACTTGTCGAGGAATGCGGTACTCCACTGGTGCTTGTTTGTCAGGCCGTGAATGAGTACAAGATCGTACGCGAATGCATAGCCGGATACTGCCAGGAACATTAGTGCGCCTAAGAAAATGCCCAGAGTCTTCTTCATCTGATACCCCCTCTTTATTGTGCTTTTTCCATTCATCGAATGGAGTAATGCCGGGATGTATCTGCCTCGGGAATACATTTCAAGCAGGACAGTATAGAGAATTACAAATGCATAGTATAGAAATTAATAGATGTCAACAATCAGGCAATTGCCGATTTATCGCTTCAATTTTTCTGATAGGCCTCGACAGGCCTATCGCCGTTTTAGTACCAGATGATGATGAAGAGTGAGATGAAAGAAAGAATAGTGCTCAGGACGATGGAGCCCGCAGTCATGTGCGAGTCGCCGCCCATCTGACAGGCCATGATGAAGCTTGCCGTGGCGGTCGGGCAGGCGAGCATGATGAGGACGACGCGAAGCTCTTCGCCGCTCAATCCTATCATGCCGGCCGTGAGATACCCGGCATAAGGAGATACCGCAACCTTGATCAGGCCGGCGGTCATGATAGGCACCCAGATCCCTTTTACTTCCCGTAGGTCCAGCATGCTGCCGATGCTCAGCAGAGCAAGCGGGAGAGCCATATCTCCCAGAGGCTTGAGCGTCCGCAGCAGCGCTACCGGAAGCTGTATGCCGAGCGCAGCCACAATGAGCCCTGCCAGGCAGGAGATGATCAAGGGGTTGACGAACAGCCATTCCATGGCAGCCCATAATGCCCCACCGGCTCTAAGCTTTGGCTGGCCGCCCAGGAGCACGAGAACTGCGGTGATATTATTGACCGGCAACAGAACGGATACCATCAGCACGCTTAAGGTGATCATATCCCTGTTGGTCTCTCCCAGGCTGTAAGCGACGACAGGAAGGCCGATAAAAGCGATGTTTCCACGGAATGAGGCCTGGACCAAAGTACGGGACTGGGCAGGCGGCAGGTGCATTATCCTCGCAGCGATGAACCCGGCGATCATCCCCGCAAACATCCCCGCCATGAGGACGATAAATATGCCCGGGCGGTTCAGCATGCCGATTTTTGCCTGAGCAGACTCGTAAAACAGGAGCGCCGGCAGCGCTACCCAGAATGTGAGCCGGGTGACGAGCTCTACGATGGGTGCGGGCATGAAATCGGAATGACGGAGAAACGCACCCAGACCTATAATGAAAAATACCGGGGCAAGGGCATTGAAGACATCCATATGCAAGAGAACATGATAGAGCGGGCCCGAGCCGTTTCAAGCATACGGGGACAAGCGCCGGTTCATCTCCCGGTCACGGCGGGCGCGTTACCTTTGCCTGCCGCAGAGCGGACATCCCTGCATGGAAAGAGGTTTTTCCAGGCAGCATTCATCGAGGAGATCGAGGTCGGAGAAAATCGCACCGGTCTGTCCGTCGGCCCTGATGCGTCCCTCATGAAGCACGATGGTGCGCGTGCATAGGTCCAGGACAAGGTCGAGGTCGTGGGTGGCGATGATCTTCGTGTGGGTGAATTCCCTGAGCAGAGAAATGATCTGCCGCCGGCCACGTGGGTCGAGGCCGGTAGTGGGCTCATCCAGGACGAGGATATCGGGGGTCATGGAGAGCACCGTGGCAATGGCAGCCCTTCTCTTCTCTCCTGCAGAGAGATGATAGGGCGGCCGTTTTTTGAGGTGCTCGATGCCCATCCTGGACAGGGCGTCGTTTACCCGTTTTTCCACTTCCTCCCGCGGCAGGCCCAGGTTGTGAGGGCCGAAGGCCACATCTTCATAAATGGTGGGCATGAAGAGCTGGTCGTCGGCATCCTGGAAGATCATGCCCACGGTGCGCCTCGCTTCGCGCAGAGTCTCCTTCGTGAGCGGGTAGTCTCCGATCCGTACGGTCCCCGAGCCGGGGGTGAGATAGCCGTTGAGGTGGAGCAGCAGGGTCGACTTGCCCGCGCCGTTTGCGCCGACAAGCGCCACCGACTCGCCGTGGGTAATGCGGATGCTCATGTCCTTGATGGCGGTCGTGCCGTCGGGATAAGTGTGCGTGAGGTTCCTTACCTCTACGATGTGGTGGCTCATGATCCGGCCCCCATGATGATCCGGCCCACCGCCTGCGGAAGATCGACGAAACGGAAGGTTATGAAGGCCGAGCACCAGGCTGCCGTGAATGCTGCATCCGAAAGCCTCATCCGAAACGGCCTCCCCTGATGGAATTCTCCGTGAAACCCCCGTGAAAGCATGGCCGTGTGGATTCGCCGCGCCCTGTTCAATGTCCGGAGCAGGAGGTGCCCGATGAGCGAACCGTATGTAGCGATGCCCGTTCCCCGGCCTCCGAAGGACCTGAGCTGGCGAGCCCTTGCCATTCGCACAGCCTCGGACGCGAGCACGAAAAGGTAGCGGTGGAGCATCATGAGCTGGACGCTGAAGACTCTGGGTATTTTGAGCTTTTCAAGACCGCTGCAGATACCCGGGAAGCCGGTCGAAGCCATGAGGATGAGGGCGGCCAGTATGGTGAGCACGAAGCGGAGGAGGATCGAGACAAAAGACAGGACGCCGCCGGATATGGGGATGCCCGAAACGCTCATCACCACCTCCCGGTCGTAGAAGGGATTGAAGATGCCTATGAGCACGGCGAAGGGGAGCAGGAACGCGGCCCTCTCCATAAGGTAGCGTGCCGGGATTCTTGCCGCCGGGACGATAACGGCGGGGTAGAGAAAGTAGGGGATGAGGGCCGAGATCTCATGTTTGGGAAAGGAGACCGCGCACACGATGAATACCCCTGTGGTAAGGAGCTTTGCCCGTGCATCGATGCGATGGACAGGGGAGTCCAGCGATGAAAGGGTATCGATGTATTTCAGATCGTAAAAGGAGCGTGCGGTCTCAGCCATGGCCGGGACCGTCCGATACCCGGTCCTGCTGCCTCCCCAGTACTTTTTTCAGGGCGAATCCGAGGATCAGTACGAACGCCAGGGTGACCGATCCCCCGACAATCCCCGAGATCGAAGTGCCGGTCTCCGGGGAGACGGAGTCGGGCGCTGCTGCGGCCCCTGCCGGCTGAAACCCGTATCCAGGCAGGATCGAGATCTTCTCCTGGACGGATGCAAGCAGTTTCCGGATGTTTCCGGTGCTCTCGAGTTCTTCTTTTCCCGTACTCCGGGTGATTGCCCACTCGAGCCCGTCCGGGTTGTCGGAGGCATGCCGGGAGAGAAAACCGCCAATGATGATCGTTGCGGCGAGCAGGACGGCGGCCACGATCTTTACCGGTATCCGGTTCTCCGGCGCCTTCCGGCAAGGGATGTCGAGGATCAGAGGGTTCGCCTTCCAGACAAAGGAGATGACCGCTGCGGTGAGGACCCCCTCGACGATTCCTATGGCCAGATGAATGGGCTGCATGAGCGCGACGAACGTGAGGAACGGGAGCTCCGAGATGCCCGATGCCTTTGTCTGAAGCACGACACTGAAAGCCCCGAGCTGTAACGCGACAGCAGCCGAGAGAATGACTGCTGCGCTCAGGCGGGTTTTCGTTGCGTCCTCGGACATGATTTTCCGGTAGATCAGGGGGTAGGCTGCGAACGCCGGGAAGAAACCGAGGTTGAAGATATTGCAGCCAAGCGCAAGGAGGCCTCCGTCTGCAAAAAAGAGGGCCTGCACGACGAGTACGGATGCAATCGTCAGGAATGCCGCATGCGGCCCGAGCAGAACGGCAAGCAGCATTCCGCCGCCGATATGGCCGCTCGAGCCCGTTGCCGGGATGGTGAAGTTGACCATCTGGGCAGCGAAGACGAACGCGCCGAGCACCCCCATGAGAGAGACTTTGCTTTCGTCCGGGTCGTTCTTTATTTTTCGCGAGCAATAGGCGATTCCTGCAGCGGAAACCGCCCACATTGCGCCCCCGACGGCGGGGGATATCATTGCATCGGCCATGTGCATGAGACTGCCTCTCTCTTCATAATAACCAATAATAGTACTCTGGTAACACAAATAAAATAAATGTGCTACCATCAAAAAGAGAAGCACGAAGAATATCGACGTCCTGACAGGGACCTAGCGGATAGTGCGGGGTGATCCGGGTGAAAAGGGGCGTTCGGGTGCTTCGGCCGCTGCCGGGCTGTTTCCTAGCCGATGGATTTCCCGGTGCTGGACATGCTCAGGGTGCCGTGCCGGACTCCCTTGACGGAATGCAGGGCATTGGCAAGCTGCTGCACCGAGCTTGCCTTGCCTTTTACGGCAACGATCTCCAGGCAGTTGTGGTGATCCAGGTGGACGTGCTGGGTGGATATGATGATCTCCTGGTGATCGTGCTGAAGGTTGGTGAGACGGCTCGTAAGGTTCCGCTGGTGGTGATCGTAGACAAAGGTGATGGCCCCTGCCACCTCCTGGTCTTCTTCCCATTCTTTCTTGACCAGCTGGCGGCGGATAAGGTCGCGCAGGGCCTCTGACCTGGTGGTGTACCCCTGCTTCCCGATCAGTTTATCGAACCGGCCCAGCAGGTCCTGTTCCAGTGAAACCCCGAATCGTACGAGTACAGACATGTGCTCCCTCAGAACGAAACGTGCCACAGGGTGTCGGGAGTGTCAATGAATTCTTGAGCCTGGCCTTGGATGGCCCAATGGGCTATGCTCGTGGGGATATCCTGCCATGCCTCCGGGGCGGTTGCCAGGGATGAGCCACGTCCGGGCCTTTCATGCCGGGCGGCTAGGGGGCTTCCGGGGAACCCGGCCCCTTCAGGTATACGGCATAGGAGGCAAGTTTTTTATCCTGGGTGAGGATATGGCGGATCAGCCAGCCGTTGAGAAAGACCTCAACGTCATGGAGCGGTTTCTCTTCAGGCCCTTTCAGCTCTTCGTTCAGCCTGAGTATCTCTTCCGCGAGCTCTTCGTGGATCTTCCGGTGCAGTAATGCTTCTTCGGCAGGGTATCCGGTCATATCCATCACGGTCTCTTCATCGCGGAAATGTTCCTCGGTATAGCGGATAAGGGAATTGAGTACCTGGAAAAGGATATCTCTGCCCTTTTTCTCTTTGACGGCTGCATGGAACTCGTTGACGATATCGAGAAGTTTTTTATGCTGGTTGTCGATATACGGCACCCGGGTGCTGAACATCTCACTCCACATCACATATTCCATAGAAACCTCCCCACAGGAAGTGGATATCCGTATCAGTAGAATGACAGCATTGTATGATATTCCGGGAAAGAATTCCACCGGAAATAATCTTCATGCATGATTTTTTCATCTTTTTCAGCACGTTGCGATACCGCATGGCGCACAGGTTGCATTCTCTGATTATGTGAGGAGGATGCAATGAAGAGAGTCATGGCGGGCGACCTGGATCATGACTCTTCGCCGGAGGTCGTTTTTACTACGTATTCCACTGCCGGCGACGTGTCCCATCTCATCATTCTCAATGCAGGCGGCGTCCCCGTGTACAAAATACCCATTCAGGGGCGGGGGAGCATGAGCGTGCCGACTCTGCCCGACGTGGACGGCGACGGGACAATCGAGATCGTCATCTCGCTCAAAGATACCCTGGGTTCAGGCCTGGGAGGCGTTCAGATCTGGGATGTGCTCTCGGCAAGAGCAGGGTCCCTGCCGTGGCCTACGGGCAGGGGAAACCTCTTGAGAAACGGCCTGGGAGGGCAGTGATCCTGTCTTTCCCTCGCCGTCTGTCGCGGTAAAAGCTGTGCGGGCATCCGACCGGCGGGGGAGAGCCGGTCCGCTTATTTCGGGAGCTTTTTCCCCAGGATCGACCAGTACATCTTGACGCCCCCGATAGTAAAGTACTCGATGTCCTGGATTCCGAAGCCCGCCCCTTCGACGAGACCCGGATAGTTCCATACCGGATGGAACACCGCCTCTGTAGTCGAGCTGTAAAAGGTTATGGCGAGATACCAGTTGAGCCTCTGGATGAGCCCGGGCAACCCGGAGGTAGGCAGGACGAATTCTCCGACAACGAAATACCCGTCGGGCTTGACGAGCGTGCCCAGGTGATTCGCCACCTCTTTCACCCTGGTTTCGTTGAAGACGTTCAGGAAAAAGTTGGAAATGACCATGTCGTACTGCTCGGGTTCTTTGATATTGAAGATATCGTCATGGACGACGCGGATCTCTCTGGGAGGGTTTTCCCTGGCGATGCGCTTGCGGAAGTGCTTGAGCATCGTCTCGGACAGGTCCACGGCCGTAACATCGGCTCCGAGATTGCTTGCTTCTATCGCTTCGGTTCCGTGACCCACTCCGGCAACGAGAACCTTCTGCCCCGGCTTCAGATATTTGAGCATCGCCGTCTTGCACCGGGGAATCCGGCCCAGGCTGTAGATAGTACCCGTCAACTCATACTGAAACCCGACCAGCTTGTATCCGTCTTTCATAGTCAACCCCCTAACGTATCATGCCTGTTGCCAGGCAAGAGATTCCATCGTCTCATGTAGTCCGTGGTCTGTGAAGAACCACCTCTTAAGGGATGAGGATATCCCTTGCAGGTATGAATGTCAACGGAGGAACTTTTTAAAAAAATAATCACATAGAGAAAAGATGATTTCGCGTGAAGGTCCGGCGTACCCGCTACGGGGTCTCTCCCCTGCCTGCAAAAAGAGCGGGCATGATTTCTCCGGCAGGATCCAGTCCAGCGGTTCAGCGGGAGATACAACCGTCTGTCTTTTCGATGGATATCGTTGACAGAAATATCAATCCAGGCTATGCTTCATGCCGTAGGAAAATAATCGCATATAACTGAATATTTATACAGAGGAGAGGGATCGATGAGCAATATCATCAACCGTGACACGATAGGAGATATGGCCAGGAGGGCAGCGACAAAGTACGGCGACAAGACCGCCATCGTCTTCCGCGACATCAGGCTCTCGTTCTTTGATCTCGAGCGAGAGGCAAGGCGCTTTGCCCATCTGATGACCCGGTACGGGGTAAAGAAGGGAGACAAGGTTGCCGTCTATGCGTACAACTCCCATTATTATCCCATCAGTATGATCGGGCTCGCAAAGATCGGCGCAATCCAGGTCCCTATCAATTATATGCTCAACGCTGAGGAGATCGCATACATCGTCAACCACTCGGGCTCGAAGGTATTCATCGTAGAGGACGCCCTGTATCCGATCATTGCGCAGTCCCAGTCCCGGTTCGCCGCGGTTGAAAAGTGGGGGTTCATACCCTTGAGCGATTCGCTGGTGCCCGAAGGGTTCTTCAATCTTATCGCCGAAATGGATACCATGCCCTATGACGAACCGCAGGTCGAGGTCAGTGCGGAAGACATCGTCCAGATCCCTTATACGAGCGGGACGGAGTCGAAGCCCAAAGGAGCGATGCTCTCCCACCGGGCACTCATGTCGCAGTATCACAGCTGCATCTTCGACGGTCAGTACGATACCTATGACGTGAGTCTCCATGCCCTGCCTCTGTTCCACTGCGCCCAGCTTCACTGCTTCCTCATGCCGTACCTGTATGTCGGGGCGATGAACGTCATCATGCACAAGGCAGACCCCCTGGAAATGATCAGGAATATCGAGCGGTACCAGATCACCCATATGTTTGCGCCGCCTACCGTGTGGATCGGCATTCTCAATCATCCCGAATTCAAAAACCACAACCACGGCAGCCTGAAAAAGGCAGCCTACGGGGCGAGCATCATGCCGGTAGAAGTCATCAAGCAGCTGTCGGTGACCTTCCGAGGCCTGAAGCTCTGGAACTACTACGGCCAGACCGAGATGGGGCCTGTAGCGACCATCCTCAAACCCGAGGATCAGCTTCTGAAGCCGGGGTCGGCCGGACAGCCGGTCCTGAACGTCGAAACCAGGCTCATGGATGACGACGGCAAGTTCGTGCCCAACGGTGAGGTCGGCGAGATTGTTCACCGCTCCGGCCATGTCATGACCGGCTACCTCAACGATGCGGAAAAGACCGCGGACGCCTTTTCCTTCGGATGGTTCCACAGCGGCGATCTCGGCAAGTTCGACGAGGATGGATATCTTTATGTGGTGGACCGGAAGAAGGACATGATCAAGACCGGCGGAGAGAACGTGGCATCCCGCGAGGTGGAGGAAGTCCTGTACCAGCATCCGGACATCGAAGAGGTAGCGGTCATCGGCCTGCCCGATCCCAAGTGGATAGAGATCGTCGCGGCCGTTGTCGTCCCGAAACGGGGAACGGCACTGACCGAAAAGGGATTGATCTCATACTGCAAGGAAAAGCTTGCAGGGTTCAAATGCCCCAAAAAGATCGTCATAGCGGACAAACTCCCAAAGAACCCCTCGGGCAAGATACTGAAGCGCGAGCTTAAGGCGCAGTTGGGCAAGTAGCGGCCTTAAGGATGCTTCATTCTTCTGCTCCAAGGAAACCCACCAGGAGTGGATTGACCTTTGTGCTGCACTCCTGGTGCGGGTTATGGCCGCAGTCTTCTATGACTTGGAGTATGGAGCCGGGCATCTTTTCGTTGAGCATCCTGCCCTGTTCGGCCGGCACCCAGGTGTCCTTTCGCCCCCAGATTATCAGCGTAGGGGCCTGAACCCATTCGCAGCTCTGGTCCATCTTCTTGAATCCCGCAGAGAAGAACTGTTTCTCCAGAGATATGAGCATCTTCCAGTACCCCTGTTTGCCGACAGGGCGGGAATACTCATCGACCATGGCGGCATCGACCTTGTCGCTGTCGTAATAGGCATCTTCCAATCCCATCCGTATAGACCAGCGGCCTCCGAGATGGGTAGACAGAAACTCCATGCCCGGCAGGGTCATGAGCTGCACCTCCGGAGGCTTGGACCAGACCGGAGCGATAAGCACCGCTTTCTGCACCCTTCGCGGGTGATTTGTCATGATATACAGTGCGATCCCGCCGCCCATGGAGTGCCCTACCACGCTGAACTTCAGAACGCCCAGCTTCTCCGTGAGCCTCACGATCGCCCTTGCCTGGTTCTCTATGGTGAACTCATACGGCTCGGGAGGAATATCAGACCTGCCGAGTCCGGGCTGGTCAATGACGATGAGCCGATACCCCGCGATCTTCAGGGGAAGAACGTTCTCGTGCCAGCAGTAGGTGGAGTCGGCAAATCCGTGGATCATCACCACCGGCTTGCCCGTGCCCATATCGATATAATGCAGAGAATTTCCGTCTATGTCGGCCGTCTTCCTGAAGGGCTCCACCATGTCGTTCCATGTTTTGTCTCCCTCGCCGATCTCTGTCTTGCAGGATCCGAGAAAGAGTCCGGTTAGCAGCAGGAAGGAGCACAGTATCCGGTTAATTTTCCGCGCAGGACGGATGAAACGGTACATCATGGCCTGTTATCCTCTCCTTGAACACCTACGGCTCATACCGGGAACAAGGCGCTCTTCACGATCTTCATCCTGGCAAGCCGAAACGATAAAGCAGTGTGGAGGCATCCGAACCCGTACTTGATGCTTCCGGCAAAGTTGATCGACGATGCCTCTTCAAAATAACTCGTCGGGCAGCTGACCTCTGCGATAGTATAGTTGAGCCAGAGTATCTGTGCAAGCATCTGGTTGTCAAAGACGAAGTCGTCGGAGTTGCTTTCGAAGGGGATTTTCTGGAGCAGCTCGCGTGAAAAGGCCCGGTAGCCTGTGTGGTATTCCGAGAGCTTGGCGCCCATCAAGATGTTCTCGGCCAGCGTCAGGAAGCGGTTGGATACGTACCTCCACAAAGGCATGCCCCCTTTCAACGCATAGCCGCCGAGGATCCTCGAACCCAGGACGCAATGGTACAGGCCGCTGCCGATCATGGAAACCATGGCCGGGATGAGCTTCGGAGTGTACTGATAATCGGGATGGACCATGATGACGATGTCCCCTCCCTCCTGCAGTGCAAGCTTGTAACAGGATTTCTGGTTGCCCCCGTAGCCGGTGTTTTCCTCGTGCCTGTGCACGAGCGTTCGGGGAAGTGTCTTGGCAATCTCTGCCGTCCGGTCTTTGCTCTTGTCGTCGACAACGATCACCTGATCGACGATGCCGTGTATCATCACCTCGTCATAGGTCTGCTTCAACGTGACCTCGGCCTCGTATGCAGGCATGACCACGATGATCTTCTTATCGCAATACATGTTCCACCCATCCTCCGAGACGGCGGGCTCCGAAACCTTTATCGAAGACCGGATACCTTCACGGACTAAGCTCCAAAAAAGTATGTATTATTATACCCTACTCGGCGGGGCAGTAAAAGGGGCTAAATCACTTGTCTTATACGGAGGAATCTTTCACGCCGTTATTCCCTGTATTCCGTGGTCCGGAATTTCTGTACATCCTGCGCAAGTAACGTTGCCAGGGTGCGCAGGTTATCGAGGGTGCTCGCGAGCTCTTCCACGGTCGAGGCGTTGTGCTGGGTAGTGCCGTCTATCTGCGATATGGCCTTGCTCAGCTCGCCGATATTCTGCGTCTGCTCCGAGCTGGATGTGCTGATGACATCCATCATTTTGAAGAAGAACTCCATCCGCGACATGAGCTCTTCCAGCGAGGAGGAGGTCTTTTTCATCATCTCGTCGCCGTTCTTGATCCGGCCCACGGTGCCCTCTATCAGGCTTTTGATCTCACGGGCCGCCTCGGCGGAACGCTGTGCCAGAGATCTCACCTCGCCTGCGACGACGGCGAATCCTTTGCCGTGCTCGCCTGCCCTTGCAGCCTCAACCGAGGCATTCAGCGCAAGCAGGTTCGTATGGAAGGCCACCTCGTTCACCGTTGAGACGATATCTCCGATCTTTCTGGAATCCAGGGATATCTCCTGGATTGCACTCATCAACTGCGCAAAGATATCCTTGCTGTGGTCGATGAGCTTGGTGATGGCGTTCGACGTGTCCTGTCCTTCATGAATCAGTTCGCCGTTGTGCTGGATCGTCCCGTTCATCTCCTCGATGGATGCCGAGATCTCTTCAACGGAGGCCGCCTGCTCCTGGGTCGCCTGGGAAAGATCCTGGGAGCCGTCGCTCACGTTCTCTATGGTCTGATGGAGTTCGAGAGATGTCTGTCTCACATGCAGGATGATCTGTTCGATATCGTCCATGAAGGCGTTGAACCAGAATGCGAGCTCGCCCACCTCGTTCAGGCCCGTCACCTCAAGCCGCTTGGTGAGGTCGCCCTGGCCCTTGGCCATGTCCTTGAGCATGAACGACATTCTGCCCACGGAGAGTTTGAGGCTCTTCATGAGGAGGTAGCCGTTCAATACCGTCATGATAATCGTCTGAGCGATGATCAGAAAGAACGCCGTCTGGATGGATTCCAGTTTCAGTCCGGTATTGATGGACAGATAAATGAGGCCCAGCAGGTTTCCGATGGGAGGGATTGCAATAAAAAGTATCGTGATCAGGAGCTTCTTATTGAGGCTCATGCGGAACAAATGTACTTTGCCGTCCATGATCCCCTTGAGGTTGCTCTGCATAAAGAACGGAAACAGACCGCTTTCCGAGGCGAGAAAGGTGAACGGCGTAATGGATAATGCGGTCATGACGAGGGCGTTTACTCCGAATATCGCCTGATTCATATCGATGTTGCCTCTCATGTAGAAAGGTATGAGGGCTATAACGGTAGCGAAGAGAGACCACCTCAGAAAAGCGACAACGGCCTCTGTTAATGGAAGGATCGACGCCGAGCTCACGGCTCTCTGCAACTCGCCGGACCTGGATGCGCCTTTGTCCATGACCTCTATTGCGGGCTTGACGAGGATGTATTTTGCCAGGAAGCCCAGTATTAAGCCCACAGAACCTGCCATTGAAGCAAGGAGGGCGGCTTCAAGGAGATTATCCTTGAACCCGGGTATTGCATTCATGAAAAGAAAGTAAATAAGGGGAATCAGCACCAGTGCAGTGACTGCTTCCTGATACATGAACGGCCTGAGAAACAGGACCTTTGAATTTTCTGTCATGAATATCGCTTCCTTTCCCTTGGATGTGAAACGCACCTGAAGTTTGAGCGCATGAAATGATTATCGGGATTTCCAAAGGGAGACTTGAATAAATTGAGACGTATGCTTTTAATCCGGGATAACCAGGATGGGCCTTGCTTTCCTGAGCAGGCCCTTGTCCTGAAAATCAAACGAAAACCAAGGATCGAATCACCTTTTTGGACCCATTACACACCCCCACTTTTCAAGGGATATCGCACGAACAAAACCTGGTAACCTCTCCCAGATTGTGGGGGTAAAATCTCAAGGCCATCAATCGGGCAGAACCTGGCTTCAGTAAAAAACGTATTCGGATATCGAGCGGTGCCGTGGTTATCTCAACGGAACGAAATAAGCTTTGCGCCGAGGTATACCCCTGCGCCGCCGGCCATGGCACGGGTTGTTATGGGGAGCGGCTTGGAACGCAAGGCTATAGGGGCCAGCATGGGCTTGAGCTTATACCCCATCCGGATACTCCGCGCCATGCCCGGAATGGTTTTTTCCAGTTCGAAATAACTCTGGGGCAAGCCTCGGGCAAGGCCGGGCCAACCATTCACCATGTACGCCATGACATGGGGCTTCCTGTCTATTCCGCCCCTTACGACGCAGGCCCCGTCCGGATTGGTGAGCTCATCGAGCGCTTTATGGAGTGAGGGGGCGTGTGTCCACATGTTGTAAAACGACATGCGCCCCTCGCTGCTCACCACATAGGTCGGGTGGGAAAGGCCTCCGTATACCTGGTGGACCCTTCCTTCGAGATCATCCACCAGCACGCGCCAGGGGATCTCTTCGGCATCCCGGTACCTCCGTGCATCCTCCATCTTCTGCTCATAGGCATGATACGCCGTGGCCATGGGGCCCGGATGCGCCTGGCGAATGAATACCTCCAGAAAGTGAACCCTGTCGCCCCAGGTGCAGTACAGCTTTTTAAACGGCTCGACCGAGCCGATCGTTGCCGGTCAGCTGATCGATCCGAAGCGTAAGACAACCGGCCTGCCCTTGAGGTCGCCGAGCCTGACCCTGCTTCCGTCCGTATCCTCAAGTTCGAAATCGGGTACAGGGCAGCCGGGGCCGATCCCTTTGCCTGCAAAGGTCTTTCTGACATCCATCATCGCGTATGGCCGCATGAAATGATCGTAGTTGTATTCGTTTACGTCCTGGCGGTCTATCATCCTGTCAAACAGTTCCGTTACCGTTCTCTGTTCCATATGTCGTCCTCCCGGTTCTGGCAATGGTTTGTTAGGGGAATGAACAATAGGTCATAGAGGAAAAGTAAACAAAAGCAGTCGGATCTCAATATGCGGAAAAATTGTCGTTCGGGAGGTGCTTTTTTTAGCGGGTGAGCAGCCTGCCGATCAGCGTATTCAGTTCGTGCGACGAAGCGGGCTTCAAGAGAAACCCGCGGATGCCGAGCCCTTTGGCCTCCTTCTCGTCGATGGCCTCGATGAAGCCTGAGCTGAGGATGACAGGGATGTCCGGCCGAATGTCCATGAGCTGTACTGCAAGCTGGGAGCCGGTCATCTTCGGCATCGTCTGATCCGTGATGACAAGGTCGAAATGGTTGGGAAGCCGGGAAAACAGCTCCAATGCCTGGCAGCTGTCGTTCAACGTGATGACGTCATAGCCGGAACGCTGCAATGCACGCTTGAGGCATGAGAGGATGCTCTCCTCATCATCCACAAGGAGGATCCTTCTTTTCATCCCGTCGGTCACATTCTTGTCGGTTTGCAGGGCTTCATTCCGGGGAGTTTCCTCACAGAGGGGAAGATATACGGTGAACAGAGATCCCTTCCCGGCCTTGCTTTCCACAGAAATCACCCCTGAATGGTCGTGCACGATCCCATGGACAATCGCCAGGCCCATGCCGCTTCCTTTGCCGATCTCTTTTGTGGTGAAGAACGGCTCAAAGATCCTGTCCAGGATATCCGGGTCCATACCGCTTCCCGTATCGGCGACCGTAAGCAGGAGATAAGGGCCTGCCTTCATCTCAGTGCTTGAATGGACAGGTTCGAGGTGGGTGTTGGTGAGGCTCACTTCCAGGGTTCCCGTTCCGGATTCGATTGAATCCGCAGCATTTCTGCACAGGTTCATGATAACCTGTGCAATCTGCGTGGAGTCGCCGATGATGGTATCGGGTGACGCCTGAAGATACTGGCGGATCTCGATGGTGCTGGGCAGGGTCGACCGCAGGAAATTGAGCGTCTCCTGTACCAGCGGCATGACCCTGATGGGGCCGAACTTCGAATCGCTCTTTCGGCTGAACGAGAGAATGTGCTTTACGAGGTCTTTCTGCCGGTAGGCCGCATCCAGGGTCTGTTTCAGGGCCTGATACGTATCGGAAGAGTGTTCTGTCTCCTGCAGGAGGGCCTCGGTATTGATGATGATCGGGTAGAGGATATTGTTCAGATCATGTGCTATTCCGCCAGCAAATCTTCCCAATGCCTCCATCTTCTGCGTCTGAAGGAGCTGTTCCTGTATCTTTTTCTTTTCTTCCTCCGCCCTTTTTCGTTCGGAGATATTCCGGGTAATCCCCATGATGCCGGTAGTGGCGCCTTCATCATTGTAAATCAGGTTAACCGTCACTTCGGTCCAGATCGTTGAGCCGTCTTTCCGCAGCATCTCCAGTTCGAGTGTATGCAACCAGTCCGTCCCTTCGGGCAGGTGGTCTATTTTTCGGGGCAGTCTTTCCCCCAGCAGATCCATTGCCTTGTTCAGCGATTCGGCGGGCAGGATTTCTTCGAGCCGCTTGCCCAACGATTCTTCCACGCTGAACCCGCTCAATGCCTCGACCGACGGGCTCACATAGGTGAGTGACTTATCGAGATCCATTGCCCAGATCACATCTTGTGCATTCTGTGCCAGAAAACGGTAGCGCTGCTCGCTTCGGGAAAGTCTCTCGACCATGGCGGCAAACTCTCGCGACAATGTCCCTATCTCGTCCTTTCGACGGGTTTCAAACCTCCTGGTATCGTGAGCTGAATCGCCCATGGACAAAACGTTGCCGGTAAGGGTTGAGAGGGGTTTTAAAACGAGAGCCCTCAGCATGGCCGAGATTACAAGGAGAACAACTATGCCGGTGCCTATGATGAAGATCAATCCGAAAGCATATGCCCGTTTCCCGATTACTTTGATATTTCGTGGGAAGGAAGCTTCAAGTTGAAGCACCGGTTCCCCGGCAGGGCCTTTGACGGTTGCGGATGCCTGCAGACTGTCGGGGGAAGATTTAAGAACCTTGAAAGATTCTTCGGTTGAAAGGAATTGACCGGCGGGTCTATTTCCCACGGTCTTGCCGTATTCACCGCCAGGCAGGATTTTTACATCGGTTCCGGCCAGGGCTGACAGTGTTTTTTGCCTCTGGCCGGATAATAGCCGGCCCATGACGAATGTGCCGTGGCTCGGCCCCTGATCATATCTGGTGAGGATCGGTCTCGATGCGATGATCATCGGTCCATATCGTGTCTGAATGACCAGGATTTCAGGATTCAGCGAGCCGTCGCTCCGCGCCGGCCGGTAAGGCCGTTCGGGCTTGAAGTCCAAGGCAGGTTCGAGTGGGATCTCGCGTCCTGTCGTATGGTCGAAGGTCTTTCCCCAGAGAATTTTTCCGTTCCGGTCAAAGACCCTGATGAGATCGACATTAAGGGATTTAAAGGTATCGGGGGTGAGGTTCTCATCGATATGCCCCCGGCTCAAGGTTCTGGTAAAGGTATGGATTTCACTTCGGGACGCCCAGGTATTGACGGTTCTGTCCAGATTCTCGATGCTGATTTCGAGGGCGGTGACGCACCTTTTCATGGATTGTTCCGCGAACCGGGATTCGAGGCTGTCAAGACTCTTCAAGATCATTGTTCTGAATATGAGACAGTAAGCAAGGGTTGATAAAACCATGACAAGGACGATAGTAAAAGCAATCTTATTTCTCAAGCTCATGGAAAGAGACCGCTCCTCATATCTTTGCACAGCGGCTCATTGATGGATCTCCGGTCTTGATGCGCACCCGGGAGAAGATCTTGCCGATACGGTTTCCGCACGGCCCGGAATATTCGTACGATGGTGTGCGTTTCAGTTTCTAATCAGAGTAAGTATAATTAATGCACTTTTTTCAATTTATATCATTCAGGAGCAATCGTCCAGATATTTTATTCACGAAAAACAGGTATCAACGGCTTTTTCCATCCGGTTCAGGCCCTCGGCAAGAATGCTTCGCGGGCAGCCGAAGTTGAGGCGCACAAAGCCCGGCATTCCGAAATCCGCGCCGCTGGACAGGCCTGTGCCGAAGTCCTCGAAGAAGGCTGCCGGATTTTCCAACGACAGCTCGCGGCAATCGATCCAGGCCAGGTAAGTGGCCTCCACATGCCGCATGCAGATTCCGGGGGCCTGCTTCACGAAGTTTTCAACCAGGTCGCGGTTCTGTCTCAGATAACCGGTCAGCTCGATCCGCCAGTCTTCACTGTCGCGGTACGCCGCCAGCGCAGCGGTATAACCGAGGGTGTTCACGTGGGGCACGATGCCTTCCATGACATGTCTGAACCGCGACCGCAGCCCTTTGTCCGGTATGACGGCGAACGAGCAGCCGAGGCCGGGGAGGTTGTAGGTCTTGCTCGGTGCAAGCAGGGTAATGGTCTTCTGCGCGACATCCTTATCGAGGGCCGCAAGAGAAACGTGCCGTGCATCAGGATCGAGGACAAGCCCGCAGTGGATCTCATCCGAGCAGATCACTGCGCCCCGGCTCAGGCAGATTTCCGCAAGGCGCTGGAGCTCTGAGGCCGTAAAAACCCGTCCGGTGGGATTTTGCGGGTTGCAGAGCAGAAACATCTTCGTGCGCTCCGTAAACGCCTGCTCGATGCCTTCAAAATCGAAGGCGTACCCGCTGCATTGTTCGATATGGGCAACGGCGGTCAGCGTACGCCCGGAGAGTACCGGCGCGCTCAGAAAAGGGGGATATGCAGGTATCGTGGTTATGACCGCATCTCCGGGTTCGCCCACGGACCGGCAGGCAACGTTGATTCCGGTTACAAGCCCGGGGAGCCAGACGATCCAGTTGGGCTCCGCCTTCCAGGAATGTTCTCTCTCCAGCACGGCCAGGACTTCGTCCACGAGATCTTGCGGCGGCAGCGTGTAGCCGAAAACGCCATGGCCTACTCTTTTCCGCATGGCATTGATGACCGCAGGCGGCGCCTTGAAATCCATATCCGCCACCCACAGGGGGATGATGTCCCTGCCTTTGTATCTGTCCCACTTGAGGCTCCCGGTATCCCGGCGCTCAACAGGGGTATCGAAATCATAGGGTGTCCCGCTCCGTCGTGCCATGTGCACGTAGGTAGGCTGTGCAGAACAGGGCTGTCAAGGCTTAAAAATCAGGATAAAGATGCAGTGCGTTGGAAAACGGGGCACAGGCCGGTCCTTCCGGTACCGGCCTGTGCCCCGTTATATGCGGGAACAACCTGAGAAAGGCTTACTTTGCCCCGTCAGTTTCGGACGGCGGGGCGGGAACGACCTGAGGCATGCCGGCTCCGGGGATGGGCATTTCCGGCTCTGTGCTCTGGAAATACCCCTCGTTTATGGTGACAGGCGTAGCCTTCTTTGCCTGCTCGATAAGGGCTTTTACGGTTTCTTCGCCCTTAGTGTTCCGGATCTGCCGCTCTATGTCGTTACGTGCATCGGCCATCGCTATCTGTCCGCCGGCGTCCACGTCGTCACACATGATGATGTGATAGCCGAAGGAGGTTTTGACCACTTCGCTCATCTGCCCTTTCTTGAGGGCAAACGCGGCCTTCTCGAACTCGGGGACCATCATCCCCTGCGTTGCCCAGTCCAGATCTCCTCCCTGCTTGGAAGACGGGCACTTGGATTTTTCTCCGGCAAGCTTGGAGAAATCCTCACCCTTCTTGAGCCGGGCAAGGATCGACTTGGCCTCGGCTTCGCTTGGGACCAGGATGTGACGCAGCTTTGCCCTGGGTCCTCTGGTGAACTTTTCCTTGTTCTCGTTATAGAACGCGGATATCTCTTCATCGCTGACCTTGATCTGCTCGAAGGATGATTCGGCAAGGTCACGTGCGAGGAGCTGGTCGCTCATGAAATCGATCTTGCGTTTCACGTCCGGATTTTTATCCAGTCCTTTTTTCTTTGCTTCGATAGCCATCACCTTGATCTCGGTAAGGCTGGTTACAAATTCTTTCTTTCCTTCAGGGGATGCATACCGGGCCCTGGCCTGCTCAGGTATCTGAGAAAGGAACGACTCGATATCGGCTTCAGTGATCTTTTCGCCGCCGACCGTTGCCACGACCGGAGAGTTGTCAGCAACAGCCTTGCCGGCGGCAGCAGCGCTCTCTTCTTTGCTGCAGCTCGTCATAACCAGTACAAGCATCATTCCCAACACAATATATTTTTTCACTAAGGTCTCCTTTTGGGGAATTTTCATCATGAAGTCCCTGTAGCATACACCGGGTAGGAACGGAAAAGGAAAAAAGGCCCGAGCAAAAAAGGAGAAAAGACGGGCCGGTACACTCCTTTAAGTCCCCGGCGGCCGCGCGTCTACTTGAACTGATTCATGAAGAGGTTTACCTTGAGCCTGAACTCATCGAACTCGCTGCGCAAGGCCTTAAGCTCGTCTTCAAGCGATGCAGCTCTCCGGTCTTCCTCGGGGGGAGGGACGGTTGCTTCCTCGGAAGGGCTGTACGGGTCGGTCGGGATATCCTTCGGGCTCCCCGAGAGGAGATGGACATACCGGGACTCTTTCTGTCCCGGCATGCGGGGAGCTTTCTCCGCATATCCTGCTTCCATGAGGTCGTTGAGGGTGTCATTGACACTTTCAAGATCGGCAAACTCATAGAGGCGCTCGGTATGGGACTTGATTTCCCCGAGCGTCTGCTGCCCCCTCAGCATCAGCACGCACAGCACGGCCGCTTCGCTGTTGATCAGCTTGCTGTTTTTCACGAGCCACTGCTCATACCTGGGCACCCGGCCGGAATCGCTTTTCCATACGAGGCGTTTCTCCTGCAGGCTCTTCAGGACTCCGAGCACGAGCTTCTCGTCGTAGGAGACCACCGGAACCCGGCTTGTTTTCTGATTGCAGGCATTGAGCAGCGCGTTTAAGCTTAAGGGATAATACTCAGGGGTGGTCATCTCTTTTTCCAGCAGGCTGCCCAGCACCCTGACTTCTTCATGGGTAAGCATAATGTCCATGCGATCTCCTTTCCGATCAGGTCAACGAGTTGAATGGGTTATTGCAATGGAGCCAGATAATACAGAGGGTTCTCCACCCCGCCGTCGACATATACCTCAAAATGCAGGTGAGGGCCGGTGGATCTGCCGGTGCTGCCCGCGAGCGCAATCACTTCTCCCATCCTCACAAAGCTGCCCACGGCCGCAAGGCTCTCCTGGAGATGCCCGTACACCGTCTGCATGCCGTCACGGTGCCGAATCCTCAGGACGTTGCCGGCCCACCGGTCTCTCCTGGACTCGATCACCACTCCGTCTGCCGCCGCAAGCACGGCAGAGCCCAGGCGGGCGCCGAAGTCGATTGCCCGGTGCCCTTTTGAGAAACCGTTGGTAACGAGCCGGGTTTGAACCGGGCGGAGCAGGTAGCCGTCCGGGTTATTCCTGCTGTAGGCGCATTGCCGGCATTTCTCCGCCAGGGCGAGGTTGCCCTTTGCGCCGCACCGGGCGCACGTCCATACGAAATCACCCCGGTCCGGGCACCACCAGTTTGCGAGAAGGCACGCGGCCTCGTCTTCTCCGCCGCACGGCGTACACATCCCCCAGCCGGGAAGCCCGGATTGCAGCGATTCTTCATTCCCGTATGCGCCGGGCTGCGAATGCAGGAGGAGCACGAGCGTGCAGAAAGCGAAAAGCCCAAGCAGGACGTTCCTGCGGGAAAGACCGGTTTTATTCATCATATGCCCTTTAACCATGCTTTGAAGGTAAGATGTAATCATCTCCCAGGATTGAGTTGGGGATCAAGACTTTTCTTTCCCATTTTCGGTCTTCCATTCTGGACGTTGGACAGTATTAAGAATACAAGGATAATTGAAACGGACGTGTCTTTTTAGTCAGAGGACGAGAACCATAAAAGGAGGGGATATATGATTGGATTGCCGGAGTTGCCCTATGCAAAAAATGCTCTGGAGCCGATAATCGGCGCAAAGACCCTGGAGTTCCACCACGACAAGCATCACAAGGCGTATGTGGATACCACGAACAAGCTCGTTTCCGGGACCGACCTGGAAAACGAACCGCTGGAAACGATCGTGCGCAAGGCCGCCGCTGACCAGTCAAAGACGACGCTTTTCAATAACGCCGGCCAGGTCTGGAACCATAACTTTTACTGGCAGTGCCTCAAGCCGAACGGCGGCGGTGCACCGGCCGGAACCGTGGGCTCGAAGATCGCCGCGACCTGGGGCAGCGCCGAGAAGTTTTTCGAAGAGCTCAAGAATGCGGGGGTCACGCAGTTCGGCAGCGGATGGGCATGGCTCGTGCTCGATGGCGGCGAGCTCAAGATAACCAAGACCGCCAATGCCGACAACCCGCTCGTGCACGGCCAGAAGCCCCTGCTGACCATCGACGTATGGGAGCATGCCTACTACCTCGACTACCAGAACCGGAGGCCGGACTACCTATCCGTCGTGATGGAAAAGCTCATCAACTGGGATTTCGTGAACTCCTGCCTGGGCTAGTGCACCGGCGTCGGCGGGTAATTTTTTGAGGCAGGTGATAATTTGCCTGGTGACATCATGCGGATACGGTATTAAAGAGACAGGCAATGAGATCTGCCGAAGTTTCCCCAGCAGCGAGCGTGCTCTCCGTAACGGAGCTGTGCAAGCAATACGGCGGTACAAAAGCCGTCGAAGGCGTTTCCTTCGACGTGGGGGCCCGTGAGATCGTCGGACTCCTGGGACCGAACGGGGCAGGAAAGACCACGACCATCAACATGATCCTGGGCGTGCTGGAGCCGACCTCGGGAAGCATCCGCATCGAAGGCGCGGACATCCGCAAGCACCGGTCACGGGCGCTCGAACAGACGAACTTCGCAGCCGTTTACGCCCCGCTTCCCGGCAACCTGACCGTGCAGCAGAACTTGCGCATTTTCGGCCTCATCTACGGGGTGCCCGATCTCCCGGCGCGCATCGAAGAACTGCTCATGCAGTTTGATCTTAGTGCCTTCCGGAATACGAAATGCGGTGTGCTTTCTTCGGGTGAGCAGACGCGCGTAAGCCTTGCCAAGGCCATGCTCAACAAGCCGAATCTCCTCCTGCTGGACGAGCCCACGGCATCGCTCGACCCCGCGACGGCGCGCGACATCCGCGTGAAGATCCGCGGGATAACCGCCCGGGGAACGGGCGGTGTGCTGTGGACCTCGCACAACATGTACGAGGTCGAAGAGGTGTGCCACCGCGTGCTCTTCCTTTCCCACGGAAAGATCCTGCTCGAAGGAGACCCGAAGACCCTGCCCGCCGAGCACGGGAAGAAGAACCTCGAAGAGCTCTTCATCACCGTGGCGCGCGAGCCGCTGACGTTCGGGGAGGGATGAATTCCATGAATGCGGGCCGCATCTTCGCCATCATGCTCCGCCAGTTTTATCTCATCCGCGGGAGCGTCTCGCGTGTCGTTCCCATCTTTGCCTGGGTCGTTATCGATATCATCCTGTGGGGATTCCTCACGAAATACCTCAACGAGGTAGCAGGAGGAGGCTTCAACTTCGTCTCCACGCTGCTCGGGGCCGTGCTTTTCTGGGATTTCTTCATCCGGGTCATGCACGGCGTGACCATGGCTTTCTTCGAGGATGTATGGTCCCGGAACTTTCTCAACTTTTTTGCCACGCCCCTTTCCATATCGGAGTATCTGGCAGGCCTCGTGATTTCGAGCATTGCGACGAGCTCGGTTGCGCTTCTGGTGATGCTCGCCATGGCAACGGCGTTCTTCGGGTTTTCCTTTTTCGCCTACGGCCTCCTGCTCATCCCGTTTCTTTTCGTGCTCTTCCTGTTCGGGATAAGCATGGGCATCTTTGCGAGCGCCCTGGTGCTCCGGCTGGGGCCTGCGGCGGAATGGTTCGTCTGGCCTGTCCCCGCGTTCATCTCGCCGTTTGCGGGGGTCTTGTATCCGCTCTCCACATTGCCTCAGTGGATGCAGTATGTCTCGTACCTGCTTCCTCCTGCATACGTGTTCGAGGGCATGCGGGCATTCGTCTTCGGCAAACCGGCGTCGGCATCCGGGCTGCTCTGGGGAACACTCCTCGCTGTGCTCTACATCCTGCTCGCGAGCTGGTTCTTCACCCGGACCTACAGGCACGCCGTGCGTACCGGCCTCATCGCCCGCTACAGTGCGGAAAGCGTAACCTGACATGCGGTCGGATCAATACAAAAAATCGGGGCTTCGATTCGTTAAAGCGCGGGCCTTATCGTGCCCCCTGTCTCCGGGGGCGGGGTGCCGATCTGCCGGGGAGCGGCTATTTCTATGCGTGCAATAGTTGCCGGGATATCCACAGACGATGATCCTGTCAGGAGGCGAAGCTGATACGTTCCGCCGACTGCGGTGGGTCCGGCCTGAAGTGAAATCAGACGGCGTTCGGGCATCGCCTGGCCGAGACCGGCGATAACGGTCGAGACAGGCATGCTGTTCCGGACAATCGCCACTCCGGTTATCGTGTTGAGGCCGTGGCCGTTGAAGATGACCGTTATGGCGGCGCCTCCGGGAGCAAGGCTGATTACGGTAGGCAGCACGGTGCTGATCGTGACGGGTGCGAGGGCCTGGCCGGGGGCTGTTGGTGGGGGTGCTGACGCGGGGCCTGACAGGTCCTTGCTGTACACGGGTAAAGCCTGGAACCCACAGAAGACGAAAAGTATGATGAATACGGGCAAAGAGCTTTTTTGCATATATTCCCCCACAGATATTTTTTTGTCCGGATCATAGCGTTCCTTGAAAGCAAGGATTTTAGTTCTGCTGAAGATGCATCAATCATCGAGCAGCCCTCTGGGGTCTCCCGGTATTCTTGAGCCGGGCAGCCTGACAGTAGGAGGGGGCACCTGATATTCTTCATCACGGGAAACGAGGCCGGCATCTATCTGAACTTGCTTCAACTCTTCCTGCTTGGCCTGCACCTCCGACTGCCTGGCGCTCATCCTCTGCCGGATCCGGTTGACCTCGTCCTGAGATTGAGCAAGCCGAGCCTGCCAGGTATTCGCTGCCCTGTCATACGCTTGCCATGCTTTGCGGTCGCTTCCCTGGGGGGATAGAGGTTTGGTGCCGAGGAGGGAGTTCTGCCTTGCAACAGCCACGTTGAGCTGCGTTTGCAGAGGCTGCATATCTGCCTGCATCTGCCTGATCTCCGATTCGATATCCTGTATCTGCAGCCGTGCCGCCGCTGATCTTTCGGAGGAGGTCTGAGCGCGCGGGCTTTTGACCGGGAAACCGGCCCCGGTTTCTGCCGCGGCATGACAAACCGGCAGGAGCGTCCCGATACAGCATAAGACAAAAACTATCGGATAGCGGGCATATCTCATAAACACCTCCCTAGTATCATTCATAAGAAGGTGCACTGCATTCCTAAAGGGCAGAGAAGCGATAATTACAAAGGTGCCTGCTCTTTCTTACAAGCGCTGCTTTTCTTAAAAGGATTCCTCTCCCGGTGTGAACGCCCGGATCCCTTCGTCTGAGAAAAGCTGTTCGACCTGCATGATTTCTGCATCCGAGGGCACGCGGAATCCGGGGGCAGGGGGAAGGCCCAGCCATCTGCGCTTGTTTGCCCCCATGGGATGATAAGGAACAATGGTCAGTGAATCTATTCCCAGCCCGCTGAGAAAGACTGCCCATGCCTTGAGGTTGTCCTGTCCGTCCGTCATCCCGGGAACGAGAGGAAGGCGCGGCCATACCAGAGGGCCTTCGTGCCTGCTCCGGGCCTCTGCAAGGGTCTGCAGGTTCTGACTGATCGCCGTGTTGTCCGCGCCGCATAGCTTCCGGTGCTGCTCCGCGTCAAAGATCTTTATATCGAAGAGCACGATCCCGAGCTCATGGAGCAGGGGAGCGGTTTTCTTCATGTCGAAAAGCCCGCAGGTCTCCAGCGCGACGTCGATGCCTTCCCGGCGCAACAGTCCTGCCAGCCTGGCTGCAAATTCAGGAAAGAGCGCCGGCTCGCCGCCGGTAAAGGTGACGCCGCCTCCCGATGTTTTGAGGAGAGGAAACTCCGGTCGCAGCTCCTCCACGATCTCTTCCGGGGTCCGGTGAATGCCGAAGCGTGTCAATGCGTCCGAAGGGCAGCTCTCTGCGCAGGCAAAGCAGAAACGGCACTTCTCCGCGTCCCTTTTCCCGGCTTCCGGTATTGCATGCTCCGGGCACTTTTCCACACAAATGCCGCAGCCGATGCAGAGATGGCTTTTAAAGGCGATCTCCGCCCGGGCCTTCCAGGATTCGACATTCTGGCACCAGGGGCAGCGCAAGGGGCAGCCCTTGAAGAACACCAGGCTCCGTATGCCCGGTCCGTCATGAAGGCAGAAGTGCTGGAGCGAGAATATGAGCGGCTCAGCCGAGCCCATGCGCCGTCCTCTCGATGATCTCGTCCTGCACCTCGGGCTGGAGGTCGTTGAAGTAGGCGCAATACCCGGCCACGCGTACCACGATCCCCGGGTAGGATGCGGGGTCCTTCTTCGCCGCTCTCAAGGTCTCTGCGTCGAGCACGTTCACCTGCACCTGCATCCCTCCCTGGGCGAAATAGTTCCTGAAGAGGCTCACCAGGGCGTTCCGGCCTGTCTCTCCCTGCACGGTCCGTTTTTCGAATTTGAGGTTCAGGGCGCAGCAGTTCATCCACTTGCGGCTGTCAAGGGAGGCCGCCGACCGTAAAACGGCCGTCGGTCCAAGGCGCTCGGAGCCGTCCGCCGGGGCAAGCCCGTTGGAGAGGCGCTGCCCTGCCGGCCTTCCGTTGGGCAGAGCGCCGGTCACTCGGCCGAAGCCGATATGGCAGGTCATGGAGTAGAACCCGGGCACATACCGGCCTCCGCGCGTGTTCTTATTCGCCCACAGGGCATCGGCAAAGGCGTCGGCCGCGAGCTGGGTCATCCTGTCGGCTTCCCTGTTCCCGTTGCCGTAGCGTGGGAGCTTCGTTGCCAGCTCGACCCGCAGGCCTTCCCGGCCGCGGAAGTTGTTTTTCAGGATCCCGACGAACTCTTCCAGACTGAAGCGCTTCTCCTCGAAGACGATCCTGTTCAGGGCATAGAGTGAATCGCCCGCATCGGCGAGCCCCGCGGCCTGGACAGAGGTGTAGTCGTAGAGGCCGCCTCCCCAGGTGACGTCCTTGCCCTTTTCCAGACAGCCTTGGGTGAGGAGGGAGTTCACCGGCGTGGGCCTGACGGTACGGTATGCTTCTTCCAGCCACCCGATCACCTTCACCAGGTCGTCCACCCCGTGGCGGACCTGGGCCCGGAATGCGAGGAGGACGTCGTTGAAAGAGCTCATCCCGGATGCCGGGGGCGTGGCGGCGCCGAAGCGTTGCCTGCCCTCGATCCTGGCCTTGCCGTGGAAGCGCATGCCTCCGTTCAATGCCAGCTCCAGGCAGAGCGGCAGGTTGAAGAGCGCGGCGTCCGACGAGTTGTACGTGCGGCCCTGGCTCGCCATCTCCACGCAGCCGATGATCGCGTAGTCACGGGCGTGCTCCTTCGTCATACCCGCTTCCTCCAATGCCCTTACCACGGCCGTGTCCCCGAAGAAGGAGGGGCGGCTGGTGCCCAGCTGGAGAAGCTCGACGCTTTTCCGGAAGAACCAGTCCGGAGTGCCGGGATGGATGCGGACATGGACCGCCGGTTCGCGGGTCAGAACCTGGGCGTATGCGTTGAGGATCAGGCCCGAGAGCTCGTTGGTCACATCGTTGCCTTGATCGTCGGTGCCGCCCAAGGTAAATGCCTGCGCCACGCCGTTGCCGCTGAAAAATTGGTCGACCCGCTGGGAGTAGAGCGGCATGGTTTCGCAGGCCTTCAGACAGAAGCTCGCCGTTATCTCCACGGCACGCTCGTAGTCAAGCCTTCCTGCTCTAATATCGTTGCGGTAGAGGGGCAGGAGGATCTGGTCCAGCCGGCCGAAGGAGAGGCCCTGCTCGAAGTCCTCGAGGTTCATGGCCATATGGGCGATCCAGACCGCCTGCAGGCCTTCCAGATAGGTCCGGGCGGGTTCAAACGGGACCCGCCGGCAGGCGGCAGCCGATTCCAGGAGCTCGGCCTTTCTCTGCCCGCCGATCCCCGGAAAGGAGGCCATCATCTCGGCCTTGTCAGCCAGATTCCCGGCCATCTCCCTGATGCCGTCGATGGTGATTGCCACGGACCGGTAGAACGCCCTCTGATCGTTGTCCAGAGGCGAGCCGTCCTCGAACCTGCCTTGCTCCAGCCTTTTTTGCGCTTCTTTGTACGGTGAGCAAAGGCCCTCGTGGACGACCATCCGGTAATTCCCCACCTGGTGGGCCACCCCTGCTTCCTCTGTAATGAAGTGGCGCTTGGCCCGGAAGAAATCCAGAAAGTAGGAAAAACGGCCGGGCTTCAGGAGGGCTTTGGCTCCCACGCTTCTGAAGGAAGTTCTCAATCCCGTGAGAAGCAGCTCCGCGATCTCTCTGCCGGACAGCTTGAGCGGAATGGCCCGTTTCCCAAGCCGCGCGAGATCCTCCAGGATATTGATCGATCCTCCCTCGGGGTAGTAGTTGGCGGCGATCCGCTTGGATGTCATGTTGCCGATGATGAGCTCGTCATTATAAATGCGGGGTGTGCGGCGGGAGAATATATACTGCAGGGCAAGGGCGCGGCGGACAAGGGGGTGCTCCGCGCGGGCGCTCCTTCGCCCTTCGGCCGACCGCCGGAATTCTTCCAGGAGCCTGGGTCTCTCCAGGCAGATCGAATACGGCGTTTTCAGCAGCTCGGCCCTGATGGCGGCTATGCGGTGTGTCGGGCCGATGAAGCCTTCACGGGGGGCTTCTGGCTCTGCTGCCCCGGACATCGTTTCGTTCGCTCCGGTAGTCATGGGACGGTTCCTCCTCGCTGAATGCCTAAATATATTATAACTTTATTTCAAAGAAAAGTAAGACAGCAGGGTTCTGAATTGATCTTGTTTATGTTTCCGGACTATTATACGCCGGGTTGGATCATCTTTTCAACCGCGCCGGTCGAAAGAGAAGGGGGAGAGGGGGTATACATGGGTATATATGCAGTGTACGCGGTCGTCATTGTGACCGTCGCCTGGGTGGTCCTGACCTACAACAGGTTCGTCAAGCTGAAGAACATGGCAGGTGAGGGATGGAGCGGGATCGATGTGCAGCTCAAGCGCCGCTCGTCGCTCATCCCGTCTCTGGTCGAGACCGTCAAGGGCTACATGGGGCACGAACGCGGACTGCTCTCCGAGATCGCCGACTTAAGATCGATGAGCCTCCAGGCGCAGAAGATCGGTGAAAAGGGCGCGATCGAGACAGCCCTCACGCGAAAGCTGGGCGCTTTTTTCGCTGTGGCGGAAGGCTATCCGGATCTCAAGGCCAGCCGGAACTTTCTTGAGCTTCAGAAGGAGCTCACGGATATCGAAGATCAGATCCAGATGGCGAGGCGATACTACAACGGCACGGTGCGCAACCTCAATATTGCCGTTGAGTCCTTCCCGGGCATTATCGTGGCGCGTCTTTTCCGATTCGTTCAGGCCGAGTTCTTCGCCATCGACGACGATGCCGAACGGAACGTCCCGCAGGTCACCATGGGAAGCAACGGATGAAGAAAATCCTGGTATCCCTCATTCTCCTTTTCTTCCTTCCCTGGCCGACGGTTGCCCGGGGCAGCGAACGCATCCTCGACTACGGTGCGTATATCGGCATCAAGCCAGCCGGCGATATGGACGTTACAGAACGCATCACGGTCGTCTGCGAGGGAGACCGGATCAAACACGGCATCTATCGCGATTTCCCCACCCGCTACAAGGACGGGTACGGCAACACCGTCCGCGTAGCGTTCGAGGTCCGGGATATCCGGAGAGACGGCCACGAGGAGCCGTGGCATACAGAGGACAGGGGCAACGGCGTGCGGCTGTACATCGGCAGCAAGGATGCTTTCCTCGAACCCGGGGAATACGCCTACACCATCACCTACCGCACCGATAGACAGCTCGGATTTTTCACTGACCATGACGAGCTGTACTGGAACGTGACCGGCAACGGATGGGAATTCCCGATCGAGAAGGCAAAAGCCACCGTGGAGCTCCCGCCCGGGGCGCGGATCCTTTCGACCTCGGCCTATACCGGGCTGCCGGGCGACAGAGGCGCGGATTTCACCGCGGGCATCGACGGTGAGGGACGTGCCGTTTTCAATACGACCAGGATGCTCGGCCCCCGGGAAGGCCTGACCGTCGTGGCGATGTGGCCGAAGGGATTCGTGCGGGAGCCGACAAAAGGCCAGAAGGCAAAGGCCTTCCTGTCGGACAACGGCAGCGCTTTCGCCGGGACGGCAGGCATCGCCGTCCTGCTTGCGTACTACGTTCTCGCATGGATCAAGGTCGGCAGGGACCCGGAAAAGGGCGTGGTCATTCCGCTGTTCGAGGCCCCGAAAGGCTTCTCCCCCGATGCCGTGCGCTACGTCATGCGTATGGGCTTCGATGACAAGGCTTTTGCCGCGGCCGTCGTGAATATGGCGGTCAAGGGCTTCATCACCATCAAAGAGGATGAGGGCGGCGAATACTCCCTCGTCAAGAACGGCAGCGACGAAACCGCGCTTTCAGCCACGGAGAAAAAGATCGCCCAAGAGTTTTTTTCCGGTTCCCGGGATACGGTCCTCATCAAAAAGGGAAATCACGAAACGATCCGCAAGGCCATGGACGCCGTCAGGAAGAGCCTGGCGGTTCAATATGAAAAGATCTATTTCTTCACGAACTCCGCCACCCTGGTCCCCGGGCTGCTCATATCCGCACTGGGTATAGCTGCAGCTGTTTTCCGGGGAGGGAACAAAGCCGATGCCGGGTTCATGGCACTCTGGCTCACCATCTGGACGTGCGGATGTGCGGTGCTCCTCTATCGTGTTTTCGATGCGTGGAAGAAAGCCCTGAAGTCCGACGGACAGAAGGCGGCCGGTTTGGGCGGTGCCTTCATGCTCTCCTTGTTTGCGCTCCCCTTTCTCGGGGGCGAAGGCCTGGCCATCTGGATGTTTTCCTCCGTCATACCCCCCTTCGCGATCCTGTGCATTCTCCTCATCATTCTGTTCAATGCGCTCTTCTATCAGCTCATGAAAGCGCCGACTTTCAAGGGGCGCAGGATCATGGACCAGATCGAAGGGTTGAAGCTGTATCTCTCCGTGGCGGAGAAGGACCGGCTGAACCTGTTGAATCCTCCGGAAAACACTCCGGAGATCTTTGAGAGATTTCTTCCCTATGCACTGGCCCTGGATGTAGAGCAGGAATGGTGCGAACGCTTCAACGACATCCTGAACAAGGCGCGCATCGAGAATGCGTATAGCCCGAGATGGTATACGGGCAACCGTTTCCATGCCCTGGGCATGTCAGGACTGGCATCGGGCCTGGGCGCCATGTCGTCAAGCATCTCTTCTTCGTCGTCTCCTCCGGGCTCCAGATCCGGCGGCCGCGGATCATCCGGCGGCGGCGGAGGGGGCGGCGGCGGTGGCGGCTGGTAGCATGCATCAGCCGGACTTGCCGGAGAGGTTTTCTGCTCTGCATCATCAGAGGATCAGTATGTCCTGATGCGGGCTCGAATACTTTCGGGCGCTGAAATTGCCGTCATTTGCAGCGTGCTTATTATGTATCGCATGGGAGGCCCCATGCCGCAGATCCCCCGTGACAGATGGCCCGAAAGCACGCCCGCACTGCTGATCGAGGGCTACAGGTTCATTTCGAACAGGTGCAGGCGTTACCGGAGCGATATCTTCGAAGCGCGCCTCCTGCTGAGGAAGACCATCTGCATGAAGGGAGAGGAAGCGTCCCGGCTGTTTTACGATACCGAACGGTTTCAGCGGAAAGGCGCCGCACCGATGAGGGTGAAGAACACCCTGTTCGGGTGGGGAGGCATACAGGGACTGGACGGCGAGACGCACCGCAGCCGGAAGCAGATGTTCATGTCCCTCATGACGCCCAAGGCCATACGCCGGCTGGTGGATCTGACAGCCGCCCAGTGGAGCAAGGCGATCGGAAAGTGGGAAAACATGGGCAGGGTCGTTCTCTTCGACGAGGTAAACGAGATCCTGAGCCGTGCGGTATGCACATGGGCAGGCGTCCCGCTGGAAGAATCGCAAGTGGGACTCCGCACAAACGACTTCGTGAAGTTGATCGAATCCCCGGCAGCGGTAGGGCCGAGGCACTGGAGAGGGATTCCCGCCCGGGTACGCTCCGAGAAATGGGCCGCAGCGATCATACAAGACGTGCGCTCAGGCAGGCTTGACGCATCCGAGGGGAGCGCGGTCTACGTCATAGCCATGCACCGTGACCCTGATGGAAAAATGCTGAGCCGGCATACGGCTGCCGTTGAGCTGCTCAACGTGCTGCGGCCGACCGTTGCCGTATCCCGGTTCATCACCTTTGCCGCGCTTGCCCTGCACGAGTACCCGGAGTGCCGCAGGAAGCTGCTGGAGGACAAAGACGATTACGCCGAGCTCTTCGTGCAGGAGGTCCGCAGGTTTTATCCGTTTTTCCCTGCCGTGGCTGCGCGTGTCCGCCACGACTTCGAGTGGAAGGGCTACCGCTTCCCCAAGGGGCGGAGGGTGATCCTCGACCTGTACGGCACGGACCATGATCCCCTGGTGTGGGAAAACCCTCACGAGTTCCGTCCGGAGCGCTTCGGCATGTGGGAAGGCAACGCCTATAATTTCATCCCCCAGGGGGGGAGCGACCATTTCACCAACCATCGCTGCCCGGGAGAGTGGGTCACCAAAGAGCTCATGAAGACCGCGGTAAGTATGCTCAACACGTCAATGGAATACGAGGTGCCCCGGCAAAACCTGAAGATCAGCCTGTCCAGGATGCCGGCCATCCCGAAGAGCCGCTTCGTTGTCAGCGGAGTAAAACGGATCGGGTGAGCCGATGCCCTGCGCTACGTCCCTTCTCTGCGGTCTTTGGGAATAAGGGGCAGCTTCGCGGCATGCTTTGCATGTACGCGGGCGAAATGCCAGGCAAGCGACACCGATATCGTGAGCGCTCCCAGCCCCACCGCAAGGGCGTCAAAGGAAAGCGCGAAGACAAAGGGGCCGAGGCCTGCCAGCAGCACGTATCCGGCGACAATGTTCGCGAACCCCCAGAGAACGTTCACGATGGGAGAAGAGAGCCCTTCGGCGGGGGGAGAGGCAAAAGGCGATTGGAAGGGGAAGCCGGATATCCCGTGGACGAGGTGGGGAATGCCGTTCGCCAGGAAAACCCCGGCAAAGAAATGGGCCAGATACACGTACCATTCCATCCTGACACCTCACTTGTATAAAAAATGAACCGTCTCAAGATTAAACGTGTGTCCGCTCGCGGGGGAATAACAAGGGGGCTTGCCGGTATCAATGAGCCCTGCCTTTCATGCACGTCCGGTCGGTGCCGCACTGGAAAGCAAAAAAGGGCAACCAGCGCGGTGCCGGTTGCCCTTTTTGCTTTTCCCAAGCGTGTTTCTTACTGCCAGGAGATACCGATTTTGATGAAGTGGTGCTGGCCGCTGAAGGAGCCCGACTCCGGTCCGAGGGCTTCCCAGCTTCCGCGGGCCGGTTTGCCGTTGAAGGCGCCGGTGGACTCGTTCGGATTGAGCCAGACCCCGTTCACTGCGTTGCCGCCCGATATGTCTTTATACGAGAGCTGGATCCGGTAGCTGCTCGTGTTCTTCACACTTTTGATCTTTGCCGTACTGGGGGCAGGCAGGATGATGTTGCTGGTGCCTTTATAGTACATCGTGCGGTTCGGCGCGCTGGGGGCGTAATACTCGGATAGGGTCAGGTTGTACGGGTTGGGGATGTTTGATGCCTGCGTCTGCTTCGGCTTGATCCTGATGTTGAGCGCATTGCTGGAAAAGCTCTGACCCATCACGCCGTAGATGGTGAGCTTTCCCGTATAGTTGCTGATGGCCTGCTTCTCCGCCTCGGATTTGCCGGCGTACACGTCGGGGACATGCACGAGGAAGTTGCCCACCAGTGTCATATTGGGCTGCAACGGGATCGGGATCGGCGGGACCTGCGGGGCCGGCGGCAGAATCGGGGTTTTGACGACCTTGCCCGGCAGATATTCGAAAATCGCCCAATAGTACATGCCCGGGAGGTAGATGGAGGTCCTGTCCCAGTTGCCACCGGCGACAACCATGCCGCTTCCGGCAGTCTGCGTGGAGTTGTCGGGTGAGTCGAGTATGGGGTAGGGGGAGACGATATTGAAGGGGAGCTTGTTGCTCATTATCGAGCCCTGCTTGACATAAAGCTGTTTTATCTGCATGAGGCGAGCCCGGTGAAGGGCGTTTTTGGCCGTCACGTTGTATCCGCCGTAAATAAAGGGGGCCTTGATTTTGAACTGGGTTGCGTTGACGGCCTGGACCGGCTGTTCGAACTTCTCGCCGTTCTTCAGCTCGACAACGGCTGTCCACGCAGCCATGTTGCCTAAGCCCTGCCCGGTGACGGTCAGGGCGCCGCCCGGATAAACGGTCTGGGGGTTCACGTTGGTGAGAACGGGCGCCGCATATGCGTCCAGGTGCACCCCCGGCACCGCAAGCATGACAAAGGTTGCACACGTGGCCATCAGGGACAGCAAAAGCTTTACACCGGATCTCATTCTCATTTACACCTTCCTTTCATGGCTGCCGATATTTTCCTATCTCCCTGTCTTTTAAGAAAATGTCAATTGATTTATGGAGCTTAGAGACGAGTCTTTACGGTCGTTCAGAGCCCCTTTTTCTCGAACCAGAAGAACAGGGAAATCGTTCCTGCCCAGAAGACAGGGATTAGGACCCATGGCGAGATGCTTAAGACCTCGGCAAACCCGATCTTGCCGAAGTTTTTCCACGCCAGAACCGTTGAGCTGAAGAAGGGATAGAGCTCCGCGTAGAGGGCGGCCCCTGTCACCATCCCCACAATGGCGAACAAGGCATGCCAGCGGCCTTCGCCCAGGGCGCCGACCGATGTGCCGGGACAGAACCCCATCACTGCCCATCCGGCGCCGAACAGGGCTCCGCCCAGCAATACGGCCCCGACGTTCATGGGTTTGTGGCTTAAGGTGACGATACCTGCGCCTGAGAGGAGGGTTATCCCGACCATGCCGACGAGTATGGCGGAAAGCATGAACTTGAATATCGTCATGTCCTTGAGCAGCAGGGCGCCGACCTGTTTTTCAAAGCGCAGAACGCGGCCTTTCTGCATCAGGAATCCGAAGAGTATGCCTGTAACGAGGCCCAGCATCTGATCAGCGCTCATGACGACCTCCTTCCGTATACAAGAGCGGCGACGGCAACGCCGACACTGAAGAACATCGCGAAGGCGACAAAGGAGCTGACCGAGAGCTGCATCATTCCGCTCAGCCCGTGTCCGCTGGGGCAGCCGTCGGCCATCCTGGCGCCCACCATGGCGACGATGCCTCCCAGGAACGCACCCGTTGCCCGCTTCCCGATGGACGAACCGAAGCGCTCCTTCCATATCGGCGGGACCCCCTCCAGTTTCAGGCTTCTGTCCGTTGCGGAAGAGATCAGCGCACCCAGGAAGATGCCGAGAACCAGCATAAACTGCCAGTCGACGCGAACCTTCTCCTTGGTAAAATACTCGTTTGCCGCTACACGGTCCGGGGCCACGGTTCGTTCAAGAAGGCCTGCCGCACGCACGAAGGTAGTCGATGCGCCCAGATAACTGGACTTTCCCAGCAACTGGGTGGTCGCATATACCGAAACGATAGCCAACACCCCCACCAATGCCCCCGCGAGGTAAGGGTTCCATCCGTTGTCCAGGGTTTTCCATTTCATCAAAAGGTCCTCCTTTTTCACTGGAATAAAAGGCATCTCTTCGGCCTGAAGCCCTCAGGGCTCCGGCGGTGTCAGTGTTGTCCGGGCGAAGCCGCATCCGGGTCCGCCTGGAGCCGCTGGTTGGCCTATGAGTGAATTTCAAACACCGAACCAATTCTTTTATACCCGAGTTTTTCATAATAAGCGTCTTCATCGGATAATGCGTAAACAGCCAAACGAACAAAATCCATTTTTACCTGCGCCAAGAGCGATCTCCCGATCATTCGGTTTCTCCATTCGGGCACCACGTAAAGCTCGCTGACATAGATAGCGAAGCCATCGTCCAGAAGCGCCCTCAGATACCCGCAAAAAAACTCGCTTTGGTAACAAACATAGGTGATACTCTCGATCAGGTTCTTTCTATAATTGTCTATAGCGTCAGCATTGGTAAATATATCCCAGTTGGGGTCTCCTTTAATGGCTGATAAAACCGCCTCTTCGTGCTCAGGTTTGTATCTGAATATTTTCATACGTAGAGATTATACGGACTTTTGAGTGTTCTCCGAAGGCCAGCGGACGGATCACCAGCGGCTGAAAGCCGTCCGGTGGATTGTCGGGTTAGCTTTCAGCTCTAATGAATGATTCATCTATTACATGGTTGATCACTTCTTCTGCCCACCTTTTCTTAAGCATTTTATCAGGCAAACCTCCTAGCACCGAAGAAATTCGCTTCCCATAGGAAACTACTATTTTCAGATCACTTGACAGTGGTGCCAATTCTCTTTCCCGGGCTATCATATCCGTAAGCGCAGATGGTAACTCCATTAGTTTATCAATAATTTGCCCTCTCACCAGGCTCGTCAGCATTGAATTATCATACCCGCCGAAAGGCGCACGGAGATCATTTTTGAAAAGCACGAGGGGCTTACCAACTGCGTATGCAAGGGCAGCTTCGACTATCATCCCTTCATCAGGAACACGTCCATTTAAATTGCACACGATTGCACGACATCGTTCAATCAACTCATATACATCCAGAGAAAATATGGCGTAGTCAATACGGTTACGAATCCCAGGGATAGTCGATAGGAATGATGAGTTTGAGAAACGCAGGACATAAGACTCCAACCCATCCCGATGTGGTAAAAATGTTTGAAATCCTGCATCTTCGAGTACTTTTGCTATTGCATTCATGCCGCCAATTTCTTCTGCACAAAATAGCGGGCCTGAACAATAAATCCGATGTTTTTCCATGTCAGGTATCTTTAAAAGCTAACATGGGCATCAGTGGCGCGGCTCTGCCGCGTCTGCCTGGATGTCATGGTTAGAGCTCGCTTTCTCATCTGAATCTCATTCCAGTGTGAAGTAATATAATAAAGGCGATTCCAAAGACAACGAACTCAATGACATTTGTAAATACTAAAAACACCGAGGACACATCGTTCCATATTCGGTAGTTGCCAAATACGATTGATGCAATCGCAAAAAATAGCAGAATACCCAATATTGCAAGGTAGCTCCATGTCAGTTGGGGTGTGCCATCCTTTTTTGAAAGATCTCTTAAACTTGTTTCCCAGTATAAGGCAGGTAGACTGTTGACAGGTCTTTGTGAATTTTCATCATCTTGTACGGCAGAACCCCTCTTTCTTGAATTTCTTAGGGTAACTTGTCCATTGAGAAACTCATTTATCCGCTTCTCAAGACCGTAGAGATAACGACCTACGCGCATCATTCTGGCGACCTCACCCATCCAAATCATTAGGATGAGGTAGCAAACGATAGGCAAGAATACCAAGAATACAGCAGCACTTAGGACCAACTTGTCCCATGTGTTTAGCGCAGTAGCTACCAGTACGCCAACAATGGCCAATCCATACCGAATTACTGCTTGCTGAGTTTGTATTGCGGTCAAACTCTCTGCGCGTAGAGTCTTATACTCTTCAATCACAGTGTCTAACCATTCCATCTAGGCCTCCTCATTATAGACGGGTAAAAGCTCTAACGTGATGATCAGCGGCGGCTGAAAGCCGTCCGCTGGATTATCTGGTTGGGTTTTCAACAAGGTATGATCCGGGTACATAGGTAAC
>DIXF01000014.1 GCA_002448235.1 Syntrophaceae bacterium UBA6087
CCCTATTTGATGACAGGCCCTAGTATACAGACGCGCACAATATATCAGCTAAAGCCGGTTTCAGTATGATCATTACCCAAATATACTCTGGGCGGTTGTCCAATTACTGTTGCACCTGCAGGTATATCTTTGCTGATGACAGTCCCAGCACCTATAATGGCGTTTTCTCCTATGGTCACTCCCGGTAATATAATAGAACCGAATCCGATATAGGCGCCTTTTTTGATAATAACGCCCTTCACGTACTTCTTGTCCTTGAAATACTCGCTCATGTGGGTTGGGTAGTATGAATGGGCAAGTATCGATGTCCGTGCAATGATTGTGACTTCATCTTCAATTGTCACGAGGTCAGGCTCGGCATCGTCAATGAAGACCTCGTTGCCGATGAAAACTTCTCTGCCGATTTTAACCCCACGCAGCCGGTGTAGGAAAACGCGCTGGTTTGGGAATAGGGGAAGGTATCTGGCAATGCAGTGAATGAAGCGGTTCAGGATAGCCCTTGGCATGTTGAGTCCCTTTGATCTTTCGCTCAAAGGAATTTTGCCCATATATTTGTTTTCGCTAATCATTGGCAATCACTTGCTTTTCAAGTCTTTGTTCGCTTCCATGTCGAACCACATGGCAAAGAGAGAGAACATGCTTGCGCTCATGAACGAGAACATTGCTGCCAGGGCGTTTATGGGCGGAATATGTCCGATGTCATACCAGAACCAGAAGAGCCTTATGAAAAGAATGACAGTGAGGATCCCGAAGAGCCCACCGAGCGTGTAGAAAAAGATAAGGGGGTGGAAGTCCCGGATAATGTATTTCTGCTTCATCCGCCAGAAAAACATCCTGAGCAGGAGCCAGCCGATGGTGAACATCACCTTGAAGACATTCATCTTCGAGTTCTCGCCCACGTTGTAGAGAGGTTTTACCGGGACATCTGCAACCCGGAAGTTATAAACGTTCAGCCTGACGAGGAGATCGTTTGGCTGACCGAACCGCTTGTACATCTTGTCCCAGTCGATGGTGTGGAGCGCCTTGCTGTTTATTGCTGTATAGCCGGACTGGAAGTCCGCAATATGCCAGTACCCCGAGGCAATTTTTGTAAGCAGGGAAAGAAACGCGTTTCCGAAGTACCTGACTTTAGGGATCTTCTCGTATGCTTCGCCAGTGAAGAGCCTGTTGCCCTTCGAGTAGTCCACCTTGTCTTCCACTACAGGGTCGAGAATTGCAGGAAGGTCCGCAGGATCCATCTGGCCGTCTCCGTCCATCCTTACAGCGACATCGCAGCTGTTATCTCTGGCCCATTTATAGCCGGTTGCCAGCGATCCGCCACATCCCTGGTTCTCCTCATGCCGCAGCAGAATAACCTTCTTATTATTCTGTTGGTGCCGCAAAACCACTCCTGCAGTATCGTCCATGCTGACATCATCGATCACAACAATCCTGTCGACGAAATATGGAATAGTTTCGATCACTTTGCCAATCTGTGTCTCCTCGTTGTGGGCGGGGATTACTACATGAATGCTTTTGTCTTTATACATGTGCTATCCTCGGTAATGGAGTATCTCCAGTTCTTGTAGGTAAGAGGTTGAATACCATGACACCCCTTATGCAGTTGATCAATATAATTGCACGAAATAATTAATGCCATATTTTCATTATCATGTGTCATATGCCATCTAATAACTCCCTCAGTGCATCGCCACATAACTATAGAAATTGTGCAAAAGACTCAGGGACTCCGTCCGCAATGGGTGAAAGAAAATCAACCCCCACTCTCAACGCAATCGGAGTAATTATCTGGAATG
This sequence comes from Syntrophaceae bacterium UBA6087, assembly GCA_002448235.1. Lineage (GTDB taxonomy): Bacteria > Desulfobacterota > Desulfomonilia > UBA1062 > UBA1062 > Phosphitivorax. The sequence goes on from DIXF01000014.1 coordinate 1,797, forward strand.
ATTAATGAACTGTCAAGAATATTGTATTTATATATGTTTTCAGAAGGGGGGAAGTGCAATTTGTCAGTGTTGAAAGGCTTCTGCAGCAGGGGCTTGCGCCTATCTCTCCATGCGGCCTTGAAAATATCCATAGGAAACCATGGAAAGTTCGAGAATAATCCATTGAACAAGCAAACTGCCTGGTGGTATAAAACATGTCAAAACAAACCGGGCTTGCATGATGGGAAAGCAGAAAAAAATCCGCGGCAGCAGCAGAATGAATCAAAGTCCTGCTGCCGGTCGACAGACTGAGCCGGGGAAGGTCAACAGAAAGCTATTACACATGGCTGCCTTTTTTTTCGTTTCAGCGGGCATTGTCTGCGGGATCTATTCAAATACCATAAGAGCCCCGTTCCTTTTCGATGATCTTCCCAATATAACGAACAATGTTTTCATCCGGCTGAACGATCTGACCTTTCAGGGATTGATGGATGTAGGATTCAACAGCATCTGCAGCAATCGCCCCGTAGCGAATATCAGTTTTGCGTTGAACTATTACCTGGATGGATATGATGTGGCAGGCTATCATGCAGTGAATATCGCGATACATCTGGCCGGCACCCTGCTGCTTTTTCTGCTGCTGAAGATGACCCTCGAGCTATGCCGGGGCAGGGGGACAGGAGGGCTGATAATGCCCGAGCATATGGAGCCCTGGCTGGCAGCATCGGCCGCGGCAATCGTGTGGGCGGTGCACCCTACCCATACCCAGTCGGTAACCTACCTCGTCCAGCGGATGGTGAGCATGGCTTCGATGTTCTATCTGCTGTCAATGGTGCTCTACATCAGGGGCAGGATCATGGCGGGCAGCTGGAAGTGGGCCCTCTATGGCGGAAGCGCACTATCCGGCCTCCTGGCAGTGGGGTCAAAGGAGATCGCGCTTACCCTGCCTTTCTTCATTTTTTTATACGAGTGGTATTTTTTCCAGGATCTGGATAAAGCCTGGCTGAAAAAGCAGACGATCAGGTTTTCCCTGGCCCTCGTTGTTGTCCTGGTGCTGGTCCTTGCCTACTCGAAGTTTTCCAATCCGTTCAACGTTCTGAGCGGATACAGCAGCCGTGAGTTCACATTGGGCCAGCGGGTGCTGACCGAGTTCAGGGTCGTGATGCACTATATCGGCCTGATAGCGTTGCCGCATCCTTCGCGATTGATCCTGGATTATGATTTCCCCCTGTCGTATTCTCCCATAAGGCCGGTGACCACGCTCCTGTCCATGGTCACAATTCTTGGCCTTCTGGCCTGTGCTGTTTTCGTTGCAAAAAAGGACAAGCTGGTCTCCTTCGCCATTCTCTGGTTTTTCGGCAATCTGGTGACCGAGTCGTCTATCATACCCCTGGAGCTTATCTATGAGCACCGGATCTATCTGCCCTCGATGTTCGTGATCCCGATCGCTGTTTTCGCGATCATCCGGTATGCGAGGCCCAGGTGGGCCCATGTTGCCATAATAGGCCTCCTGGTGGCCGTGTTCTCGTTCTGGACCTATGAGAGGAATGCCGTGTGGGCCGATGAGATTGCCTTCTGGAAAGACAATGTGGAAAAGATGCCGACCAGGGCGCGGGCTCGCCAGAATTATGGAGAAGCCCTCTCTCGTGCGGAGAGGCATGATGAAGCCATCATTCAGTCTGAAGAGGCTGTCAGGCTCGCCCCTGAAGATCATCGCACGCTCAACTGCCTGGGCGCGGTTTATCTACGCAGCGGCAAAGCCGACAAAGCCCTGAGTTTTCTCACCAAGGCTATGGAGCTGGATCCCCTGTATGTCGAGACCTATAACAACCGGGGCAAAGCCCTGATGCAGCTGAACAGATTGAACGAGGCAATCGTCGACCTCAGGAAGGCGGTTTCCCTCCACCCGAATTTTTACGAGGCCCACAATAACCTGGGCGCCGCCTACATGGAGCTGGGCGAATACCAGAAGTCGGCGGTCGCGTTCTCCAGGGCAGTGGAGCTGAATCCCGGCTCTATCGAAGGCCACTACAACCTCGGCATTCTTTACATCAGGCTGGGCATGGATTCTGAAGCAAGCCGTGCGTTTTCACAGGTCGTGACACTGAACCCCGATGTGGAAGCTGCGCACCTCATCCTCGCCGATATCCTGCAGAAGAGCGGCGACAGGGAAGGGGCCCTCCGGCACCTCAGGCAGGCATTGCGGATCAACCCGGGCAACCTGAGAGTGAGGCAGGCACTTGAAGGAACCGGGGCAGGAAGCCCGGGGATCGATTAAACATTATCTGTTGGACCACTGATAACAGGGCAATGCCTTCAGGGCTCGTTCATCCCCAGGGACACGGCGGGTTCATTCTCTTCCTTGAGAGCCTCTTCCGGACGCAGGGCTTCTTTCCCATCGCGGGTCGTCTTGGTTACGCTGACGCCGATGACCATGGCCGAGGCAAGGCCGATGAGGATGACCGGGACCAGATGGAAAAAGTGATAGGTCAGGATCATGCCCGCAGCCTCTTTCGCGGGGATGCCGAATATCATCAGCCCGAACACGCCGCCTGCTTCCCAGAGACCCCAGAATCCCGGCACCGAGGGCAGCATGATGGCGAAGCAGACGATGATCTCCACGGCAAAGGCCTGGAGGAAGGTGATATGGATGCCCGGGCATCCGAAGGCAAGCACCCACAGCGAGAGCCCAAGGAGCCACCAGAGGATAAACGACTGCACCAGGCACAAAAAGAGAAGCCCGGGGCTCTTCAGGATGTCGAAGCCCACGGAAAGGTTGTCCACGAAATGGGTGATCTTTCTGAAGATGCGCTCGCGGATGGTTTCCCGTGCGTGATCGTGGACAAAGAAAAGGGCGTCGGGTATTCTCAGGATGACCCTATTGATGAGCTTCCTCGTCTTTGAAAAGCTGATGAGCATGATTATCGCGATGAGTGCGAGGCTGATCTCGAGGGTGAAGGTAAAGAGCTTGCTCAGCAGTGCCGGGCTCAGGTTGTAGCCGGCAAAGGTTACGTTGATGGAGCTGTCGATGGTGATGGTTGCCAGGATATAGATGAAAAATACGAGCAGGCACAGGGCATCGAAGATCCTCTCGATGGCGACCGTGCCGAGCACCTTTGAAAATTCGACATGCTCTCTCTTGTGATAAATGGCGGGACGGGCGATCTCCCCGACTCTACCGGGCAGGATGCAGTTCAGCATGAAGCCTATGACCAGGGGGTGGAAGGCGCTCATGAAGCCTGATCTCTTCACCGGCAGCAGGATGACCTGCCACCGCCAGATGCGTATCGCATAGCTCAAGAGCGCGATGAGGAGGGAAGGGATGATCCACCAGTAATTGATCCTTCTCAAGTAGGAGGCAAGCTCCTTCAGCGGGATGTTCTGAAACGTGAAATACAAGGCAGCCGCTGAAAAGAGCAGACCTATTCCCAAAGAAAAGAGGGTTTTCTTGTTAAAAGAAATCATTCGGCTTTCCAGGCAGCAGCATCTTGGCAGTCAGTGAAAACAGTCAGCATAAAAATTGTCTCATCCCGAAGCAGATCCCCTCGGCTTTTTCCTGTCCGGCATGCCCGTGGGGTGTATGCCTCGATATATGTATTGTGCCCGGGCTCCCGATTGTTTATGCATAAGATAGCAATTAGTGAGCAGTTTTTGGATGCCCACCGTAACAATATCTATTCCCTTTAGGCGATTGCAGCGGTCATTGTCAACCCGGAAAGATCCGGCAATCATTCTCAAAGCTTACGGAGCGCCCAGGTCTTGGGACCGGAAATGATGATACCCCTACTGGTTCATCAGATCGTTCACAAAAGAGGTGTTTCTGATGCTCTCGAGATCGGGATCTTTTTTCAGCAGATCCCAGTTCCGGAAACCTTTGTCAATGGACTGTTTCAGCCAGCCGACCGCGTCATCCGGCATGCTCTGTTTTGCGTAGATGCACGCCAGGTTGTAGTAAACGTCCGGATTGTCCGGCTGGAGCCGCTTCATCCTGAGGAGGACATCAACCGCGTTGGCATAATCTTTCTTCTCCGAATAGGTCAGGACCAGCCCATTATACGCGTTTATGTCGTTTGCGCGAGCCGACAGGGCCTTTTCATACTGGGCGATAGCCTGGTCGTACTCGGACTGCTGACGGAGAATGTCGCCGAGTCTGGTGAGCAGGAGGGGGTTGGCAGGATCGCTTGCGAGAGCCTGCCGGATCCTTGAGATCAATTGCTCGGTATTTTTCTGAGCTGCTGCAGCTTGTCGGAGGCTGTTTACCGCATCCGGGAAATCCGGCCGCAGATCGACGGCCCTCTTGTAGTGTTCGACGGCTTTCCGGGTGTTTCCCTTCTGAAGATACGCATTGCCGATGTTATAGTAAACCCCTTCCTGATACGGGTTCAAGCGCAGGGCTTCAAGATAATACTCGATCGCGGCATCGTAATTGCCGGTTGCCAGCATAACGCCGCCGAGATTGTTATACACATCCCCTTTCTGAGAATGTATCTTCAGGCACTCACGGAACTGCTCTTCTGCTTCGCCATATCGCCTCATATTAAAGAGTGCGATCCCGAGATTGTTGCGGGGGTCCAGGAAATAAGGCTTGATCGCAATAGACTGCCGGTACTCTCTGATTGCCCCCTCGAGATCGCCTTTTTCAGAGAAGGCTAACCCGAGGCAGTTGTGTGCCATATAATTGTTCTTTGTCACGTCGAGGGCATGCGTGAAGAGCGTTTCGCTGTTTTTCCAGTAACCGGTCTGACTCCATGTCAGGGCCATCAGGATCGGAATCGCCAGGATGCCTGCCGCAGCTGCAACCTGCCTGCCGTTCTTCCATCTGGCGGACAGTTCGGATACTCCCCAGGACAAGGCGGCGAATATTCCGATAAAGGGGAGGTACGCATAGCGGTCTGCCATCTCCGGCCAGACGCCTGCCTGGAAAACTCCAAGGAATGGCGCAAGGCTGCCCAGAAACCAGAGCCAGCCTACGATATAGTACGGATGCCTGGCGATCACCCGCAGAGCCGCTGCCGTGATGAGAACGATGAGCAGGACCGCACCGGCTGTCTGCCAGACGGGTATCATTGTCGGGTAAGGATAGAAGATTGCCAGGTCCTGGGGCCAGAAAAGCTTTCCAAGATACTTCACAGTGGAAACGACCGCGTTGGAGAGCCGAAGGTCGAGGGGAACCGATTCCGAGCTGTACAGACCCATTTTTACATTGGCCCCATGCAGGTTTATCAGGAATGATATCAGGGATAGAGCCAGGAACGGGACCTTTTCCATGACAAGCCGGGTGACAGGGGCACCCTGTAAAACCGTTCTTCCGCCGTCCTTTTCATCGGCCCTCGCGAAACCGATCCGCTTGAGCGGCCAGAGGTCGAGCAGGAGCAGAACGAACGGCAAAGTCATGAGCACGGGCTTTGCGAGCAGGCCGAGCGCGAACATCACGAGTGTGAGGATGTATCTCTTCCCGTCCGGCCTGTCGGTGTAGAAGCAATAGGCGAGCAGTGTCAGCATGAAGAAGAGCCCGCTCAATACATTGTTCAGCTCGGCAACCCATGCGACCGACTCGACATTTATGGGATGAAGGGCAAACAGGAGTGCGACGAAGACGCTCTGCCAGTATGCGCCGGTCATTCTCCTGAAAAGGTAAAAAAGCAGGACGCTGTTTGCGGCGTGAAGGATCAGGCTCATCATGTGGAAAGCAGCCGGATTCAGCCCGAAAAAGGCATGGCCTGCTGCATATCCGAGCCACGTGAGCGGTCCGCACCATGATTCCGGTCCGAAGGAAAACAGGAAGTTGTCCCAGGTGATGCCTGAGAGGACATGGCTCTGCCCGGTGAGCTGGAGCGGATCGTCCATATTCACGAAGCCGTTCCCGATCGTACCGAAGTAGGCGATGACGACTAACAGGACCAGGATAAAACAATAAGAAATATCTTTATAGGCATTGACTGATTTTTGATCCATCAAGATCCTCTCGATTCTATTCTTCGGAAATAACACCTCATTTTTAAATATACCTTTTTGGGTAAAAAGTGTATAATTTAATTGTGATAAATTTCCTGGCAGAATACGCGAAGGGAGCTTGATTGAAAAGGACTTATTTGCATTGACAGGAGCATTACCGTCATGGGCGTTTCCGTAATAGTTCCGGTATATAACAGCGGCACGATCCTCCCTGACCTGGTTTCCAGGCTGGCTCCGGTTCTGGAGTCCTTCGGCAGCGAGTATGAGCTTGTCCTCGTGAATGACGGGAGCAGGGATCAGAGCTGGGAAGCAATCTGTAATCTGGTCTCGCACCACCCATGGGTAAGAGGCATCAACCTCATGAGGAATTACGGCCAGCACAATGCTCTGCTATGCGGCATCAGGGCTGCGCGGTATGACATCGTCGTCACCATGGACGACGATCTTCAGCATCCCCCCGAAGAGATACCCAAGCTTGTCGAAAAGCTCGGGGAGGGGTATGACGTGGTCTATGGCTCACCGGTTCAGGAGAGGCACGGCCTGTGGCGAGACATGGCTTCGATCATCACCAAATCGTCGCTCAAGGCAACCATAGGCGTGGAGACTGCCCAGATGGCAAGCGCTTTCCGGGCATTCCGGACACAGATCCGGCAGGCCTTTGCGGATTACCGGGGTTCCTTTGTTTCGCTGGATGTTCTGCTCACCTGGGGTACGACGCGGTTCACCGCGGTGGCGGTAAGGCACGATGCGCGCAAGGCAGGCGTCTCGAACTATACGCTCTGGAAGCTTATCACGCACGCTTTCAATATGATTACGGGGTTCAGCTCTCTCCCCCTCCAGGTCGCAAGCATCCTGGGCTTCCTTTTCACAATTATTGGATTCGTGATCCTGGTCTTCGTCATCGGGAATTATATAATCAATGGCGGAGGCGTCCCCGGGTTCTCCTTCCTCGCCTGTGCAATAGCGATATTCTCCGGCGTGCAGTTGTTGATGCTGGGTATTTTTGGGGAGTATCTGGCCAGGATTCATTTCAGGACCATGGACCGTCCCAGCAGCGTCATTCGTGAAACGACAGGGCCTTCCGATGTGAAATCAAGGAAAATACATGAGCGATGAAGGTCTTCGGATTTCCCTTTCCCGCATAGACGAAGAACGCTTCGGAATAATAACCGCCAAAGCGGAAGGATTGACAGTCGAGAATATTCCCGATGCGCTGAAGTTCTGCAAAAACAATATGGTCCGCCTGCTTATGACGCGGTGCCCCACACACGACCTGTCCGTTGTGCAGGAGATCGAGAACGGCGGCTTCTCGCTCATGGACACACTCACCTACTATTCATGCAATCTCAGGAAGAATCCGCCGCCCGGGTACACCTCGGAAATACAGATAAGACCCTTTAATCCGGGAGAAGAAGATATTGTCAAAGCCATCGCTTCCGAGGCCTTCGACGGCTATCTCGGCCACTATCACGCGGACGCCAGACTGGAGAAAGCGAAGTGCGACGAAGTATATACTGACTGGGCGTACAAGTCGTGCCTTTCCAGAGAAGCAGCTGACGAGGTTTTTATTGCCGAAATGAAAGGCAGAGTCATCGGCTTCGGCACGGTTCGCGCCAACAGCGCCGATGAGGGGCAGTATATCCTTGCCGGTGTTCTGCGATCGTACCAGGGGCTGGGGGTCTATCGTATGATCCTCGTCAACTGCATGAAATGGTGCGTTCAAAAAGACATCGGATCGATCATTACGGCAACTCAGGTCACCAATCTGCCGGTTCAGAAAGTATGGATACGCCTCGGATTCGAGCCTTACTGCTCGTACTATACCTTCCATAAATGGTTTGACTGGTCTCAGGACGGAAGCCTCAAACGGCCATGAAGATCTGTCTCTCATGCGGGTGCGGCTTCATGTCGCACGACTGGGAATGTCCGGAATGCAGGAAGACGCCTCTCTCCAGGGAAGGGCTGCGTTCCTTTCTCGATGAGAAGGAACCCTCGTGCGAATTTTTCAATCCGGAGTATTATCCCCGGCTCTACCGTCTTGAAATGGGCAGTTTCTGGTTCCGGCATCGCAGCCGGCTTATCCTGAAAACAATGGAAACGTATTTTCCTTCCGCGGCTCATGTGCTTGAAATCGGCTGCGGAACCGGGTTCGTCCTGTCCGAGATCCGCAAGAAGCATCCCCGGATGACCCTGTCCGGGAGCGACCTTTTTTCTGAAGGCCTCCGTTTTGCGCGCACAAGGATACCGGATGCTTCTTTCTATCGGATGGACGCCTGCCGGATGCCTTTTGACCGGGAATTCGACCTGATCCTTGCCCTTGACGTTCTGGAACATGTCGAGGACGACTCCCGGGCAATAGGCGAGATATTCAGATCGCTCAAACCGGGCGGCGGCGCTGTCGTCACCGTGCCTCAGCACCCGTGGCTCTGGACCATACAGGATGAAAAGGCCTTCCACAGGAGAAGATACACCAGGCAGGAGCTCACGGCGAAGATGGCGGGCAAAGGTTTCCGGATAGTTTCCGTGACCTCGTTCATCACGCTGCTTCTCCCCGTCCTGATAATCTCCCGGATCTTCGCCGGGTTTGCACTGAACGGCCGGAAAAGAGAATATGACCCGTTGCGGGAGCTCAAGCTCAACCCGGTCATCAATGCCGTAATGGATGCTGTCTGCAAGGGTGAGGAGTATATCCTGAGGCATGGGGCGCACCTCCCTGCCGGGGGATCGTTGCTCTGCGTCGGCATAAAGGAGCAGTGAGGTGGATGAGATAAAAACCAGAATTCCATACAACAAACCGTTTATCGTGGGGCAGGAGCTTTATTACATTGCCCAGGCAGTCATCGAAGGCCAGCTGGCAGGAGACGGGCCGTTTACGAAGCGCTGTCACGCGTGGCTCGAAGACCGCATCGGCTGCCGGAAGGCATTGCTCACCCATTCCTGCACAGCGGCCCTGGAAATGGCGGCCATGCTCTGCGACATCCAGCCGGGAGATGAAGTGATCATGCCCTCATTCACCTTTGTCTCGACGGCAAACGCATTCGTCTTGCGCGGAGCAGTGCCCGTGTTTGTGGATATACGGCCCGATACGCTCAATATCGATGAGCATCTCATCGAGAAAGCCTTGACCTCGAAGACGAAAGCCATTGTCCCGGTGCATTACGCCGGTGTCCCCTGCGCAATGGACGAGATCATGGAGACAGCCCGGAAGCGCGAAGTGTTCGTCATAGAGGATGCAGCACAAGCATTGCTTTCCATGCATAAAGGGACGCATCTGGGAACCATCGGCCATCTTGGCTGCCTGAGCTTCCATGAGACGAAAAACATTATCAGCGGCGAGGGCGGCGCATTGCTTATCAATCATGATGTTTTCAAGGAAAGGGCAGAGGTCATCAGGGAAAAAGGCACGAACCGGTCGCAGTTCTTCAGGGGCGAGGTGGACAAGTATACGTGGGTCGATATCGGATCGTCATACCTGCCGAGCGAGCTGATCAGCGCCTTCCTCTTCGCTCAGATGGAACTGGCGGACAAGATAATCGCAACGCGCCGCGCAATATTTCATTCATACTATGAGCAGCTCAAGGAGCTGGAGGATGATGGCTGCTTGAGGCTTCCCTTCATCGATGACGGCAGCTCCAATAACGGGCACATTTTTTATATCATCGCTGCATCTCTTGCTCAAAGGGACCGTCTCATCGAGCACCTCAATTCGGACGGGATCAAGGCGATCTTCCACTATGTTCCGCTTCATTCGTCACCGGCCGGGAAGAAATACGGACGCACCGCAGGTAAAATGGATCAGACCGATGACTTGAGCGACAGGCTGCTCAGGCTGCCTTTGTATTACGGAATGAGCGAGGCCGATGTCCAGAGAATCGCCGGGAAGATCAAAGAGTTCTTCCGAACCTGAAGATTTTGAAAAATGGGCGAGTTTGATAGGGGAAGGATCAAACCCTATCGCCGCGAGACTTTAATCAAATGACATGCTTGTATTAATTTGATATTATCCGGAATTGTTATGGCTATGGATCCAAGAATATTTTCCCCGAGGGCAACAGCATGAAAAAGGCTTTGATAACCGGAATCACCGGGCAGGACGGGTCATATCTGGCGGAATTCCTCCTGAACAAAGGATATGTCGTTCATGGCATCAAGAGGCGCTCTTCGAGCTTCAATACCTACCGGGTCGATCATCTCTACCAGGACCCCCACGAAAAGGATGTGCGGTTCTTCATGCACTACGGAGACCTCACGGACGCCACGAACATCATCAGGATCATCCAGGATGTGGAGCCCGATGAAATCTACAATCTCGGGGCGCAGAGCCATGTCCAGGTGTCGTTCGAAACTCCCGAATACACGGCTCAGTCGGATGCCCTGGGGACCCTGAGGATTCTCGAAGCCCTGAGGATCCTCGGCATGGAAAAAAAGGCCAGGTTCTATCAGGCCTCCACCAGCGAGCTCTACGGGAACGTCCGGGAGATCCCGCAGGATGAGAACACTCCCTTCTATCCCAGGAGCCCGTACGGGGTAGCCAAGCTCTATGCCTACTGGATAACGGTCAACTACCGGGAGGCCTACGGCATGTTCTCGTGCAACGGCATCCTGTTCAACCACGAGTCTCCTTTCCGGGGCGAGACGTTCATCACGAGAAAGGTGACCAGGGCGGCCAGCAGAATTGCAATGGGGCTTCAGGGCCAGTTGTTCATCGGCAACCTCAATGCCTTGAGGGACTGGGGCCATGCCGGTGACTACGTCGTCGCCCAGTGGCTCATGCTGCAGCAGGACAAGCCGGACGATTATGTCATCGCCACCGGCATACAGCACTCTGTCCGTGACCTCTGCACGCTGGCTTTCGCAAAGGTCGGCATCGACCTGGAATGGAAAGGCACCGGCATCGAGGAAAAAGGTATTGCCGTGAACATCAGGCCCCAAAGCGATGAATTGAAGGTACGGCCCGGCGACACGGTCGTCATGATCGACCCGCGGTATTTCAGACCTACCGAGGTGGAAACGCTCCTCGGCAATCCTGAAAAGGCAAAGAGGGAGCTCGGGTGGGAGGCAAAGATCACCTTCGAGGAGATGATCTCGGAGATGATCGAGCGCGACCTGGAAGAAACGAAAAGGGATCTCCTGTGCCTCAACAGCGGCTTTGCGGTGATGACGAGAAATGAATAAGGAAGCAAGGATATTCATAGCAGGCCATCAGGGCCTGGTGGGCTCTGCTGTCAGGAGAAAGCTGGAAAGCGAGGGCTATCGCAACCTCATCTTCCGGCCGCATGCAGCGCTCGACCTCACCAGGCAGAAGGAAGTCGAAGACTTTTTTGCCGGGGAAGGGCCGGAATACGTGTTTCTCTGCGCTGCAAAGGTGGGCGGGATCGTGGCCAACAGCACCTATCCCGCGGAGTTCATCTACCGGAACATCATGATCTCCACCAACGTCATCCACACGAGCTATACCTGCGGCGTCAAGAAGCTTATCAACCTGGGTTCCTCATGTGTATATCCCAGAAATGCACCCCAGCCCCTGAAGGAAGAGTATCTCCTGAGCAGCCCCCTGGAGCCGACAAACGAGGCCTATGCCGTTGCAAAGATCGCGGCGATAAAGCTCTGCCGCTACTACAACGAGCAGTATGGCACGGATTTCATGTCGGTCATGCCCACGAACCTCTACGGCCCTCAAGACAATTTCGACCTGGAAACTTCGCACGTCCTGCCCGCCCTTATCCGGAGATTCCACGAGGCAAAGGCCGAATCCGCCCCCCGGGTGACGCTCTGGGGCACGGGCAGTCCTTTGCGGGAGTTTCTCTTCATCGACGATCTTGCCGGTGCCTGCGTGTTCGTCATGCAGAATTTCCACGCCCGGGAGATCGGCGAATTCGTCAATATCGGGACGGGGTCGGACATATCCATAAGGGAGCTGGCACGCCTCATAGCCGGGATCGTGGGATACAGGGGCGAGATACTCTGGGATCCGGCAAAGCCGGACGGCATGGCGAGAAAGCTGATGGATGTATCCAGGGTCAATGCCATGGGGTGGAAGGCGACCACAAGCCTCGAAGAGGGGATAAAAAAGACGTACGAATGGTATAAAAAGAATAAGTTTCGATAATTTTGCGGGATACGTACGATTGATAGTGTGTACTGCGGTATAGTTGGTTCCGGCAATTCAAAAAGGAGTTGAACGCGGTGGTGAGCATGGACGTGGAATCGGGCACAAAGGCAGCGCAGGAGTATCGGGCAAAGAGGATACATCACTGGGATTCGCTGGCACAGAAATCGGATACGTGGTCTTCGAAAGGGGAATATTATCATAAGAGGATCAGCGAGATATTTCGTTTCCTCGTTCCCCCGGGTCTGAAGGTCATCGAGATCGGATGCGGGAAAGGCGATCTGCTCGCCTCATTGCAGCCTTCGCACGGTGTAGGCCTCGACTTCTCCGGAGAGATGATCAGCCGCGCGCGGGACAGGCATCCCGGTCTTCATTTCATCGAGTGCGACGCGCACGACATGACCATCGACGGCACATTCGATATCGTTATCCTTTCTGATACGGTAAACGATCTCTGGGACGTACAGAGCGTTTTTTCGCAGCTGAAAAAGATCAGCACCCCCGATACGAGAATCATCATCAATGTGTTCAGCAGGGTATGGGAGCTTCCATTGTTGATTACCCAGAAGATGGGGCTTTCGACCACCATGCTTCCGCAGAACTGGCTGACAATCCACGATGTCTCCAATATGCTCAACCTGACCGGGCTCGAGGTCATGAGAAGCTGGCAGGAGATTCTCTGGCCTATGGAAACCCCTTTCCTGGCAAAGGCACTGAACCGGTATCTCGTGAAGACGTGGCCTTTTTATTACTTTGCACTGACGAACTTCATCATTGCGAAGATGCGCCCTGAGAAAGCGGAGCAGGAAAAGGAGCCGGTCGTGTCCGTCATCGTTCCGGCCCGGAATGAGGCCGGCAATATCGACGAGATCTTTAACCGGGTGCCCGAGATGGGGGGCGGAACAGAATTGATCTTCGTCGAGGGAAACTCGAAGGACAACACGTATGCGGCTATCGAAGAAGCCATAAGAAAGCATCCGGAGAGAAACAGCAGGCTGTTCAGGCAGGAAGGCAAAGGCAAGGGCGATGCCGTCAGGCTGGGCTTCCGGAATGCCTCGGGCGATGTACTCATGATCCTCGATGCGGATATGACGGTCCCTCCTGAGGATCTTCCTCGCTTTTATGAAGCCATCCGATCCGGAGAGGGGGAGTTCATCAACGGCGTGCGCCTGGTGTATCCCATGGAGAAGCAGGCGATGCGGTATATGAACATGGTGGGCAACAAGTTCTTCTCCCTGGCATTCTCTTATCTCCTCGGACAGACCATCAAGGACACTCTGTGCGGCACCAAGGTTATCAGCAGGAGCAATTACGAAAAGATCGCACGGAACAGGGCGTATTTCGGGGATTTCGATCCCTTCGGCGATTTCGACCTCCTGTTCGGGGCGGCCAAGCTGAACCTGAAGATCGTCGAGATGCCCATCCGGTACCGGGAGCGGAAGTATGGAGAAACGAATATCGACCGGTGGAGGCATGGCGTGATCCTTCTGCGGATGGTCCTCTTTGCGCTCAGGCGGATCAAACTTTTCTGATCGGGGGAGGATAGAATGGGCAGAGAGTTCAGCAACGAGATCGAGCACGGGAAGAAACTCGCACGGCATGACCCCGAACTGATATGGGGCTGGGGAACTCCTGCAGGGATGGTCCGTGCCGGGAGAAGGGCGCGGCTCATCGCAGAAGGAGCCGGCCTGGCGCCAGGCTCCCACGCACTGGAAATCGGATGCGGAACAGGGCTGTTCACCGAATATTTCTCCCGGACCGGGGCTTTTATCACGGCGGTGGACATCTCTGCCGATCTGCTCAAAGAAGCCCGGAGCAGAGGCCTGGACAAGGAGAGGGTCCGGTTCATCGAAAAGCCGTTTGAAGAGTGCGAAGTGGACGGTCCTTTCGATGCGGTCATCGGCTCGTCGATCCTGCACCACCTCGACCTCGAGCGGTCCTTTTCGAAGATATTCGATCTGCTCAAACCGGGGGGGATGATGAGCTTTGCCGAGCCCAATATGCTCAACCCGCAGATCTTCATTCAGAAGAACATCCCATGGGTCAAAAAAATGTTGGGAGATTCTCCCGACGAAACCGCATTCAAGAGATGGCCGCTGGAATCGTTATTGAGGGAAAAGGGGTTCGCAGGCATCGACATCACACCGTTTGACTGGCTCCATCCTCTTACCCCCGAGAAGATCGTCCCTGCCGTTTCAAGGATGGGGGCTGTCCTCGAAGGGATACCGGGTGTGAGGGAGTTTGCCGGGTCGCTGCTCATAAGGTGCATGCGGCCGCGTACATAGAAAGATCCTTAATCAGATGCAGAACGATCCCGGAGAAAGGTCTTTTGTGGAGCGATGCAAGCCTGTTTTGGCATGCCTGCTCATCGTCGCCGCGGTGCTCATCGTGTACAGTCAGGTTGTGACCCACGACTTTATAAGCTACGACGACGGGATATACGTAACGAACAATGAGTATGTAAAGGCCGGTCTGAGCCTGAGCAACATCAGGCAGGCGTTCAGCCTCGAAGGGTGCTCGAACAGGACATACTACCACCCCGTGACCTGGCTGTCGCATATGCTGGATGTCGAGCTCTACGGTCTCGATCCGGGCATGCATCACCTTACGAACGTCTTTCTCCACGCGCTCAATACCGCGTTGCTCTTTTCCCTTCTTTTCTCTGCAACAGGATCGCTCTGGGCAAGCGTCCTCGCTGCTTCGCTTTTCGGGCTGCATCCGATCAATGTCGACTCCGTCGCCTGGCTCGCGGAAAGGAAGAATGTCCTCAGCACGACCTTCTGGATGCTGAGCATCATGGCCTACCTCAGATATGCGAAGCGCAGGAGCTTCATGAGATACCTGCCGGTTCCCGCATGCTTTATCCTGGGACTGCTCACCAAGCCTTCCATTGTCGCGCTGCCCGGGGTCCTGCTCCTCATGGACTTCTGGCCCCTGAAAAGGATCCGGTTCGAAGGAAGCTTTGCGGGAAACATGAGGAACCTTGCCCGAGGCATCAGGGCAAAGGAATCGATCGGTCTGATCGCAGCGGAGAAGGTGCCGTTGCTCGCACTCTCTATTCTGTCGGTATACGTGTCCCGCCTCTCACTCCAGCACATCACGGTCCCGACGAGTGTTGTGCCCATGACTCTGCGCTTCGAGAATGCGGTCGTGTCATGCGTGAAGTACCTGGGGAAAATGCTGCTGCCGGTCGATCTGACTTTTTTCTATCCGTATCCTGTTCTTATACCGGTCTGGAAGGTGGCGGGCGCAGCAGCCATCGTTCTGGCCATCACGTTCTTCTGCGTGAAGGAAATGTCCCGCCGGCCGTTCCTCCTCTTCGGGTGGCTGTGGTATCTGGGAACGATCTTTCCCGTGCTCGGCATCATGCAGGGCGGACAGTGGCCCCAGATCGCAGAACGGTGGGCGTACATCCCTTTCATCGGGGGCTATATCGCGCTGAGCTGGGGGGCTGTCGAAATCATCGGGCATCTCAAGGCCGGTGCCGGGGTGAAGGCTGCGGCTGCAGCTGCAGCTGCCGTCGCCTCGATTCTTTTCCTGTCGGGCATGACCTGGAATCAGATCGGGTACTGGAAAGACGACTATTCCCTCTATACGCATGGGATCAAGGTCAACCCGGAGAATTTCGTGGCGCAGAACAATCTGGGGAGTGCACTGCTGGCAATGGACAGGGTTGACGAGGCCGTTGTCCATTACACCAGGGCCATCGACATCAGCCCTGACTTCCCGGAGCCCAACTACAATCTGGGAGTCCTGTATCTGAGGCAGAAGAACCCGGACAAAGCGCTCGGGTTTCTCAGAAGAGCCATCCAGCTGAACCCGAAGGACAGCGATGCATACATGAGCCTCGGCATTCTTTCCCTTGAAAGGGGAAGCGCGGACGAGGCCGTGAGCAGCCTCCTGGTTTCGCAGCAGCTCAATCCTCATAATCCCGAGATCTGCTTCAACCTGGGGATGGCATATTACCGGAAGGGAGACCTCGCTACAGCCACAGGCTATTTTTCACGGACAGTGCGGATCGATCCGCACTATGCCGAAGCTCACTACAACCTGGGCGTGATTTTCGTCAACCAGATGAAGATTCAGGAGGCCGTCGATCAATTTTCCCGGACGGTCGCCCTGAACCCCCGGCACAAGGAGGCGCACTACAATCTGGGCAAGGCTTTCTCGGATCTCGGGAGGATGAACCAGTCCATATCCCATTATGCCGAGGCCCTTAAGATCGATCCGGGTTTTACTCCTGCACAGCAGCAGCTTGATGCCGAGAACAATAAAAAAACCAGGATCGAGAGCGCGGTACAGGACCTGGAGAAAGGGCTTGGTGCGAGACCCGGAGATACGGATGCCCTGAACAAGCTGGCGGTGTACTACTCGCTTCTCGGGAAGAACGACCAGGCCGTTTCAAGTCTGAAAAAGATCATCAGTGTCAAACCGGCCAGTCCCGATGCGTACTATAATCTTGCCTGTATTTATGCGAAAGAGGCAAGGATCGAAGAGTCGGTCCTGAGCCTCAAAAAGGCGATAGGCCTCGGCTTCAGCAACTGGCAGCTCCTGAAAACGGACGGAGACCTGTATAATATCCGCACCACAGATTATTATGTGAGCCTGCTCGGCAGAATAGAGCAGTGACGCGAAAAACCGGCGGGAGACCTGCCGGATCATCTTTCTGCAGGGCTGTCCTGAGCCATGAGATTCCTCACGAACTCGGTGTCCCTGATCCCGGCCAGATCCGGGTCCTTCCGGATGAGATCCAGGTCCCGGAATCCGCGGTCAATCGCCTGCCTGAGCCACGAAACCGCCTCGTCGGGCTTGTTCCACCTCGCGTACATGCACGCGAGGTTGTAATAGTTTTCAGGGTGCGCGGGCTGGATCTTCATGACGGCCTGCAGAAACTCTATGGCTTTGCCGTACTCCTGCCTGCCGGCATGAGAGAGCGCTATCCCGTACAAGGCCCCGACCGAATCCGGCTTGATCGACAACGCCTGCTCATATGCGGCAATGGCCGCTTCAGTATCACCCTGCTGCTGTCTCAGTCCGGCCAGCTTTACATACAGCACCGGGTTGCCCGGGTCGGCTTGGAGCTCGCGTTCGATGGTTGCCGAGGCCTCCCTGTATCTTGCCTGGATCTCTTCAATCTTCCCGAGGCTGTTTTTCGCGTCGGCAAAGTCAGGCTGCAGCTCCAGTGCCTTTCTGAAAAACTCTGCGGCCCTGGCCGGGTCCGCCTTCTGCAGGTATGCATTTCCGAGGTTGTTGTAGGCCTTTGCCTTTCGGGGATCGATGCGCAGTATTGCATTATACTGCTCAATGGCCATTCCTATCTCCCCTTTCTGCATCAGAAGATTCCCCAGGTTGAGCCGTGCATCGATGTGGTCGGGTTTGTTGCGGATGGATTCCTGAAGGCTCCCGATCGCATTGTCCGTCTTTCCCATCTTAATCAGCAAATCAGCCTGGTCATAAAGAATGTACGGGTTCCCAGGGCTTATATCGAGTGCCTTCCCGAAATGGCTTAACGCCGTCTTATAGTCTTTCAGGCCGATATAGTGGAACGCGAGGGCTGAATGAGAGGGATAATTATCAGGGTTGATATCCAGGCTGCGGGTGAAAAGAGCGTGGTCATCCTTCCAGTAGCCGACCTGATGCCAGGAGACGGCGAAAAACGATCCCAGGACAATAGCTGCCATGGCTGCCATGATCGGGGACTTGTACCTCGCGTTTCTGAAGAGGTCCGGGATCAGCCAGGCGAGGGCGACGAACAGGCCGATATACGGCACATAGGCCCATCTCTCTGCATATGCAGGCCAGAGTCCTCCCTGCACGATTCCGATGACGGTTACGAACGTGCCAAGGAACCACAGCCAGCCCGTGATGAGATACGGGTATTTTCTGTATGCAAGGGCCGCTGCAGCGGTTATTGAAAGCAGCAGTGCCAGTGATGCAGCCACTGTCCATCCGGAAATGAAGGTGGGAAAGGGGTGGAATATTGTCAGATCCGTGGGCCAGACCATCTTGGAAAGATATATTGCATAGGAGACGACGGCATTCTGAATTTTGAGGCCCATAGGCACATGGTACGCGAGTATTTGATCGGTGACGGCAAGAGAGCGGATGGTGATGAGCCCGAAGAGAAAGGAGATGATGAGCAAGGGGACCTTTTCCATCACCAGCTTCATGGAGTCCCGGGACTGCAATGCCTGAAGCAGGGTCTGCCCTTCTTTTATCCGTACCCGGTTGAGCGGCCAGTAATCCAGCAGGAGCAGGGTGAAGGGCAGCGTTATGAGCATGGGTTTGGCGAGAAGCCCAAGGCAGAAGGCCACGGCAACGAGGCAGTATCTCCGGGCAGTGTTATTCTGTGCATAGAACCAGTAAGCGATAAGGGTGAGAATCCAGAAGGTGGTGCTCAAGAGATTCTTCCGCTCGGTTATCCACGCAACGGTATCAACATTCACCGGGTGCAGGGCAAAGAGTGAGGCGGCGAAGGCGCTCCTCCGGAGCGAACCGGTCATGAGGTGCAGGGCAAGGAACAGCAGGACCGTATTGATCATGTGGTACAGGACGTTGCTCAGATGATGCATCCCGGCATTCAATCCGAAGAGCTCGCAGTCGAGCATGTGGGAGAGCCAGGTAAGCGGGTGCCAGTATGTCCTTTCGCCGGCATCGGAGAACTTGAAAGACCATGCGAGGTTCTCGAGGGAGAAACCCCCGTTTACATGGGTATTCTTGGTTATGTAAAGCTTGTCGTCAAGCCAGATGAACGGGTGGTCTGCGACCTGCAGGTAGAGTGAAAAAACGGCCATAGCAAGGAGCAGGCATACCAGGGCAGCTCTCCAGCTGCCAAGCATGTTTCCCTTCCTCTTCTCGCCAAGCCTATCCATAAATAACAGAAACCTGTAAGCGGGGTATGCTATTCAGTCATTTCCCAGTAAGGTTTATAGGTGCTCTTAAGCTTCAATCCTCGGTTTTCGAGGTATTGCTCGAAAACGTCTTTGCGCCAGATGTACTTATAGAGCCTGTTTATGAAGGCGCAGAGACTTACAGTCCTGGGTTTCGCTGCCTCGACAAGGTTGGCCATGGGTTTGCCGGACTTCATGTATCTCAGAATGTCGTACTTGGTCAGGAGTTCGCCTATCCTGAAATTCTTCTGGGTATAGAGGATCCCGGTCTTGGCATCGGCATATACCGGCACTGCCCCGTAATGCGTGGCGTGGTGGCGGATATCCAGCTGGTTGTCGCAGTCATTGAAAATGGCGCTCAGCGACTTGAAGTCCTGGTGCTTGTTCATTTTCAGCCAGTATCTCAGCTCAGAGGGGCTCATGGCGGTAGGTTTCGAGTGATCCATCTTTATGGGCTGGAAATGCGGGCGGTTCATGAGCATGAACATCTGGTTCGCTATGGCGCACGTTGCCTGGTACATGTCTTCGTTCAATGCGTCGAAGGCTTCTTTTGCCTCAAAGACCCGCAGGTCGAGGCTCGATTTATTGTCCAGGGGGGAATTGAAGAGCCTCTCGATTGTTTCCATCTGATAAAAGGCGCCGGCAAGCTTGACCTCCACCGTGTAGTGAAGGAGCTGGATATAGGCTATCTCGTTATGCTGCCCCGGTGTGAGGTCGCTGCCGTCGTCCGCGGTGTAATTATTGACGTCGAAATCCGCGGCAAGCTCGCGTACGCCCCACCAGTAGTCAAGGGCGGTGAGGTCCTTATATTTTTCTTCTTTATCTTTTCCGCTACATCTGTGGCGGTCTATAATTTCCGGTTTAGGCATGCGGTTTCCCCATGGATGTGTATGGATTCATTGCGATTCCCGGTCCATTCCAGCGACATCCTATGCCATGGTCGATGGATTGTTATCCTCCAGAATTCCCAATGCATTCAATAATGGAACCATTCATTCAAGCTATAATCCTTACACAAATCGTAACAAACAATCAATCGGTTTTCCATCAAATAGATTTCTCTTGCACATGCCGCCGGATTGTCCTTCAAGGGACAGGATACAGGTGAAAGGGCACTTCATTATTTATATTATTTGTACAAGGTGATAAGATAATAAAAACAGGAAGAAGCAAAGGAGTGCCTTAATCGTGAACGATGCGTACCGGACGATCCCGAAGGTGGATGTGCTGTTGAACGAACCTGTTCTGGCGGGGCTTCCCTATTCTCAGGAGCTGATAAAGCGTGCGGTTCAAAAGGCGCTGGTCGGAATACGGGAGGAAATCGCCTCGGGGGTCCTGCAGAAGAGCCCGGACGCAGCCCGGGTAGCGGCAGGTGTCGCAAAAGAGATCGGAAAAGTCATGGAATCGGGCCTGAAGTCCGTGATCAATGCGTCGGGTGTGGTCGTGTATACGAATCTCGGCAGGGCACCTTTATCCGAGGAAGCGGTCGATGCCGTGGTCATGGCCGCCCGGGGCTACTCCGACCTGGAATACGATCTCGAAGAGGGAGGACGCGGCTCGCGCCAGAACCATATCCGCCCCATCACCCGCTACTTCTTCGGCGCGGAAGATGCCCTGGTGGTGAACAACAACGCCGCAGCCGTCCTGCTCATCCTCAACACCATCGCGAAAGGCAAAGAGGTCATCGTCTCGCGGGGTGAGCTCGTGGAGATCGGAGGCTCCTTCAGGGTGCCCGAAGTGATGGCCATGAGCGGCGCCGTTATGAAGGAAGTCGGCGCCACCAACAAGACAAATCTGTCCGACTACCGCAGCGCGATCACGGACAATACCGGCCTCATCCTCAAAGTCCACCGGAGCAATTTTGCCATCGTGGGCTTCACCGAGGAGGTCGAGATCAGGGAGCTGTCGGGCCTTGCGCGCGAGTACGGCATCCCGATGTACGTGGACATGGGCTCAGGCGTGCCTTTCGACCTCGCGCCCTACGGCATTCCGGACGAGTGGACCATCCCCTCATGCCTGGAATATGCCGACGTGCTCTCGTTCAGCGGTGACAAGGTGCTCGGCGGCCCACAGGCGGGCATCATACTGGGTAAAGCGGAGCCGGTCGGGGAAATGGCCAAGAATCCCCTGCACCGGGCGGTGCGCATCGATAAGCTTGCCATCGCGTCTTTGAGTACGACGTTCAGGCTCATGTCAAAGCAGGAGTTCGAAAAGATCCCGGTGCTCAGGATGATTATCGAGCCCCCCGACTACGTGCGGTCGCGGGCAGAAAAGCTCGTTTCCCTCCTTGCGGGGCGTACGGCCGAGGTCGTTCCCACCCGGGCGGTTGTCGGCGGCGGGTCGGCCCCCACGAAGAGCTTCCCCTCGTACGGGGTGCTTATCGCCGTCCCCAAGGCCACAACTGTCCACGCCCGCCTGAGAAAAGGGCAGCCTGCGGTTGTGGCGCGCATAGAGGAAGACAGGCTTATCTTCGATATGAAGGCCGTCGATCCCTCCTCGATCCCGCTCCTGGCGGAATGCATAACCAGGGCCCTCGACGATGTCTCATAGGATAGAGATAAACAGCCGGGGCGAGGCCAGGAATAATCCTCGG
Organism: Syntrophaceae bacterium UBA6087; assembly: GCA_002448235.1. Lineage (GTDB taxonomy): Bacteria > Desulfobacterota > Desulfomonilia > UBA1062 > UBA1062 > Phosphitivorax. The sequence goes on from DIXF01000014.1 coordinate 23,323, forward strand.
AAACATATCCTGTATGGGCTCGTGATCCATCTGCCTCAAAGGGGAGCCTGAGCCGCGTGGAAGAGGAGCTGAACATCGCCATCGATCAAACCGGAGAAGGTTTACGGCTCGACGTGTTCCTCTCCCGGCATATGCCCCTTACCCGGTCTGCGGCTGCGAAGAGTATCGACCAGGGCCGCGTCCTGGTGGACGGAAAGGTCAGAAAGCCGTCTTTCAAATTGCAGGAAGGCATGCATGTCCACGCGCGGATCATTGCCGTCGACGAAGGTCAAGGCCTTGAAGGCCTCGACATCCCCCTGCACATCCTGTACGAAGACCCCGACATAATCGTCATAAACAAGCCGGCAGGGCTGGTAGTGCATCCGGGCGCGGGAGAGAACAGGGGCACCCTGGTGAACGCCCTGATCCACCGGTATCCCGAGATCGCAAACGTAGGTGCCACGGATAGGCCCGGGATCGTCCACCGCCTGGACAAACTGACGTCCGGCGTCATGGTCGCCGCCCGGAGCGGTGAAGCCTGTGGAAAGCTTTCTGCCGCGTTCAAGGAGCACCGGCATTCGAGGATCTATCTGGCGATCTGCTACGGCCGTCCCGGAGAACCTGCAGGAAAGATCGAGACCTTCATGCGGCGCAACCCGAGGGACAGAAAAAAGATGAGCTCCAAGGTCCCGGAAGGAAGGCGCGCGGTCACCAACTGGCAGGTGCTGAAAGGATGGGGGCAGCTGTCTCTCCTGGAGCTGAGCCTGGAGACGGGCCGAACCCACCAGATCAGGGTTCACCTCTCCGATATGGGCCACCCCGTGGTGGGCGACCCCGAGTATGGAGGACGGAACCGGGCGAACACTATCAAAGACCCAGTCCTTAAATCCCGGATCAAGTCTTTGGGCCGTCAGATGCTCCACGCCCATAAACTGGGCATTATCCACCCCGTTACCGGTGAATGGATGGAGTTCGTTGCCGAGCCCCCGGAAGATTTCCAAAAGCTGGTCTCCCTGCTCGATGAGCGGTGCGGCGATAACAATTTATAGAGGAATTTCTCGAGCTAAGTATGGCAAATGCCAATGAATTGTCTGCTGATGCCGTTTTGCGAGAAGAAAGGGGTTTGTTTTTTGCCGGTATTATGATTGAATATCCCCATGCAAAAAGTCTCAGACATCTTAGACAGGAAGTATAAAGGATTCGGCAAGGTCGTCAGGATTCGCAAGCTTTGGGCAGAGATCGTGGGCGAGGTGTTGAACTCCCACACGGAGCCGGTACAGCTCAAGGGGAACACCTTGCTGGTTCTGTGCGACTCGCCTGCGTGGGTACAGCAGATGAGCATCCTTTCGCTTACCCTGACACAGAGGATTCACGAGGTCGGCAAGGTCAGGGTCGACAGGATAGAAGCCAAGTTCGGCGTGAAAAGGGCTCCGGAGCAGAAGAAAAGGGTCCGCAGGACACTCAGGAAGCCGGATATCGATCCGGCGGATGTGGAAAAGATTACAAATCCGGGTTTACGGGAAGCGGTGAGAAAGCTCCTCGAAGGGTAGGGAGAGACAATGGCCGAGCAGGGGAAGAAGCTTACACGGATAGTGTGGGTACTGGGTTCCGTATTTGTACTCGTCACTGTTCTCTGGATACTCTCCATCAAGGGCATCATTCCCCTGACCTATACGAATGCCGGCACCCCTGCCGGTCTGATCGGATTTCTCGAATCCCCCCGCGACGACATGAGGGGGATCAAGGTGAACGGGCATTTTCTCGAGATCGGCAAGAGGCCGTCTCTCCAGATCCTGAAAAACTACAACAAGCCCATGTATCTCCTGAGGCCTTACCGGCAGGTGAGGCTCCTTACCAGGAGCCTGACAAAGGCCGAGGTCCTGGATTTCTGCATGAACGTTTCCAAAAAAGATTTCGAGGGCTTAAAAGCCCAGGTAGAATCAGGGAAAAACGTCACGGTCGCCTGGAGCGGGAGTATCGAGGGCAGGGACGTCCGGCTGATCAAGGCGACACTTTTCAGCTACCTCGTGCTCGGGATCTCGGAAAAGCCGGTGTTCCTGACGCAGGTGGAGCTTGCAAAAAGGTTCGGGATGAAGGAAGACCTCATCCTCTCGCGGATCATCCCCATCCAGCAGAAGTGGTATGATGAGCTGGCATCGAGCCGGTCTATCGATTCGCCGTACCCGGTCAGATATATCCCGCCGATCCAGGACGAGCTCGTTGCGTGGCTTGGCGAAAGGGCCTTTACGGGAATGTAATCCCTGCCGGTGCGCTGCTCCGCAGTTTCCGGTGTTCACGCGTCTCTTCCGGCATCCCGCAGCTCGATGAAATAAGTGTAAACACTGTTTACACTTGCAAATAAATATCTTATTATTCCTCTTAAATACGCATTATCCGAACATCGACGAAAGAGGAGGGTAGAAAAAATGTCAGGGCCGGACAGGAACAATCCATACAGTTTCGACGAGTTTCTCCAGTGGCGCAGAGGCGTGAACTACTACCGGGACGATCCCTTTTTCCAGAAACTGCTGCGGCACTACTGCGGCGACGGCTGGGAAGAAGTCGACGAAGGGCTTCAAAAGATGTCCGACAAGGTTTCCTTCCGGTGGAGAGACTTTGCGGAAAAGATCGCGCCGCCCGAGCACAGGCCCTACATCAAGCATTATGACGGCCACAACCACCGGATCGACCGGATCGTCAGGCCGCTGGAGACAGAGATCATGGAAAAGGAGATCTTCTCCGAAGCCCTCTTCTCGGACAAGACGTCTCCCTGGCTCAAGCTCGCCAAGATGTACCTCATCTACCAGAACGGAGAGGCGTGCATCGCCTGTCCTATCACCTGCACCGAGGGCCTCGTCGAGCTGCTCGAGAAGTTCGCGGACACCCCGGAAACCAGGCGCATCCTTCAACACTGCAAGGAGGGAATAGACGGAGATTTCGCCATAGGCGCACAGTATCTTTCCGAGATCCAGGGCGGCTCCGACGTTCCTTCCAATGTCCTGGAGGCTGTTCAGGAAGAGGGCCGGTGGCGGCTGTACGGCACGAAGTTCTTCTGCTCCGCAACGCACGCGGATTATGCGGTGGTGACCGCGAAGCCTGAAGGCTCCGAAGATGTTGCGCTCTTCGTCGTACCCTCCTGGCTGCCCGGCAATAAGGACAAAGAGATCAGGAACGGGTATACCATCGACCGCATCAAGTGGAAGATGGGGACCTCCGAGCTCACCACTGCGGAGATCACCTTTGACGGCGCCGTCGCATACCCGGTCGGCCCGCTCGACCGTGGGGTGGCAAACGTGGTGGGCATCGTGCTCACGTATTCACGGCTCACGGTGGGGCTTTCCGCTGCGGCATTCATGGCCAGGGCTGCCAGGGAGGCACGGGCATATGCAGGGTTCAGAGATGCCTTCGGGCTTCGGATCGGCCGGTTCCCCCTGCTGGAGGGTCAGCTCAGGTCAATCGAGAAGTCTTCACGAAGGACTGTCGCGGCGGCGTTCAAGCTCTATAATGACTTCCTGTCCCTTCCCGGCGGGATCAAGGGAGGCCTCGTCACGGACGAGACCGCTGCGCAGAAGAAAAAGCGTTTCGCTGTGCGCGAGCTCATCATGCTTCAGAAAATCGCCGCCTCCTGGGACTGCACCGATACCATCCGTCTTGCCATGTCCGTATTCGGCGGCCACGGCATCATGGAAGACTTTTCGTCCCTGCCGAGGCTCTTCAGGGACTCGGCGATCAACGAGCTCTGGGAAGGACCCAGAAACGTTCTCCTGACGCAGATACACCGGGATTTCCAGCGCGCGTCGTCCTGGTACAGGCCTTCGGAATTCGTACGGAACATCCTGGCAGGGTCTGATGAGGGACTGGTTGCCGGGCTCGGTGCAGAGATGGATGAGCTCATCGCTTATCCAAACCTCTTTGCCATGGATGAGAAGACCCTGGATATCTGCAGGCGGTGGGATGCATTCTGTCACGACCTCTATCATGCCTACCAGGACGCTGCACTCGGGGAGGTCGGAGACTAAGGTTTCATGACTTCGTAAGAGCGGACAAGGCCTCTTATCGGGGAATGTCCGCAGTATCTTTCCGTGCTGCGTCTGCGAAGAGCTGTGCGATGATGCGGCCGACATGGTTCATGTGTTCGCCGGCTTCTTCAGGAGTCCTGCCCGGGTGCTGCCTGAAGGTGATGAGCACGCCGTTCAGCGCGGCGAAGAATGCGTGGGAGAGCAGGCGCGGGTTCCCCTTGAGGCCTGCCTTTTCGAAGAGCCGGTCGAACTGGTCGAGCATGGAGCGCTCGATGGCATCGAGCCTGTCCCGAAGCGTGTCGTTGAGAGAGCCTTCGAGCATGAAATGCGTCATCATCTTGAAATACTGCTCGTGCTCGGTGAGAAAGGCAATGAACCGGTTCGCCCCTTCTTCAATAGAGCCTCTTCCGGGCGTACTTAAGAGAGCATCGAAGATCCCGGCGAGCTGCTCCGCGCCCCGGGAGAAGGCCTCGACGAACAGGTGCTGCTGGTCGGGGAAATAGCGGTAGATCAACGCCGGCGATATCCCTGCCTGTTTCGCGATATCCCTCATGCTGACCTTGCTGAACGGCTTTGAGGCAAAGACCTGCTCGGCGGCATCGATGATGGCGTTCCTCCTGGCCTCGCGCTGAATGTCCTTCATCCGTGCAGGGGCTCCCTTTCTACCGGTGTTTGTGCCATTCAAGTTCTCCGTTCCGGCAAGGCCCGAGGAAATTATCCTTAAGTAAATTTCAGGCCGCCAGCTTCCAGTATTGATTGGAGAAAATACGTTCAAATGTCAAATCATGTTTTATGGAATAATTATTGGAGGGTTGTACCAGGGTTTAAATTCAGGATGATAAAGAAATGAATGGTGCCGGGAACAGGACTTGAACCTGCACGAGCTTGCACCCACAAGGTCCTGAACCTTGCGCGTCTGCCAATTCCGCCATCCCGGCACACTATGGAGCTTGAAAACCAAAAGCGATTCCCATATATAATTTTGCACTACGGAAATGTCAAGGACGTATCTGATGGAAGTGATATGGAATAACGAGGGGCTCGATCCAGCGAGATTCAAGCGCCCCGTGGTGACGATAGGCAACTTCGATGGCTGTCATATAGGGCATCAGAAGATTTTCGAAAGGGTGAAATCACATGCTGCACGGCTTGACGGCGTATCGGTCGTCTATACCTTTACCCCTCATCCGGCCTCGGTGATAAAGGGCGTAACCCCCCAGCTGATCTTCACCGTGGAAGAAAAGATCGAGGCCGTCCGCTGCCTGGGCATGGATTATCTCGTCATTGCACCCTTTACCCGGGAGGTTGCGGATACCGACCCGGAGAAGTTTATCCGGGATACCGTCGTCACAAGGATCGGGGCGCAGGGGGTCGTGGTCGGACACGACTTCGCGTTCGGGAGAAAGGCCATGGGCGATATCCCGTTTCTGAAGCGCGTCGGGGCTCAGATGGGCTTCTTCGTGGAGTGCGTCGACCCGGTGAAGTCCGACGATGCGGTGATCTCCAGCTCCTATATCAGGAAGCTCATCCTCTCGGGGGATGTCGCCGGGGCAGGGAAGCTCATGAAGTTCCCCTTCCGCATCCACGGGCCGGTGGTGCACGGCATGTCCCGGGGGAAAGGGCTCGGCTTTCCCACGGCGAACGTCCGGCCGGACAAAGAGCTCATCCCCGCCTACGGGGTGTATGCGGTGTATATTTATCTGAGAGACAGGAAGCTCGAAGGGGTGGTGAACATCGGCAACAACCCGACCTTCGGTGACATGGGCACCTCCATCGAGGCGTTTATTTTCGATCTGGACGAAGACATATACGGACAGGAGCTGACCGTAGAATTCATCGAGCATGTCCGCGGCGAGATCAAGTTCGCCGACAAGGAATACCTCATCGAGCAGATCGGCGCGGATTGCCGCGCCGCCCGGGAGATCCTCAAAGCGAAGGGTACGGCGTGAGGATCTTCGGCATCTCCGACCTGCACCTCTCTTTCCAGGTGAACAAGCCCATGGACGTATTCGGCGAGGTGTGGCAGGGCCATCCGGAGAAGATCAGGAAGGCCTGGACCGAAAGCGTCCGTTCCGATGACGTGGTCCTGATTCCCGGCGATGTCTCCTGGGCCATGCGCCTCGACGAGGCCAGGGAAGACTTCGCTTTTCTCGACAGCCTTCCGGGCAGCAAGGTCATTCTCAAGGGCAACCATGACTACTGGTGGTCGAGCCTGAACAAGGTTAAGCAGTTTGTGCCCCCGACGGTCATCCCTCTGCAGAACTCATCCGTGGTATTCGGCGATATCGGTATCGCAGGCTCCCGGCTCTGGCTCGACCCCGGCCTCCAGCTCGAACATACCACCGAGGAAGACCGAAAGATCTGGGAGCGCGAGCTGGACAGGCTTGCCATATCGTTGAAGACCCTTCCTCCGGGCTTGAAGACCAGGATCCTCATGACGCATTACCCCCCCATCTCGCTTGAAGGCAAACCGAGCAGGGCGGTCGAGATAGCTAAAGAGCTCGGGTGCGATATCTGGGTGTTCGGGCACATGCACCTCGGGACTCTCGACTATGCGGGATTCAACCGGACCGTTGACGCCACCCGGTTTGAATTCATTTCGGCCGATTACCTCAACTTTTGTCCCAAGTTTATCCTGGACGCAGGGTAGAGGCACTTTTTGCTTGTATTCTATAGTGTTATATGTGTATCTTAAGCTTGTATTCATATAATACCTATATACTATAGGAGGTTGAGGGGGATACTATGATGAAGAAAACGAAACTCCCGGGTTTGTCCCGTATCGAAAAATCTCCGGATATCCCTACCTTGGTGATGAACCAGATCATCGAGCTCATCTCCCAGGGAAAGCTCAAAATAGGAGAAAAACTCCCTTCCGAGCAGGAGATGACCGAGCTTTTCGGCATCAGCCGGATCTCTCTGCGCGAGGCCATGAAGCTGCTGGAGGCAAAGGGATATATCGAGTCCAGGGACAGGAAAGGCAAATACGTCAGGTCCCTGACCGATAACGTGAAGTCTTCCATAGAAGACCTGATCTCCATCGACCACGAAAAGATCTGGGAGCTTCTCGCCGTACGGAGGCTCATCGACTCAGAGGCGGCGTATCTCGCTGCAAAGAATGCGGCCAAAGACCAGAAGAAGCGGTTCAACAAGCTCGTAGAGAGGATCGGGAGCATCGGTTCGGAAAACGTCCTTACCTCCAAGGAAGGAGGCAAGCTCTATTCCGACTTCTTCGACATCCTTGCGGATGCGACGCGGAACACCATCTTCGTCCACTTGAGGGAAAGTATCGCCCATGTGCTCACGGGTGCATTCCCCTACAGCAGGAAAAAGCTTTCGCGGGTGGATAACTGCTCGAACGAGATCGTGCAGCAGCTGAACAGGATCATCGAAGCGATCGACCGGAAAGACCCTGACGCTGCCAAGGCGCTCACGATCGAGCACATCGATTATATCGAAAAGTCCCTGCGAAAGGCCCTGAAGGAAGACGAATAAAACGTTTCCCTCTCTCCGGAAAAAGGGAGAGGGAGCGTTTACCTCGAGCCTTCCCAGTCTATCATTGCCGAGATATCGTCCCAGCATTTCACCACGGCGTACGAGTGGCCGTCCCGGTTCCAGGGCTGGTCGTAGACTATCGGCGTGATGCCTTCCTTTGCGATCAGGTGGCAGGTGTCGACCCTGTCTTCGACGAAGTATTTTACGCCCATGCTCTTCAGGATGGCGAGCTTTGCCGTGCTCTCGCCCGTCGCCTTGACCGTGAGCAGACCGGCGCCGATCTGGGGGATGTGCTTCTCGAACCAGCGGTGCACGGGCTCGCCGACGTGGCGCGCCGTAATCACGGAAAGGGGAGGGGCGGTCCTTGCCAGGCGTGCCAGCACGTCGGCAGCCCCGGTGTTCGGCTTCAGGTCGACCTCGTGGGGAAAGTTGGTGAGGGTTTCAAAGATCTGCGCGACGTGCGTATAATCCATTTTCACCACGCGCATGAAGTCGTATTCGGTGATGTCTTCATACTCGATATCGATGTTATACTCGGTCTTCGCCATCTCGACGAAGAGGCGGAAGGTATCCGCCACCACACCGTCGAAGTCGAAGGCAATCTCATGTGCCGGAATATGCATGCATCGTTTCCTTTTTGAATAAATAATATCGTCCCGCCGTACCATGCCAAAAGACGAGAGCGTTACGCTATCCGGTCGAGTAAAATCATTCAAGAAAAAAATCGATCGTCCTGGACAAACCGGCCTGAAAAACCGATTGACAAATGCCAAAGATACAGGATAACGAAAGGCAGTCACAGGCACGTAGCTCAGTGGGAGAGCACCACCTTGACACGGTGGGGGTCCGGGGTTCAAATCCCCGCGTGCCTACCATTTATTTATGGAGATTCTATGCCTCAGATAACCGTTACCGTGGATGGCAGGAGCATTGCTGCGGAAGGATCCCTCGTCAAGGACGTCATCAAGAACAAACGCGCGGTAGCAGCGCGCGTAGACGGGACTCTGTCGGATCTGACGACCCCCCTTGCGAACGGCCAGACCATCGAGACGGTGGATGCGGACTCCGAAGAAGGCGTGCGCATCATCCGCCATTCGGCCGCCCATATCATGGCCGAGGCGGTAAAAGAGCTGTTCCCTGACGCAAAGCCCACGATCGGGCCTGCGACCGAGGAGGGCTTCTATTACGACTTTGACCGCTCAGAGAGCTTTTCCGCCGAAGACCTGGAGAAGATCGAGGCCCGGATGGAGGAGCTGATCGGGAAGAACGAGCCCTTCACCTGTAAAACGATGGGAAAGGACGAGGCCATAGCCTTTTTCAAAGACAAGGGCGAGCCGTACAAGGTCGAGATCATCTCCGACCTGGGCGACGAGGTCGATACGGTCACGATCTACGAGCAGGGGTCCTTCGTGGATCTTTGCCGCGGGCCGCATGTCCCGACCACCGGGCACGTCAAGGCGGTCAAGCTCCTTTCGGTCGCCGGCGCATACTGGCGGGGCGACGAGAAGAACAAGATGCTCCAGCGCATTTACGGCACCGCCTTCAGCTCGGCCAAGGCGCTCAAGGAGTACCTGAATTTCCTCGAAGAGGCGCGGAAAAGAGACCACCGGAAGCTCGGGAAAGAGCTCGAGCTGTTCATGTTCTCCGAGGACGCGGGCCCGGGGCTGGTCATCTACATGCCCAAGGGCGGCAAGCTCAGGACGCTCATCGAGGACTTCGAGAAGAAGCTCCATTTCAGGCGGGGCTACGATATCGTTCTCGGCCCGAACATCCTGCGGGGAAGGCTCTGGGAGATCTCCGGGCACATGGAGAACTACAAGGACAACATGTATTTCACCGAGCTCGACGAGCAGGTCTACGGCATCAAGCCCATGAACTGCCTCTCGCATATCCTTATTTATAAGTCCAAGGTCCGTTCCTACCGCGACCTGCCCTTACGGTACTTCGAGCTGGGCAGCGTCACCCGGAACGAAAAGTCGGGCGTCATCCACGGGCTGCTCCGCACCCGCCAGTTCACCCAGGACGACGCGCACATCTTCTGCAGTCCGGACCAGCTCATTGAAGAAATCACCGCCATCATCGACATGGTGGCAGAGGTCATGGCCGTCTTCGGATTCTCCTACAGCATGGAGATCAGCACCCGGCCCGAGCAGTCCATGGGCTCGGACGAGATGTGGGAGCAGGCCACGAAAGCATTGAAGGACGCCCTTGATAAAAAAGGGCTTCCCTATGATATCAATGAAGGGGACGGAGCATTCTACGGCCCCAAGATCGATGTAAAGATCAAGGACGCCATCGGCAGGTCGTGGCAGTGCGCCACGATCCAGTGCGATTTCAACCTGCCCGAGCGCTTCGACATCCACTACATCGGAGCGGACGGCGAGAAGCACCGGCCGGTCATGCTCCACCGGGTGATCCTGGGCTCGCTCGAGCGCTTCATCGGTGTGCTCATCGAGCATTTCGCAGGCGCGTTCCCGGTCTGGATTTCTCCGGTGCAGGCAGTAATAATGAATATCACCGATGCACAGGCGGATTACACCGAACAGGTTGCAGCGAAGCTGAGGGCCAATGATGTCCGCATCGAGGTCGATGCGAGGAACGAGAAGATCGGCTACAAGATCAGAGAGGCACGGCTGCAGAAGGTTCCGTATATGGTCGTGATCGGAGACAGGGAAAAGGAAGAGGGTACGATTACCGTGCGGGAGAGAAGCGGCGATCAGAAGACCATGGGGATCGACGATTTCATAAAAATCGTCAACGATGCACAGCCCGTGATCTAATCCGTATTGACAATCGATACGTCTGTGGGTTACAAAGGCGCGTAATTTTAAAACTATGGAGGGCGTTATAGCTAAGAACGGCTTTAAAAAAACTGGGAAAGACAAGGATACCATCAGGATAAATAACGCGATAATCTCTGACAGCGTTCGTGTTATATCGCCTGATGGAGAGCAATTGGGGATCATGACCGTGCCTACTGCGCTGGATCGGGCGCGTGATTTCGGAATGGACCTCGTTGAAATTGCTCCTAAGGCCACCCCTCCTGTCTGCCGCATCATGGAATACGGCAAGTTCAAGTACGAGAAGGCAAAGCGTGAAAGCGCCGCGAAAAAGAAGCAGACAGTAGTCGTTATCAAGGAAATTAAATTCAGGCCCAAGACCGACGAGCATGATTATCTGTTCAAGATGAATCATATCAAGCGGTTTTTGGAGGCCAAGAATAAAGTAAAGGTTGTTGTACGCTTCCGAGGACGGGAGATCATACACATGGACAAGGGAATGGACATGCTCCAGAAGATCAAGGCCGATCTGGCCGATCTCGCTGCTGTCGAGTCCGAACCCAAGGCCGAAGGCCGCACCATGATTATGATGCTCGCCCCGAAGTAGAAAAGAGGAGCAGGACATGAAACTCAAGACAAACAGGAGTGCGGCAAAGAGGTTCAGCGCTACCGGCGGCGGGAAGGTCAAGAGGAACAAGGCGTATGCGAGCCACCTTCTTTCGTCTAAGACAACGAAACAGAAACGCCATTTAAGAAAATCAACTCTGGTTGATTCAGCCAACTTGTGCGGCGTCAAGCGGATGTTGCCATATCTGTAAGGGGTTTAAGAAATGCGAGTAAAACGTGGTAAGATAGGTGTCAGGAAGAAGAGAAAGCTGCACAAGCTCACCAAAGGTTATGTGGGCGGCAGGAGGAATCTGCTCAGGGCAGCGATGGAGACCCTGGATAAGGGCCTTGCATATGCATATCGCGACAGGCGGGTCAGAAAGCGCGAGTTCAGGACGCTCTGGATCGCCCGTATCAATGCCGCACTGCGGGAGAGGGGATATACCTATTCCCGGTTCATACATGCGCTCAGCACCAAGGGCGTGGATCTGGACAGGAAGGTGCTTGCAGACATCGCAGTCACCGATCCCAAGGGCTTCTCCTATATTGTCGAGGCTGCTCTTCAATCATAATAGATGGAAACACAGCTGGAAGCCTTAAAGCAGACCTTTTGCGAAGAACTGGATTCCATACAGCGACCTGATGAGATTGAGCCCATGCGGGTCAAGTATCTGGGACGGAAGGGGGCTCTGACCTCCATCCTCCGCCAGATGGGGGCTTTGTCCGCAGAAGAGAGACCCCGTATCGGAGCGTTGTCCAATGAATTGAAATCATTCATGGAAGACGCTCTTTCGCAAAAAATCGATGAGCTGAAAAAGGCTTCCTCAGGCCCATGCATCGATGTAACACTGCCCGGCAGGGCCCCCAGAAGAGGGGGAATCCACATCATCAATTCCGTGATCCGCGAGCTCGAAGACATCTTCCTGAGCCTCGGATTCACCATTGCGTCAGGGCCCGAGGTGGAAGACGACTACCATAACTTCCAGGCGCTCAATATCCCCGAGCACCATCCCGCCAGAGACATGCAGGATACGTTCTACTTCCGGCAGGGCATCCTTCTGCGCACGCACACCTCGCCGGTTCAGATCAGGGTAATGGAGAAAAGCGGGCTGCCGGTGAGGATCATCGCGCCGGGCAAGGTGTACCGGTGCGATTCCGACGTGAGCCACACGCCCATGTTCCACCAGATCGAAGGCTTGTGGGTCGAGGAAGGCATCACCTTCGCCCATTTGAAAGGCGTGCTCTACGAGTTCATCCACCGGCTTTTCGGCAAGGACGTTCCCTTGCGCTTCCGGCCGTCGTTCTTCCCCTTCACCGAGCCGTCCGCCGAGGTGGACATCGGGTGCATCATCTGCAAGGGCAAGGGCTGCAGGGTCTGCAAGAATTCCGGCTGGCTCGAGATCCTGGGCTCCGGCATGGTGGATCCTGAAGTGTACAAGTACGTGAATATCGATGCCGAAGCCGTGACCGGCTTTGCGTTCGGCCTGGGCATCGAGAGGATCGCCATGCTCAAGTACGGGATCGACGATATCCGTCAGTTCTTCGACAACGACCTTAGATTCCTCGGACAGTTCGCCTGACAGAAGGAAAGCCATGAAGCTGGGCTATAAGTGGATCAGAGAATATGTAAACACGGACGCCGGCGCGCATGATGCCGCCAGGGCATTGACCATGAGCGGCACCGAGGTGGAAGGAATTATCCACGAGACGGTTCCCCGTGAAGTCATCGCGGCGCGGATCGTGGAAGTCAAGGCTCACCCCGATGCCGAGAAACTGAAGATCTGCATGGTGGACACCGGGAAAGAAATCCTCCAGGTCGTCTGCGGGGCGCCCAACTGCCGCCCGGGCATGATCAGCGCGTTCGCCCCCATCGGTGCCGACCTGGGCCAGGGCATGGTGGTGAAAAAGGTCAAGCTCAGGGGCCAGGAATCGTACGGTGTCCTCGTTTCGGAAAAAGAGCTGGGACTGACCGACGACCACACCGGTATCATGGAGATCGAGGCGGACCTCAGGCCGGGAGACGTCCTGATCGACGCGCTGGATCTCGAAGACTGGGTATTCGAGATCAACGTGACCCCCAACCGGGGCGATGAGCTTTCCGTGATCGGCATAGCCCGCGAGGTTTCAGCCGTATTGGGCGCGGAGCTCAGGCTCCCGCAGAGTCCCATTGTCGAGACGGACACGCCTGTTGAGAATCTTCTGACTGTCGAGATCCTCGCCCCGGACGCATGCCCCCGGTATGCCGCCCGGGTGGTGGAGGACGTGAATATAAGAAAGAGCCCGTTCGAGATGCGGAGAAGGCTCTTCCAGGCAGGCGTGCGCGCCATCAACAACGTGGTCGACATCACGAACTACGTCATGCTCGAATACGGACAGCCCCTGCATGCATTCGACTACACCCTGGTCGCGGGCAAAGGCATCGTGGTGAGAAAGGCCTCCGAGGGCGAACAGTTCACGACGCTGGACTCTGTCGGGCGGACGTTGAGAGCGGTCGATCTGCTCATCTGCGACAAGGAAAAGCCCGTTGCCCTGGCCGGAGTCATGGGAGGAGAGAACTCCGAAGTGCTGGAGACGACCAAGAAGATCGCTCTCGAAAGCGCTTTCTTCGACCCTATCGGCATCCGCCGGACATCGAAGGGCTTAGGCCTCTCCACCGAGGCGTCGTACCGCTTCGAACGCGGGATCGATCCCACGATGCAGGCCGATGCGGCAACGCGCGCAGCACACCTCATGCAGGCTCTCGCGGACGCAAAGGTCCACAAAGGCGTAATCGATGTAAACTATAATACATTCGACCCGAAGCCCATCCTCTTACGGAAGGCATACCTGTACAAGGTCCTCGGCATCGAAGAAGCAGGGGATGCCCAGACCGAAGGCATCATGACCAGGCTCGGGTTCGGCCTCGAAAAGACCGCCCTCGGCTGGAACGTCCATGTGCCGGCGTTCCGCCATGACGTGACCCGGGAGATCGACCTCGTGGAGGAGTTCATCAGGGTGTACGGCATGGACAAGGTGGAGCAGAAGCTTCCCACGTTCAAGCCCATGGTGTCCCCGGTCGAGCGGGTGAACTTCAACGACCTGCGCGTCAGTCTCTGCGCCATGGGATTCACCGAAGTCGTCAACTACTCCTTCATCTCGCCCAGGTGGACGAAGTTTTTCGGGGCAGACGCCCTCGAGCTTCTGAATCCCATCTCCGACGAGATGAAGAACATGCGCACCTCGCTTATCCCCGGCCTTGCGACCGTCGCGGGCAGGAACAAGAACCTCCAGCAGAGGGACATCAGCATCTTCGAGATCGGCAAGTGCTTCTTCCCGAAGGAAAAGGGGAGCCTGCCGGACGAGCAGCAGAAGCTGGGGATCGCCGTTTCCGGACAGCGAGAGGAAACCGGCTGGGCGGTCACGCCGCGCGAAGTGGACTTCTACGATATCAAAGGCATCGTGGAGGCCCTTCTGCCGGAGATCACGCTCGAGCCGTCCGAACACACTTTCTACAAACCCGGCTGTCAGGCCGACGTCTTCCTTTTTTCAAAACCCGTGGGTCACATGGGTGCGCTCCATGGAGACATCCTGGAGACGCTCGACATCGCAGACGATGTCTATGCGGCCGAGCTTTCCGTCGACCCTCTCCTGCGAAGCAGGTGGCAGGGCTTGAAGGAAATCCCAAAGTTCCCCATGACGTGGAGAGACCTCTCCCTGGTCGCCGACGAGGGGATCCCCTTCGCAGAGATCCTCCGGGTGATAGAGAGCATGCACATCGCCGACTTGAGGAAGGTCACGGCCGTGGACCTGTATACGGGCGAAAAGCTTCCCCAGGGCAAGAAGGGCATTACCATCCGGCTCACCTACCAGTCCTCCGCCAGGACGCTGGAAGACTCGATGCTGTCTCCGCGGCAGGATAAGATCGTGAGTGCGCTTCAGAAAGAGCTCGGCATCGCCTTGCGGCAGTGATGCGGTTGACGGGCGGCCATAGGGCAGCGGCATTCATATCCGGCCTTGTTCTGGCGGTCTTCTCCGCCATGCCCTCATGGGCCGATTACGCGATAACCGGCTTCAGCGGGAAAACCGTCTACACGAAAGCCTACTGGATCCAGGGCAACACGATCTTTCTCTCCGAAGGTCCCGAGACCTTCAACGTCTATGAGGTCGAGAGCATCACCCCGCAGAATCTTTCCCGGGAAGAGGCAGAGGCGCGTGCGGCGGTCATGAACGTCTTCGCCGGCCGGGTGGATCGATTCCTGGAAACAGAAAAGGCCATAGCCGATGCCCAGGCCGCATACGCGGCAGGCCTTTCCGGCAAGGAAGCGGGCCTGGACGTGCAGGGCATGGACCGCAAAGAGAAGAAGGCCTTTACCTCCGGCCTCGAGGCGCTCGGGCGCAGCCTGGATGAGCTGAAAAGCTCGTGGGAGCAGACCATGATCCCGGATTTCCCGCTTCTTCTCATGCGGGACATCAAGCTGCTCCAGCTTTCGTCCCTCGAAGCATCCATCGAGATGACGGTCAGGTACGCCGAAACGGAAGACCCGACGTACCGTGAATATGCCAAGGCGTTTATGGCCCAGTACGGCTCGTTCGAAGAAAGCTTCCGGCAGCGTCTGCCCGGGAAATGAATTTTCCCCCATGTTGCACCTGTTCCCGGCATGAGAAACCGTGGTATAAGCATGTCCCATGAAATGCCCGCAGTGTAGCGATATCCTCATCACCCTCGAGTTCGACCGCATCGAGATCGACTATTGCCCCCGGTGTGAAGGCGTCTGGCTCGATTCGGGCGAGCTCGCGCTTCTCCTGGCCCGGGAAGGAGGTTCGGCGCTGGTCGGCACGTTCAGGCCGGTTTCCGGTAAAGAAAGGAAACGCACGTGTCCGATATGTTCAAGGGCTATGAAAAAGATTCTCGCAGGCGGCAACGGATCGATTCTGCTCGATGAGTGCCCGGACCACGGGCTGTGGTTCGACAGAGGCGAGCTGAAAAAGACCCTTGCGGCCGGATGCTCCGGTATCCGGGAAGAAGGCCGGGAGGATTCTCTTACGAGGCTGCTCGACGAGATATTCGTTCCCTGTGGCGAAGAGAGTAGGTGAAGGAGGGGTATATGGCAGCAGGTACGGTCGTGATCATTGTTCTGGCAGGCATCATAGTTTTCGGTCTGCTCTATGTCGTAGCAACGTATAACTCGCTGGTCGGCTTGAGGAACCAGCTCAAGAACGCCTGGTCGCAGATCGAGGTGCAGCTCAAACGGAGGCACGATCTGATCCCCAACCTGGTCGAAACCACCAGGGGATACGCCGCACACGAGAGGCAGACCTTCGATGCGGTCACGAGCGCACGGGCCCGGGCGGCAGGCGCGAAGTCCATGTCCGAAATATCGAGCGCCGAAAGCGAGCTTACGGGTGTGCTCTCCCGGTTCATGGCCGTGATGGAGAATTATCCCGAGCTCAAGGCAAACCAGAACTTTCTGGCGCTGCAGGAAGAGCTCACCTCTACGGAAAACAAGATAGCCTTTGCCCGCCAGGCCTACAACGACCAGGTGCTGTTTTTGAACAACAAGATCCAGATGTTCCCCTCCAACGTGGTTGCAGGGATGTTCAACTTCCGGCCCGCGGAATATTTCGAGCTCGAGGACAAGGCCCAGGCGGCTGTGCCCAAGGTGAGCTTCTAACTTAAATGTTCTGGTCGATCATCGCAGCCAACAAGAGAAAGACCGTCCTGCTCATCGCGGCGATGGGCCTTTTCCTGGTCCTTCTCGGCGCTGCGATCGGCGTGTTCGTTGCGGGCGATTACCATCCGTATGCCGGGTTCGCCGGTGCGGGCATTGCGGCGCTCGTCTGGGCCGTCATGCTTCTGGCGAGCCTGTATGCATCGGACAGCGTGCTCCTGAGCATCTCGAATGCCCACCAGGTGGACCGGGACACCTATCCCCAGCTCTACAACTTGGTGGAGGAGATGGTGATCGCCGGGTCCCTGCCTGCGATGCCCAAGGTCTATGTTGTGGACGACCCTGCCCCCAACGCCTTTGCCATGGGCAAGTCTCCGAAAGACAGCCACATCTGCGTGACCGCGGGCCTGCTTGCCGTGTGCGGCAGGGACGAGCTCCAGGGAGTCGTGGCCCATGAGCTCGGCCATATCATGAACCGGGATCTGCTCTACATGACCGTGGCCGCCACCATGCTGGGCTCCATGCTCCTGATCTCGGACGTTTTCCTGCGCTCGTTCCGCTACTCAACCATGCGCTATACGTCCCGCTCCCGTCGTTCTTCAGGCAAAGGAGCGGTCGTAATCCTCATCGTCTCGCTGGTCCTGGCTATCCTGGCGCCCATCCTCGCGCGCATCCTCTACTTCTCCATATCCCGCAAGCGGGAGTACCTTGCCGATGCAACGAGCGCACGCCTTACCCGGTATCCTGAAGGCCTTGCCTCCGCTCTGGAAAAGATCGGGGGCAGCACCGAGAAGCTCGTGGCGGCCCGGTCCGTGACCGCGCCCTTTTACATCGTCAACCCGACAAAGCAGAGTCTGCACGACAGTGTGTTCGCCACCCACCCGCCGCTTTCCGCGCGCATAAAGGTCCTTCGGTCAATGGCCGGCGGGGCCGGCTATCTCGATTACATGAAGGCCTACATACAGGTTACCCGCAAGCGGCAGGCACTGATACCCGCGGCCGATCTTAAAGGTGCGGGCAAAGTCGAGATCAGGGCGGCGAACGCAGCCGGGCCGGCTGCCGGGTTGACCGCGGCTGAAAGCAGGAGAAGGGCAGGGGACATCATGCGGGCCGTGAACAAGTTCGCGTTTGTCACCTGCCAATGCGGGTTGGAGATAAAGCTCCCCCCGGAGTATGCCGGGGATACAGTCTCGTGCCCCCGCTGCAAGCGGGTGCACAGCGTAATCAGGCCGGGTGCAAAGGCGACCGGGGCGGTTCTGTCAGCCTCTGCCGCCATGAACGCCTCGGCTGCAGTTCGTCCGGAAAGCGTTGCACAGGATTACAGCGGACCGGGTCATGCCGGTGTCCAGCAGGAGAAGCTCAATCCCGGGAAGTGGCAGACCATCACCTGTCACGCCTGCGGTCGCCCCTATGAGATCTCACCGAGCTTCGGCAGCCGCAAGCTCGTCTGCTCGGGATGCGGATCGCTGATCCTCTTCTCTCCTGCATCCGAAGCAGTGCACCACAAAAGGGGATAAAAAGGGGACAGATTTATTTTCTGTTCGGCAAACGATGGTATCGATTGTACTTGTCGATCTGGACAGAAAATAAATCTGTCCCCTTTTTAGTGGGGGTATCGTCTGAAACGGGGGATCTTTTTTGCTACTTCTCCGGCAACATCGAAGATCTCGTCGAAGAAGAAGATGCCGAGTATCCCGCAGATGAGGGGCACTTCGATCAGGGTATAATAGAGTCCGATGGTCGAGATGCTGTAGCCCATAAATACTGTCAGGGCGGAAAGACAGAAGATAACGACGTCTATGAACATGCCGAGAAATGCGGTCCCCACGAAACGGAGCATGCATGATCGGAAGGTGTATTCATTCTGCTCGGAAGGCGGGGGCGTCTGTTCCGACGGTGTGCCCGAGTCTGCCTGAACCTCCTGTTTCAATTCAAGAGGAGCGCCTATCCTTGTATCTTGTTCCATATTCCCTTATATCGGCACAGTAAGAGGAAAATCTGAGACATTTTACTACAGGAAAGGCTCCTCTCACTTTCGGCTCCGGATGGGCATATGAAGGCTCTCTCTCGTATTGCTTCCCCCTTGAATCGGCAGTATAGTGTAAAGGAATATGCAAGAAAGCGAGGCGGCCCGGATATGAACACCTGCACGGCATTTTGCGTGGCCAGGAATTTTGATTTTGCTGGATTGAAAGACACCCTCTCGGGACGGTACACCTGCAGTTTTTACCGTGATATTGTCCATGTCAGCAAGGACCCGGGAGATGTGTTTCTGTTCTCCTTCGGAGTCCTCGTGGCCTGGGGCATGCCCCGGGAAAATATCGACCGCCTTCTCGGAGAAATCCGGCCGTTCGAGCAGGGCCCCTTCGCAGATCTGATATCCGATGAGTTCACTTTTTCCGTGGACGGGAATTCCCGGATCAGGAACGACCATATCTTCCTCGCGACCGAAGATATTCCGGAGCGGCTCGCCATCTCCCACGGCCTGGCACAATCGGTCAAGCTGGAAGAATTCGAGCTCACCGCGGAAAAGACCATAGCCGACACGGCTCATATCCCGCACAACATAGCCTCGGCAGGCAAATCACGCTTGAGCCGCAAGGAGCTGTCCCAGATGCGGGGCAATCTCTACCTCGTGCAGAGCGATATCAACCTCCGCTACAATCTCCTGGACACGCCGGAATTCTTCTGGGAATACCCCGAGGTCGAGCGGTTCTATGAGCTGGCGGCGCGGTACCTCGATGTAAAGCCCAGGATCGAGATCCTCAACAAGAAGCTGGAGGTGATCCACGAGCTGTTCAGCATGCTGGCGGCCGAGCAGTACCACAAGCACTCGTCCACCCTGGAGTGGATCATCATCCTGCTCATCGCCATCGAGATCTTCTTTTTCCTGGTCCACGACATATTCGAGATCTTTTAACCGGCGGGGATGCCACGGGCCTCCCCGGCAGCCGGTCTGCATTACTGCAGTCCATGCCGCCGGGAAAGCTTTTCATAGGAATTTCTCTACAGCGGTTTTCTCTCCGGCTGTTTGATGAACGCGGTAATGACGACCGAGATGGTCACCATGGCCGCGCCGACGAGAAACGGCGCGTAATACGTACCGGTCGTGTCTTTGAGCAGGCCGCCGATCCAGGGGCCCATGAATCCGGCAAGGCCGAAAGAGGTGAAGAGCAGGCCGTAGTTCGAGCCCTGGGACGTCGGACCGTAGTACTGGAGGCAGGTGGCGGGGAACAGGGTGAACATGGCCCCGTAGTTCCACCCGATGAGTGCGGCTACCGTCAACAGGAGCAGCGCCGAGGACCCGGCAGGGTAGAGCAGCGCCATGGCGGCTACCTGGAGGATGAAGATGCCGACGAACGAGGCCTTGGTGCCTACTTTGTCTGCAATGGCCCCGATGAGGATGCGCGTCGCCGCATTGAATATCGCGAGTGAGCTCACCGCGGCGGCAGCCTGCATGGGTTCGAGCCCCGAATCCCTGCCGTGGCCCGCGATATGTCCGATGACCATCAGCCCCGCAAAGCACCCGCAGAAGTAAGCGACATAGAGGAACCAGAACTGGGGCGACCTGACCGTTTCACTGAAGGTATAGTCGCGAAGCCTTACGCCGGGGTTGCTGGCGGACGGGGCCGGAGGATTGTAGCCGGCAGGTTTCCATCCTGCAGGCGGCACGTCGAGGCAGAAGGCCGAGATGATGCCCATGATGCCCATGGCAACCCCCACGTAGATGAACACATACCGCCACCCGAGATTGGGATTGGTGATGATGGCAGTGGCCAGCGGCGCCATGATGAATGAGCCCAGGCCGAGGCCTACCACGGCAAAGCCTGTGGCGAGGGCCTTCCTGTCCGGCCACCACTTCGGAGCGGTCGCGATGGGCGGAAGGTAGACGAGCCCGCCGCCGAACCCCGAGATCAGGCCATACGTGATATAGAGCTGCTCCTTGGTGTTGACGAATCCCGAGAGCACGAACCCGATGCTCAGGATGATGGAGCCTGCGAGCACCACGATCCTCGGGCCGTACTTATCGCTCAGCTTGCCTGCGATGAATGTCGTGAGGCCGAAGGTCAGGGCGCAGACGGCAAAGGCCATGGCGATCTCGGCCCTCGTCCAGCCGAACTCGGCGCTTAAGGGTTTGATGAACACGCTCCACGCGTACAGCAGCAGCCCGCATGTCGTACTCCCCAGGATACCTCCGATGAGCGGTATGCCCCTCGGCATTGCCCTGATCTCTTCAGCCTGTTTTTCCATTACTATTTTTTCTGCATTCTGCATGGTATTCTCCTTGTAAGTCGGCGAAGGGTACAGCTCCCCTCAGCCAGGGTTATCCGTGTTGGAAAGGAATTCCGGCGCGATACGGAAGAACGCATGCGTTGCCCTTCACTCGTTGAGGCGTGAGGGTAACCGTGTCTTTTTCAGCGTCGCGTTATCGGACATGGGGGCAGGATCTGCCTGCCCCCATCCGTATCGTCATTTGGGGTAGCCGATTTCCTTTAGAGACTCCTCGATCTCGCCGAGCACTGCCGGGTCTTCGATGGTTGACGGCACCGTGAATTTCTGGCCGTCCGCGATCCTGCGCATGGTCGCCCGCAGGATCTTGCCGCTCCTGGTCTTGGGCAGGCGCTTGACCACGGTGATATCCTTGAGGCAGGCCAGCGCGCCGATCTCGTTGCGGACCATGCCCACGACCTCCTTCTGGATCTCCGGCGCTGTCTTGGTGACACCGGCCTTGAGGACGACGAATCCGACCGGCACCTGTCCCTTGAGCTGGTCTTCCACGCCGATGACCGCGCATTCCGCGACATTCGGATGCTTGGCCACGACCTCCTCCATGCCGCCGGTCGAAAGCCTGTGCCCGGCAACGTTGATGATGTCGTCGATCCTGCCCATGATGTACATGTAGCCGTCGGCATCCTTGAACCCGCCGTCACCGGTTGCGTAGTATCCGGGGAAGTCGCTCAAGTACGAGTTGATAAAGGCATCGTCTCTCTGCCATAAGGTGGGGAGGCAGCCGGGGGGCAGGGGGAGCCTGATGCCGATGATGCCTTCGCCGCCGTTTTCGACCTCTTTCCCGCTGTCGTTTATGATCCTCACGTCATAGCCCGGAACAGGCTTCGTGGGGGAGCCCGGTTTGATGGGCAGCTCCTCGATGCCCATGCAGTTTGCCGCAATGGCCCAACCGGTTTCTGTCTGCCACCAGTGGTCCACGACCGGAATCTTCAGCATGTCGCTTGCCCAGTGGTAGGTGTCCGGATCGAGCCGCTCGCCTGCGAGGAACAGATATTTGAGAGACGAGATGTCGTATTTCGCCAGGTAAGAGCCTGTCGGGTCTTCTTTCTTGATGGCACGGAAAGCCGTGGGCGCCGTGAAGAGAACTTTGACCTTGTGCTGTGAAACCACCCGCCAGAACGCCCCCGGGTCCGGGGTGCCCACGGGTTTCCCTTCGAACATGATGGTCGTGCACCCGTAGAGCAGGGGCGCATAGACGATGTAGGAGTGGCCGACTACCCAGCCCACGTCGGAGGCCGCCCAGTACACGTCGCCCGGCTCCACGCCGTAGATGTGCTTCATGCTCCACTTCAATGCCACGGCGTGTCCGCCGTTGTCCCTGACAACCCCTTTGGGGATTCCCGTGGTACCCGAGGTGTAGAGAATGTACAGCGGATCGGTGGCCTCTACGGTCACGCAGCCTGCCGGCTTCGCCTCTTTGACGGCGTCCTGCCAGTCGACGTCCCTGCCCGGGGTGAGATCCGCCTTGACCTGGGGCCTCTGGTAGATCACGCACTTCTCGGGCTTGTGGCTGGAGAGCTCGATGGCCTTGTCCAGCAGGGGCTTGTAGGGAATGGGACCCTTGGGCTCGATCCCGCACGACGCGGTCAGCATGACCTTGGGCTTGGCGTCGTCGATGCGTACGGCAAGCTCGTTGGGTGCAAACCCGCCGAACACCAGAGAGTGGATCGCGCCGATCCGCGCGCATGCCAGCATGGCAACGGCTGCTTCCGGGATCATGGGCATGTAGATGACCACGCGGTCGCCCTTGTTCACGCCCAGTGACTTGAGCGCCCCCGCGAACAGGGATACCTCGCCGAGCAGCTCGCCGTAGGTGATCTTCCGGATCGTATTCGTGACCGGAGAGTCGTAGATGATGGCGACCTGATCTTTGCGGCCGTTCTCGACATGGTAATCGAGGGCGTTGTAGCAGGTGTTCAGGCGTCCGCCGGCGAACCACCGGTAGAGCGGCGCTTTCGCGTCATCGAGCACCTTGTCCCATTTCTTCTCCCACTGAATCGCCCCGGCCGCTATGCTCCAGAAACCTTCCTTGTCTTCCAAAGAACGCTTGTATGCGTCCTCATACGACTTGAACATTGGTGAAACCTCCTGATAAAGTAGTGCCGCTCATCCCCCCACACCTGAAGGGTTGTACGTCCACTTAATAAGAGCAATGGGCATGCCAGGCGGGGATATCGAGCGTTTATGGTATTATAGTCATACAAGAGGGTTGCATGAAGTGTCCGTTATCCCGGAAAATGTCCGGCATAACGGACAGGTGTCCTCTCCGGCGACGAGTGGTATATTACCTTCGGTGGGAGATCCCCATCCTGGTCATCTTCTCATAGAGCCACGACCTGCTGATACCGAGGATCCTGGCCGCCTCCGCCTTGTTTCCGTCCGCCTGCTTCAAGGCGTCCAGCAGGAGCTCTCTCTCGTGGTCTTCACGGCTGGGCTTCAGCCCATGGTTGCCGGCTGCGGCTTTTTTCCTCTGAGGCTCGGGCTTTGCCCGGTCGCGCAGGTAGTGAGGCAGGTCCTGTTTTTCGATCGTCATGCCCCTCGCGAAGTTTATTCCCCGCTCGATGACGTTTTCGAGCTCGCGGACGTTGCCCGGCCATTCGTGTTCGAGGAAGATCTCGCGGACTTCAGGGGAGATGTCCCGTACGCACGTGCCGAAGACGCGGTTGTATTTTTCGAGGAAGTACTGGACCAGCAGACTGATGTCCTGCCGCCTTTCGCGCAGAGGCGGGATGTGCAGGTGGATGACGTTGAGCCGGTAGAAGAGGTCGGAGCGGAAGCCGCCCTGGGCTACCATGGCCTCGATATCCTGGTTGGTGGCCGCGATGAACCTCACATCGATCTTCTGCTGTCTGTTCGATCCGACCGGCTCGAAAGACTTGTCCTGGACCACCCGCAAAAGCTTGCTCTGGAGGAACAGGGGCATGTCGCCGATCTCGTCCAGAAAGAGGGTGCCGCCGTCGGCCATGGCGAGCTTGCCCTTCTTGCCGCTGCGGTGTGCGCCGGTGAACGCCCCGGGGGTATACCCGAAGAACTCCGACTCCATGAGGCTGTCGGGTATGGCGGCGCAGTTGACTTTGACCAGCGGTCCGTTTCTGCTGGTGCTGTTCTTGTGGATGGCCTGGGCGATGAGCTCTTTCCCGGTGCCGCTCTCCCCCGTGATGAGGATGTTTGAGGTCCCTCTGGATACGATTGCCGCCTCGTCGATGATCTGTCTGAACGCAGGGTCCGCCGTGACGATATGGTCGAAGTCCCCTGAGGAGATATTCTCTTCCGCATCTTTTCCGCCGAGGTGAGACACCTCGTGGTCGACGTTGGCGAGCTTCCTGGCGAGGTCCTTGACCTCGTCGAGGTTGCGGAAAAGAATTTTGCCCACCGCGCCGACTACCTGTCCCTTGCGGATGATCGGCAGCGACGAGACCACGTAGGGGACGCCCCTGATGAACTGCAGGCGGTTGATCTCCGGCACCCCTGTCTTGAGGACCTGGTGCATCCGGCTGTTTTCGATGACCTCTTCTACGGGTTTCCCCACGATGAGATCCGCATTCCTGCGCAGGAAGCTCTCGGCGGCCTTGTTCACCATGGAGATGAGCCCCTTGTCGTCCAGCACGACGATCCCGTCATAGGCGAGGTTCATGACCGACTGCAGTGTCCGGTTGAGTTTCGTCACGCTCTCGAGCTCGGTGATGATGAGCATGAGATCGGTCACGTCCTGGAACACGACGATGGCTCCGGTTACGTTGCCTTCCCGGGTAGTGGGGGTGATGTTGCACAGGAGGCTTATGTCGCGGACCGAGTAGAGGTAGCCGATCGAGGGCTGCCCGTTTCCCAGGACGGCATCGAGCTTGAGGCCCGGCAGGATCTCGGTGATATTCCTCCCGAGGGCTCGGGCCGTGCTTAAGGAAAGAGCACTCAGGGCAGCCTTGTTGATTTCGACCACGCTGCCGTTCCTGTCGATGGCGACGAGGCCGTTATGCATGGTCTGAAGGATGGCGTTCAGATCGCTGTTGAGCTGGGTCTCGCGCTTGAGCATGGCCATGATCCACCCGGCCTTGGTGAAGACTCCCGTGACCTCGTCCCGGCCGTTCACGACGATTGCATTGCCTGCATGGCTCGTGCGCACGATCTCCTTGACTTCATCATACGAGAGATCTTCACCGAGTTTCAGGATGTCCGTTGAGTAGAGACCCTGGATGGGCATGTCGGGAGACATGCCTTTTGCCACCGCATCGTAAAGGTTCGCTTTGGTCATGATGCCGATGAGGCGCCCGTCCTCTGCATCAGCCACAGGCAGGGCCTCGAGCCGCGTCTTCCGGAAAGCCTGCGCCACCCCGGCCAGGTCGTCATCGGGGCTCAGGCTCTCGAAAGAGCGTGTCATCATGTCTTTCATGCGCATGGCTTACTTCAATATCCTCAAGAACATACATTCTTATTATATGATCCTCCTCATATACCATTCCGGGCGTGAAATGAAGACCGTTTTTCGCTCCGGTCAGGCTTCATTGCAGAGGGCGAATGTGTACTTTCATTGACAGGCCTGGTGAATGATTCTATATTTCTCACGATGTCAGAGAAGCATACTCCAATCCTTGCAGGCGTCTCCCAGTACACTCAGCGGAAGAACGTAGAGCGGCCTCTCGACCCGTTGAGCCTCATGGCAAGGGTCTGCGGGGAGGCCGTTGGTGATGCGGGTGTAAGCGGGATAACGGGGATCATCGATACGCTCTCCGTGGTGAACCTCTTCCAGTGGCCGTACCGTGATGCGCCGGGCATGCTCTGCGAGAAGCTCGGGATACACCCGAAAGAGCGGTCCTACCTCCCCATCGGCGGGAACACCCCCCAGCTGCTGGTGAACAGGGCCTGCCGTGCGCTCGCCTCGGGAAAGGCGAGGGCGGTCCTTATCACCGGTGCGGAGGCGATCTATTCCATCCGCCGCGCCTTAAAGGGCGAGATCGCCCTCGACTGGCCGGAGAGCAGCACCCCCGAGCGCGTTGACGGTGTGGAGGTCCCCGGTGCGAGCGACATCGAGGCGGCGTATGACCTGTTCTTTCCTTCCGTGATGTATCCGCTTTTCGAAACCGCCATCCGGGCGGCTTCGGGCCGGAGCCCCGACGAGCACAGGCAGTATATGGGGAGGCTCTGGGAGAAGCTCTCCCTCGTCGCGTCCGGCAACCCCCATGCCTGGATACAAAAGCGTTTGAGCGCCTCCGGGATCGCGGAAGTGACGCCCGAAAACCGCTACATCAATTATCCCTATACCAAGTGCATGAACGCGAATATCAACGTGGACCAGGCGGCGGCCGTGCTCCTGACCACATCGGAGAACGCGGAAAGGCTCGGGATCGACCCGGAGAAGTGGGTGTACCCCATCGGCGGGGCCGACTTCAACGATATATGGAACGTCACCCGGAGGCCGATGCTCGACTCGTCGCCCGCCATCAGAAACGCCTCGCGGCTTGCCCTTGGCCAGGCCGGGCTCGAGCTGGACGACATAGACCTGTTCGATCTGTACAGCTGCTTCCCGTCCGCCGTGGAGATCGCCATGAAAGAGATCGGCATCTCAGACGACGACCCCCGGCCTTTGAGCCTGACCGGCGGGCTCGCGTTCTTCGGCGGGCCGGGGAACAACTACTCGCTGCACGCGATCGCCTCCGCCGTGGACGCGGTCAGGCAGGACAGGTCCCGGAAGGTCATGGTGACGGCGAACGGCTGGTACATCACCAAGCACTCCGTCGGCATCTACGGCGGAGGGCCGTCTTCTGCGGGGTGGAAGGAGCGGGATGATTCCGCAGTACAGCGTCAGATCGATGCTCATGCGCTGCCGGAGCCTGTGGAAAAGGCATCAGGCGCGCTCAGGACCGAGGCATATGTGATCAGGCACGGCAGCAGGGGAGAGCCGGTGAGCGGGACCGTCGTCGGCAGGCTCTCCGACGGGAGCAGGGCTTTGGCCGATATCGATGCGGACGCCGCAGCCCTTCTCGGTATGGAGAAGGACGAGTTGGTCGGCGCCGTCGGCGGGGTGGTGTTCTCCCGGAAAACCGGCCGCAATCTGATTGTTTACTGATGCCGGTCCGTCCGTTCGGCAGCAGGGACAGGCGCTTCTTTCCTGTCATTATTATCAATCGGTTAGAGGAAGCACCCTGATGTCCGCAGCAAAGCCGGCTCTGAAAGGGGAAATCATTCGCCAAGGATCACTTGACAAGGTGAAAGTAATTGATATAAAAAAAGATTTACTATCGCGGGACAGTGAAATGTGAATGTAAATGCAGTTACGGGCGTTTGTGGCATCTCAGGGCAATCAGACCGATCACCTATCATGGCGGAGCTCTGTTAAATGACTGATTCTTCACTACTGCCATACCTCGGGGGCTTCGGGGGGCCTTTTTCAATCGAGCTTTCACCTGATACGCCTGAGGTGCGCCCCGGATCTGCCTCCGGATTCCCTTTCGAGATTATCACCAGTGCCGGAGCGCCGGCACGCATCATCCCTGCAAGGGTGACAAGCGATGCGGGAAGCACCGTAAAGCCGCTGTTTCTCATGCTTTCCACGGATGATCATACCCACCTGGAGAATGCCCGCAATCCTCTCACCAATACCGGCATCGAGTCCATCTGGAAGCACGCCTTTGACAGGCATAACCGGCATGGGTCCCTCATCTCCCTCTCCTCCCAGGATCCTCGGAGCCTGCAACTCGTTTCCTTCCGTCCGCTCTTCTATTGCACCAGGACCCGGCTGTTCTTCCACCCGCCCTGCCCGGACTGCGGAAAAGATCTGGTCCTCTGCCGCGACGAGGGCGTCCTTGCCGAGTCGCGGCTTCAACCCTATTCGTCGTCGCTCAGGCGATACCTTTTCTGTCCGGCGTGCCGCGAAAAAGACGGGAGAGGGACGTTTTATTCCATCAGGCCCGATGCCGGGGAACCCGAGAACGTGAAAGGCCCCGAGGCGCTCATGAAAGCCTTCGGTAAGCCGGCATCAGGCGACCTGCCCTGTGTACGCTGTCCCGAACACGCATCGTGCCACACTCGCGGAGAGGTGCTTTCCTGCCTTGTGCCCGTGGCATTTTATCCGTTCTTCCTGCTCGTGCTCGAAGCAGGGTCGCTCAATGCCTCGGATTATCTCTCCCTTGTCTCGGGCGCCCGGTGCGAAGAGCTGGAGAAAATCCTTGCGGACAGGGGGCTTCTGTCCCGCAGTCGGATGGTGAGCCGTTTCAGGGCCGACGCGGCAGACCTGACGCTGTTCGCGGAAGAGGAAAGGCGGTTTCTGGAGGTCCTCTTCCTCAAGCTCTCTTTCCTCGATGAAGCCGCGCGATATCTCCTCACCGGCGAAAGCGGTCTTCCCTGCAATGCATGCGGGCCCTCCATCGAGGGCATGTGGCTCACGCTCCCGGAGCCGGGCGGTCTCCTTCCGACATTGTGGGGGGCCGGGCTCACGGCAGTGGAGTGGGAGGTGACCGCACCGGAAAAGGCGCAACTGCAAGGAAACGGCGATGTCCGTCAGGCCCTGGGAACGCTCTGGTTCCACGCGCTGCTGGAAAACCGGACTCAGGATTCGCAGGCTGTCCATGCAGCTCTCGGCAGCATGCTGAACGAGAGGCGCCTCGACGTGGGCGGGAGCGCCTTCGCCGCAGAAAACATTTTCTGGGAACCGGGGCCTGCTCCCCGGAGATATGCAGGATACTGGGAAAAGGCGCTCATGCTCGGGTTTTCTCTCCTCACGGAAGGAGGCAGCCTCGGATATCCGGCCGATGAATTCTCATCCATGCTTCGGTCGCTGAAACGCGAGATCAGGAAGGAGCTCTTCGGCAATGCATCCGGAGAGGCCTCCGTCTCTTCAGTCGGCAAAGAGGAGACGAACCCCGATGAGCAGATCGGTCTCGCCCTCAGGCAGATCATGTCCAGATGGAAGAGCCCGGCAGCCGAAGCGAAAGAGGTTCATACCGTAGAGCCATTATCCGAAGAGGCGGCAGGGCAAGGAATCTCCGGAGGCATCGAAGAGACGGCCATACTCCCCGGGACCTGTCAGCCGGTATCCGGGAAGGTCGGGGGAGAAGCCCCGGAAACCATGATCCTCGAGCAGAGGCGGGAAGAGGTTACGGAACCTGCCACAGAGGAAGAAGACTTCACCACGGAAACCGTTCATTTCGGCCGTGTCCCTGATGCGGCGCCGGCCATGGAATCTGCCCCTCCGGATCAGACCGTGGTGCTCGGACCCGGCACCGTGGGGGAGACATCCGCGAAAAAGACGGCAGAGCAGGAACAGGACATCGAGGCAACGGTCGTCCTTGAAACACCCCGGCCGGCTGTCCGGGAGCCCGTGCAGGCAAAGCCCGCTCCGAAGGACGACGACCTGATGGCGGCGACCGTGATTATCGGGGCCGAGAGTCTCGCCGCACCTGTTTCCGGCCGTGGCGAAGAGAATCCTGATGAAACGGTTATTCTGGGCAACCCCGGGCGGAAACCTCCGGAGCCGCTCCAGACAAAGCCCGCACCCAAAGATGAAGACCCGATGACAGAGACCGTGGTCACGGGACCCGGGCACGGCAGTGAATCCGCTCCCGAGACGGTCATCTTGAGCGCACCCGGCCGCGAGGCGCAGGAGACCGGACAGCAAGGGCCCGCCCGAACGGATGAGGACCGCATGGAAGCGACCGTAATCATGAACGCTCCCGATCGGAAGCCTGCCCCGACGCAGACGAACAGGCAGGAGTCGAAGCAAAAAGATGCGATGGCGGAAACGGTCATCATGGGTGGTCCGGCCGCACCACGTCCCCGGCAGGCAAACCCTTCCGTCGGGGATGACGACGGCCTGGATGAGACCATCATCATGACGCCGGACAAGAAAGGCGGTCAGCCATGATGAGATGCGGCATAAGCACGAAAACAGATACGGATAAGCTCCGTCGGGAAGGCATATGACGCAGCCATCACTGGACAGGCTCGTTTTTGCCCTGCGGGAGATCCGGGAGCAGAACCCGGATAATCCGGAACCGGCCATCGAGACCTTCCTTGCCCGGGAGCTGAAAGCGCTCGATAGCGAAGCGCGCCTCACGGTGCTCGGTCAGCTGGAAAAGAGATTCTCCCCGGCCGGTCAGGCAACAGGGCCGGGATCGGATGACAACCCGGCCGGCCGGCTCATCCCGCTGCTTCTGGGCATCGATCTTTCCGGCCGCGAGATGGACAGTCCTGAATCCCTCCGGAGAATGTCCGATTCCCTGAACACGATCTTCACCATGCTCAACGAGCTCATCGGCCTGATCAATACAACCCTCGGCAGCGGTGATGCGGGGGAAGAGACCATCAGGCACATTATCGGAGACAGTCTTCAGGGCGAGGGCAGGGTGCAGTCCATCGAAGAGTACTTGAGCCGGATCAAAATAGCCTTTCTCACTGCCCAGGAGTCGTCGAAGGAGGCTGCGCGGACCATTGCCGGCCAGATTTTGGCCGAGCTCGACCCGAAGGCAATGGAATCATCGGTCGCAGGATTCAAGATAGGCCCGATGAAAAAGGCCGGGGCGTATGAGCTCTTTGAAGAAAAATACAAACGGGTCATGAAATGGTATGATTCCGAGCGTTTTATGCTGGACTTTCTCAGGCAGTTTGAGAAGAATTGCCGGAAGTCATTCACAAGAACCGGAGGTGAGTAATGAAAAGAACCATTCTGGTCTGCTTTCTCCTTTTCCCGTTCCTTTTTTCGTGCGCATCGACTCCTTCGGAGCCGATGAAGTCGGGATACGAGAAAGACGCCATCGAACTGCATGCCAAAGCCAACAAGCTCCTGAACTACAAGAATAAAAAGTCCCATGCCCTTGTTGTCTGCGTGTATCAGCTTTCTAATCCCAATCCGTTCAATCAGCTCCGGGGCAGCCGTGAGGGCCTCTATAGCCTGCTCGAGTGCTCGGTCTTCGACCCTGCCAGCGTTTCGGTCACGAAGCAGGTCGTGGTGAACCCGGGAAAAGATGTCAACGTCAAGCTCGACAGGGCGGAAGGCGCCAGGTACGTCGCCCTGGTGGCGGGCTACTACGATTCCATCGAGAAGGACAAGATCACCAGGCTCTATCAGATACCGGAGGTCACCGAGAGAAGCGGTCTGTTCTGGCTGAAAAAGACCGTGAAGCCCGGCAAGCTCGATATCAACGTCATTCTCGGCTCAAAGCAGATCTATGACCCGAAGCCGGCAGAGCAGGCGAAGGCAGAAAAAACCGGGACAGAGAGCCCCGGGCAGGCGAAAGACGTGAAGGCTCAGAGCTCGGAGAAGGTAAAAACGACGACCGCGCAGGAATCCAGAGCCCAGGAAGCTCCTGAGACCCTGGGCGTCAGCAGAGGGATATGATTATGGAACGACCGCTCTTATGGCACCAGGGACTTTTTCTCCAGCCGCAGCACTTCCAGCTGGCCGACCTTTACCATGACTCCACCCTCATCCCGCTGCAGCGGTATCTCATGCCCTGTCTATGGGGCGTGGCGAAGATGGAGATCTCCAAGGCCTCGCTGGGCACCGGCAGCTTCCTTCTCGATTCCGGCGAGTTCGTCTTCCCGGACATGACGTATGTGGTGGTGCCCGACAATGCCGTTGTGGAGACGAGGAAGTTCGAAGACGGCTGGGTCGACGGGGGCAAACCGCTCACCGTGTATCTGGGGTTGCGCAAGTTCAATTACGCGGGAGAGAACGTCACGACATTGAACGATAGAGGCGGTGCAGCCGGCGCGACCACGCGCTTCGTCTCTCCTGCCGCCGCCGAAGAGGTGAAGGACCTCCACGAGAACGGGCCTGCGGCTCAGGTCAGACGGCTCAAATATACGCTGAAGATCCTCTGGGAGACCGAGAAAGACTATTTCGGCGACTACGAGACCATCCCCATAGCCCAGCTCGAGCGGCAGGGAGAAGAGGTCGTGCTCTCAAGCTCCTTCATCCCGCCGAGCCTTACCGTCAATTCCACGGTTGCCCTGGAAAAGATCCTCAGGGAGATCCGCGACCAGCTCTCCTCCCGCGGCTATCAGCTCGAAGGATACAAGCGGGACCGGGGCGTCCACACCGCCGAGTTCGGCAGCAGGGACATGGTCTATCTCCTGGCCCTGAGGTCGCTCAACCGGTACATTCCCCAGCTTTTCCATCTCACGGAATCCAACGTGCACCCCTGGCCGGTGTACGGCCTGCTCAGGCAGCTCGTCGGCGAGCTCTCCAGCTTTTCCGAGCGGATCTCGGTCATGGGAGATGCGGGAGACGGATCAGGGGAGCTCCTGAAATACAATCACACGAACCTCCGGCAGTGCTTCTCACAGGCAATGAGCGTGATCACCGAGCTGCTCGACGAGA
This sequence comes from Syntrophaceae bacterium UBA6087, assembly GCA_002448235.1. Lineage (GTDB taxonomy): Bacteria > Desulfobacterota > Desulfomonilia > UBA1062 > UBA1062 > Phosphitivorax. Next base: position 55,451 of record DIXF01000014.1, read on the forward strand.
TCACCGCAGGGCCCGAGTACGTGTTCGCCCTCCACTCGGACGGCACGTACTACTCCTCCGAGCTCCCGCCCGCGGTCTTCGAAGGCAGGAACCGCTTCTACCTGGTCGTCCAGACTGCGGCAGACCCGAAGCAGACGCTGGGCACCATAGCGACCGGCGCAAAGCTGAGCTCGCGGGAGAATCTGCCTATCCTCATCGTACGGGCGCTCCCCGGGGTGGGCATGGAGAATCTGGACAGGCCGCCGCAGGAGCTGCCGAGGCGCCCGGACGCCCTGTATTTCCAGGTGGACAGCCACAGCGACCAGTGGCTCAATATCGTCAAGGGCAACAACATCGCCTTATTCTGGGACTCCGCTCCTCAAGACCTGAAGGTGGAGCTCATGGTAGTAGGAAAGGGGTAATCGATGCGTTTAAGTGAAACCTTTATGGACGTGATCGCCTATGTGGTCTACTTCTTGAAGACCGCGAACACCAGGCCTCAGCCGTATGAGCAGGTGCGAGCCCGCATTTTGCAGCTGCTCTCCGAGACCGGGAACGCGGCTTCGGATTTTCCGCCGGAGGACTATGACCAGGCGCGCTTCGCCATCTGCGCCTGGATCGACGAGGCCATCATGAATTCGAAGTGGAACGAGCGGACCGCCTGGCAGAGAGACCTCCTCCAGCTCAAGTTCTACCAGACCGCGAACGCGGGCGAGCTCTTCTTCGACCGCCTGAACTCTCTGGCCGGCCACCAGAACGATGTCCGCGAGGTGTATTACCTGTGCCTCGCCATGGGGTTCATGGGCCGCTTCTGCAAGGAGGAAGACAGGTTCCTCCTGGAGGGGCTCAAGACGTCCAACCTCAAGGTCCTGACCGGCAAATCCTTAGGCATTCCTTCCATGAAAAAGTCCGAGCTCTTCCCCGAGGCCTACCCGGCTGAAACGGCGAGTCCGGTCCAGAACAAATCCGCAGGCAGGTTCGGCCTTCTCGACATTGCCCTGGCGGTCTTTCCGGCAGCGTTGTTCGGCGTTCTGTTCCTCATCTACACCTTTGTGCTGGGCAACATGAGCACCAGCCTGTTCACCAACATACCATGACGAAGACTCTACTCAAATACGCGGTAATCGGCCTGCTGGCTTTTCTCGGCATACTCCTGGTGTTCGGGATCGTCCTGGTCCTGAACTGGCCCTGGTGGGTGGGGTTCTTCATCCTGCTGGGCATCGCCGGCATCGGCATCGGCGTCTACCTGCTCAAGCAGGTCCTGACGAAAAAGAGCGAGCAGCAGTTCGTCAGCAAGATCATCGAGCAGAACGAAGCCGACTTCAAGGCGATGAAGGAAGACGAGAGAAAGCATGTGGCCGAGCTCCAGGAGCGGTTCAGGGAAGCGGTGGCCGCGCTCAAGGGCTCGCATCTGAAGAAGCAGGGCAATCCGCTCTACGTGCTGCCCTGGTACATGGTGATCGGCGAGAGCGCCTCGGGCAAGACCACCGCCATCAAGAGCGCCAGGCTCTCGAGCCCCTTTGCGGAGATGACGCACGTCTCCGGTTTCTCCGGCACCAAGAACTGCGACTGGTGGTTCTTCGAGCAGGCCGTCATCATCGACACCGCGGGCAGATACGCCATCCCCGTGGACGAGGGCAAGGACAAGGACGAGTGGCAGCGGTTCCTGAACCTGCTGGCCAAGTACCGGAAAAAAGAGCCGCTCAACGGCCTCGTTGTGGCTGTCGCCGCCGACAGGCTCCTGAGTGCGGGCGCGGAGGAGCTGCAGGAAGACGGCAAGCAGATCCGCCGCAGGATCGACGAGCTCATGCACGTGCTCGGAGCCAAGTTCCCGGTCTACCTCCTCGTCACCAAGTGCGACCTCGTCCAGGGCATGACCCAGTTCACCTCGCAGCTCGACGACGAGCTGCTCCAGCAGGCCTTCGGCGCCGTCAACCACGACCTTTCGCAGGACACCTCGGGCTTCCTCAGCCGGGCCATGCACACTATTTCCGAGAGGCTCGCGCATCTGAGGCTGCTCATCCTTCACAAGCTCGACGCGCGTTCGCTCGATCCTGCCCTGCTGCTCTTCCCGGAGGAATTCTCGCGGCTTAAAAGCGGCATGGAAGCCTTCATGAAGGGTGCCTTCCTGGCGAACCCGTACCAGGAGACCCCGATGCTCCGCGGCATATACTTCTCGAGCGGCCGCCAGGAGGGGAGCCCGTACTCGCACTTCCTCAAGGCGCTTAACCTCATAGGCGACCGTGAAGTCCTGCCGGGCACGAACAAGGGGCTCTTTCTCCACGATTTCTTCGCCAGGATCCTGCCCAGAGAGCGCGGCCTTTTCGCTCCCACCAGGCAGGCCGTTGCCTGGGAGAGGCTTACCCTCAATCTGGGGCTGCTCGCCTGGGTCGCGATAGGCATAGCCCTGTGCGGCATCTTGAGCTTCTCGTTCGTGAAGAACTTAGGAATCATCCGCGGCGTGCCGGTGGAGTTCACCAGGCCCGTGGCCCTGAAGGGCGAGATGGCCTCAGACCTCGGCGTCATGAACGCCTACCGGGACGCCATCATCAAGGTCGAGGAAAAGAACGCATCATGGTGGATCCCGAGGCTCGGCCTGAGCGAGAGCAGGGACGTGGAGGCCCAGGTCAAGAAGAATTTCTGCAGGCTCTTCGATCAGCGGTTCCTCGAACTCTACGACAGGCAGCTTTCGGTTGAGATCAGGAGCATGGCTCCTGCGGATGCGAGACTGGGAGAATACATCGTGTATCTGGTCCGGCGCATCAATCTGCTCAAGGCTCGCCTGGACGGCGAAGACATGGGCGCGCTGCTGGCCCGGCCCAGGGTCGTGCTCGCTTCCGCCGGGCACTCCGCGGAGAGCGCCAGGGATCTCATGGGCCTGTATTCGAGCAGGCTCATCTGGGAGGAGAACGAGGACACCCTGAAGAAGGAGTCTGCCAACCTCCAGACACTGCTGGCCGATGCCGTCGCGAGGACCTCCGACTTCAAATGGATACCGGCGTGGATCAATGCCGGGACCGACGTGAAGCCGGTGGGCCTGAAGGATTTCTGGGGCGGGAGCGTAAGCGCCGCCCAGGATGTCGTGGTGGAGCCGGCATATACGGCCGTGGGCAAGGGACAGATAGACGCGTTCCTGCTCGACCTCGAGTCAGCCCTCCAGAACCCCGCCGTCATCGCCCCGCGGAAAGCGGAGTTTCTGAGCTGGTACCGGGATACCTACCGGGAGGTCTGGCATTCCTTCGGCATGAGCTTCGGCAAAGGCGCCGAGCGACTTAAAGGCAGGCAGGACTGGGCAAACGCCGCGGCACAGGCGGCATCGCCGAACGGGCTGTACTTCAAGCTCCTCAAGCGCATGGCCGATGAGCTGAAACCCTTCAGCCAGGAGCCTCAGCCCGACTGGATGCGGTTCGTCTACGAGTTCGACAGAGTCCAGCTCCTTGCCGGAGGGTTGAGCTCGGGGACCATCGTGAAGGCCACCGAGAAGGCCACGAAGCTCAAAGAAAAGATCCAGGAAAAGATCGGCACGGACCAGAGCGTTCAGGCAGCGGGCCAGGAGTTCGATGCAGCCCGCATCCTGCAGGAGTACGAGAGCGCGCTTGCCAAGGTCGCTTCTACCGTGACCAAATCGCGGGCAGCGGCGCTCCAGGCGGCATCGGTGACGTTCAGCGATGATCCGTCCGCTTCCGCCTTCACGGCTTCGCACAACGCGGTCAGGAGGCTGAGCGCTTTGAGTGGAACGGCAACGGAGCCTTTCTGGAAGCTCGCCTACGGCCCCGCGGACTTTCTCTGGATGTACGCCTGCCAGGAGAGCGCATGCCATCTCCAGTCGATCTGGGAAAAGGAAGTTCTGATGGACATCCAGGGGATTTCCGATCAGTCGCAGCTCAGTCAGCTTCTCTTCACGCCCGAAGGGCTCGCAACGAAGTTCATCAAGGGACCCGCCGCGACTTTCGTGAGCAGGGACCTGAAGCGCGGCTACTATGCCAAGGAGGTGTTCGGCAGGAGTCTGCCGTTCGAGCCCGAATTTTTGAGCTTCTTCTCCAGGGCAAAGGTCGGCCAGGCCATGGCTGCAGTGACCGCTGCGGCCACGTCTGACAACAGTGTAACCATAAGCGGCATGCCCACCGAGGCGAACGACGGCGCCAGGGTTCAGCCCCACGCCACGAGGCTGACGCTGCAGTGCATGGAAGGCCAGCAGACGCTGGTGAACATGAATTATCCGGTGAGGAAGACCATGACCTGGTCGTCCCAGCGCTGCGGGAGCGTGCAGTTCTCCATCGAGGTGGGGAACCTGGTCCTCACAAAAACCTATACCGGGCCCGAGGCTTTTGCAAAGTTCTTCAAGGACTTCCCCGGAGGGAGCCACAGGTTCTCCCCGGATGATTTCCCTCAGCAGGCCGCGCACCTTAAGAAGCTGGGCATCAGGTATATCGGCGTGCACTACCAGTTCAGCGGCCAGGAGGCGGTCGTCAACCAGGCCGGCCCTGCGATGGATCAGCCCACCGCGGTTCCGCAGACCATTACCCGGTGCACGGCCCAGTGAAGGCCGAAGGAGGATGGGTCTGGTGCGCGGGCGGGAAGCATCCCGTGGCAAAGGATTACATCTCCATCGGACCGGACACTCAGGTTTCGCGGGCATTGTACCGATGGATGGAGGACGGCTATTCCCGGGTGGGCGATGTTCCGGTCCAGCACTCGTGGCGTTTCTTCACGAAAGGACTGAAACCCGGGGAGCTTGCCTGCGGTCTTGTGCGGGACAGCCGCGACGGCGCGGGCAGGCCGTTTCCCTTCATCGTCACGGGATACGGCCACGTCGAAAAGTGGGAGCAGCACTGGGAGCTTATCCCCTATGCGCTCGATAGTCTCTGGGAGCGGATGGAGACGATGAGCGTCAAGCGCTTTTTCGATCTGGACGATCTCAAGAGCGCGGTCAGCCGCCTGCCCCAGCCGCTCGTGGACGGGGAGCAGCCGTATCCCGCGAATGAGAGCGGGCAGGCAGGGCAGATCACGCAGTCCTCCGACGTCGTGTGCCTGGCGCTCGGCGGCCTGGAGGACGGCAAGTCAGAGACAGTGCAGGGACTGAAGCTCGTAAAGGAGCGGTATCCGTCCGTGCCCTCGGCGGTGTTTATCGGGGGCACGCAGGATAAGGGCATGCTCATGGCGTTCATGAGATCCCTGACCGTTTCCGACTTCGAGAAGCTATGGACAACGTGCTGAAAAGTGATTACACTGGGGAAGGTTATATTTGAGACGTATATTCGGGCATGGCGGTCGTCGGCAACCAAAAGCCGGTGTCTTTCTCCACGATGCGTATGAATTGATTGATGTTCTGAGGAGTTACGATATATGACGGCGAAAGAGCTCATAAAGGCCGGTCGTCTTGCCGAGGCCCGCAAGGTCCTTGTCGAGGAGGTGAAGGCCGCGCCCACCGATGCGGGCAAGAGGACGCTCCTGTTTCAGGTGCTTGCATTCCACGGCGAGTGGGACAAGGCAGCCCGCCACATTGACCTCATCACCACCCAGGACCCGAGCCGGGCCGTCGGGGCCGGGACCTACCTGAGCATCATCAATGCCGAGAAAGAGCGGCTTAAAGTTATGAAGTTCGAAGGGCTCCCCTCGATCCTGCCCGAGCCGCCCGCCTATTTCGGGATCTACTCCCGCTATCTCGATTCCCTGAAGCAGCAAAGCTACCAGCAGGCGCGTGAGCTCCTCGATGAGATCTGCGAGGCGAGGCCCGTAACCGGCGGCACCATCAACGGCTCCGAGTTTGCCGGGATATCCGAGACCGATGCATTCCTCTTCTGCTTCATCGAGGCCTTTGTCCATGAAAACTATGTGTGGATACCGTTCGAGGCCGTGCGCGAGCTCGTCATAGAAGAGCCGAAGACAGGCTTCGACCTCCTCTGGATGCAGGCTGCGATAACCACGTGGGAAGGACTCACCCTGAACTGTTCCCTGCCCGCCCTTTACCCCGGGACCTTCCTCCACGAGGACGACCGGATGAAGATGGGCAGGCTCACGGACTGGAACACCCTGGACGGCGGCCTGGCAAGAGCCGTCGGGCAGCATGTGTACCAGGTCGGGGGAGAGGATATGGCGCTGATGGATATCAGACAGGCGGTTTTCAAACTTTCGGGCGGTGAAGAATGATCGATACACTATTGAACATGGATGCTCTCCTTGCCCCGATCCCCGGGGACAATCCTTCCGGTGAGGACTTGAGGTACGACGGGGTTTACGAGGAGATAAAGGAAGCGAGAAGGTCCGACGAAGTCCTCGACCAGGGCGCATGGGAGACGGAGGTCAAGAAGGCCGACTGGGACAAGGTGATCGAGGTCGCGGCCCATGCCCTGGGGGAAAGGACCAAAGACATCCAGATCGCCATCTGGCTCACCGAGGCCCTGATTAAAAAAGCGGGGTTCGGCGGCCTGGCGGCAGGCCTCTCCATCCTGGGGACGCTCATCAACGATTACTGGGATACCATCTATCCGCTTCCGGACGAGGGCGACCTGGAATACCGCATAGGCCCCCTGGAGTTCCTGAACGAGAAGATATCCCTGACCGTACGCGACGCCCCGCTGACCAATCCCAAGACGAGCGGCGGCTATTCCTGGCTCAAATGGCAGGAGTCGCGGCAGGGCGGCGGTGAAGGCAAGCTGCCCGCAGAGGAATTCGATGCGGCCGTGAATAAATCGTCCAGGGATTTCTATCTCGATCTGGCCGGCCACGCGGATGCCTCCCTGGAGGCCTTCTCGAAGCTGGATGCCGTTCTGGACGAGAAGTTCGGCCGGGAAGCCCCGGGCCTGTCCGAGATGAAGAAGGCCATAGAAGACTGCCGGGATCTGGTGAACACTGTCCTGGAGCAGAAAGGGGGCCGTCCTGCCGGCGATATCGCCCGGGCAGGCTCTGAAGGTGGAGCGGCCGGCGCCTCCGCGGATGGCGGTCAGCCTAAACCCGAGCCGTCCGGATCTCCGGGTCCTGCCGCCGGACAGGCGTTTATCCCGGCTGGCCGGATGAACGACCAGGGAGACTACGAGCTCGCGGTGTGGAACGACGCCCTGGAGACCTTCAAAGGCTCGGGCATCAAGACGGCGCTCGAAAAGCTGCTGAACGCTTCCTGCAGCGCCACGTCGGTCAGACAGCACAACCGCTACCGTCTCATGATGGCAAACCTGGCGCTCAAGGCGAAAAGGCCGGAGATCTCGCGGCCGATCCTCGAAGAGCTCTATGCGCTCATCATCGAGTTCAGGCTCGAGCAGTGGGAGTCGCCCCTGTGGATCGCCGAGGTGATCGAGACCTACTACCAGTGCCTCACGGCCGACGGCGCGAGCGACGAAGACATCTACAAGGCAAACAGCGAGCTTTATCCGAAGCTCTGCTCCAAAGATATAACCAAGGCGCTGCAGTACAAGAAAGGAGGATAGTGAATGGCTAAGAAAGATAGTTTGCAGCATACCCTCGACAGGGTGAGGTCTCCCAGGGTCCAGATCACCTATGATGTAGAGGTCGGGGACTCCATCGAGAAAAAGGAGATCCCCTTCGTCGTCGGCGTGCTGGGTGACTTTTCCGGCAAGCCGGATGAGCCCCTGCCAAAGATGAAAGACCGGAAATTCGTCGAGATCGACCGGGACAACTTCAACAAGGTGCTCGAAGGATCGAAGCCGAGGGTGGCGTTCCGCGTGGACAACAAGCTCTCGAACGACGGCTCGCAGCTCGCGGTTGACTTACGCTTCAAGTCCATGGACGACTTCAACCCGGAAAACGTCGCCGAGCAGATCACCCCGGTGAGAAAGCTGGTGGAGGCGCGGAAAAGGCTCTCGGATCTCCTGAGCAAGCTCGACGGCAACGACAAGCTCGATGAGCTCCTCCAGGACATCATCTCCAACAACGAGGCCCTGAAGAAGCTCGAAAACGAGACCGGCTCGGCTTCGGAAGACAAGGAATAGGGGGGGAGCTATGGCGGACAAACAGAAAACAACCGAGCAGGCAGCGGCGGGAGTTGCCCAGGAAGAAAAGGGCCTCCTGGATCAGATCATCGACGAAGGCCGCATGGCCCGGAACGAGAATCAGCGTTCACACGCCAAGGACCTCATATCCGAGTTCGTGAGCCAGATCACCCAGGGCTCCATGGCCGTCTCCAAGGACACCGAGGCCATGATCAACGCGAGGATCGCCCAGATCGACCGGCTCATCTCCGCGCAGCTGAACGAGGTACTGCACAACCCTGAGTTCCAGAAGCTCGAAGCGTCCTGGCGGGGCCTGTTTTATCTCGTGAACCAGAGCGAGACGGGGGAATCCCTGAAGATCAGGGTGATGAACGTCTCGAAGAAGGATCTGCTCAAGGACATGGAAAAGGCCTCCGAGTTCGATCAGTCCATGCTCTTCAAGAAGATCTACGAGGAAGAGTTCGGCATGTTCGGCGGCGCATCCTACGGCGCCTTGATCGGCGACTACGAGTTCAGCAGCCATCCCCAGGACCTGTCCCTGCTGGAAAAGGTCTCCCAGGTGGCAGCGGCGGCTCACGCGCCGTTCATCTCCGCCGCGTCGGCGCAGATGTTCAACCTCGACTCCTACACGGATCTCGGCCAGCCCAGGGACCTCGCGAAGATCTTCCAGAGCGCCGAGTATGCGAAGTGGAAGTCGTTCCGCGATTCCGACGACTCGAAGTACGTGGCGCTGACGCTTCCCCACACCCTCGGCAGGCTGCCGTACGGAGCGGCTACCCAGCCGGTGGAAGGCTTCAATTACGAAGAGGACGTCGACGGCACCGACCACAGCAAGTACCTCTGGTGCAATGCGGCCTGGGCCTTTGGGACCAGGCTCACCGAGGCGTATTCGAAATACGGCTGGACAGCGGCCATTCGAGGCGTCGAGGGCGGCGGTCTCGTACAGGGACTGCCGGTACATACCTTCAGGACCGACGAGGGCGACGTGGCGCTGAAGTGCCCCACCGAGATAGCCATCACGGACCGCAGGGAAAAGGAGCTGGCGGATTTGGGATTCGTGCCGCTCGTCCACTGCAAGGGCACCGACTATGCGGCGTTCTTCTCCACCCAGTCGTGCAACAAACCGAAGAAATACGCCAACGATGCGGCGAACGCCAATTCGCGGATCTCGTCCCAGCTGCAGTACATCCTGGCTGTGTCGCGCTTCGCGCACTACATGAAGTCCATCATGCGCGACAAGATCGGGAGCTTCATGACCCAGAAGAACGCGCAGGACTTCCTGAACACCTGGATCAGCCAGTACGTGCTGGGCGATATGGATGCCGGGCAGGAGATGAAGGCGAAATATCCCTTGAGCGAGGCGCGGATAGACGTGACCGAGATCCCGGGCAAGGCCGGGGCATACCGGGCCGTTGCGTTCCTCAAGCCCCATTTCCAGCTCGACGAGCTTTCCGTATCCTTGAGACTGGTCGCGAATCTTCCGCCCCCAGCCAAATAGCAGAGCTTTTCCTGAATATGAAGTGATGAAAGTGTACGACGGGGCCGTGCCTATCAGGCCCCGTAAACTTCTTACGCATGAAATGAAAGGCACCCCAAGCACAGTTTTTTTAAGAACGGTTACAGGGAAAAACCAACGTTTACATTCTAGGAGGATGTTTCTATGGCAGTAGACATGTTTATCAAGATCGGCACGATCAAGGGTGAGGCAATGGACAAGGATCACAAGGACGAGATCGATGTCCTGGCATGGAGCTGGGGCATGAGCCAGTCCGGCACCACCCACATGGGCAAGGGCGGCGGGTCCGGGAAGGTGAGCATCAACGACCTGTCTTTCACGAAATGGGTGGACCAGGCCACGGCGCCGCTGATGCTCAAGTGTGCCACCGCCGAGCATATCCCTGAAGCCGTGCTGACGGTGAGAAAGGCCGGCGGGGGAAAACCGCTTGAGTATATCGTCGTAAAGCTGAAGGACCTCATCGTCACATCGGTTTCGACCGGAGGCTCAGGAGGCGAGGACAGGCTGACCGAAAACATCACCCTGAACTTTGCGAAAGTGGAGTACAAGTACACGTCCCAGAATCGCGATGGAAGCGCAGGGCAGCAGTTCCCCTTCGGCTGGGACATTGAACAGAACGTCAAGATGTGAGCGATCAAAGCCTCAAGACCCGGATATCCCTTCTGGACAGGCTCATCGACAATGAGCCGGGGGTTTCACGAGAGCCTGTCCAGAATCGGCTTGTCGATTACCGGCAGCTGATGGCCTCGGTCAGGCGGGACCTGGAGAACCTGCTCAACACGAAAAATTTCGTGACCGCTCTCGCGGCTGAGTACAAAGAACTCCAGAGTTCGCTCTTCGTCTACGGGCTGCCCGACTTCACGGCGGAAAGCCCGAGAAGCTCGATCGTCAGGAACCGCCTCCGGGAGGAGGTGGAAAAGACCATCCGGATATTCGAGCCGAGGCTTACCAATGTAATGGTGTCGAGCCAGCAGGGAGAACAGGAGTACAGGACTCTGGGCTTCCGCGTCACCGGCCTGCTCATGGTCGATCCCATGCCGGAGCCGGTCACGTTCGACACCGAGTGCGACATCAACCGGGGCGAGTTCACGATAAAGTAAAAATTATGGACGACGAGATACTCCGATACTACGAGCAGGAACTGACCTTTGTCCGCAAGATGGGCGAAGAGTTCGCCAGGAAGTACCCCAAGGTGGCCTCCCGGCTCCAGCTCGAGCCCGGGAAATGCGACGACCCGAACACCGAGCGCCTCATCGAGGCCTTCGCGTTCATCGCGGGAAGGATCCATAAAAAGATCGAGGACGACTTCCCCGAGATCACCGAGTCGCTGCTCAACATCGTCTATCCCCACTACACCCGGCCCATCCCCTCCATGTCCATCGTGGATTTCCAGGCCATCAGGAAATCGGTCCCTCCCGAGGGGTACCGGATAGACAAGGGCGTCTCTCTCTACTCCAAGCAGGTGGGCGGCATCCCCTGCAGGTTCACCACGTGCTACCCGCTTACGCTCTGGCCCCTGGAGATAGAGTCGGCTGTGCTGAAAGACCCCAAGCACGGGGTGGCGAATGCCCAGCAGGCACTTGTGCTGACGCTGAAACCGGAGGAAGGGCTCTCCTTTTCCCAGCTTGAGCTCGACAGCTTGAGGTTCTTCCTCAACGGGTCGGCCCAGCAGATGTTTCCGCTGTACGAGCTCCTGGGCAACAACGTCTGCGAGGTGATATGCGAGTTCCGCAACCAGCAGGGAAGGCGGGAGACGGTCAACCTGGGGCCGAAGAGCCTGCAGCCCGCAGGGCTGGAGCCCGATGAAGCCATCATGCCCTACACGGAAAGAAGCTTCCCCGGATACGGCCTCCTTCTGGAATATTTCTGCTTTCCCGAGAAGTTTCTCTTCTTCGATCTGAAAGGCTTGAGCCGGGTGCGGGAGAAGAAGCCGAAAGACACGGTGGAGGTCTGGCTTTACCTCGACAGGCCGGCAAAGGGGAATATCGCTCTCTCCGCCGGGAACTTCCTCATCCACGCCGTACCCGTGATCAATCTGTTCACGCGCATCGCAGAGCCGATCTGGGTCGGGCACACCAGAACCGAATACCAGGTCGTTCCGGATGCCAGGCGGCCACAGGGCACGGAAATCTTCAGCATCGATTCCGTGACCGCATCGTCGGAGAAGCACGAGGAGGCCCTGGAATTCCATCCCTTCTATTCCCTGCGGCACCACCTCGAGGCGGACGACGGCTCCCGCAAGGCGTTCTGGCGTTCCGAGAGGAGGCCTTCGGGAAGGAAAGGCGATGACGGGACCGACGTCTTCATCTCTTTCACCGACTGGGACCTCAAACCCGCCGACCCGGGCATAGAGACCCTGATGGTGGGCATCACCTGCACCAACCGCGACCTGCCGGGCAGGCTCCCGTTCGGCGATGCCGACGGGGACTTCGAGATGGAGATTTCCGCTCCCGTGTCGAAGATCACCTGCCTCGTGAAGCCGACACCGACCCGGAGACCGGCCCTGGGCGCCTCGCTCCAGTGGCGGCTCATCTCGCACCTTTCGCTCAACTACCTCTCGATCACTCAAGGAGGGGAGGATGCGCTCAAGGAGCTGCTCAAGCTCTACGACTTCGACGATTCCCCTGCCACGAGGCAGCAGATTCAGGGGATCACGGGCCTGAAGTCGGCATACGTCACCAGGAGAATAGGCCAGTCATTCTGCCGCGGGATCAGCGTCACGGTGGAGTTCGATGAAGACAAGTACGTGGGCTCGGGCCTGTATCTGTTCGCGTCCATCCTGGAGCGGTTCCTGGCCCAGTATGTCTCCATAAACTCATTCGCGCAGATGACGGCAAAAACCCTACAGAGGAAAGAGCCTCTGCACACATGGCAGCCAAGAAACGGCAACCGGATCCTCCTTTAGCATCCCGTCTTTTCGAGGAATTCTACCGGTTCTCCTTCTACCGGGCGGTCTCTCTCCTGGAGAAGCTCGAACCCTCGAAGAAGCGGCTGGGCGAGACGCTGGACCCCCGTGAAGAGCCCGTGCGCTTTTCGGTGAAGCCCGGCCTTTCCTTTCCACCCAGCGATATCTCCAACCTTCAGACTGCCGAAGAAGACGGGCAGCCCCGCATGGACGTGCGCTTCATGGGGCTGATAGGGCCTTCGGGAGTGCTTCCCGACTGGTTCAACGACCTGGCCCTCGCCAGGACCCAGGCCAAGGATTTCACGCTCGTCGAATTCCTCGACATCTTCCACCACCGCCTCATCACGCTCTTCTACCTCGCCTGGAAGCGCAGCAGGTTCACCGTGAACTACCGGCCCGGCGCTGCCGACCGCCTGTCGGGATACCTGCTGAGCCTCGTGGGGCTGGGGACCGAAGGGCTCAAGGGGAGGATCGGCCTGCCCGAGGAATCGCTGCTCTACTGCAGCGGCCTGCTCGGCCGGCAGATACCTTCGGCCGCCGCCGTTGAAAGCGCGGTGAGATACATGGCCGGAGCGGATGCTAAAGTTCATCAGTTCATCGAACGCATGATCCCCCTGGAGCCGGATGACTGCACCCAAATCGGCACAGCCAATTCCGTGCTCGGGGACAGCGCCATCTGCGGCGGCTATGCCAGGGAGTGCCAGACCAAGTTCCGCATTCACCTGGGGCCGGTTCCGTACCGGCAGTTCGTCAGGCTTCTCCCCGCAGGCGATCTGCTCAAACCCATCTTTGCGCTCATCCGCTACCTGGTCGGCATCGAGTACGAGTTCGAGCTTTGCGTTTTCCTGAAATCCGATGACGTGCCCGGGTGTACCCTCGGCGGGGCCGTATCCCCCGAGGCGCCGAGACTCGGCTGGTCCACGTGGATGGTCGCACGCGGCGCAGAGTTGAGGGAAGCCCCGTACGTCACGATGCAGGAAGGGGATTTGAACTGAAGACAAGTACGCATCGGATTCATGGGCTCCCGGGAACGGGCCTGGCCCATGAGCCGGGTAAGACCATATCATTGAACAGCTGTTAAAGAGGAGGATGCAATGCCCAAGGCGAACCTGAAATCTCTCATCGGAAAACTCAACGATACCTGCAGGCAGGCGCTTGAGCAGGCGGCCGGCCTGTGCCTGTCCCAGACACACTATGAAGTCGAGATCGAGCACCTGCTCCTGAAGCTGCTGGATGCGCAGGACACCGACCTCCACAAGATCCTCCGCCACTTCGAGGTCAACCACTCGCGCATGGTGACCGACCTCACGGATGCCATGGAAGGTTTCAAGACGGGCAATGCACGCAACCCGTCCATATCGCCGCGGATCCCGGAGATGCTGCAGGAGGCCTGGCTGCTCGCCTCGGTGGACTATCAGGCCCAGAGCATCCGCTCGGGGCATCTCCTCCTCGCCCTGCTTTCGAACGACGAGTCGGCGCGGACCCTCCAGGGGAGCTCCAAGCTGTTCAAGAAGGTTTCGGTGGAGACCCTGAAAGAGAGCTTCTTTGACCTCACGAACGGCTCGGTCGAGGACCGGGGAGGCTCTTCCGCGGGCGCCATGCAGGAGGCAGGCAAAGGCGGCCCGGTCCCGGCGGGTACCAAGGCGCTCGACCAGTTCACCATCAACCTGACGGACAAGGCGCGCAAGGGCGAGATCGACCCGGTCCTGGGACGCGACTTCGAGATCAGGCAGATGGCGGACATCCTCATCCGCCGCAGGCAGAACAACCCGATCCTCACGGGCGAGGCCGGCGTGGGCAAGACCGCGGTGGTGGAAGGCTTTGCCATGAAGGTCGTCGAAGGCGACGTACCGCCGCCCTTGCGCAACGTCGAGATCAGGTCGCTCGACTTAGGGCTCCTCCAGGCAGGGGCAGGGATCAAGGGAGAGTTCGAGAACCGTCTCAAGGCGGTCATCAACGAGGTCAAGTCATCGCCTGTGCCCATCATCGTGTTCATCGACGAGGCCCACACCCTCATCGGCGCGGGCGGCGCGGCAGGGCAGGGCGACGCGGCGAACCTCCTGAAGCCCGCACTGGCCAGGGGCGAGATGCGCACCATCGCGGCCACGACCTGGTCTGAGTACAAGAAATATTTCGAGAAGGACCCGGCCCTGGCCCGGAGATTCCAGGTCATCAAGGTCGAAGAGCCGGACGAGGAGAAGGCCATGGTCATGATGCGGGCCATCGGACCCTTCCTGGAGAAGCACCACAATGTCATGATCACGGACGAGGCGCTCAAGGATTCCGTGCGCCTGTCCCACCGCTACATCCCGGCCCGCCAGCTGCCCGACAAGTCGGTGAGCGTGCTCGACACGGCCTGCGCCAGGGTGGCAATCGGGCTCACCACGAGGCCCGGCGCCATCGAGGACGTCTCGCGGCGCATCGCGGACATCGAGCGCGAGCTCAAGATCCTCAAAAAAGAATCCGTCATGGGCCGCGACCATAGCGAGCGCATGGACAAACTCGGCAAGGAGAAGGAGGATCTCCATGTGAAGATGCTCTCCCTCGAGGAGCGGTGGAAGAAGGAGCTCGAGATCGCGGAGAAGATCCTCGCGGTCCGCACCGAGATCAGGGAGCTCTTCGAAAAGAACGGCGACTGCGACTTTAAGGGCAAGCAGGAAGAGCTCAAAGCCCTGGAAACAGAGCTCGCGGCTATCCAGAAGGACGACCCGCTCGTCCAGATCACGGTGGACGGCCAGACCATCTCCGAGGTGATCTCGGGCTGGACCGGCATCCCCACGGGCCGCATGCTCACCGACGAGATCCAGACCGTGCTGGGCATGCACAAGCTTCTGGGAGAGCGGATCATCGGCCAGGACCATGCCCTTGAGATCATCAGCCAGACCATGCAGACAGCCCATGCAGGCATCGAGGACCCATCGAAGCCCACCGGCGTCTTCCTGCTGGTAGGTCCCAGCGGCGTCGGCAAGACCGAGACCGCGCTCGCGCTCTCCGAGCTCCTCTACGGCGGCGAGGAGAACCTCATCACCATCAACATGTCCGAGTACCAGGAATCGCACACGGTCTCAGGCCTCAAAGGCTCGCCCCCGGGGTACGTGGGATACGGCGAGGGCGGCGTGCTCACCGAGGCGGTGCGCAAGCGTCCCTACAGCGTCGTGCTCTTGGACGAGATCGAGAAGGCCCACCAGGACATCTTCGAGCTCTTCTACCAGGTGTTCGACAAGGGCGTGCTCGAAGACGGCGAGGGCAGGAAGATCGACTTCAAGAACTCGCTCATCATCCTCACCTCGAACCTCGGCACCGACACCATCATGAAGGTCTGCGCCGACGACGAGACCAAGCCCGACTGGAAGGGCCTGACCGAGATGCTCCGACCCGAGCTGGTGAAGCACTTCAAGCCCGCCTTCATCGGGCGTCTGAAGATCGTACCCTACTACCCCATCACGGATGACAACATGAAGCTCATCGTGCGATTGAAGCTCAACAAGATCGTCAAGCGCATGAAGGAGAACCGCAACGTGTCCTTCGTGTACGGCGAAGACCTCGTAGAAGCAATAGCCTCCCGCTGCACCGAGGTCGAAAGCGGCGCCCGCAACGTGGACAACATCCTGTCCGGAACGCTCCTCCCCGAGATGTCAAAAGAGCTCCTCTCCCGGATGGCGAGCGGCGAAAAATTCAAAGAGATCCGCGTGAAGATGACCGGCGAAGGCTTCGCCTTCGAGGTAGCATAAGAGAGATGAAAAAGGGGACAGATTTATTTTTTGTATATATTGCTTTTCCGGTAGACAGAGGACAATCAAAAAATAAATCTGTCCCCTTTTTGTACCCTTTTTGTAAAGATAATGAAGATGATAAGGAGATAACAGCTATGCAACCTACGTTTGCAAATCTCGAACGGTACAAGAACAAGCGGCTCAGCGTCTCGTTGGGTTTTCCACCCAAAATAACCGGCGGCCTCGTGGAATCGCATGATCGCATCGTGCTTGCCGACGACGGCGGAAACCTCGCGCTACGGCTGGGTGACGGCGCGGACCCTGGAGCTTGGGCGTACTATGTAACGAAAGGAGTCGCTGTAACCTCCGCTACTGGCGGTGAGACCTGGCTGGCTTCCGGTCCTTACACCGGCTGTGAGTTTATCCTTGGAAAGAAGAAGGGCGGGGGCATCTATGCGGCTCACTTCGCACGTGAGAGCGGGTCGACTGCGGAGAAAGACTGGAATAGCCGGGCCGACAGCAGTTCGTACGAACAGTGGGCGCGCTTCAAGGTGAGCCCCACGAAAGATGTCAACCACTGCATCATCATTTTTGCAGACTGTGCCGGCGGAGGACCGCAGAACGTGTCCATCACGCGCGTCGAAGTGGCGATTACGAACTTCGGCGGCTCCTTCGACAAGGGCCCGATGCAGATCATCGACGTGATCAAGCTCGCGTAGCGGCGGTGCCGAGCAGGCAAAGAGGTCGGGTCCTGCATCAGCCACCGGCGTTCATTGTTGCTCAGTAGACAATGAAAAACATTTCCGGGCTGACCTGCTGAACCTCCTCTCCTTATCTCACATGGAAGGCATGGAAGGAACCTGATGAACATAAGTCTCAAGCCGGACGAAGCGCTCAGGATAGGCCTCCATCTCCACAAGACCGGAGCCCTGGAAGATGCCGAGATGCTTTACCGCCGCATCATCGGGGCCGAGCCGCAGGGTCTCGATGCCCTGCACTGCCTGGCCGTCCTCTGCCATCAGACCGGCAGGCACGAGGAGACCTTCGGGCTGATCAAGAAGATCATCGCGATCGACCCCGGCAACGCCGATGCCCACAACAATCTCGGCAACGCCCTGGAGGCCCTCGGCAGGTTCCCCGAGGCGGAAGCATACTACCGGAAGGCCCTGGGTCTCCATCCCGGGCATGCACCGGCGCTCAACAACCTGGGCGTCCTGCTCGTGTCGCAGAACAAACTGGACGAGGCGATCGAGACCTACCGCAGGGCCATAGCCATCGCCCCGCAGAGCGCCGATTTCCGGTTAAACCTCGCCAACGCCCTGCGCAAGTCAAGGGCCTACGATGAGGCTGCAGCCGCTTACCGTGAGGTGCTCTCATTGAGCCAGGACCACGAGGGCGCATGGAGGGGCCTTGCGCGCTGCTGCCTCCTGACCGGCCGCAGGGAAGATGCCGCAGCGGTATACGATGAATGGCTGCGCCTGGACCCCGGCAACGAGATCGCCAGGTACCTGCGCGCCTCCTGCAGCGGCCACGAGGTCCCGGAGCGGACTCCGGATGAGTACCTCACCCGGGTCTTCGACGACGTGGCCGTCAGGTTCGATACGCATCTGGTGGAGAACCTGGATTATCACGCCCCGAACCTCATCGCCGAGGCCTTGGGCGCCGTCCTGCAGCCGCCTTCCGCATGCCTCGACATCCTCGATGCAGGGTGCGGCACCGGCCTGTGCGCCCCGCTGCTGAAGCCGTACGCCCGCAGGCTCACCGGCGTCGACCTTTCCTCGGGCATGCTCGCCATGGCCGAGGCGCGAAAGCTCTACGACGCCCTGGTCAGGGCCGAGCTTACCGGATATTTGAGCTCGGCAGGCGAGGAGTACGACGTCATCGCGTCGGCGGACACCCTGTGCTACTTCGGGCCGCTCGATCAGGTCTTTGCCGCCGCAGCCGCGGCCCTGAGGCCGGAGGGGCTGTTTGCCTTCACCCTGGAGGACGCGGGAGAGAAGACGTCTTCCTGGAGCCTCGACCAGACCGCGCGGTATTCCCACAACCGGTCCTATGTGGCGGGCGCCCTCGGAGCGGCGGGCTTCGAGCTCGTCACGCTCGCCCCGGGAGTCCTCCGCAACGAGAGCGATCAGCCGGTCGGCGGACACATCGTGGTGGCGAGGAAGGCCGGCTCCTGATCCCACCCGGCTTTAAGGCGCGGGGCGGCTGACCGGACATAAAGGAGAGAAAGGTATGGCAGCGTTTACACAGAATGACAAGTTGATGAGCATAACCACCCCCCTGGGCGAGGACGTCCTTCTGCTCGCCGGGCTCCGGGGAACGGAAGCGATTTCCCGGCTGTTCTCCTTCGAGCTGGATCTCCTCTCGACAAACACCGCCATATCCTTTGAAGACATCATCGGCAAGCGGGCCACGGTAAAACTGGAGCTCGCCGACGGGGGAGACCGGTACCTCAACGGGCTGATATGCCGGTTTTCCCAGGCAGCAGGCCGGGAAACCGAGGGCAGCCTGCGTCTGTCGCAGTACCGGGCCACCCTGGTCCCGTGGACCTGGCTGCTCACCAGGACGAGCGACTCCCGCATCTTTCAGAACCTTTCGGTACCGGAGATACTGGACAAGATCTTCCAGGAAAAGGGCTTCTCCGACGTGAGCATGGAGGTCCAGGAGCAGCACGACAAGCGGGAGTACTGCGTGCAGTACCGCGAGACCGATTTCAACTTCATCTCGCGGCTCATGGAGGAGGAAGGGATCTACTACTACTTCACCCACGACAAGAACACCCACACCATGGTCATCGCCGACACGCCCGGCAAGCACAGGAAGCTCACCGATCCGGTGAGGCACTACCGCGCCTCGGGTGCGTACGTCGAGGATGACACGATCTCGGTGATGGAGAAGTTCCAGGAGGTGCAGGCCGGCAAGTATACCCTGAACGACTTCAACTTCGAGATGCCCAACACCACGCTCAAAGCAACCCTGGACAGCCAGCAGAAGCTCGGCCCGGGAGAGCGGGAGAAATACGACTTCCCGGGCGGATATGCCGCAAAGACGGTGGGCGACAGGCTTGCACGCCTCCGCATGGAAGAAGAGGAGGCGCGGATCACCACCATCATGGGCTCGGGCAACTGCAGGGCCTTCGGCAGCGGGTACCGCTTCTCCCTGAAAAACGCCCTGAGGCAGGACATGAACGACAAGGAGTACCTGCTCGTCACCGTCTCGCACAAGGGGTCGCAGGGGTGGGACGGGAAGGAGCCCCCGGTCTACGAGAACAGCTTCACGTGCATCCCGTTCGAGACCCCTTTCCGGCCGCCGATGCTCACGCCCAGGCCAACGATCCACGGCAGCCAGACCGCGGTCGTGGTGGGAAAGTCGGGAGAGGAGATCTACACCGACAAGTACGGCCGGGTGAAGGTGCAGTTCCATTGGGACCGGGAGGGCACCAAGGACGAGAACGCCTCGTGCTGGATCCGGGTGGGCCAGATCTGGGCCGGCCAGGGCTGGGGCGCGGTGTGGATCCCCAGGGTGGGCCACGAGGTGATCGTGAGCTTTCTGGAAGGCGACCCGGACCGCCCGCTCATCACGGGAAGCGTCTACGACGGCGTGAACATGCCGCCCTACGCGCTCCCCGGCGAGATGACCAAGAGCACGATCAAGTCGAACTCCACCAAGGGCGGGGGAGGCTTCAACGAGATCAGGTTCGAGGACAAGAAAGACAGCGAGCAGATTTTCATCCACGCCCAGAAGAACCAGGACCTCCGCGTGGAGAAGGATCTCCTGGAATGGGTCGGCCAGGACGGCCACCTGATCGTGACACGTGACCTGATGGAACAGATCGACGGCGACCATCATATCACGGTCAAGGGAGACACGAACGAAAAGGTCGAAGGAACGGCATCGCTGGAGGCCGTGAGCGATATCCAGATGAAGGCCGGAGGAAAGTACGGCTTCAATGCCGCGACCGAGATCCACCTCAAGGCAGGGACCAACCTCGTCCTGGAGTCTGGCACCGGGCTCACCCTGAAGGTGGGCGGCAACTTCATCAGCATCAACCCGGGCGGCATCTTCATCTCAGGCACGATGCTGAACCTGAACAGCGGAGGGTCTGCCGGCTCGGGCTCCGGGTCTTCCCCGGGGAAACCCAAGCTGCCCATGGAGGCCGGAAAGGCGGACCCCGGCAAGCAGGCATCAGGCAGCTCGGGCGGGCAGCAGAAGCCGCCGCCTCCGCCCGTGACGAGCGTCAGCCCGCAGGCCCAGACCATGAAAGACGCAGCGCAGAGCGGGGCGCCGTTCTGCGAGGCCTGAGCAGCCAAGTAAGGATAGCCCGGGAGGCTATTGAAAAATGACAATCGACAGCAAGCTCATCGAATCCCTGCGCAGGCACCTCTTCGCTGAAGAGGACATGCATGCCTATGCCGTGCTGGACGGGGCATCGGTCCCGAATTTGAGGCTCAAGCTCCACGAGCTCGAACCCGAGCACGTGTGCCTCTACCGCGGCGAGCTGGAGCCCGACATGGCCGAGGTCGCCCCGTACCTGATAAGTCTCGGCATGAAAGAGGAATTCACCCGGTGGGTTATTGCCGAAGGCTGGGGCAGACACTGGGGCGTCTTTGCCGTGAGCAGGGGCGACATCCGCAGCCTGCGCACCCACTTCCGGAAGTTCCTCATGGTCCACGACAGCGACGGCAAGCCGCTCTACTTCCGCTACTACGACCCGCGGGTCTTGAAAGTCTACCTGCCTACGTGCACTGCAGACGAGCTGAAAACATTTTTCGGCCCGGTGCAGACCTTTCTTATGGAAGACAAGGACCCGAAACTCGGAAAAAAGTTCGTGTTCTCCGGGAGTGTTTTGCGGGAAGAAAAGCTTGTGCTTGGGGGAGGATAGTCCATGCTCCGGATCCGTCCCGAACAGATGA
Source organism: Syntrophaceae bacterium UBA6087 (assembly GCA_002448235.1). Lineage (GTDB taxonomy): Bacteria > Desulfobacterota > Desulfomonilia > UBA1062 > UBA1062 > Phosphitivorax. The sequence goes on from DIXF01000014.1 coordinate 76,423, forward strand.
AGATATTAGAAGATGCTGTATGGCAGGGCTTCGAGGATGAGATGGCGGACTACAGCCGGGAGTTCAACCCGGTGCTCTGCGGCGTGCTCGACGAAGGGGAGCTGCGTAAGGCCCTCCGCAAGACGATCAAGCGGGCTCGCGGTTACGGCTTCACGTGCCGGGGGCCGATCCGCCTCTGCATAGAGCTGATGCACCTCTTCGGCAGCTCCTTCGACACCGATCCCCAGTACCCCATGTTCGGCGAGATCCTGAAATCTCCGGGCCACGAGATGGACCGGGCCGGGCAGCTCTATGCGGCAGTGGGGGATTACCTGGACAAGGTCTCCGGCGAGAACGGCATCCACGAGGGCCGGGCGCTGGAGAGGTTCTCGACCGTGGTCCGCGAGCCGATCCGGTATTCGCCGGAGGAGTTCGAGGAGGCCATGGTGCGGGAGATGATCCGCATCTATCCGCAGAAGGCCGTTCTCATCGGTGAAGAGGGCCTGACCGTTCTCATCCGCGAAGGCCGGCAGGAGGCGCACACGTACGGGTTCAACACGGTCCAGGCAGAGGCGCTGGTCGTGAGGCTCATGTACGGGTTCGGCCACGGCTGCACCGACGACCCGCTGTATCCCTGGATTTCGCGGACCCTGAAAGACGAGAAGATCACCGACCCGTCTTCACGGGCCAAACGGCTGGAAAAGAAGGCGCTGACGTGGCTCGATCAGGTGCTTGAGCGGCTTCATGAAGGAGCGCAATCGTGAAATCAAAGAAACCACAGGACCCGAAGGCGAACGGCGGCGGCAATCCGGCGGGCAAACCGCAGGCCCAATGCCACCAGGATACCCAGACGTTCGAGCTCTCCGAGCTTCTCGAGGTCTACATCGAGGGTGGAGCGGACAAGACTCAGGCGACCGGCGGACGCAAACAGTACGTCAACCTCAAGAGCGACGCCGAAGGGGCTGACAAGACGCACCCCGAGTACGGCCGCGAGATTACCCTCAAGGCCCGGGTAAAGGAGAAGAGCGGCAAGACGGACAAGCTCGCGGGCATCAAGGTGATCTTCAGCTTCACGCGCACCGACGGCCCCCGCAGGACCACCCCGGCGACTGCCTGGGATGCGGCCGAGCTGGCCGACGACCAGAAGGAAGGCTTCGGAGGCGGCAAGACGGCCACCGTCACCGCAGAGGCCGATGCTTTAGGCTGGACCTCGAAGGTATCCTTTTTCACGTCCATGTTCGGAGGCGACCAGTTCGAGATCAGCGCCAAGCTCGACCCGCTCACGCCCGGCGCGTCGGGGGCGGCCCCCAAGAAGACCGGCAAGTACATCGTCTGGCGGAAGTTCTGGTACCAGATGAGCTATGCCGACGGGTTTACGGTGCCCGATCCTACAACGGCGGAGGCAGCGTATACCGAGGTCTTCGCCGAGGTGTCCAAGTCCAACGAGAAGCAGTTCACCAAGGCCGACCTTCCCAACGACCTCCAGAACAGGACCTTCATGAAGGGGTACATGTTCGAGGTGGGCGGAGCGGATAGCGATGTGGCGGTCATCGGCTCCCACAACAAGAATCAGTTCGTGACCAGTGCGAAACTGAAGCAGACCGTTGAGGCAGGGAAGCCCATCAAGGCGCACCTGATCATCTGCGAGCAACAGTGCGACCCGAAGGACGCCTCGACGCTGGGGCTGTTCAAGCTCACCTCCAACGGGCAGGAGATCGTCGTCGATCCCGGCACAGGGGGGCCCATCATCTGCAAGCCGTCGCTTAAGCCCGGCTCGAAGCTGGTGGTGTCCGGCGAGTGGAGCAGGACGCAGTTTCCCTGGAGCAGGGGAGGGGACGTCACCGATGCGAGCATCGAGATCGGACAGGCCCGCTCGGACCTGCTCAAGATCAGCGTCGACCTGTCCAAAGGCTCCACAGGGGCCCCCGTACCGACGAACGGCCGTCCGATTTTCGTCAAGCTGAAGGTGAACACGGCCGAGGGCTTTTTGGGGGAGAGCTTCGGCAAAGGCCAGATCCTCTGCGTCTACCGGCCGAGCGTTTCCGCGGGCGACCAGGGGAGCGAAGCGGACTTCAACAACACGATCGCGCACGAGATGGGGCACATGTGGAACCAGACCCCGGAGACCGGGAACCAGCCTGACTCGATGAAAGACCACCCCTTGCGTTACGTGGGGCACGGGGGGTCCGGATGCCACTGCCGGCACGATGCGACCCAGTCTTTGAAAAAGAAAGGGGACGGCATGGTAGTGGCCAGCGGGAACGCCGATACAACGATCCGGGAAACGTCGACCACGGCAAAGAACACCTACACGGTGCAGAGCACGGCCGGCTTTATCAAAGGGCACGCGGTAACGGTGAACGGCGTGGCGAGAACGATCTCGGCGATCGTGGACGCAACGCACCTGAAGTTCACGACATCCTTCACCGCGAACACGGACGGGGCGGTGCAGCAGAGACTGACCTACGGCCCGGTCAACTGGAACAATGAAGACCAGGAAGAGCCCTGCCCCTACGATGGGTCGTGCCTGATGTACCACAGCTTCAGCACCAGGTGCACGAGCAAGTTCTGCGATACGTGCAAACCCTATCTCCAGCTCCAGGACATGTCGACCCTCTGATGCGGACGATTGCGGGAGGAAAGGGCGGATTACGGGGAATGAACCTTAAGCTTGGCCTTAGAAGAGGGAAGGATGGGATATGGCGTCATTAGATGAAGTTGTCGCGAGCATACTGAAGTTTACGGACGAGGAATATTTCGTGATGGACGAGGCGATGCTGGAGCCCCGGGAGTCGCGGCTTCTGGACATGGATTTCATGGGAGTGGCGGTGAACGCGCCCCGGAAGATCGACACCGCGAGCCGCGATCATCTGCCCCTGGTCATGGCGGTACGTGCCGACGGAGACAGGGGGTGGGACGTCCGCTTGAGGGAGAACTGCATCCTCGTGGCCACGGACCTGGGCGACGGGACCGTGCGCTGCGCGAAGGCGTTTCAGGACGACAAAGAGCTCAAGAGCCGCGGGCGGAAGGAGAAGAAGCCCAGAGGTCCGAAGCCGACCGGGCTTGCCCTGGCCACGGCCCAGCTGACAGGGCTGGACCCGATGGGAAAGCTCAGGATGAAGTGGGGCACGGGCAGCTGGGCGTTGGGCGTGATCAACTACGACCGGGTATCCAACACGGTGGTGGTGGACCTCGCGGGTGATGAAGAGGCCAAGGCCCGGCCGGTGCGGCCGGTGAGGCCTGAGCCGAGCCCCCTGGGCGCAGGCGGCCTGCCGTGCTATCTCCCGACAGCCGATACCCCGCCGTCCCCGGAGTCGGGCGTGGTCTTCACCGGCGAATTCAGCGGGAGGCGCGACGACCAGCGCCTGAAGATCTTCGGTGCGTTCACCATCCCTATGCGGGAAGCCCATCTGCAAAGGCAAAGGCTCGTGCACGAGTTTCAGGACGGCAGGCAGGAGCGCGTGGCGGCGGTGGTGCCGGTCACCCTGGCAGTGGTGGGGCTGGACTGGGACAAGCCGCTGCAGCGTGACTGGGCCGTGCCCGTGTACGGCGAGCCCCTCGAAGCAGGCCTGCCCGGCCGGGGCTTTTTCGCCGTGGACGCGTTCGCTTCCGGCGGCTCGCTGGAGCTCGACCCGGGCAAGTACGCCTGCTACCTCATCGTGGACGGCAGGATATACGATCCCAAGATCCTCCAGGTGGCCGGATGAAGAGACAGAAGCCTGATTGCATGAGACTGTCCGTCCTCGCCTGCGCGCTGCTTGTCTGCCTCGTGTGCGGGTGCGGGCACGGCCTTGCATCCAGAGGAGACACCCTCGCGGGCATCATGAGCTTTACGGACGAGGAGTTTTTCGGGATGGACGAATCCGTCCTGGCGCCGCGGGAGTCGCGGCTCCTGGACACGAGTTTCCTGGGGGTGGCGGTGAGTGCGCCCCGGAAGATAGATACTTCGAGCCGCGATCGTCTGCCCCTGGTCATGGCGGTGCGTTCGGGCGGAGAGCGGGGCTGGGATGTCCGCTTGAAGGAGAACTGCATACTCGTCGGCACGGACCTGAGCGACGGATCGGTGCATTTTGCGAAGGCGTTTGCAGACGAGAAGAAAAGCCGCGGGTCGAAAGAAAAGAGGCCCAAGGGCCCCAGGCCGGCGGGCCTGGCCCTCGCAACGGCGCAGCTGACCGGGCTGGATGCAAAGGAACGGCTGAAGATGAAGTGGGACACGGGCACCTGGGCATTGGGAGTGATCAATTACGATTGGGCGTCCAACACGGTGGTGGTGGATCTCGTGGGGGATAAAGAGGCCAGGGTCCAGCCTGCCGGGCCAGTGAGCCCCGAGCCGAGCCCGCTGGGCGCAGGCGGGTTGCCGTGCTATCTAGCGACAGCTCATACGCCGCCCTCGCCGGAATCGGGCGTGGTTTTCACCGCTGAATTCACCGGGAAGCAGGGCGATCGGCATATGAAGATATCCGGAGCGTTCACGATCCCGGTCCGGGATGCGCACGTGCCGAAGCAGAAGGTAGTACACAAGTTCAGAGACGGGCGGCAGGAGAACGTGGTGGCGGTCGTGCCGGTCACCCTGGCGGTGGTCGGGCTGGACTGGGGCAAGCCGCTCAAGTTCGACTGGGCGGTGCCGGTGTACGGCTCTCCGCTCAACACCGGCATGCCTGCGAAGGGATTTTTCGCCCTCAATGCGTTCGCTTCCGGTAGTGCCGTGGTGCTCGACCCCGGCAAATACGCCTGTTACCTCGTCGTGGACGGCAGAATCTACGGGCCGGACACGATCGAGGTTCCGGGCCCGGCAGCTGCCGTCAGGCAGTGAGAGCGACAGCGCTCATATAAAAAAAGAGGATCGAATATGCCTATACTCGTAGTCACAGGCGCAAGCATGACGTGCAGCTTCGGCGTCGCGCCGGGCACGCTCGCCGTCCTGCCGAAGAACAGGACCATGTGTTCGAACATGCCCGCGGCAAACATCATGGACAATATCCCCATGGTGAACATCATGCCCTTCGGCATGTGCCAGAGCATGTCCAACCCCACGGTCGCCGCCGCGACCGCCGCGAAGCTCGGGGTGTTCACTCCCATGCCGTGCATCCCGGTGATCCCGGCCCCGTGGGCTCCCGGCTCCCCGACCATGATGGTAGGCGGCATGCCGGCGCTGAACAACTCCTCCAAGTGCATGTGCGCCTGGGGCGGCGTCATCAGCATCACCGCTCCAGGGCAGACGACCACGAACGTTCCTTAAGCGTTTCCGTCCGGAAACATCCTCGCCACAACATTCCATAAGGGGGCTCCATATGAAAAAGCCTATATCTTTCGAATCAATAGGGTTTGAGGTGGTGTCCTCCATGGATGAATCGACCGCCGCCGTGCCCGAGCCGGACGAGCCGTTCAGGATCTGCGTCCTGGGCGACTTCAGCGGGCGGTCGAGCCGGGGCGTCCACGACTCCCTCCTGACGAGAAACCCCATTCCCGTAGACCGGGACAATTTCGACGAGGTGCTCCTGAAGCTCAAGCCGAGGATCTCATTCGAGGTAATGGGGCAGCCGGTCGACGCCTCTTTCGAGAGCCTCGACGATTTCCATCCCGATGCGCTCTGGAAGAGTGTCGGGCTGTTCAGGGCGCTGAAGGACACCCGGAAGAAGATCGACGACCCGCGCACCTTCAACACCGCCCTCAAGGAGCTCCGCATCCTTGCCGGGGAAGAGCCGGAAGCCACGGCCCCGCAGCCTGAAGCTGTAAGCAAGACCTCCCCGCAGGGTGGATGCCTCCTCGATGAGATCGTCGGAAACGCCGACCCGGCAGGAGCCCGGAAGACCGGCGCGTCCGGGAAGATGGATCTGGCCGGGTTCGTGGACGCCGTGGTGAAGCCGTACTCCGTCGGGGCTCACGACCCTGCGCAGGACCGCCTGAAGGAAGCCTTGGACGAGTACATCTCCCTGCTCATGGCAGAAGTCCTCCATCACCGGACTTTTCAGGATACCGAGGCTGCGTGGCGCGGCCTTCACTTCCTCGTCTCAAGGGCCGAGACCGACGAGTATTTGCGGATCTACCTCCTGGACGTTTCGCTGGACGAGCTGGCAGGCGACCTCCTGGGAGCCGAGGATATCGCCTCTTCCGGCGCGTTCCGCCTGTTGTGCGGAAATCCGGATATGTCGGTGGGCGGCAAGCGGTGGGCCGTACTGGCAGGGCTGTACACCTTCGATCATGAAGACGCCGCAGTGCTGGGGCGCATGGCAGGGGTTGCGGCCTTGGCGGGCGCTCCCTTCATTGCCGGGGCCCATCCGCACCTGATCGGCTGCCGGTCGCTCGAAGGCACGCCCGACCCATCAGCCTGGAAATACACGCCGGGTGAAGAGACAGCGCAGGTATGGGACGATCTGAGGCACCTGCCCGAGGCGGCCTTCATCGGCCTCGCCGTCCCGAAGTTTCTCCTGCGGCTGCCCTACGGCAGGGACACGGACGAGACCGAGTCGTTCTCCTTCGAAGAGATGCCCGACGGTCCGGTGCACGGGCATTATCTCCGGGGCAGCCCTGCAATTGCCTGCGCGCTGCTCCTGGCAGAGGCCTTCAGCCGTCGGGGCTGGGACATGGCCCCAGGCGAGGTGACGGACATCGACGGCCTCCCGCTTTATTCGGTCGAGCAGGACGGAGAGCCCGTGCTCGTCCCCTGCACTGAGGCCCTGCTCTCGGACAAGGCGGTGGAAGCCATCCTCGACAGGGGCATCATGCCGCTTGCCTGCCTCAAGGACACGGACACCGCCAGGCTTATCCGGTTCCAGTCCCTGGCCGATCCGGCCGCGAGACTGAGGGGCAGATGGGTTTAACAGCGGGCAACACCCCGATCCTCCTCCTGGAGGTGAAGAGGGGGCAGTCGCAGGAGCGGTTGAGGCGCTTCACCGGCACCTTCCTCATCGGCCGCACCGACGAGTGCGACTTCAGGCTCGGGGACGACTGCATCAGCAGAAAGCACCTGCAGATCGTTCTCGACGGAGATCAGTGGGGGCTGAAGGACTTAGGCAGCACGAACGGCACGTTCCTGAACGGCGAGCGGATACAGGAGGCGGTGCTGCCCGACAATGCTGAAGTAGAGCTCGGGACGGGCGGGCCGCTGCTGGAGCTGACTGTCGAGCGGCCGCTGCCGCAGCCGGTCCAGGCAGAAGAGGCAAAAAACACGGCAAAAGACTTCGGCTCCGAGACCCAGATCATCCAGCACTATTTCAGCAAGAAGTCCGAAGAAGAGATGGGCGAGCAGACGCTCATGTTCAAGCGCGCCTTCGAGCGCGCGCACCAGAAGAAGTCGAAAAAGTATCTCTACGTCATCGCCGGGATCGTGGGCGCTGCCGTGCTCATCGCTGCCCTATCGGCAGGGGTCATCCACCACCAGAAAAAGGTCATTGCGCGGCAGGAGCAGAAGATCGCCGCACTCAAGCAGACCGCGGAGAACATCTTCTACACCATGAAGGCCCTGGAGGTGCAGATAGGGCAGCTCGAAGACGTGGTCATGCTGCAGGCCGACCCCGAGGAGGTCAAGGGTCTCATGGCCAAACGCGATCAGCTCACCGAGATGGCAAAGCAGTATGACGGCTTCGTGAGCGAGATCGGCCTCTACAAGAAGACGCCCGTGGAGAAGCAGCTCATCTTCAAGATGGCCCGCACCTTGGGCGAATGCGACGTCAACGTGCCGGACGTCTTCGTGCAGGAGGTCCTGCGCTACATCGGCATCTGGAAGTCGACCGGGCTTTTGAAGTCCACCCTGGCGCGGGCCGAGGCGGAGGGGTATCCCCCGAAGATCATCAAGGCCCTCAAGGAGAACAACCTGCCGCCCCAGTTCCTCTACCTTGCGCTGCGCGAGAGCGACTTCAATCCCGAGGCCGTGGGCAAACAGACCAGGTACGGCTATGCCAAGGGCATGTGGCAGTTCATCCCGGACACCGCGCAGCGTTACGGATTGAAGATCGGCCCGTTTTACAAGACCAACACATACGACCCGTTCGACGAGCGCTTCCATTTCGAGAAGGCGACTCATGCGGCGGCGCGGTATATCCGGGACATCAGCAATACCGATGCGCAGGCGTCCGGCCTGCTGGTCATGGCCTCCTACAACTGGGGCGAGAACAATGTCCGGGGGATCATCGCCAGGATGCCCGGTAACCCACGCGACCGCAACTTCTGGCTCCTCATCAAGAGGGCGAAGATACCCCGGGAGACATACGACTATGTGCTGTCGATCTTCTCCGCTGCTGTGATCTGCGAAAACCCGCGCCTGTTCGGCTTTGACTTCGACACGCCAAAGTTCGCGGAACAAGGCAGTTGATCTGACAGCCAAAGGGGATGAAACCGGGGATCTTCGGAACGCGTAGGGGCAGCGTTTATTTCCTGAAGAGGTCCTTCAGAAACGACTTGCTCTTCTTCTCTTCGCCTGCGGGCGTGGCCGGCTTGGCAGGGGCTTCTTCCTGCTCCTGCACGTCTTCGTACTCCGCGAGCCTTCCCTCGCCGAGGAAGCTCAACGCAGGGCCCTGGGGCGTGAACGAAATGATGTCCTGAGGCTTGAGCGCGATCTCGAAGCCGACGGGCGCGCCGTTGACCGTAATGCTGCCCTTTCCGGTCAGGTCCCTGATCCAGTACTGATTCTGGCTGAAGAAGATCTGGGCGTGCTCGTCCGCGATCGACGGGTGCATCAGGACGAATTCGCAGCCGGTCTTCCTGCCGATAGTGACCGGCAGCTCCTTGTAAGTGCGCAGCGTCGGGCCGAACTGGATGATGAGCGGGGCCTGCACCTTCTGAATTGTCTGGCGCTGAGGCTGCTGCGGCCGTGGCGGAATATCCGCCGGTTTTTGCGCCGGTGGCACAGGCGGCCGGGCAGCCTGCGGGGCAGGGCTCATGACCGGCGCGGCAGGGGCGGCAACAGGCGCGGGCGTTTCCAGCCGGGAAACCGGTTCCGGCTCGGATAAGGGAACGGGAGGCGCACTCTCCTGCACGGGCATGATCTCGTCGGTGATCGTGGCCAGGAAGCTCATCTTCGGGCCTCCCTCGGTGAACATGAGCACGTCGCCGTCCTTGAGGAAGGCTTCCGTTACCTTCTTGCCGTTGACATAGGTGCCGTTGGCGCTGTGATCCACGATCTTGTACCGGTTGCCTTCCCTGACGAGCTCCGCATGCTTGCGGGAAATCGTGGCGGTATCCGCAGGGAACAGCACCGTGGACGAAGGATTCCTGCCGATGGTGATGACGGACTCGGTGACCTCCTGGATCTGCCCCTTGAGGGGACCCTGGATGTGCACCAACTGGACTCTGATAACCGGCAGACCGTTCATATTGACCCAGAGAATTACAATGTGAGGAGTTTCGTGTCAAGGAATTTACCGGGTATTCCCCCTGACGACGATCGAGAGCACTACCCTGACAAATGCCGGGACTGCCAGGGCTGTATCCAGTGCGGTGAAGACCATTGCCTGTTCAACTCCCACGGCGACCCCGAGTCCTGCAGCATGGGAACCTGCATCTACTGCCAGCGCTTTTTGATGATGCAGAGGATGTTTTTGAATAATGTGGGATGAGAAAGTCACGAACGCTAATGCCGGATCAGGAACAAACATATCAGGTGGACATTAAACTTTAGATACAAAAATAATATAATGTTATTTGAATGTTGCCGTAAAAGTTGCTATATAGCAATTTTTGTTTAAATTTTGCAGTATAGTAAATTGTTATCCGAGACGAATATGACTAAATCTGACGAACGTATGTTGTGGATTCGCAATTTGGGGGAAGGTAGTGGCTCTGGTGTTTTCGATACCATAGACGCCGAGATTGGATCTGAAAACTTTATTAACGGACTACTTGACTACGATAATGGAGCAATTCTTTTTGGACCAACAACCCTTCAACCTGATAAAACCGGCGTATACAAATATTTGCTACGGCTTAGATTACCTTCAGAACCTGAACCTATTCACTCCGGAACGCGCAAGGGTTACCTCTTCCGCGAAGGACCAATAGGCGAACTCGTAGCCTTCATATCGCTATATTGTCAATCTCGGCTGTATATTCTTTCCACCACTTTCGGCCAACTCACTTCCCATAGCTTAGCCATAAAAAACGAATTTTCACCATTTAGAAACAACTATGGCCTTAATGTTGATCCCGTAATTTTTTCTTCCACAGATAGAAATCTTGCTACAGAAATGCCAAATTTTCTTTCTCAGCTTCGACTCATTCCCTCGAAATACCATCTTGTTGTTGCGCTATCTGCCAATCATTATGCCCGTGCGTTACGCGAGATTGGTATTGATGAAGAGATGGTTTTTGTTCGTCTAGTTGCCGCTATTGAGACTGCCGCTCTCGACCAATCAATATCAAATGATCCACTTTCCAACAAAACTGTTGAAGAACTATTTAGAATCGAGCAACTCTCGGACATTCAAATTCAGGAACTAAAAAATCTATTGCAAACACGCAAGGCGAAAGCGCGATTTATCACCTTTCTAAATCGATTCTCATCGGGCTTCTTTGAAGGTATGCAGGAAAACCCATCGCGTACCCAGGTAACTCCTGAGACCCTTCCATCAGTTGCAGGTGCAGTCTATGATGCTCGCTCCGATTATCTGCATAACGGCTATCCAATGTATCTTTCACACTACTGGCCTGCCTTTCCCGACTGGCATATGGACCCATCAGTAGGAATGACATGGCAAGACAGATCATATAGCGTGAATCAGAAGCTCCCTAGAGCTGATTTTTTCCACCGCCTAGTTCGACATTGCCTTCTAAATTATTTCAATAGTCTATTACCTGATACAGAGAACAATCTCACGAAGTAAATTGACAATATGTTAGCACACGAAAATGGAGACAATACGGATAAGATGTCAAACAAGTTAGATACACGGATAACCATCGCACATCCACCGGACGGCTTTCAGCCGCCGCTGATGCCCACGTTAGAGGGCTTGAATGCCAACAGATATACGAACAGCACTTCTTGAGATCATCGAAAGATCAATAGAACTGGTTAAATATCATGCAATTTGGTATGAATTAGTTCATCCAGATAACCAATTACAGTATGAAACCATTTTAAAAGATTATGAGGAGTTTTTTAAGTCAACTGCTCATGCACATTTTCAAGCTATAGCAGTCACTGTTTATCAACTCTTCGAAAATAGAAAAAAGAAAGATACAAAGTCATTTCCATATTTGATTGATCTCCTTGAGCCTAAAGATCATGTCTTTACAGAAAAACTAAGAGAAATGATTGAAGCGAACAAATCGGTTCTGGGTAAGTTATTTAGCATTCGGAACAAAGTGTATGCCCACCGAAATGCAACTTCATGTCCCAAAGATATTTTTATCAAAGCACAGGTTTCTCCAGGTACCATGACAACTATTTTGGCTCTCGTTGAGCAAATTCTATCGCTTCTCACTGAAAAGGTTGGAATTGAGAGTGGCTTCAATATGAGAATCCTGCTTTTACAAAAAGCCGATCGAGCTCGAGCTGACCTTATTAGAATTATTAGGACACTTCAAGAAACACCCTCGAACAAAGGTATCCAGGCGGACGCAGCAGAGCCGTGGCCCGGTGATGCCCACGTTGAGCCGCCGAAACAATAACTAGGAGATGATAATGAACATGATCATGTTTTACACTACGATACTTGCAATTCTTGCCTTCGTACCGTCAGCACATAGTGAAGATTTGGATATAGCAAAACTTTTCAATGAGAAAAATTTCAAGGGGACAATCATTATAACCTCACTCGATGGCGGCAAAACGTACACTCACAATGACGAAAGAGCAAATACCCGTTTTGTTCCCGCATCAACTTTCAAGATACCGAGCACCCTTATTGCTCTTGAGGAATCTGCAGTAGCCAATGAGAATGAAATCATAAAGTGGGACGGTAAGGACAAGGGCATACCGGTCTGGAATAAAGACCATTCTATGGAGACAGCCTTTCCTTCTTCATGTGTTTGGTTCTATCAGGAGCTTGCCCAGCGAGTGGGAAAAGACAAATATCGTAAATATTTAAAGAAAATGAAGTATGGCAATGAACAGGTTGGCCCGGAGATAACCACATTCTGGTTAGAAGGGGATCTAAAGATCAGTACTGCTGAGCAGATTACTTTTCTCAAAAAGTTATATACCAGGGAATACCCATTCAAATCTTCCTCATATGAAGCCTTGAGGAATCTTATGGTCATTGAGCGTACTCCAGCATACACCATACGAGCTAAGACTGGATGGTCACAAAAGGTGGGTTGGATCGTAGGCTACATCGAGTCTGGTGAGAAGGTATGGTTCTTCGCAACAAACATGGATATCGCAAAACTAGAGGACTGTCATTTTCGGCAAGAGATTACTTTAGAAGTGTTGAGGCTCAAGGGCATTATCTGAGCGAACGGGGACATTGGTAACAGAATATTCTGGGTACATGGGTAACACGTATGCATAGAAAGCTAGCTGAACCGGACTAACTTTCTATTATAAAGACTATGAAGACGCAGTACTACGCTGCCTCAAGCTTAGACGGCTTCATTGCCACCCCGGACGATTCGCTCGATTGGCTGCTTCAGTTCGGAGGCGTTGAAGGTACAAGTTATCCTTCCTTCATTCGGGATGTCGGTGCTCTTGCAATGGGCTCCTCGACATATGAATGGATCATTCGCAATAATGTAAAACCGGGCACAGAAGAAGAGCAGTCGTGGCCTTATGACCAGCCTGCATGGATTTTCACCTCTCGTACGCTCATCACATTGCCCGGAGCAGATGTGCGATTTGTCAGTGGAGATGTCAGGTGCATACATCAACAGATGATCGAAGCCGCGAACGGAAAGAACATCTGGATAGTCGGGGGCGGCGACCTGGCCGGCCAGTTCTACGATGCCGGCCTGCTCGATGAATTGATAATACAGATCACATCCGTAACACTTGGAAAAGGTAAGCCATTATTTCCTCGTGAGATAATACACCCTCCTCTTCGCCTTGTATCGGTTACGGCTTTTGGAGAGGCATTTGCCGAGTTGCGATATGTTGTACCTTTTTTGAGGCATGAGATGGGGGAGGTTTTCACGTTCTGAAAGAGATCGCGTGCACGCGGGCCGCAAAAAGTCTTTATCAAGTTCAGAGAGCCGCTGCCCGAGAAGGTATGTGATCCAACCAGGCTCTGAAATACGGCAAAAACACGCAACCACCGAAGACCACAGGCAAGGCATTGAAAGGGGCATGAAATGACTCGAACATCTACGATCATCTGCGTATCAGCTGCAGTCATGTTGATGGGAGGAGCGGCACGTGCTGCCGACCCGGCGGGCATCGAATCACCATCCGATTGGTCGGGCGCATTCATCGGCGCCTTCGCAGCCTATTCCTGGTCCGATCTGGATTACCATGAACAGGACTGGGCCGGATTTGAGCGCAGCCCGTGTATGCAGGGTTTCTCCGGCGGCCCTCTCCTGGGTTACAGCTGCCGGGTCAGCAACATCGTTGCAGGGCTTGAAGCGGACATGGGTTTCGGCAACCTCAGGGATGGCCCGAGCGACGGCCCGATAACTATGAATAATTACTCGGCCTTCAAAATTCAGCGGTACGGGCATGTGCGCGCGAGGCTCGGCTTCGTTACCGGCTCTACGCTGATCTATTTCGCGGGCGGCGTGTCGCTCGCCGACCTTATCGTCCTTGACAGGGATACCGATCCTGACAGGGCTCTCCTCTGGGGCGGAGACAAAGGCACGCATGTGGGTTGGACGGCCGGCGCCGGCATCGAGCGCCCTGTGACCGAAAAGCTGCGGGCACGGTTTGAATATCTCCATGACGACTACGGGTGCAACACCTACTTGATCGATGGCATAGATCCTTACAGGGCGCATGTCGATCTGAGCGCAGATACCCTGCGCGCCGGTTTATCCTATCATTTCTAACCTGAGCGACAGTACATGGCCGTTGATTTGAGATGCATTCAAAAATCATAAAACCGACCCCGTTCGGGTCTGTGGGGATCGTCTGGGCCGTCCTCGACGGCAGCCCCAGGATAGTCCGGGTTCTGCTCTCGAAGCCGGGGCTGCCTGCCGAGCGTCAGGTATCCAGTCTCTATCCTGATTCTCCGGCAGCCTCCTGTGTCGAGATCGATGCGGCAGCAAGTGCGATCAAAGGGATCCTTGAAGGAGACGATAGAGAGATCCCGCTGGAAGTCGCAGACCTGGACTCATGCTCTGCCTTCCAGCAATCCGTGCTTCGCGCGGAGCACAGCATCCCGCGGGGGAGGGTCAGCACCTACCGGCTCATCGCCGCATACCTGGGCAAGCCCAATGGAGCGCGGGCAGTCGGGAATGCCCTGGCAACAAATCCTTTCCCGCTGATCGTGCCCTGCCACCGGGCCATTCGCTCGGATCTCCACCTCGGCGGCTACCAGGGCGGTCTTGAAATGAAGCGGGCCCTGCTTGAGAAAGAGGGTGCACGGTTCGACTCCGCGGGGCGGGTAATAATGAAAAAGGGGACAGATTTATTTTTCCATGACAGATAATTGTATACGTCATATAACGTAAACCATAATGTTACCGCAGGAGGAGTGAACCGAAATGACATCTGATAAAAATCAGCCTATCGCTTTGGCGGCGTTTGTTGTGGGAGTCTGTCTCCTGGTCGGTCTCTGCGCGGGAGGGTACTTCATCGGAAAAGGGTTGGCCGCCTTCAGGTCGGACAATCGGACCGTCACCGTCAAAGGGCTGGTGGAGAAAGTCGTCAAGGCCGATCAGGCTGTGTGGGTGTTGCGCTTCCGGAGGGCGAGTGAAGACCTCAAAGATGCCCACACCAGGATCAGCTCCGATAGAGATGCCGGGGTCGCCTTCCTCAAGGATCAGGGTTTTAAGGATGAGGAGATAAGCCGGCAGCCGACACGCACCATCGATAAGCTCGCGCAGGAGTACGGCCAGAACCAGACAGAGCGGTTCCGCTACGTTGTAACCAGCTCTCTGGTCGTGACAACCGGCAGGACCGATCTCGTGACCAAGGCATTGGGGGCGACCGAGAAGCTGCTTCAGTCAGGCGTCATACTCGACGGGCAGAGCGACCAGGGCACGGCGAATCCCCGGTATGTCATTTCAACGTTCAATGACTTAAGGCCCCAGCTCCTCGCCGACGCGACGAAGAATGCCCGCCTCACAGCCCAGCAGTTCGCCTCCGATTCCGGTGCGCAAGTGGGTAAGATCCGTTCCGCAAACCAGGGCACCATCCAGATCTTCGGCAGCGACGGCAACGACGAGTCTGCTCCCTACAGCCCGACCAGCACCCCGGAAAAAAAGATCCGGGTCGTCAGCACCTTTGAGTTCGAGCTGAGGTGAGCTGAGCAATCATCGGCGACACCGGCAACGGCTGCCCGATAATGCGCTGCACCGGACGGGAGACCCCCTTTGGATAAAAGGAGCAATCATTGACCATAGCAATAATCATTCTCCTGGTAGTCATCATAGGTCTGTTCTGGAGATTACAACCTTCAAAGAGTTTTACTTTTGCCAACTCTTCCGACTGGGTCATCCTGAAATGGCAGACAATCTTAAGCGATGGCGACCCGGAAAAGGCTGTCCGGGGCATTGAGCCGTCGGTGAACATCCAGTTCGTCCCTGTCATAGGATGGGAGTATGCCGAAGGCAAGCTCGTGCCCATAACTCCGCCGGGTTACGGCGTATGGGACAGGCTCAACGGAAGCCGGTTCGATAACAATGTAGAATTCCAAGCATCGGGATATCTGATTCGGGACGGCGCGGTCTATGACATAGCGGATATGCACGCGGTCGATTTCTGGACGAACCTCCTCGATTATGCCTATGCCCGCACCAGAATCGAAGTCCATGGGCACGTACCCGACTCTTACAGTAAAAGAGTGTTTGAGATAGTTTCCCTCGCAGAAAAAGATGAGCTGGACGTCAATCGTCATTAGCATGAAGCCGGCCGGCCTGCCCTGACCGCGGCAGAGGTGCCCGGCCGATAGCACAGGGGCTAGGATGCTCACGATCTCTTTATGAAGGCGGCTCTGGACGTTCACTATGAAAGCGACCGCTCGGTTGCCGCGTGCGTCGTTTTCAGCCATTGGCCGGACAGCGAACCTGCAGAGCTTATCCGGGCGGTCGAGCCCGGTGCCCTGCAGTACCGCCCGGGCAGGTTTTACGAGCGGGAGCTTCCCTGCCTTTTGTCGGTGCTGAAGCGGGCGGGACGCGAGTTCGAGACGGTCGTCATCGACGGATACGTTCACCTCAGGCCTGATGCGGGCAAAGGCCTTGGCGCACATCTCTTTGAAGCACTTCCGTACTCGCCCGTCGTTATCGGCGTTGCCAAGAACCCGCTGAAGGTCGCCGACCGTTTTGTACCGGTCTGTCGCGGAGGGAGCAGCAAGCCGCTTTATATCTCCGCAATCGGCTGCTCCTTAGAAGAGGCTGCCTTGTCGATCCTGAGCATGCACGGCCCAAACAGGATGCCGACCCTGCTCAAGCTTGCCGATCGCTGCGCAAGGTCGGGCTGATACGCTCTTACTTAAAGGAGTAAAAGATTATGGCGATTCGCATTGTACGGCTGGGAACGCCCAGGGCATGGAACGAAGGCCTGCGCATCGGCACGGTCCGGCGGCCGCCGCGCGGCGTGCGTAAAGAGGACTATTCCGGCCGGGACTATTACGACGTGTGGCTGCCGGAGCTGGCTCCGAGCGCCGAGCTTGTCTCGTATGCGCTGTCGGAACCGTTCACCCCGAAGCGCTGGGCGACCTATGAAAAGCGCTACCTCGCCGAGATGCGCAAGCCCGGCCCGCTTCGGCTCATCCTGATGCTGGCAGCCCTCTCGAAGCAGACTGATTTCTCGGTGGGCTGCTACTGCGAAGACGAGTCCTCGTGCCACCGCTCCCTGCTCAGGCGCATTCTCGTCGAGCACGGTGCGGATGTCGTCTAGCAGGCGGCGTGCTCCCTGTATTGAAAGGCCTTGAAGATAAGGAGGTGTTGAATGACCATGAGTGACGGAGAAAGGGGAAAGCGGGAAAGGGTGGCAGCGGTCCAGCTTGCCACCAGGATCGCCGACTCTCCTGCGAACATTGCGGGCTGCGAAAAGCTGGCCCTGTCGGCTGTAGCGGAGGGCGCCCGGTGGATCGCGCTTCCGGAGTTCTTCAACACCGGGGTTGCCTGGGATCCGAAGCTCGCGGACGCAATCGAGACGGAGTCCGGCCCGGCAGCATCGTTCCTGCGGGAATTCTCGGCACGCCACGGGGTGGTCATCGGCGGGTCTTTTCTGTGCCGCGTTTCCGGCTCCGGGGTCAGGAACCGCTATCTGGCGTTTGCGGAGGGCGCACTGATCGGGCGGCATGACAAGGATCTGCCGACCATGTGGGAGAACGCATTCTACCAGGGCGGCGATCCGGGCGATACCGGGGTCCTGGGGCTTTACGGGAATGTTCGCGTGGGGGCCGCCGTCTGCTGGGAATTCATGCGCACCATGACTGCGGCAAGGCTTCGGAACCGGGTGGATGTCGTCATGGGAGGGTCCTGCTGGTGGAGCATCCCCGAGAAGATCCTGCCGCGCCTGGTCAGGGATCCCTGGGAGAGACAGAACGCGCTCAGTGCGCTGGCTGCGGTGCAGGATACCGCGCGCCTTGTCGGCGCACCGGTCATCCATGCCGCGCATTGCGGCAGCATCGGCTGCCCCATGTTCGGGCTGCCTCTGCCTTACTACGGATACTATGAAGGCAACGCCGCCGTCATCGATGCCGCGGGCAGGGTTATTGCCGGCCGGAAGCATGGGGAAGGCGAGGGCATTGTCTGCGCCGAGGTCTCTCTGGGGGCGGTGCCTGTGACCGAAAAGATTCCGGATGGGTTCTGGCTGCGGTCACGGGGGATTCTGCCCTGGTTTGCATGGCACTATCAGCGTCTGCTGGGGAAGATATGGTACCGGAGACATGTCGCGCGCAACGCCCCCGGCCGATGACTCAAAGTCCCGGATCCTCTCCCTTGGCTGAGTGGCACCTGTATGTCATCCGGACCGTCGACGGCTTCTTTTATGCCGGCATATCGACCGACGTGCAGAGGCGCTTCAAGGAGCATCTGGCTCAGGGACTGAAGACCGCGAAGTACCTGCGCAGCCACAAGCCTGCGGAGCTGGCCTTCTCGCTTGCGGTGGGCGGCAAGGGCCTGGCGCTGAAGGTCGAGTACCGGTTCAAGAGGCTCTCGAAATCCGCAAAGGCGCGGATCATAGCTTCGGGAAAGATGAAGTTCGACCCCGTTACCGGGAAAATCCGGATTCGTGGATAAAGGTCATTCGCGTGTTTATTCTGTATCGTCAGGTGTGATACACAGAGCCGATATGGATTCGCGTTCGGTATATACGACTGATAAGGGCAGGCAGTGCCCGGAGTGCGGCAGGCCCGTCGCGTCCTGTGAATGCGCTGCAAAGAGGTCCGGCCCGAAAGGCGACGGCAACGTCCGTGTCGGGCGCCAGACAAAGGGGCGGAAAGGCAAAGGGGTCACCCTCATCACCGGACTGCCCTTGGGCGAAGACGGGCTCAAGGAGCTCGCGCGGGAGCTGAAGCAGAAGTGCGGCACGGGCGGCACCGTGAAGGACGGAGCCATAGAGATACAGGGAGATCACCGCGACATGCTCGTGGAAGAACTGAAGCGCCGGGGCTTCTCTGCAAAGCGCTCCGGCGGATAGCGCACGAAGGACGAGAGCTCACATGACACAGACAACGGCAGCAGTAATCATCGGTGGGATCATCCCCGCCATATTTTTCGGCCTTTCCGGCGTATTCGCCAAGCCGAGCACCGGGGCCGGCATCGGCACAGGGCCGTATCTCCTCTGCACCGGCTTTGCAATTGCAGCGGTGGGCGTACTCATGAGCATCGTTATCCCGGACAGGGCCATATCTTTGCGCTCGGGATTCTTTGCGGTGCTGGTGGGCCTGACCTGGGCCGTCGCTGCCGGGCTGGTGGCGTTTGCGCTGACGAAGTACGGCGTATCCATCTCCCGGCTCGTGCCGCTGTACAACATGAACACGCTGGTTGCCATACTCATCGGCCTGATCGTCTTTGCCGAGTGGCGGGACGTGAACGCGGTCAAGCTGGTATTCGGATCCGTGCTCATCGTTGCTGGGGGCGTGATTGTCGCAACCTCCTGAGCGGATGGGCATACGAACGATTTCAAGCTGGTGAAGTAAGGATTTGTGTACTATAATAAATTTTATGCTATTTTATGCGGATGTAGTGGAATGATCGTACGGATAACGTCAAAACTCGGGACGAAGATCGGCGTGACGCCTTCCATGGTGATCCCTGCGGATCCGAATCCTTTTGCGGACTGGACGGCCCACCTGTTTTATGCGGACCGCACCCAGTATATCATGATCACCAACACGTTATCGCTCTATTCAATGGTGATGCCCGGGACGGGGATCACCACCGGCTCCATGTTTCTGCACAAGGTCACGAATTACATGTTCGAGTTCCTCCACGATGACGGGCTGCGGTTTCTGTACGAGCGGCTGATATCTCCGGCAATGGTCCATGTCTCTTTCTCGAAGACGCTCAACCGGTCCATCACCGGCTCGATGAACGACCTCGTGCACCAGGCGAAGGCATACATCATCAACGACTACATATCTCCCCTTGACGTATCGTTCAAGCTCAACGACATGCCGCTTTCCTACATAAAGTACGACAGCCCCCGGGATGTTTTCACAAAGCTCAAATTCGAGCAGGCGCCTTCCGGCGAAAGCGTGTAGAGATCCATCCCCGCATGCCCGTGAATGGTGCTCCCCAAGCCCGAAGGCTCATATGAAAAAAAGATGTCCGGGAATGGACCCCGCGTTTTTCAAGCCCGAAGATATCGGGATGCAGAAGTGCACTGCCTGCGGTGAGGAGATCGAGTTCTGGAAGGACGACATTTTTCTTGTCTGCAGCCGCTGCGGTGAGCGAAACACGAATGCGCGGGTCCGGAACACGTGCCTGGCCTGGTGCAAAGAAGCGTCGGCCTGCATCGGGAGCAAGGATATCGATGAATGGCTCAGCCTTCACCAGGGCAGGAAGAAGCCTTAACCCCCCACAACCCCTGACAACCCGCCTTATAAAAGATCCCTTCCGTATCAATACCCTTTAACCCTCCGCAGCAAAAGAGCGATATCACCCGTCCGGGGAGCACTGTGCCGTCAATCGGGCGAGCCTTGAAGGAAAGCAATTTTTGGTGACCGGAGATGTGAGGGAGATGCTCATTCTTTATATTATATTAATAGTGTGGTCCGTTGGCTCGCCAACCACATATCTAATCTAAGAAAGAGGATGAGATGACCTTAAAGAAAAAGGTAATCAAGATCGCAGCAGTGGCTGACCTCCATTGTAAAAAAACGAACCAGGAGTTTCTGCACACGATGTTCATGCATATAGCAAAGACAGCGGATGTCCTCGTGATGTGCGGGGATCTGGTAGACAGCGGGGTGGTCGAAGAGGCGCACATCCTTGCATCGGAAATCTCCGCGACGATCAGGATCCCGGCGATCGGGGTGCTGGGGAACCACGACTACGAAGCCGACAAGCAGGACGAGATCAAAAACATCCTCTGCAATGCGGGCGTGATGATCCTCGATGGAGAGGTTTTCGAAACCCAGGGCATAGGCTTTGCCGGGGTAAAGGGCTTCGGCGGAGGCTTCGGGAGGTATCAGCTCGGATCTTGGGGGGAACAGACCATCAAGCATTTTGTTCAAGAGGCGATGGATGAAGGGATGAAACTGGAGTCGGCGCTGGTGAAGCTGTCTAATATTCCGCGCATCGTGCTGATGCACTATTCTCCGATCAAGGAAACCGTCGTCGGTGAATCCCTGGAGATTTATCCATTCCTCGGGTCGAGCCGTCTCGAGGAGCCGGTAAACTGGTTCGATGTCTCTTTAGTGATTCACGGCCACGCACATTACGGGACCCCCGAGGGCTTTACCGCGAAAAACATCCCGGTCTACAATGTGGCTATCCCTTTGCTCAACAAGTTGTTTCCCCATCACCCGCCGTTCCGTTTGCTGGAGTTTCCCAGAAACGGCGGCTGACGAGGCTTGCCGATTTGATGCTGAGGATGGTCCAAAGGAGAAGCCATGGGACGTTATACTTTGGATAAAACCAGTTTCGAACCGAAGAGAAGGAAGTTTTATTATCAGGTGCTGACCGCTCTTCGTGACTCGGCGATTCCCTACCTTGTCGGCGGGGCCTATGCGCTCGGCTGCTATACGGGGATCAGACGAGATACCAAAGATTTCGATATCTTCGTTAAGCCCCGGGATACGGACGGCATCCTCTGTGCGCTTTCCGATGCCGGGTACAAAACCGAGCTGACGGACGGTATCTGGCTCGGCAAGGCGTTTCACAACGATGAGCTCGTCGATGTGATTTTCGGCTCTGCAAACGGTATCGCCGTTGTGGATGAGGAATGGTTTACCCATGCATCTGAAGGGGAGATCCTCGATTTTACGGTTAAATTCATCCCCCCCGAAGAGATGATCTGGTCAAAGGCATTCGTCATGACGCGAGACCGGTATGACGGCGCCGACATCGCCCATGTCCTGCTCAAGCAGTCGGAGTATATGGACTGGGAACGCCTGCTCCACCGCTTCGACCCGAACTGGCGCATCCTGCTCAATTATTTTGTCCTGTTCGGATTCATCTACCCCTCCGAGCGGGACCGGATACCGATATGGATCATGGATGAACTGATAGAGCGTCTCAAGACCGAAAACCTTACCCCGCCGTCAGAAGACCGTATATGCTGCGGGACCCTCCTTTCCACCACACAGTTCGACGTCGATATCACACAGTGGGGGTACAAAGATCCCCGCACCGGCATACCGCCTGTGTGATCCATAGCGGAATTCACAGATGACGCGATAGGTGATAAGCATTCTTTGGCAAACGTCATGAGAAATCGGGGAAAAGCATAAGAATATGCGTGCAGACTGTGCGCGTCTGGTATAGTATTTCCCGGGATTCGGACATCAGGAGATAGCGATCATGAAGACAAAGAAGACCGGAAGCACCAGTCGTGCGAAGAGCCCGTCAAAAGGGTTGATCTCAGGGAAAGACCATGTCGATTTCCGTTTTGGAGAGGTGGTTATCAGGGCGGAAGAGGCCGATGTGAATGCCTGGCGGTGCATATATGGGGAAGAAGTCATTGGTGTGGTGAAGTTCGCCCCGACCCTTGAGAGCGGGTATGAATATGGACGCAGGACCCATGGGTTTTCCGGGTACAGCTCGGTGAACTTTGACGATGCCGAAAATCATCCTGCAACCGAGATAAACTGCTACTCGTCTCTCAGAAACGCTGTTCAGGCTGTGACTGCAAGGCATTTCTCGGGTAAGTTGTTCACGTATATCGCTCAGAACATTGCGGTTATGAGCGGCAAGGTGGTATTGGAATCGGTTTTTAAGGGCAGAAAAGTGATAAAGCCGTCGTTATCATAGCGTAAAGACGATCTTCATCACAAGATCCGTGGATGCAGCTTTCGTTTTATTGCCGAAATGTAATATCAATTTCCCGCTTTTCCCGTGACCCGAAGTACGGTCCTGTAATTCTCCCCCTGGGGATGCATCATTATTGATCAAATAAAACAATGCGTTAACAATTGGTACGCATCGTGATTATTCACCGGTAATGTCTCGTACAAGAAACCCTTTAACACATATTTCTCCATGAGGGACAACCACGAAAAGGAGGCACCACGAATGATGAAACATGTGATAAAAGGAATGCTGGCAATCGGTCTGGTCATTTTGTTCGCTTCTCCGGTATATGCCGTAAAACCAGGGCAATCGGTAAACCCTAATGGGTTCCCTTCCGGAGAACACTTCAACCTGAACATTATTGCAAAGAACCCCGATTTCAGCTGTCCATCCCCTGCATTCGATGCCTATGGCAACCCGATCTATGGGAATGTTGTATTCATACCCGAATATCCGGTCTATGGAGTCAAGATTCTCATGGAGTCAGGGAGTAAAGGGCCCAAGAGTGCGCCTGCAGTGACAGAGCTCCAGGTAACAGACCCCTGTACCGGATTCAGTCAGGACGATTCAGCCACTCTTCGATTGCCGAAAAACGAAAACGGCTACGCCGTGTACGCCCGGGCTCTGGCAAAACCGACCGAGGATTCCGATAATCCGGGGATGATAGAAATCTGTGATCCCGAGCTTGTAATGGTTGAGGACGAATTCGGGAATGACCTGATTTATCTTGGCCTGGTAACAAGCAGCGGGTTCCAGACGACGTATTCCGTGTTTACCCGCACACCCGGGAAACAGACGGCCGTCGATATCAGCGATTTATTCAGCTGGACGGGGTCGGTCTGCTATCTCAATCCTCCCGATACAGAGAGCACTCCGAATTATTGCTGCGTGGATAACGATTCCGACGGAGTCTATGACGAATGCACTCCGGTGACGGATCCCGCCGTGCCCTGTGCCGGAACCCCTGTCTACTGTGTAAGTTATACGGACGCGTGGGTTTTCAATATTGCCGGTTTTGTGAATTATCTATGGAACATCGATAACAGCGGAATAAAGCTCCTTCAGGTCCGCTTCTATCCCCAGTAAACCGTCAGCAGCGGGAGGGGGGGGTCCCTATGGATGCCTCCCCTCTCCATCTGAAGATCTTTCTTCACGAGCTTTCCATTGACCTTGGAGCGCGAAAGCGATTATACAAAAGGAGTGTAGGGTGCTCTTTTGTAGACCACCACTTGTTGAAAGGGCATATTGAGGAAGGGGTATGATGGATAGTACTCTCCTGATGGCTGTTCTGGTCCTGCTCGGGGTCGATCTGGTTATCCTCGTCGTCCTTCTTTTCCGCAAGCCGGCTGTCGATGTGCAGCCTCTCCTGGAAGAGCTCCGGTCGGTCGAGAAGTCGTATGAGCGCACCGAGCGCCTGGTACGGGATGAAATCGCGAAGAACCGTGAGGAAGCAGGCAATTCGTGGAAGCTTTCCCGTGAAGAGCTCTCAGGCACCCTGAAAAGCGTAGGCGATACGCTCAACAAACAGCTTTCGGCATTGACGCAGACCAGCGACCAGAAGCTCGAGCACATACGCGAGACGGTCGAGCACCGGCTCCATGCAATCCAGAGCGAGAATACGGGCAAGATGGAGCAGGTGCGGCAGGACTCGCTGGCCGCCGGCAAAACCTTGCGGGAAGAGCTGCACTCGGCGATCAGGAATTTCACCGGGACCCTGACCGCCAGCATAGGCGAGATGTCCAAGGCGCAGGGCGAGAAGCTCGCAGGGTTCGGCGAGCGGTTGGAAAAGCTTACCCAGAGCAACGAGCAGAAGCTCGACACGCTGAAAACCGCCGTGGAAGAAAAGCTCAAGTCCATTCAGGAAGACAACACCAAACAGCTCGACCAGATGCGGGCAACCGTAGACGAGAAGCTCCAGGGGACGCTGGAGAAACGTCTCGGAGAATCGTTCAAGCAGGTGAGCGACCGTCTGGAGCAGGTTTACAAAGGCCTCGGAGAAATGCAGGCCCTTGCCACCGGCGTGGGCGACCTCAAGAAGGTGCTCACCAACGTCAAGACGCGCGGTACCTGGGGAGAGGTCCAGCTCTGGGCCATGCTCGAGCAGATCCTGAACCCGGACCAGTATGCAGCGAACGTGTCCACCAAGGACAACTCCGAGCGCGTCGAGTTCGCCATCAAGCTCCCGGGCCGAAGCGATGACCGGGATGAAGTGGTCTGGCTTCCCATCGACGCCAAGTTCCCCGTTGAAGACTACCATCGCCTTATCGAAGCCCAGGAAAAGGCGGATGCGGAGTTTGCCGAGGTGGCGGGCAAGCAGCTCGAAACCCGGATCAAACAGTGTGCTGCGGATATCTGCAGCAAGTACCTGAACCCTCCGAAGACCACGGACTTCGCCATCCTCTTCCTGCCCACCGAGGGGCTGTTCGCCGAGGTGATCCGGCGCACCGGACTGGCCGAGTTCGTCCAGCGGGAGTGCAAGGTGGTCATTGCCGGGCCAACCACGCTGTGGTCCATCCTGAACAGCCTGCAGATGGGCTTCAGGACGCTCGCCATCGAGAAGCGCTCGAGCGAGGTCTGGAACCTTCTGGCAGCGGTCAAGACCGAGTGGATGAAGTACGGCGATGTCCTGAGCAAGGTCCAGCGGAAGCTCGACGAGGCGTCGAAAACTCTGGACAGCGCCCAGGTGCGCACGCGCGCCATCGGCAGGAAGCTCAAAGACGTCCAGGAGCTTCCCGTTACCGAGGCCCAGACGCTGCTCATGATGAAAGCCGATGCCGAGCTCTCCGAAAACGAGATAGAAGAGGCCTCCTGAGCGGAAGCTGCGCGCTGTGCGATCATACAAAGAAAGGCTGGGATGCATCCATGGACAGGCATCAGTGGGTGAAGGAGTTTGCGGGAGCTGTTACGGTGTGCGATCCCCACGGGGTTATCCTGGAGATGAACGACCGTTCTGCGCGGATGTTCGAGGAGCAGGGCGGCCGTGCACTGGTAGGTTCGAACCTGCTGGACTGCCATCCCGAGCCGGCACGGACAAAGCTGGAGCAGCTCATGGAGGCACGGCAGGCAAACGTGTACACGGTCGAGAAGAAAGGCGTCAAAAAGCTTATCTATCAAACGCCCTGGTATAGTTCCGGCAGATACGGCGGCTTCGTAGAGATCGTTCTGGAGCTTCCTTCGGAGATGCCCCACTTTATCCGGAGGGGCTCTTAGAGGTCGTGCTTTACTCGCAGTCCCGAGCGTTCACGGCGATTCTCGATACATGTCCCTGCATATCGCGGACGGGATACATCCGTATAGTGACGGGTACGTCCGAAGGCTGAACCAGAAACTGGAAAGGCTCGCCCGTGCCGATGACCTTTTCCATGGCGGACCGGATCTCTGCGGACACATCCTTGCGCATGTAATCCAGGATATTCGCACCGAGGAGCTCGCGAGCGCCTTTGCCGAACCTTTTTGCCGCGGGTTCGTTGATCGCGATAACGTTGCCCTCGGCATCCAGGAGAAGGGAGGTGTCGCTGCTTGCGTCAAGAAGGGCTTTTGCGGTTTCCTGCCCTTCTCTGATGGCTTTTTCCCGCTCGATGCGGTCGGAAACATCCCGTGCAACGGAGACCAGCTCCACCACCTTACCGTTCCGCTTGAAAGGGATGCGGCTCACCTCGCCGAACCTGACCTCTCCGTCCTTGGTGAAGAATCTCTGGATCGTGTAGTTGATGACCCTTCCGGTCAGCGCGCTCAACGCGTCGTCGAGTGCGTCGTTCAGATCTGCGGGATGGAGGATGCCGAGGTCATAGAAGTACTTGCCGACCAGGTCTTCGGGCTTGTACCCGAGGATTCTTTCAATATTGTCCGAGATGCCCAAGATCTTCAGGTTGACATCATAGGAGAACATTACATCGTTGGTAAGCGAGAAGTGGAGGCGGTATTTCTCCTCTTCCATGCGCAGCGTCTCCACGTTTTTTTTCAGCCCGGAGACCTGGCTTTTCAGTTCGCTTATCATCCGGTGCGCTTCGGTGAGCTCTTCAACAAGCTGCTCCCGCGACATATTGCCGTATTTCATACTGTAAGCCTCCCAATAAATGGATCAATATGGTAAGTATTCTATCACAGGCACCATAGCATGACCTGGGCAAGAAATGGAAGGCTGGATAGTACCGTGCACCCGTGGCTGCATCGACATGAGAGGAGAGGGATTCATGGATAAGGTCTTTACAAAGCAGAACATACTGTTCGGGTTTCTCCTGGTAGCGTTCATCATCGTTTTCGAGGTCATTCTGGCAAGGTTCGAACTCCCTGCATGGCCGGCCTTCATGGTGATGATTTTCTTCTTCGTCGCGCATGAGGACGTCAAACTTGCACCCAACATCCTCATCGGCGGCCTTGCCGGAATAATCTGCGTACTGCTCGTCGGGGAGTTCATCGGCGCATTCGGTGCGGCCATCGGCGGAGAAGCCGCCAAGCTCGCCTTCATCGGGCTGTTCGTGTATGCCATTGTCCTGTTCAAGGATGCCATCCCCTATGTTTTCAACAGCTATGCCTTCATGTTTTTTCTCGTGTCGGCGCTCGCCATGCATGGGCCGAATCCGAACCCTTATATCTGGATGGGGGTAGAGCTTTTCGTGGGAGGATTCTTAATTGCCGCTGTCCTGGGGATCGGCAGGATCGTCGCTGCAGTGCTCAAGGAAGACGGCGCTCATAGGGCGAGCCGTTGAGGGGCAGGGGGAGCCCGGTGAGAACATGTTCATAGTGAAAAAGATCGTCACGCAGTTTTTCATGCCCATACCGTTTGTGCTGCAGCTGCTCATCATCGGCACGGCCCTGCTCTGGTTCACCAGGCGGCAGGTGGCAGCAAAGATAGTCCTCACGACGGCAACCATCCTGCTGTTCGGCATGGGTTTCGGCTTTCTGTCCGATCATGCTCTATATAAACTGGAAAACACCTATCCTCCGCTCGACATAGAGGCCGCGCAGCAGGCCGGCATTCGGTGGGTTGTCGTTCTGGCCGGGGGGCATTCTTCGGATGCGGGGCTGCCCGTTACCAGCCAGCTTATGCCCGAAACCCAGGTGCGGCTGAACGAAGGGATCCGCATCTATCGGCAACTCAACGGCGCCAAGCTGCTCCTGTCCGGGGGCAAGGTCTTCGATCCGAAATCGAGCGCCGAGCTCATGGCGGGGCTCGCCCGGGAGCTCGGGGTCAAGCCGGGCGATATAGTCCTGGAAGACACATCAAAGGACACGGACGACGAGGCAAGGCTCATCAAACCCATGCTCGGCGATCAGCGGTTCATCCTGGTGACCTCCGCCTCCCATATGCCGCGCTCGATGGCGCTCTTCACGGCCCGGGGCATGCAGCCCGTTCCTGCGCCGGTATGCCATTACTTTCATCGAGAAGATACGATAACGCCCGGCGATTTCTTCCCCAGGCTGGACAAGATCCGCAACTGCCAGATCGTGATCCATGAGACCCTTGGGCTTCTGGCCGCCGAGATCAAGGAAGCGTTTTAAGGATCGATTCCGAAACGGATGATTTCATATGCAGCCTCGCTCGCAACGACCGTTGAGAGCGAGGCTTTGTCCGTCGAGGCTTTTGAATACCGGCAGTAATCAGCCAGCTGCCCGCAAGCCCTCGAACATCTCCAACCCCGAGTTGCGTGAGCGGGAGGCATCGGTAAAATCCTCCACGGCCATGTCATACTGATCCTCCATATGGCTCCTGAGAACCTGGAGAGACCTGTTTTCAAGCTGGCGGATGCGTTCCTTTGTGAGGTTGAGCTTCACGGCGACCTGAGCGAGAGAAGGCCTGGGGTCTTCAAAAAATCTTCTCTGCAGGATGTATTTTTCCCTGCTCGTCAGCAGGCTGCTGTCCGAAGACAGGACCCGGGAAAGCAGCGTTTGCTTCTGCTTGGTAAAGTATGCTTCTTCCTGATCCGCTTCTTCATCGGGGAGGTGGTCGACGAAGCTCTCGTCGGAATTGTCGGACAGTACGGAATCAAGGGCAAAGAGGCTCGAAGTAAATCCAAGGGTGCCCCTTGAGCTCTTGTAGATGAAATTCCTGACATAGGCCTGGACCCACCATACTGCATAACTGAAGAATTTCAGGCCGCGGTCGGGGTCGAACATGGTCAGGGCTTTGACAAGGCCCATGTTTCCTTCCTGAACTATTTCCAGGGGATTATGGCCGTGGTAGAAGTACTTTCGGCATATCGTCAGCGACAGGCGCAGGTTTGCATGTATGATGGCCTGCCCGGCTTCCGAATTGCCGTTTTTATACTGTCTGGCGAGCTCGAGCTCTCTTTCAAGGGTGAGAGGCTCATACTCATTGACCTTTTTTGAATACAGTGCAAGCTCATAGGGATGGCTTTTTTTCCTCATATCGTCTCTCCTTCATCTAAACACCGATACCTAAAACCCATGTACGACACGAATATTCTCCCGCCCATCAACGGCTGACGGGCACATCGGGAGAGGACATGCTGCATACTATAAAGGGAAGAGCGCATTCTTTAAATTGGACCTTGGTCCATTGGACTTTAGTCCAATAGTTAGGGATGACAGGGCTTTTAAGGTGCTTATGGGGTGATGGAGTCGATAACGGCGAGGAGGTCGTTTTCTTCAAAGGGCTTCTGCAGAAAAGCGACCCTTTCATAGGGAAGGCTTCCGGCCCGCGAAAGCTCCTCATCATGGGCCGAGATCAGGACTACGGGTATGGTGCGGCCCGATTGCCGCAACGTCTTCAGGAGATCTGTTCCGCTCATTCCCGGGAGCTGCAGGTCGAGGATCAGAAGGGCATTCTCCCCCAACGGAGAAGAGCTCATCAAATCCTCTGCACTCGAAAAAGTTTGGACGTTCACGTATCCGGCGGATTTCATGAGACGGGCCAGCGCCCGGCAGAGGGAGCGGTCGTCATCGACGATGCAGATGCTGAGCTCTTTTCTTTTCACTATGCGCTCCACCGGGTATTGACGGATTGAACGAGTTTCCCTCCGTCAGTCCCTGAAAAGGTCATCCCCGGAAGTACCCTGCACGGTACAGGGGGCGGGACAAAGACCTGGATAATCTATTTTATTAGATACTGCAGGGGAGAGAAAAAACAATTGGACCTTGGTAGTATGCTTAGCCTGTCATTTCAGCTTTTCGGCCATGCGCACCAGATCGGCCAGAGACCCTGCCTGCATTTTTTCCATCACCCGCCCCCGGTGCACTTTGATGGTTTTTTCCGAAGTCCCCAGCTCGGCAGCGACCTGCTTGTTGAGCATCCCTGCCACCACATGGGCAAAGACTTCCTGCTCCCGGGGGGTCAGCGTCGCGAACCGCTGCCGGAGTTTCGCCGTCTCAACCTGCAGGCCCATATTCTGTTTGGATTTTTCCAGGGCTTTCGAGATGGCCTGGATCAGGTCATGGTCTTCGAATGGTTTTTCCAGGAAATCGACTGCGCCGGACTTCATGGCCCGGACGCTCATGGGGACAGTGCCGTGGCCGGTGATGAACACGATGGGAAAGGACAGGCCTTTTCTTGAGAGCTCCTCCTGGAGGTCCATCCCGCTCATTCCCGGCATCTTCACATCGAGAACCAGGCATCCGATCGTTTCGGGCTCGACGGCGCAGTCCAGGAATTCGCCGGCAGAGGAAAAGGTGCGGGTCCTGAACCCGACGGCTCGCAGCAGCCGGTCGGTGGCGGACCTCAACGATTGGTCGTCATCGATGATCAATACTTCGGGATCGATCTCTTTCTTCACATCGTTTCTCCCTGAGACTTACCCGGCAGGCTGAAGGTAAACTCGGCCCCGAGGCCGGGATTCGATACGGCCGTGAGCTTCCCCCCGTGGGCTTCGATGATGGATCTGCTGATGGAAAGCCCCAGTCCCAGCCCCTGGGTCTTTGTCGTATAGAACGGTTCGAACAGAAGGGGCAGGGAGCTCTCATCGATGCCTTTGCCGGTATCCTTGACGGACACGGCTACATTCCCCTCGCTGTCCGTCATGCTCTGAACAATGACCGTATGCGGCCCGCCATCGCTATCGGCTGCCGCTTCAAGGGCGTTGACGAGGAGGTTGATCACCACCTGTCCGATCTGAATCCTGTCGGCTGTCACCCGGGGCAGGTCGGCCTGGAGGTCTATCCGGACGGGGATACCTTTGGATGCGGAGTCCTGTCCGATAATCCTTGCGGATTCCTGAACGATTTCGTTTATGTCTGCTTCCTCCTGCGTCGGGCTTTCTTTTCTGATCAGCGATCTCACCCGCCGGATAACCTCCCGGGCCCGTTTGTCGTCGCTGATGATATCGTCGAGCGTGTCCCGGAGCTCCTGTATATCCGGTGCGTCCCGGTCGATAAGATGCCGCGCAGCCTGTGCATTGGCGAGAATCGCGGCCAGCGGCTGGTTGATCTCATGGGCGAGCGCAGCCGTAAGCTCTCCGATGGTGGCCACCCTGGACACATGGGCCAGCGACCGGGTGAGCTTGTAATGCTCTTCCTCAGCCTGCTTCCGCCTGGTGATGTCCTGCACGATGCCGATGCCGCGCACCGGCGTCCCGTCATCCGAGAAGTCCACCTCGGCCCTTTCCCGTACCCACTTGATGCCTCCGTTCACGACAATACGGTGTTCGATGTCGTATGGCTGCTTTCGCATGGCTGAGTCCCAGCTTTTTTTGACATATTCCCGGTCATCGGGGTGGATGGTATTCAGGAAATCCTCATAGCTCAAAGACGTCCCGGCAGACAGTCCGAAGATCTCATAGACGAAGTCGGACCAGAAGAGCTCGTTGCTCCGGATATCCAGATACCAGCTGCCGAGGATAGCCAACTCCTGGGCCCTTTTCAGATGCGCCTCGCTGACTGACAGAGCTTCCTGGGCCTCCTGCCTCCTGTCGATTTCCGCTTCGAGCTCTGCGGTGCGTTCCTGTACGATCTGCTCCAGGTTTCTGCGGTAGGAGTGAAGCTCTGTCTCATTTTTTTTGCGGTAGCGGATCTCAGACTCGCGCAAGCCCTGCTCGACCTTTTTTCTCTGCCGTATGTTCAGGAGGAGAAACACGATGAGCAGAGCCTCCATGAAAAAGAAAAAGCCGGCCCCGATGACCCACCAGGGGTGCCTGACCCATGCCGCATCTGCCGTAGCGTCTGAAGCCCCAGCGTGATCGGGGAGCAGGACTGCAAGGAGCAGGAAGATGCACAGCGCGCATACGCACACTCCTGTGTCCATAACAATCGAGCCCTTACGAGGCAGGTACATCGTCTCCCCTTTCGCATGGATAAGATCAACTAGTTCTATTTAGTTCATAAAAATCGAAAAGAAAACAGAGGAAAAACACTATCGGTCTCCGATTGAAAACATGGCGAATGGAAGCGTTACTCTCTTGTGTCTTACCTATAGCAATTCAGGAGGTCCAGTGCCATGTGTACGGATAAGCCGATGCCGACAAGACGAGTTTTTGGAATAAAACAGAGGACAGCATAACAGATAATCGGAAACATCCCGTGCAAAGGGTGAAAGCCTATGCTGCATCTGTTTGGATCAAAGATCGGGGTTGCAAGCAGATGATCGAGATCGACAAGCATCGTGACGATCAATGTCAGGTAAGAAATCCAGAGCTTTTCCCGGAAAAACAATAGCGCCAGGATGAAGGGGATCAGAAAATGTAAAGAAATGTGTATCAGTATGATAATGACCCCCTATGATCTGCAGCAGCGACGACCCGATGAGACAGACCGGACATGTTTCAGGGCTTTGGACCGGAGCGCCGTACAATCATCGGGCAAGCTTTCTGCGGCGAAGGGCGCGCACGGTGATGGTGAGCAGGGTGATCGTCGTGATGGGGATCACGAAGTAAAGCATGGCGGCGTTGAACATGGGCAGGGCAACGCTTTTCGTTGCCGTCAGCACGAGGAATACGGTGTAGGCTATGTAATAGGCGAACAGCAACGCGCCTTCCCAGCGGGCTATGAGTTTGCCGGAAAAGAAGATCGGCAGGCACGCCAGTGAGGCAGCGACCATTATCGGCATGTCGAATTTCATGGCCGCTGAGGAGACGGCGACCCCCGAGGGGGCAATGACGCCGGCCAGCCCGAGCACGCCCAGGGTGTTGAACAGGTTGCTGCCGACCACATTGCCCACGGCAATGTCGCGTTCGCCCCGGAGGCTTGCGATGACCGACGTGACTACCTCGGGCAGAGAAGTGCCTGCGGCGACGATGGTCAACCCGATGATCAGATCGCTGACTCCGAAGTAGTGCGCCATGGATACCGCGCCGTCGACGAGCCACTTGGAGCCTAAAATCAGCATCCCGAGACCGCCTGCCACCAGCCCGATATTCTTGAGCCAGTGCTTGGCGGTGCTGCTTTCCTGCCCGAACTCTACGGCAAATTCATCCTGTACCGGCCGGCTTTCTTTCCGGCTGATGTATATAAGAAACGCGATGTATGCGACCAGCCCCAGGAACAGCATGGCGCCTTCTCCGCGGCTGATGAGTGCGTCTGCGGAGATGGGCAGGCAGAGCGCCGCAGCCGCGACCATCAGGGGCACATCGAGCCGTATGAGCTGCCGGGATACGATGAGCGGGGCGATCATGGCCGACAGGCCGAGGATAAAGAGGATATTGAAGATGTTGCTTCCGATGACGTTTCCGATGACGATATTGGCCTGGTCGGAGACGGCAGCCTTGACGCTCACCGCCAACTCGGGCGAGCTTGTGCCGAAGGCAACGACCGTCAGCCCGATGATCAACGGCGAGATCCCGATAGCGGCGGCAAGTCGGGAAGATCCCCTCACCAGCGCCTCCGCACCCACAATAAGCAGAACAAGTCCGGCAGTAAAAAAGAAAATCACCATCTCGTATAAGTCCATCCAGTATGTTGATCATGTCATAGTTGATTATCTGCAAAGTAAAATCAAGCAGCAAATAACCGGATGTACCCGGTGCCTTTTTAGGTATGCACCGTTACCTGGAATTCGGGCCCTCCGTTATCTGGGCCAGCTCTTCAGGGCGGAGCCACCTGGTATAGGCGTCCCTGACCTGTTCTGCGGTGAGGTTCTTATAGCGGTGCGCCGCCCGTGTCGGCTCGTCCAGGGGGAGATCCAGCTCGATCCGTTTGAGAAACCCGCGCGATATGGTGTCGAAGCCCGATTCCGCCAGGGGGATCATCCGGAGCAGCAGGGCCTTTGCCCGGGCGAGCTCTTCAGGTGCCACCACGGTATTCTGCATCTGTTTGAGGTTGTGAACCACGATTGCACGCGCCTTGTTCACATTGGGCGGGTCGCATCCGTATTCGACCGAATACACCGCCCTGGTCTGGCTCATATCGAAGTATGAGGAAACGTAATACACGAGCCCCGACTGCTCCCTCAGGTCGCGGTACAACCGGGTGGCGTAGAAGGCCCCGCCCAGCACGCTGTTGCCGAGCTGCAGCGCATAATAGTCCGGGTGTGAACGGTTCAGCCCGAGGGTCTCGGCCAGGACGACCTTGTCCTGAACCCTGCTCGCGTTCGGCACGGCAACGGCCGAGAACTTGCTCAGCGGCACAGGGGGCAGGAGCGTCTCGGGCTTCGGCTCCTGCGGGATCTTCCATGCACCGAAGTATTTCTCTATGACCGACCGGGCATATTGGGGCTCGACCCTGCCGATGACCACGATGGTCGTAAGGTCCGGACGGTAGACTTTGCGGTGATACGCCCGTACATCCTCGATGGTGAGCGACGACAGGGTGGCGGGCGTCGCCTGTCTCAGCTTGGGGTCATCCGGCGGAAAAAGCGCGGCCTTGAGAGCCCGCTCCGCACGATACTCCGAGCTTTTGAGCCGGCCGGCCGTTGCAGAGGCTGCCTGCTTCCTGATTGTTTCGAAGGCATCGAGGGGCAGGGCCGGGTTGAGCTGGTTGTCCGCAAGGAGCCGTACTCCCTGGTCGAAACGATCGGAGAGAACCTGGAGCGAAAAGTCCGGTCCGGCCGATACGTATGCGCCGATATCATCCACTGCCTTCAGGAACGCCAGACGGTCAAGTGAAACCGTCCCGAAGGAAAAAAGCTCTTCGAGCACGCCTTCCACCCCGTCTTTCCCGGCAGGGACGCTGAGCTCCGGCTTGTTCCTGATGCGGCCGTAAACGCTTACCGTGTCGCTGACCGACTCGGGCTGCACGATGAGCTTAAGCCCGTTCGGCAAAACGCTCACGACAGGATTAAGCTTTGATTCGGGGATGGACAGTCTTTTTACTGGGCTTTGTGCCCATGCGGGAAGATCGACAGGCTTGACCTCTTTGGGTATGAAGGACTCCCTCTCGCCGAATCCCTTGTCAGATACCGGGTCTCCGGAAGGCTCAGGGGTGAGGACGGCCTGCACGGATTTTTCCTGGGCAAGATATGTCCGGGCCACCCTGTTCACGTCGTCGACCGAAACCCGTTTTACTGCGTTCACAAGATCTTCGGGGGATTCCCTTCCTTCGATGGCCAGTGCCCTGGACCACGCCATGGCCAGCCCGGTAACCGAAGATTTTTCCAGTTCGAGGTCGGTCAGCCTGCGGCGTTTTGCCGCTTCCACGAGGTCGGCAGGGACTCCTTCCTTTACCATGGCGTACAGGGTGCTGTTCAACTCCTGTCGCAGTTTGCCCGCGTCGGCTCCCGGAGAAAACACGGCGGTTGCAAAGCCGAGACCGGCCTTGGGCAGGGCAAGGATCCCGAAGTCGGTATCGAGCGCTTTGCCTTGGGGGACAAGCGAGTAGAGGTTTGCACGGCGGCTGTCCAGAACGTCTGCAAGGACCTGGGAAGCTGCATAATCAGGGCTTTCATAGCCGGGTACCCGGAAAGCGGATATGACCATGCCGTACGGCTTGTCCGTCTTGAGTTCAATGGTCTCGGGTTTTACCGGTTTCAGAATTACCGGGGGTCGCTTCGGGATTTTTCCCGAAGGGATGTCGCTGAAAAAGGCCCTGACCCGGGCAAGGGCGCGTTCAGGTTGGACATCCCCCGCGATCACCAGGATGGCGTTGTTGGGCACGTACCAGTCGGAATGGAACTGTCTGAGCATGGCGCCGGTGGTGTTCCGGAACGAGGAGCGGGAACCGAGGGCGTCGTATGCATAGGGAGTGCCTTTGAACATGGCCTTCAGGAGCCGGGTGAAGAAGATGTATTCGGGGCTGGAAAGCGCCTGGGCAGCCTCCTGATCGATGGCGCCTCTCTCCTGCACCCACAGGTCCTCGGTGCTCAGGACGCCGCGCATGCGGATGGCCTCGATGCGCAAGGCGATATCAAGGTCTTCCGAGGGCACGGTGAAAAAGTACCTGGTCACGTGCTGGCGGGTATCGGCGTTGAAGTCGCCCCCCATCGCTGCCGTGATGTTCGCCAGCTGGCCTGCGGACAGACCCGGGTTGCCGCGGAACATCATGTGCTCGAGCGCATGCGCAGTGCCGGGAAACCCTTCAGGGGTTTCATTCGAACCCACAAGGTAATTGACGATGGTGGTCACCACCGGCGAGAGGGGATTGCGGACGATGACCACGCGCAGGCCGTTGTCCAGGGTCGCGCGCAGTACATCTTCTTCCTGACGTGAAGGACTCTCGGCAGACCGGGCTGCCTGAACCGGCATCATGCTCTGGAGTGCGACGAATAACAGCAATACCAGAAAAACCGAGAGCCGGCAGCAGAGCCGGGTTTGTGAGTATCGGGTATTTTCTCGCATCAGAGGGCTTCTGGAAAATCTCGGGGCATCCATATTTTTCTCCATCAGTTTCAGAGGGGCGAACCTTCACCGCCTCATCGGATCGGGGTTTTCTATCATACGCGTGCCGTCAAGAGTATTAGTAAATCCATAGAGCTGGATAATCAATGGGAATATCCTGAGAGTTTGCTGCAAGTATCTGTTCACAGAGACGTTCTTGCCCCGATATGGAGGAGGTGCGAAGAGTGCCTTGAAACTCACCTGAAAGTGGTTGCAATATAGAGATGAGAATCTTATCCTGGTATCCGGTATAAATTCGACCGGGAAAATTGTCCCGGAACTTAACACGGAAGAGCGAAGCTGTCATGGAATACGCCATCGTTGCAACATTGGGCCCGAAAAGCGGCAGCAGGGCGGTGTGGGAGAAAATGGTCCAAGCCGGTGCAACCGGGTTCCGGTTGAATACCTCACACCTGTCATTGCCTCAGATTCAGGAATGGCTGGGCAAGCTCGAGCCCTTCCTGGACGCTCTGGATAAAAGACCGTATCTGGTGCTGGATCTGCAGGGAAGCAAATGGCGTCTGGGCGATTTCACCGCCTTCGGTCTCGAGCCTGGCTGCAGGGTCGAGCTTGTTCTCGCCGGATCAGCCTCCGGAAAGGATGTGCTGCCGGTTCCCCATGAGGATTTCTTCGAGGCGGCTTCACTCTCGGACGGAGAGCTTGTCCTTGACGATGCAAGGGTCGTCCTTGCGGTGGAAACATCCGGGACGGGCTCGATAACCGCCCGTGTCGTGCGGGGAGGAGAGATCGTTCCGAGAAAGGGCATCACGTATGCCTCATGCGGATACCGCAAGGAGCGCCTGCAGGAAAAAGACCGGGAGATCATCGAGCAGACCGCCGGGCATGATTATATCCGGTACGCGGTTTCCTACGTGAGAGACGGTGCTGAGATGTCCGGATACCGTTCGGTCATCGGGCCTCAGGCGTATCTCATCGCAAAGCTTGAACGAGGGCAGGCCCTTGAAGAAGCGACCCGGATAGGGCTCTTTGCAGACGAACTTTGGCTTTGCCGCGGCGACCTCGGAGCGGAGCTGGGGACCAGGGCGATGGCAGAGGCTGTTTACCGGTTCTCAAAAACCGTGAGCGGCATGCCCATGCCCGTGCTCCTTGCGGGCCAGGTCTTCGAGCATATGAAACTGAGCCCGGTGCCGACGAGGTCAGAGGTATGCTGTATGCACGATGCCCTGATCCAGGGTTTCCAGGGGGTGGTGCTGTCCGATGAAACCGCTGTCGGCGGGTATCCTGAGGAGAGCTGCCGGGCGGCTGCGATGTTCCGATAATGATGCGGGCAGAATGGAGAAGGGGGAATCATGACGGAGGAAAAGTACAGGACAAGCCCTGCAGCCGGAATCCGGGCAAGGCGATATGCCTGATGGATAAGAAGCTATGGTGAAAAACCTCAAGATACTGGCAGGGGCGAAGGCCCTGGCCGTACTCCGCGACGAGGGGCTCAGGCCGGAGGCGGTCCATGTCGTGGCAGGTGCTGCCGGCGGGCCAAAGTGGCTGACCTTGAACGGCCTGGACAGGGCCATATTCTCCTCCTGGCTGAAAAATCCCGGCCACCCCGTCTTCCTCATCGGGTCCTCCATCGGTGCATGGCGGTTCGCGGCTGTTGCCCAGGGCATGGAGAGCGGTTCCTACGATCGCTTCGAACGCGCGTATCTCGAGCAGCGCTACTCTGTCCTGCCCACGGCAGGCGAGGTGACCAAGGGCTCTGTCCGGGTTATGGACGCCTATCTGGACAAGGACGGCATACAGGCTGTGCTTGGCCACCCGTACTTCCGGCTGAACATACTGGCAGTGAGATGCAACGGCCCGTTCTCCCGGGAGGAGCGGTACGCATTGGGCCCGGCAATGCTCCTGGCAGGGCTGGCCAATATGCTGAACCGGAATCTGCTGGGGCTCTTTTTCTCCCGCACCCTGATATTCGATCCCCGGGAGATCCCTCCGTTCTTCAACCTGGACGGATTCCCGTTGCAGAGAGTGCCGCTTCAGCCGTGGAACATGAGCAGCGCCCTGCTCGCATCGGGCTCCATTCCACTGATCATGGAAGGGGTGAGGAACCTCCCCGGCGCGTCTCCGGGCGTATACCGGGACGGCGGCATTATCGATTATCACCTGGATATCCCGTTCGGTTCGAGCGGCCTCGTGCTTTTTCCGCATTACACCGACCGTATCACCCCGGGCTGGCTCGACAAGACATTGCATTGGCGAAAGCCCGCCGGGGTCAATCTGGAAAACGTGGTGCTCGTGTGTCCGACCAGGGAGTTCATCAGGCGGCTGCCGTACGGAAAGATCCCGGACAGAGACGATTTCGTAAGCTTCCGGGGCCGGGACCGCGAGCGTGTCGAGTATTGGGAGAAAGCGATCAGCGCAAGCCAGGTCCTGGGCGATGAGTTTCTTGAGCTTGTCCACGGGGGAGGGATACGCGACGCCGTTCTCCCTTTGTGAGCCGGATGGAAGTCTCGTGATGGGGGCAGGGTGATTATCCGGAGAGCAGCTCCTTCCGATGTCGATTCGCTGCGGAGGATTCATAACGCCTCCATAAGACGCTTATGCTCCGCCCATTACACACCGGAACAGATCCACGACTGGATTCGAGCGATCAAGCCCGAGGGATATCTCAAGGCCATGGAAGCATACGAGTTCATGCTCGCCGTGGAAACCTATATAGAAGGTTTCTGCATACTGAATACGGAGAAGGCCCAGGTAACGGCACTCTACGTCGCTCCCCAGTCTGCCCGGAAGGGGATAGGGAGAACACTCATTCGTGAAGCGGAGCTCCTGGCGGGAGAAAACGGCCTTTGTGAGCTGAACCTGAAGGCGACGCTCAATGCCGTCGAGTTCTACGAACGTGTGGGATTTCTCCGCCGGGAGGCGCTGAGTTTTCTGCTGCCATCCGGTACCGGGCTCATGTGTATCTCAATGACCAAGAGCCTGGACATCGGCTAGCATCTGCGGCGGAAATCCGTGTCCATGCAGCAGTGCGGCGGATGATGCGTGTTCGAGTATTGCCGACATCGGCCGTATGAGCCTATCAAAGGTTTCATCCCGATTGAGTCGGCACCGATACCGGTTATCTTCTATATTAATCTCGCCCGGGATATGACGCTGCATCCTGAGGCCCTGATAAGCTGAGAATCGAGAAAAGGGCAGTGAGGTATGGTGAATAATGCCTGATAATGAAAACGACCTGAAGCTTTGGGAGAGGCTCCTGATCAAAACCGTGCCTCCTCTGCTTGCAGCCCTTATCGACACATGGTGCCGCAGCTGCAGGGTGGTGGAGCGTATCAATGAAGAAGCCGAGAGAAACGCCATCTATGCATGCAACGGCGCCGTCTATGCTACCTGGCACCAGAGGATGTTCTACTTCTTTCGCGACTACGGCAACAAGCATATCGTCATGATGATCAGCAAGAGCAAGGATGGGGATTACGCCAATGAGGTAGCCTTAAGCCTGGGCTTTCTCTCCGTCAGGGGAAGCCGCCTCAGTGAAGGCCGGAAGGCAATGCATCAGCTTATCCATATGCTGAAACAGGGAGGGTTCACCGCGGGCATGATGGCAGACGGCCCGATAGGGCCACCGAGGGTGCTCAAGATGGGTGCGGTCAAGATCGCCCGCGAGACCGGCAAGCCCGTTATCCCCATGATGTACGGTGCCCGGCGGAAGATTATTCTGAAAAGCTGGGACCGGTATATCCTGCCCGTACCCTTTACCGACATCGTAGTCTATCACGGCAGCCCCGTCTTCGTGCCGCATGATGCAAGCGAGGAGGAGTGCGAGAGGATCAGGAGAGAAGTGGAATGCACCATGAACCGGATGGCCGATGCATGTGACGCATACTGGGGAGGTCTGCCCGTGGGAAAACCCGGTTTCGATCTGCCGGAGCCGGAAAAAGTTTCCTCCGAACCGATAGCGGGAAACGTCAGGAGCGGCACTACCTCAAGCAGAGGGACGTCCGAAGATAACGACGTAATCCCGCAGGTTCTTTCTTAAACCCTACGATACATTTGAATGTCATGAAATGGTGAATGGTTAACAGATCTTAATTCGCTCTCCTGAAACTTCTTAAATATCTTCCTCCTAACACTTCTGTTGATAAGTGATTGAATCCAAGGACATATTCGTACCTTGGCGTCCGCTTATATCGCGGACAATGCTGATGAACGCAACAGGCTTCCCATCTTTTCCATTGATTGTGGAAGAATTGATCTCGACTCTCATAGGCGATCGGATTTTGTTGTAGATGGTATACTCTTTCTTAGAGGTAAATCCTGTATTCAAAGTCATTTTGGAATCTTCAATGGCTTGTGCTCTTCCATCGTCATCAAGAAGATCTGATATATTTTTGATTTCGTTTAAGAATTCATCGATGGAAGATACACCATAGCTATGAGCTGTCTGAAGATTGACAAGGATGAAGTTGCCCATCAGATCATACATTACAATCGGATCGGGTGAGGTTTCTACCAACTTTCGGTAGCGTTCTTCACTTTCTTTCAGTAAGTCTTCGCCCCGCTTTCGCTCGGTGACGTCCGTTATCATGTCAAAAACGGCCGGCCTTCCTTCCCAGTCAATTACCATAGCCCGTACTTCTTCATACCTTACTTCTCCTTTTCCAGAAATAAGACGGAAGTGAGCCACTACATCTTCGGACATATCACCCTTGATCCTTGCAAAATACCTGTTAATTATATCAAGATGATCCTCTGGGTGAATGAACTCTAAAAAGGGTCTGGAGTACAGTTCTTCTTCAGTATAGCAGGCAAGTTCAATAGCTTTAGGATTACAGTATTTGATCATCCCGTCTTGGACTACAACAATTGCTTCATTCGCTTTCTCCACAAGCAACCTATACCGCTCTTCAGAAGCAGATAGAGCTGCTTCGGCAAATTTTCTGTCTGTGATATCATTGAGTAGATTGAGTTGAGCAGGCTTCCCCTCCCAATCGATGTTCACTCTATTAATCTCTGCCCATCTCATCTCCCTGTGCTTCGTAACGATTCGGATAGTATGACTTCCTATGGATTTTTTCTTCCCCAGGCTTGACACGTAATACTGAGACACCATTGCCCTATCATCGGGATGGACGAGATCAAGCAGAGAAAGGATTTTGAGTTCTTGCTCGGAATAATCGGTGAGTACTTCTGCTTTATGGTTTACATACCTTAAGCTGTTATCCTGGGTAACTATGATGGCTTCATTTGCATTGTAAGATAGGGTTCGGCACCACTCCTTATACCACCGGATTTCGGCCGGGATTTCCTCATGGGTTATAAAAGAATGCACATTGTCTCTGGTTGCAGTATGATTTCTGGAACATTCTTCACTGGAAACGGCAAAGATCTTCTCTGTTGTTTTTCCTCCTGTCAGGGTGATCGAATTGTTCTGTACAAGCGCTTTGATAATTACGGAAGGTACGTTATCCGCTTGAAATTTGCAAAGAGTAAGGCATTCGTTCTTCGCCAAGAAACTATTCAATTTTTGTTCCCAAGAAATAAAAAGTTCTGGACTATATGATGCCAACTCATCAATCGGTACCTCAGTTACGACCCTCAATGCACTGAAACCTTGTTCTCTGATGCCGGAAACATCTTTACGAATAGTCGATAGAAGGGCACTGGTACTGAACAGACTCCCGTCATGAGAAAAATCTTCAAGATACATGAACGTGAGTGCCCCTGATTTTATTGCCGCTTGAATATTTTTACCGG
Organism: Syntrophaceae bacterium UBA6087; assembly: GCA_002448235.1. Classification (GTDB taxonomy): domain Bacteria; phylum Desulfobacterota; class Desulfomonilia; order UBA1062; family UBA1062; genus Phosphitivorax. The sequence goes on from DIXF01000014.1 coordinate 118,308, forward strand.
ATTTTGCCAGAAATCTCCGGACTCTCTCACCGTCAGATCTCATAGCTATATACAGACATTTATTGTTCAGGATGAACCCTGAACGTATAAAAGCGAGAAGATTTATATATTTTTCCTGCTTTGTCTTGTAGAGGAGGCAAACGTGATTATGAGGTGCACTGTTAAAGATCTGCATTATCAAATAACGTATCTCTGCATTCAATTTTTACTTACAATGACATAAAAAGTATCCCTCTTTCGATACCTTCAAATGTTTCTCTCTGATATCACTGTTAGGATTCCATAACAAATCAATTATCCAGTCAAAGCTCAAAAAATGGAGAAGGTTATCGTTGAGCGTATCCAGGAGAATGGCATCGAACACGAAAAAGGAAAATTGTGAGCTTAAAGAGATGGAATCCTATATCGTTACATTATTCGGGATTCAGAAAGTTTGAAATGTATGAAAGTGCAAGAATTATTGAATCAATTGATAAACAGTAATTATTTGCGTTGAGATATAGGTATATTGATGATACTAAATATATCTGCATCATAGCCTTACTTTGAACATATTTTTCAATTTAGATGAGCCGTGCGATTGACTAGACAACAGTATCATATGAGGGGGGGCATATGCATAAGTTCTCTGTTCCGAATCAGAAATTATCTATCCCGGTTAAACCCAATCTACTGCAAAAGAAGCAACTATTCCCAACTCTTCTGAAAGAAGAAATATCTTATCGGAATATTGATATCAACCTGCTTTCAGAACATGATAGAAAGAAGGTTGCCGATGAAATATATGAAATATATACAAATATATTTTATGGTTGGGAAAAAGACGTAATATATAAGCTCTTAAGTGAGGAAAAATGCATACTGTTCAAGGTGAGAATATTCCTTAACGGGGATGGCAAAGCCATAGGTTTCTCATGGATTAATGCAAGGTATGTACATTACAAAGGGAAGCGGTATACGATTTTCTTCAATGCCGGCGGTCTCGATCGCACGGTAAGGAAGAAAGGCCTCATTACATCATTCTTCACTTCTGTTCTTGTCAAATATATACTCCTGCATCCTTTTGAGAAGATATACAGTTTCCAGAGGCTTATAAATCCAGCCAGCTATTGTGCCTGGGCAAAGGCCCTGCATGAAATGTATCCTCGGCACGATAAGGACACGCCAAAGTCATTCACCCAATTAACATCTTATTTAAGTGAGGTTTTTCAATACAAATCAGTAAGGGAAGAAAACCCCTTCGTTGTCCATAGTGAAAATTTTGTTAAGCTTGATCTGGATGGAGATAAACCAGTGGTCAGCTACCAGAAGCCCGAGGCCAATTATTTCCATAAGCTTACCGAAGGGAGACCGGATCATTCGCTTGTCATGTTATTCCCCTGCAACCTAAAAAATGCAGTTCTTTCTGTTACAAAGAATATCAACAAGGGCATCAGGAGAAAACTGCAGATCTAAGGGCAATTAGATCACAAGGGCTGATTGCAACATTTTGCAGAATGACCCGAAATTTAAGAATAATTTATTCATACTTTTGAAGCTGCCGAATAGGGCAATAATATGATGACATTATGCCCATCATGCCCATTAAGATTATTCCGCAGAATCGCACTCATTTATATATTTCCTCTGTTACTTATATCTTGCACGCAGGGCGAATATCTAAAAGAAGCCCCTCTAGCCAATAAAGGGGTGCTCGACCTGACTCGATGGAATTTCGCTAAGGATGGCCCTGTGAATTTGTCCGGTGAATGGGAATTCTATTGGGAGAAGCTTCTTGATGATAAGAGTCTTGCTGGGGGAAATCATCAAAACAGCAAAACATTTATCTATGTGCCAAAAATATGGAACGGTGAGAAAATTAAAGAGGAAAAGATATCCGGTGACGGCTATGCCACCTATCACCTGAAAGTTTATATGCAAACCGCGTCATTGCCAATGGCTTTCAAAATTATGTCCATGGGCTCGGCTTATCGCCTCTATGTGAACGGACGAGAAGTGACCTCTGATGGTACGGTGGGAACTAACCGTCAAACCATGACCCCTGGATGGCATCCGCATGTTGCAGGTTACACTCCCGAAGGGGATCAGATGGATATCATCCTTCAGGTGTCAAACTTTAATCACAGAAAAGGGGGTGCCTTTGAAGCCATAAAGTTCGGCACAGAACAGGACATTCAAAGCATCAGAGATAACAACATCGCTCTTTGTCTTTTTGTATGTGGAAGCATATTTATCATGGGAATTTATCATCTTGTTGTTTTCTTTCTCAGGATAAAAGACAGGGCTCCTCTTTATTTAGGTATCTTCTGTCTGCTCATCTCTGTTTATGCAGGGCTGTCGGGTGAAAGGTTCTTAGCCAATTTCTATCCCTGGGCTAACTGGGAATTCATGGTAATGTTCACCAACCTTGCCTGTTTCATGATTCTCCCGTTTTCTCTACTATTTCTTCGGAAACTTTTCCCCGAGGAAATTAAAAAACGATTTCTTGTAGTTCTTCTATTAACTATCCTTCTTTTATGCTCTGTTGTGCTGTCGACCCCTGCAAGGATCTTTTCACACATTATCCCTGTCTTTCATGTTGTAGCCATGATAGCAGCTATTTATGCAATTTATGCCCTTTCCCTGGCATTGTTCAGAAGACGTGAAGGTGCTTTTATCCTTCTTGCAGCATCATGTTTTTTTGTGGCTTCAGTCATAAACGACATCCTTTATGACAACCAGGTTATACGTACCGGACAATTAATTCATCTCGGTATGTTCATGTTTATTTTTATTGAATGCATTCTCCTATCAAGACGATCTTCAAAAGCTTTTACGAACGTTGAGAACCTGGCTGAGGCATTAACAAGAAAAAATAATGTCCTGGTGAATGAAATCGATATGCGCATGAAAACCGAAGTTGCTTTGACTGAAAGCGAGAAAAAATACCGTCTGTTGATAGAAAACGCCAGTGAGGCGATCTTCATCCTGCAAGACTCTAAAGTAAAATTCCACAATAAACGAGCCGAGGTGATGAGCGGTTACAGCAAGGAAGAACTTAACGAAGTTAACTTTTTAGACCTCGTCCCTGCCGAGGACAGAGAGGTGAGCATAAACCGGCACGAGGGCAGACTCGATGGTAAAACATTGCCGTTCAACGGCAGATTCAGGGTTATCGCCAAGTCCGGTGAAGAAAGATGGGTGAGCATGAATGCGGTAAAAGTTGTGTGGGAAGGCCAGCCTGCTGTACTTTGTTTTGCATGGGATGTCACTCAGGAGAAAAATCTCGAAGATGACCTCAAGCGGGCACAGAAGATGGAAGCCATAGGTACTCTTGCGGGTGGTGTAGCTCACGATCTTAATAATGTATTATCAGGTATAGTCAGTTATCCAGACCTCCTTCTGACGCAGATTCCCGAAGATAGTCCTTTAAGAGATTCTATTGAGACCATACGGCATACAGGAGAAAAAGCTGCGGCCATCGTGTTGGATCTATTGACCCTCGCAAGGAGGGGTGTTCCAAATCACGTAGTCACAAATCTCAACGACATACTTGCTGATTATTTAAGAAGTCCGGAACATGCGAAAATGAAATCATTCCATTATAATGTAAAATTTATTACTGATTTTAAAAGAGATCTTTTGAACATAAAAGGATCAACCTTCCATCTTTCTAAGTCAATTATGAATCTCGTTTCAAATGCAGCCGAGTCAATGCCCGATGGTGGAATTCTGTCAATCTCCACAGAAAACCGAAACGTCGACATGACTTCAAGTAGTTATACACAAGTGCCCCCAGGCGATTACGTGACAGTTACCATTTCAGATACAGGCGTAGGAATATCTTCTGAAGACAGAGACAGAATATTTGATCCGTTCTACACAAAAAAAATAATGGGAAGAAGCGGTACTGGGTTGGGAATGACTGTAGTATGGGGCACGGTGAAAGACCACAATGGGTATATAGAGCTTGAAAGCTCCGTTGGCAACGGCACCGTATTCACGCTATATTTCCCGGCAACCAGAGAAGAGAAAACCATTAGAACGGATAAATTGGCTTCAGATAAATATAGAGGTAATGGAGAATTGGTACTTGTGGTGGATGATGTCACAGAACAAAGAGATATAGCATCTAAGATCCTGAAGCATTTGGGCTACTCTGTTTCAACGGTTTCGAACGGTGAAGAAGCCATTGAATACCTCAGACATCACAAGGTCGATATAGTTTTATTAGATATGATTATGGATCCGGGGATCGACGGACTGGAAACATATAAACAGATAATTAAGAATCATCCAGGCCAAAGAGCCATTATAACGAGCGGATATTCAGAAACAGGACGAGTCCAAGAGGCGATGAGCATGGGTGTGGGTACTTATATTAAGAAGCCCTATACCTTGGAGTTACTTGGTACTACTGTTAAAAAAGAATTAAATCTCTAGAAATTCATAGAACGTCCCCTGCAAGGCATGAGCACCTTAGGAGATCCGGGACCACCTCAAGGAGATCTACCGCTCCACCACGGTTGAAATGGCTGAGAAGGCCCTCGATACCTTTTCTGCCAAATGGGACGAGAAGTATCCCGCAATCAGCCCTTCCTGGAGAAACAACCGGGTCAATATCATCCATCCCTCTGTTTACCTATCCTGCGGACATCAGGCGGGCTATCTATACGACCAATGCCCATACAGAATTGGTCAGGTGCAATGAACCAAAAATATTGTCTGCTTTATGCCCGGTAGGAGGACAGACTAGGGCCTGTCATCAAATAGGGG
>DIXF01000002.1 GCA_002448235.1 Syntrophaceae bacterium UBA6087
CAAAATCGGTTTTTCAACAGCGTCGAATCAGAGTTATACTTTTAAAAGAAAACTCAAACGTTCGATACTGGCACGCACGGTTTAATTTAATAGACTCTTAGAAAGTGCACATCTCGTGAGGTTATCGATAGTAAACTATCTCTAAAGGTATCCTTTTTAAGATCTCAGTGTGAGGGGGATAAACCATCAGGATAAATCCCGATATATTCTTTTCCTGGCGCAGGTCGATGACAGACTCTTTGGGCAGACTCAAACATACCCGGAGTTCGATTCGGGTTCGGGATAGAATATTCTTTTCCCCCCAGGCCGCCCGGGCGGACGGCCTGATGAGGATTCATTTTATGGCCCGCTATTTTTCCTCCCGGAACTTTTTCTTGTTTTTTGCCATGTCCATGAGAAGATCGGGCGGTGAGTACAGGACGCCGAACCGATCCTGGAGCCTGTTCATCTTGTCCACGACGGTCTGTGCGCCCACCTGGTCGATGTACCGGAACGGGCCTCCGGTAAAGGGCGGGAAGCCGAGGCCGAACACCGCGCCGATGTCTCCGTCGCGGGCACAGGAGATGATGCCTTCCTGGAGGCAGAGCACCGCCTCGTTCACCATGGCGAGCGAGAGGCGGTCCTGGACCTCCGTGGTATCGAACGCCTTCCTTGCGCCGCCCAGGATCTCGAACACCTCCGGGTTGACCGGCCTGCCGCCTTTCTTGCGGCCGCCGATGAAAGGCAGGCCCTTCTTTTTCGACGCATCGTAGAGATAGAACCCCTTATTGTTCTTCCTGCCCTTGAAGCCCTTCTCGAAGAGCCTGGTATATCCGTCGGAGCCCTTCAACCCCCGTGCGGTAAAGAGCGCCTTGATCTCGCCCTTTGCGACATGGGCGGCGACGTCGATGCCCAGCTCGTCCACCAGCGTAATGGGGCCCACGGGGTAGCCGAAGAGCTTCATGGCCTTGTCGATCTCCTTGGGGTCAGCGCCCTCTTCCACGAGCTTGATGGACTCGTTCAGGAGCGGGACCAGGATGCGGGTGGTGTAGAAGCCCGGGCCGTCCTTGACCACGATGCAGGTCTTGCCCTGCATGATTCCCAGCTCCAGCGCCGTCGCCTCGACCCAGTCGGCAGTCTTGTCCGTCACGATGATCTCCAGCAGCGGCATCTTTGGCACGGGCGAGAAGTAGTGCATGCCGACCACGTTTTCAGGCCGCCTGCATCCTTGAGCGATGTGCGAGATCGGCAGTGCGGAAGTGTTGGAGGCGAAGATCGTATCTTCCCCGGTAGCGGCCTCGACATCGGCAAGCACCTTCCTCTTGATATTCAAGTCCTCGAAGACCGCCTCGATAACGATGCCGGTGTTCTTGAAGTTGGCATAATCGTCGCTGGCAATGAGCTTCCCATAGCGCGCATCCCGCTCGAATTTCGTGATGGCGCCCGACTTCGCCTGCTTCTCCAGCCCCTTCCAGATCTCCTTCATGCCCTTGGCTGCGGCCTGGAGAGAGATGTCCTTCATGAGGATGGTCTCGGCAATGCCCGAGGACACCGAAGCGATGCCGTGCCCCATGAGCCCGCACCCCAGGACCGCCATCTTCTTAACCGGCCGCGCTTTATCTTTCATGGGGTTCTTCTTGAGGTCGGTCATACCCTCGAACAGGCTCCTCAGCGCCAGAGACTTCCGATCCATGACCAGCTTCGCAAAGGTCAGGATATCGTTTTCCAGACCCTGCTGAACGCCGTGCTTCATCCCGTATTCCACCGAAGAGATGATGGCGAGCGCCGCCGGGTAGTGGCCTAACGTCTGCCGCATCACCTGCTCGCGCGCCTTGCCGAACACGAAGCCCCTGCCGACAGATGTATCCTGGAGCACGCGGTTGACCGTCGCATCCATGACCTTCTGCTGCAGGGAGCGCTTCTTTTGCGTTCTCCCTCCCCCGTTTGCAAGCTGGAGGGCCTTGGCTATTGCCGCGTCCTTCATCCCGTGAGGGATCACGATCTCGTCGACGATGCCTATCTTCAGAGCCTTTTTCGGCCTGACGTTCGCGCCGGTAAGCATCAACGGCAGCGCACTGGTGAGCCCGATGAGACGGGGCAGGCGCTGAGTTCCGCCGGCCGCCGGGATCAGGCCGAGCTGTACCTCGGGCAGCCCCATGAACGTCTTTACGGAGTCCGACGCCATACGGTAATCGGCAACCAGGGCAAGCTCGAGCCCGCCGCCCAGACAGCTGCCGTGAATCGCGCACACCACCGGGACGGGCAACTTTTCAATCCTGCTCAAGACCTCGTGGGCCTTGGAGATATAGGTGACGACCTCGGCCGGGGTGCTCATGGCATTGAGCTCGTCCACATCGGCGCCCACGACGAAGTTATCGTCCTTGCCGCTCATTATGACGAGCCCCTTGAGGCTCGCATCTTTCTCGATACTGTCGAGCAGGCCCGATATCTCTTCGAGCAGGCTGCTGGACACTTTATTCACCTTTGAATCCGGGCAGTCGATGGTGACCGCCATGACATTGCTCTCTGTTCTCTCCACCTGCAGAAACTTCATGATATTATGCCTCCCAAATGATTTAATTGGCATTTTCGAAGATGATGGCATTCCCCAAGGCCCCGGCCCCGCACCCGGCGACCACGCCGAACCGGGCGCCTTCGTCGATCATCCGGTTGCAGCAGGTCGTAATGAGCCTGCCGCCCGTTGCCCCGAAGGGATGGCCAAGGGAAAGCGAGCCTCCGTAAATATTGAGCTTGTCCATGTCGATCTCCCCAACCGCCTTGCTCAATCCGAGCTTTTCCCGGGCGAACTTTTCCGATGCGAGGCATTTGATATTGGCAATCATCTGGGATGCAAAGGCTTCATGAATTTCGAACACCCCGATATCCGACAGCGACAGCCCTGCCTTGTCAAGGGCCTTGGGGATGGTGAAGGCAGGCCCCAAAAGCAGCTCATCGACCAGATCCTGGCCCGAGTACGCATAGGAAACGATATAGGCCTTGGGCTTCAGGCCCAGCTCTTCGGCCTTTTCCTCGCTCATGAGAAGCACGGCTGTCCCTCCGTCCGTGAGGAACGAGGAGTTCGCGGCAGTGACCGTGCCGTACTTCTTGTCGAATGCCCCTTTGAGCTTGCCGAGCTTTTCCATGGAGGCGTCCTCCCGGGGACCGTTGTCATATTCAACAGGCTTGTCCTTGCCCGGCACTACTACGGGAACTACTTCTTTCTTCATCACCCCGTTCTTCTGCGCCTTGGCCGCCCTCTGGTGGGACTGAACGGCATATGCATCCTGTTCCTGCCGGGATATCCCGAGACGCTTGGCAAGCCTTTCCGCAGTCTGGCCCATGAGGAGCCCCGTGGAATATTCACTCAAAGCCGGCTTCTCGGGCAGGATAAAATCCAGAGGCCTCATCTTGAGGATCCGCCTGAACGTCTCGGCAAGGTTCTTCGGGCGGTGATACATGGTCATATCGAGGATGAACCTGCGGTACTTCCGGGAAATCTTGATGGCGGCATCCGAAAAGGTTTCAACCCCGCCTGCGATCACCACCTCTGCATTGCCGGTGGCGATCATGTTCGCGCCGTTTACCGCCGCCACATTGGAGGAAACGCATGCGAGCGTGCAGGTGTGGGCGGGAACGCTTTCCGGCAGCCCTGCCCCGAGCGCCACTTCCCGGGCCACGTTCGTAGTGGCCATATCGATGGCCACACAGCCCATCATGACGTGATCGACTTCCCTGGGATCCATCCCTGTCCTTACCAGAAGCCCCTTCACTGCATAGCGGCCGATCTCCCAGGCCATGAGATCGTAGTATCCGGTGCCGGACCGCTGAAAGGGGACTCTGCACCCGTCGATGACTGCAACCCTTCTTGCTGCCTGACTCTCTTTTCGTGCCATTGTAATGAAACCTCCTTCTTTCTCTTTACAGCCCGAGCTGTCTGCTGATGATAAGCAGCATTATCTCCGAGGTCCCGGCGTAGATGGTCTGGACCTTTGCGTCGCGGAACATTCTCGCGATGGGATATTCCTCCATGTAGCCATACCCGCCGTGGAGCTGCACGCACTGGCCCACTACGCGGTTGAGCATCTCGCAGATCCAGTACTTGGCCATGGACGCCCGCTTGACGTCGAGCTTCTTGTCGAGATGGTCGACGAGGCAGCTCTCGAGGAAAGCCCTCCCCAGCTCGACCTCGGTCGCCAACTTGGCCAGCTCGAACGAGATATACTGGTGCCGGCTGATGGGCCTGCCGAAGGCCTCCCTGGTCCGGGTATAATCGAGCGTGATCCGTAACGCCTCTTCCGCTCCGACCTGGGAACCCATGGCGCAAACGAGCCTTTCCTGCTGGAGCTTCTCCATGAGGTAGTAGAACCCCGCCCCTTCCTTTCCCAGCAGGTTTGCAGCCGGCACGCGGCAGTCGACGAACGCCATCTCCGCGGTATCCTGGGAATGCAGCCCTATCTTCTCCAGCCTTCTGCCCTTTTCGAACCCCGGGGTACCGTCTTCCACCACGATGAGCGAAACGCCCTCATAGGGAGATGCCGCGTTCGGACTGGTGACCGCCGCCACGATGACAAGGTCGCAGGTCAGGCCGTTCGAGATGAACGTTTTCTGGCCGTTGATGATGAAATCGTCTCCGTCCCTGACCGCGTTCGTACGCATCGCCGCAAGGTCGGAGCCGGTACCCGGCTCTGTCATGGCCACCGCGGTGATGATGTCGCCGGTCACGCACCCCGGGAGCCATTTGTCCTTCTGCTCTTTGGTCCCGTAGGTTGAAAGATAGGGCACGATGATATCCGAGTGCAGCGGGAAGAAGAATCCGCCGCAGCGCGTGCGCGCGAGCTCTTCGGTCAGGATGAACGAATAGAGGAAGTCGGCGCCCACGCCGCCGTACTCCTCGGGAAGCCAGGGGCACAGAAACCCCTGGTCGCCCATCTTTTTCCAGACAGACCTCGGCACGAGCCCCTCTTTTTCCCAGGTGTCCGTGTACGGAGTGACCTCTTTATCGAAGAACTTCCTCACCGCGTTGCGGAACTGGTTATGTTCGTCGGTATAATACCTTTCGAGCAGCGACATGCCTTCCTCCTTCTCCTCTATTGCTCTCTTTTTTCCCGATGGAAACTTGCCTACGCAACCCGGGCAGGCGTGATTTCGCCGTCCGCATACATCCGGCGCAGCTCCCGCTTGTTGAACTTGCCGACGCTGGTCTTGGGGATTTCGGGCAGAAAGATGAAATCGTCCGGTATCCACCAGGAGGCCTTGACCCTGCTTTTCAGGAAATCCTTCAGCTCCTCCGGGGTCACGGTCTGCCCTGCAGCCATGGTCACACAGGCAAGCGGCCGCTCCTGCCACTTGGGGTGGGGGATCCCGATGATGGCCGCCTCTGCGACCTTGGGATGGCCCATGATCTCGTTTTCCAGATCCACGGACGAGATCCACTCGCCTGCGCTCTTGATGAGGTCTTTTGTCCGGTCTACGAGCCTCACGTAGCCTTCATCGTCGATGGTCGCCACGTCGCCGGTGTGGTACCAGCCGCCGGAGAAGGCAATCTCGGAGCGTACAGGATCCTTGTAATATTCATTGGCGATCCACGGCCCCCTGAGCCAGATCTCCCCCCATTCCCGGCCGTCCATCCTGACGTCGTTCCCGTCGGTGTTCACGATCCTCATCTCCAGGCCCATGACCAGGAGTCCCACGCTGCAGCAGACGTCATAAAGCTCTTCTGCACTTCTGTCCGACATGTAGCTCTTGGGCAGGGCGGCGGTGACGAGGGGGGTGGTCTCGGTGGACCCGTAGGCCTGCTTTATGGGGAAGTTGTACTTCTCGGTAAAGGCTATGAGCAGGTTTCTCGGCAAGGCAGACCCTCCGCTCACGATGTTGCGCAGGGTCGAGAAGTCATGACTGCCGCCTTTTTCCAGGTAATCGTAGAGGAGCATCCAGATCGTGGGCACGCCTGCGGTAAAGGTCACCTTTTCTTCCGAGATCATCCGGCAGAGCTTCTCCATGTTGATGACCTCCCTGCCCGGCAGGACCTGCTTGCACCCCGCACCCACCCCTGCGAACGGACCGCACCATGCATTGGCGTGGAACATGGGCACGATGTGGAGGATGCAGTCCGATTCTCCGGCCCCGAAGGTGGTCGCCACGGCATAGCTGTGGAGCACGATGGCCCGGTGCGAGTACACCACCCCCTTCGGGTCACCCGTGGTGGCGGAGGTATAACAGATGAGCGCCGGGTCCCACTCGCTCAAGTCCAGGGGGAAGTCGTACTCCTCGGGAAAGTCCTTTATCAGGTCGTCGTAAAGCACGATATTCTCAATGCTGGTGGGCGGCATCTTCCCGGTATGGGAGAGCACGACGAACTTCTCGACGGTCTTGAGCTGATCTTTCGCCGCTTCGACGAAGAAAAGCAGGTCCTCGTCCACGAACACGACTTTGTCCTCGGCATGGTTGATGATGTACACCAGGTGGTTCTGCGGCAGGCGAAAGTTTACCGTATGGAGCACCGCACCGTAGCACGGCACGCCGAAGTACAATTCCAGGTGCCGGTGGTCGTTCAGGGCGATGCTCGCTACCCGGTCGCCCCGTTCGATGCCCAGGGCTTTCAGGGCATGGCCGAGCTGGCAGACCCGCTTGTAATAGTCCCCGTAGGTATAGCGGAACACTCCTTCGGGATAAACCGAAACGATCTCTTTCTTTGAAAAATATCGTGCTGCCCTCAAGAGGAACGTCCGCAGCAGCAGAGCATAATCCATCATAACCGAAACCTCCATTTCATATAGTCTTATTGTAAGACAATAGTATTATATCAACAATATTCCCGGCCTTCAAGGCCAAAGATAATTTTCTTGCCGCGAGAACGAAAAAGGTTATTTAAGTATCCTATGAATAATGCTGCCATTAAACCCGGAGGTTTTGCATGAACGGTGTTTTTGCTCTGCTGCTGCATGCCCATATCCCCTACTGCCGAAAGTCAGGCGTCTGGCCTGCAGGCGAGGAGTGGCTCTTCGAGGCCATGAACGAAACCTATATCCCGCTGCTCAAGGCCTTACGCTCCCTGCATTACGACGGCATACGGCCCCGTATCATGATCAGCTTGGTGCCCATACTCATGGAGCAGCTCGCAGACGAGTACATGAAGGACCGGTTCTGCGAATACATGCAGGACAAGATCCGCCGCGCCCGCTCCGACATGGACCGCTTCCGGTCGGAGCCCAAAAGGCTCGCGGTAGCACGGTACTGGCTCGAACTGTTCGAGAGCAACTACAGCCTCTTCACCACCGATTTTTACCGCGACATCCTCGGCACCCTGAAATGGCTCCAGGATGAGGGCGTAATCGAGCTTCTCACCTCCGCAGCAACCCATGCATTTCTCCCGCTCCTCGAAAACGACAGCGCCATCTTCAGCCAGGTCCGCCTCGGCGTCCGTACCTACGAGAAATATTTCGGCAGGAAACCACGCGGGTTCTGGCTTCCCGAATGCGCTTACCGGCCGGCAGAATGGTCTTCCAAGGGCCACTACATGCGGAAAAGCATCGATCAGTGGCTTGCCGATGAGGGGATCCAGTATTTCTTCGTGGAAGATGTCGGCATCGAAAACGCTTCCTTTGTGGAAAACCGCAACGAGGAAGGCAAGCCCACGACACTGAGAGGATATCTCCTGCCCTCGGGCGTGTCGGTGTTCGGAAGAAACCAGGCGACCGGCAAACAGGTCTGGTCTCCCGAGACAGGATACCCGGGCGATCCGAACTACCTCGAATTCCATAAAAAAGACCACGAGTCCGGCCTGCACTGCTGGAGCGTAAGCGGCAAGCCCGAGAAAGACATCTATACCCCGGCCGCTGCGAGGAAGAGCGTCGGCGATCATGCCCGGCACTTCGTATCGCTCCTGGAAGGGCTCTTCGAGCAGACGAGCATTTCGGAAGCAGAACCCGTTATCGTGTCCCCTTACGACTGCGAGCTTTTCGGGCACTGGTGGCACGAGGGCGTTGCCTTCATCGAGCGGGTCTATCGCCTGCTCGCGAGCAAGAGCTCCGTCGATACCATGAGCCTTTCAGAATACATCGGCCGCTACCGCAAGAGCTTTTCCACCATAGCCATGGAGGCCAGCACCTGGGGCCTGAACTCGGACTTCACGGTCTGGCTGAACCCGGAACACGGCTGGATCTGGCCGTATATCAACTCCTCGTCTCACGAGATGGAACAGACCCTCGCCCTGGCTGCGCCCGAAGATGAGCGGGGCCGCCGCATCATCACCCAGATGGGGAGAGAGCTCCTCCTCATGCAGGGGAGCGACTGGCCGTTTCTGCTGTTTACCCAGCAGGCCAAGGAATACGCAAACCAGCGGTTCCACCACCATCACCAGCGCTTCAGGAAGCTTTCGTGGGCAGCGGGCGACCTGCACGATCAAGGCCGTATCTCCGAAAACGAGCTCGGGCAGATAGAGGACGTGGACTGCCCGTGGCGGGATCTCGATCCCGGCCTTTTCAGCCACCGGCAGGACCCTGGATGAGGCAGGCGGGACGGGACGCCTTTTGCTGAAGAGAAAAAACCTTGCCAAGCACAAGTATTTTGGTCCATAGATATGCCCTGGTAAAAAAAGTGAATCTGCACAGATTCCCCAAACATCCATCATAAAGGGAGTGTCATGGAAAAGGTGATCGCAGTCTTGGAGGGCGACGGGATAGGGCCGGAGATCGTCCGGGAAGCCATCAAGGTGCTCCGCGCAGTCGAGGAAAAGCATCATCACCGCTTTGCGCTGAACTACGCACCCTTCGGCGCCGGGGCCTATTTCAGCGAGGGATCGCCCTTTCCTGATCATACGAAAAAGATCTGCGACGAGGCGGACGTGATCATCAAGGGCCCGGTGGGCCTGGCAGTGAACGAGATGAACTCCATTCCGCCGGAGTGCCGTCCGGAGATAGGCGCTATCCTTCCCCTGAGGAGCCGCTACGATACGTTCGCGAACTTCAGGCCGGTCAGGCTGCCCAAGAGTCTGGCCGCTTTTTCGCCGCTCAAACCCTCCATTGTCGGCGAAGGCATCGACATCCTCATGATCCGCGAGCTGGTCGGGGGCATCTACTTCGGGAACAAGATCGAAGGGCCTTCCACCGGGATGCGCTCCTCGACCGACGAATGCACCTACACCGATGAGCAGGTCAGGAGGGTTGCGATCGTGGCCTTCGAAGAGGCACGCAAGAGGTCTTCGATGCTTACCAATATTCACAAGGCGAATATCCTCGCCACGTCGCGCTTCTGGAAAGAGGTCGTCGAAGATGTGGCAAAGAACTTCCCCGATGTGCCCTACTGCTCCATGCTGGTGGACAACGCCGCGTACCAGCTTATCAAGAACCCGGTCCAGTTCAACGGCGTTGTGCTGCTGGAGAATATGCAGGGCGATATCCTCACGGACCAGGCCGGAGGAATCATCGGCTCGCTGGGATTGATGCCTTCCGCCTGCATCGGCCCTCGCAAAAGTTATGTAGAACCCGCTCACGGCTCTGCCCCCGATATCGCAAACAAGAATATCGCCAACCCCTATTCCATGATCGGGAGTCTGGCGCTCATGTTCGACCGGTGCCTCGACCTTCCCGGCGAGGCCGGTGAAATATGGGGCGCCCTTTTCCAGGTGTTCGAGCAGGGCTACACCACGGCCGATCTCATGGAGGGGCCGTTTGATACAAAGAAACTGCTCTCCACGAGCGATTTCGGCGATATGGTTGCAGAGAGCATTCTCCGGAACCCCTGAAAAGCAAAGGCCTCCCTCTTTTCGGGAAATCGTGTGGAGGCAGGGGTTTATTGAAACGATATATCGAATCAGCAGGAGGGAAGACCATGGTTACCGCAGTCATTCTTTTACAGGTCAGCCGTGAGCGCATCAACGCGGCCGCCGAAGAGCTTGCAGACACCGAAGGCATGTCAGAGGTCTTCTCGGTGAGCGGACGCTATGACCTGATCGCAATCGCACGGGTCAGGGACAACGACGATCTCGCAGACCTCGTCACGAACCGCATGGCAAAGATAAGCGGAATAACCGCCTCCGAGACCATGCTCGCGTTCCGCGCCTTATCCCGCCACGACCTCGAAGGCATGTTCGCCGTCGGGTTTGGAGAGTAGGCCTTTATCCTGTCGCTGAAGGCAGCAGCCCCTCTCGTTCGATTATCCCCGGCGCTGGACGATATTCTTATTCGTACACCTTTTCTTCCGTCTCGTGAGCGTTCAGCGCGTCTTCTTCTACATCCCGCACGTCTTCCTTGGAGAGGACCTTGAAGTATTCCTTGTACCACTCGTTCTGGATGATGAGCTGCATGACTTCATTCGTGCCGACCCAGATCATGGAAAGCCTGATGTCTCGGACGATGCGCTCCAGCGGATAGACGCTCGTATAGCCGATACCGCCGACCGACTGCATGCATTTGTTCGCGATCTCCCATGCGGCCTCCGTGACGAACTTCTTGCTCTGGGAGACCATCCGCCTCACCCTCCCCGGATGGACGGTGCCGGAATCCACTGCCCGGCAGGTTGTGTAGACCATGGACCTCGCCGCATCGAGCAGGAGCACGCAGTCCGCCACCTTGAAGCCCACGGCCTGGAAGTTCTGGATGGGAAACCCGAAGGCCTTGCGCTTGGAGGTGTATCTCGTGGCGATCTCGATTGCAGGCCGCACCGAGCCGATGGTCATGGCGGCAGTGCCGAGCCGCTCCGGGATCATCATGCGCACGAACACGTCATAGCCGCCGTTGATGCCGTTCAGCGCATAGCGCTCGGGCACGCGGACATCACGGAGCACGAGCCGGCCGGCACCGCCGCCGCGCACACCCATGAGACCGTAGATATACTTGCTTTCTACGCCTTCGGTCCGCGGCACCATAAAGGCGGTCATGCGCCTGTGCGGAGGCGCGGTCGGATCGGTAACGGCATAGACCAGGAACCAGTCAGCCCCTTCGGCGCCTACGATAAACCGCTTCTGCCCGTTGATGATCCAGTCGTCGCCGTCTTTCTTTGCATAGGTGGTGGCCCCGAAGAAATCCGAGCCGCCCCTCGGCTCGGTGAGGCCTTCCGCGGCAAAGGTCTCGCCCTTGAGCAGCGGCACGACAACCGCTTGCTTGAGCTCCTCCGACCCGAACTCGATGACGGCCTCGCACACGATGTCCGCCCCTACCCCCCACAGGCATGCCAGGGAATAGCTCGCGACGCCGATTTCCTCTGCGACGATCCCGTCATCCACCCAGCTCAAGCCCCTTCCGCCGTACTTTTTCGGGAGGCGGATGCCGAGGAGGTTTCTCCTGCCCGCTTCCTTGAGATATTCATGGGGGAACTGGACCTTCTCCGCGTCCATATCGAGAATGAGCTGTTTGGGAACCCACTTCGTAAACGCCCGCGCCTCGTCCCTGAGCTTTTTCTGTTCATCGGTCATCATGAAATCGAACATGGCTTGCCTCCCGTTATAACGCTTTGTTGTATTATTATCTCTATCTGTTATAAAGAAGTCAATGACAATTTCCTTGCATTTCCTTCATATCCTGAAGAATATGGGAGAAGATTAAAAAGGCAGAGACGGGAGCTGTATGGGGTTCAAGGAGATCGGGAGAAAGATCCAGGCGGCGCGGGATGACAAGGGCATGACCCAGGTGGACCTTGCCCGGGAGCTGGGAATCACCCAGGCGGCGCTCTCGAACTACGAGCTCGGCAAGCGCAGGCTCTACCTTCACCAGATCGAACAGATCGCCCGCATCCTGGGGAAAAAGCTGGATTATTTCATTGCCGAAGAAGATACCCTGCTCCCTGGTTCCCGCCCGGATCAGCAAGGCAATTCGCACGAGGCTACCTTTTCCAGGATAGCCCGGCTTGACGCTCTCGAGCTTCGCTCCTTAAACGAATTCCTCGATTATCTTCAATGGAGGAGACATCATGTTCGCGATGAATGATGAACAGCAGGCACTCGTTCAGACGGCGACCCGGTTCGCCGAAGACCGTAAAGACATCCTCTCCGCCGGCGGCGGCACGTTAGAGAAGGCAAAGGACATCTACAGGGCGTACGCCGGTGCAGGCTACCATGCCCTTCTCATCCCGAAAGAATTCCACGGCCAGGGCCTCGATTACGTCAGTGCCGGTCTCGTGTACGAGGAGCTGAGCTACCGCCTCCCCGGCACGCTCCACGGCCCGGTCACCACTGCCCACTGCGCCGAGATGATCAGGATAGGCCTCGAAGGAGACCGGCAGGCCTCGCACCTTACGGCGATCGCCCGTGACGGCCTTGCGGCAGGCTTCTGCCTGACCGAAGAAGGGGCTGGCTCGGACATCGCATCGATCGCGACCACAGTCAGAAAAACGGACGGCGGATATCTGATCAGCGGAAAGAAGAGCATCGTCATCAATCACGCCCTGGCATCGTATCTCATCGTCTTTGCCGCCGGCTCGCCGGGCAAGGGCCGGGGCGGGCTGAACGCTTTTCTGCTGAGCCCTGACCTGCCGGGCGTATCGATCGGAAAGCCATATGCTTCGCCCGAATGCAGCTTCAGCGTGATGGGACCGGTGAGCTTTGACGATGTCCCTGCCCCTGAAAGCTCGCTGCTGGGCGAAGAGGGAAGCGGCTATTTTCTCCTCATGGAAACCCTGGACAGGGGCAGGCCCCTGGTTGCCGCCTGCTGTGTGGGATCTGCCAGGAAGGTCTTCGACATAGTGCTCCGGCACGCGAAAGACAGGTCGCAGTTCGGGAAGGATCTGTTCTCCTTCCAGGGGGTATCGTTTCCCCTGGCGGAATACGCAACCCGCCTCCAGGCTTCCCGGCTACTGGCGTTCGATGCCTTGCGCCGGATCGACGCGAAGTCGAGCTTTTCCCTGGAAGCATCCATGGCAAAGCTCCACGCAAGCGACACCCTGCTCGACCTTGCATCCTTCGGCATGGAAACCCTCGGCTACCGGGCCGCATCCGAATCGCACGAGATCCGCCGCATCCATAGGGAAGCCCTGCTCATGAAGTCCATAGACGGCACGGCGAATGTACAGAAGATGGTGATCGCCTCGCAGCTGTAGGCGGGTAAGGGCTTATGAACCTTTCCGGGACACGAGGGAGAAATCCACGTGCCCCTTCACAGGATCGACCCGTACAACCCGGACCTGTATGATATCTCCTATGGAGATCGTGCGCTTTCCGAGCTTCACGTTCCTGCCTTCTTCTACCCGGACGTTACGCATGTCGGACAGCGACACGAGGCCGTCAAAGGGCGGGTCGAAGATCTCGACGAACATGCCGAAAGCGAGGATGCTCGTGACCACCCCGCTGAACTCGTCGCCGATGTGCCGTTGCATGTAGGCAGCTGTCTTGAGGCGGATGACCTCATACATCGCGTCGTCCGTTTTCCTTTCCTTGTCCGAGATTTCCGAGGCGATGTGCGTGATGTATCCGTCGAGCTTGCCGCGCTCTTTTTCGGAGATCGCCCGGCGGGAAAAAACGGTTTTCAGCAGCCGGTGAATGATGAGGTCGGAGTACCTCCTGATGGGAGAGGTAAAATGGGTGTAGCAGGTGCTGCCGAGCCCGAAATGGCCCAGATCTTCGGAAAAGTACTTGGCACGCTTGAGCGACCGCAGGATGTGCTGATTGACGAAGCTGTGCAGCGGGGTCTCTGCATACAGGCCGGAGATGTGCTGGAGGGCGAACGAGAGATTTTTGCGTGCCTGGACGGACCGGAAAAACCCGTTCAGCTCTTCTTTCTCCAGCCCGATCTCTCTGAGCGTTTCGTAGAGCCCCATGAGATTGTCGGCGGCCGGCTCCTCGTGGACCCGGTAGAGGGTGGGCATGGAGTGCTTCTCAAGGTATCCGCAGACCGCGTGGTTGGCGCACAGCATGGCCTCTTCGATAAGCTTCTCGGCCGCACCCCGCCGGTACCGGTACACCCTGTCCACGTCACCGTCATAGCCGATAGTGATGCCCACTTCGGAGATATCGAAGTCCAGCGCCCCCTTCTTGAGGCGGTTTTTGTAAAGATGCCGGGCCATCCGGTCGAGCTCCAGGACCCTCGACGCCACCTCTCCATCCAGAGAATCGGGCTTTTTGCGGGACTCAATGAAGGGGTTGAGCTCCTCGTAGATAAGCCGCGCCTTCGAATGGATGACCGCATCGAAGCAGTCCACATCCAGGACCTTGCCCCGCGGGCCCAGTCGGATCTCCACAGCGATGACCAGCCTGTCCTCATCGGGCTTTAAGCTCATGATGCCGTTGGAGAGGACCTCGGGCAGCATGGGGATGGCTTCCTCGGGGAAATAGACGCTGAATCCCCGGTGGCGCGCCTCGGCATCGAGCGGCGTGTCTCGCTTGACCACATGGGCAACGTCGGCGATGGCGACGGTCAGAAGAAAGGTGCCGTCATCCAGTTTTTCGATTCCCACGGCATCGTCAAAATCCTTGGCCGTGGCCCCGTCGATGGTAAAGAGGACCCTTTGTCGCAAGTCTCTGCGCTTTTGAAGCTCTGCCGGGATGTTTATCCGGGAGACCTTCTTCGCCTGCTGCTCCACCTCTTCGGGGAAGAGCCAGGGAAGCCCGTACTTTATGGCAACGAACCGCAAGTCGTCCCCGGTATTTTCGGGGATATCGAGGCGGCGCTCTATCTTGGCGGTTACGGTCCTCGTCCTTTCGACGTTTTTCGGGAGATCCACGGAAGCGATCACCACGTCGCCGTCCCGTATCGTGCCGCGGTTCTCGGGCCGCACGACAACGGCATAGGGAAACGTGTCAAAGGGGATAATGATCCCCCGCTTTTTCCTGTCGCGAAAGGTTCCGCTTACGGTTGTCGGGGTTCGTTTGAGGACCGAGAGGACCTCGCCCCGCAGGCCTTTCTTTTCCCGGTAGGCCCAGACCTCGACCAGGTCGCCGTCCATGGCGCCCATGAGCCCTTCGGGGGGGACGAACACATCGTCGCGACCCTCTCCGGTGATGATAAAAGCGAAGCCTTTGGGATTCCAGTGCACTGTTCCCTGAATCTTCATCCTTTCCTCTCCAAAGCCTCCAGAAGCATCATTGCATATTTGCCTATGCAATGATAGATATAAATAAGCGATTCCATAGCAAATATCGAGGGAGTTTGAGGTTTCCGTGACCTATCATGAGCTGAAAAAAAACCGACCCTACGGGCCCACCGTGCGGCTCGTTTCCAAAGGCGGAAAGCTCGTGGTGGAAAAAACCTACCGGGACAAGGGCTTGCCCGTGCGACTGCTCGGCTCTGCCCTGATCTTCTGGGAAGGCTTTATCTACTCCAGGCTCCAGGGCCTGGAAGGAATACCCGAGGCATTGCCCGCGCCTGACAGGCTCACTCTCGTTACCGGCTTCATGGGGGGAGAGAACCTCAAGGATACCTCACGGACACCCGGAGACGCCTACTTTGCATCGCTCAAAAACCTCATAGAAAGGATGCACGGCCGGGGCGTCATCCATCTCGATTTGCGAAACCGGAGGAATTACGGCATCGACGACCGTGGGATGCCCTACCTCGTCGATTTCGCCACCTGCCTGTATATCCCCTGGGGCAACCGCGTCAGGAGGCTTTTTGAAACCATAGACTGGATGGGCTTCGCAAAGGTGAAGGACAAGATCCTGCCCCGGAGCCTGGATGAGAGAGAAAAGGGGCTGCTTTCCCTGGGCGAACGGCTGAGCATGATCTGGCTTCCTACAAAATTAGTCCGTGCCGTTCGGGAATGGGTAAAACTTCTGAGATCAAAACGCCGGAAATAACGGGCATGCGGCTTTTCCCAGACAAAATGCAGTTGAATTTTTCAAACGGCCCATATATAGACCACACTCTGAGATCATTTCCACCAGCAACCGTAAAAAGGAGAAGGTAAGTGCCCAAGATACGTTCCTTCAGAGGGATACGCTACAACCCTGAAAAGGTTGATCTCAGCAAGGTCGTTTGCCCGCCGTTCGACGCCATCAGCGTTTCCGAAGTAGACAATTACTATGCAGCTTCTCCTTATAATGCCGTAAGGCTGGTTTTGGGCAGGCAGCAGCCGAAAGACTCCAAGACGGACAACCGCTACACGCGGGCGCGGGACTTTTTCCGGCAGTGGCAGCAGCAGAACGTACTCGTGGAAGACAAAGAACCGGCGCTCTATTTTCATGAGCATACCTACTCCGTAGGCGACCATACCTACACGAGAAGGGGGTTCATCGCGTCTGTCCATCTCGAGGACGATGAAAAGAAAAGCATCCATCCCCACGAGTATACCCAGAAAGGGCCGAAGCTCGACCGCTTGCGCCTCATGAACGAAGTACGGATGAACTTCAGCTCGGTTTTCGGGGTATATTCCGATTCCAAACGGATTATCGATACCAAGGTGCGTCCGTCTCTGGGCAGCCCGCACGTGGAATTCGACGGCCAGAAGGAAAGCCACCGGCTGTGGATCATCGACGATGCGCGCATCATCGAACAGATCACCAAGCTGATGCAGAACAAGAAAATCCTCATTGCAGACGGCCATCACCGCTACGAAACCGCGCGAACCTACCGGGACCGGATGAGAGCCGCTACGGGCAAAAATGACGGCGACCAGAGCTTCGATTACCTCCAGATGTACCTGGTGAATAAAGAAGAGGGCCTCACCATACTGCCGGCTCACCGGGTGGTCACGGACAGCATGGGGGTGGGCCTGGTCGATCTCGAATACCGCATCAAAGAGATGTTCAACATGGTCCCCTACGACAACAAGAAAAGCTTCCTCTCCGCGCTGACCAAAGGCGGAAAAGGGACACTCGGGCTGTATGTCAAGGGCATCCCCCGGTACTATCTCCTCGACCTTGCCGAGGACTTCGATTTGTGCGGCTATATGCCGGGAAGCACCCACCCGCTGCTGAAGAAACTGGATGTCAATATCCTCCACGAGTGCATCCTCGACCCTATCCTGGGGATATCGCCCACCGTGAGCGGCAGCCGTCTCGTGTATACCAGCAGCGCCGATACGGCGCTGACCATGGTGCTCAAGGAAAAGGCGGATATTGCATTCCTGCTGAACCCCATCAATATCGAGGACATCCTGGAGATCGCCGAGGCCGGGTTGAAAATGCCCCAGGAATCGACCACTTTTTATCCCAGGGTTCCCACGGGGATCGTCTTCCATTCCCTCGAATAATTTAGGCCTTGCCCGCAAGAAGCCTGCACCAGAAGGGAGCCGTCCTATCTGCGGTTTTTTAAACATGGCCTTCTCGGGCCTTTTTCCAGGGGCATAAAGGGATATCCCTTGATAAGTTTACATGATTCTTTTATCCTAGAATCATGGTTGATTATTCGAATACCGGGTTGAAGGCCGTGAACGGTCATGCCCCGGCCGGTACTTCTGTAGAGAGCCGGCCCCGGCGCAGCACGGTAGATGTTTGAGACAGGGGAGGGTTGCCGTGATCAGGAAGATTCTCGTTGCAATAGTCGCTGCTTTTTTCATGGGTGTATCCACGGGGTATGCTGCAGATATTCTTACCCTGGAAGAATCCATCGATATCGCACTGAAGAACAACCCCCAGATCAAGGCCCAGAACGAGAATGTCTATGGAAGGCTCATGCAGAAGCGCTCTGCCTTTGCCGACATGCTGCCCGAAGTAAATCTCGATTACTCGTATACCAGGCTGAACGAGGAACCCCTCATGACCATCCAGATCCCCCCGGCCGTTACGCCCAGCGACATTCCCGTCGGCAAGAAAGACAACTACCGATTCTCCGTTTCTGCAACGCAGCCGCTCTATACGGGAGGCGCCCTGTACAACGCATACAAGGTGGCAGGCAACACCTACCAGGCAGCCGACCTGGGCAGGGTGTCGACGATACGCGACCTCAAGCGCCAGATGATTCAAGGCTATTACGGATTGATCCAGGCACGGCAGACACTGGAAGTCGCACGGAGCGCGTCCGCCTCGATCAAATCTCACCTCGACGTTGCCAACGCCTTTTTCGGCCAGGGCATGATCCCGAAAAACGATCTGCTGGAGGCCGAGGTCCGGTATGCCCAGAGCCTGCAGAATCTCATCCAGGCTGAAAATGCGGCACGGCTCGCCGAATCCAATCTGAACCAGCTCATGGGGCGCGACCTCTCGATCCCCATCGTGACCGGTCTGGAAGTTCCCATGCCCGATCTTACCCGGAACCTGGATGAATCCACGCAGACAGCATTAACGAACAGGCAGGAGCTCAAGATTACCGAGCTCAGGCTCGACAGTGCGAACAAGGGGATATCAATCTCCCGCTCCGGCTACCTGCCGACCGTTGCAGCGACGGCCACCTACAGAAGAGAAGGCGAAGACCCGGACGCAGAAGAAGACGTCTGGTCTCTTGGCGTGGGCCTGACCTGGAACATTTTCCGGGGAGGCTTCACTTATTTCGACGTTTCTCGAGCGAGGGCGGACAGAAATCAGCTCAGCTATATCCTTCAGTCCCAGAAAAACCAGGTCGGCCTCGAGGTGAAAAACTACTACCTCTCGGCCGAGGAGGCGAAGGCCAGGACAGCAGTCGCGGAACAGGCCATCGGCCAGGCCAGAGAGAACTTGAGGATTCAGAAAGACCGCTACAACCTCCAGGTAGCCACGACAACGGACGTTCTGGATGCGGAATCGCTGCTCGACCAGGCCAGAATGAACTATATCTCTGCACGCACGGATTACGTAACATCGATCGCCGCCTTGCGGGCAGCCATGGGGGATCTGTAAATCCCGGCCCCTTTGCAATGTCGTGTCCTTGCTATAAGCTTATTGCGGTCAAAGAAGTGAGGTATTCATGCGCCTCAAGTGATCCTTCACGCGCGTAAGCGGCTCGGGGAAACATCCTTACTCACCAATTGTTTTTTTATACCCTGAAGATAGCGTACATCCTTTATAATTCCTCGTGGGTACATACCAAAAGACCGTCTCCGGGAAATGAATCACTGTATTGAATTCGCTCTGCCGACTGTGTTAACCAAGGGATCATGAATACGAAGCTCACACTGAAAAAAGACCTGGGGAAGGTCCTTCAATCCACACCCGCCGAGCGGGCGCGGGCTGTCATCGACTCGCCCCATACACGAGAGATATTGGAAAAGCTTTCCCCTCAGGAAACATATCTGATCCTCAAGGAGGCCTGGGGCTCCGACAGCCAGATCCTCATGCAGTACGTCACGCCGGAGACCATCACCCGGTGCATCGATATGGACTGCTGGGACAAGGACAGCATCTCCCTTGAGGGGCTGCTCGACTGGCTCTGGGAAATCTATAACTCATCGATAGATACACTGCAGGACGCACTGGAGGCCATCGACCTCGATCTCATCATCCTTCTCTACCAGTCGTATATCGATGTCGTCCAGGTAGTTCCGACGGATGAGGGCATAGACGATATCCTCGATCAGGGATACGAGACCTTTGACGACATCTACTACTTCCTCTTCCGCGTGGAGGACGAGAAAGTCCAGCTCCTCAAGGATATGCTGGGTCTCATGTTCGCGCAGCACCAGAACACCTATTACTCCATCATGGAAGGGGTGATCTGGGAGCTGAGGTCATCCGTGGAGGAAAGCGTGTACGAGCGCAGGAGCTTACGGCTCATGGAGATAGGGTTTCCTCCTCCGGACGAGGCCATGAGCATCTACCAGCGCACCCAGACCAGGAAGCTCCTCAATACCGGCATCCGCAAGGACAAGGTACCTATTGTGGACAAGGAGCAGGAATTCCTCCCGGCGCTCTACATGGAGCACCTGTCGGAGAATACCGGGCTGATCGTAACGACCTTGGCCGAGACCCCGCCCCGGACCCGCGAGCGGTTTATCTTCGAGATGATTTACCTCGCAAACAAGATCATCATGGCCGATTACCGGCCCCTCAACGAGGTCGACGGCATGAAAGACAGCATGGGCAAGGCGAGCTCCCTGGTGTCCCTGGGCCTTGCCGTGGCCATGAAGGCTCAGTCGCGAAGCGCAGCCGAAGTGCTCGAAGACATGAATGCCGAGACGCTGTTTTCCCTGGGCTATAATTCCGTCCAGGACCAGAAGAGCAGGCTTAAGCAGCTCCTGCACCACACGCCCTTGAGCATGATACCGCAAACGTTGACCGGCTTTGTCGAGGGACTGATGAAAAAGCGCCCCCTGTACAAGAGTGAAGAGTTTTCATCCATGGAGCAGCTCGAAGAGGTGACGCGCGATATCGACCGGATCGAGGCCATGGCCGTCATTCTTGATCGCCTCGGATGGGAGAAGGCTCAAGGGGCCTTCCCGGACACCAATACCGGGAGTGAGCCGGACATGGAAGCGATCGTCCTCACCTCCCTTGCACGGAACTCGCTCACGGGTGATCTCAATTTCGAGCCTCTTGCCCGGCAAGAACTCATTGACTTCGTACGGAAGACAACAGAGGTCTCCGCTGCCGGCAAGCGCCTGCTGAAACACGAGTTCAAAGACGATCTTATCGGTTTCCTGGGTTCGATCGGCACGCAGCTTTCAGAAGTCCTGATCGGAGAAACCGCCGGCATTCTGCTGAAGCGTTTCGAAGACGAGCTCTCGGGCATCGCCGATATCGAGGAGATCGAGCCGAGGTATATCACCTGCTTCGTGGTCGGTTTGGAGAACCCCGCTACAGCAGATTAATGAGCATGGGGCTGCCGACCCCCTTCAGGCGCGACAGCACCTTCCCGGCGGCTGACGGGAAGTCTGCGCCGGAGGGCCGCAGGAGCGAGATGCGCACATGGTTTGCCCACTTCAGTCCGTAGATGTCGCCCGGCGTCACCTTGATACCCTCATGAAAAAGTTGATCCATGAATATCCTTCCCGGCATCGGGGTCTCGACCCACAGACATATCCCCTGAGAGGAAATTCCGAACGTATCGGCCAGGTAACTCCGGCGCGAACAGAGCTCTGACTTGAGGTTTGCGGTGTGCGCCGTGAAGTCGGCCGAAGACATCAGGGTGTGAAGCATGCGCTGGATCAGGCTGGATATGGAGAGATCGTTTATCTCCTTGAGACGGATGACTGTTTCGAGGATGTCTTGAGGAAAGAGGGAAAACCCGATCCTCAGGCCCGGGCCCAAGGTATTCGAGAGGCTCTTGGTGTAAATCACCCGATCCGCCTTGTCCATTGATTTAAGCGGTGGGAGGCCGAGAAGTTCAGAGATCGGGTCGTCTTCCATAATGTAAAATCCGTATTCCCGGGCGATATCCAGGAGCTTTTCCCGCAGCTCGGGGGGGATGGAGAGCCCGGTGGGGAAATGACCCTGCGGCATTGTATACAGCAGCGAGATCCGGTCGTCTTTCAATTCATCGAGGGCTTTTTCGTTCGCGATGGCGGGGATGGTTTTAATCACCGCTCCCAGAGATTCGAATATCCTGACGGCGCCCTGGTAGCAGGGGTCTTCTACCGCAACGACGTCTCCGGGCTTGAGCAGGGCCATTCCTGCGAGGAACAGGGCCTGCTGAGATCCCGCCGTGACCAGGGGAAGCGAGGTGACGCCCAGGGTGCCGAGCCATTCCCCGGCCTTGGCCCGGAGCGGCTCATAGCCAAGGGGAGGATCGTATTCAGTGAGCCCCTCCAAAGGAAGCGAGAGGTATTTTGCTGTCCAGAGAAGCATCTCGTCGGGCGGGCCGATAGTTGCCATATCCACATGGCCTTTTGATGAAAATGACCGCACATAGGTGCCTGCCCCCTGCCTGATGGCGATGAGCCCCATCTCTTTCAGGAGTAGATAGACGTTCCTGGCGGTAACGAGGCTGATATTTTCCTGCAGGGCGAGCTCTCTCACCCCGGGTAGCCGGTCCCCCGGCTTTCTGTTCTTGGTGATATCTTCTGCCAGCCTCTGTGCGATATCCTTGTACTGCATATCCTCTCCCTTGACATTATCCATAAAATATATAACACTTGCTGAAAAGAATATTAATTGTTCTATAACAATTATAGCGGAGGATCTCAATGAATACTGAAGAGAAAAATCTGGTGAACAGAGGCCTTGCACAGATGCTCAAAGGCGGGGTCATCATGGACGTGACGACCCCTGATCAGGCACGGATTGCAGAAGATGCAGGCGCCGTGGCCGTCATGGCGCTCGAGCGCGTACCTGCCGACATACGAAAACAGGGAGGCGTTGCCCGTATGACGGATCCCACCATAATCAAAGCCATACAGTCGTCGGTGACCATCCCGGTCATGGCAAAGGTGCGGATCGGGCATTTCATGGAAGCGCGTATACTGGAAGCGCTTGAGGTCGACTACATCGACGAGAGCGAGGTGCTGACCCCTGCGGACGAATCCCATCATATCAACAAGCATGATTTTAAGATCCCATTCGTCTGCGGATGCAGAGACTTGGGCGAGGCCTTGCGGAGGATATCCGAAGGCGCAAGCATGATCAGGACAAAGGGCGAAGCCGGGACCGGCAATGTGGTTGAGGCGGTCAGGCATATGCGCACACTCATGCAGGACATTTCGCGCGTAACTGCGATGAGCATCGACGAGCTCCCCGCCTGCGCGAAAGAGCTTGGGAGCTCTTTAGAGCTGCTCCGGGAAGTAAAGCAGCTGGGCAGGCTGCCGGTGGTAAACTTCGCGGCAGGAGGGATCGCAACGCCGGCTGATGCAGCGCTCATGATGCATCTCGGTGCGGACGGAGTTTTTGTCGGCTCCGGTATCTTCAAGGCACAGAACCCTTCACGGGTCGCAAAAGCGATCGTTGAGGCAACGACTCACTTCGACGACCCCGTGGTCCTCGCATCGGTTTCCGAAAACCTCGGCAGCGCCATGGAAGGCATCGAAATTCCTTCCCTCTCCCAGGACAAGCTTCTCGCTTCAAGAGGATGGTGATGATCGGAATTCTCGGGCTTCAGGGAGACGTATCAGAGCACCGCTCTTATCTGCTCTCGCGATATCCTTCCATCAGAATCGTCAAGAAACCCTCGGATCTTATAGGGATCCAGGGACTCGTTCTGCCCGGAGGCGAAAGCACCACGATGACAAAGCTCATCAGAAGCTCTGGTCTTGAAGACCCGGTGCGGACGCTCCTCCTGCAGGGCCTTCCTGTCTGGGGTACCTGCGCCGGGACGATACTGCTCAGCAGGGGCGGAATCTGGCCCGTGGTTGAAGCTGAAGTGGAGAGAAACGCCTACGGCACACAGCTTCACAGTCGCGTTGCCCGGGGTAGAATCGCCGGAAAAGACGTCTTCATACCCATGGTATTCATCCGGGCGCCGAAGATCGTCCACGTCTCGAATAATGTCGAGATACTCGCCCTCGATGAGGGGAATATCGTTGCAGTCAGACAGGGCAATGCCATCCTCACGACGTTCCATCCCGAACTCACTCCCGATGAACCGCTCTTTGTCGATCTCTTTCTCAATGCCGTGACAGGAAGCAGGCCACCTTCGTCTATGAAAAACTAAGACCCGGCTGCATACCCGGTCGGCAACGGGAGTGCGGCATGTCCGTAATCAATTCAAACTATCATTTCATTACACATTAATACCGGGATTGATTTTTCCTATCTGGTCGTTATTATTATATTATCTTTTTCTTGCAGAACATGCTGCAATGGACAGAAAGTCAGTGGCCCACTAGCGGTACACACCGGTGAGAGGTGTCATATGCCGAACAGAAGATCCGATGTCCGGGTCATGGTAACGGGAAAGCTCGACGCCGTCATTACCTACTCGGATACCTTGTCCCATGCGGAAGGAGGGATGGTCTCCGATATGAGCAGTCATGGGATCTTCCTGAAGACTGATTCGCGTTTTAGTAAAGATGCTTATGTTTCCATGAGGCTCGGGACAGACGGAATCATAGGAAAACCTCTTTGGGCGCAGGGGTTCGTTGTCAGGTCAGGGAAAGGAGGAGTGGGTATAAGACTCACCTATATCGATAAGGACATCGAGAAAGTCCTTTCCCACTGATTCTTCAAAAACTTTTCCCCGGCCTCTTCACCGGTATTTGTCAGGAGGCCTTCTCTCAGGGACATAAACGTGGGGTCTGCTGTTTTCGTTCCACTCCCGGGAGACATAAAGAGCGCAGTAGCAGCTCCCATACTCGGCTACATCCGGAGCACGGTACACGCAGGGGCAGATGATGTCCTTGTCGGTCTCCTTATCCCCTGACGCGAGCCTGCACGGACAGGACATGTAGCCATAGCGGTCCTTGTTCAGCAGCAGCGATCGGAGCAGCTCGAACACGAGATCCTTGTCCCTGTTGAAAAAATACCCTTTCGTTTCCTGGACATTCTTCAGCAATTCATGGAGGTCGGACTCGTCCATCACAGTCCCAGAGCCTCCCTGATCTCATCTTCGCGAAATCCGATGATTACCCTGTCGCCGATAAGAATTGTGGGAAAGCTTAACCCGGGATTGTACTGCCTCACTTCATCGAGAACTTCCTGCCGGTTGTCTCCCTTGAGCGTATCCACATCCACGTAATCGTACCGGACTTCGTGACTGTTAAGAAACTTTTTGCATGCATTGCAGTGACTGCAGGTACTCAGCGTGTATATCATTATCTTTGTTCCCATATTTCCTCCATTGACATACAATAATGGCGAGGCAGGGATTAATCAATGTCTTTGGCGTAAACGACCCTTAAAAACAAAAAGCCGGGGAATTTTACATCCCCCGGCTCGATCACACTCGATTGAAATATTTTTTATAGGCTTTATCAGAAACTTTTTTTACGCTTCTTCTCCGCCTTTTCCCTCTTTCTCTGCAAGCCATTTGCCCTTGTGGGCCTCGCAGTATTCACGGGTTGCATATCCGTGGAACATGATCTGCACGGTGCCGGGGTTGCCGAACGTGCCGAGGTAGAGGTGGATCACGAAGAATGACGCGATCACCACAACTGCCAGGGCATGCAGCATATAGGCAAACCGTGAAACGACCACCGGGAAGAGTGTCGGATCGAACATTACGATACCCGTTGCAATGATCAGGATCCCGAAGATGAACACGGCCCAGAAGAACATCTTCTGACCGGCATTGTACATGCCTGCCGGAGGCAGATTGTGGGCTTCCCAGAGGTAGCCGCCCGCCTGCTGTACCCACTTGACATCATCGGGTACGAACTTGACGTGCTTCCACCAGAAGATGCTCGCTGCCAGAAGCGAGAACGAGAACACCACGCCCGAGAAGATGTGCATCCACTTCATGGCATAGTGGCCACCCAGCATGGCCGGGATGAAGGTGAAGCTGTGGAACATGAGACCCAAGCCCGTAAACAGGGCAAAGAGGCAGCTTCCGGCGAGGAGCCAGTGGACGATCCTTTCATCCGCAGTGGTTACGTACACCATTCCTTCTCTCATATTACTGGACATCTCACTCACCCCCTTCTTTCTTCTTCTCAACCAGGTGCGGCCCCTTGATGAAATAGTGCAGAGCGGCGAAACCTGCGACTGCGCCCATACCGATCAGGGTAAAGGGCTTGAACAGGTTCTTCCACCAGAGGATCGTCGTGGGCATACCCGGCTTCGGATTCACGTTCTGGAGATCGGTGAGCTTGACCCCTGCCGGCATGACATAGAGCACGTTGGTTCCGTAGCTGTGATTGTCGGGATAGATAGCACCCTTCGATGCTTCGGCCTTTTTATGAGCCTTTGCGATCATGTCGTCCTTATAGCCGAAGTCAAGGCAGCCGGTGGGACATGCCGTCACGCACGCGGGCTTCTTGCCGTTGGTGATTCTGTCGTAGCAGAGCGAGCACTTGGCCATCTTTTCTTCTGCAGCCGAGTTCCTCGGAATGTTGAACGGGCAGGCCGAGATGCAAGCCTTGCAGCCGATGCAGTATTTGGGGTCATGCACGACGGCCCCTTCCGCGGTCTTGACCAGGGCGCCCGGCGACGGGCAGGCCTTGGCGCATGCGGGCGTTTCGCAGTGCAGACATGCATCGTGACGCATGACCCACTTGAGCTTGCCGTCTTCGCTGTTCACCTCGTCGAACCGGATAAGGGTCCAGGTGTTGTAGGAAAGCTCCGGGGGGTTCTGCAGGGAACGTGACCCTAAAAAGCTCGTCTTCTCTGCAGGCAGCTCGTTCCAGTTCTTGCATGCCACCTGGCAGCCCCTGCACCCGGTGCACTTGGATACGTCGATGAGTTTTACAAATTCAGCCATGGCTTACCTCCTCACCCTTTCAATATTAACGAGGAAGGCCTTATACTCCGGTATCATGGTGTTCGAGTCTCCGATGAACGGGGTGAGGTCATTGGCGTTGCCGCCGGTGACCAGCCCTTTGTACCCGAAGTGCCACGTCATACCTACCTGATGGATGGTCTTACCGTTTATGTTAAAGGGCTTTAACCTCTTTGTTACGTACGCATATGCGGTGATGCCTTCCAGATTCCTGACAGAGGTAATACGCAAAAGGTCGCCGGACATGATGCCCTTCTCCTTTGCGAGCTCCTCGCTCAACTCGACGAACTGGTCGGGAACGAGCTCTGTGAGCCACGGTATCCATCTGGTCATCTGACCGGTCTGCCAGTGTTCCACGACCCGGTAGGTCGAACAGATGATGGGGAAGTCCTTGGCAAACTCGCTGCCGTAGGTTACCGCAGCGCATCCTTCCACGAGCATCGGGTCGCAGACCTCTTCTTTGACCTTCTTGTCCCATCTGGCGAGTGCAGGATTTACCTGAGAAGCGCTCATCGTATTCTTTACCTGTGATTCGAGCGGTTCGTAATGCTCGGGGAACGGCCCGTCGGTCATGCCTGCGGCAAAGAGCATGCCGCGTCCGTGCGGAACCATAATGAACGGATGCTTCGCACCGGGACCGCCGCCGCCGTCAGGGACATCGCCGAGCCAGGCCTTTTTGAGCCCGCTCCACCAGATGACCGGCTTGTCCTTTGCAAAGGGTTTGCCCTCGGCATCGACGCTTGCACGGTTGTAGACGACCCTGCGGTTCATCGGCCATGCCCAGGACCAGTTGTGGTAGAAGCCCAAACCGGTCGGGTCGGAAGTGTCGCGCTTCATCATCTTATTCTCTTTGTCGTCCACCGAGTTACAGTAGACCCAGCAGCCGCAGCACGTGCTTCCGTCATCCTGCAGCAGCGGGAAGCCGGGCACCATGTCGCCGGCCTTGAACTTCTTGACCTCTCCGGTGACCTTGTCCTCGATCTCCTTGTCGGTGACAAAATAGCCGTTGATCTCTTTGGCGACCTCACGCGGGCTGGGATTATGGACCTTGCCGTCGAGCCCGACCGGGCCATAATTCCAGGTGAGATTCAGTATCGGATCCGGGAAAGCTCCACCTTCTTTCTTGTAGAGATCCTTCGTCAGATTGACGAGCTGGTTCATGATCCAGAGATCGTCCTCTGCATGGCCAGGGGCATTCACAGCTTTGTAGCGCCACTGTGCCCAACGGCCGGAGTTGGATACCGAACCCTCTTTTTCCATGGATGCTGCTGCGGGAAGTAAAAACACCTCGGTATTGATGGTCGATGGATCGACGCCTGCATCTGTCTGCCAGAATGCGGAGGTCTCGGTCTCCCAGAGGTCGACCGCAACCATCCAGTCGAGCTTCGCAAGCGCTCTTCGAACCATGCGTGAGCTCGGTGCACCCACTGCCGGGTTCATACCCCAGACGAACATGCCCTTGATCTTGCCCTTGGCCATCTCGCTCCAGATGGGCAGATAGGAGTAGTTCTTCCCGGCATCGAGTTTCGGCATATAGCTGTATGCCGTCTCGAGATCGGCGTCTCTCCACCATGCCTTGAGCAGGCTCGCCATGTACTTCGGGGTGTTGCCCCACCAGTTGAGGCTCTGGGGGTCGTTGGATTTTGGAGTGTTATCTTCGTTGTACTTGACCAGGTTCGGCTGCTTTGCATTGGGCGTCTTCAGATATCCGGTGAGGATATGGAAGAGCGCGCCGTGGTCAGTGGAACCCTGCACGTTGCTCTCGCCGCGAAGGGCGTTGATGCCGCCGCCGGCCACACCGATGTTGCCGAGCAGAAGCTGCATGACTGCAAATGCCCGCACGTTCTGCGAACCGTAGGTATGCTGAGTGGTACCCATGGCATACATGACCGTGCCGGACTTCTCGGGAAGGTATGTAGAGGTGAACGTGTCACACACGGCCTCAAAGTCCTTCGGATCGGTACCGGTCAGGCCGCACACCTTCTTCACGGTGTACCGTGCATAATGTTTCTTCAGGAGCTGGAATACGCAGTTGGGATCCTGCATGGTGAGGTCCCGCTTGGGAAGCCCGGCTTCATCAACCTGGTAGCTCCAGGTTGCCTTGTCGTATTTGGATCCGTCCAGGCCTGAATACAAACCGTCCAGATCGACCGGACCTCTGAAGTCCGGATTCACCAGGTATGTACCGTCGGTGTAGTCCCGCACATAGTCCCAGTTGATCCTGTTCTTTTCGATGGCATAGTTGATCATGCCGCCCATGAAGGCAATGTCCGTGCCTGAACGAAGACGGGCGGTAATGTCGGAAACCGCAGAGGTCCTGGTGAAGCGGGGATCGACCGTGATGAGCTTTGCCCCTCTCTTTGCCCTGGCCTCGTTGACCCACTTAAAGGAAATGGGGTGGTTTTCAGCCGCATTCGATCCCATGATGAGGACGACGTCCGCATGCTGGATATCGTTCCAGTGGTTCGTCATGACACCGCGTCCAAATGATGCCGCCAGACCGGCGACTGTGGAGCTGTGTCAGATACGGGCCTGATGCTCTATGTACACCAGGCCGAGGGCTCGGTTGAGTTTCCCGAGTACGTATACTTCTTCGTTGTCAAGGGATGCACCGCCGATTGATGCGACGGTTTCCAGCCTGTTGACCGTTGCGCCGTCGGCATTCGTCGTAACAAAGGATTTGTCCCGCTCCTTCTTGAGGTTGTGAGCGATCTTCTCCAGTGCCCAGTCCCACTCGACTTCCTGCCAGGAATCTGCTCCGGGCGCCCTGTACTGCACCTTGGTCAGACGCTTGTCGTTATTGGCGATCTGGAACAGAGAGCTGCCCTTGGAGCAGAGCGCGCCCTTGTTTATGGGATGATCAGGATCTCCCTCGGTGTTGATTACCTTGCCGTTGCTGACATGGGCGATGATACCGCACCCCACTCCGCAATACGGGCAAATGGTCGTGACTTCCTTGGCGTACCGGACCTTGAAAGGCTGTGCGTATGCAGACTTGATGCCTACACTCGCCCCAACGCCAGCCGCAGCCAGGGTCCCGCCCGCAAGCTTCAGGAATCCCCGCCTAGTTACGTTCATAGAGCCCCCTTGTAGCAAATATTTTTTGATCTCAATAATATTATCCGATTCAAAAGGTAAGCACAACAAAAAACTGAATCATTATTCATTTTAATATTATGTAATTATGTGCATAACTGACCGAAGATCCGCTCTCATCCCTTATTATGCTTCTTTGTAAATATTCATATTTTTTGTCCATTCAGGGAAAATATCTCATTTCATTTTTTTCATTTCCAATGCACATCTTCTCCCCATCCTCTTCGGCCCATCGAATCATCTTTAGATGAAAAAAGATGCCTATTAAGCTCCTTGACCCTGCATGGGGCCGCCTTGTCTCCCGAATAGGAGTTGACACTGGCTCAGCTTTATTTCATTATGAATCTGCAGGATGCTAATGGAGGTATGTGATGGAACAGAATGTAGGCACGCTTGACAGGCTCAGCAGAATTGTCGTTGCTCTGGCCCTCGTTTTCACCCTGCTGAAAAGCGGCAAGATAAGCCCGCTTTCCGCGCTTATGCTCGTAGCGAGCGGCGCGCTTCTCGCAAGCGCTGCAACCGGCTACTGCGCGTTGTACACTCACCTTGGCGTCAGCACGAGCAACGATAAATAAGGCTGCGCCAGCAATTAAAAATAGAAAAGGGAGCAGAGCAGCCGCTCCTTTTTCTTTCTCCCCACTCCTTGCCGCAAGAATCACCCTTTTTTAGAAAGTGAAATTTCCATTTTTTTTACTTTACAACTCTTTTACTTAAGAAGAATACTCAGACGACCGAATTGATATATATATCAGGTTTAAGAGGAGAGGTTTCTATGAAGAAATTGATATTCACTGTTCTCGGTATTCTCTTGTTCACCATACCGGCGCTTGCAAAGGATTCCTACCGCGTTGAAGTGCTCCAGGTATCAAAGATCAACCCCTTTGACTGGGCCTACGAGGGCTTTGTCGAAGAGCTTGCCAAGGGAGGGATCGTCAAGGGGCAGAACCTCGTCATCAACCGGCGCATCATCGATGCGGATGCGGATGCGGGCTTATGGAAAAAGGTAGGCATCCTGATGAAGATCAAAAGCGTTACGTCCGAGATCATTGCCTCCAAGCCCGACCTCGTACTCACCATCAGCACCCCTGCAACCAAGTACAGCAAGGACAAGTTCATCAGCGCGGGCATCCCCGTGGTCTTTACCGGAGTAGCCGTTCCCCAGGCCGTCGGGTGCGCCTCTGTAAGCAAGTCCGGACCGGGCTTTACCGGCGCCTCCCTGTACCTCGACCCCATCAGCGCATTCAAGATCACCAAGCTCGCCCTGCCGGGCGTAACCAAGATCGGTATCGTACATAGCGACGACGACAATGCCGTTGCATTTGTCCAGGAAGCAAAGGCCAAGGCAGCAACTCTCGGCATCACCGTCCTTACAAAGCAGGTAGGAAAGTCCGACAGCCCCAAGGCAGCAGCGAACGAACTCATCGCTCAGGGCGCCCAGGCCTTCGGCATCCCCATCGATGCTTACTATGCCTTGAGGAACTATGAGCCCACCAGCGATATGCTCGAAGTTATCGGGGCAAAGAAGATCCCGGCAGTGTGCTACTGCCACGTAGGATTTTCCGGAGCAATACTGTATGTCGGCTCCGAATTCAAAAAAATCGGCGCCTACTCCGGGCAGCAGGCTGTCAGGATCCTGAAAGAAGGCGCAAAGCCAGAATCGCTCCCGGTGCGGATCCAGGAGGACCTCACCATCCTTGTAGACCTCAAGACATCAAAGAAGCTTGGTATAGAGCTGCCCCTGGGCATTCTGCAGATTGCAAAGACGGTAGACTCGGAGAGAAAGTAAGAGAACCGGGCGCCATAAGGCGAGCCCCGGGATACAAGATCCGGTACCGGGGCATCCTTGCCGGTTCTGAAGATACATAAACAGCGAAGGCCCGGGACAGACATGCCGTTTGTCCCAGGCCTCGTTTTCCTGCGCCGATTCCTTCCTTACCCATTCGAAAAGATGCTCCTGGCGTACCCGTACATGTATTCCCAACCTGACCAGAGACTGAAGAAAAACGCGATCCACAGGAAGAATTCTCCTCCCTGCTGAAACTGGAGGCCGAAAATCGGGTAATGAACGAGCAGGGGAAAACCGGCAACGCACTGGAAAGCGGTCTTGTACTTGCCGAGCCAGCTCGCGGCAATCACCACCTGCTTTTCTGACGCGATCCCGCGCAGGCCCGTAACCGCCATCTCCCTGCCGATCATGACAGCGACCATCCATGCCGGCACCCTGTCCAGAGGGATAAGCATGATGAGCACTGTCGAGATCAGGAGCTTGTCGGCCAGAGGATCGAGGAGTTTGCCGAGATCGGACTCCATGTGCATCCGCCGCGCAAGATAGCCGTCGACGTAGTCGGTGATCGATGCGACGAGGAACAGTACTGCTGCAATCAGGGAATTCAGGACATTATCATCGAGCAGGAGGACGGCGATAATCGGCACTACGATGATGCGTGACAGGGTCAGTATATTTGCGAGATTCATTCCCTCTCATCTCCTCCCTCCATTCAATATGCCAAGCACACTTTTAACATAGTCTCGCGTCTCTTGGTAGGGTGGAATTCCATTATATGTATCGACCGCTCCCGGGCCTGCATTATAAGCGGCGAGAGCCTTGGTCAGGTCTCCATCGTATTTTTTCAGGAGATAGGAAATATACTTCGTGCCCCCCGTGATATTCTCCAGTGGATCCCACGGGTCACGCACCCCGAGGAGAGAGGCGGTTTGGGGCATGAGCTGCATGAGACCCATGGCTCCTTTGGAAGAAAGGGCCAGGGGATTGTACCCGGATTCCACATGGATAATGCCCTTGACAAGGTCAGGATCGACTCCCTGATTGTCGGCGACCTGGCGGATCATGCCTTCGTACTGAGTCCGCCTTAAAGGTTCGTAGGCAGGTCTTCTGGGAAAACTATACTTATACCGCTTCGGCTCGTGGTAATATACATCCCAGTCATTGCCCGCAGGAGTGTTCGTAAAGCACAGGGTTCCATCGGGAAGGCGCTTCTTGTAGATATCGGCGTGTGCAGGACGAACCATGAACACGACCGTTGCCAGGATGCCTGCAATGCACCCGAGGAATATAGCCCTGACTATCAAACTATTCATATGAGCCCGATATTTCATGACCTTCTTATCGTCATTCTCAATAATTTCTTCACGCCTTCCCGTCATACGGCGGTTTTCACGCTTCTGCGCTCTTGGACAGCATCTCTTTTGCATCCAGTTTTCGGCCGAGAAAAACCCGCATCCTCGTCCCTTTTCCGACAGAGCTGTTGACCGTAATAAACCCTTCGTGCTCCTCGATGATCATGTATACCTTCGAGAGCCCCAGCCCGGCTCCGCGCACTTTCGACGTGTAAAACGGATTGAAGATGTCCTTGATTTCATCGCCCGGAATGCCCCTGCCCGTGTCGATGACATCGACGATCAGATAATGCGGATGCAGGCTCACGTTGATCTGTATGCTCCCTTTGCCCTGCATCGATTCGCAGGCGTTGACGAACAGGTGCCAGAAGGCCTCCACCAGGTAGTTATGATCCGCCTCGATCTCTTCGAGATTTTCCGGCACGCTCACTTCATACGCCACCGCACTGAACTTCCCGGAACCGAAAGTCTTGATGAGAGCCTCGTCAATGACCTCCTCGATGTTCGTCTTGGTGAAGTTGGGCCGGTGGATCTTGGTGTAATTTACATATTCTTCGATATCCATGATCATGGATTCAAGGCGCTTCACATCCTCGATAATGTAATCCACGTACACCTTCTGCTTGGATTCCGGCCCTACGGACTTGCTCAGCCTCCGGGAAAACCCTCCGAGAGATGTCAGCGAGTTCCTGATCTCATGGGCCACGCCTTCCACGACCTTGCCGAGTGATGCGAGCTTCTCCGCATTGATGATCTGCCTTCTCATCATCTCGATGTCCGTGAGATCCCGTACTACCAGCACGATACCCCCCGAAAACTTTTCGCTTTTCAAAGGAGACGCTGTCAGAAGGCCGGAAAATATGCTCCCGTCGGCCTTCCGGAATGCATACTCCTTCTCGGCGTACTCCATTCCATTCGAAAAGGCATGCCGGATATCCGCGAGGACGTCAATGGACGGGTCGGGGATGAGCACTTCCACCGGCTTGTGCCTCATATCTTCGAGGTCGCCCCAAAGCTTTGCAGCCATGGAATTCATAAACCGGATCGTGCCTTTTTTATCGATGGTAACGACTGCTTCACCCATGGTCTCCGTAATGGTGACCAGATAATCCTTGAAGGTATCGCCGCGCTCTTTGAGGCGTATGTTTTCCAGGAGGATCTCGTGTTCCTTGATGAGCTTGGTTGCCATCTGGACGAGATCGGAAACGTTTACCGGCTTGGTGATATAGTCGGTGGCGCCGGCCTTCATCGCCTTGACCGCGACGTCCTCCGATCCCTGTCCGGTCATGAAAACGATCAGGGCCTGCGGATCTGTCTTTTTAATATCCTCCAGGACGCCCAGCCCATCGATCTCGGGCATGAGATAGTCAAGGAAGGTGAGGTCGGGTTTCTGCTCCCCGAAGATGGCTAACGTCTCTTTTCCGTCAAAGGTCTGGATAACCTCGAATCCGTATTCGGACAAGGTTTCCTTTACGACGTCGTTCACGCTGCGGTTGTCATCCGCAACCATGATCTTCCATTTTTTTCTCTTCCCGTTATCCATTCTCTTCCAATGTCAGCACCTTCACTATCTCGTCATCCGGGAGTCCATTCTTTACTTCTATTATAGGCCTTCCCGACGGCAGAACAACGTGTGGAGCGATCTCGGAGAGCGGGTATATCACAAACGGCCGCTCCTCCAACCTCGGATGGGGAATGACAAGATCAGGGGTGGACACGCTCTCCCCGTCGAGCATGAGGATATCGATATCGATGGTACGCGGGGCATTGCGATAAGGCCTCAGTCTGCCGAGGGAATCTTCGATCCTCCGTGAGGTGTCGAGCAGCCCCTGGGGGCTCACATCACATTCGATGCCGACCACAAGGTTGTAATAGTTCTCCTGCGGCACATCCACGCCGTGCGGTTTTGTCTCGTAGACACTCGACGTCTTGAAGACCCGTATCCCCGCTTTCTCCAGACCCGCCAACGCGGATCTGATGTTGTTAAGCCTGTCCCCGAGGTTCGACCCGAGACAGAGATAGCCTGTCATTTACGTTACCTTATTCTCCAGTCTTCCGATACCCTGTATTTCTATCGAGACCTCGTCGCCGATATTCATGGGCCCGATGCCGGAAGGGGTGCCGGTTGCAATCACGTCGCCTCTGTTGAGCGTCATGACATGAGAGATGAATTCAATCAGATCGAAGACATTGAAAATGAGGTTGGCAGTGTTTGACGTCTGCTTGAGCTCACCGTTTAAGTATGCGCGTATGTCCAGATTATGAGGGTCATCCAGATGGGTAACGATCCACGGCCCGATCGGGGCGAAGGTGTCGAAGGATTTGGCCCTGGTCCATTGCCCGTCCTTCGCCTGGAGATCCCGTGCCGTGACATCGTTGAAGCAGGTGTAGCCGAGAATATGCTCACGGGCACGTGCCGCCGCCACCCCTTTGCACTCTTTCGAGATCACCACGGCGAGCTCGGCCTCGTAATCCACCCGCGAGGACTGCGCCGGATAGCGGATCGCATCGAGAGGGCCTATCACGCTCGTCGAAGGCTTCATGAACAGGATGGGCTCTTTCGGGATCTCTATCCCCATTTCCCCGGCATGATCCCGGTAATTCAGCCCGACCGCCACGATCTTGCCCGGGAGCACAGGAGAAAGCAGCCGCTTGACCGTGACCCGCTCCCCGAGCGTAAGCGTTTCCGGATCGTATGTACGGACATCTCCATTATCCTCAGAGGCGACCGTTACGATTCCGTCTCCGACAACCTCGGCCCTTCCAATTTTCATAGTCTATAACCCCAGTACATCCGCCATGGAGTACATCCCCGGCGTCTTGTCATGTATCCAGCGGGCGGCGCGCACTGCGCCGCCTGCAAAATTCTGCCTCGTGTGAGCCTGGTGGGTGACCTCGATCCGCTCGCTGTTGCCCGCGAACAAAACCGTGTGGTCCCCGATAATGTCCCCGGCACGGAGCGACTGGATGCCGATCTGGCCGTCAGGCCTACGGCCTATGATGCCGTGGCGCTCATAGCAGGCGTGATCGTCCAAGGCCACCCCTTTTGCCTCGGCGATAGAGCGGGCAAGGCCCAGAGCTGTCCCCGACGGCGCATCTTTCTTCAACCGGTGGTGCGTCTCGACGATCTCCACATCATAGGCATCGCCCAGCATCTCAGCCAGGGCGGCGACTACCTTGAACATAACGTTGACCCCGATGCTCATGTTCGGAGACACGACCATGGGAATTTTCTTTGCATACACCCGAAGCTGCTCCGTCTGTTCGCCGGAGATCCCCGTAGTCCCGATTACGAGTGCTTTGTCCTCATCCGCCGCGAACTTTGCAATCTTCAGAGACACCTCGGGATGGGAAAAGTCGATGATCACCTGTGCATCCCTGAAGGCCTTGTCGATGTCGTCGGAAACCTTAACCCCGAGCGAACCCGCCCCGATGAGCAGGCCGGCATCGGCCCCGATGCTCTTGTGCCCAGGCGCTTCGAGCCCTCCGGTAAGCTCCAGGCCTTCCGCCTCGGCAACCAGGAGCCCTATGAAAGAGCCCATCCTCCCCGCTATTCCTGTTACCCCGATCTTGATCACGTATTCATCCTCCGGACTTATACCGAGCCTTCCGGTATGCACCCATATCTCTGGAGGACCGCAGCGAGCTTTTTCCGGTTCGCCGGGTCCATGCCGCACAGCGGCATCTTGAACTCCTCCCGGACCTTGCCCATCATGGCGAGTGCGGTCTTCACCGGGATGGGGTTGGTCTCCATGAACAGGGCGCTGTTGATCTCGAGAAGCTCGAAATGTATCTTTTTCGCCTGTGCAAGTTCGCCTGCCTGCCAGGCCTTGATCATACCCGAGAGCTTGGCGGGCAGGACGTTCGCCGTTACCGAGATGGCGCCCGTGCCCCCCACGCACAAGATGGGCAGGTTCAAGGCGTCCTCTCCGGAGAGCACGCAGAAATCGTCCCGCGTATCCCGTGCGATCTGCGAGCACTTCACCAGATCGCCGCTCGCTTCCTTGATTCCCACGATGACGTCGATCTTCGAAAGCGCGACAGCCGTCTCGGTGCTCATGTTCACGCCCGTCCTTCCGGGCACGTTGTAGAGGATTTGCGGGATATCGCAGGCAGCTGCAACTGCGGCGTAGTGATCGTACAGGCCCTTCTGGGTCGGTTTGTTATAGTAGGGCGTAATGAGCAGGGCCGCATCCGCGCCTGCGTCCTTGGCGTGCTTCGTGAGCCTGACGGCCTCGGCCGTCGAGTTCGATCCGGTGCCGGCGATCACCGGGACCCGTTTGCGGGCCTCTTCCACGCAGATATCGATCACCCGTTCGTGCTCTTCATGGGTGAGCGTGGCGGATTCTCCGGTTGTTCCGCAGGGAACGATCCCTGAAACGCCGGCATCGATCTGGAAATTGATCAGGCCCCTGAAGGCCTTCTCATCGATCTTGCCGTCCCTGAACGGCGTTACGATTGCAACGATTGCACCTGAAAACATTCCTTACCCCCGTATATCTCGAATTGCGCCCGGGACGGTCTCCCCGGTCACCAGGTCTTCATATGCTTGTCTTTTCAATACCACATAATACTTTGCGCCATCCACCAAAACCTCCGGCGGCCTTGTCCGGGAATTGTAGTTGGACGACATGGTGAATCCGTAGGCGCCTGCGCTCATCACCGCGATCATGTCGCCCCTGGCCAGCGCGGGAAGCTCTCGGTTCTTGGCGAGGAAATCTCCGGACTCGCAGATGGGACCTACCACATCCACGGTCTCGGGGCTTCCGGTTTTTTCCTCCAGCGGCCGGATATCGTGATACGCGCCGTAGAGAGACGGCCTGATGAGGTCGTTCATCCCGGCATCCACCACGATGAAGGTCTTGTTTTTCGTCTGTTTGCGGTAGAGTACACTCGTCACCAGGACGCCGGCGTTCCCTACGATCACCCGGCCCGGCTCGAAAATAATTTTCAGGCCCAGAGGCCCTATAGCCTCAAGGATGGCGTGGCAGTAATCTCTCGGGTGAGGCGGCTCCTCGTCCGAGTAGGTGATGCCCAGCCCTCCGCCAAGGTCGAGATATTTGAGCGTTATCCCGTGATCGTTGAGATTCCCGATGAGCATCTTGAGCCGGTCCACCGCATCGATGAACGGGCTCAGGTCGGTGAGCTGGCTTCCGATGTGACAGTCGATTCCCACGATCTCGATATTCTCCATTCCCTTTGCCTTGAGGTACTGGGCCATGGAGGCGTCCACATCGATCCCGAACTTATTTTCCTTCATGCCGGTGGAGATGTACGGATGAGTCATGGGGTTCACGTCCGGGTTCACCCGTATGGAGACGGGCGCCTTTCTTTCCAGAAGCCCGGCGCGCTCGTTGATCACCTCGAGCTCCTGCTCGCTCTCGATGTTGAACATCATGATCCCGGCCTCAATGGCCATGTCGATCTCGTCCGTTGTCTTGCCTACCCCGGAATAGACGATCTTGCTTCCGGGAATCCCTGCTTTGAGGGCCCGGTAGAGTTCGCCGCCCGAAACCACGTCCGCACCTAAACCCTGTTTAGCCATATAGCTCAAGATCGCCAGGTTCGAATTGGCCTTCATGGCAAAACACGTCTGATGATCCACCCCGGCCAGCGGCTCTTCGAAAGCACGGATATGCCTGTGGAGTGTAGGTAAACTATAGCAGTAAAACGGCGTGCCCACGTTCCGGGATATTTCTTCCAGGGCTACGTCCCCGCAGTAGAGTTTCCCCTGCCGGTAATCGAAATCATGCATATCCTTTCCTCCCTGCCTGTTCCGTGTGCTCACGCAAATAGTGTAAAAAAATATATGCCGGGTCCGGGGCGCTTTTTAAGTTACAATCCATGCGCCTTCCCGGAGAATCAATCCTTCCTCACGACGGTTGCGCCGGTCATGAACGAGACCGTCCCCTTTTCGAACATGATGCGGTAGACCATATAGTCAGCTTCGGGCTTTATGTCTTTCAGCACCACCCTGCCCTTTTGCCCTCCGCTCTTCTCATCCCTCTTGGTCAGATCATCCGTACAGGAGGGGCACAACCCTTTGGGCTTTCCGAGAAGGGTTATCGTTCCCCCTGCGATGCTGCTTTCGGCGCGGGCTTCAACGGAACCGTCGTCCGTAAAATGTATTGCCGTGATCTCTATGGGGTCACCCTGCCCGGGAGGAAGCGGGGGCAGTTTCCGGCCGCAGCCTGAACCGAGCGCCAGGACGATCCCGAGCAGAAGGGCGGCCATGACTCTGCAGTTATTCTTCAAGGCCCTCTATCCTCGCACGAGCGTCTTCGATCATCTCCCGGACATTATCCCTGGCCGTTCCTCCGAAGCTCATGCGTTTGTCCACCGAGTTTTCGGGTTTGACGGTCTCCAGGATGTCTGAATCGAAGACTTGCGAAAAGGCCCTGAATTCATCCAGGCTTAAATCTTCAAGCGTCTTTGCCTTTGCACTGAGCTCGGAGACGATGTGTCCGGTTATCCGGTGGGCCTCCCGGAAGGGAACGCCTTTGCTGCTGAGATAATCGGCTATGTCGGTAGCGGTGATATAACCGTCGCGCAAAGAGCGCTTCAATACATCCCCGTTCATCTCCATGCCGCGGATAAGCCCGGTCATGGTTTCGAGAGACATCGCGACCGTGTCGAGGCTCTCCATCACGGACTTCTTGTCTTCCTGCATGTCCCGGTTGTATGCGAGCGGCAGGCCCTTCATCATGGTGAGCAGGGCCATGAGATTTCCATACACGCCGCCCACCTTGCCGCGCACGAGCTCGGC
The DNA here is from genome assembly GCA_002448235.1 of Syntrophaceae bacterium UBA6087. GTDB lineage: Bacteria > Desulfobacterota > Desulfomonilia > UBA1062 > UBA1062 > Phosphitivorax. The sequence continues at coordinate 39,058 of DIXF01000002.1, forward strand.
AACGTCCGGGTTCTTCTTCTGGGGCATGATGGAGCTGCCGGTACAGAACGCATCGGGCAGCTCGACATACGAATAGGGCTTGGAGTTCCAGATAATGATCTCCTCGGCGAACCTGCTTAAGTGCATCATGATGAGCGATGCGCCGAACACCGCCTCGCAGGCGAAGTCCCGGTCGCTCACGCCGTCGATGGAATTCCTGCACGGCTCTTCGAACTGGAGCTCGGCGGCGGTCATGAACCGGTCGATGGCATGCGGGGTGCCGGCGAAGGCGGCAGAGCCCAGCGGGGAGATGTTGAGCCTCCTGCCCGCATCCTTCAATCGGTCGAAATCCCTCAGGAACATCTCGAAATACGCGAGCAGGTGATGCCCGAACGAGACGGGCTGGGCATGCTGGAGGTGCGTCATACCGGGGATTATGATGTCCACGTTCGCGGAAGCCTTCTCCACCAGACAGGCCATGAGCTCTTTGAGGAGCCGCCCGATCTCTCTCAAGTACTCCCGGACGAAGAGACGGAAATCCGTAGCGACTTGGTCGTTGCGGCTCCGGGCCGTGTGAAGCTTCTTGCCCGGCTCTCCGACCCTTTTCGTGAGCTCGACTTCTATGTTCATATGCACGTCCTCGAGCTCGGGATCGAAGGCAAAGGAGCCCTCTTCGATATCGTGCAAGATCCCCTTTAACCCCGAGACAACTGCATCCGCCTCGCTTTCGCTCAGCAGGCCCGCCGCCATGAGCATCCTCGCATGGGCGATGCTGCCCTCGATATCCTGGGCATAGAGCGCCGCATCGATACTCACCGACTCGGTAAACTCCTCAACCAGGCTGTCTGTCTCCTGGCTGAACCTTCCTGACCACGGTTTTTCCTTCATTTCCCCATCTGCTTCTGCATCTTGAGCCTTAAGGCATTGAGCTTGATGAACCCTGACGCATCCTTCTGATTATATACCTCGTCCTCGCTGAACGTTGCGATCTCCGGGTTGTAGAGGGATTTCTCCGCCCTTCTGCCGGTGACGGTGCAGTTGCCCTTGTAGAGCTTCACCCGGATGTCCCCGGTGACCCCTATCTGCGAGTGGTCGATGAGGGTCTGGAGCGCCTCGCGCTCGGGCGCGAACCAGAACCCGTTGTACACCATCGTGGCGTAGCGGGGCATGAGTTCGTCGCGCAGGTGCATGACCTCGCGGTCCATGGTGATCTGCTCGATGGCCCGGTGGGCGATCTTCATGATGGTCCCGCCCGGGGTCTCGTAGACGCCGCGCGACTTCATGCCCACGAAGCGGTTCTCCACTATGTCGATCCTGCCCACACCGTTCTTCCCGCCCAGCTCGTTGAGCTTTGCCAGGAGGTTGGCGGGGCTTAAGCTCTCGCCGTCCACGGCCACCGGGTCGCCGTCCTTAAACGAGATGACCGTTTCCGTGGGCTTGTTCGGAGCCTTCTCCGGCGAGACCGACAGGACGAACATGTCTTCGGTGGGAGCGTTCCAGAGGTCTTCCAGGATGCCGCCCTCGAAGGAGATGTGCAGGAGGTTGCGGTCCATGCTGTACGGCTTTTTCTTCGTGACCGGCACCGGGATCTTGTGCTTCCTGGCATAGTCGATCATCTTATCCCGCGAGCGCAAGGTCCACTCGTCCATTTTCCACGGGGCCACGACCTTGATCTTCGGGTTCAGCGCCCAGAAGGTGAGCTCGAAGCGCACCTGATCATTACCCTTGCCGGTTGCGCCGTGGGCTACGGTGTCGGCTTTTTCTTTTGCCGCGATCTCTACGAGCTTCTTTGCGATGAGCGGTCTGCCAAGCGTCGTGCCCAGGAGGTATAGTCCCTCGTACGCCACGTCCGCGCGGTATGCGGGGAACACATAGTCCCTGACGAACTCCTCGCGCAGGTCTTCGATATAGATTTTCGATGCGCCGGTGTTCATGGCCTTTTCTTCAAGGCCGGTGAGCTCCTCTGCCTGGCCGAGATCCGCCGCATAGCAGATGACCTCATACCCGAGCTCGTCTTTGAGCCATTTGAGGATGACCGATGTATCCAATCCGCCTGAATATGCCAGTACGATTTTCTTTGCAGCCATATCTATTCACCCCTTCTTGCTGTGTCGTATTAAAAAGTCCATGATCGCTTCCTGGATGTAGAGCCGGTTCTTCGCCTGGAGCCAGACAACGGACTGCCCGCCTTCCAGAACCGCCTCGCTTACCTCTTCACCCCGGTGGGCAGGCAGGCAGTGCATGAACACCGCGTCCTGGTGGGCGCGGGCCATGAGGCTTTCATCGACCTCAAACCCCTTGAACGCCCGCTGCCGGAACTCGGCCTCGTCCTCCTGCCCCATGCTCGCCCATACATCGGTATTGACGGCGACAGCGCCGGAGACCGCTTCCCGGGGATCCCTCAACAGGTGCACCTTTGCACCGCGGGCCACTGCGTCATCGATGACGCCCGGGTCGGGGTCATATCCTTCCGGACATGCCAGGGCGAGCTCGAAATGAAGCAGCGAGGCAGCCTCTATCCACGAATTCGCCATATTGTTCCCGTCCCCGATCCAGGCGACCTTTCTGCCTTTCAGCAGGCCGAACTTATTCTCCAGGGTAAAGCAGTCGGCGAGTACCTGGCAGGGATGCTGGAGGTCGGTAAGCGCATTGATTACCGGCACGTCCGCCCACTGGGCCATTTCCTGTATGCGGTCGTGGCCGAAGGTCCGCATGACGATGCAGTCGCAGTAGCCCGAAAGGACGCGCGCCGTATCCCTCAGGGGTTCGCCCCGGGACATCTGCGACCCTGCCGGAGTAAGCACGATGGGGTGCCCTCCCAGGCGGGCCACACCCACCTCGAAGGAGATGCGCGTCCTGGTGGAAGCCTTTTCAAAGAGCAGCACCACCGACTTGCCCCTTAAGGTAGCCGGCGGGGTGCCTTCCTTATAGGTGCGGGCATTGGAGAAAACTTCCCGGGCTTGAGCTTCCGTGAGATCGATGATTGTAAGAAAATCCATATGCGCCATTATAGACCTTTCTCCTTCAAGAGTTCATGAATGATTGCAACGGCCTCGTCGCATTCGTCCCGCGAGATCACGAGAGGAGGAACGAGCCTTAAGATGTTCGTCTGGATCACGTTGAGCAGGATCCCTTTCTTCAGTCCGTCGGTGGGGAGCGAACTGATGTCCCCGTCGAATTCGATGCCGATCATGAGCCCCCGGCCCCTGATCTCCTTAATGGCCGGGTGCAGAGGCCTCATGGCGTCCATCTTGTCCGCAAGGTACCTGCCGGTGTCCCTGCTTTTGTTCGCGAGATCTTCTTCGACCATGACGGAAAGCGTTGCAAGCGAGGCTGCCATGGCAAGCGGGTTGCCGCCGAAGGTCGTGGCATGGGACCCCGGGGAGAACGCCTCGGCTATCTCCGGCTTCGCTACGACAGCACCAACGGGAAAGCCGTTCCCCAGTGCCTTTGCAAGGGTCATGATGTCCGGCACCACGTCTTCGTGCATGTAGCCGAAGAGCTCTCCCGTCCTGGCCATGCCGGTCTGTACCTCATCGAACGCCAGGACGATCCCCTGGCTGTCGCAGAGCTCCCTCACCTTCTGAAGGTAACCCGGAGGGGGAACCCTCACCCCGCCTTCGCCCTGGATGGGTTCCATCATGATCCCGCCGATCGAATCGTCGATGACGGATTTCAACGCAACGAAATCTCCGAACGGTACGGTGAGAAACCCTTCGGGCAAAGGATCAAAGCCTTTCTTGACCTTGTCCTGGCCCGTTGCGGTGAGCGTCGCCAGGGTCCTTCCGTGGAAGGAACCGCTTAGGGTTATGATCTTCGGGCCTCTGCGGGATATCGTGTTGCAGTACTTCCTCACCAGCTTGATCGCGCCCTCGTTCGCCTCTGCGCCCGAGTTGCAGAAGAACACCCTCGATTCGAAGCTGTTTTCGGCTATCATCCGGGCGAGCCTTTCCTGCTTGGGGATGCGGTAGATGTTGGAACAGTGGAACAGCTCGCGGGCCTGTTCGCACAGGGCCTCGACAACGGCCGGATGCGTATGTCCGAGGTTGCACACGGCGATGCCCGCAACCATATCGAGATATTCGTTTTCGGAATCGTCCCAGAGCCTGCAGCCGTGTCCGCGCTCCAGTGCTATGGGCAGCCGGGAATAGGTATCCATCACATGTATCACGCCTTCACTACTCCTTTACGATCTGTGTCCCGATGCCGGAATCGGTGAAAAGCTCTAAAAGTATCGAGTAGGGAACGCGGCCGTCAATGATGTGCGCCTTGTTGACGCCCCCTTCGAGAGCCCTCATGCAGCACTCCATCTTCGGGATCATCCCCCCGGTCACCACGCCGGTGGATATGAGTCTGTTGATCTGAGAATATTTCATGCTCGATACAAGCTTTCCGTCTTTACCCAGGACGCCCTGTTCGTCGGTCAGGATGATGAGCTTCTCAACCTTCATCTGCCGGGCGATCTCCGCGGCAACGGTGTCGGCGTTGATATTGTAGGTCAGTCCGTCATCGCCGACCCCGGAAGGGGCGATGACCGCAACGAACCCTGCCTTTTCCACGGCGTCGATGATCTCGGTGTTGACGCCGATGACCTCTCCCACGTGGCCCATGTCCACGGTCTCGGTATTGCCGTCTTTATCTTTCCTTGAGTGGAGGAGCTTCCGTGCCCTGATGAGCCCGCCGTCTTTGCCGGACAAGCCCACGGCTTTGCCCCCGTCGGAGTTAATGAGCTGGACTATCTCCTTGTTGATGCCGCCTGCGAGCACCATCTCCACCACGTCCATGGTCGCCGAATCGGTGACCCGCTTGCCGTCGATGAAGCTCGACTCGATGCCCAGCTTGTCGAGCATGGTGTTGATCTGGGGCCCGCCGCCGTGCACCACGATCACCTGGATTCCGACATAGTGGAACAGGACGATCTGCTTGGCGAATATTGCTTTCAGCTCGGGGTTTACCATGGCATGGCCGCCGTACTTGACGACGATCCTCCTGCCTCTGAAATCCTTGATGTAGGGAAGCGCCTCGACGAGGATCTTTGCCCTGTTTATCGCTTGTTCCATGGCATTTCCTTATCCGCTCTTAGAAAAATTTCCCCTTTCTTAACACCGCGCTCATAAATATTCCAGCATATTTGCGAAAAATGAGAAAGTGGATTTTTTACCGGAAAAGGAAGGAAAATGAAAGGATAAACTTGTACGGGCCCGCCTCCGGCTATGGAAATATCGCCGGGATTGAGCCACCTCTCCCGCTTCCGGGAGAGGGACAGGGAGAGGCAGGCTCCTTACTTGGCGGCGGCCTTGATGATCGAGCTCGAAATCATGCCCCAGTTGTTCTTCAGAACCATGTATCGGGGAAGCTCAAGCGGGTCCTTGTTCAGGTTCAGGGGAGAGAGCACGGTACCCCAGTTGATGGTAAAGGCATATGCATACCCTGAATCTTTAAGGGTCTTTTTCGTGATGTCGCTCCGCACGCCGTTGGGATAGACAAAGGCGGAGATCTTGATCCCGAGATTCTTTTCCAGCAACGCTTTCGAGCCGGTTATTTCATGGATGAACTCGGCCTTGTCCTTGTCATAGAATTTCTGGTTCATGAGCATGTGGTAATACCCGTGGGCCGCGATGTCGCATCCGTCCCGGACGAGCTCCTTGAGCTCTTCCCAGGTAAGGGCATAGCTCTTCTTCCCGATGATGTTCGGATAAATGGCGAGCAGCGGCTTGATCCCAAGAGGCTTCATGCTCTGCCGGTAAGCCTCCAGGAGGCTTCTGTTCCCGTCATCGATGACGACGAGAATATTCCGCGTCCCGGTGACGGTCCCTTTCAGAAGGTCCGAATACGATACGAAGCGAAAACCCTTGCTCCTGAGTAAAATCATCTGGGAATGGAATTCCTCCAGGGGGAGATCGCTCGGAAAGGGCTTGTTCCCCAGGAAGGAATGATAACAGAGAACGAATACCTTCTGGTCCGCCGCACGAGCATCGCTCCACCCGGCAAAGCATAAGGTCAAAACGATCAGTACTGCTGAAACGTAACTACCTGTTCTCCCTTTTGAAGCTCCGATCTGATCCGGCATGGCGAATCCTTTCTCTCACGGTGAGTATTTGATCAGACTGCTGTCTGTTCCCCTCTATAGCTCAACAATTCCCTTTCCGCCAGTGGGATGATGGGGTGTTGAGCCGTCACTTCGCCTATTTCCATGAGAAGGCCGTGAAATGATTGCAGGAGTAAGCACTGTTGATTGAGGACCTTCGACAGACAGGTTATTTTCAAGTGTGCACGTTACCCCCTCCCCCGGAGAGATTGACAACCCGGCTTATTCGCCTGTATAACTCCACTATTCAATTATTTAATATCATGCTCGATATGGAGGTGAAATGGGCGCCTTACCCGAATCTCTCATTATTGCCAAGGCTGAATCTGATATAGGAATCATCCCCGCAATGGCCAACCGCCACGGTCTCGTTGCCGGCGCTACGGGTACGGGTAAAACCGTCAGTCTGCGCACCCTGGCTGAACAGTTCAGTCTCGCCGGCGTGCCGGTTTTCATGGCTGACGTGAAAGGCGACCTCTCAGGTCTTCCCTTTCCGGGCGGAGATAACCGAAAGGTAAAGGAGCGCATCGAAAGCTTAGGCTTAACGGATTTCCGTTTTGAGGGCTTTCCGACAGCCTTCTGGGATGTCTTCGGAGAACAGGGGCATCCGGTGCGCGCCACGGTCTCGGAGATGGGTCCGCTGTTGATGAGCCGCATCCTGATGCTCAATGAAACGCAGAGCGGGGTATTGACGCTCGTGTTCAAGATAGCCGACGACAAGGGCCTGCTCCTGCTCGACCTCAAGGACCTTCGCGCAATGGTGCAGTTCGTGGGCGACCAGGCCGGTGAGTTCAAGACCGAGTACGGAAACATATCGCCGGCCAGCATCGGCGCCATCCAGCGCAACCTCCTTGGCCTGGAGCAGCAGGGCGCGGATAAATTCTTCGGCGAGCCGTCGCTCAATATCCGTGACCTGATGCAGACCGATTCCAAAGGGTATGGGTTCATCAATATCTTCGTGGCCGACAAGTTGATGCAGTCTCCCAAACTCTATGCCGCGTTCCTGCTCTGGATGCTCTCCGAGCTTTTCGAGCAGCTGCCGGAAATTGGAGACCCGGAAAAGCCCTGCCTGGTGTTCTTCTTCGATGAAGCCCACCTTCTTTTTGACGACGCCCCAAAGGTACTGGTCGACAAGATCGAGCAGGTCGTGCGCCTCATCCGCTCCAAGGGGGTGGGCGTTTACTTTATTACGCAGAATCCGCTGGACCTGCCGGATGCCGTCCTCGGCCAGCTCGGCAACCGGGTGCAGCATGCCTTGCGGGCCTTCACTCCCAACGACCAGAAGAACGTCAAGGCGGCGGCGAATACCTTCCGCGCAGACCCAACCCTGGATGTAGCCAGGGCCATCACCGAGCTGGAAGTGGGTGAAGCACTCGTTTCCGTGCTGGATGCCAAAGGTGCCCCCACCGTTGTAAGAAGGGCTTTTATCTGCCCGCCGCACAGCCGTCTGACTCCCTTGACCTCCGATGAGCGGCGCGGAATCATCCAGAACTCGCTGGTCTACAGCTATTATGAAAAAACCGTTGACCGTGAATCCGCCTATGAAAAACTCAAAAGCCGTGCCGGGGAAGAGGAGCCGGCCGAACACAAAGCCCCCGCCGGAAAGCCACGGACATCCGCCGGCCGGTCAGAGACGGGCGTGCTCCTGTCATCCATGGCCAAAAGCGCCGCACACGCCATCGGCAGCCAGTTAGGCCGGCAGATTATCCGAGGGGTTCTCGGCTCGCTTCTTGGTAGATCCCGGAGATAATTCAGGCCAACTGCTTCCCCACAAGACTTTTCACCGGATTCAACAATAGCCGCGGCCATGCCGGAGTGCTTTATAATCCCGGCTCGTGTTGCAGGGATTCAGAAAACGCGTTAAGATACTTATAAAGGTATTTCCCGTATGGCCACCCAAGAGAACGCGGCAGGGAAAGACGCCGAAAACGGCAGGTGATATGAAGACAACGACATCCAGCAACGTCCGCAAGACGGGGAAAAAGACCGGCAAGACGATATCCTCCAATGAAAACCCCCGCAAGGAAACGGTCGAAGTGATCGAAAATGCGGGCAAGACCATGGAAAAGCTCCGCCGGATCGAGTCGGAGCAGAAGAAAGACCAGCAGGCCCTGGGGGAGATTACGCACGCGCTGGAAGAGCGGGTAAAAGAGCTCAACTGTCTCTACAGCATATCACACATCGTAGAAACCTATGGCCTGGACCTGGATATGATTCTCAGCCGCAGCGTCGAAGTCATTCCCGTTGCCTGGCAATACCCGGAGGCCACCTGCTGCCGCATACGCCTTGAAGAGAACCTTGTACAGAGTCCTGACTTCAGGGAGACACCCTGGAAGCTCTCCCAGAACATTGTAGTTGATGGAGAAGCCCTTGGCTACCTTGAGGTTTTTTACCGAGAGGAAAAGCCGGAGATGGACGAAGGTCCCTTCCTTGCAGAGGAGCGGAGCCTTATCAAGGTAATAGCCGAGCGGTTCGGAAAGCTCATCGATCAAAAACGCGCCGAAGAGGCTCTCCATGAGAGCGAACTGAAAAACATCGCGCTCTTGAAAGCCATTCCGGACCTCATGTTTCAGGTAAACGACAAGGGAACGCTCGTAGGTCTCCATTCCGGTACGTTCGTCATGCTCCGGGATCTGGAGGAGCGACTCGTGGGGAGAAGCATCTATTGCCTCTCAGATGAAGAACACCTGCTTCCACGCCGTCTCATCGACCACGCCATGACCTCGGTGCGGCGGGCGCTGGAAACGGGAAACCCCCAGGTGTTCGAGCAGCACACCTCACTGAACAGCAAAGGCAGGGACTACGAGGTCCGCATGGTTGTATGCAGGCCGAACGAAGTCCTCGGCATCGTACGCGACGTCACCCGGAGAAAAAGGCTCGAGCGGGAGATCCTCGAAATAAGCAACCGCGAGCAGAGAAGGATCGGCCAGGAACTCCACGACAGCCTCTGCCAGCATCTGGCAGGCATCGGATTCATGAGCAAGGTCCTCGAAAACAAGATCTCTTCAAAAGTCCCGGTAGAGCCGGGCGACGCCAGGGAAATCGTCAATCTCATCGACCAGGCGATCACGCTTACAAAAGGCTATGCCCGGGGGCTCAATCCTATCCAGCTCGAAGCAGAAGGATTGATGATCGCGCTGAGCAAGCTCGCGGAAAATGTGCACAGGCTTTTCGGAGTCACCTGCACGTTCATCTGTGCGACGCCGATATATATCCATGACAACGAGATGTCCGCCAATCTCTACCGGATCGTGCAAGAGGCATTGAATAATGCTATCAAACACGGTAAGGCCGGTACGGTGATCATTACCCTGGAAAGACAAGGACCGATCATACACTTGAGCGTAGCAGACAACGGCGTAGGCATCGGCAAAACAAAGAGAGCCGGCAAGGGCATGGGACTCAATATCATGCGCTACCGCGCTTCCATGTTCGGCGCTTCTCTCGATATAAGGAGCCCGGAGAACGGAGGGACGGAAATTCTCTGCTCGTTCCAGCTCTCCGACGGGAGCTGATAAGAAAATACCTGGTGAGGAGGAACACGTATGAGCCGCAATAGAATCATGATCGTGGATGATCACCCGATCCTTCGCAAAGGACTGGCTATGGTTATCAACGAGGAACCGGATCTGACGGTTTCCGCAGAGGCCCAGGATGCGGCCACGGCACTCGATATGATGGAGACGCACAGGCCCGATCTGGTGATCGTCGACCTTTCGCTGCCCGGCATAGACGGGATCGAGCTCATTAAAACCCTGAAAGTCAGGTACCGCGATCTCCCCGCCCTCGTGGTGTCCATGCATGACGAGTCCATCTTTGCCGAACGGGCGCTGAGGGCCGGCGCACGAGGCTATATCATGAAGCAGGAGGCGGTGGAAAAGGTCCTGGTAGCCATACGCAAGGTATTAAACGGCGAGATCTTCGTGAGCGACAAGATCACCACAAAGATGCTCGAAACCCTCGTCTCCAGAGACGAAAAGCCTGTGAGCTCGCCGCTCGATCTCTTGAGCAACCGCGAGCTTACCGTGTTCCGCCTGATCGGCCAGGGCTTCAAGACCAGCCAGATCGCCGAAGAGCTCCATTTGAGCGTCAAGACCATAGAATCGTACCGTTCCCATATCAAGGAAAAGCTCAAGCTCGACACCGGCACCGACCTCATGAAATATGCAATCCAGTGGGTCCAGAACGCCGCATAAATAAAGAAGGGCGGAGAAATAGGGATGCCTGAAAGGCAGCGTGAAAGACTTCCGGGAAACGGGACACGTCATTTCCCCCCCGGCAAAGTGCAGCGTTAAACACCCTTCTCCATTGAATAGGGTTTGCCCCTATCCTTAAATAGGGTTTGCCCCTATATATATTCCAGCTTTTCCCTGATTGTTAAGTCTGTTTTTTTCGGGCTTTATAAGGGTGATTTTACTCATGCCGGAAGGGTGGACTGTGATTGATGGTTAAATAACTTATAGTTACAACCAGGGGTCGCATCAGGGAATGGATGGCTTCGCAAACATATCCGCCAAAGAATCTGATAACCCGCAGCATTCCTTCTCACCCCGCCCGATCAGGACGTGAAACGGCAGTATTTTTACAAAAGATGCAGAACATACCACATTAGAGGAGGAATAGAAGCATATGTCGGTAATTGAAGGCGTTATCGAAAAGGTAAAACAACTCGATCCCAACGAATTCGAGTTTCACCAGGCAGTGGAAGAGGTTCTCGTCAGCCTCAAGGCAACGACGAAGAAGCACCCCGAGTTCGTAAAGGCAAAGATCTATGAACGCATCGTAGAGCCGGACAGGGTACTCTTGTTCCGCGTTCCCTGGGTAGACGACAAGGGAGAGGTACAGGTCAACCGCGGGTTCAGGGTTCAGTTCAACAATGCGATCGGCCCCTACAAAGGCGGATTGCGCTTCCATCCCTCCGTCAACCTGGGGATTTTGAAGTTCCTGGGCTTCGAGCAGATCTTCAAGAACTCCCTTACAACGCTGCCAATGGGCGGCGCCAAGGGCGGTTCGGACTTCGACCCCAAGGGCAAATCGGATGGCGAAGTCATGCGGTTCTGCCAGGCGTTCATGCGCGAGCTCTTCCGCCATATCGGCGCAGATGTCGATGTTCCTGCCGGCGATATCGGTGTCGGCGGCCGTGAGATCGGCTACATGTACGGCTACTACAAAAAAATCAGAAACGAGCACACCGGCGTACTCACCGGCAAGGCCCTGGCCTATGGCGGAAGCTTGGTGCGTCCGGAGGCCACCGGTTACGGCTGCGTCTATTTCGCCGCCGAGATGCTCTCTACCCGCGGCCTGGATTTCAAGGGCAAGACCGTTGCGGTCAGCGGGTCGGGCAACGTTGCACAGTATGCAGTCGAGAAGGTCAACGAGCTCGGCGGCAAGGTTATCTCTCTGTGTGACTCAAGCTCCACCATCATCGACGAAAAAGGCATCGACAACAAGAAGTGCTCCTACGTCATGGACCTCAAGAACGTGAAGCGCGGAAGAATCAGCGAGTACGCCGACAAGTATCCGGGCAGCTGCTGCTATGTGGGCGAGAGCATCTGGGACGTGATCAAGAACCAGGGAATCAAGGTCGATGTAGCCCTGCCCTGCGCAACCCAGAACGAGATCGACGGCGCACATGCCGAGGCCCTCATGAAAAACGGCTGTATCTGCGTTTCCGAAGGCGCGAACATGCCGTCCACACCCGAGGCGATCAAGTACTACCAGGAATACTATGCGCTCTACGGCCCGGGCAAGGCTGCCAATGCAGGCGGCGTTGCGACTTCCGGCCTGGAGATGAGCCAGAACAGCATGCGGCTGTCATGGTCGAGACAGGAGGTGGATGCACGGCTTCACGAGATCATGAAGAACATCCACAAGACATGCCTCCAGGCCTCGGAGACCTACGGCAAAAAGGGCGATTACGTTACCGGAGCAAACGTAGCCGGCTTCCTCAAGGTCGCCAACTCGATGCTCGCATTCGGGATAGTGTAATAAAAAAAAGCGTTTTTCCGGCCCGGGTGCCTGCCCGGGCCGAACCTCTTTTTATCAGCCGGGGTCATTCCTGGGTGAAACAGAGGGCCTCCTGGGAAAGAACATCGGCATACAGGTAGTAATTCCCCCCCTCAAGATCTTTGACCTTCACCACGTGTTCATATTTTTTCTGTTCGGGAAGGATCGTGCCGAGGATATTCGGCCCGCTGTCGATGAGGTCTTTGTTGAAGAACGAGTGCTCGGTGCCCGGAAAGATCGCCACGTAGAATATATCCGTTTCCACGAGATCCTGGAAAAAGTGCGTGCCGTATGAAAGCTCGGGCATAAGGCTCCCTCCTATATAGGCAAGCTCCACGATGACGCTGATGTTGTTGATTTCCGAAAAACGGACGGGCACGCCCAGCGACGGAGTCGTGGTTCCCCATCTCCCCGGCCCGACGAGGATGGAGGGCGTCTTTTCCCGGTCCGAGAGCTGCCGGTTGATCTTGCCGATGAGCCGCGCTATGTCGTACTTCTCGCTGAGCGTAAGCGCGTGATAGGCCTGGGGCTCGACCATGATGATGCGTTTGACCGGCTGATTCGTGCTCCCGCCCATGAAACTCCCTTCGGACCGGAAAATGACCTTCTCCTTGGGAATATTCTTCGGGATCGTGACCCGCTTGCCTTCGCCCTTGGTCTGCAGCGGCCGGCACTGGACGAGATTGACGGCAAAGGTGCGGTCTTCGGTGAAGTTGACCGTAAACTCGATATCCACAGGATAGTCGTACGCAGCTTCAAGGGTCTTGAGCATCCTGTGCATGGTCTCGGGCAAGCCGCCTTCGGAAAGGAGGCGGTCAAAGGTAACGAGCCATCTGCTTGCGCCGCCCGGCTCCTCTTCCCTCACCATATCTCCGGAATCCCTGTCCAGGGTGCCGATGAGATCGAGATTCACCCTCGCATCCTCATTCATAACCTCGGATACAGGGACGGTCTCGAAGCTGTTCCTGGGGATGTCGAGGACATCGACCTCGTGCTGGGAGTACTTCCGGACGTCTCCGATCTCGCTGTACGGTTTGACCAGGGGCGCGTCCAGGGCAACGATGCGAGGATAGTCGTTGTCCACCCGGTTCACCGCCCGGGTGCCCAGGCCGAGAACGATCCGGACCATTCCTGCCTTGGGGTCCATGTCCTTCCTCCAGGGGAAGGTATTGTAGGAGATGCCCACACCGGCCATGTCAGGAAAAAAATATTCCTGCCGGTACGATCCCGACACCCGCTGAACCAGCAGGGCCATCTGCTCATCGTGCTGATCGAGACCCCTCACGAGCCGGTAGGTCAGTGCGTCTTCATTCATCATGCTCGAGTACACCTGCCGCACGCACTCGCGGAAATTCTTGAAACGCTGCTCCGGGCTCCCCTGATTGACGCAGAAGATACTCTCGTACTTTCCGGCGAACGCGTTTCCGAAAGCATCCTCCAGAAGGCTGCTCGAACGGATGATAATGGGAGACTGGCCGAAATATTCGATCAGGCGCCAGAACTGCTCCTCTATCTCATCGGGGAAGTCGCCTTCGAGCATATATTCCTTTAAGCGCTTGGCCACCTCGAAATACCCTTCCTTGGTCCTCTGCTCCATGCGGAGCTTCCACCAGCCGTTTTCCACGATATAGGTATAAAAAACATCCGAGCCGATGTAGTAGGAGTCGTGCTGCTCAAGGAGGGAGCCCCAGTCGAACGACCCGTCCGCAGTGAGGATCTTCCTCGCCAGCAGCATGCCCACGGCCTTGCCCCCGATATAGCCTGTCCCGATAAGCCTCGATTTCAGATAAATGAGGTCTTCGAGCGAGAACTTCTTTATTGCCAGGTCAAAGATCCTGGGCTCGCGGCCGATCATGATCTCGCAGAGGTGGCTGAGCAGGCGCTCCTTCTCCTCACGGTTTCCGGAAGCGCTGACGAGCTCTTCCACCGTGAGAAAGAGCCGGTCCCAATAATCCAGGTTTCTCCTCGTCTCCTCGGTATCCCGTGCGGAGATATAGGTGAACAGCCTGCCCACATCGACACTGCTCGTAATGGGCGTAAAGCGTCCTGCCTTGAGTTTGTGGGGGAGGAACATCGTGGGTTTGTGGCGGCCCATGACCTTGAGGGGATGAATATAGCGATTGTCGGAGACGGTGTATACGTCTACCAGGAGCTGCGTCGTTTCCCTGATTCTGGCGATCGTCTTGAAGGAATGGCTGTTGTGGATAAGCCCGAAATAGGCAATGGTATTGAGCTGATACAGGTACGGGCACGTGATGCGAAAGAAGTTCCCGATCATGAGGTCGGTAGCCCAGGCGGAGAGGAGGTCGGAGAGCGAGTCGAAAACATAGAACACGTCCTCTCCCTCCTTGGTGGCAATGGTATATACCTGCGTGGTGAAGGCCTCGAACCCGCTGTACGCATCGAGCTCATAGGTGACGACCGCAGGGTTGTTCTCGATGAGCGGCTTGTGTCCGGCAAAGCGTATGTATACGACCCTTCTGTGCTCTGCCAGTGCGCGGTCCACAAAGGGCCCGACAAAGAAAAGGTAGTCGTCGATGCTGTCCACCTGCCAGACGACGTTGTCGCCTGTCCTCAGACCGTCGATCACCTGATCGAGGCTTTCCAGACCGGTGCTGATCCTGCCGACCATTTTCCCCATAGTGCTCTTCCTTATCAAGTCTTTTCGGCGCCCGTAAATCCGCCCGCGTTACCCAAAAGTCCGGGTCCGTTTTCCAGAACCTGTAGGCTCATGTGCCATTAATCAGAAATCAATGGTCCGGCGCCTTTTGTCAAGCCTAAAGAGATGCCGGAGCGGGCATCCCATTGAGGAGAACGCTCCTCGGAGCTATTATGAATGATATCGCGTCCAAAGGATTGGACAGGCGCTTGAGAACTGCATGCACGAAGTTTTCAATCTAAAAGGATGTCTCTTTGCTTTTACCAATGCCTGAAACGCACGCCCTGTGGTGCTGATCTTTTCGGCATGTATCTGCAGGGGGGATATCCGTGACCGATACGGGAAATGCTTCATGGGCACAGTACGAAAGCCTTTCCTTTTGTCTTTCCGAAGGCTTTCCCCCCGTGCCTCGCTTCAAATCAAAGAGAAAGGAGAACGAAGATGAATCAGGTAAGATTGATGATCATCGCCCTGAGCGCTTTGGCCGCTGCATTGTTTATCATAATCCCGGTAGCCGTTGCACGGCGCTTATCCGGCAACAGGGCTGCTAAAAGGGTAAAATACCATACGGCAAAGGCCCTTGAAGCGATCAAGGATTATACTTCCGATCAGCGGGATGAGGCCATCGGACAGGCAAAGGCCACGATGAACGACCTGGATGACCGCATCGAAACTTTGCAGCAGACCCTGTTCAGTAACTGGGACCAGATGGATCAGACAGCCAGGGAAAAGACAAGAAGCTCTCTCTATGAGCTCACAAAAAAGCGGAACCAGGTCGCCGAATGGTATGGAGCAATGGTGCACAGCTCTGCAGAAGCGTGGAACGATGTAAAAGAAGGATTTATGGACAGCTTCAACACATTAAGCGCCTCCTTCCACCAGGCCCAGAGCGAATTCACCTGATATACGAATTCATTGCACGATAAAGAATAATTCTTCCGAACAAAGGCTTATTACGAGCACGCCTCTTTCTCGGCGGCCTCGTAATAAGCCGCAGCTTCCCCCTCTACATCCGCCTTCCGTTTGCCGTCACGAAGGCAAACCCGAAGATCGTTATTTCTTTTCTCATGAGGCCCGCACGCCTGAAAAAATATGGAGCGGCTTAAAAAGCTCGGGATCTGATATTCGAAAAAGATTTTATTGTATTGATAATAGATTTGTTCTATTTATAGATTCATTAATCGGTTTTCTTTTTTATGACGGGATGATTGTCAGCCCACCTTGTGTTTAACACCCACTTCCCTTTGAACCAATCTTTCCGTATGAGGTTTGCACCGTGCATAGCGATATAATGCTGTTCCGTATCATGACCGAGGCCGAGAGAGCATCAGTTTAAGCGGGCATAACGGCGCTGGCGAAAAGGGGTGTATCATGGCAGACGGCATTGAAGGGAAGGACAACAAAGACAATGAAGACGGAAGCGGGACCATACCCGAGTTCCGGGCCGCAATGCTCGATATTACCGGGCTCAAGACGACCGAAGGGATCCGTATCGGGACCGACCTGGCGGAGCGCGTCAAAGAGGAACAGGAACGGATACGCCTTGCCGCTGCCTTTGAGCAGTCGCCTGTAGCTCTTGCCATTGCTGACTCCGCAGGAACGATCCAGTTTGTAAACCCTGCCTTCGAGGCGTTTAATGATTGCACAAAGAACGAAGCACTGGGGAAAAACATCGGCGACGTCCTGACCGAAGGGCAGCATCAGGACTGGGTGAAGAAGGAGATCGGGGATGCGCTCGCTCAGGAGGAGAACTGGAAGCGCGTCCTGGAACGCAAAAACAGGGATGCAAAACGCGTCCTGGCAGTGACCATAGCACCCTTCAGGGACCCTTGCGGAAATGTCGTAAATTACCTCATATTCGAAAAGGACATCACTCACGAGAGGGAGCTCGAACGCCGTCTCGCAGAAAACGTGAGGATGGAGATCATCGGGACCTTTGCCGGAGGCATAATCCACGACCTGAACAATATCCTCAACCCTGTTATCATGAATGCGGAGACGCTCCTCGAAGAGCTGCCTCTCCAAAGCCCTGTCAGGCCCGAGGCAGAGATGATCCTCGAAGCGGGGATGCGGGGCAAAGACCTCGTCAGACAGATCCTCACCTTTACCACCGGGAAAAAGGAAGAGCGCAGGCTCCTGAAAATATCGTCAGTCATGAAGGAGTCGCTCAAGCTCCTTAGGTCCATGCTTCCGCCTACCATCGAGATCCGCTCCGAGATACCCGATGAGACGGGCCCGGTTATGGCAGAGCCCACGCAGATGCGGCAGGTCATGATGAACCTCGTCAGTAATGCAGCTCATGCCATCGGAGACCGGGTGGGAGTGATCGAAGTGAAGATGGACAGTATCGCCGTGGACAACGGTGCCGGGGGTGACTATCCCGGCATCAGGCCGGGCAGATACACGAGGCTCGTGGTGAAAGACACGGGCCAGGGAATATCCAAAGGCGACCTGGACCGCATCTTCGAGCCTTTCTTTACCACCAAAAAACCGGGAGAAGGCACCGGCCTCGGGCTTTCCGTTGCCCGCAGGATCATCAAAGGGCACGGAGGCGTCATCACTGCTTCCAGCCGGCCGGGAAAGGGAAGCACCTTCCAGGTCCTCCTGCCTGAATCATAAAGACGGCGACCCGGCCATTCCTGATAAGTCTTCTTCACTGTAATGAAATCCGAGATGCATTCTGTGGTGGTACAGTCTGGAGTGATACGTATGATTTGGTCCTGGAGGTGACGCCTTTGGGCGTTGGACGCCTAGGCGAACAGGCCCATGAGTTGCTGACTCTTTCGTGCTTAAGGGGAGGGGGGCCTGTTCAGCTTTTCAGTGCGCGGTTGATCGCTTCGTCCAGGTCTTTCGTTGTTGCGGGTTTCATCAGCAGCTCTTTGATACCCATCTTTTTTGCTTCCTGCTCCGAGATAACCTCGCTGAAGCCCGTGCACAGGATGACCGGCATGTCTGGGCGGATGCGCATCGCTTCTTCGGAGAGCTCCACGCCGGTGAGGCGAGGCATGGTCTGGTCGGTGATAATGAGATCGAACCCCTGGGGGTTGTTGCGGAAGAGATCCAGGGCCGTCTCGGAGTCTTTTTCAGCGGCTACGGTGTATCCCATTCGCTCCAGTGCCCGCTGAACGCTGTTGAGAACAATACCCTCGTCGTCTACCAGGAGGATCTGTTTTTTTCCGTGATCCTTCTTCTCGCCCCCTGCAATCTCTTCCTTCTGCTGATACCCCTTGTCGAGAAGCGGCAGATAGATGACGAACCGTGATCCCTTGCCCGGTTTGCTTTCTACCGTGACGGCGCCGCGATGGCTTTTGACGATCCCGTGAACGACTGCGAGCCCCATACCGCTTCCCTTGTTGACGTCCTTTGTGGTGTAGAAGGGCTCGAATATATGATCGAGGACTTCATGACTCATGCCTCTGCCCGTATCGCAGACCGTAAGCTGCAGGTACCGGCCGGGCTTTACGTCCGAATAGGTGTGCTCCGGATCCAGGACGGTATCGGACAGCTCGATCCCTATCGTGCCGCTTTGGGACGTAAGCGCGTCGGAGGCGTTACTGCCCAGGTTCATGATCATCTGATGAATCTGGGGCGGGTCACCCATGATCATGTCGTCGGAGGCGGTAAACTTCTGCTTGATCTCGATCGTGCTGGGCAGCGATGCCCGAAGGAATTTGAGAGATTCCTTTATCAGCGGCCCGACCCTGATGGGCTTGAGCTTCTGCTCGCTCCTTCTGCTGAACGCGAGGATCTGCCGTACCAGATCCCTCTGCCGGTACGCCGCCGTGAGTATCTGCCGTAAGGGCTGGTGCGTAGTCGTACCGGGGCCTTCCTCGTCCAGAAGCATCTCCGTATTGATGATGATGGGATAGAGGATATTGTTCAGGTCGTGGGCTATTCCGCCGGCAAGCCTTCCGAGGGCTTCCATCTTCTGCATCTGGCGTATCTGCTGCTCCATTTTGATCTCGTTGGTAACATCGTGTTCGATGACGACGTAGTTCAGGGCCTGACCCTGTTCACTCTGCACAACGGATACGGTCGCCTCGATCTCGTACTTCGTACCGTCCTTTCTCTTGCCGGGAATATGTCCTTTCCAGATACCCTCCTCGCCGATCGCGCTATAAACCTGCCGGGAAATTTCTTTGTCCGGCTGCAGGAGATCCAGGGCCGTGCCGATCATTTCGCCGCGGGGATACCCGCTGATCCTCTCGCTTGCAGAGTTCGCATATTCGATAATTCCTTTGGCATTGACTACGATGATTCCGTCGCCGGCCTGGCCGACCGCTTTTTCGAGCATGTGCCGTTCTTTTTCCAGCAGCTTGCTGTCCGTCCTGTCGATCAGGGTCATAATCACCCCCTGAACAACGCCGTCAGACCCTTTCACAGGCTGGAGGTTCCAATCCGCATACATCTCTCTGCCGTTGCCGGATAAGCAGGTGAAGGTTTTGTCCACGGCACTGAGGGACTGCCCTCTTTCCGTGACTTGACGGAAGATGTCCAGTTCGTCTGGCCGCGGGTACACGTCGAAAAAGTTTTTGCCGCTGAAATAATCAAGGGGCTTTCCGCAGAGATCGGCAAAAGAACGGTTCACCCGGACAAAATTGAGGTCGGCATCGAGATATGCAATGAGGATGTGGGTATTGCTGAAAACCCTTTCAAGGAGGGCGTTGGTCTTTTCCAGCTCATCCCTGCTTTTCTTTTCGGAGGTGACATCGGTTACCACGCCGCAGAATACGGTGGACTGGTCCATCTCGAGCGGCGTGAACGAGACGTACGAATACATCTGCCCGCCGTCCGGTTTCTCGAAGACGACTTCCTTTCTTCTGGATATTCTGCCCCCGGCCGCCAACATCTCCTCGATAAACTTGCGGGACTCGGGCTGCATATAATCGTACAGCACGGATCCCATAAGCTTTGAAAGAGGAACACCCAGCATGCGTGCAAGCTGCTTATTGCTATAGAGGACTACGCCTTCTTCGCTGATGGTTACCGTCCCTTCGCACATCTCTTCGATAATGATGCGGTAGGGGCGGTCTGCTTCTTTCAGGGTAAAGATCTGTTCGCCTGAAGGACCTGAAACCACAAGGGCATCAACCTCGCCGCTCCGGATAGCGTCCAGGTTTGCCTGCGCTTCCTGCAACTGATCCCGTAAGGCTTCTACTTCGCTGATTAACTCTTCCTTTGTCCTGTCTTTCATTATTCCGTTCTCATGTTGCGCCGGTCTCTGCCATCATATCGACCTTCCCGCCAGGGGGTCAGCTCTTGGGCACGATGTTCAAGCCCAGGAGGACCTGTTCCATATCCGAGAGGTCGCCGATAAACTTCTTCAGCGGAGGAGGAAGCTTTTTGACGAGCGTCGGGGCGGCGAGGATATCCTCTTCCACGGCCGAACCCGGCTGCTGATACACGTCAATGACCTCCAGCTCGTACCTTCCCTTGAGGTGCTCTTCGCAGATCTTCTTAATATTCTTAATAGCCCGCTGCGACCTGGGTGTCGACCCGGTGACATACAGTCGCAACACGTACTTCGCGTCCGAAGGGCCCTTCAGGGCTTTCTCGAATGCATCTGCCGCAGTTTCTTTCCGATCCTTCTTCACAGCTCTCTCCCGCTCTTCCCTAAGCGAACAATTCCTTCTTCATGCTTATACCGGTCGCAAATCGAGGCCGACCATGACCCTCTCCGTATTGGAAAGGTCTCCGATTATCTTTTTTATGGGCTCAGGAAGCTTCCGCACGAGGGTAGGGATGGCAAGGATCTGGTCTCCTTTGGCAAGCTGAGGATTCTCCAGCAGATCGACCACCTCGATGCGGTACTTCCCCGCCAGGTGCTCTTCACACAGCTTTTTGAGGTTCGCGAAAGCAGCAACCGATTTCTGGGTCTGGCCGGCTACATAAAGCCTCAGCTCCCATACTTCGTCGTTATTATCCGTGTCCATACCGTCTCCCATATACGCAACTCCTTATTTACTGGAAAGAATGAATCTTCATCATTGCGCCCCTGCTTACTTCTTACCACAACGGCCTCCTGTGCCGCTCTGAATAGGATCTTCCTCCTTCATCCTTCGCCCTGCTCATCGGCCTTCCGGCTCACCGCCATTTCTTTTTTGTGCTGGGCAATGGCCTTTAAGGCGATGTTCTTTTTGTCGATCTCGTTTGCGAGACTGTTCTTTTCGTACTCGAATTCCTTCCCAACCTGCGCAAGCTGTGCCTCCATTATGCTGCGCCGCTTTTCCAGATTGATTTCAAGCCTCTCTATCTCCTTGCGCAAGGCCTCCTCCCGGTCCCTTTCCTTTGCCTCCTGCGCCAGCCTGACGGATCCGGTAAGCACACCCTCGGGCCCGACGTATACATCGAGGATATCAATCCCATTATCGGTGAACACATATTCCCGGATCTGGTTCGAATGCGCCATGCCGCGCGACTTCAGGATATACATGCCGCGGTTGCGCTCCCCCCCTGCCTCGATGGTCTTCAGAAGCAGCCAGGTGTCGGCCAGGGAAGAAATTCCCACATCGGTCATCTCTTCGTCTCTCTTGCCGGAAGTAAGAGACGTGAGCAGGGTGGTAACACCGCTCCCCTTGAGGTAGTCGATCAAACGCTGGATCATGGACCGGACCTCTTTGAACGACCCGACGTCGGGGAGGTTGCTGAAAGGGTCGATCACCACGACCGACGGATTGATTTTTTCGACTATGTGGATCATTTTCATGAGATGATGCTCCAGCCCGAACGCCGTCGGCCTCTCGGCGAAGAACTCGAGGAGCCCGGAATCTTTCCACCGCACCAGGTTTACACCGATGGAAGCCATGTTCCGCATGATCTGGTCCGGGGACTCTTCGAAGGCAAAAAAGGCGGCTTTTTCCCCACGCCGGCACGCAGCGTCTACGAATGTCGCCGCCATGCTCGACTTGCCGGTGCCCGCGGTTCCGGTGATGAGAACCAGGCTGCCTTTATAGTACCCCAGGCCGCTGAGCATGGCGTCCAGCCGGGGGATGCCGGAAGAGATCCTTTCTTTGCCGACGCTATACGCCAGGCCGATTGAGGTGATGGGAAGCACGATAAAACCGTTGTCGCCTATCAGGAAGGGATACTCGTTCGTCCCGTGCTCCGAACCGCGGTATTTGACGATGCGCAGCCGCCTTGTCGAAACCTCTTCGGTCACCCGGTGATCGAGCAGGATGACGCAGTCGGATACATATTCTTCAAGGCCTTCCCGTGTAAGGGAGTCTTTCCCTCGCTCTCCGGTGATAATCGTGGTCATCCCTCTGTCTTTGAGCCAGCGGAACAGCCTGCGGAGCTCTGCCCTCAAGATAGCCGTATTGGGAAGGCCTGCAAAGAGCGACTCGATCGTATCGAGCGCCACCCGTTTCGCACCCACGGAATCGATGGCGTACTTCAGGCGGATAAACAATCCCTCGAGGTCATACTCTCCGGTCTCTTCTATCTCGGAGCGCTCGACCCGGACAAAATCCATGAAAAGTAGATTGTCGCTGCAGAGCTTCGAGAGATCGAAGCCGAGCGATGCGCCGTTTGCAACCATTTCCTCGACATTCTCCTCAAAGGAGACGAATACACCCGGCTCTTTGAAAAGCTCTGCGCCCCGGACCAGGAATTCCAGGCCGAACATGGTCTTGCCGGTACCGGGGTTGCCGGTCACGAGCGTGGTCCTCCCCCTGGGCAATCCTCCGGACGTAATACTGTCAAGCCCCTGGATGCCGGTGGGTACCTTTTCGACCTTTACTGCATGCAGCCCACTTTTTTGGCGGTTCTTCATCTCAAGGCTTCCTTTCAACAGGACAGGTAAGATTGTTCATAGGTGTAATACAATACATACTTATACCCTTTAATGCATAGCACAACCCCTCTTTAAATTGCAAACTGCAATATACGCGTATTATCTTCTTCATATGATCCTTACGCATCACCAGGAAAAGCATCCCGGTCTGAAATCCTTCCTGTGATTTCCAGCAACTTCGTCCTGCTTGAAAGAGAAGCTCCAGTGTCACTGCGGGCAGGCACTCGCAAGCTGCTATAACCGAATACGTACAATAAGGTTAGATGACGACGGAAACGTAAAGATGCACGGTGCCGTGAAAAATCGAAAAAGCGTTCCGTAAATTTCCTTCAAGGATCCTGATAATTTTTAGTCGGCTTCACATATTAGCCTGTACCGGGACATGAAAGCATGATATAATGTTTAAAGGCCTGGATATACGGCATCTGCATATTCCGTGCTTGCCATAAGCGGTGAGGACGTTACCATGAGTTTTACCGGATGTACCTTTCGGAGCTTGTTTCTTTCGCGAAACCCGGCACGCGGTTCATGATAAGAACCATACGCACCAGTGGGAGGATTGAGATGCTCTACTACCACCTGATGGAAACGTTGAGAAAGAACGAATATCTCCTTACCAGGGATCTTGTGGGCGAGATCCGCCAAACGCCTGAGGCCTCGCATTATCACGCCCTCATTGAAGGCACGCTTTATGACCGTATCCACGAAGTGATTTACCATACCTACAAGCGGCATGCGGACTGGATGGAAAGCGAGACTTCAAAAAACACGCTCGCCTCCTACTATGCCGATCTCGGCCGGCAAAGGCGCGAAGAGGGGATTCCCCTCGACGAGGTGATCGTTACCCTGTTTCTTATCAAGAAAAGGGTATACCGGTGCATCAATGAAAGGATGGATCTCGAAGCAAGCTATACCCAAAAAGAGATCACCGATCTATTCCTGAATGTCGGCCTGTTCTTCGATCGCATGGTACAGGCGGTCATTTCGGGCTATGAGGAGAGTACCGCTTCCAGGGCTTAAGCGGCGGGGAAGTGCAGCAAAAAAGGATGTGCCCCCTGCAACCGGCTCAGGGGCATGATGTATTTCAAGCGGGGCGAGAGGTAGCGGTCTTATTCGTAAGGATTGGCCTGTGGCCCCGGGACGATCCCCTCCAGGTCCGGGTCGTAGTCGCTGTCTTTATCAGCGCCTTTCGAAGCTTTGAGCTCCTTCCGCTCGTCCTTCTTCGCTTCCTTGGCAATCTTCTTGCGGCGTTTGGATTCTTCGCGTTCTTTTTTCTTGAATGTATTCGTCGATTTCGTTGCCATGAGTACCTCCCGGTACGTTACCGTTCAAAACAGCCTCTGTGCTCCCTATGCTCCCTTTCCCGGGTTAAAACTAAAAAAGTGAACCGCCTTTTATGCTCTCCGAAGGACAAGAGCGGAGCGGAGAGCGGTAAGGTCCGCCTCCGCCGCGAGTCTTTTAAGCTTTGGTAACGTTTGAAGCCTGAGGGCCTTTGTTACCTTTGACTATATCGAAGGTAACCTTGTCACCTTCATCCAGGGCGCGAAAACCCTGCTGGTTAATCGCAGTGTGATGGACAAAGATTTCTTCACCGTTTTCAGAAGTGATGAAACCGTAACCCTTCTCCCTGTTAAACCATTTTACTGTTCCATTTGCCATTGATAATCCTCTTTCTTCAAGACCTCAATGGGCACGCATCAAGGCCTTCGTGTAATATTTCTGAAAAAGAAGATATCCTCTTGAATTGCGAACTTTTTAGTTGCTTTCCTTCTTTGATCTCTCGCCGGCAGGATTCAATTCAGATATTTTCATGTTTCAGATAGATGGCACCAGTAATCCTGAAAAGCGTCCTCTGTCAAGAAAAATGTGGTGGATAGCCTGCCTGCGTCTATCATATATATAAGACACGGCAGTCGCACCTCATGCAGCCTGATACGTTTTTCCCGAGAAAGGCCGATTGCTTGGTCTTTTACATGAAGGGATCATAAGTTATTGACATATATACCTTCTCCGTGCAATATCTCAGCTATTACCCACGGGGGGCATGAAATGGGCTTTTCAGAAGCAAAGAGAAACACAAAGCTTATCCTGATCGGGGTCGGAGTTTTATGCCTCATCATTTTCCTGTTCCAGAATTTCGAGATGACGTCTTTTCAGTTTCTCATATTCACCCTCTTTGTCGCTCCCAAGTGGATCGTAATAACCATGACCTTCCTCCTGGGCTTCATTTTCGGCTATATCTATGCCAAGAAAAAGACCTGGTCGGAAGTGCGACGGGACGAACCCCTGGTATAGCGTCTGTCCCCCTTCTGTACAGGACTCCTGTTTCGGGAACCCCTCGCGCCTCAGGGTATGGAGATCTCAAAATTCCCGATAAGACCTGTTTACACCGTCTTACCAGGCTGTTTTCATAATCGCTTGACAATAACCTTCATTACCTTTCTTCTATGGACTGATCAGTGAGCCGGTAATAAGGATAAAGGAAGGACGACATGGACATAGCAACGAAAAAAAACGGCGACACTCTTTATATAAAAATCTCCGGGGCGGTAGATGAGAGCTCCACCGAAAAACTCCGGGCCGAGCTGAACAAGATTGCCTTCGGCAAGCCGACGAAGGTGGTGATGGATCTTTCTCTCGTGCCGACAATCGGATCTTCAGGCATCGGCAAGATCCTCCTCTTCTACAAAAGCCTGGAAAGCATCCGATCGCAGTTTGAGATCAAAGGGATTCAGGACAACCTGCACAGATTATTCAAGTCAGTCAAACTGGACAAGCTCTTCCCGATTTCTCCGGCTTAACGTGGCCGGGAATGCTCTTCGGGTAACCGAGCACCATGCCGTCCGTTGACCGGCCGGCCGGAGGAAAGGGCGCTGCGGTACAAGTGCGTCATCTTATGAAAAATCGATCCTGCACTTCTCTATCCACAGGAGGGCTTCGTGGGAAGCATCGAAATCCTTTTCAGAATACTCCTCTTTCCCATCCCTGTTCAGCGACGCCCGGTATCTGTCGCCGGAAAGCCCTTTAAGCTTGAAGATGTTACCAATTAGTTTATCGTCATCATAGACCTGATATGACGAACCATCACTCGTTGAAGATTTTAACGTGATCATCAAACCCTCTGTTCACTATATAATTGAGAAACCGTATATAAAAGGAATACTATCCCTGTCGCCATGAACATAGCAATTCCTTTCGCCGACTTCAATATCTCAATTGTGTTTGGGGGATCATCTCACGGCATCGTCCTTCCGCCTTGGCTTGTCAGGCCGATGCCGGAGAAGACGCTTAATTTTCAGCCTTCCGGACGCCTCAAGAAAAATCAAACCCCCTTTCAGTGTTCTAAGGCCCGCCGGATAACCTTCTTCAGCTCTCTGCTGTCAGTCGGTTTCAGAAGCAGCTCCCGGACACCCAGGGAGTTCGCTTCATCCTCGCTTATCGCATCGTTATACCCTGTGCTTAAAATCACCGGCATGCCCGGGCGTATTCCCCGGATTTTTTCCGCGAGTTCGATACCGGTCATCTTCGGCATGGTCAGGTCGGTCACGACAAGATCGTATTCATGTGGTTCTTTCTCGAACAACCGTAAGCCTTCCGTGCTGTCCTTCACCGCGGTCACCCGGTAGCCCGCCAGCTTCAGGACCCTTTGCAGGCTGGTAAGGATGCTCTCCTCGTCATCTATCAGGAGAATTCTTTCCCTGCCTTTCTCCGAAGGGCCGGTGTCCGGCGAAGGCATCCATGCAGACAGATCCCCGGCATACACAGGAAGGTAGACGGTGAAAACGGTCCCTTCCCCGGTCGTGCTCCGGACGGTAACCGCCCCTTTATGCCGTTTCACGATGCCGTATACGACAGAAAGGCCCATGCCGCTTCCCCTGCCGAGCCGCTTTGTCGTATAGAACGGTTCGAAGATGTGATCCAGCACATCAGGGGCGATCCCGCTTCCTGTATCTCTGACGCCGAGCTCCAGATAATCCCCGGCATTCATTTCCTGATCGGCACGGACAGGCTCCAGATGGGTTGACTTCAGGTCCACTTCTATCGTCCCTTTCTGCGATCCCAGTGCATCGGCGGCATTCTGAACCAGGTTCATGATGACCTGCTGGATCTCTGTGGAGTCGCCCATGACCGCATCTCCTTGCGCATCGAGATGGTATTTGATTTCTATCGTAGAAGGCACCGTGGACCGCAAGAAATCAATCGTTTCTTCCACCAGTGGAGAAACATGCAGAGGCTTCATCTCCACCTCGCTTTGCCTGCCGAATGACAGTATTTTTTTTATGAGATCCTTCTGGCGGATGACCGCCTTCATGGTCTGGTCAAGGAGGTCGTGCCGGCTGGAATCCACCGGTGTCTCGGCAAGGAGGTCTTCGATGTTTATCAGGATCGGATAGAGGATGTTGTTCAGATCATGGGCAATGCCGCCGGCAAATCTGTCCAGGGCTTCTATTCTCTGTGCCTGAGCAAGCTGCGCCTCCATCTTCCTCTTTTCCGCTTCTGCCTTCCAGCGCTCCGCAATCTCCTCGCCAAGCTTCCTGTTCCTCTCTTCAAGCTCCGCCGTCCGTTCCGCAACAAGACTTTCCAAGCGGTCACGGTGCATCCGAAGCTCTTCGTCAATTTTTTTCCGGTCGGTGATGTCCATGGCCATGCCGACGATAAAACGACGGCCGTCGCGCAAGGTGCCCGGGGAAGAGGTATTGAAGCTCCAGTACCGGAATGATCCGTCCCTGGTGCGGATAGGGAATTCGACATTGATCATGCGCCCTCCCCCCGCGAACAACTCGCGCACATGACGGCGCACGGTCTCTGCTCCCTCTCCGTAAGCCCTGCTGATCCATCCGTCGAAAGTCTGCATGTCCTCTAGTGTGTAACCGGTCAGCTCGGTCCAGGTACGGCTGATCTGAAGCACTTCTCCGTCTTCGGCGTGCATGATGATCGGAATGGGAGCGTTTTCAATTGCCCGGCGGAACTGCTCCTCGCTCAAGCGCAGCGCTTCCTCGATTTTTTTCCGCTCGGTGATTACCTCGGTCAACATGATGATACCGCTGATGTGACCGTTATGCCTGCACCAGGGAAGTATTTCCCAGCGCACCCAGTCCACGCTCCCATCCAAACGGGGAAACGGATCCTCGTCGCATCTCTGGGGCTCTCCTGCGAGTGCACGCCGGTGAATCTTCTTCCATCTTTCAGAAATTTCGGGAAACACTTCATAGTGGCTCTTCCCGATGACGTCTGCGTCCCCCAGATTGTAGTCACGGAGCCATCGACGGCTCACCGCGAGGTACCGCATGCCGGAATCGAACATGGCGATGGCCGCCGGCGCATTCTCGATGAACAGCGCCAGTTTCTGCTCGCTCTCCCGCAGATTCTCCTCCATTTCTTTGAATTCCGACGTCTTCTTTTCCAGCTCGGAGATCCGCCTTCGCGCATCTGCCAGCTCTTTCATGAGCCGATCTTTCGTTTTATCAGTTTCCGTCATATCTGTTCCCTATGAATAATGGGCATGCATCAGTCCTTCCCGGTCCACACCAAACCCGGCGTCATGTTCCCAAGCTGCGAGCCACGACCTCTCACACAAGAGGCGCCCCCGTAACGGGCGATTAATTTTCGAAAAAACATCCAAAACGCACTTTTTTTAGGCGGTTCTCACGATGAAGGAGGGGCAGCGGGACAGAATCATTCCCGCATGTTGTCATGATACTTTTATAGGAATTACCTTCCTTGGAAAACAGGTGCGACGACAGATTTTTAGTGTAATTTATTCAGCGTATCATTCCCTTAAGCATTGTTTTATCCGAGGTACACCCTGTCGGGAAGAGAGAGGACAAGGCCCCCCATGCCGTGCGGGATTTCCGGATGCAGGAGAACGCAGGCCCGCCCTCAACGAGCGGGCCTGCATGACGAGCGTGTCAGTTCATTCTTTCGACGATTGCTCCGGCGAACTCGGAGCATTTAAGCAGGACTGCGCCTTCCATCTGCCGCTCCAGGTCGTAGGTGACCTGTTTGTCCGAGACGGCCTTTGCTATGCCTTTGCGGATCAGCGCGGACGCCTCCTTCCAGCCGAGATAGTCGAACATCATGGCACCCGAGAGGATCAGCGAACCCGGGTTGATCTTGTCCTGTCCGGCATATTTCGGCGCGGTGCCGTGGGTTGCCTCGAACACGGCAAAAGGGATACCGATATTGGCGCCCGGCGCCATGCCGAGTCCGCCTACCTGGGCAGCCAGGGCATCGGAGATGAAGTCGCCGATAAGGTTCGGCACTGCGAGGACGCTGTATTCATTCGGCCGGAGCAGCACCTGCTGGAACATGGAGTCCGCAATGCGGTCGTTCACCAGGATCTTGCCTTCAGGCAGCTTGCCCCCATAGAGCTTGTTCAGATCGTCCTCGGTGACCGCCTTGTCCGCGAACTCGTCCTTGATGAGCCCGTAGCCCCAGTCCCTAAACGCCCCTTCGGTATACTTCATGATATTGCCCTTGTGCACCAGGGTAACGACCTTTTTGTTATTCGCAACGGCATACTCGAAGGCCATCTTCACCAGGCGCCTGGTGCCGGTGATCGAGATGGGCTTGATTCCGATGCCCGAGTCCTCTCGGATATTGGTTTTGAGCTCGTTGTTGAGGAAACCGATGACCTTTTTCACTTCGCTGCTGCCTTCAGCCCATTCGATGCCCGCATATACGTCCTCGGTATTTTCCCTGAACACGGTGATGTCCACGAGCTCGGGTCTCTTTACGGGCGCAGGGGTGCCGGTGTAGTACTTCACCGGTCTTACGCAGGCGAACAGATCGAGAATCTGCCTCAAACTGACGTTGAGCGACCTGATGCCGCCGCCCACGGGTGTGGTGAGCGGGCCCTTGATTCCTACGATATATTCCCGGAAGGCTTCCAGGGTTTCTTCCGGCAGATAGTTGCCGGTAAGGTCAAAAGCCTTCTGGCCTGCCAGGACCTCTTTCCACACGATCTTCCGCTTGCCGCTGTAGGCCTTTTCAACCGCTGCATCGAACACGAGCCGGGAGGCCTTCCAGATATCCGGCCCTACTCCGTCTCCTTCTATATACGGGATGATCGCGTCATCCGGGACATTGAGCTTTCCGTTAGAAAATGTAATCCTTGTGCCCTTTTCCATCATGAACTCCTAATCTTTGTATTATTGGTTCGCCGCCCGGGTGTTCCGGTGGAGCTCCTCCCACAGGAGGTGCTGGTATTTCTGGAGGTCCTTGGTGCTCATCTGCATGCCCCGGGACTCGTATACGCTCTGGATCGCCTTGACCACGTCTTCGAACCGGATATCGAGGCCCAGGACCCCGATCATCTCGTCATTCGCATCCACGATGGGAGAAGAGACGGTAATGATCAGCGCCCGGGTGATGCGGGAGGTGTTGACCCCGCTCACGTAAAGCTTGCCCCCTTCGATGGTTTTGATGAACCACTCCCTGTCCGAGCAGTCCTCGTGCTCTTTCACAAGGTGCCTGAATTGCCCGCGATACTCGGGCTGGGTGATGTTGTGCGTGATCTGGATGCCGTTCATATCCGTCACATAGGCAAACTGGATAAACGGGAACTCCTTGATGAATTCCATAATCACGGGTTCCTGTAGCTTCGGGTTCATGCTGCGGATATCCTCGTTTTCCAGCAGCTCGGCAATGAGCTGGCTCGCATACTCCCTGGCCTCGTACTTGATGAGGTCGAAGCCGGAGAGGAAGAGCTGAGGGATAAAGCGCATGGTGAGCTTTTCGAGCTCTTCATCGGACATCGAGGTGATCCTGCCGTCCTCGTACTCCTTGACGATATGCCCGTAGATACGGGAAATCCCGGGGTGCCGCTTGTCGATGTCATCCGGGGAGGAGAGCTTGTAGTGGCGGTTGACCCAGTGGGCGATCCCTGCCTTGCCCGACTTGTCCGTGATGGCGATCTCGATGGGCCTGTTCAGGAGAAGCTTCGTGTCGAAGATATTATAGATTTCCTCGTTCTTGACCAGGCCGTCGGCATGGATTCCCGCCCTCGTGATATTGAAGTTCTCGCCGACGAAGGGGTAATTGACCGGTATGGTAAAGTTGAGCTCGGCGTTCACGTACTCGGCCAGCTCGGTTATGGCCTGTGTATTGACCGTCTCGTCGTGCCCCCGGAGCGAGAGGTATTCGATAACCATGGCCTCGACCGGGGTGTTGCCCGTGCGCTCGCCGAAGCCCAGGATGGCGCCGTTCACGGCCGAGCACCCGTAGAGCCAGGCCGTAGTGGCGTTGGACAGACCCTTGTGGAAATCGTTGTGTCCGTGCCACTCCAGGAGGTGGGAAGGGACTCCCGCATCATCGATGAATGCGCGCACCAGCTTGTCCACGGCCCTGGGCAATGCGGCGCCGGGGAACGAGACCCCGAAGCCCATCGTATCGCACAGCCTGAGCTTGATATCTATTTTACTCTCTTCCCGGAGACGCATCAGCTCCCTGGCAAAGGGAACGCAGAATCCGTAGATGTCCGCCCTGGTGATATCCTCCAGGTGGCACCTCGGGACGATCCCCAGGGAGAGGGCCTCCTTGACCACGCCTAAGAACTCGTCCATGACCTTTTTCCGGTTCGAGCCGAGCTTGAGGAATACATGGTAATCCGATATGGAGGTGAGCATGCCCGTCTCCGGGATGCCCATTTCCTTTACGAGCTTTAAGTCCTCCTTGCTGGCCCTGATCCAGGAGGTGATCTTCGGAAACTCATAGCCCTTTGCAAGGCACTCCTCGACCGCCAGCCTGTCCTTGCGGGAGTAGAGAAAAAATTCCGAAGCCCTGATGAGGCCTTTCTTCCCGCCGATTTCGTGGAGAAAATCGAACAGGCGGGATATCTGCTCCACGGAGAACGGGGTCATGGACTGCTGCCCGTCGCGGAACGTGGTATCGGTGATAAAGATGTCTTCAGGAGGCTGGATGGGGAGAATACGCATGTCGAAGTCGATCTTGGGGACTTCCGTATACGGATAGATCGACCGGTAGTAGTTGCCCTCGGCTACGTTCTCTATGCCGGAATGAAAATTCTTGCCCGGCGTGTAATAAAACAGCTTTTTGCTCTCGTCCCATCGCGCCATACGTTTTACTTCCTCCTTGGCGTATATGCTTCCTTGGGCACTTTTTCCGGGTCGGGTGCACCTGCCTCCCTGCGGGCCGCGATAATCTCATCCATGGAGATGTCCCGCGGGATTTTCAGATCCTGTCCTACGTAAACGGCCTTCGGGTCTTTGATCTGGTCGCGGTTTGCCTTGTAGATGAGCGGCCACATGAACGAGTCGTTGTAGATCTCGTGCCGTGCGGCAATGCTGGGGAGCGTCTCGTTCTTCTTCACCACGTGGATCGTGGGATAGACCTCCAGGACATCGGTCGAGGCCCGGGTTTTGATCTCTTCCCTGCTCTTGGTGATGTCGTGGCTCAAGTCCTCGATCTTTTTCTGCTTTGCCTGGACCGTCGTTTCCTGGGCTTTGAGAACGATCTCCTCGAGCTGCTTCCCCAGGACGGAAAGCACCTGCAGATCCCCGTCCATGTAGGCGTTCTGCATCTTCAGATAAAGCAGCAGCACGTTGAACGAATCCCTGGGCGCGTATTCGAATGCCGATACGTCGATAATCTTTTTCATGTCCGACAGGGCCTTGTGCATGATATCGCGGGCCTGCTTATCGACCTGGCTGAAATGCCGCGTGGCCTGGAAAAAGGCCTGACGCGCGGTTTCCCTGTCGCCAAGGTCCTGCGCTTCCAATCCTTTTTGCATGTTTTCCACCCCCAGCTTCAGAGAATCCTGCCGGGAGATGACGCCTTCCGAGCCGTCGGTAATATCCGGCGCAGGCGTCCTTGCACATCCGAAAACAAGCAGCGCGGAGAGAACAAAGAAACTTATCCTCTTCATCAGCCCTCCTTCCGGTACTCAAGACCGAGTTCTGCCAATTGGCCGGAGCTCACTTCCGATGGTGCGTCGGTCATGACGCAGTATGCCTTCTGCGTTTTGGGGAACGCAATGACGTCCCGGATGCTCGCGGCCCCGGTGAGGATCATGATGAGCCGGTCCAGGCCGAAAGCGATCCCGCCGTGGGGCGGGGCGCCGTACTGGAGCGCGTCGAGCAAGAATCCGAACTTCGCTTTTGCCTCTTCCTCACGTAAGCCGATTGCCTTGAAAACCCTGCTCTGAACATCCTGGGTATGGATGCGGATGCTGCCGCCTCCCACCTCGGAGCCGTTGATAACCATATCGTACGCCTGGGATTTGACCTTTGCGGGGTCGCTCTCGAGGAACGCCAGGTCTTCCGCACAGGGCGCGGTGAAAGGGTGATGAACGGAGACGTACCGCTTGTCTTCCTCGCTCCATTCGAACAGCGGGAAGTCCGTAACCCACAGGGCCCCGAAGGTATGGGGCTCGATGAGCCCCAGCTTCTGGGCGATATGCAGCCTGAGCGCGCTCAGCGATGCATTGGCCGTAGGCTTCGATGCCGCGATGAAGAGCCCGATGTCTCCGGGATGCATATCGAGCCTTTCTCCGATCCTGTCAAACTGCTCGTTGCTTAAGAATTTCGAAAGGGTGGATTTCCAGCCGTCGTTTTCCAGTTTCGCCGAGAGCACGCCCTTGGCGCCGAGGTCTGCAACCAGCGCGCTGAAGGAATCGAGATCCTTCCTGCTGAAACTCTGCGGCCCCTTGACCGCGAAGCCCTTGATCACACCCCCTGTTGCGAGCGTCTCGGAAAAGACCCGGAAATCGCTTCCGGCGACTACATCGGAGATGTCTTTCAGCTTCATGCCGAAGCGCGTGTCAGGCCTGTCGTTGCCGTATTCTTCCATGGCCTGATCGTAGCTCATCCGCGGGAAAGGCCTCGGGAGCTCCACCCCGACGGTTTCCTTGAAAAGCTCGGCGATCATGCCCTCGGTGATCGAGAGCAGGTCGTCCATCTCGATAAAGGACATCTCGATATCTATCTGGGTAAACTCGGGCTGGCGGTCGGCGCGCAGGTCTTCGTCGCGGAAGCACTTGACGACCTGGTAGTAGCGGTCGAAGCCCGATACCATGAGGAGCTGCTTGAAGATCTGCGGCGACTGGGGCAGCGCAAAGCATTTCCCCGGGAATACCCTGCTGGGTACGAGGTAATCCCTGGCGCCTTCCGGTGTGCTCTTGGTCAGGACCGGCGTCTCCACGTCGACGAACCCATGGCCGTCCAGGTAGGCCCGTACGCTCCTCGCCGCTTTGTGCCTGAGCATGATGTTGTATTGCAGCGACGGCCTGCGCAGGTCGAGGAAGCGGTATTTGAGCCGCAAGGTATCGTTTACCTCGACCCCGTCTTCCACCACGAAGGGGGGGACCTTTGCCTCATTGAGGATGGTAACCGCGTGAACCGCGATCTCCACGTTCCCGGTGGACATGCCCGGGTTTCTCATCTCTTCGGGCCGCAACGTAAGCGTTCCTTCGACGGCGATTACAAATTCGGGCTTCAGGGTATGGGCAACCGCATGGGCTGCCGGATCGGTCTCGGGATTGACCACTGCCTGCGCGATGCCGGTGCGGTCTCTGATATCGATAAAAATCAGGCCTCCCAAGTCCCTTCTTCTCTGGACCCAGCCCGTAATCTTTACCGTGCCTCCTGCCTGTGCTTGGTGAACTTCGCCGCAGTAATGTGTTCTCTTCATCCCTAATGCCTGATCTTTCACGTATTTTCTCCTTGATCGGAAAGCATTGATCGTATCTTTTCCAGGACGCCCACCCGCGCAACTTTTGTCTGGTCGGATGTCCGTAAATCTTTCACGGTAACTTCCGAGGCCTTTGCCTCATCTTCGCCGATTATGGCGCATACTGGGCAGCCGGACTTGCCCGCCCGGCGCATCTGCGCCTTGAAGCTCTTTCCGAAGACAGCCTCCGCAGGAATCGAGGCTTTGCGCAGATCGGAGAGGAGCAGTGCTGCGTAGCGCTTCACTCCTTCGTCCCCTTGTACCACGACGTAGCACCCCCGGTCGTGCTTGGGCTTTTCTTCAAGCAGCATGATGATGCGCTCGAGGCCGAATGCAAAACCGATCCCCGGGGCATCGGGGCCACCCAGGGTCTTCACGAGGTTGTCGTACCGTCCGCCGCCTGCAACGGCGTTCTGGGAGCCCAGGCCCTCGGCCGTGATCTCAAATGTTGTCCTGGTATAGTAATCGAGCCCTCTGACGAGGTTCGGGTTCTTTTTGTAGGTAACGCCCATTTCGTCGAGGAAGGTCACTACCCGGCCGTAGTGCTCCCTGCAGGCATCGCAGAGAAAGTCCTCGATGACCGGCGCGCCTGAAGCCGCCTCCCTGCAGGATACCGCCTTGCAGTCGAGGACCCGCAGCGGATTCCTGTGCATCCTGCGTGAGCAGTCCTGGCACAATTTCTCCGCCTGGCGGCCGAAGAATTCCTGGAGGGCCTTCCGGTAATTCTCCCGGCACTCTTCGCACCCCAGCGAGTTGACCTCCATGGTCACGTTCCGTAAGCCTAAGTCTTTTGCCAGCCGGTAGGCGAGCTCCAGCGTCTCGGCATCGGAGAACGGCTCGGTCTCGCCCAGACGCTCGACATTGAGCTGGTGGAACTGGCGGTACCTGCCCTTCTGGGGCCGCTCGTACCGGAACATGGGGCCCATGGTGAAAAGTTTCTGAACAGGGTCTTCGCCCAGCAGGCCGTGCTCGATGACGGCCCGCAGCACCGAAGCCGTTGCCTCGGGCCGCAACGTAATGGATTCGCCGCCCTTGTCGGTGAAGGTATACATCTGCTTTTCCACCACGTCCGTCTCATCGCCCATGCCGCGAAGAAAAAGCTCGGTCCGCTCAATGATCGGGGGCCTGAGCTCCTCGAACCCATAGAGCCTAAAAATTCTCCTGGCCGTCTCCTCGACGAAGCGCCATTTGGATATATCTTTTGGCAGGATATCGCCCACCCCGCGTATCGCCTTTATCTCCACAGTCTGCCTCCGAATTTCTGATTGTTATCCTACTTGAGCCCGGCGTGTCAATTTAAAGGCCTCTCGACCACTCGGGCCGCAGAAGCCTGGAATTTTCATCCTTCATGGCCCGGTCGATGAGATCGAGTATCTTCTCCTTGTCCTCGGGCAGCGTGCCGTTTATGGGGAGATAGTTTGAGGCATGCTCGGTGCCGAACTTGCAGCCGGTCACGGTGAGGTCTTCTACAAACCACCGGAGTTCCTGGAGAGACTGCATCTTGTTCAGAAGCTTGAAATTGCCGCCCATGAGCTTTTTCTCGTAGACCTCTTCATACTGCCCCAGCATGAGCGTCAGCGTGGCGAGAAAGTGCGGGTTGATGGCATTGGCCACTCGGGCGGAATCTTTTGCGTGGTCAAGGCTGCCCTCTGCGCCGCCCAGCCCCAGGATGATGAAGGTGGACATGCGCAAGCCCGCTTCTATGGCTTTTTTGCTCCCGTCGATGATCTCCTGCGCCGTTGCGCCCTTGTGGATCTTTTTCAGAAGCGCGTCGTTGCCCGTCTCGATGCCGAGGTAGAGGACGTCGAGCTTGCGCTTGCGGAGCTCTTTAAGCTCATCGATGCTTTTTCCCATGAGGTTTGTGGGCCCGGCATAGGTGCTGACCCGCTCCAGGGCGGGGAACGTTTCGTTCAGAAGGTCGAGGGTTTTGATGAGGTAGTCGGTCTCCAGGCACAAAGGATCGCCATCGGCCAGAAACACCTTTTTCGTATGGGGCTGATACCTCGACATCTCTATGATGTCGGCGCTTAAGTCTTCCCAGGGCCTTGCCGTAAAACGCTTTCCCTTGTACATGCCGCAGAACAGGCACTTGTTCCACGAGCAACCGAGTGTAACCTGAAATATCAGCGAACGCCCCTCGGACGGCGGTCTATACAGCGGCATATCGTATTCCATGTGATCCTCCTCGTTCGAACCGGATACTGTCTTTTTAGAGCCTGCAGGGATCAAGCTCCGAGCCCTTGCCTTTGCTTTACGCTTTTCCACGCATCCGCTGCGGCCTTGTTCCGGCTTTCTTCTGCGGCGTCTTAAGGGAAGAGTTTTGTGTTCTTATGGTTCCTGCCAAGGGGAAGAGGCGTTTCGCCCCTAAAAGTGGTGCAAGAAACATAGAGAAGTGTAGCATGCCCTTAAGCGCTGCCGATCGTGACTGGTAATTAAACCATACCGGGCGGAAAAATTCAACTAATCACTGATGATCGATCGGTTTGTACGGCTTGATATCAAGGATGGGGGTGCCGTCTACGAGATCAACGTTATCGACGGAGAGGAAGGGCGGATCCACGGCGACCAGCTTCAGGATCGACATGCCGATGGCGTTCGGCCGCATCGGGGAGCAGAGGCTGAATACTCCCTTGACCCTGCCCGAAGGGCTCTTCTGCTTTAAGGAATATCCCTTTGAGAGGTGGAAGTGGAAAAGGACGACGATGCGCTCGTACTCGGCCAATGCGTCGAGTCCTTCGAGAAAGGGCGCGAAGACCTCGATGGTCCCCTTGACCTCGGATATGGAATAAAAGCGGGGAGCATCTGCGGGCTTTTTGATCCCGCAATGCATCACGCCGATGGGTTCATAGCAGATCTTCAAAGCTCTTTTTTACGCTTCCCCTTTCTCCTTGTTGATGAGGTACTTGGCCACAACCGCCTTTACCGAGTATGCGGGCTCCCTTCCCTGCTCGACCTGGTGCAAAACTTCCAGATCCGATTTCCAGACGAGGTGTCCGGGGGAGACGAAGCAGAAGCTGTCCGGTGCATACTCAGTGCTTACCTGCCCGTCTTTGTAATAATAAAACCCTTCGCATATCTCTGCCTCATAGCCCCGCATCACCGGCGGGATGTCCGTAGGCCTGAACCACAGTTTTACTTCACGCTCCGCATCCGACGGATTCGCCGATGCGTGGATGAGATTGTCCACCCTGTCCCCGATATATTTGCCGGTTTCATCCTTCAGGGGCACGACAGTCCCAAGCGCACGGATGCAGCCTGGCCTCTGCACACGGGCGTCGTGAGGGTTCGTAGGCCCGCAGATGTCGCGTATGGTCTTGATGGCATTCCGGCCCTGGTAGACGATCGCAATGACCCTGCGCTTCTCCGGATTCTCGGGATAATGGAGATATCCCCTGATATACTCAAGAAGGGAGGGATAGAAGAATTTGCCGTCGTGCTCCGCATAGTGCTCCCCGGCCAGCTCCAGATTTACGGAAACAACCTTTAAGCCCGCAAAACGCAGGCCCGTATGGAACTCGGAAAACTGAGAGAGTATGTATCCGGTGAGCGAATTCTTGAGCGCATCAGGCTTGATCAGTACCAGGGACCTCTCGATATTCTCTGTTGTCATGCACATCCTCCTTACCCGTGAAATATGCCTTCGTTGGCACGCAAAGCCTGCTTCACCAAGGCATCGTTATGCTGTATATAGTATCTGATTTTGTTGTTTCCTCTAGTATATTCTTCCCCGGCGAAGCAACAGTTAAATGCCTCTTTTCTAAAAGATTAGAGAATGATCTTTCGAGATACCGGCCACGCGGGATTTCAAAAAAGCATTCTTCCGGATTGTCCTGCAGTCTCAGGCCCATACCGTTTTAAGGAAATCTCGATTTTTTTGAACACCATTTCCCCTTTCTTGGTGTATACAGGGCATTTATAATTTAACGAACACGAGGTTTGATTTGACGTTATTTCAGTCGGTTTTTTTGGGTTTCGTTCAGGGGCTGGGCGAATTTCTGCCTATCTCCAGCTCGGCGCACCTGGTCCTTGTCCCCTGGTTTTTCAGCTGGACGGACCCGGGGCTTACCTTCGACATCGCCCTGCACATAGGCACACTCATTGCCGTGGTCCTCTACTTCTGGAAAGACTGGCTTAATTTATCCGTTCAGGGGCTGACCAACGCCAACAGCACGGACGGCCGACTGTTCTGGTACCTGGCCCTGGCGAGCGTACCGGGGGCAGCGATCGGGCTTTTGCTGGAGGATATGGCGGAAACGATCTTCAGAACACCGCTCCTCACGGCTGCCATGCTCATCGGCGCCGGCATACTCTTATACTGGGCAGACAGGAAAAGCGTAAAAAACATCGAGATGAGCTCGATCTCTCTGAGATCAAGCTTTCTCATAGGCCTGTCTCAGGCTCTTGCCATCATTCCGGGGGTTTCCCGGTCGGGCATCACCATGTCCATGGGAATGATGCTTGGATTGACGAGGAAAAGCGCCGCGCGGTTTTCCTTTCTGCTCGCGACGCCCATCATCTTCGGAGCGGCAGCCGTGAAGATCCCCTACATTGCGTCGCATCCCGAAATGCTCACCATGAACTTCCTGATCGGGGTTCTGACCTCCTGCATCGTGGGCATCCTGAGCATCGGATTCCTGCTCCGCTATGTTCAGGCCAAGGATTTCATGCCCTTTGTCTGGTACCGGTTCCTCCTGGGGGGCATCGTGGTCGCGGTCGTTTTTGCGAGGTGGGCCGCCTGATCGCTCATTTCTGTCCCGGTATGGTCTTTTCCACGAGGTAGTCCTTCAGGACAACGGCATTATTGTGGTCTTCATCCTTTGCAGAGTAGACGAGCGTCACCTTTCCCTCTTCCTCTATCGTGCGCCAGAGGTGATCGATAAGCTCGGGGTGTGAATCGAGCTCGGAAAAGTATCGTTTCTTGAACTCCCCCCACTTTTCCGGGTCATGTCCCGACCATCTGCGCAGCTCATTGCTCGGCGCGATATCCTTAAACCAGAGGTCGATACACGCCCGCTCTTTCTTCACCCCTCTGGGCCAGAGCCTGTCGACAAGGATCCTGAAACCGTCGGTCTCATCCGGCTCCTCATAGGTCCGCTTCAGGCGTATGGATAAAAAGCCGTTGTCTTCCTTCCCCATTGGAATCACCTCACGTCCCGGGAACAGCTCTCCCGGGAGAATTTACCTGTAGGCGTTGCCTTTGCCTGTCACGGACGCACGGATTGCAGAACTGACGAAGGTTCCTCTTTTCTCATAGTTCTATCCCTTTCAATATCACCGCTGCCCGTCAAATCAAGGCTAAGAATATATCACATACCTCCCGCGCACTTCTCAAAACAAGGGAGTTGACAAAAGGAAACAGAACCCATAAAAACGTTAAAGTAATCGTTTGAATGATCAGATATGGAGATATGAACGTTATAAAGCGTTTTCACAAAAAAGGGGCTCGCACGATGGCCGTTGAAAAGGGAAAAGCAGCCGGCAGAAAGAGAATGGGCGCTACCGACGGGCAGGATATCTGCGAGATATTCTGTTCCGACGAAGCCAAGGTGGGCAGGCTCAAACAGGATGTACACCGGGCAAAAGGACTGGGGAAATTTTTCAAGGCGTTTGCGGACGAAACGAGATCGGCCATTCTCTACTGCCTTTCAAAGGAAGAATTGTGCGTTTGTGATGTGGCCCGGATCATGGACATGTCGGTTCAGGCCGTGTCTCACCACTTGCGGTTCCTGAAGGCCTCCGATATCGTCCGTTACCGCCGCGAAGGCAAGATTGTCTATTACTCACTGGACGACGATCATATTGCAGCCCTGATCAGGCAGGGACTTGCACACGTCAACCACACCCGCGATCCGCACCCTTGAGAAGCAGGAGAACTTCATGGCTGACCAGACCCATACGCAAAAACAAACCATCACGCTCATCGGCCTCGATTGCCCGGACTGCGCCGCATCGCTCGAAAAAAAGATCTCGTCGCTCCCGGGCGTTGCCGACGCAAAGGTCAACGTGGTGACTTCCCGGTTGTCCGTCGAGCATACCGCCCCATTGGAAACGATTGTCCGGGCCGTTGAAGATGCCGGGTACGGCGTAGAGGAAGGTCTCGAGGAGGAAATCTGGTCAAAGACCGTGTTCAGGCTTTCGGGGCTCGACTGCGCAGACTGTGCTTCGAAACTGGAGACCCGGCTCCTGCAGGTGGAAGGAATCAGGGATGTGTCCTTGAACTTCATGACGGCAAAGCTCAGCGTCAACCACAGTGTACCGGTAGAATCCGTCCGGGAAGTCATCAGGCAGGCAGGATATGACGCCGTGCCCGAGTCGGAGACGAGAGTACATACGTACGAAGAAAAGACTCGCAGGGATCCGAGGTTCTATACCACCGTCATTTCGGGTGCCCTGCTGGTTTCAGCCTGGATCTCCGGAGCCTTCGCACCTGAGGATGCGGTAATTGCCCTTTATCTGGCGACCATTTTCGTCGGCGGTTTCTGGACGATCCGCCGCGGCATCTCCTCGCTGAAGTCATTCATCTTCGACATGAACGTCATGATGACCGTAGCCGTGACTGGCGCCGTGCTCATCGGAGAGTGGTCCGAAGGGGCCACGGTGGCCTTCCTCTTTTCGTTGAGCAACCTGCTGGAATCCATGACCATGGAGAAGACACGCAAATCGATCCGCTCGCTCATGGACCTTGCCCCCAAAGAAGCAACCGTCCGCCGGGACGGCATGGAGAAGCGTGTGGGGATAAACGAAATCGTTACAGGCGAGATCGTCATCGTGAAGCCCGGGGAAAAGATCTCTGTCGACGGTGTCGTTACGGCCGGCATCACCTCTATCGACCAGTCGGCCATTACCGGAGAATCCATGCCCGTTGATATGTCAGCCGGTGACGAGGTATTTGCCGGCACGGTCAATAAACAGGGGGCCATCGAGGTCCGGGTCACGAAGACAGCGGACGACACAACGCTGGCAAAGATCATCCATCTCGTGGAGGAGGCGCAGTCCCAGAGGGCTCCTTCCCAGGCCTTCGTCGACCGTTTTGCAAGCTATTATACCCCGGCCGTGCTCATCCTGGTTGCAGGCATGGCCGTCATCCCGCCCCTGCTCTTTGCACAGCCGTGGGCGCCGTGGATCTACCGTGCGCTGGCCCTGATCATCGTCGCGTGTCCGTGCGCGCTGGTAATCTCAACCCCGGTCGCGATCATCTCGGCCATCGGCAATGCCGCGAAGCACGGGGTGCTCATCAAAGGCGGGGCATTCCTCGAACAGGCAGGGAGTCTGAAGGTCATCGCGTTCGACAAGACAGGGACCCTCACGCGGGGCCGCCTTGAGGTGACCGATGTCCTGCCGGCTCCCGGAATAAGCGAGGCAGACCTCCTCGAACTCGCTGCTGCCATCGAGATGCGCTCGGAGCACCCGCTCGCGGAAGCCATCCTCAAAAGGGCCCGGCTCAAAAGCTCTCCGGTCCCTGTCCCGGAGTTTTTCGAAGCACTCCACGGCAAGGGGGTAAAGGCCTCGTTCCACGGGGAGATTTTTTATGCCGGAAAGCCCGGCCTTTTCACGGAAATGGGCATCTCCTTGGGCGGCCTGGAGCATACGATCCGGTCGTGGCAGGTCCAGGGAAAGACCATCATGCTCGTGGGCACGGATACGAGTGTGCTCGGCGCCATCGCGGTTGCCGATGAAATCAGGCCCGAGAGCGTTCACAGCATACAGTCCCTGCATGCTGCCGGGATAGAAAAGGTGATCATGCTCAGCGGAGACAATGCGGAGACGGCACGGGCAATCGCCGAAAAGCTCGGCATGGAAGAAGTGCGGGCCGAACTGCTCCCCCAGGACAAGGTGGATGCGGTGAAGGATCTCTTGAGAGAGTACGGACAGGTGGCAATGGTCGGAGACGGCGTCAATGACGCGCCCGCGCTCGCAACGGCGACCGTGGGCATCGCGATGGGCACTGCCGGTACGGATACCGCGCTGGAAACCGCGGATATCGTGCTCATGTCCGACGACCTCTCCAAGCTTGCCTATACCGTCCGCCTGAGCCGGAAAGCCCTGAGCGTCATCAAGCAGAACATCGCGTTTTCCATCGTCATCAAGCTTCTGGCAGTAAGCCTCATCTTTCCCGGATGGCTCACCCTGTGGCTTGCGGTCCTTTCAGACATGGGCGCTTCCATCCTGGTGACCTTGAACGGCATGAGGCTGATCAACGGAAAAGCGGTCCCCTCGACAGGGAGCACGGAGGGATGTCCTGAAAAAAGCCTCAGCCCAAAATAATTCTTCGCCCGTCAGAGCGTATCGAGAAAGTCCCTCCACAAGGTGGCGGGCATCGTTTCGGTTATGGAATGCCCATAGGTGCGTATGATCATCACCGCCTTTTCCACCTGCTTCGGATCTTTCGCCTCAACGATATCAACGATATCGAAACGGCCCATCACGGCAAAGCTTTCCTTCCAGACGACATCGGGGCATTCTTTCTTGATATGATCGATAACGCGTTCTGCGAGCTTCTTGAACCCCTTCGGGTCTTTCAGTGCATCCGGAGACAACCTGCTCAGGATTACGTATTTCTGCATGGGGGACCTCCTTTACGGATTCTTTCAAAACGGCTTCTACGGAGATTTATAATACTCTTCTACGGAAAAAACTCCCGATGCCGCATGGACGGTTTTATCACCCGGGGCTGATCAGCCGGATACGCTCATCTTATTGTCTACGCCTCTGACACCCTGTACGTCGGAAACGATCTTGGTCACGAGGTCTTTTTCGGCTGCATTTTTTGCGGTGCCGCGAATCGTGACAATGCCGTTGTTCGTGTCCACCATCGCGTCTACAGTTCTCGTGGATCGGCGTGACATCAGGGCGAGCATAACCTGCGCAGTGATGGATGCATCGTCTACCCTCTGCCCGATGGTCTGCTGCCCGGTCCCGGCGGCACCCTTTATCGTCATCTCGTTGATCACGCCTTTGACTCCGCTTACATCCTTGGCGTATTCCGCTGTCAGGTCTCTCTGTGCCTCGCTCTCTGCCTCGCCCCGCAAGGTTACGACCCCGTTCCTGACAGAAATATCCGTATTCCCGGCGTTCACGTTCTGCTGGACGACCAGGGCCGCCTTCACCCGTGCTGCAATGGCGCTGTCGGAGGTGCCGGCAACGGCGCCCGGTTTGACCGTAATCCTGTTTTCCACTCCCGTCACGCCGGGCAGGTTCTGCACGGTATTCTGGGCCAGGATTTTCTCCGATTCGTCGGATACCGCACCTTCCAGGGTCACTTTTCCGTCTTCGGATCTGACCGTGATATCCTTTCCCTGCAGGTATGTCTTAAAGGCATATGATTCCCGCGCCGACGACTCGATCCGCCTGTCCATATCTCCTT
Organism: Syntrophaceae bacterium UBA6087; assembly: GCA_002448235.1. Taxonomy (GTDB): domain Bacteria; phylum Desulfobacterota; class Desulfomonilia; order UBA1062; family UBA1062; genus Phosphitivorax. Next base: position 82,634 of record DIXF01000002.1, read on the forward strand.
TGTCCACCGTCGCGCATGCAGCAGGCAGAACTGCAGCAAGAGCGACGAACATGATGCTGCAGATACCGGGTATTGTTTTCCGTTTCATGGCAATCTCCTTTCTTTCAGGCTTGGATGCCGCCGTCCACGCGGCAGGCGGGAAACGAGCGTCTCTTTGCTCTCGAACCTTTGCCGGCCGCCTTCATTTTCGGGCAGGGATATCTTTGCTCCGGTTCCTAGGAATAATAAGTAAACGCCCTTGCCGATCTTCCAAGGCCGCTCCCTTGGCCTTGACGATTCTGGCGGCTGCCGGATCTTGATGGAGGAAGACTATCCTTGAGTATTCTTCGCCGCGCTTTACCATGAGCTTAAGGGAATCGTTCCGTCCAAAGGATGAGGAGGTTTCTATGAAACCCATCGGCATGCTGATGTGGGAGCACCGGCTCATCGAACAGGTCATCGGCCTGTTCCCCCGGGAAATCGCCAAGATCGGCAAATCGAAGAGGGTGGACACGGTTTTCATCCAGGTTGCAGTGGATTTCATCAGGACGTATGCCGACCTCACCCACCATGGCAAGGAAGAGGACATCCTGTTCAGAATTCTGGAAAGCCACGGGTTGTCCCCCGAGCTTCACAAGATCATGGAAGGGCTCATAAACGATCACGTCTATGCACGGAACCTCGTCAAGGGCCTCGTGGAAGCCAATGAAAAATACATTTCAGGGGAAAACACCCTGTCGGTTATCGTCAACCGTCTCCAGTACCTGGCCGATTTCTATCCGGCGCACATTGAGAAGGAAGACAAGCATTTCTTCCACCAGTCCATGAGGTATCTTGATGCGTCCGAGCAGGAAGAGATGCTCGGCGAGTTCAAAGATTTCGACCGCAGGATGATCCATGAAAAGTATAAAGAGGTCGTGGAACGACTGGCCGGCGGGAAAGTCTCATGGACTCCGCCGGGAATGGTTCGATAACCTGTCTCCGGCCGAAAAACTCAATCCCTTGACCATGCAGGGGATTCCCCCTATAAGAATGCACATGCATATGCCGGAGCAATTGGTAATCAGGCCCCCGAGCGAGGCAAAAAGCCTGCTCGTGAGGGTGGTGCGCGGGTGCAACTGGAACCGCTGCAATTTCTGCGGTATCTACGACCTCTTCGGCACGCCGTATTCTTCCCGGGGAAAAGACGAGGTGATCAAGGATATCGACGCCCTCTTCGAGATGTACGGAGATATCTTCAAGACCGCGTTCCTGGGAGACGCAAACCCGCTCGATTTGGAGACCGGCTTCCTCGTGGATGTCCTTGCACACCTCCGGTCGAGATTCCCGAGACTTGAGCGCGTGACCGCATACGGCAGGGCTTCGAGCCTTTCCAGGAAATCCCGGGAAGATTTGAAAACCATCCGTGAAGCCGGGCTGGACCGGGTACATGTGGGCCTGGAAAGCGGATCGAACAGGGTTTTGAAGCTCCAGATGAAAGGGACGAGCCACAAGCAGCTTATCGAAGGGGGGAAAAAGACGATGGCTTCCGGCATGGAGCTGAGCTTTTATTTCCTCCTGGGCCTTGGCGGACAGGATTACCGGCATGAGCACGTTTCCGAATCGGTAAAGGTTTTCAATGAGGTCAAGCCCCATTTCATCAGGGTGAGGCGGCTGTTCATCCACCCCGTGTCCCGGCTTTCGTCAAAGGTCCTAAGCGGCGAGTTCCGGGAACAGACCCCCGAAGGGACGGTATTGGAACTCAGAGACCTCATCGCCGGTCTCGATGCAGAAGGTACGACCTTTGCCTGCGATCATGCGAACAACTACCTGCAGGTGTTCGGGAAGCTTAATGAAGACAAGGAAAGGATGCTTCAGTTCATCGACTCTTTCCTCTCTCTGCCCGAAAACCAAAGGGCAGCCCACTATGATTCCGTGCCTTCGGTGATCTGATGATACGGATCCGGATTGAAGCGTGCTGAGAAAAAGCCTTTGATTATCCCCAGTGATTCCAATAACGTCTACTTTTTGCTTGACTTATGAGGCGGTTTCCCCGTAAACCTCCATTTCTATGACGAGTATGAAAACAGTAACCACCAGCACCAACTTCTTTTTCTTCTTTGTTTAGGTCTACCTGCGTACACGCTTTTTAAGATCTGACCAAAGAGAAAGAGGAGAAAAGCCGTAGGTAGACCGTCTCGGTCTACCTACGGCTTTTTTTATGCATTATCGAATGGGAATCCATGGAGCATGCATGAAAATATCATATCAAGAAGGGGGAAACAGTATGACGAGAGGGTTAAAGGTTTTAATCAGTGCGGTGTCGGTCATCGCGGTCTTCTGCTTTGCAGTGCCGGCATCCGCAGAGAACATCAAGGTAGGTGCGGCAATGAACCTGACAGGTCCGGCATCAACCTGGGGGCAGTATCATGCCAAGGGCCAGCAGGACTATTTTAAGTATGTCAATGAGGTCAAGGGCGGAGTCAAGGGCAGGAAGATCGAGATGATCACGGTCGACACCGCATACAAGTCCCCCGAGGCCGTAGCCGCGGTTCGTAAGTTCGCCATGCAGGACAAGGTGGACATGATCGCCACATGGAGCGCAGGGGAAGGCATGCAGGCAAAACCGCTGCTGCAGCAGTTCAAGATCCCGGCCATCAACTATTCAACTGCCTGGGAGATTCTGCAGCCGCCGGTGGACTACATGTATCTGCCTTTCGGCAACTACAAGCTCGACTGCCAGGCCGTGCTCGAATACATCCTGGCCGTTCACAAAGGCCCGGGCGCTCCCAAGGTCGGCCTGCTGACCTACAACAACCCCTACGGCCGTTCCATCCACGAGCCGAGCAAGGAGTATGCAAAAAAGAGGAACATCAAGATCGTGTCCATCGAAGAGTTCCCCGCCCAGACCGTCGATCTCACCACCGAGCTCCTCCGCCTCAGACAAAAAGGCGCTGAGTATGTATTTGTCCAGATGCTGCCCGCGGCCATCATCAGCACGCTGAAGAGCGCAGACCGCATCGGCTACAACCCGCAGTTCATCGGAACCTGGACTTCTACCGACCCTGACTTCTTCAAGAACGGCAAGGGTCTCCTCAAGAACCGGGTCAAGATGCAGTTCTGCGGCGCCCTGCCCACGGACAATACGCCGGGTGTAAAGCTTATGGAGCAGATCTGGAAGCGTTACAAAACGGTCGATTCCTTCGATACCGCCTACTGGGAAGGGATCGTCGTCGGCATGATCATGGAGCGGGCGTTTATCAGGGCTCAGGAGAAGTTCGGAAGCGTCACGCCTCAGAACATCAACAAGGCCATGGAGACCTTCAAAAACGAGGCCTTCGGAGGGCTCGTCCCCAACGTAACGTACACGAAGACCGACCACGGCGCATCGTTTACGGGAAGGATCGTCCAGATTCACGAGAACGGGACCTTTACGCCGCTCACCAACTTCTTCACGCCCGGCAAGGACAAGATCACCCTGCTCAAGGCGAAATAACACCGGCGGCGAATGGATTTGACATGAGCAGACCATCCTGATACCACCGGGATTTATGCCGGTGGTATCAGGCACAATACAAAGAGGGCGCCATGGGCACAGGTAAGAGACACGGCGTCCGGTACAGGAATTTAATGTGAGGGCATTTCGCGGACAACCACGAATATTTTCCGCCGATAAGATGGCGAAAAGGCAGGCCGAGCTCGAGGTTAAGCGCCTGTCTCTTTCCTTCGGCGGCATACACGCCATCAGGGATGTGGATCTCTCCGTCCATACCGGGGAGCTCGTTGCGGTCATCGGTCCGAACGGCGCAGGCAAGACGAGCCTGCTGAACTGCATCACCGGGTTCTACAAGGCGACTTCCGGCGATATAGTATTCAACGGCCGGAGCATCACCCGTATGCACACCCACAAGCTCACCTCGCTGGGCATCGGCCGGACCTTCCAGAACATCGAGCTCTTTCCGGGCATGACCGTGCTCCAGAACATGCTGCTCGCCCGCCATACCCGCTCCTCCTACAACTTCGGGCTGGCCTGCCTGTTCTCTCCCTCTGTCAGACGCGAAGAGGTGAGGCACCACGAAATCCTCGAAGAGATCATCGATTTTCTCGAGATGCAGTCCATCCGCAAGGAACTCGTGGGCTCTCTTCCTTATGGCATGCGCAAGCGGGTTGAGCTCGGGCGTGCGCTCGCATCCGAGCCGAGCCTGCTGGTGCTCGACGAGCCTTTTGCCGGCATGACCCTGGAGGAGAAAGAGGACATGGTCCGCTTCCTTCTCGAACTGCATGACGGCTGGGGTCAGACCATGATCCTGGTGGAACATGATATGTCCATCGTCATGAGCATCTCCGAGCGCATCATCGTGCTCAACTTCGGCGAAAAGCTCGCAGAGGGCATTCCTTCAGAGATCCAGGACCATCCGGAGGTCATCAGGGCATACCTCGGGGACACTACTGACCTTGGCCTGGGCACCAAGGAAGCGGAAGAGGTCGCATGATGTTCGGTCGTTTACGGAAAATCGGCACTGAACAGCTCACGTCCTTCGAGCTTCACACCCTTCCCCAGGTGCTGATGAAACAGGCTGAGCTCTTCGGAAGCAAAGAGGTCGCGATACGGGAAAAGGCCTATGGCGTGTGGCTGGCCTATACCTGGAACGATTATCTGAGTTACGTGAAGTACACCGGCCTCGGACTCAAAGCTCTTGGGCTGAAGCGTCACGACCATGTGGGCATGATCGTGAACAACCACCCGGAATGGCTCTTCTCCCAGCTCGGGGCGCAGGCCTTCGGGGCAATCACGCTCAACCTCTTTCCCTCTGCCGTCGCGAGCGAGCTCGCTTCGGCCCTGATCCGCATCCAGGCAAGCTTTGTCATCGCCCAGGACCAGGAGCAGGTGGACAAGCTCCTGGAGCAGACCGCCAATATGCCCCACCTCAAAACGATCATTTACCTCGACCCTACGGGCATGCGGGGCTATGCGGACAATACGCTCCTCATCAGCTATAAAGAACTCCTGGAGCGGGGGAAGGATCATGAGAAAAAGCACCCGGAGCTGTTCATCGACGAGATATCCAAAGGAAAGCCCGAAGATACCGCCCACATGATCATGACCTCCGGCACCACAGGAGTGTCCAAGCTCGCCATGCTCTCCCACCTCAATTATTCGAACATGGGACGGAAGTGGGTCGAGGATGCACCCGCGGCGATCGGCTCGAACTGGCTTTCCATGACGCCTCCCGCGTGGATCGTGGACCAGATGTGGGCCTTCGGGGTAGCGCTCCTGGGCGGCATGACCATGAACTTCCCGGAGACGCCCGAGACCGTAACGGCGGACTTCCGCGAGATCGGGCCCGGGCTGCTGATTTCGTCGTCCCGGTTCTGGGAGGACCTGGCATCGAAGATCAGGGTAAAGATAGACGATGCAGGCTTTGTCAACCGCGCCATGTTCAGCCTGGCCGAGCGAATCGGTACGGCAGTGGTCGACCGGAAGGCAAAAAAGGAGCGGGTACCGCTCTACTTGAAGCTTTTCAGGGCGGTGGCCCAGTACCTCGTGCTCGATCCCCTGCTCGATCGCGTAGGATGTTCCCGGTTCATCAGCGCCTACACCGGAGGCCACCCCATCAGCCCGGACGTGATACACTTTTTCCGGGCCTGCGGTCTGAACCTCAAACAGTGCTACGGCATGACCGAGACCTGCGGCATCTTCCAGGTACAGCCCGACGACGAGGTCAAGGCCGAGACCGTGGGCAAGGCCCTGCCCCATACAGCCGTAAAGATCTCCGACGACCAGGAGGTCATGGTCTTGAGCAAGTCGGTCTTTTCCGGGTACTACAACGACTACGAGTCAACGGAAAGCGCGTTCGACCAGGGGTGGTTCCTCACCGGCGACGCCGGCTACCTGGACGACGACGGCCACCTCGTGATCATCGGCCGCAAGCAGGACATCATACGCGACAAGGAAGGCAACGCCTTCTCGCCCGATTTCATCGAGACCAGGCTGAAGTTTTCGCTCTTTATCAAGGAAGCGGTGACCTTCGGTGAAGCCCGGCCCTTTATCACCGCACTCATCAACATCGACCAGGGCAACGTTGGCAACTGGGCCGAGGACCGCATGATCCCGTACACGACCTATACGGACCTGTCCCAGCGTACGGAAGTCGAAGGGCTCATCCTGGAAGAGGTCCGAAAGGTCAACGAGCAGCTTCCTTTGCCCATGAAGATCCGGAAGTTCATCCTCCTCTACAAACTGCTCGACGCAGACGACGAAGAGCTCACCCGGACGGGGAAAGTGCGGCGGCGTTTCGTGTACGGCCTCTACCTTCCCATGATCGAGGCCATGTATTCGGGCTTGAACGAGGTGCCGGTCAAGGGCAAGGTCCGTTACCGGGACGGACAGGTGGGCATGATTGAAACGATCGCCCGGGTCATCACCGTGACCTGATAAGGGTACATTTAGGAGCTTATACTATGGAATTCTTTTTCCAGCTGCTTATCAACGGACTGAGCATAGGGCTGCTCTACGGGCTTTCGGCCCTGGGCTTCGTCATGATCTTCAAATCGTCGTCCGTGCTCAATTTTGCCCACGGCCAACTGCTCGCAATCGGCGCCTTCTTCTTCCTGGTGCTGGTTTCCTGGCTGGAACTGCCCATCTTCGTTGCCTTCCTCATCACCCTTGCCGGAAGTTTCGTGCTGGGGTTCGCGGTGGAGCGCATCTTCCTGAGGCCGCTCATCGGTGAGTCGCTCATCTTCGTCATCATGCTCACCGTGGGGCTCGCATCCATGTTCAAGGGACTGCTCCTCTTCTTCTTCGGCGGCAACCTCCAGACCTACCCCGAATTCCTCCCTCAGAGTATGGCCATCCAGCTGGGCAGCATCTACATCCCGCCGGTTTACGTGGCCTCCTCGCTCATGGGAGGAATCTTCCTGCTACTCTTCGGGCTGTTCTTCAAGTATTCCCCCCAGGGCATTTTCATGCGGTCCGTTGCCGACAACCAGACCGCGGCCATGTCGCTGGGCGTACATGTAAAGAAGGTCTTTGCCCTATCCTGGGCGATTGCGGCGCTCGTTGCGTCCATGAGCGGGATCGTGCTCGGCATCATCAACGGCATCAACGTGCACGAGATATCCTCCATCGGGCTCAAAGTATTCCCCGTAGTGATCCTGGGCGGCCTCGACAGCATCGGCGGCGCCATCATCGGCGGCATCATCATCGGCCTGCTCGAAACGTTTACGAGTGGGTATATCTCACCGTCGCTGAGAGACGTGATCCCCTACATCGTCCTGGTAGTGATCCTCCTGATCAAGCCCTACGGCCTCTTCGGGCTCGCAGAGATCGAGCGGGTATAAGGGGAATGCGGCGATGAAGAGGCTTACCTTCCACCCCTGCGGAAACTATAAAGAGCATTACGGCCAGGAACTGGCCATCTTCGAGACCGATTTCGGGAGGATGTGGGCGATCATCGGGATTGCGCTGCTCTTCGGCGCCGTGCCCTTCATCTCTTCGCCCTACTTCCTCTATGTGCTCAACATGACCGGCATCGCAGCCATTGCGGCGCTGGGCCTGAACATCCTCATCGGGTTTACGGGCCAGATATCGCTCGGCCACGGAGCTTTCTTCGGGGTGGGCGCCTATGCCGGGGCCATCCTCGCGACCACGGTGGGGTTGCCGTTCTGGGCCGCCGTACCGGCGGCAGGGATCGTCACCGCCCTGGTGGGAATGGTCTTCGGCATCCCTTCGGGCAGGCTCAAAGGCCTCTACCTCACTATCGCCACCCTCGCAGGCCAGTTCATCATCGAATACATCCTGGTGCACTGGGACAGCCTCACCAAAGGAACCATGGGTATCATGCTGCCTGCGGCAAGCCTGTTCGGATTCGAGGTCAACACGGACTTACGCTTCTTCTACGTGATCTTCGTGAGCCTCACCTGCGTCACCCTCGTGGCGTCGAACCTCATGAGGACACGCTACGGCAGGGCCTTCATCGCCATCCGCGACAACGACCGGGCTGCAGAAGGCATGGGCATCCCCATCTTTTTCTACAAGCTCCTCTCCTTCGGGATAAGCTCATTCTATGCGGGCTTCGCAGGGGCGCTCTGGGCATATTACATGCGGGCCATCTCCACCGAGCCGTTCACTTTGGGCCTGTCCGTCGAATACATCGCCATGGTGATCATCGGCGGCCTGGGCAGCATCCCCGGCTCGATCTTCGGCGCGGTCTTCATCACGGGCCTGAACGAGTCCTTGCGGTTCGTTACGGACGCGATGATGAACTTCCCGGCATTGAGCGGTTTCGGACTCAACATGGCGTCTCTGCGCGAGTTCGCCTTCGGCCTGGCCATCGTGCTCTTCATCCTTATCGAGCCCAAGGGGCTCGCCGAGGTGTGGCGGATCATACGGTCCACGTTCAGGCTCTGGCCGTTCTCCTACTAAAGGGAAAAGCTATGGAAAACGTTCAAAACGAAACGCTGCTCCAGATCAACAACATCAGCGTGGTCTACTCCGACGTCATCCAGGTGCTGAAAGGGGTTTCCCTCAAGGTTCCGCGGGGACGGATCGTCTCGCTCCTGGGAAGCAACGGCGCGGGAAAGACAACCACCTTGAAGGCCATATCCGGCCTACTCAAGCCCGAGAACGGCAAGGTAACGGACGGCGGAATCATCTATGACGGCCGGAACATCCAGAATCAGTCTACGGAGGAGATCACCCGGCTCGGCATCATCCAGGTGCTCGAAGGAAGGCAGCCCTTCAAGTACCTCACCGTGGAAGAGAACCTGAAGGTCGGCACGGCAACGCGCTGGACCAAGCCCTATAAGAAAGACCTGGAGCTCGTATATCACTACTTCCCCAGCCTCACGAAAAGGAGGAAGACGCTCGCCGGTTACTGCAGCGGTGGAGAGCTTCAGATGGTGGTCATGGGCAGGGCGCTCATGGCACATCCCAAGCTGCTCCTGCTCGACGAACCCTCCCTGGGCCTTGCCCCGCTCGTGGTGAAGGAGATCTTCCGGATCATCAAGCTCATCAACGAGGAGCAGGGCACGACCATCGTGCTCGTGGAGCAGAACGCCAACATGGCCCTGCAGATCGCCACCTGGGCCTATGTCATGGAAAACGGCAAGATCGTGATGGAAGGCGAGGCCGAGACGTTAAAGCAGAACCCGGACGTCAAGGAGTTCTACCTGGGTGTAGGCGCCGGAGGCGCCACCCGGTCGTACCGGGATGTGAAATCCTACAAGCGGCGGAAACGCTGGCTGTAAGCCGAGTTAATAACTGTTTATTTTTAAGTGGGAAGATACTATGTATCCCATGAAAGCTTTTTAAAAGGGGCGATTCCATGAATACATTTCTCGACGATCTCGAAACCATGTCCTTACCTGAGCGCGTTTCCCATCAGGATCACCGGCTCGCTCAAATGGTGGTGCTCGGCTATGAGCGATCCTCAAGGCTCAGAAAGATCTTTGACGAGCGAGGATTGAAACCCTCGGACATCGTCTCCGTGAAAGATCTGTCCAAGCTCCCTGTCATCAACCGCGAGAAACTCGTGGAAATGGAGGCGAAAGAACCCCCCTACGGCGGGCTCGAAGACCCCGGCGCCCCGGTCGAGCGGATCTTCACCTCTCCAGGACCGGTTTATGAGCCCCACCTCGGCTCGGACGACCCGCTCTGGGCACGGGCCTACAAGGCAGCGGGATTCGGTCCCGGGGACATCGTCCTGAACGCGTTCTCCTACCACATGGTGGCGGCAGGGCTCACCTTCCACGGCGGGCTGAACAAGGTGGGCGCTACGGTGGTGCCGTCAGGGGCGTCGACGACCAATCAGCAGGTACAGCTCATCAAAGACCTGAAGGTCACGGGTTATACCGGAACCCCGAGCTTTCTCATGGCCATCATCGAAAAGGCGAAAGAGCTCGGCTTCGACTTCAGAAAAGACTTCCGGGTGAAACGTGCGAGCTTTGCTGCAGAGCCGCTCCAACCATCGTTGCGGCAGCGTTTCGAGACCGAGTTCGACATCGACACCTACCAGATGTACGGCGCCACCGAAGTGGGAGACGTTGCCTACGAGTGTTCGGAGAAAAAGGGCTGGCACACCTGCGAGGAAACCATCGTAGAAATCGTGGACCCTTCCACCGGTCAGCAGGTCAAACCCGGCGAACTGGGCGAGGTGGTGGTAACCAGGCTCAACCACATCTTCTTCCTGCTGCGCTTCGGCACGGGAGATCTGTCCAGCATCGTTACGGAAAGGTGCTCCTGCGGCAGGACATCCTGCAGGCTCTCCGGGATCGCGGGCCGGGTGGGCGATGCGGTAAAGGTCCGCGGCATGTTCGTCGCGCCGAGCCAGGTGAAAAAGGTAACCGAGAACTTCCCCGGCATAGCGGTCCAGCTCGTCATCACCCGTTCAGGCCACAAGGATATTCTGACTGCCAGAATCGACCCGAAAGGAACCGGCGTGGATACCGCCGGCCTCCATTCCCGCTTTGAAAAGGTTTTCCAGGAGGTCTGCACCGTCAGGCCGGACCGGGTGGAACTCGTCAATGCCGGCAGCCTCCCGGACGATGCAAAACTGCTCGTCGACGAGAGGGAGTGGAAGTAACCGGCTTGGGTCTGGGCGGTCAGGGCTTATTCCCGCTGTCATCGGGGATTTATGTGCCTAGAAGGCGCACGCTTCCTGGCCGCTGCGGTAGAAATTGCTGACCTGCTTTCCCATCCGGTGCATGGCCCTGTTGATGAAAGGTATGAAATCCTGTGCAGCCTTTGTATTGCCTTCTTTACTGGGAAGGCACTCGCTGCCGGTTCCCGAGGGATACCTGAGCCAGTTGGAGGCACCGTTAAAGGTGAGGATATCGTAATAATCGAACACCACGACGTTCCTTAAAGGGTAATCTTTGAGCCATCCCGAATGGATGTTCTTGAGCCAGTTATTGAAAGACCTGGCCCTCTTTCCCATCTCGTCTGCCTGTTCCTGACCCGATCTGCCCAGGATGCGCCGGAAAATCCCCTGGGAAGCTTCCGGTTTAAGGATCGGAGGGGCGGTAACCGGGACGAAGAGCGTTTCGGGCTCGTTGCGGAAATACTCCAGCAGGGACCGGTAAGAGGCCTTGTAATTGGCAACGGTTTTTTCTGCCGTGGCCGGACTGCCCGGCTCTGCACCCTCTGCGTCGATCAGGTTGCTGGAATCGCTCGCCTGGAACATGACCACCTTGTTTCTGGTGCCGTCGGTGTAGAGCGTGTCCTGGTATCTGGTTGTAAGGATTCTTTCCATGTGGTCCCGGAACTTCCGGCTCCAGTGACAGACATCCGTACCGTCCCCGATCTTCGAACCGTACGCCGCTTCGTGGACAATATAGTTGTTCCGCGAAAGCATGGTTCTGAGACCTCCTGCGTTCGGATGGGTCTTCAGGATGCTTGATTCTCCCCGTATGCCTCCCTGGTCTGCCATGAGCTGGCCTCCGGCAGAATGGTGAATGAAGAGAATGTGAACCGCGTTCCCGGGCTTTACCGACGAATAGGCCGTAAGGTCGAGTTCTATGATATTCATGCCTTCTCTTGTGCAAGAACGCTGCCGCTTAAAAGGATAAAAAACAGCATACGGGATACCTGGTATCTGCGGGAGCAGTGCATGCCGAAATTCAGCAGCAGATCGAGCACCCTGCATATTGAATGCGGAGCATCTTCTCCAGTGCCCGATATGTACTTCTGCTTTCTTTTTCGTTATCTTTGTAACCGGGATCGCCCCGATTAGCCGGGAAAAGATTTTTCAGGCATTACCGTTTCATGATGCACTATTCTTTTTCCTGAACTCTTTTATATTCATCCCCGTCCACTTCTTGAACGCCCTGCGCAGCGTGGCGGCCTCGGTGAAGCCGATGCGGCATGCAATCTGATCCACGCTCAAGCCGGTCGTTCCGGCGTATTCCTTGGCCAGCTCGATGCGGACCTCATCGAGGATATGCCGGTACGTCGTGTTCCTCTCCTGCAGCCGGCGGCGAAGGGTCCGGGGGCTCACGGCAAGCGTTCGGGCTATAACCGTAAGGTGGGGGATGCGGCCCATCGAGGAAATGATGATTTCCCTGATGGCGGTTACCAGTTCATCTTCGCCTTGGAGCTTTGCCTGGAGCTCCCGGCACTGCTGCCGGCAGACGAGAGCCATCCGGTGATGGCCCGTGAAGGTCGGCTGATCGGAGAGTATCGAGGCGGCGCGAAACAGATCGGCCTTGCGGCCGAAGGTTACCGGGCATCCGAACAGTTCCCGGTAGAGACGGCCATGTCCCGGATCCGGATAAGACAGCTGTATTTCTGCATACCGGACCTCCCGGCTCGAAAGAAAGCAAGCGGCCTTGTGGAAGGTTGATAAAAGCTCTTCCACGGCATATATCCACGTTCTTCCGTCATTCATGGGAAAGGCCGGGAGGATCTTCCAGGTCCCGTGCTCCTGTTCCTCGGAATAGGTAAGGGTGACCAGGGAACCGTTCAGCTCCCAGAACTGCAGGGCTGCCTCGTTGGCCTCCCTTAGGGTAGGACTGCTGATGATGGCATAGCCCAGAAACCCCAGATCCCCCAGGTACTGCTTGGGGCCGATATTGAGGCCCAGCGCGGGATCGCCGGTGACGTCCAGGGCATTGCCCACGATTGTCAGATACTGATCGGGTGTGACCAGGGCGTTCTCATCGTTCATCCAGGAAATCCCGAGGTCCGTTCCTTTCAGGACTCTCTCAAGAGAAAAACCCATGGAGAGTACCTGCCGTGCCAGCCATTTCGCGCTGTCCGACGGGATCTTGTCCTTTGCCACGCCCTCTCCTCCCGGAATAAAAACTATTCGAGATATTTATACTATGAAAATACAGAGAATTTTTCAGTAAGTCAAACTTACCACTCCTGGTATCTTTACATCTTGGCCTGAATTCTCATCTTTTTGACCTGTTATGCACTATCCTACCCGGGAGGAAGGCCTTATGGTGGAATGAACAGGGTTGACGCAGAGACGATAAAAATGAAGACGGACGATACATTCATACTGGCGATTGATCTGGGGACATCCGGCCCGAAAACGGCCCTCATTTCCGTGTATGGAGAGGTGGCGGACAGCGAGTTTATGGAGACGCCGGTCATCCTGCTGCCTGGCGGCGGCGCCGAGCAGGACCCGCAGGGTTGGTGGACGGCGATCATGTCCACGGCAAAAAAGGTGCTGGCCAAAGGGATCGTACACCCTGAAAGCATCGCAGCCGTGAGCGTGACGAGCCAGTGGTCCGGAACCGTCCCGGTGGACCGGGAGGGCAGAAACCTCATGAATGCAATCATCTGGATGGACTGCCGTGGCTGTGACGCCCTGAACGAGGCCTTGAAGGGCCGAATAAGGATCGAAGGGTATCCGCCGCTCATGCTGATGAACTGGCTCAAGCTCACCGGCGGCGCACCCGCTCCCTCGGGCAAAGATCCTATAGCCCATATCCTCTGGCTCAAGCGGGACTGCTCGGATATCTACGAGAAGACCTATAAATTCCTCGAGCCCAAGGATTATATCAACATGCGGCTGACGGGCAATTTCACCGCCACCTTCGATTCGATCCTGCTCCACTGGGTGACGGACAACAGAAACCCTTCGCACGTAGTGTATCATGAAAAGCTGCTGAAGATGGCCGGGATCGACCGGCACAAGCTGCCCGACCTCATCCGGGCCGTGGATGTGGTGGGCGCGGTGAAAAAGGAGGTGGCCGACGAGCTCGGCCTGAAGCGCGATACGCCGGTCATCGGGGGTACGCCGGACGTGCCGTCTGCATGCATCGGCTCGGGCGCGGTCAGGGATTACGAGGGGCACCTCTACATCGGCTCCTCCTCATGGATCTCTGCCCATGTCCCTTTCAAGAAGACGGACCTGCTCCACTGCTTCGGCTCATTCCCCAGCCCCCTGCCCGGCCGGTACATGATCCTCGACGAGCAGGAATGCGCCGGGAAATGCCTTACCTGGCTGCGCGACAACATCCTGTACCACAAAGACGAGCTCCTGCAGGAGGAAAACGCACCGGATATCTTCAAGGTGCTGGACAGGATCGTTTCCCGGGTCCCGGCAGGATCGAACAGCGTGATCTTCACTCCCTGGCTCTACGGGGAGCGCACGCCCGTGGAAGACTGCCGCATCCGGTCCTCCTTTTTCAACCTGTCCCTGGAGAGCACCCGGGAGGACCTTGCCCGTTCCGTATTCGAAGGCGTGGCATTCAATCAGAAATGGCTTCTGGGCCCGGTGGAGAAATTTATGGGCAGGCGGTTCGAATACTTAAATTTCATCGGCGGGGGTGCAAACTCGGACGTATGGTCGCAGATCCTCGCCGACATTCTCGACCGGCCTATCCGTCAGGTCGAGGGCCCCATCCATGCCAATGCCCGGGGAGCGGCCTTTCTTGCCGCTATTGCGCTTAGGTACATCACTGTAGACGATATCCCCAACCGGATCAGGATCAAGGCCGAGTACAAGCCCGACCCGGATAAACAGAAGCTTTACACCGAAATCTTTGCCGAATTCCTGAACCTGTACAAGATCCATAAAAAGGTCTGCTCGCGGATCAATAAAAAAGCAGGGCCGCCTGTATGTGCACTGCCGGTGCAGGCACGGTGATGAAAAAGGGAGAGTGATCGATGGAATACCAGGAAATTATCGAGCGGAGAAAGGCAATCCTTTCCAGGCCGGTGAAGCCCCTGCCGGAAGACAGGCTCGCCTCTGAACGAAAGCTGTTCACCGAGCGCAACAAGCGGTCTCTCGAGATCTTCGAAAAGGCAAAAAATCTCATCCCCGGAGGGGTCGAACACAACTTGAGCCAGAACAAGCCCTTCCCCCTGGCCATGGACCGGGCCAAAGGCTGCCATATGTGGGACGTGGACGGGAACGTCTACGTGGACTACCTCATGTCCGGAGCACCCATCATCCTGGGACACGGCTTCGACCCGCTGGACGAAAAGATCATCGGGATCATCTCCGAGAAAGGTCCGGCAACGGGTCTTACTTCGGAATACGAGCTCAGGGCTGCAGAAGAGATCATCAGACACATGCCCGGCGTGGAGATGGTCCGGTTTCTCCAGTCAGGGACCGAGGCTGATATGGCCGCCGTCAGGATCGCCCGGGCGTACACCGGCAGGCAGAAGATCGTCAAGATCGGCGGGAGCTACCACGGATGGTCGGACCAGATGGTTTTTTCCCTGCACATCCCGGGTACCGGGTCTCTGAACTCCCGGGGCATCCCGAACGGGACCTATGCCAACCTGGTGGATGTAGCGCCCAATGACTTCGAGGCCCTTGAGAAGGCTTTCGAAGACAACGAGGCGGGCGACGGGATCGCCGGCGTCTTTGTCGAACCTATCGGAGGAGAATCAGGCACGCATCCGGTTCACCCCGACTGGAACAGGAGGATCCGCGAGCTGTGCGACCGGTACGGGGCGCTCCTGATCTTCGACGAGGTGGTTACCGGCTTCAGGCTGGCTATGGGCGGGGCCCAGGAATATTTCGGCATCATGCCCGATATCACCGTCCTGGGCAAGATCATCGGACACGGGTATCCTTCGGCAGGGGCGGTGGCAGGGAGAAAAGACGTGATGAGCGTCTGCCACGGGGGGCTCGGCGAAAAGATCTATCTCGGCGGAACCCTGGCAGCCAACCCGATTTCCGCCGCTGCCTGCTATTATGCCCTGAAGCTCATGACCGAGCATGATGCGGTACGCAGGGCCTCCTCTTATGCGGACAGGCTCACCAAGGCCATGAACGATCTGTTTGCCACGCGGAGCGACCTGGGCTTCTTTGTCTATAACTTCGGCCCGATCATGCACTACGTGACCACCTCGTTCTTTTCCGTGGACCTCTCTTCCCCGAATGCCTTTACCGAGATCATTACCCGCAAGCAGGCGGCGGACGACTATCAGACCGTCACCATGGCACACGGGCTGTGCACACTGGCCGGGACCCGCATGTACACCTGCATGCAGCATGACGAAGAGGCGATGAACAAGACCATGTCGGTTTGGGAATACCTGCTTTCGCTTATCCCGAAGGGATAAAAGACTATACCCGAAACGCTAATAAAAGGAGGATATCCAAGATGAATGCTTTTGCCGACAAACCCATAGCGCTGCCCGAGGGCATCGATATGGAAAACCATGTGATAGCAACCTACTGGGTTCAGGCGGACAAAACCATGGACATGTCGCTCATGGGCCAGATCCTGGCCATCGAGCAGACGACCGGGACCTGGGTGCCGGTCCCCGGCGAGACGCCCGAAGTCCGCGCGAATCATGTAGCCAAGGTCATGGGCGTGTACGAGGCGCCGTTCTATGAGTACGGTCTGCCCGACGATATCAAGAACCGGCAATACATCATTCAGATCGCCTTCCCCTCGGCCAACGTGGAAGACCAGCTGCCCATGCTCTTGACCGCCACCATCGGGAACATCTCGCTGGTGCCCAACTTCAAGCTCCTGGACTTAAGGATGCCCAAGGCCACGCTGGATCAGTACCAGGGGCCTTCCTTCGGCATAGACGGCTGGTATAAGGAGCTTGGCATAGAGAAAGGCCGGCCGCTGCTCAACAACATGATCAAACCGTGCAGCGGATACCCGCTCGAGGTCGGTGCCAGGCTGTTCCGGGACGTAGCCATGGGCGGCTGCGACGTGATCAAGGACGACGAGCTCATCGCAAACATGCGCTACAACGATGCCGTAGAGCGTGTGAAGACATACATGGGGATCGAACGGCAGGTATATGAAGAGACCGGGGAGCACACGCTCTATACCGTGAATGTCACGGACCGGCTGCCGCGCATGTTCGACCTGGCAAAACGATGCATAGACGCAGGGGCAAACGCCATGATGGTAAACTATCTGGCCGTAGGGCCCGAAGCCATGCGCGGTCTTGCAGAAGACCCGGCGATCAACGTTCCCATATTGGCCCACATGGACGTGGCGGGCGTGTATTTCATGTCGCCCTGCCAGGGAATCTCTTCTCCCATCGTGTTCGGCAAGTTCCCGAGGCTCTGCGGTGCGGACGGCATCGTGCTGCCCTTCGCGTTAGGCGGCAAGGGCATCTATATGCACGAGCGCTTCATGGCGAGCGTCCGCAACCTCACCTATCCCTTCGGCAACCTGAAACCCACGTTGCCCATGCCGTCGGGCGGCATCACCCCGGCAAATGTGCCTGACATCATCAATACCCTTGGAAAGGATGTCATGATCGGCTCCGGCGGCGGTATCCACGCCCACCCGAAAGGCCCGACCGCCGGCACGAAAGCATTCCGCCAGGCCATCGATGCGGTTCTCACAGGCATTCCCATGGAACAGTATTCTCAGGAGCACGAGGAGTTGGGGATCGCCCTGGGCACCTGGAAGAAAAAAACGGAGTTCAAGATGTAATTTTTTTTGATAATTGAATTTCTCGAACAAGAATTTATAATAACGATGTTTTCCATATCCATGCAAGAGTTTCTATTCAGGAGGATTTTTCATGACAGATAAGGTCATCATCTACGGAAAGGCCGGTTGACCCTACACCGATCAGGCCAGGTCGGCCTATGGTGATAAAGCGGTTTACTATGACGTAAAAAAGGATCCTTCCAGGCTCGAAGAGATGCTTGCCCGTTCGGGAGGACAGCGGCGGGTACCCGTGGTCGTGGAAGACGGCAAGGCAACAGTAGGGTACGGAGGATCCTGAGGGGTGTAGCACGCCCATGGTCATGGGCGGATAATACGTAACCATTGCAGAGGATTCATACCGGCATCCGGCGTCTTCTGCCGGGTGAGGGCACCGTCATCCCTCTTCCGCGCCCCTTGTGTTCTCTCCTTTACCTGCCCGGAACTTGATCCGGGAACCTTATTCCATACAATGATTACTCATGACGTGTGAACGCTGATGAAGGGAGAGAATCCGACATGGCGAACAGGATAATCATTTACGGAAAAATGGGTTGACCGTATACGGACCAGGCCAGGTCGGCCTACCAGGACAGAGCAGATTATATCGACGTAAAAAGGGATGACGAGAAGCTCGATGAGATGCTCCGCTTTTCGAAGGGAGTCAGGCAGGTGCCGGTCATCGTGGACGGGGATAATGTCAAGATCGGCTACGGCGGCACCTGAGGGGTGTGACGGCTCATCGGGCATGAGCAGGACATGAAGGTTGCAAAAGAACCCTTATTCGAAAAAATCGGGCACGAACAGCTCGTTGAAAACCCGTAAGAAAGCGGTGTCGGTAAGGCTCGCGATGAAATCTCTCACCAGTTCGCCCGGGAGATGCCTTTCCCGGTAGCAGGCATCGAGCCTTCCCAGGAACCTCGCAGAGATGACGGATGCTGTCCTCTTTTCCATGACATCCTCTAAGAGCCGCTGGAACACGAGATTATACATGGTCCTTATCTTCGATGACTCGGTTTTTACCTTTGGATTGAGATAGATGTTCTCGTAGTTGAACCGTCTCAAGCTTTCCAGAGCGCCGAATACCTTGGATGAGTAGGCGATCCTTCCTTCCGTGGAATGCTTGAGAAGGTCCTCCACAAGGGCGTAAACGATCTTTCCGTTCGTGTCTCCGAGGAGGGAGGATGCTTCTTTGGGGATATGGCTGCGGGCAATGATGCCCAGTGATATGGCGTCCTCGATATCGCGCCCGATGTAGCTTACGGTATCCACGATCCGGACCAGACACCCCTCCATGGTCATGGGAGGCGGCATTTTGCCCAGCCTGGCGATCTCGATCTTTTCATCGAGGTCGGCAAAGGTGTATGCGGGTTCCGGTTGTATGGACTGCTCCGAATTTTCGCCGTTGTGACACAGGATGCCGTCCAGGACCTGCAGAGTGAGGTTCAGCCCCTTGCCGCATTTCTCGATACGCTCCAGGGCCTGAATTGCCTGGACATTATGGCGGAACGGTCCGATGCCTGCCAGGATGCACAGCTCGTCGAGATAGCGCTCGCCGTCGTGGCCGAAGGGCGGGTGCCCGATGTCATGGCCTATGGCGATGGCCTCGATGAGGTCGTCGTTCAGCCCCAGCCTGCGGCCGATGGTGCGGGCGATCCTGGAGAGAAGCTGTACATGTATTACCCGGTGGGAGATGCCCTGGTGCCCGACGAGATAGAAGACCTGGGTCTTGTCGATGTACGAGGTGTAGGCTTGGGAATGAAGGATCCTGTCCACATCGATGGAAAAGGCGTCCCTCATGTCCCACTTGCCGGATTTTTCGACTCTCCTTCGCAATGCTTTGGTAGGATGAGTGCCGTTCATTCCTTATGTCGATATCTTCGAGAACTGCGCAACACGGTCGAAAAGCCCCACGAGATTTTTCAGCAGAGCGATCCGGTTGGCGCGCACCTCGATATCTTCACTCATGACGAGCACCTTATCGAAGAAACTGTCGATGGGTTCTTTCAGGCCGGCAAGGAGCTTTAAGGCGCTCGCATACTCGCCCTTGACGGAATGTGCGATGAAAGGTGCTTCCATTTCCTTGAAACTTTTATACAGGGCCTTTTCTTCGTCCTGCGCCAGCAGGTTCTCCGCAACATCTCCTGCCGCTTCGACCTTTTTGAGGATGTTCTCGACCCTTTTCGAGGCTGCGCAGATGGAGCCGAACCACGGCTCGGGCTTCACGCTCATGAGGGCGTCCGCCCGCATGAAGGTATCCAGCGGGTCGTCGAAATCTCTTGCCACCGCCTCGATGACGTCACCGGAGATCCCTTTGCCCTGGAGGATCGACACGAACCGGGAGCGGAAAAAGGAAAGCACGTCGTCCCGTACTTGAGCGCCGTCGCGTTTGAGCTTGGGAGCGAGGTTCAGAAGCGCCTGTTCGATGAGGTCGGTGATCGATACGCGGTATCCTTTTGCCAGGATGATATTCTCGATGGCGATGGTCTGACGCCTCAGGGCGAACGGATCGGAGGTGCCGGTCGGGATCAGGCCCACGCCGAAGCAGCCGCATACCGTATCGATGCGGTCTGCCATGCCGACGATGTCGCCGATGACGTCTTTCGGAAGCTCGCCTTCCGCCGAAGTCGGGAGATAATGCTCGCGGATGGCCTGGGCCACCTCCGGGTCGGTGCCCTGGCGCAGGGCATATTCCCTTCCCATGATCCCCTGGAGCTCGGGGAATTCGCAGACCATGAGGCTGTTCAGGTCTGCCTTGCTCAAGTACGCCGCCTCGCTGACCAGCTCTTTTTTCTCGGGTGCAAGGGTTTCTGCCAGATACAGGGCTACCTTTCTGAAGCGCTCCATCTTCTCGTACGAAGTGCCCATGTCCTTGTGGAAGATCACGTCTTTGAGCTTTTCGGCGTATTCCTTCAATGGGACGTTCAAGTCTTCGGTGAAAAAATACTTGCCGTCATCGAGGCGGGCTTTGAGCACCCGCTCGTTGCCCGCACGCACCACGGTGTCGTTCTTCGGGACGATGTTGCTCACCGCCACGAAATACGGCCGTAAAGACGTCGCGTCGTCGAGGGAATACATGGGGAAATACCGCTGGTGATGTATCATGACGGTCACGAGGACCTCGGGCGGCAGGTCGAGGAAGGCGTCGTCGAAGCGGCCGATGATGACATGGGGATACTCGAGCAGGTTGACCACCTCGTCGAGCAGCTCCTTATCCTTAACGACGGCCTTGAGGTTGGTTGCATTCAGCGTCACCCCGTCCCAGATGGCGGCCTTTCTCTTTTCGATATCCGGGATCACGTAGTTCGATGCGAGGAGCTCTTCATAGCTGTTCACGCTTTTTATCTCGATGGCGGCCGGCGCCATGAACCGGTTGCCGTAGGTCTTCGCGCCGGCGGTTATATTCCCGAATTTCACCGGCAGTATCTCGTCTCCGTAGAGTGCCGCAATCCAGTGAACCGGCCGGGCAAAACGCACATCCGGATTCGACCACCGCATGGTTTTCGTGAAAGGAATCTGCGACATCATTTCTTCGAGGGTCACCGGCAGGAATTCCGTGGTCGGCTTTCCCGGGATGGTCCTGGTGACGGAGAGGTATTCGCCCTTGGGGGTGTTCGCGATGGAGACGTCCGCAATATCCACGCCTGCAGAGCGCGCAAAGCCGAGCGCCGCCTTGGTGGGGTTGCCGTCCTTGTCAAAGGCCGCCTGCTTTGCAGGACCCATCCTCGTCTCGACCGTATCCGGCAGTGTCTCGGCCAGGCCTTTCACGCTCAAAGCGAGCCTTCTGGGGGTTCCGAACACGCTGACAGGCTCATGGTTGAGCCTGGCCTCTGCGAATTTTTTCGTAACGTACGTGCGCATGAACGAAAGCGCGGGGACGATGAAGCCTGAAGGTATTTCCTCGGAGCCGATCTCGAAAAGCAGCGACTTAGCCATACTATTCCTCTTTCCGGTTTTGCTTCAAGCCCTCGATATAGAGCGTTGCCGCAGCCTTGGCCAGATCCCGGACCCTGGCGATGTATGACTGGCGCTCCGTGACGCTGATGGCGTTGCGGGCATCGAGAAGGTTGAATGTATGCGAGCATTTCAGGCACATGTCGTACGCGGGCAGGCACAATCCCTGCTCGGCGGCCCGCCTGCCTTCGGCTTCATAGAGCCCGAAGAGCTGCAAAAGCATGGGGACGTTTGCGACCTCGAAATTGTACTTGGACCACTGGTACTCGCCTGCATGGTGGACATAGCCGTACTTGATGTCGTTCTTCCAGGTGATGTCGTACACCGAGTTCTTGTTCTGGAGGTACATGGCGATGCGCTCCAGGCCGTAGGTGATCTCGGTGCAGACCGGATCGAGGTCGTAGCCGCCCACCTGCTGGAAATAGGTGAACTGCGTGATCTCCATCCCGTCCAGCCATACCTCCCAGCCGAGCCCCCACGCGCCGAGCGTAGGCGACTCCCAGTCGTCCTCGACGAAGCGGATGTCGTGCTCCAGGGGATCGATGCCCAGCTGTTTCAGCGAATCCAGGTAGACCTCCTGGACGTCGATGGGCGAGGGCTTGAGGATGACCTGATACTGGTAGTAGTGCTGGAGCCGGTTGGGGTTCTCCCCGTAGCGGCCGTCGGTCGGCCTCCGGGACGGCTCCACGTATGCTACCTTCCACGGATCAGGGCCCAAAGACCGTAAGAATGTGTGGGGATTGAACGTTCCGGCGCCCACTTCCAGATCATAGGGCTGGCCGATGAGACAGCCGTAACGTGACCAGTAATCCTGTAAATTTAGAATTAATTCCTGGAAGTCCATAGCTTCCCCTCTATCACTGGTTCGGGTTAAAATCAAGCAGCTTTGCCAGAAAGCAGGCGGATTTGAGCCGTTTGTCGGTGATGTGATTGCACACTGCCAGAAGGAACCCGGCAATCTCCCTTTTCAGCAGGGGATTCACGGAAAGCCTCTGCAGCACATCCCGCTCGAGCCGGGACGCATTGACGAGGAACATGTTCGCCTCCCGGGAGAGCGTATTCTGTCCGCCGGCCCCTCTGGCGCTGGATTTATTCTGCGCATCCAGATCGATGCCGTAGCCGAGCGAGGAAAGGATGCTCAGCAGCGATACGGACCATACGGAAAACCACTGACGGTCCGGCTCCATGGCATCCAGCGCGCATTGGAGGTGGTCAAAGGTGGCCGGACTCGGATCGAGCTGCCCCAGGTGCTCCTTGATAAGCTCGAGCAGGACCGTGGAATGGGCAAGGAGGTCGAGGTCCTCCCGGATGCCCAGGTGGGCATGGCTCAGCTGGGCCGATTCAAGGCGGTGGAGCTCCCCTTCCCGTTTAAGGAACACGTCCATGGTCACCTGGCAGAAGGGCTCCAGCGTGCCGGGAAACCGGATCTTGCTTCGTTTTGCGCCCTTGGCGATCGCATTGATGATGCCTTTGTCCCTGGT
Source organism: Syntrophaceae bacterium UBA6087 (assembly GCA_002448235.1). Taxonomy (GTDB): domain Bacteria; phylum Desulfobacterota; class Desulfomonilia; order UBA1062; family UBA1062; genus Phosphitivorax. Next base: position 105,400 of record DIXF01000002.1, read on the forward strand.
GAGCGCGCAGATGATCTTATCGGACTCTGAAAAATCGATGCTGTGAAGGATGATGGCTTCTGTGGTGAACCGTGACATATGACTTTAGAAAAGCAGCACCACTGCTATTGCAAAATAGGTAACAACGCCGATGAGGTCCATTGCGGTGGTGACAAAAGGCCCGGACGCAATCGCTGGATCTTTGCCCATCTTGTAGAACAGCATGGGCAGTGCTGTGCCCATGAAGGCGGCCAGCGCCATGGAGTTCATGATCGCCAGGCCTACGACAATGCCGATCCTGACCCGCTCGGGATAGATGAAAAAGGCAATGATTCCAAGCATGATTCCATAGGTCCCGCCGAGGATGAAGCCGACTGCCAGCTGTTTTACCGCAGTTGCAAAGAAATCCGTCGTGGACACGACTCCGGTGGCTATCCCCCTGACGACCAGCGTCACGGATTGGGACGCCACATTGCCCCCCATCCCCAAGATGATGGGCATGAAGGCCGCCAGCCCCACAAGCTGGCTCAACGTCGGCTCGAACCGCTTGATCAGGAGGGTGATGAAGATGCCACCGACCCAGCACACGAAGAGCCAGGGGATCCTCGTGGAGGCATTCTTGACGATCGACGAGCTGAGCAGGTCCTCTTCGGCGCCGGCGAGCCTGAACATGTCTTCGGTCGCCTCTTCCTCGATGATATCGACGATGTCGTCGATGGTGATTCGGCCCAGCAGTACCCCCTTGTCGTCTACAACGGGCATGGCCACTTCATCGTACTTTTTGAAAATCTGCGCCACCTTTTCCTGGTCCATCTTGACCGGCACGCTCATCGGATCCGGGTCCATGATCCCTGACATCTCCACATTGGGCTTCGAGAGGATGAGCTTTACCAGAGGCACGGTCCCGATCAGGACCCTTGTCTTATCCACCACGTATACGGTCTGGACATCGTCGACCTCGGACTGAAGCTGCCGGATCTGGGAGATGACCTCGTCCACGGTGTCGCTTGCACGCGCGGAGATGAGCTCGTGCTGCATGATGCCGCCGGCCGTGTCCTCGGGATACTTGAGCAGCGACTTGATGTCCGAAGAATCCTCGGGGCTCATGGCGGCAAGAACCCGTTCGGCCCGTTCCGCATGGAGGTCGCCGACCAGGTCCGCAGCATCGTCGGTGTTCATGTCTTCGATGATGCGCGCGAGGTCCTTATCGGACATTCTGTCGACGACGTCTTCCCGCGTCTCGGAGGAGAGTTCGGCGATCACTTCGGATGCCGTATCGACATCTAAGAGCGCAAAAAACTTGCCCCTCGATTCATCGTCAAGGGTCTCGATAAGCTCGGCGATCTCCACAGGTTTCATATCGTACAGCAAGTCGATGATGTGGAATTCCCAGCCTTTCTCGATGTACTCCTGCAAAAGCTTTGCATCCGATGGTTTTACCGGCATACCAACCCCTCATGAGGAATTCGGTGGAGCCTCAAGGCATGCGTTTAGATTATGAACAGCCGACTAGACGTCTGGTGCATTCTCAGGGACAACCGACGCATACGCTCCGCCGGCAGAGCCCTGATAGGTATCCCTGCATGTCTTCAAAGAGAACCCGATGGCAGCGATCAATATAAAGACCAAAAGGAGCACGAAGAGCACGCGAAGCAGAAGAGAACTTCCCTTGCCTCTCTTCATGAACCTGCTTTTTACCTCGTCTTTTTTCCCATATGTGGTCAAGGTCTCGTCCAGATGGCGGACAAGCTCTTCTTCGTCAAAATCGAACTCCTTGCTGATTACCTGGAGAAACCCCCGTAAAAATGCCCGGGGCGGAAGTACATCTATCTGGTCCTCTTCAAGGAATTTCAATGTCTGGGCAGGTATCTTTGTAGTCTGTTCTATTTCCTTAAGAGAGATCTCGCGCTTTTCTCTTTCTCTCTTGAAATATTGGCCCAGTGTGAGTTTTTCCTCAGGCATAGTACCCCTCCTTACTTTCCATTTCCCCTTATCATGTCACTATTCATGTGGCAAGTAAGTACTGTCATTGCCTCTCAAGGAACCTCTTCCCTTTCCGGAGAAAACTCTCCCTGTCCTTTCGCCTGAAAGGCCTCCGGTAAAATAACGGAACAATGTAAATTCCGTTGACATAGTCTATAAAGGACTGTATCCGCATACATCTGAAGAGGAAGTATTTTACGTGAACCCACTAAATCCCGAACTCTTGTACACCATCACGAAACCCGGCCGCTACATCGGTGGCGAGGTAAACGAGGTCATCAAACCCGATGCCGAAACCAGAGTCCGATTTGCGCTGGCCTTCCCCGATACGTATGAGATAGGGATGTCCCATGCCGGGATCAAGATCCTGTATCATATCCTCAACTCCATCCCCGGCGTCTGGGCTCAGAGGGTTTTTGCACCCTGGCATGATATGGCTCACGCGTTACGGGAAAAACGGATCGAGCTCTTCAGCCTCGAAGAAAAGCGGCCGATACGGCAGTTCGATGTAGTCGGTTTTTCCCTTCTCTACGAGCTCTCGTATACCTCGATCCTCAGGATGCTCAAGCTCTCGAATATCCCGATTTATGCAGCCGAGAGAACGCATACGGATCCCATCGTCGTCGCGGGCGGGACCTCTGCGGCGAACCCCGCTCCGTTTGCTCAATTTTTCGACCTCGTGGTCATCGGCGACGGAGAAGAGACCATCAGAGAGATGGCCGAGGTGTGCAAAAAAACATCCGCCCGCGAGGAACGTTTGTCTGCCATGGCAGAGATCGAAGGCGTATACAGGCCCGGTTCGAACGTGAGGCCGAAGCGCAGGATACTGAAAGATCTCGACTCGCACCCCTTTCCTGCAGCGACCGTCACCCCGTACATTTCCATTGTACATGACCGCATAGGGGTCGAAGCCGCGAGAGGGTGCACCAGGGGCTGCAGATTCTGCCAGGCAGGCATGATCTACCGCCCATACCGGGAGAGATCCTTCGAATCCGTCATGGAATTCTTACGCAAGGCGCTTCCCTCTACCGGTTATGACACCATCTCCATGCTCGCCCTTTCCATGACGGACTTGAGCTATATCAATACGATCATGGAATCGATCGCCTGCCCTTCACGGGAGATATCCATAGGCGTCCCCTCCTTACGGGTTGAAGGCATAACGAAAAAGGTCGCCGATATCATCTCGTCGGTGAAGAAGCCCGGATTCACCATGGCCCCGGAAGCGGCAACCGCTCGCCTGAGGAAGGTCATCAACAAGGGCAATACCGAAGAAGACCTGTTCAGGAGCGTCTCGCTCATACGTTCCCTGGGATGGAAAAGCCTGAAGCTGTACTTTATGATCGGGCTCCCTACGGAGCGCCCCGAGGATATAGAAGCCATCTGCACGCTTTCCCGCGACCTTTCCCGGCAGTTCAAGGGAAGCCTCACAATCAGCGTATCCGGCTTCATCCCGAAACCCTGGACCCCGTTCCAGTGGCGGGAGCAGATCTCACCCTCGGCACATGGAGAGATTATCCGGTATCTGCAGACGAATCTGCGGCACCGCAACATTTCTTTACGCTGGCAGGAGCCGGGATTGACCTTCCTGGAAGGGATCTTTGCCAGGGGCGACGAAAAGCTCGCCCGGGTCATCGAGGAGGCGGAAGCGGGGGGAGCGTACCTGGATGGATGGGGAGATACCTTCAACCAGGAAGCCTGGGACAAGGCATTCGATAAAACCGGGGTGGACCCTGCCGGCTACCTCTCGGAAAAAAGCAAGGACAAGGCCCTGCCCTGGGAATTCATCGATATGGGAGTAACGCGTTCTTACCTTCTCGGAGAAGACCAGCGTGCAGGCCAGGAAACGCAGACCCCTGACTGCAGGTTCGAAGGCTGTACCGGGTGCGGCGTATGCACCGGGGAGGTCTCCAATATCCTCTACCGGGAAGCAACGCCGGTCCCCCTTTTCAGCGAAAGCCCGAACCGTGAACCGGTCTCGTATGTCGTCAGACTGACCAAGGAGGGAGACTTGCGCTTCATATCCCCCCGGGACTATACGGAGATGATCAAGCGGGCCATCCGCCGCAGCGGCATGGATGCAGTGTATTCAAAAGGATTCAGTCCCATAATAAAGCTGAGCATGTCACAGCCTACCTCCTTCGGCATCTCCTCGGAAAGCGAGTTCGTTCAGTTCGAGCTCAAAGGGGATACGGCGCCCGAAGAGATCCTGCGGAGGCTGAACGCAGCCCTTCCTGCAAGCGCCAGGGCCCTAGCGTGCGAAAAAGGCAAGCTCTGTCCGGCGAAAGCCTTCGTTTATCGCGTGGACAGATCATTTTCCCTGAACCTCGCCCCGGGGCAGACGATACGGAAGGGAGACAACGAGCTGGTAGTAGATGACTTTCTCGTCTCACATGACGACACTACGCTGACCATCCGCTTCCATGACGGGAGGACATTGTCCCCCCTTGCCATTCTCGAAGCATTCTCCCCTGAAGAGATCTCTGCCTGGGAGATCAGAAAAACCGGCACCATCTTCCCGTAAAAAATCCAAAAGCGAAGAGAATCTTCCCCGATAAGTGAACACTTCCGGCTCTCTTGATCTAGGTCAATGCAACCATTACTAAAAGAGAATACCCTGGGCAGGAACATATCCTCGGGTTATCGAGGAAAGGAGTATACATGAACCGTTCGAACGGACAAAAACCATGCTGCGCATCAAAGAACGATGGCCCCAAGAAAGAGTACCGGGATCCGGTATGCGGGATGACCACGCAAGACCCCGATGCATATCTCACATATGATTATCAGGGAAAAACGTATTACTTCTGCAGCACCCATTGCAGGGATGCGTTTCAGGAGAATCCGGAGAAATATATCGGCCGGGGGAAAGCCGATAAAATGAAAAGCGCGGGCCCGGTTATGCTTTCCCCCGGCCATCAGAAGCCCTGTTGTGCTTCGCAAAGCCATGAACCGGATCAGGAGTACCGCGACCCGGTATGCGGGATGACCACGCAAGATCCCGATGCATACCTCAAACATGATTATCAGGGGAAAACGTATTACTTCTGCAGCACCCACTGTCTGAATAAGTTCAAGAGCAACCCTCATGCATACACCGGGGAACAGGCCCAGGCCCCCTCCGGGATGCCTGCTGAAGCCCGGAAAGCTCAAGGCAGTGAGTACTTCTGCCCCATGTGCCCTGAAGTGCACAGCACAAAACCGGCAAGCTGTCCGAAGTGCGGCATGGCCCTGGAACCCGTCATTCCCGGGGGCTTCCCCGGGAGCAGCCGCTGGACCTGCCCCATGCACCCTGAAATCATACAGGACGAGCCGGGCAGCTGCCCGAAGTGCGGTATGGCGCTGGAGCCCCTCGCGCCTGCGGAAGCGGCCGGAGATGACAATGCCGAATACTCCTACATGAAAAGGCGGTTTCTCATCAGCCTCATCCTGACCATCCCCCTTGTGATTATCGCCATGCGGCACATGATACCCGGCGGTTCGATCCTGCACGCGTGGGCATCTCCCCGCACCTATCTCTGGGCGGAGTTCATCCTTGCGAGCCCGGTGGTGCTCTGGGGCGCCTGGCCGTTTTTTGTCCGGGCATGGCAGTCGCTCGTCTTTAAAAGCCTGAACATGTTCACGCTCATCAGCTTAGGCATCGCGGTGAGCTATCTCTACAGCATCGCGGCCTTGTTCTTCCCCTGGGTCTTTCCCCCCTCGCTCAAAACAATGGACGGGCTGGTCGGTGTGTATTTCGAGGCGGCTGCGGTCATAACCACACTCGTGCTTCTGGGGCAGATGCTGGAACTGAGGGCGCGCAGCAAGACAGGCGAGGCCATCAGGTCGCTCCTGAACCTCGCCCCGAAGACGGCGCGCAAGATCCATGCAGACGGGTCGGAAGAAGATGTTCCTCTCGACCTCGTGCACCCGGGAGACCGGTTGCGCGTGCGGCCCGGCGACAAGGTCCCCACGGACGGCATCGTGATCCAGGGAAAAAGCAATGTCGATGAATCCATGATTACGGGCGAGCCAGTCCCGCTCGAGAAAAAGGCCGGGGACCGGGTGGTCGGAGCCACCGTGAACAGTACCGGAACCCTGGTCATGGAGGCAGAAAAGGTCGGGGCGGATACCATGCTCGCCCAGATCGTTTCACTGACAGCCGAAGCGCAGAGGTCCCGCGCACCGATCCAGAGGGTTGCCGATGTCGTTGCCGGATACTTTGTCCCTGTGGTCGTGGCGATATCGCTCATTGCCTTTGCCACATGGCTCTGGATCGGGCCGGAGCCCAAGCTCGCCTATGCCGTGATCGCGGCAGTATCGGTGCTCATCATCGCGTGCCCCTGCGCTCTCGGCCTCGCAACGCCCGTATCGATCATGGTCGCCACAGGCAAAGGCGCAACCATGGGTCTGCTCTTCAGAAACGCCGGAGCCATTGAAAAACTGGGGAAGATCGATACGCTCGTCGTAGACAAAACCGGCACCCTTACCCGGGGAAAACCCAGCCTCTCCTATATTCAGCCCGTAGGCGCACTGGATGAAAAGACTCTCGCAGGATACGCGGGGAGCCTTGAAAGGGCAAGCGAGCACCCCCTGGCGCAAGCGGTAACAAAAGGAGCGCTGGAACTGGGAGCGCGCCTGATCGATGTGCAGGATTTCTCTACCTCCCCCGGCAAGGGGATAATCGGAACAATGGAAGGCAAGAGGGTCCTCCTCGGAAATCAGAAGCTCCTGGAGGATGAGGGCGTCTCCACGGGCGAACTCGCCGATAAGGCTCGAACTCTGCAGGAGAAAGGTCAGACCGTTATGTATATGGCGATCGACGGTGCGCTGTCAGGCATCCTGGGTGTCTCGGATCAGATCAAGGAGTCGTCGCACGATGCGATCGGACGCCTGCACAAGGAAGGCATCAGGATCGTGATGCTCACCGGCGACAACCGCGCCACGGCCTCTGCGGTAGCGAGACAGCTCGGAATCGACGATGTCGTTGCAGAGGTGCTGCCTGCGGACAAGGAAAAGGCTGTTTCCCGGCTCCAGCGGGAAGGAAGGACCGTTGCAATGGCCGGTGACGGAATCAACGATGCTCCCTCCCTTGCCCGCGCAGATGTGGGCATCGCCATGGGAGACGGATCCGACATTGCAATGGAAAGCGCTTCCGTAACTCTGGTCAAGGGAGACCTTCGGGGCATTGTCTCCGCAATACTCCTGAGCAGGGCAACCATGCGCAACATCAAACAGAACCTGTTTTTCGCATTCATATACAATGCCCTGTGCATCCCCATCGCAGCAGGGGTTCTCTATCCTTTCCTGGGGATCATCCTTTCTCCGATGATTGCGGCTGCAGCCATGAGCTTGAGCTCCGTATCGGTAATATCGAACGCGCTCCGGCTGAAAACGGTGCCTGTCGCATCATGGTGAGAGATGGGCACCTGCACGAAGAAGGCTCCTGCCTGCCGGTCAAAAACGGGCATGTCCCTCTTTTTGGATACCCTCTGTCGGGAGGGTCATAAAATCAGCATTGCAAAGCCGTTAAAAAAAAGATAATGGAACTAACAAGGTTTTGCATTGCGTCTCTTGAAGCTTTGAATGTTTATGCTGCTATGAACACATGATGTCATGTGTATCCTTACATGCTATTACTATCGTTTATTTCTTGTTTTGAGTATGAGGCTCATGCATGCATGGGCCTCTTTTCATTCTGTTTCATGTAATGACGTGATTCAGCATCGATTGATGCTCCTCCACCCTGGTCATTCCAGGAAGGAGAAATGAATCAGTGCAAACCGAGGTTCCCCGCTTTGGGGAAAGGAGTATTGAAAAGGGATGCGCCGGTTCACGTGCAAAAACTAGAATCAACTTTACCATTCAACAGCGCTCGAAAAAGACGGCGTGTCTGGTTGCACAGGATAGCCGTTTTCGGGCCGCTTTTCCTTTTAACGCTCGTTATCTGGCTTGATCAGATATTCGATGTCTCCCACGTCGTTTTCGGTACGCTCCCGGACAAGGCAAACTGGCCTCTTGCAGTGACAGAAACGGTCTTTGTCATCCTGGCAGGGATTCTCGTTTCCTTTATCGTTTCGTATGCCACCAGGGAACTGACGGCAGATGAGCAGGACAGGAAAAGACATAAGCTCTTTTCGGATATCCTCATCAGCGAGTCTCCGACACTGTTCCTGGCGATCAGAACCGACGGAAGCGTCCTCATGGCAAGCAATTCACTCCTCGATAAGCTCGGCTATAGCCTGGATGAGGTCCTCGGAAAAAATTACCTCTCCACGTTTATACCGATCAGAGAACAGGGGGAAGTTGCGGAAATAGTCGAAAAACTCATCCGTTCAGAATCGCCGGCAAAAAACGAAAATTATGCCGTATCACGAGAGGGGAAGGAGTTCCTCATCCAGTGGGAGGGCAGAGTCGCATACCAATCGAATGGCGATATCGATTTTGTCTATGCCGCGGGGACCGACATCACTGAAAGGAAAAAAACCGAGCTCGCACTCCGTCAGAGCGAAGAGCGGTACCGTTCGTTTATCCAGAAATTTCAGGGCATAGCATACCGGGGAACCCTCGATTATTCCCCCGTATTCTTTCATGGGTCAGTCGAAGAGATTACCGGATACTCCGAGCAGGATTTCCTCAGGGGATCTCCCCGATGGGATACGATACTCCATCCTGAAGACGCGGAAATCTTCCGGAAAGATCTGGAAAGCATCAGGACAGTTCCGAATTATGCAGTCGAAAGAACATACCGGATAATCAGGCGTGACGGCCAAACGCGGTGGGTGCGGGAATATATCCAGAACATGAGCGATCCCGAGGGCATACCCGCAGCAGTACAGGGGATGATCTACGACATTACCACCGCCAAGGAGGTGCAGGATTCCTTACGAAAAAGCGACGAACGATACCGACTGCTCGCTGAAAACGTAAAGGACGTCATCTGGGTCCTCGATAGGTACATGCGCTACACCTATATCAGCCCATCGGTAGAAAGACTGCGGGGATATCGCGTTGAAGAAGCCATGGGCCTGCCTTTGGACAAGATGTTTACCCCTCGTTCCTACAAAAGAATCAAATCAATCATATCCCAGGTGTTTGTCATGCAGGAGAAAGGCGAGATTTCCGATATCAACAGATCTCTAACCTTTGAATCGGAGCTTTTACACAAGGACGGAACGACCGTCTGGGTGGAGGTAACCGCAAGTTTCGCCTTCGATGCAAACGGCCTTCCCGCCGGATTTGTCGGGGTCACCAGAGACATATCCGAGAGGAAGAAAACCGAAGAAGCCATTCGGCAGCGAGAGGAAATATACAGAACCATCTTCGAGAACACCGGGACAGCCATGATAATCACCGAGCACGATACGACCATATCTTTAACGAACGATGAATTCGAAAAGCTCTCCGGATATACAAAGGAAGAGCTGGAGGGGAAGAAATCCTGGAAGGAGTTCGTCATACCCGAAGACCTCGATCGCCTCATGGGATACCACGCGAACAGGAAGGCCGATCCTGTATCGGTACCGAGTAGTAAATTCGACTTCCGGTTCCTCAGCAGACAGGGCTTGATGAAGGACGTTTATGCTACGGTTATGGTGATTCCCGGCACTACGCGGGCAGTTGTATCTCTACTGGATATCACCGAGACGAAAAAGGCGTCCGAGGAACTGCAGGTTTCGCGGGAACAGCTCCGCAACCTGCACAAGCACTCTCAGGATGTCCGAGAGAGAGAGCGCACCCGCGTCGCCCGAGAGATCCACGATGAATTAGGGCAGGTCCTCACTGCGCTGAAGATGGATTTGTCCTACCTTGCAAAAAAACTCCCTCCGGAGTTTCCGTCCCTGCGCACGAAGACGAACCTTATGCTCAGATTCGTCGATATGACCATCCAGTCGGTGAAACGAATCACTATGGACTTGCGGCCAGGCCTTCTAGACCATCTGGGACTGGTGGCGGCTATCGAGTGGCAGGCGGACGAATTTCAGAAGCGTACCGGGATTAGGTACAGCCTTTCCGTGGACCCCGAGGATATTATCCTCAATCCGGACAGCTCGACATCGATCTTCAGAATTTTCCAGGAAACGCTCACCAATATTGCCCGGCATGCCCATGCAACGGAAATAAAGATATCGTTACTCGAAAAAGACGGTATACTCGAATTGACGGTAAGTGATAATGGAATCGGGATATCAAAGGACCAGATAGAAAACGCCAAGTCGTTCGGCCTTATGGGAATAAAGGAACGGGCGTACTTCAGCGGCGGGCAGGCAAAGATCTTTGGGAAGAAGGGCAAAGGGACAACAGTACAGGTTTCCATACCGTTTGATCAAATGAGGATTCTCGATGATACGAGTGCTTATTGCTGACGACCACCCCATTGTCAGGGAAGGCTTGAAACAGATCCTGTCCGACACGGAAGATATCGTCGTCGTAGATGAGGCGGACAGCGGTTCTGCCGTCTTAAGTCTCACGATGAGAAACAACTATGACGTCATCCTCCTGGACATCTCCATGCCCGGGAGGGACGGCCTGGAAGTGCTCAAGGAGCTGAAACAGCTCAAGCCGAAGCTGTCCGTGCTCGTTTTGAGCATGTACCCTGAAGAGCACTACGCCGTGAGGGTCCTTCGAGGAGGCGCCTCGGGATACCTGACCAAGTCCAGCGCCCCTGATGAACTGATCTCCGCAATCCGCAAGGTTGCCTCCGGAAGAAAGTATATCAGCTCGACGCTGGCGGAAAGGCTCACATACGAGCTGGACCGGGACGCCGACAAACCTCTCCACGAGATCCTTTCCGACAGGGAGTATCAGGTAATGCATATGCTGGCCACGGGGAAATCCGTGAAAGAGATCGCGGACGAGCTCAGCTTAAGCGTAAAAACCGTGAGCACCTACCGGACCCGCATCCTCGGTAAAATGAACATAAAGAATAATGCCGAGATCGTCCTGTATGCCGTGCAGAATAAGCTCGTCGACTGATGACGAAGGGCTCGCGGGGCTGGAAGATTTTTTCTGCGGCCCGGTGCAAATCCGATCATAGTGCGGTGATAACGCTTTCAGTCAGACACATGTAGGATTATACCTACAGGACAAAAAGGAAAAATATTACACCTGTTATAGTCAATATCTGATTTACTGTCTTATAATATTATCATAGAAAGAAAATACAACAAGTGTTGTTCTGACCTCCTTTACGCCAGAAGAGGGGACAAGTCCTCTCGTGCTTTGTCCTTACACCTAACTTCTTCTGGCTATTTTTTTATCCTTTTTTGTCTTCCCCGTTCTTTTCCACATCATCGAGCACGCTTCCCCTCAGAAAAAGATGCATGTACTCCCTCCTGGCGTCTTCGAGCTCGGCGGTACGCTCCTGAAGAAGCCATTCGAGAAAATCCCTGTGCCGCTTCAATTCCAGATGGGTTTTCACCCGCGCAAGGACGACCGTTAAAGAAAAAGGCTTGGTGATGTAATCGACGGCTCCGATCTCAAAGCCCTTTGTTTCGTCATCTTCAGAGCTCTTTGCCGTGATGAAGATAACAGGGATATTTTTGGTCATATCCTGGGACTTTAAAGACCTGCATACCTCATACCCGTCCATGACAGGCATGACGATGTCCAGAAGGATCATGTCCGGAGGGTTTTTCCCCGAAAGAGTGAGCGCTTCGGAGCCGCTGCTCGCGAAGCTTATCTGATAATCGTTCATGAGCATCTCTCCGAGGATCTTTATGTTTGCAGGCTCATCGTCTACGATAAGTATCTTTTGCCGTACATGCCCTTCATGCTTCATCAGTCATCTCCCTCACAAGATATATTCATAGCCCGCGAAATACCGGAAAGGGTTTCCCGGGCCTTTCCAAAATCGAACCTGCGGATCTGCTCCTCGAGTATTTCCAGATCGGGGGCAAATCCTGTTCGACACAGATCCTTTTTCAATTCATTGACAACCGTTACGGCTTCCAGCTCGTTTTTCTGAAGCTGGGACGAAAGCTGTACGATCAGCGGCGTAACGGCAGATCTATCCACCGTGCCGGAGCCGTCCGTTGATGTTTCTCTCCGTACGGGTCCATTGATGCTGCGGGCTGACTCAAGAACGATATGCAAGGCCTTTTCTAAATCGTCAAGAACTTTTAAAATGATTTCCGTCCCTTCCCCTTTTCGTATCCCCTTCTCAAGTTTCGCCGAGAGCAGATGGAGCTCGGTAGCCGAGAGATTCCCGGAAACACCTTTCATGGTATGCGCCATCCGCAGCGCGAGTTCGTTGTCTCCACGTTCGAGCGCATCCCTAACTTTGCGGCAGAAATCTTTGTAGTCGCGGGAAAAGTCGGCCAGCAGCTCTTTGAAAAGCCTTCTATTTCCGGCGATCCTGTGCAGGCAAGATTCGATATATATCCCCGGCAGCGCCTCCGGGATGCCTTCCGGCGATATATCGGGGGATTTATGTTCCGGAGGATTCGTGCCTTTGCCGGTTTTTTCCGATGGAACCCACATATTCAGCAGAGAAAAAAGCTGATCCATCTCGATCGGTTTTGTTATATGGTCATTCATCCCGGCATCGAGACACTTCTCACGGTCGCCCTTCATGGCGTGCGCGGTCATGGCAATGATGGGCAGATCTGCATATTTCCCCATTGCGCGTATCCTGCGGGTCGCCTCGTATCCGTCCATTATCGGCATCTGGATATCCATGAGCACGATATCAAACAGCCGCGCTTCGAGCGCGTTAATCGCTTCCTGCCCGTTTCCGGCAATGCTCACGACCAGACCTTCGGACTCCAGGATCTCCCGGGCTACCTGCTGGTTGATTGTATTATCCTCGACCAGCAAGACTTCCACTCCGGCAAGGCTTCGCAGATTATCCGGCCGCTCTTCCCCCGCCGCTCTCTTTATTTCGGCTGTAACAGGAACGTCTAAAAGACCCAGAATGCACTGGTGCAGCAGAGAATATTTTATAGGCTTCGTGACCACCGCATCCACCATGTCTCTCTGCACGAGAGGACCTTTGCCGAAAGGGATAAGCGCAATGATCTTCGTGTTCTTCAGCGTCTCGTTTTTGCGGATGTCTTCGAGGATGCCGATCGACGGTTTGCGCAGATTCAGGATGAGCAGGTCATAGGGATCTTTTTTCGCAGCGCGGAGCAACTCGCCCGCAGCTGCCTTTTCCTTCTCCAATGACGTGACCTTGAAGGAGAGCGACGAGAGGATACTCGTCAGTATCTCCCGCGATCCTTCTGCGCTGTCCTGGATCAGTATCTTGTATCCATTTTCGCGGACATTGGTGGCGACATGGTGCATGGTGCATTTTTCTGAGCGCTGCAATCCGAAATCCGCCTGGAAGAAAAAAATGCTTCCTTTTCCCGCTTCACTTTCCACGCCTATGTCGCCGCCCATCATGTCAACGAGACGTTTGCAGATTGTCAGCCCGAGGCCGGTGCCGCCGTACTGCCTTGTCGTCGATTCATCCGCCTGAGTAAAGGGATTGAACAGCTTTGCGATATGCTCTTTCTGAATGCCGATTCCGGTGTCGGCAACCGAGAATTTCAGTCGTGCCTGCTGTGCATCCTCCTGCACCAGGCCCACCTTGACCACCACCTCGCCTTTACTGGTGAACTTAATGGCATTCCCCGCGAGATTGACGAGTATCTGCTTGAGGCGTAAAGGATCGCCCTTGAGGCTACAGGGTGTGCCGGGCTCTATGTATGCCATGAGATCCAGCATCTTTTCGCCTGCCTTGCCGGCAAAAACATCCGCGACGTTCTCGATGACGTCATGCAAGTCGAAATCTATCGTCTCCAGGGTCAGCCTGTCTGCCTCAATCTTTGAGAAATCGAGTATGTCATTGATGACATCGAGCAGATTATGGCCCGACAATCGAATCTTCTGGAGATAATCGAGCTGTTTTTCCGAAAGATCGGTCTTTAAGGTGAGATCGGCGAGTCCGACGATAGCGTTCAGCGGGGTTCGGATCTCGTGGCTCATATTTGCCAGGAAGGTGCTTTTCGCCTGATTTGCAGCCTCTGCCGCAGCCTTTTCCTGCTGGAGGGTCTCAAGGTTCTTCCGCTCGGTAATATCCCTCACGATTCCCCGGAATCCTAAGGGCTTGTCGTTAAGGTCCTTGATCAGCGATACGGACATCTCGACATAGCAAGGCCGTCCGTCCTTTCTGTTGAGCTTAAGATCGAGGAATTTTGTTGTGTGGCCAGTTTTGTAAACTGTGGAAAAGGACTGCGAGACGCGCTCTCTTTCTTTTTCAAAGATGAGCTTTTTGTTATCCATTTCCCAGAGCTCGCTCTTGGTCAGCCCGAGCATCCTGCAGAAAGCATCGTTGAAAAACGTGAACCTGCCCGGAGTGTTCATCTCATAGTAGCCTTCTTCCATCGTGTCCAAGATGGTGCGGTATTTCTCTTCGCTGTCCTTGATGGTTTTCTCATACAGAATCCTCTCGGTGATATCCCTGGCAGATCCCCTGATTCCTGCGGGCATGCCGTTCTTATCGAGTATGAGCGAGTTTTTATATTCGATGACACGTTCTTCTCCATCTCTGCTCGCTATCTTCATCAGCCCTTCACTGCGGCCGTTGGTAATAACCGAATGGAGATAATCCTTCACCATGGGCTGATATCTCTGCGGCACCAGTTCGTGGAGAGTCAATCCCTCCGGCAGAGGATCGTTGACATCATAGCCTATGATTTCCTTCATGGCCCGATTGCTCTCGATAAACCTGCCTTCCAGATCATGTACATACCAGCCGTCCGAAACATTCTCAAAGATATCGCGATAGCGCTCTTCGCTGCGCCGGAGCGATTCCTGCGCCCTTTTGAAATCGGTGATGTCCTGACAGGATGCAACGCTCTGCCTGGTCCCCGGGATCATGCGCACATTGAGGACAATCTCTCTTGTCTCCCCATGGATATCCTTAATCCTGAACTCATATTGATTGGGTGCAGCGCCGGGATTTCGCCTGCGCGCAAAATGGTAACTTTTCATCTTTTCCAGATCTTCTTCATGGACAAATTCCGTCCAGACCCTCTTTCCTTCAAGTTCTTCCCTCGAACACCCCGAAATCATTTCAAAATGTGAATTGGCAAGGGATATGGTCATATCTTCATCGATAATGATGGTGGCGGTGCCCGTGTTCTCGAAGATGGTGCGGTACCGCTCCTCGCTGTTCCGAAGCGCCTCCTCCGCACGCCTGCGGTCGGTGACGTCGCGGGCTATTCCCCTGAATCCGATGGACTCGCCGCTCGATGACCTGATCAGCGTTGCAGAGATGTCGATATTGCATGTCGACCCATCTTTCCGGATAAAATTGACATCGAGGGACCTGCATGGCAGGCCGCTTTTGTTTATTGCCGTAAAGACCTCTGCGATCTTTCTCGAGTTTTCCGTATCCATGAAGTTTTTACTGTTCATGCCCAGAAGTTCGCTCTTGGAATATCCCAGCACCCCGCACAACGAATCGTTGAAAAACGTCAGGTTGCCTGCGAGATCGACCTCATAGTAACAGTCTTCAATACTCTCCAGAATGGTACGATAGCGTTCCTCGCTTTTTCGCAAGGCCTCTTCTGCCTGCTTGCGCTCGGTGATGTCATTGAGAAAATTCAGGACTGCCGGCGCATTCTTCCAGCTGATCGATATTTGCGTAATCTCCAGCCAGCGAGGTGATCCGTCTTTGTGGATAAGGCGCACCGGATAGGATCCTTCCCTTCTCCCCCCCATGATGCGTTTTTTGCTCTCTTCCGTTATCTTTTCACGGTCTTTCTGATGAATAAAGCTCAAAAGCGGTTGTGCAAGGATCTCTTCCTTTGAATACCCGCTGATATCCAGAGCTTTCTGATTGATAAATTCGCACTTGCCGCCCTGGTCGATCACGATCCCTTCGTGAGCATTCTCCACGACAAGTCGGTACTGGGTCTCCCGCTCGATAAGCTCCTCTCTTGCTTTGATGCGGGATGTCATGTCGCTTCCGATACAGAGTATTTCGAGGAGCTTTCTATTTTCGTCAAAGACCGGCTTATGCGTCCAGGACACCCAGATCCTGTCTCCTCCTTTGAGGATATTCTCCCTGAGGACGTTGGAATAAGGTTCAGGAGCTGCGGCAATAGTTTCGAGCATTTCCTGAAACCGTATTTTAAAGGAGGATTCACGCGATACGATTGTTCCTATAGCCGGTCGGTTGAGGATTTCGTCTCCGGAATACCCGAAGAATCTCTGCGCAAATTCATTGAAAAACGTAATCCTTCCCTCAACATCGATCCGCATGATGATGCTGTTGGCGTTCTCCACCAGCTCGCGGTACTTTTCTTCGCTTCTCTGGAGCATCTGGAAGGACTGGGCGTTGTGAATACTGACAGCGACTTGCTGGGCTACGCTCATCACCAGGTTGATATCACTCTTGGTCAGCTGCCGTTTGGAAACGCCGTTATCCACGAGAAGCAGTCCGATCGTCGCGCCCTCGAACACGATAGGAGCGATGAGGAAGGAGTTCAACCCGAAAAAGCCGACCAAGTCTTCCGCCTCTTTGCAAAAGGCTTTATCCATCTCCTGACATGAGTTTATCAGCACCGGGTCGTGCCCTTTGGAAGGCCTGTCCGGAGATCTCATCTTATCCCAGGATGCCATATCGAAATCGATGCTCTGTAGCGCCTCCAGGCTTTCAGGTCCGAATCCGTACCCTGTTGCGAAACAGAGCTTTGAGCCTTCGGGGTTCGCAAACAAAATCGCTGCGCGATCAATACCCATCAAGCGCTGCATTTTCTCCATGACCGTGGAGAGCAGCTCCTGCACGTCAAAAGTCTTTGAGACGGCTTCGCCGATTTCCTGGATGAGGAGCGCGTCATCATACCGCTTATTCGTCTCGCGCAGAAGAAGCTCGGCTGTTTTGCTCTGGACTTCGACTCTTTTTTTATATTCGCATTTCTCCAAATGGTTTTTATACCATGACAATACCGCCACGCCCATTAACCAGGACAAGCCGAGATAACCCCAGAGATTCATGGGCAGGAAATACAGCAGGCTTGCAGCCAGAAGGGAAAGGCTTAAGGTTCCGAAGCTTCGTATCCTGTTCCAGGAATATGCCGGGTTGGATTCCCACGTGATCACGTACCGGCAGCATGTGGCTCCTTTATGGATGCAGCTCGGATGCTCGACCGATGCGAATTTACCGGTGAAAGGCTTTGTTATGGATTCGAATAATCCAAGCCTGTTCTCGCATTGATAAGGCTTTTCTTCGCTCTGATCTGCAGGTGTTACCGTGAGCTCGACCTTATTGGCGGACAATTTCCGCGAGGAAAAGATACCGTTTCGGGTCAGTGTAGCCGCTATCTTTCCTGCGTATCCATACGCGGTGATAGGGGTAATGAATCCCAGCACGAACTGTCTGATCGTCTCGAATGATTGCGCCGAAGCGGACATGCGCCCGGCTTCCCTCGGTATGTCGGGATTGCCGGTCTTCTCCACCACTATTTCATGGAACCGGTCCGCCTGCTCCTGGGTGAGCCAGTATCCCATATCGCTCAATTCATACCGGTTGATACCGGCGTAATCCAGGAGTGAATCAATATCCATGTCCGGATAATGAGCTTGGATAAGCTCTATATATCCCTGAATAATCCGTATATTATACAGGCGCTTATCGTGTGTTGTTTCTCGCATACCCATCGATTGAGAAGCGCTCGGATCTTTCTCGTATCTTTTTTCCACTCGCGATAGCCCCTATAACAATCCCCGTCATCTTTTCATTTCTTTGCCTGATCTATCGACATATCAGGAAAGGAAATCGAGGCATAATCACCTTTTTATTCAAACTTTTCTCTTCTGCGGGGCATCCTGTGGGCGTCATTCCCGGTGAAGGTTGTAAATCCCCTTGACCGGTCAGAATATATGGGCGATATGAAGAGAAAGGTGACAGGGCAGTCAAGGATAGGCTTTTCTTCTATCCGGCTAACTTTTACAAGAGATGGAAGAGCAGACGACAGGTTCGAGCGTTCTTGTTATCGACCCCCAAGCCTCCGGGGTGATCGATCCCTTTGTTCAGGAGCTTACCTTAACTTTTTCCCGGGAGATCATAAGTATTGCCATCACCGGAAGCTGTCTGACAGGTGATTATACCCATGGGAAATCCGATATCAATTCCGTACTTGTACTTGAGAACATGGAGCCGACCTGTCTGGATAAACTCGCATCCCTGAGAAGACGCTACGGAAAAAAACGCCTCAGGGCTCCTTTGACCATGACCCGTGAATATATCGAAAGGTCCCTTGACGTCTTTCCTATCGAGTTCCTGGATATCAAGCTTATTCACAAGACAGTCTATGGAAACGATCTTTTCTCGGATCTCTCGATCAACAAGTCCATGCTCCGTCTCCAGTGTGAACGAGACCTCAAGGCTAAGCTTATCCATCTTCATCAGGGGTACATTTCCTGTTCGGGAGGCGGAAGGGGACTGAGGTCACTGCTCCTGGAGGCCTATCCCGGGTTCTTCCCTCTTTTCCGCGCAATGCTTTCCATTGTCCGGATCAACACCCCCCCTTCGATTCTCAAGGAAGATGTTCTCTCTGATATCGAATTGAACTTCGGGATTTCCATGACGCCTCTCAGGGAGATCAGGGCTTTCTCCCTGAAAAGGAGTTTCGGGTTTGACTGGAGCGTGGCAAAGGATGTTTTCAAGCAGGTTTACCAGGTTACCCATGAGCTCTCCCTTACCATGGACAGGCTGTCTCCATAAGGCTAATCGGGTGCTCCTTGTGACGAGGGGGCATCCTAGCATGCAGATATTTCCGAGAGAAAGCCCGAGGGTATCTGGAAGACTTCCTTGCCGTATATCGTCCTTACCCGAGACCACGACAGAACCACCTCTTTGCGGGCACGGGTAATGCCTACGTAGAGAAGGCGCCGTTCTTCCTCGATCTCCAGGGTTGTCTCCATGGACCTGCTGTGGGGCAGGAGCCCTTCTTCGAGCCCAAGGATAAAGACATAATCGAACTCAAGACCTTTGGACATGTGCAAGGTCATAACGCTGATGCGCTCGCCTGCCTCAACATCCACTGCGCTCATCAGCGCCTTCTCTTCCAGATATCCGCTGATGTCCCTTAGCCCCGATGCGCTCGATATGAGCTCCCGGACGTTGTTCAGACGGTCTTCCCCGTCAATCTCGGCTTTCAGCGCTCTTTCGAGGCCGGTGATTTCCATGATATCCTTCAGCAGTGAAGCGATGTCGCCAAGGCCCACCCGGGACACGATGTCACGATATACCCACTGAAAAGATTCAAGCCCTTTCAGCCCTGCCCCTTTGACCTTTTTCTGGGCGATGGCATCATCAATGATGTGCACCGTGGCCATGCCCCTGTTTCTGGCATAAGCCCTGAGTGTGGCAACGGTCTTCTCTCCGACGCCCCGGGAAGGGGTGTTGATTATCCTTGCCAGGGCCTCTTCGTCGGAAGGATTCACGAGAATCCTCAGGTAAGCGAGAAGGTCCTTTATCTCCCTGCGCTCATAGAACCTCATCCCGCCGTACACTGCATAGGGAATGCCTTTGCGCACAAAGGCCTCCTCAATTACCCTCGAAAGGGAATTTACCCGGTAGAATACGCCTATATCGCAGGGACTCACCCCGGAGTTCAGGAGCTTTTCGATGGCAAACGCCGTATGATATGCCTCCCTCTCGTCATCGATATGCTCGCTGATGCTGATATCCTTGCCGCCGCACTGCACGGCCTTGAGCGTCTTCTCTGCACGGTACCGGTTGTTTGCGATAAGGGATGAGGCTGCCTTAAGGATGCCTTCGGTAGAACGGTAGTTCTGCTCGAGGACAATCACCTCTGCATTGGGAAAATCATCCCTGAATTTGAGGATATTGCTTACGTTCGCACCTCTCCAGCCGTAAATGGACTGGTCGTCGTCACCTACGACGCAGATGTTGCAGCTGTCTCCCACGAGGTTCATGAGGAACACGTACTGTGCCGTATTCGTATCCTGGTACTCATCCACAAGGATGTAACGGAACCTTCCCCGGTATTTTTCCCGGAGCTCTTCATCCGAGGAGAGCATCATGCAGGGGACGTAAAGAAGGTCGGCAAAATCGAATGCATTGCATTCTTTTTTCCTCTTTTCGTACAGGGAAAGCACGGGCTGCGGGTCATAGGGGTAATTCCCCCCGATTTCCTCCACATCCTTCATGGTGTCCCGGGCAAAATTCGCCAGCCATGCCAGGGTCGAATCCATGCCCCGCTCGCCTTTTATATCCAGTTCCTTGAGGCACTTTGAAATCAGTGATCTCTGGTCTGCCTCATCATAAATCACGAACGAGGAAGGGTAGCCGATGCGATAGGCCTCCCGCCTCAGGAACCAGGCGCCGAATGAGTGGAATGTGCCTGCCCAGACTTGCATATCATCGGTTTGAAGGATAACTTTAAGCCGCTCTTTCATCTCGCCCGCAGCTTTGTTGGTAAAGGTCAGACACAGGATCTCGCGAGGGTGCACTCCCTGGGAGATCAGGTGCGCCACCCGGTGTACAATGACCCGTGTCTTCCCGGACCCTGCGCCGGCAAAAATGAGCAGCGGCCCGTCAGTATGCCGGACGGCGCGCTCCTGCTGAGGGTTCAAGCCGGCTAAGATTCTATCCTGCATTTCCGCACCTCAACACCACTTTATCTCCCTCGCTGTAGGGTTTTCTCAAGAGCTCACCCGCAACGGCTTCAAAGGGCAGCTTTATCTCGAAGGTCTCATTGGGTCGGACCCTGTCTTTCCTGATCCCGCCCGCCTGCATCCCGCTCAAGATGAATGTCTGCCCCATCCGCCCTGAATCACGGGCCGTGAGCAGCTCTAGTTCCATGCCTTCTATAAGAGGGTTTCGTGCCTCGAGAATTGTTCTGTCTCCAGTATGTCCAATCACCCGTGCCGCCATATGATAGTTCTGGATATATCCCTTAAAATCATAGTTGATGCCCTCATCATCGGGTTCATCGAGGAAAAAGCCGGTAAAGTAGCCGCGATTGCTTATTTTTCCGATTTCCTCCATCCACTCCCGCTTGAGAGAAAATCCGTGCGGGTCGTTGCGATAGGCATCCCTTGCTTTCCGGTATGTCCGGACAGCGGTAGCTATGTAGAGGGAAGTCCGGTTTCTGCCCTCGATCTTGAGCCCTTCCATCCCGAGCTCCAGGACCTTATCCATCACCGGCAGCAGGCAGAGATCCTTCGAGTTATAAAGGAAGGTATAGCCATCTTCTTCGACAACCGGCATGAACTGATCCTGCCTTGTCCGCTCGACAAGCGCATAATCCCATCTGCAGGGCTGGGTGCACCTCCCCTGGTTAGCATCCCGGCTGTTGAGATAATTGCTGATAAGACATCTACCGGAAATGGAGATGCAGACGCTTCCATGGACAAACATCTCCAATTCTACCCCGGTATGCTTCCGGATGTGTTCGATCTCGGGACAAGAAAGCTCGCGGGCGAGGATGACGCGAGAGATTCCGAGAGATGCCCAGGCTTTGATCGCGAGCAGATTCACAGCATTTGCCTGGGTGCTCAGGTGCAGAGGCAGCTCTGGGGCAATCTCCCGCACAAGGCTCAAGACCCCGATGTCGGATACGATAACCGCATCCACCCCGATTTCCTTTGCAAGGAGAACGATCTCGGGAAGTTTTTTCATCTGTCTATCATGGGGATAGGTGTTCAGGGTAAGGTACACCCTGACTCCCCGGTCATGGGCATATGCGGCAGCGATGCCGAGATCCTCCAGCGAAAAATTTTTCGCCCCTGCCCTGAGATTCGTCTCACCCTGCACGCCGAGGTAGACGGCTTCCGCCCCGTAAAGGCACGCCGTCTCAAGGTGCTCCATGTTTCCAGCCGGTGCAAGGATTTCGGAGATCTTCATGACACAAAGGGGTATATCGCAACAGCGTGCGACAATACAAGGCAAAACGCCGGGCAGCCTGTCAGAACATTTCCCTTGACTAAACATGCCTGTGCATTTAATTAAACCCCCATGCCCTCGTAGCTCAGGGGATAGAGCACAGGATTCCTAATCCTGGTGTCGCAGGTTCGATTCCTGCCGGGGGCATTTGTTCAGTTCCAGGTCAGTCCCTTTACCTTGCATAAGGCCCTTTTTCTTTCGAATAAGAGCGTTCCTCCTGTTGTTTTCCCCTTCCCTTATACTTTGGTTATCTAGTATCGTTTTCTTCCCTCCTCCTGATTATTCTTCTCATAGAAGGAGCGTGTCCGTGAGCAAAAAAGATCGGAAGATCGTCCTCATCTGCCAATGTCTGCTAAACCCGTACTGCAGGGTTCATATACTCGGCCAGAACTTTCCCTTGTCCCTTGAACTCGCTACCTTTCTCATGAGTCGGAATGTTGGAATAATACAGTATCTTTGTCCGGAGACAACCGCACTTGGTTTAATGAGAAACCCCCAAGGCCGCCAGCAATATGACAGTGTTTTTTTCCGAGATCACTGCAAGGAGCTGCTCAAGACCCCACTGCTCATGGTGCGGGAGTTTCTGAAGAATAAATACCGCTTATGCTGCTTTATCGGCCTCGAAAACAGCCCGACCTGCGGAATCCATTGGGGGAAACACAAAGTAAACCGCTACGGGACTGAGTCTTCCAACCCCATGGATCAACCGGGAAAGGATGATCCGGTGCTTATGGGTATCATGGCAGAGATCCTTTCCGATGAACTTGCAAAAGATAATATTCATGTGCCTTTTCTCGAGTTCCCTGCACTCTCGGAGCCGGCTTCTGAAAAACGCGCTGTGTTCTGGGAAGACTTGGAAACATCGCTGGCAAAGCCGTCTGTAGAAGGCTAATCTGCAGGATTCTCAAGCAATCATGATCGTATTTTCTGATCTTATTAGAAAGCCTTCTTGCACGAGGCTAGTTACAATCCTGTATGCGCGCTCAGGCTCAGTCCTTGTCTCTCTTATCAGTTCATCCATTACCATTGATCCGCAAGAAACCAGAATTTTTAGAATATCACCTCTGACTTGCCTGTCTGATCCTTCAAATCTAGCCTGCAGGCTGTAATGCTTGCTTCGTCTATTCGGGTTGGGCAGTTTTCCTTTTAGCATAGCTCCATAATCCATGAGCGCATAATACCATTCTCGCGGATTCTCTCTGTCCAGAGTCTTTGCCACGAAAGGCATAATTTCTCTATCACTTATTTTATCTCGTTCCGAAAAGAAGAAATGGATAAACACACGTCTTATATTGGTTTCGATAAAAACTGTCGGGATATTGTAGCAAAATGAAAGTATCGCACCGGCAGTAGACCTTCCTATCCCAGGAAGTGCCCTAAGCTTATCCATGTCCGGAGGTAAACTGCCGTTATGATCATCCATTACCTTCTGTGCTGTTTTCCTTATGGCTATAGCGCGTCGATTGTATCCTAGCCCCTGCCAAGCACTCAACACAGAGCAGAGATCAGAGGCCGCTAAGCTATCAAAATTTGGAAACATGCCAAGGAAGAGTTCATATTTGCCGAGAACTCTTTCAACCTGTGTTTGCTGGAGCATGAACTCCGAGATGAGGATACAGTAAGGATCGACAGTCTTCCTCCAGGGAAACGACCGAGCATATTCCAGATAATATGATAAGATGCTGCTTTGAAAGGCTGCTGCCTGTGCTTCTGTGAGAGGGGAACGGGGCCTGTCCATTGTGGAACGTGCCTACATTATCATCACCTGGTTGTCAACGAGCAGGTAGAAGGATCTGGCACAACACTCTCCTAGCTCGGCTTCTGATAATGCCCAGTTTTACACAACAGCAGATTCTATGGTATGATGTAGGTAATAAAGGAGGGAGCGGCAATGAAGAAGGAACAGGCGGCGTACATTTTCGCAAGAATCATTACCGGCGGAATATTCATATATACCGGAATGATTCACCTCTCCGATCCCGAAGGATTCTCAAAAGCCGTCCAGTCTTATGAGCTTCTACCCGCCGGGACTGTGGGCATCTTCTCGCTTGTCCTCCCCTTGATCGAGCTTTTGGCAGGGCTGTCGGTATTCGCCGGGATATTCATCCGGGCAGGCTCACTTTCAACGAGCTTCTTGCTCGGCTGCTTTACCACGGCTCTGGCCATCAGCTTATACCGCGGGCTCGATATTTCGTGCGGGTGCTTCACTACCGCCCCCGATGCCGACAAGATCTCCTGGATCGACCTCGCAAGGGACACGGTCCTGTTTCTCGTCTCAGCCTTTGTCGTTGCGCTCTCTTTCCGAACAAATAGAGTTCCCTTGATAGCGCCCAAGGAGAGGATTGTGCTCCCAGTTCTTGCAGCGCTCCTCATATCGGGCATCCTGCTGATGCAACTCATCGAGAGGGACCCCTGTGAAAATGTGAGTATGGAGGCCATCGGTCGACATAAACCATACCCCTCTGGCTTCATCCTTTCGAAAAGGCCGGTTCATGGATTCTGTGAAGTGATCGTGCAGGAAGGCGACAAGAAGATACCGATGTACTACAAGGAAGACTTCATCATTACCGGGGAAATGGTTGATGACAAGAAGAGCATCACCAAGGAGGGATTTCTTCATCTTATATCAAAAGATTTCTTCACGCTGCGAAGCCAATTTGATAGCTCAGTGGCCATACATTACGTGCCCCAAGGCGAGACCCGCCACACGCTCTACATGTTCGCCAGCCCTGGGTGCCCCAACTGCAAAGAGGCACTCATGGAACTGCTGCCGGTGCTCGACCAAACTCGCACCGAGCTCAAGATCCTGATCCTTGCAAAAGGGAGCATGGAAGATCTGGCAATAAAGACAATCTGCAGAAAGATGGACCTCGATACCTACATTGCGAAGAAGTGGTTAGAAGTAGCGGAGGATGGCAAAAGGGGTTCCTGTCCGGATGGCTTAAGGATTCTGGCCAGTTCGAATGAACTCGGAGTCAAGTTCGGCGTCAAGGCAGTGCCAGTATTCATCACCGACATAGGCATCATACTAAGTGCCAATCAATTGCCTACCGTAATTAATCTCCTGAAAAACTGAATCCGAGGTGAG
The DNA here is from genome assembly GCA_002448235.1 of Syntrophaceae bacterium UBA6087. Classification (GTDB taxonomy): domain Bacteria; phylum Desulfobacterota; class Desulfomonilia; order UBA1062; family UBA1062; genus Phosphitivorax. The sequence continues at coordinate 130,335 of DIXF01000002.1, forward strand.
CGAAGAAAATTAAGGTATTACTATTACAAAAAGGAGGCTCAGTTACTTGAGCCCCCTTTTCTTTTTAATCACTTCCTTATGAAACGTGTTCCCGTTTCAAATATGTTAATTAGTTCTTTGGGATATAGGCAGGATCGCAAGAATCGGCACCTCCACCCCAGACGCCCTTGGAAGCTTCAAGTGTTTCAAGAGAAATTTCACAGTTTGACCCGTCAGACTGCAATTCAAGGTCAGCGGCATTGACCGTTACAGTCAGCGTATGTGTTGCTTGATCCCAATCTACACTGGAAAGATACGTTTCCGGAACTGTTACGCCAAGAGAATTCTGGATCTCAGTAAAAGCAGTCATATCACCTGGCCATGTGCCCTTGTCCGAGAAGTATTCTTTCGCGGCCGAAGCAACCGCGCCCATCCCATTCGTGATTTCCGATGCTTTTGCTCTCTTGGTGTAACCTGAATAAGCCGGGATGGCCACTGCCGCCAGGATACCGATGATCGCAACGACGATCATCAACTCGATCAATGTGAAACCTTTTTTGTTCCTTAACATAGCTTTACTCCTCCCTAGGGTAAATAGATTTGGATAATTCGCTTAACAATGTATTTATTAAGCCCGTGTATGATTGTATGATTACGCATTCCATCTGCATCCAATGATTACTTTACGGTTATTTTTTTTGAAACTTGAGAAAAATTTTAAGAATATTTCACAGGCGGGCAACAGCTCCCGATGGAGGCCGTATGCCCGGCAGACAACAAACGGTTCTATTGAACGATAGTCTTCAGTATCCATAAAACAGGTGCAGTCCTTTCGTTCTCTTCAATGCCGGATTCGTAGTTTGCCCATCCGGGCATCATGAAGCCTGTCCCTGTTCTCTGGTGCCTCAGCCCTTGTCGATAAAAATTACACCTATATCTTTTTTAGTCCTATTCTTCAGCATTTTCCGGCTTCGCTGATATGTAGAGGATCCGCTGGCATGCCGGACAGTTGATCATTTTGTCGCCCCTGACGAGCTCATTGTAGAGCTGGGGCGGGATGTGCATATGGCATCCCTTGCATACGCCGTCGGCGCATTCCACAACGGCAATGCCCTTCTTGCTCTGCCTGATGCGGTCGTATTTTGAAAGAAGAGAGGGATCGACGCTTTTCCTGAGCTTCTGATCTTTGCCCTTGTACTCGGCGACAACCGACTCGAGCTCCCGTATCTGGGCCAGGAGTCCTTCTTTTTTCTCGTCGAGAATTACCCTGTCGGCGTCGAATGACTTCTGGATCCGCTCTTTCTCCGTGCCCTTCTTCTCGACCCTGTCCATGATTGTGAGAAGCTGCTCTTCGATGTCTGCCTTGCGCTTTTTCGCCAGGTCGATTTCCCGCTGCAGGGCGAGGTATTCTTTATTGGTCTTGATTTTTTTGATCCTGGCGTCCGCGGCATCGAGAATGGTCTGATTCTCTTTGAGCTCCGACTCTAGTGGGGTTTTCTTTTCTTCCAATGCCGCGATTTCTTCATCGACAGCATTCAGCGAGGTCTTCCTTGCCTGGATAATGCTGTCGATCTCCTCGATCTCTTTCGGGAGTTCACGTAAGCCTTCCTCTGCTTTAAAAATTTCGATCTCTACATTCTGCAAGGCTATCAAATCATCTAAGCGTTCCTTCAATTTCGTTCTCCTTTGATATTCATGAATACGTCCTGTTCCTCGTATATATCGATTGAAATGTCCGGCAGCTCCCGCCTGAGCCTTTCCGTAAGCGGGACAAGAGCGATCTGCTCGGTGGCGAAGTGCCCTAGATCAACGATATTTATGCCGGATTCTCTCGCATCCAAGGCTCCATGGTATTTTACATCGCCCGTGACAAAGGTGTCGCATCCCATGTCCACTGCGCTCTTTATATATTCCATGCCGCTGCCCGGGCACATGCATATTTTTTTTACGAGCCTTCCTGCATCTGCGACCCGCACCGTATCGAAAGGCAGGTCCACGGCCCATGCGCAAAGGGTCTGCTCTCCGTCTACCGTGCCGGTCCGAAGGGGGCCGAAGGATTGCACATCCCGAAGAGAAAGCCTCTCTGCAAGCACATCGGATACTCCGCCCGCTGCGATATCAAAATTTGTATGCAAGCTGACAAGGGCAACAGAACAACGGATAAGCGTCGCGATTTTCCGCGAAACCGCCTCCCGGAGATCGACTACCTTTAAGGGAGTGAATATGAGTGGATGATGCGTGATGATGAGATCTTTTTGGGCTTCGGCAGCAGCATTGATTACCTCAAGGGACGGGTCCAACGCGACGAGAGCGGACCGGACTTCCTGATGAGGGTCTCCCACCATGAGCCCGACGTTATCCCACTGCTCCGCAGTATGGAAGGGGGCTATTGTATCAAGAACTGTGAGTATATCTCGCACCTGCACCATTATTCACGAATAAAAAAGGGGATGCTTCTCGAAGCATCCCCTTGTCTGTCTCGTAAGAGACTATATGTCCTTTGGCGGTATCGGAAAGCAACCCTTTTACTCCCTTGTTATATTTCTTCGTTCTATGGGCCCACCTGGAATCGAACCAGGGACCTACCGGTTATGAGCCGGTGGCTCTACCAATTGAGCTATGGGCCCTTTTACTTGAAGGTTCATAATCCAAACGAAAACAGAGTGTCAAGCTCTTATTTGCCTCCAAAGGCCTCTAGGATATTCACGATTTTTATCCCATTGCTGATAGTACCGATGCTCGCGTCTATTTTCAGGAATTCTTCCTGCAGACGGGCCTTCTCTTTCTCGTCGGGTTCCCGGGAGAGTTTCTCTCCCACCAGCCCTTTGAGCCCTTCCATGTATGCAAGCTCCCGGTCCGGAAGAGAGAGGATCTTCGGTACCTCTGTCTGCGAACCTGAAGAGGTTTCCCTTAAGAAATCGATCACGTCCGGAGACTCCGACCTGGTCAGTCCATGCTGCATATCCGTGTTCATGAATATGATCTCGTCATAGTAGAACCCGAACACTTTCTTGATGAGTTCCGCTCTGTGAGCGATAAGGTCATTGATATAGCCTGAAAGCTCTGAAAATTTCTTTTCGATCCTTTCCTCGATTGTCAGGATCTCTGCTTTGTCGGTGCAGGTATAGTAATCTTTTATTTCTTCTGAGAAGATTACGTAATAGCAATGCAGGGCAAAGAATATGAGAAAATCTGCCACGACGTTGCCGTTCGTGGTGCAGGAGCTTGTGGAAAGCGCTCCGCCTCGCTTGATGATCTCCTCAGGGGCCTTGAAGAACCATTCGGTCCCGAAGATTCCTGGAACGTTGGTAATAGCTTCATACTTCAGCCCGTTGCTTCGTGCCTTATCAACGATCTCCCTATCCCGATAGATCATACCCAGCGCTTTGAGGTTCGGGATGAGCGCCGCACAGATGAAGCCGTACTCATTATCCTCATAGAAGCTGAAAGACAGGTAGTTCGGAGAGGTGACACTGAGAAAATCGGGCGGGAAATTGATGAGTATCCCTTCGCCGTCTATGTCCCTTATGGTATTAGGTTTTTTCTTGAGGAACTGGGCATATCCTTTGAAGGCATCGGTTTGTATGATGCTGTCCATAATCCTCTTGAAAATACTCTGGAATTTCTTTGAAGCCTTCCCCTGCTCAAACGGATTGAAGCGGTACAGAGGGTCTCTCAGTGCAACGCCTGTCCTGAACAATGTCCCTGTGGGGCTCGAGTTTCTGGAGCACAGTACGCTGATATCATCCTGGCGGGATAAGAGCCTGCTCTCCCATCCCTTTGCAGGGGCGGATTCAAGGAATCCCATGGCGTACTTTTTTTCATGGATCTTATCCATCCACTTCGTCATCCTGTCGGCCTTCTTAGCCGTGTCGCCCACGCAGGACAACAGGACATTCGCCCCAAGATCGTAGGCAGTATCAAGGACAGTATCCATAATGGCTTCAGCGGAAAGCTCTCCGAAACGTACATTTGCATGTCGGATAATGGAAAGCACTTCCTGTTTGTCTTTGGAATATATTTTTATGGCCGGCAGCCCTTCCGGTGTATCTACGATCTCCTGGCGGTCATAGGGTATGACATGATCTCTCTGGGGCTCTTCCGCAAGCGACTGCTCTACGTACTTGGTCCTTAATTCGTGCTTGCCGTCTGCCTTGCTCCGGTAGATCGGGTGGCCGTTTTTGTCGTATCCCTCGAGAATCTTGGATTTCTCCGAGCGCAAAACTCCGGCCAGGAGCTGCTGCACAGTAGGAATGTCGGCGGTAAACGCACCGCAAACAACATCTATCCAGACATCGTCAGCTTTCAAATCTTTGTGCTTGAACCGGGTAAGGATATCTTCGTTATTTTCCATGGAAGCATAGATTGCCTGGAGACCCATCCTTCCATTTGCCCCTCTGATAGCAACTCTAATCACTGGAACTTTGTCCCTGATATCCATGGTAACCTCCACCTGTTTTATTAATGAATGGTGCGTTCTGAGAGTAGAAAATCTTATACCAGATCAGCCATTTATAGGCAAGGAAATCAAGGTCCTTCCTTTCCTTCTCTCCTATACAAGATTATAACGCCTGTCTTATCTCTTTTCTATATACCTCATTATGTGAAGGAATGGCGCCTTGGCGGACAACTGCATTCTTCATGTCCCTTTCCTCCCCGATGAGCACATTGCTTTTTGCCTATGGAGGTTTTCCTGCTATATGAAAGCAATGATAAAAGTGGACATTACCATTATCGGGGCCGGGGTCATCGGTCTTTCGATTGGACGAGAGCTCGCTTCCACGGCAGATCATGTGGTGATCATGGAAAAAGAGCCTCATCCCGGAATGGGAATAAGCTCGAGAAACAGCGAGGTCATTCATGCCGGCATCTATTATCCAAAAAAATCCCTCAAGGCACGCCTGTGCGTCGAGGGCGCCGGGATGCTTTCCGAATACTGCTCCGCCCGCACAATTCCTTGCCAAAGCATGGGGAAGGTGATCGTGGCAACCGAGTCGTCTGAAGAAAAAGCTGTTGAAAAACTCTTTCTCAAGGGGAAGGATAACGGCGTTCAAGGTTTAAAAATCCTCGGCCGGTCCGATCTAAAAAAAATAGAGCCGAGCGTGTCGGGCATATGCGCCCTGCATTCCCCCAACACAGGGATCATCGACTCACACCGCCTCATCAGATCCCTGGAAGCAGATTGCCTCGATAAGGGGGCTTCGATCTTCTACAATACAGAGGTCCTCGCCCTTGAGAAATCTTCACAAGGGTTTGTGTGCACAGCCGGCCATATGAGCGGGAGCCCGTATACGTTCTCTTCGAGGATCGTGATCAACGCTGCAGGGCTCTTTTCCGACAGAATATCCGCTTTGGCCGGTATCGATATCGATGCGGCCGGGTATCGCATTTATCCGGTGAAAGGCGAATATTTCCGGGTCAGGGGAGGCAAACACACGCTGGTGGGCGGCCTCGTCTATCCGGTTCCCGAGAAAAGTCTCACGGGACTGGGCATCCATGCCACTAAAGATCTTGCGGGGTTCTTACGGCTGGGCCCGAACGCTTTTCCTGTGGATGAAATTTCCTACGACGTGGATCCATCCCATGCACAGGTTTTCTATGAAAACGCCAGGGCCATGCTTCCTTTCCTGGAACCTTCCGATCTCGTTCCCGACATGGCAGGCGTCAGGCCGAAGATACAGAAACCGGGCGGTTCCCAGAGAGACTTCCTGATCTGCCATGAGGAAACAAGAGGGCTTGCCGGGCTGTTTACCCTTGCCGGCATCGAATCTCCGGGGCTCACTTCCTGCCTCGCCGTAGGGAGGCATGTTGCCGCTCTGGCGAAAGAGGCCGGTCTGGTGTCTCAGATTCGATAGACGCTATTGCCGCAGACGATCGTATGGACTACCCTTCCCTTAAATTCCTTCCCCAGGAACGGAGAATTCTTCGACTTTGAAAGAATGCTCTCTTCGGTGAATTTCCATTTAACTTCCGGATCAAACAGCACGATATCAGCGCGAGCGCCTGCGGTTAAAACGCCTCCCTCAATGCCCAGAATCCGGGCAGGATTGACGGTTGCACGTTTCAAGAGCTCCATGAAGTCGATCCCGCACTCTCTATGGACCTGCATGATCGCCGGGAGAAGAGTCTGAAGGCCGATGATGCCGAAGGGTGCCAGATCGAAATCCAGATCCTTCTCATCCTTGGCATGGGGAGCATGGTCGGTGGCGATGCAGTCGACCGTCCCGTCCGTGAGCCCTTCAATGAGTGCTCGCCGGTCTTCTTCTTTGCGCAAGGGAGGATACATCTTGGCCTTCGTGTCATAGCCCCGCACCCTATCTTCGGTGAGGAGAAGGTGATGGGGAGTTACATCGCACGTCACCCTGATACCGTCACGCTTTGCCTGTCTGATAATATCGATGCCCGTCCTCGTGGAGACATGGGTAATGTGAACAGGGAGGCCGGTATAACCGGCAATAAGCACGTCCCGGGAGATGATGATATCTTCACTCGCGCTCGGTATCCCCGCAAGCCCGAGCCTGGAAGAGAGCGCGCTCTCGTTCATCACCCCGCCTGCGCTCAATCCCTTATCCTGGCAGTGGGTAATCACGGGAAGGCCGAATGTGGCTGCATACTCCATTGCCCGCCTCATCATCGAGGCATTTTCCACGGTCTTTCCGTCGTCGGTTACGGCAACGATTCCTGCAGCTTTCATGAGCCCCATCTCTGCAAGCTCGATACCGTTAAGATCCTTGGTGAGCGCCCCTGCGGGGAGAACCCGGACGGCAGCCTTGGCTCTCGCTTTTTCGACAATATACCGGGTTACCGAAGGGTTGTCGTTCACCGGGTCGGTATTGGGCATGCAGACAACGGTCGTCACCCCGCCGGCCGCAGCAGCCAGGCTTCCTGAAACGATGTCTTCCTTGTACTCGTATCCCGGATCACGGAAGTGCACATGCATGTCGATGAGGCCGGGCAAGACCCATAAGCCTTGTGCATCGACGATCTCACCGTCTTTCCCGTTGTTTCCTCCGGGATAGACTCCCGAGATAACGCCATCGGCAATATGAATATCGCCTGCCTGGACGGTGCCGCCTGCCGGATCGAATATTGTGCCGCCCTTAATCCACATTGGCGCTTCCTCCCATCGACAGGTAGAGCAATGTCATCCGTATCGCAACCCCGTTTTCCACCTGGTCGAGGATGATCGAGCGGGCGCTGTCCGCAGCATCATAGGTAATTTCAACCCCTCTGTTCATGGGGCCCGGATGCATAATGACCGCGCCTTCCTTCATCATATCCACCCGCCGCTTGTTCAGTCCGTAAAATATTGAATACTCCCTCGAATCCGGATAAAATCTCTCATGAAGCCGCTCTTTCTGAACCCTGAGCATCATGATCGCATCAACCTCGGGGATGACCGGATCGAACTCGGTCATTACGTCTGCTCCCCATGTCTCCACACCCGGAGGGAGCAAGGTTTTCGGCGCCACAAGGACCACCTGCGCCCCCATTTTTATCAGCCCGTAGACATTGCTTCTCGCCACCCGTGAGTGCATGATATCCCCCACAATCGCTACCTTTAACCCCTCCAGTCGGCCGAAACGCTCCTTCATTGAATACATATCCAGTAGCGCCTGGGTAGGATGCTCATGGTATCCATCCCCCGCATTAATCACGGAGCAGGGAAGCAGCTCCGCCATCTTCTTTGGGACCCCTGCATACGGATACCTGATGATGATACAATCCGGAGACATGGCCATGACATTGTACGCAGCATCCATGATGGTTTCTCCCTTGGAAAAGGAAGAACCGGAAGCCGACAGCGCCGTGGTGTCAGCGCTCAGGCGCTTCGCGGCTATTTCAAAGGAAAGTCTCGTCCTGGTGCTTGCCTCATAGAACAGCAGCACCACGGTTTTACCGCGCAAGGTCGGGACCTTTTTGATGTCTCTTCTGGATATCTCCTTGAAAGAGGATGCCATATCAAGGATAAGCCCGATCTCTGCAGACGTCAGGTCCTGTACGGCGATGATATCCTTATGGGGCCAGTTCATTTTTTCACCCCGCTTATGATCACGTCTTTGATGCCGATTCCATCGGGGGCCACTTCGATCTTTATGATCTTCTCCTCGGGGATGCTCATCTCCTTGCCGACAAAATCGGGCTGTATGGGCAGTTCCCTCCCGCCTCGATCGAAGAGCACCATAAAGTAGATCCTCTTGGGGCGTCCAAAATCCAGGATATGATCTATTGCCGCACGGACCGACCTGCCCGTATTGATTACGTCATCAACGAGTATCACCCGCTTATTATCTACGGAAAAGGGGATGTCCGTACTCCTTACCTCCGGAGAAAAAAGCCTCTTGGATACATCGTCCCGGTACAGGGCGATATCCAGAGTACCAAGGGGGATCTGCATATCTGTCTTTTGCTCGAGGATTTTTACTATACTCCTCGCTACCAGTACCCCTCCGCTTCGTATCCCGATGAAGACGACATCATTCCAGGTCTTGATCCCTTCCATGAGACAATCCGCAAGATCCTTCAGTATGGCGGTAATCTCCTGTTCACTCATGACTATTTCCGGCATATACACCTCTAGTGAATGATATCTCCGATCCTTCCGAAGCGTATCCAGTGCTTGGCGCTATCCCATGAAAAGTAAATGACAAAGGCCTTGCCTTTGATATTCTGCACTGGGACGAATCCCCAGAATCTGCTGTCGTAGCTCTGGTCCCTGTTGTCTCCCATAACGAAGCAGGTGCCCGGCTCTACCTTGATCGGCCCGAAGTTGTCCCGGACCATCCCCTGTCCCTGGGTAAGTATGAACGGGTCCGTATGCTTCTCGTACGGTATCTTGAAGGGCTGCCCGTTGATGTAGACGTTCTTTTCCCTTACCTCGACGATATCGCCCGGAAGGCCGATTACCCGTTTCACGAAATCCATTGCATGGTTTCCGGGGAAGGTGAAGATGACGATATCGCCTCTGTTGGGAACTTTGTCGGCTCCCAGAATCTTGCGCGTGGTAAACGGCACGGTAACGCCGTAATTGTACTTGGTGGCGAGGATATGATCACCTTTGAGAAGGGTATCTTCCATGGAGGATGAGGGTATCCGGTAAGCTTGCAGGACGAAGGCCCTGATAATCATGGCGATGACAAAGGCTACCGCAAGAGCCTCTATCCAATCCCTCGCTACACTTTTCTGTTTTATCTCACTCAAAACGTGCTCCTTTTCCTGTAGGATTCGAGGAAATCTTCCGTTGGAATCTGCCTGCAGTTCACAGGCTTTTTACGTATTTCTTCCTATTTATCAGAATATTACTCATAACTAAAGTCGATTCATTCATATGATCTCTTCCAATGGATATTGCTCTATCACAGGTTATGGAAGAAAGCATAGGCTGTTTCATCGGATAGAAGCCTAGACAGGATTCGATCTGCGATACTCCATGAGGTATTCTTTGATATATTTGTCCAGGGATATCTGCCATGCAGGCATAAGCTTGCCTGTAGTTTCGGTAAAGCGCCTGGTGGAAAGAACGCTGTTCAAAGGCCTTTTTGCAGGGCGGGGATATTCACTGGTTGGTACCGGGATGACTTCTGTCTGTAGGCCCACCAGTTCAACGGCCTTCCTGGCGAGATCATACCACGTTGCTTTGCCCCTGTTGCATACATGGTAGACCCCTTGAGCATTGCTATCGATGAGAAGCCTGAGAGCCTTGGCAAGATCTTTGGAATAGGTTGGAGAACCCCACTGATCGTTCACGACCGTAATCTTATCTCTATCCTTGGCGATTTTCAGGATCGTAGAGACGAAATTCTTTCCCTGCGGACCGAAAAGCCATTGAGTCCTTACGATGGAGTAGTGTTCGATGCTCTCCAGAACAGCGATTTCCCCTGCCCTCTTACTTTTGCCATAAACGCTCGTAGGGTTTGTCTCGTCGTTTTCAGTATACGGGACCTCTTTGCTTCCGTCGAAAACATAATCGGTGCTGATATGAAGGAACTTTGCTCCAACTTCCTCGCATGCCCGGGCCAGATTCCCCGGAGCCTTGGCATTGAGCTGATAAGCCAGCTCTTCGTTTGTTTCACATCCGTCGACATCCGTGTACGCCGCACAGTTAATAACCCAGTCGGGCTTCATGGTCGACAGCATACCCCGGATAGCCGATGCATCGGTAATATCCAGTTGCAGGCTCGGAGGAACGATATCGGTTCTGAAAACCGTATCTCCCTGCCCTTCGCATACTATTCCGACTTCGTATCCCAAGAGACCTCTCGACCCAGTGATGAGAATCTTCATCGATTTGCGTACATCCTTTCGTAATACTTCTGATAGTCACCTGAAAGAATCTTTTGCCACCAGAGTTTGTTATCCAGATACCATTTCACGGTATTCGCTATCCCCGTCTCGAAGTCCACCAAGGGTTCCCAGCCAAGCTCCGTGGCTATCTTCGAGAAATCCATGGCATAGCGGAAATCATGCCCCGGCCTGTCCTTGACATATTTGATGAGAGAATCGGGCTTATCGAGGGACTGCAAGATGCTCCGGACAATAAAGATATTCTCTTTTTCCGCATCGCCGCCCATATTATAGGCCTCGCCGCACCTGCCCTTTTCCGCAACCATGACGATGCCGCGGCAATGGTCATCCACATAGATCCAGTCCCGGACATTCTTGCCGTCTCCGTATACCGGAAGTTCGCGGCCGCTGCAGGCATTCAGGACCATGAGAGGGATGAGCTTTTCCGGAAATTGATACGGCCCGTAATTATTGGAACACCGGGTGACGACCGCATCAATACCAAAGGTCTTTACATATGATCTTACCAAGAGGTCTGCTGCTGCCTTTGAAGCGGAATAGGGGCTGTTCGGGGCCATGGGAAGATCCTCCCTGAATCGCCCTTCAGGCCCAAGGCTCCCGTAGACCTCGTCGGTAGAAACATGCAGAAACCTGCCGACCTTGTGCCTCAGTGCAGCATCGAGAAGCACCTGCACGCCCATGACATTCGTCCTGATGAAAATACCGGCATCTTCAATGCTCCTGTCAACATGAGATTCGGCGGCGAGATTCAAGACCAGATCGAACGAATATCGGCCAAAGACTGCTTCAACTGCAGCGGCATCGGCTATATCGACCTTGATGAAGGTATATCTGCCCGGATAGTCATCCTCCAGACCCAGGGTGTTTTCCAGATTTCCGGCGTATGTCAAAAGGTCGAGATTCACAATCTTCCAGTCAGGCTTATTCGCAAGGATGTACCGTATAAGATTCGTCCCGATAAACCCGCATCCGCCTGTCAGCAATACCTTCATGAAAGCCCCCTCGTCGGTCCCTTAATTTTATCAGCTTTTCTTGTTCGCGCCCGTTTTTGCCACAAGATTTCCTGCTTTCAGCAGGCTCTCCGTTGTGCCTGCATCGGTCCACCACCCGTCCAATAACGACCAGTGCATAGTTTTTGCCTTGATGTATGCATTATTCACATCGGTTATCTCCAACTCGCCCCTCTCGGAAGGCGTGAGCCCGTGTATAACGTCGAAAACCATGGAATCGTACATATAGATGCCGATAACCGAGTAGCTGCTCTTGGGGTCCTTGGGCTTCTCCTCGATCCGGACAATCGTATCGCCTTCAAAAACAGGAACCCCGAATCTCTCCGGATCCGGTACTTCCTTAAGCATGATCCTTGCCCCGCCGCCTTGCTTTTTATAATCTTGGGCAGCCTGAATGATATTCATCTCGATGATGTTATCGCCGAGCACCACGCATATGGGCCTGCCCTCGGCAAAAGATTCTGCAAGGCCCAGAGCCTCGGCAATCCCGCCCTCTCCTTCCTGGTACGCATAATGGATACGGCTCAGGCCGAACTCTTTCCCGTTTCCCAGGAGTCGCAGAAAATCGCCCGCATTATTTCCGCCGGTCACGACCATAATCTCCTTGATACCGGCGTTCGTTAGGGTTTCGATCGGATAATAGATCATGGGTTTGTCATAGACCGGAAGCAAATGCTTGTTCGTTACCTTCGTCAGGGGGTAAAGCCTCGTCCCAAGCCCTCCTGCAAGAACAACTCCTCTCATTGTTACCTCCTTATCGCGTATGGGTTATCTCTTCGTATCACTCTCCGGAGAGATATCTATTCTTGTCGGGCTTTCGATTTTCCCTTTGTCCGGCACAAGTCATCATACTCTACGCCCACAAGGTACAACCCCTGAGGGGGGGCTGTCGGACCGGCGAAAGCGCGATCCTTCAGACTTATGATTCCCTTCATATCACCGGGCTCCATTCTCCCCTGGCCTATCAAGATCAGGGTCCCTACAATGTTTCTTACCATATGTCGTAAAAAGCCGCTACCTTTGATAAGGAAATACACCTTTGTATCCCGTGTAAAGACCTCCGATACCATGATTCTCCTTATCGTCGTCTTTACCGCAGAACCTGCCCCCATAAATGAGCTGAAATCGTGTTCTCCAAGAAGCATCTTGGCGGAAATATCCATAGCATCGATATCCAGCCTTCCCGGCAGATGCAGGGCATACCTCGTGAGGAAAGGGCTGAGGACTTCCGATGTTTCTATCATGTACACATATGTTTTTGACTTGGCAGTAAACCTTGCATTGAAACCGGGGGGAACTTCTTCGATATGGGAGACTTTTATATCACCGGGCAGCATTGAATTCATTGCCTTCAGCAACCCTTCTTCAGGTATAGATGAGGGAGTAAAAAAATTTATTACCTGCCCGATCGCATGGACCCCGGCATCTGTACGTCCAGAAGACACAACCCGGACATCATGTTTAAGGATCGCCGATAAAATTTTCTCAACCGTTTCCTGGACGGTATTTACCCCTGCCTGGACCTGCCATCCGTGATATCCGGACCCGTCATATGCAAGAATCGTCTTAAGGTTCCTCATGTTAGGCATACTTCTTGCCGATGAAATATATGAATATAGGAAAGAGAGGCAAGGAAATTATGTTTTCATTCAACATGAATGGTAAGTTTTTGGGAACCCTATCGCTGAACATAACGTGCCCCGGCCAGCAATTATCCTTCTGGGGAACAACCCGTGAGCTGGGTGCAAAAGACTTATGCTTGGCCGTACCCACAACGAGGATCAGGACGACCTTTTCGCAATTCTTAAACGAGAACGTAACCATTACGTGCGAAAACGTAATCCTGGAGGGGTGCGTATCCTGGTACACCATCGAAGGTGACTATTACCTCATCGGCATCAGTATCGGGAAAGCTCATCGATCGGCCTGGAAAAGCCTCTTATCTGAAAAATCCAAGGTGTCGCTGCGTGCGGAAGTTCATCACGTTTCTCCTTAAGGGAGAACGAGACCACCGACCCCTTCCTCATCAAGCCTCCCGAGTGTTACCAGTGTCATCTTGGATTCCTGGAATATTTCATCGGACAGTTTCACAACATCATCGGTTTGAACCGCTTCGATACGCTCAATAACCTCTTCTACCGGAACATGTCTCCCGTAATAGATTTCATTCTTTGCCAGCGACGACATCCGGTTCACGGTATTTTCCCGGGAAAGCAGGAGATTTCCTTTTATCTGGGTCTTTACGTCAGCGAGAGAGATGCCCCCGAAATCACCTTTTTTGAGCTTGCTCAATTGTTCTGATACAACTTCAATGGTCTGCTTTACATAATTCGGTGTAGTAGCCGCATATACGGCAAGGGCACCGCAATCACTGTAAGAATTCAGGTATGAATAAATGGAATAAACCAGGCCAAGTTTTTCCCTTGCCTCCTGAAAGAGCATGGAGCTCATCGAACCGCCCAGAATCGTATTGAGAACGATATAGGACCAGCGGGCTTCGTCTTTCATGGAAGAGCCTTTTGTCCCCAGGGTGATATGAACCTGCTCGATATCCCTATCGTATACCCTCGTTTTTCCGTTGAGGGCCGGCAAAGAATCGTTTTTGTCCTGTTTTTTGGCCGAGGATTTCAGGTCTTTGAATCTGCTCGTTGCCAGACTGACGATTTTATCATGCTCCATGTTTCCTACTGCGGATATGACGATGGAAGAGGATGAATAAAAGGAAGAGAGAAAATCAGCGACATTCTCCCTTTTAAACGAGCCTACGCTATCCAGTGTTCCGAGAATAGGTACCCCCAATGATGATTCACGAAAAAAATCCTCTGCAAAGAGGTCGGTGATATAATCATCGGGCGTATCTTCGGTCATCCTGATCTCCTGCAGGACGACCTTTTTCTCTTTATCAAGCTCATCTGCATCTATCACCGAGTTGAGAAAAAGATCAAAGAGTACATCGGCTGCCTTATCGAGAGACTCGTCGAGTACCCTCGTATAATAGACCGTATACTCTTTGGATGTTTGAGCGTTCAGTACTCCGCCCAGGGCGTCGATCTCTTTGGCGATCTGGAGCGCGCTTCTCTGTTTCGTTCCTTTGAAGAGCATGTGCTCGGTAAAGTGAGCTATGCCTGCGCAATCGGAAGGATCGTGCCGGGAGCCGACGTTTACCCATACACCGAGAGAAACGGAGCGCACCTCCGGCATTGTTTCCGTTATGATGCGAACCCCGTTGTCGAGAACTGTCGTAAGAGCCATGCAGTATCAGCGACTGGTTTCGCTGAGGGCTTCTTTTCGGCTGAGACGTATCTTGCCGGTCTTGCTGTCAATGCCGATCACCTTTACGATGATCTCGTCGCCTTCCTGTACAACATCTCTGACACTCTGGACTCTCTCGTTCGAAAGCTGGGATATGTGCACCAGTCCGGACTCACCCGAGGGGAAATCGACAAAGGCTCCGAAATCCATAATCTTGGCAACGACACCGCTATAAACACGACCGAGCTCCATTTCCTTGGTGAGGGCCTGGATCATGTCAACGGCCATCTGGGCATGGTCTTGATCCGGAGAGAATATATCCACCCTGCCGGAATCATCGATCTCGATCTTGGTATCCGTCTTTGCAATGATGTCCTTGATGATTTTGCCGCCTGGACCGATGACATCCCTGATCTTGTCGGGACTGATGCTCATAGTGAAGACACGAGGCGCGTATGCCGAAATATCTTCCTTCGGCTTGCTGATCGTCTGATTCATCTTATCGAGGATGGAGATTCTCGCCAGTCTTGCCTTTTCAAGCGCTTCCGCAAGTACCTGCTCCGGCAGACCGGAGATCTTGATATCCATCTGCAGCGCGGTTACGCCGTCTGCGGTGCCGGCAACCTTGAAGTCCATGTCGCCCAGGTGATCTTCATCTCCGAGAATATCCGTAAGGATCATATATACGTCATCTTCCTTAATGAGCCCCATGGCTATCCCGGCTACCGCCTTTTTCACGGGAACTCCGGCATCCATAAGAGAGAGAGAGCCCCCGCAGATTGTAGCCATGGATGAAGAACCGTTCGATTCAAGGATTTCGGAAACGAGCCTGATGGTATAAGGGAACGACCCCTCTTCGGGCAGAATTTTGCTCAATGCTCTTTCTGCGAGATTGCCGTGCCCGATCTCGCGTCTGCTGGGGCCCCTGAGCATGCGGACTTCTCCAACACTGAACGGAGGGAACGAGTAATGGAGCATGAAGGACTTTGTCGTTTCTCCAAGGAGCGTCTCCACCCGCTGCTCGTCTCGCGGAGTCCCCAAGGTCGTCGTTGCAAGGGCCTGGGTTTCGCCGCGCGTAAAGAGCGCTGATCCATGCGTACGCGGAAGGATCCCCACTCTGCTTTCAATGGGGCGGATTTCGTCAAATCCTCTGCCGTCAACGCGAACCTTCCGATCTTTCATGAGCCTGCGAACGATTTCTTTCTCGACAGTGCCAAAAGCACCCTTGATTATAAGCGTCCGTTCTTCGGTATCATCATTGAACTTTGCCAGCGCCTCTGACTGAAGCTCATCGACCCGGCCATATCTCTGCTGTTTCGGGTAGTTGCCCGTCATGATCTCTTCAATCCTTGCACCGACGAGTTCCCTGATCTGGCTTATGAGGTCCTGGTCTTCCTTGAGGGGATTAAATGAGCTCTTCGGTTTCCCGGCCTTCTGCTTCAGTTCCTCGACAGCGTCAACCACTTCAAGGATGCGTTTATGCGCAAAGGCTATTGCCTCTATGATGGTTTTTTCGGGAAGTTCGTTTGCTTCACCTTCCACCATGACGATGGCATCCCGGGTGCCGACCACCATCAGTTCCATCTGGCTCTTTTCCAACTGAGCGACAGAAGGATCGATGACGAACTCGTCGTCTATAAGTCCGACTCGAGCTGCTCCAATAGGCCCATTGAAGGGAATACTAGAAACGCTCAAAGCTGCAGAGGCCCCATTGATGGCGAGAATATCGGGTGTAAACGCAGGATCTGCGGAAAGCACCATGGCGATCACCTGGATTTCGTTCCGGTATCCCTTTGGAAACAACGGTCGGATTGGCCTGTCTATCGCCCTGGCAGTAAGAATTTCCTGAGCTCCCGGCCTGCCGTCTCTTTTGATGAAGCCTCCCTTTATTCTCCCGGCAGCGTAGCTCATCTCCTGATATTCAACTACCAGGGGCAGGAAATCGATACCTTTGCGTTCTTCTTTTGCGGCCACGGCTGTAACGAGGACAACGCTTTCACCCTGATAGACAAGCACTGAACCATCAGCTTGCCGTGCAACTTCTCCAACGGAAAAAATAAGAGGCGTACCGCTGCCTCGAGCTTCTACTTTCATGTTTACCTCTACTTCCGGAGATTAAGTGACTGGACGAGTTCCCTATATCGCTTGACGTCTCTGTCTTTGATGTAGTTCAGGAGCCTTCTCCTCTGTCCTACGAGCATCAGCAACCCTCTCCTTGAATGATGATCCTTTTTATGGATCTTGAAATGTTCCGTGAGATCATTGATCCGTTTCGTCAGTATCGCTACCTGAACATCCGGAGAACCGGTGTCGCTGTCATGTCTCTTGAACTGTTCGATTATCTCTTTTTTCTTATCAACGCTTAAACCCACTTTTTTCCTCCTGCCTACCTTTCTACTATACTATGTTATCCAACGGTGGAAATTAACACACCATTGATTCTGCTGTAAATAGCTAATCGGGGCGAAAGCCACGTTCAATATATCCCCAGATGCCTCCCGACGGCTGATACCTTGCTACGCACAGCAGTTGCCCGTCAGAATTCGTCATGGCAACATAATTTCCTTCGCTTATTTCAAGCTCATCCATGATCCAGGAAAACTGGATAGGGCTTCCTTCCAAAATCCCTTTCTGCCCCAGGGGTATCACGCGCGCCTTCGGTATATGGAGCGCTTTTGAGAGAGGGATGACAACATCGTCGCCCCCTTCAACTTTCCCATCAAGCTCATCCAGGGTAAGGGCTTCGCCGATCCCGAACCCTTCGCTCCTAAGCCTCCTCAATTCCCGCAAATACCCTCCGTGCCCAAGAGAAGTGCCAAGGTCTCGCGCTATGGATCGAATATATGTCCCCCGAGAGCAAACAATCCTGACTTCCATCCAATCATTACCGGAATCCAGGACTTCAACTTCCTCTATGTATACCTGCTTCTCGCGGGGTTGTACATCCATATTCGCCCTTGTCAACTTATACAACGGCTTTCCCTGATACTTCTGCGCACAGTACCGGGGAGGAACCTGGTTGATCCATCCCATGTTCTCATTGAACCAACTGAGCGCAGCTTCACGATCAACCGCAACGTTGTTGAAACGCTCAAGGGGATTCCCGGTGATATCATCGGTGTCCGTCGTCATATCGAACCCGACAGTAGCGATATACTCTTTCTGGTGGGCATGCATAAAAGGAAGGAGCTTTGTTCCCTGGCCTATGCCGATACACAAAAGCCCTGTGGCGAACGGATCAAGCGAACCAAAATGACCGGCCCGTTTCACCTTCAAGGATTTTATCACACGATCGACTACCTTGCGCGAGGTTATGCCGATGGGCTTATCTATGAGAACTACCCCTTGCTTACCCACTTCATTCCTTCCTCTATAACCTGCTCTATCAGCTCGTCAGCTCGTCCTTTGACCGTAAACCCGGCTGCCATGCCATGCCCGCCGCCGCCGAAGGCTCGGGCAGTTTTCAACGCAGACTCGGTGCCCTTGCTCCGAATCGATGCGTGCACCGTATCCGGATTCAACTCCCGCAACAGTATAACGAGCTCTGCCCCTCCCAGTGAAGCAAGCTCTTCTATGATCCCGGCGGCATCTTCCGGATTGGCTCGGATATCGCCGAAATCACGGTAACGGATATAGCTTCCGAATATTTTGCCGGACTGAATGATCCTGTCCATTATCATGCAAAGGATATGATAATACTTTAAGCTCCTTGATTTCTTCAATTTATATGCTATCTGATTCGGATCGGCTCCAGCCTTTGTCAACTCGTACGCAGTCTTGAACACCTTCGGCGTTGTGTTGGAATGGATAAATCCACCGGTGTCACCGAAAATTCCCATATAAATATTCGAAGCCATGGCAGGGGTAATCTCCAAGTCCATAGCACGGATAAGATCGTACACCATCTCAGAGGCAGAGGATTTACGTGGATCGATCCACGATATTCCTTCCGGTTCTTCTTTCTTTCTGTGATGATCGATTATAACGATCTCTCCGAGAGGTTTGACACCTCCGAGAAGTTTCATATCGGAGACGTCGAGTAATATTGAGATTTGAGGCGTTATTCCTTTTTTCTGCTTTGGCTCAGGCGTAAAGAGGAGAGAATCCGGAATGGGTGAAGGATACACAAGCCGGACGGTTTTTCCCAGGACGTTTAATGCAAAGGCAAGCGCCCGGCTCGAACCGACTGAATCTTCATCAGGGCCTTCATGAGTAATGATCTCAAAACGATCCTGCTCTTTGATTAACTCAATTATCCGGTTTTTCATCCTTGTCCAGCTTTTCCAAAAGTACGTCTATCTTCGTCCCATAATCAAAAGAGTCGTCATAATTAAACAGGAGTTCGGGCACGTGCTTCAAACGAAGCTCTTTCATCAGTTCATGCCGGATAAAGCCCGCCGTGCTCTGAAGCCCATCTTTTGCCTGTTCTTTTTTCTCCGCATCGAATACGCAGAAAAATACATGGCAGGTACGCAGATCGACGCTCACATCGACCCCGGTTACCGTAACTCCTTCTACACGGGGATCCTTTACCTTTCTCTGCAATACCTCAGCTATAGTCTGCTTCAGGAGGTCACCAACCCGTGCCTGCCTTTTTGTAACAAGCTTCATATATGCATTATCTCCGCTCGCTGATTCGTAAGCTCGATGTCGGGATTTTCTGAAAGACAGAAGATAATCCGGTCGAGAACCGAATTTATGTATCCTGCATCATTGCTGGTAACCGCAAATCCCAAGGTGGAAGCCTGCCACTTGTCCTGATCATCCACCTCGGCCACAGAAACGTTCATTTTTAAAAAGCGGTCTTTCAGGGATTTCAGCACCCTCCGCTTTTCTTTAAGCGAATGGGCTCCCATTATCGTAAACTTTACCTCAAGGGCGCCGACTACCACTGAGGGGTTGTCTCCACTTTCTGCTGGGTGTACGCTTCTATGACATCCCCTGCCTTCAGATCGTTATATCCACCTAGGCCGATACCGCATTCGTATCCTGCTGCGACTTCTTTTACATCATCCTTGAATCGTCTCAGCGATTCTATCTTTCCATCATGGACGACAACATTATCCCGCAGTAGTCTGGCGCTGGCGCCTCGCAAGATATGACCGTCCGTTACCATGCACCCGGCAATGACACCGATCTTCGGAACCTTGAAAAGATCCCTCACCTGCGCCCTTCCCTGAACAACCTCTTCATAGACAGGCTCAAGCATACCTGTCAGGGCATGTTTGATATCTTCGATGAGGTCATAAATAATGGTATAGAGCCTGATATCAACGTTGTACTTCTTGGCCAAGGCTCGAGCCGTAGGCTCGGGGCGAACATTGAAGCCCAGGACGATGGCATTTGCCGTGGATGCAAGGAGAATATCGTTTTCCGTGATTCCGCCTACTGCCGAATGGATTACATTTATCCGCAAATCCTGACCCGCAGTATCGATACCGTTTACGGATCCTTCGATTGCCTCGACGGACCCATGCACGTCTCCCTTGATAATGAGATTGAGATCCTTTATTTTGCCTTCCTGCACCTGGCTGTACAGGTCTTCGAGCGTCACCTTCTCTTTTACTTCCTGCTTCTGCATCTGCTGCATGTTTTTCTCATTTTGGAAGTAGGAGACGATTTCCTTTGCCTTTTTCTCGTTGGGAACGGCAAAGAATACATCCCCTGCCGAAGGCATTTCGGAGAAACCGAGAATCTCGACAGGCGTCGCAGGATCAGCCTTGGTCATCGGTTTGCCGGTAAAATCGAACATGGCGCGGGCCCTTCCCCAGGTAGGACCGACCACGAATATATCTCCCCGGTTCAACTGCCCGCTTTGGATAAGCACGCTCGCCATGGGGCCTCTTGCCTTATCGAGCTTCGATTCAAGGACGATACCCCGGGCATGACCCTTCGGATACGACTTGATATCCATCACCTCTGCCTGAAGAAGAATCATTTCCAGCAGATCTTCAATTCCAATGTGATTCTTTGCGGATACATCCACATAAATCGTATCACCGCCCCAAGATTCAGGCACGAGGCCGAGATCTGACAGCTGATCTCTTACTCGCTGCGCATTGGCGTTAGGCTTATCGATTTTATTCACGGCCACCAGAATGGGAATGTTTGCAGCGCGGGCATGATTTATCGCTTCCTTGGTCTGATCCATCACTCCGTCATCAGCCGCTACCACGAGAACGACAAAATCAGTTACCTGGGCGCCTCTGGACCGCATGGAAGTAAATGCTTCATGGCCGGGAGTATCGATAAAGGTAATGGGCTTACCCTTGCACTGGGCCTGATATGCACCAATATGCTGCGTAATCCCGCCAAACTCGCTGTCAATTACATTTTCCTGCCTGATGGCATCGAGTAGAGAAGTCTTCCCGTGGTCGACATGACCCATGACCGTAACAACCGGAGGCCTTGGCTCCAGCTCTTCAGACGTATATTCAGGAGGAGTAAGATAGGTTTCTTTTATCTCATCGCGCGTCTCTTCAATGTCGAACCCGAGCTCGTGAGAGACCAGAACCGCTTCCTCCGAGCTGATATACTGATTCTGATTGGCCATCACACCAAGATCCATAAGGACCTTGATAACGTCAGAGGCCTTTACACCCATCTCTTTCGCAAGGTTGGAAACGGTAATCGCTTTGCCTATCATTATCTTCTTTTTCTTGGCAAGAGAAGGTACTGCTCCGAATCTGCGGTCTTTTTTCCTTTTGAGCTTCTTCCCAAAAGCCGACCGTTCTCCGCCGTAGAGATCAGACTGTGTATATACCTCCATCTCTTTCGGCTTTTTTATCTTCTTCGCTGCATGTCGAACGGTCTTATCTTCAGTTTCTGTCACCTCAGGAACGACGACATCCTCGACCGGCTTGCCTTTTTTACCCTTCTTCTTATCCTTTTTCTTCTTGTCTTCTTCCTTTTCCTCTTTCTGCACAGCACCGACAGGAGAAGCGACCGCGGGCTTCTGTTCTTCGATCTGCGGCTCCCGTTCTTTTTCAGGCACGGCCTGAACTTCCGAAACAGCAGGAAGCTCTTCCTTTTTCTCAACAGGCTTTTCCGGATGCTCTTCCGCCGGCAATTCAGGAGCAGGCTCGCCCGAGGCAACCTCTGCCGCCTCGATTACTTCCTGCTGTTCTTCAGTCCGAGCCGCTTTCTTTTTCTCCTTCTTCGGAAGCTTTTTCTCGGCTTCCTGAGAAACATCCTCCGCGGCAGTGGTTTCCGAAGGAGCCGCCTGTTCCTCGGCAGAAACGGCAGGCAGGGGCGTAACCCGAGCTCTTCGCCTTATAATATTCGCACTGACGCGCTTCTCTACATAAACATCCTCAAGGGGCTGGTCGGGCTGTTTTTCGGTATCTTTCTGAAATCTCTTTTTTATCCTATCAATATCATGAACATCTATCATGCTCATGTTATTCTCGACAGAAATCGCAAGATCTTTGGCAACCTTCATAAGATCTTTCGTATCGACCGACAAATCCTTAGCTAACTCAAAAACTCTCATCTTTTTCATACAGCCAGCCCCTTGGAAGAAAGCATTCCATACTTCTGCAGATTCGTTTCCAGCCGGGATATCATGGGATAACCATGATGAACGAGAAGAGCTTTCCTTCCCGCAAAAACGGGGCACGGAAAGGCATACGTCTTTAATCCGCGGCTCAAAGCAGTTGTATACATGGTCACTTTCTCTTCTGGAGGATTATCGTAGTTTATTAGGACAAGATCATCCCCCCGGATCAAATTCTCTTCTACCGGAATATCTTGAAGATACCCCATCTTTTCGCAAACTCTTATGTTTTTCTCTATCGCTTTCAATATAATATCTTGTACCTCTCGTATTACTTCGTCAACACTTTCCCGCTTCCGGAAATATTCCGATCTGTTCCTTTTATTTCTAAACGCTTCCTCGAAGCATTTTATGTCCGGGCACAGGTAAAATCCCCTTCCCGGATGTTTGTCATCGCCGGTAAAAAAAACCGTTCCGGATACCGTTTTAACGTATCTCAGCAAGCTCTCTTTGGATGCCACCTTCCGGCAACCAATACATTGCCTTACGGGTACATGCCTAATGCTCACTCACTCCCGCCGATGCCTTTTCTATCAATTTCTTAGCCAAAGGCTCGTCAATTCCCTCAAACTCGAGGAGATCTTCTTCCTTTGCCTTTGCAAGATCCTCCAACGTAAGATAACCCGCATCCTTCAAAGCCTCTGCAAGCGCCTCGTCTACCTCATCCATTGCGGCAATAGCCTGCCCCTCATCAGACGCATCTTCAGACGCCTCATCCGAAGAAATACTCTCCTGCGCATGATCGGAACGGACATCGATCTTCCATCCGGTTAATTTTGCAACCAACCGTACATTCTGCCCTTTTCTTCCGATCGCAAGACTCAGCTGATCATCGGCAACGACCACATCCATGCTCCATGCAGATTTATCAACGATAACCTTCGAAACGCGAGCCGGCGCAAGAGCATTGCAGACAAATCTCACGGGATCCTCAGACCAGACGACTATATCCTGTCGTTCGCCCTTGAGTTCCTGTATGACATTCTGAACCCGCGCACCCTTTACTCCGACACAGGTGCCCACGGGATCTACCTTTGTATCATGCGATCTAACCGCAATCTTTGCACGAATACCCGGTTCTCGGGCCACGGCAACTATCTCAACGATACCTTCTGTAACTTCCGGAACCTCCATCTCGTACAATTTAGTAAGAAATCTCGGGTGGGTCCGGGAAAGCTCTAATTGCGGCTGCCGCAACGATTTCGTCACATCGAGAATCAATGCCTGTATCCTGTCTCCACGCCTGAATGTCTCGCCGGGAATCATTTCCTTTTCACGCAGTATCGCCTCGGCCTTCCCAAGGTTTACTATCGCGTCGCGTCTGTCGAACCGATGAATGAAACCCGACGCCAGCTCGCCCTTTCTGTCGATAAACTCGTTATATACTGCATCCCTCTCGACTTCCTTGACCTTTTGAACGATCACCTGCTTGGCACTCTGTGCGGCAATTCGCCCCAGCCGTGAAGAATCGAGCTTTTCTCCCAGTTCGTCACCTATCTGGCAGTTGGGATCGAGGTTCCTCGCGTCTTGAAGAGAGATCTGTACATTGGGGTCTTCAACCTCATCCGAAATGACCTTGAACTGAAAGACTTCCACCTCATCGATATCCGGATTATATTGCGCCTCAATATTATCGTAATCGCCATACACCTTGCGGGCAGCGCTTTGAACCGCAGCCTCAACAACCTGAACCAGATCTTCCTGACGAAGACCTTTTTCCTTTACTATCAATTCAATAACTTTCGAGAGATTTAATACCATAATCATTACTCCTAGAAATCGAAATCCAGATTGGCTTTCACGATATCTTTCAAATGGAGCGAAACTTGAGAGCCTTCAATATCCAGAAGCACAGTGTCTCCTGCCAATCCTTTGATCGTACCCCTGTATGAATCCTCTTTTGTCTGGATTTTCACCAATCTTCCAATAAAATGCTCGAAATCCTTCTCTGTTTTCAATCTTCTCGTAAGACCCGGCGAAGATACTTCCAAACGGTACGATCCCTCGATAGGGTCTCTTGTATCCAGCAGCAGGCTCACTCTCCTGTTCACCGCAACACAGTCATCAAGAGTGACTCCTTCCGGTTTATCAATGGTAAGTTTCAATAATCCCCTGGAGAATTCCATATCGATAAGCTCAAAGCCCATCATGGCTATCTCCGGCGAAATCATCGTATTCAAACTTTCCAGTAATTCATTCTCTTTCATATGAACAAAAAAAGTGGGCTAACGCCCACTTCGTCCCCTCGATCATTTCCTATTACCTAGCTTCCCGTTTTACTTCTGGAGCGGGCAACGGGATTCGAACCCGCGACATTCAGCTTGGGAAGCTGACACTCTACCAACTGAGCTATGCCCGCACTGATCACTCTAATAGAATATGACCTATACTTTGTCAACACATCTTTAGCAATCAAAAAGAAAGGGGATTTTTTTGAAAAGACAGCGAAGAAACAGCGGAATTACATTCTATTCAGAGGCAATAATCTCAAATTTTTAGAGGGATTATTCGATCAATCCGTTACGATTGATCGGCGACCACCTTCAAGAGAACCGACCTCTTCCTCGGTCCATCAAATTCAGCCAGGTAAACACCCTGCCACGTACCGAGCACAAGCGATCCGCTTTCTACAAGGACAGTAACGCTCGAACCGATCATGCTTGATTTTATATGTGCATCGGAGTTTCCCTCGGCATGTCGGTATCCTCCGGAAACCGGGACCAGCTTTTCAAGAAAAGAGAGTATATCTTCCTTTACCGCCGGATCGGCATTCTCATTTATCGTAATCCCGCATGTCGTATGAGGCACATACACAACCAATACACCCGATGAAACATCCTCGCTTTTCAAAAAAGACCTGACCGATGAGGTTATATCTACGAGCTGATTCCTTGCAGACGTTTTGATTTCCAGTCTCTTCAACATACTTTAACCGCCTTGAAATAAATCATTTTTTAGTAGCAAAAAGTTTCTCATAATTCAAAGTAGTTTCCCGTGCAATATCTTCTCTCGTACATCCTTTGATCAAAGCTACCTGCTCTACTGTATGAACCAGATATGCGGGCTCGTTCCTTTTTCCCCGGAAAGGCACAGGGGTAAGGTACGGGGCATCGGTTTCAACGAGAAGCTTTTCCATTGGGCACATACGGACAACGTCCCTCAATAACGATGACTTCTGAAACGTCACAACTCCCGGTACGGATATGTAAAAACCCTTTGCCGTGGCCTTTGACGCCATTTCGACGTCTCCGGAAAAGCAGTGGAAAACACCTCCGGCCTGCCAGCCATCCTCTTCATCCAAAACCTGTAGCGTTTTCTCATGGGCATCTCGGTCGTGTATGACCAGTGGAAGCGAAAGTTTTTTTGCAAGTTGTATATGAGCCCGGAACAAGTTCCTTTGTAATAGCTCACTCTCGGGAGTACGATATAAATCGAACCCTGTTTCTCCTACTGCAGCAATTTTCCCCTGTCCGACAAGGTCTTGCAGTGAAAAAACATCGTCGTCGATATATTTACCGGCATTTTGCGGATGAATGCCAACGCTCACCAGAAACCCTTTGTCCATCGAAGCCGTTTCCAGCGCCCTTTTTGAATCTGCGGGATCCGTCCCGACCAGAAGCATATTCCTGACGCCTGATGAAAATGAACGCTCCACCACTTCCTTTATATCTTTGTTGAAAGCCTGAAAATGGAGATGATTATGAGAATCTGAAATGGTATTCATATCACATTATATTCATCAGTGGCTTATGGATCATGGAATTGCTTGCCAGAATATTGCCGCACATTACATCGAAAGGATTCCCCTCTATGCCCGAAACAGCTCCTCCGGCTTCGAGAACTATTGCTGCTCCTGCAGCTACATCCCAAGGGAAGAGACCGATCTCCCAAAACCCATCAAAGGAACCTGCTGCAACATAACATAAATCCATTGCAGCAGACCCAAACCTGCGGACACCCTGCACCGCTCCAAGGACCCGTGAAAACCGGGAAACTACTTCTCCGATACGATCTGCCGAATAGGGGAACCCGGTAACGATAAGAGAGTCTATCAATCGGGACGTTCCGGAAACAAAGATCCTTTCTCCGTTCCTGAAAGCTCCCTTTCCTTGTTCCGAAGAGAAAAGCTCTTCACTGACCGGATTGTAGCAAACACCTATATACGGATGATTATCTCTGTACACCGCAATGGAAACACAAAAAAACGGGATCCGGTGCAAATAATTCACCGTCCCGTCCAGAGGGTCGACATACCAGGTGTACTCGCTGTCGGCTTCTTTATTCACGCCTTCTTCGGCAACAACGGAATGCGCAGGAAATACCCGCTCGATTTCACCGAAGATTATATCCTGTGCGCCTTTATCAACCCGTGTTACCGGATTGATCCGGCCTTTGAATTCAATCTGAAGGTCTGTCCCGATATTTTGTTTGAGATATCCGCCAGCCTTTTTTGCTAGATGAATAACAAACTCCAGCATAGCAACTCTTGCCAACCTCCTGACTTTCATGTACCATAAAATACATGGATAACGTATACAAGATAAAAAAGAAGCTCAAACTCCCCATGTCCCTTGCGACAGTTATATCCATACCGGTTTTCGCAGACGTCGTCATGCAGGGTTATCAAACCTCGATCCTGGTTATGGCTGTCATTCTTATGATACTTTTCTATCTCCTTACTATCAATAACTTATTGCGAAAGGTAAGGATAACGGACAACGAGGTATCGATACGAGGGATTACCGGTTTGCGCCGCCTCCCCATTGAAGACATATCCTTTATAGACGGCATAACTATGGGTACAAGGCAGTTCATATCCCTGTCGAGCAAAAAAAGAAATTATCTCATTCCCAACAGTTTCGAAAATTTCCCTGATATCGTCTCCGCCCTGGAGCAGATCGCAAAAGAAGGGACCCTTGGAGACGGAATCAAAGCTTTAAAAGAAAATATTATTGTCCGCAAAAGCGATATAACCGGTGCGTGGATTACCGTTATCCTGCTGCTCATCATTATACTCGTCCGATTTTTTCCCCGATGAATCTATCCAATTTTACTGCATCCAATCAAATAAATCATAAAATAACTATTGTTGATTCAAGATATTATGAGTAGGGTTTCACGTGAAACTTTTCTATTCAAAATGATTTTTTTTTATGGTAGAGCGGCATGGTGAGTCCTAAGATTATAAGTATATCCAATCAGAAGGGCGGCGTTGGAAAGACGACGACTGCGATAAACCTCGCCTCATCTTTTGCCCTGCTGGGTAAGCGAACATTGCTCGTAGACCTGGACCCTCAAGCGAATGCGACAACAGGGGTAGGGATAAATCCGGATGCGGGTGATTCGCATATTTACCATGTAATGATCGGTGAAAAAACTGCTGAAGAAGTGATCCAGCAGACGAAGCTGAAAGATTTTTTCATTATCCCGAGTCATACCGATCTCGTTGGAGCAGAGGTCGAGCTGATGAGCGCGCCAATGAGGGAACGAACCATTTCCCGCTGTTTTTCCGCATTATCCCTTCCTTTCGATTATATTATCATTGACTGTCCTCCTTCGCTTGGGCTCCTGACCTTGAATGCGCTCACGGCTTCCCACTCGATCCTCATTCCGGTTCAGTGCGAATATTATGCGCTCGAGGGCCTCAAGAGTCTGCTGAAGACTTATAGCCTGGTAAAGAAGAGATTGAATCCGGGTCTTGCCATTGAGGGCTTCCTCCTCACCATGTTTGATTCACGCACTCGTCTGAGTAATGATATAGCGGATAATATGAAAGATCACTTCAGCTCTCAGGTTTTTAAAACCATTATCCCGAGAAATATCCGTTTATGCGAGGCCCCGAGCTTCGGCCTTCCAATCTGTCTATATGATATCTCGTCAAAAGGAGCCCAGCACTATCTCATGCTGGCAAAAGAAATTCTTGCGCTGGAGGTGGGGCATGAAAACTAAAACACGCTTGGGAAGAGGAATCGATGCAATTTTCGCCGACAGTCTCCACGATGATTCTTCACAGATCATAGAGATACCGTCCGATGAAATATTCCCCAACCCTTCGCAACCGAGAAAAACTTTCGACGAGAATTCGCTTGCTGAACTTGCAGATTCTATCAAAGCTCACGGCCTTATCTCTCCGATCCTTGTCAGGCGGACGAATACGAGATACGAAATCATCGCCGGCGAGAGAAGATACCAGGCCTGCAAACTTGCCGGAATCCGGAATATTCCTTCCATCGTCAAGGATATTTCTGATTCGGATGCCTTTAAGATATCGCTCGTAGAAAATCTTCAGCGTGAAGACTTGAATCCGATGGAAGAGTCCGAGGCCTTTTATACCCTGAAAGAACAGTTTCACTTAACGCACCAGGATATAGCCGAAGCGGTTCAGAAAGATAGGTCCACCATAACGAATTCGTTACGGCTGATGAATCTTCCTGAAGAAGTGAAAAAATCGCTTAGAGAGGGACTTATCTCCACCGGGCATGCCCGGGCTGTTCTTATGATCGATAACTATCATGGGCAAATAGCCCTTCTTACCAGGATCATCTCTCAGTCATTGAGTGTGAGAGAGGCGGAAAAGGCAGCATCGGATAAGGGAAAAAAGAAGAAAGGACAGCGGAAGACGGATCCTTATTTCGAAGAGCTGTCCACTCTCCTTGCCGAGAAACTCGGTGCAAAAGTTACCTGTTCGTGGGGTAAAAGCAAAGGGAAGATCGTGATAAATGTTGCTTCACGTGATGATTTACAGCGGATTGTGCAGGGACTTTTTCAACATGAGTCCCCACTCTGATCGGATAGCTTTCGAACATATTGACATGAGCTGTGAATAGACGTGTTTTGTTTATGAATTGTAAACGATGTTTTGAACCGGCCAAAAGGAGAGATAACAAAGGGTTGAATTGGTTATGAACAAGTTGAAAGGTCTTATTAATTATTACTTTACACAGGGAGAATAAAAATGAAATGTAACATACCAAAGGTATCCTTGCAGAATATGCTTTCTAAGGTTCAGGGGTTCACTGAAAAAAAGTCTACCCTTCCTATCTTGAGTCATGTTCTGCTTGAGGCGAAGGGAGATTCATTATATGTCAAGGCAACCGACCTCCATACCTCTATTCAAGTTACTTCTTCCTGCGAGGTAATTCATCCGGGGGCATGTGCAATCAACGGAAAGAGTTTTTATGATGTCGTCCGAGAACTTCCCGACCAGATGCTTCAAATCTTTACGGATGATAATTCCCGGGTTCTTATTAATTCCGTCAACAACAAGATAAAGATGAATGTTATGGATGCTGAAGAGTATCCCATGGTCGAGTTCTCGGATTTAGAGAAAGGTTATCCTATCGATATGGCCGTAATAAAACCAATGATAGAAAGAACGATCTTTTCTATCCCTTCTGCAGCCGAGAGCGATAGCAAGTATACGTTAGGCGGTGCGTTGCTGACTTCCGGCAAGGCGGATAGCAACGGGTATATCGAGATGGTGTCTACCGATACCAGGAGATTGTCGGTGGTCCGGTATCTTTTGGATAGGCAGATCGATATGGGAAGCGGCATTATTGTTCCCCGGAAGGGTCTCCAGGAACTTAAACGGCTTATGGACAGCAAGGAAGGAGAATCCAGCAATATACTTCTTACCCGGGATTCAATCTTTTTTGTGTCACCCGATACTATTGCCACAGTTCGCTTGATCGATGGAAAATTCCCTGATTATCAAAGTGTGGTTGCTTTGGATAGTTTTCCGATCTATACAAAGGTCAATGCTCAGGAACTTCTGGCAGTATTGAAAGTCTGTGTGGCAATGGTTTCGGATATCTCGAATTGCGTACGATTTTCATTCCAGAAAAACCAGATCGTTGTATTTGCGAATAATCCTGATCAGGGAGAGGTGGAAACACCGATTCCGGCAGAACATTTCGGTCAGGAACTGGAGATTAATTTCAATCCCCGGTATTTCATGGACTGCTTATCGTTTGTAGAAGGAGAGACAGAAATAAGGCTGAAAGGACCTCAGGGACCTTGTATGATAACGGATTTTAAAAACACAGAAAGTAAGTGGGTTATAATGCCCATGCGCTTCTAGGAGGCGTAAGGTTTGGATATGAAAGAAAGCAATACACCGGTACAAGAATATACAGCGAAAGATATTAAGGTTTTAGGCGGTTTTGAAGCGGTCAGATTAAGACCGGCAATGTATATAGGCTCTACCTCTAGCCAGGGGCTGCACCACCTTGTTTATGAAGTTGTAGATAATAGCGTGGATGAAGCAACGGCAGGTTTTTGCGATACGATAAAAGTAATCATCCATATGGATGATAGCATAACCGTATGCGATAACGGCAGAGGCGTCCCTGTAGATATCCATCAGGATACGGGAAGACCGGCCGCTGAAGTAGTATTGACAACGCTCCATGCCGGAGGAAAATTCGATAATTCGATATACAAAGTCTCAGGCGGTCTTCATGGCGTGGGAGTTTCGGTAGTGAACGCGCTCTCTGAAAGCCTTGAGATGGAAATTTTTAGAAACGGATACAGGTACAGCCAGAAGTACGAGAGAGGCGTCCCGGTAACCGATCTCGTCCAACTGGAAAAGGTCAACCGGAACGGAACAACGATTCATTTCAAACCCGATCCCGAGATATTTGAAGTAACCACATACGAGGTTGATATTCTTGCTATCAGGCTTCGTGAATTGGCCTTTCTCAATAAGGGACTAAAGATCGAACTGGAGGATGAGCGGAGTGAAACCACAGAGGTGTTTCACTTCGACGAGGGGCTCATTGATTTTGTGAAGTATCTAAATTCGAAAAAGAAGCCCTTTCATCAACCCATATACTTTAAAAAGGCAAAAGGAGACGTCGTTGTAGAGTGTGTTTTGCAGTACAATACATCATATTCAGAAAGCGTTTTCTCTTTTGCGAACAACATCAACACTCATGACGGCGGGACTCATGTTGTGGGGTTCAGAAAAGCATTGACCAGGACGATCAATGCATATGCAAAAGACAAGGGTTTTTTGAAAAATTCCAAAGTGCCCATACAGGGAGAGGATACTAAAGAAGGGTTATGTGCCGTTATATCGGTACTGCTCCCCCGGCCTCAGTTCGAAGGGCAGACAAAGGGGAAACTCGGTAATTCGGAAATAGCGGGTATAACCGAGAGTGTAACCAATGATGCAGTCGGGCAATATTTGAGTGAAAACCCCAATGAAGCGTCTCTCATTATCAAAAAGATTCTCGATAGCGCCCAAGCCAGGGAGGCTGCCCGCAAGGCCCGTGAGTTGACGAGGAGAAAGACTGCGCTTGAAAGCACCCTCCTCCCGGGTAAGCTTGCCGATTGCCAGGAAAGAGACCCTGCCCTTTGCGAGGTGTATATCGTTGAGGGAGATTCAGCCGGAGGAAGCGCTAAGCAGGGTAGAGACAGGAAGAACCAGGCCATATTACCGCTGAGAGGAAAGATTCTCAATGTAGAAAAGGCCAGGATAGATAAAATGCTCTCGAATCAGGAAATCAAAAATCTTGTTACCGCTCTGGGTACGGGTATCGGTTCGGATAATTTCGATATAGCGAAGCTTCGCTATCACACGATAGTAATCATGACCGATGCTGATGTAGATGGTGCACACATCAGGACACTGCTCTTGACGTTTTTCTTCCGGCAGATGCCGGAGATAATCGAACGCGGCCATCTGTATATCGCTCAGCCGCCACTCTTCAAGATAGCGAAGGGTAAAAAGCTCTGGTACCTTCTCAATGAAGAGATCATGGACGATTTCCTTTTGAAGAATGCAGTCAAAGAAGTTACCTTGAAAGGTGAGATCGAGATAACCGGGACCGAGCTCTCCCGCTACATAAAACTGATAAACAGAAGAAAGAGTATTCTCGTGAATTACGAGATGAGACATATGGATGAGCGGGTAATTCAGTCGAGCACATACCTTGATCCTGATATGTTGAAGAATGCATACGATCCGTTGGTGGTAGACCGGGAAATCAAAAATACCATCAAAGAATGGTTCCCGTATATAGGTCCGGTTACCTCTGAGATTATTGACGATCAGATCATATTCCATACGGTGAAGAACGGCATTCGCAAGCAGACTCCAATCGATCCTCGGCAGGTTGAAACAAAAGGTTTCGAAGAGCTGCAAAAAATCCATGCTCAGTTGAAAAAAATCGGACGTCCTCCGTTTAAGGTTCTAAAGGCCGACGCTTCCTATGAGGTACCGAATTTAAGTGAGGCGGCGAACAAGATAATGGATGAGGCGAAAAAAGGGTACACTCTCCAGCGGTATAAAGGACTGGGAGAGATGAACCCTGGGCAGTTGTGGGAAACGACCATGGACCCTGAAAAGAGGAGCATGCTTAAAGTAAGTATCGATGATGCCATAGAAACGGATCAGATATTTACTACGCTCATGGGTGACGACGTTATTCCCAGAAGGGAATTTATCGAGAAGAATGCCTTGAAGGCTACAAATCTTGACATCTAAAGAAAGAATGAGAACCGAGGAATATTCATGAATATAACTACAGTAGCAATAGATCAGGAGATGAGAAAGTCATACCTTGATTACTCTATGAGTGTAATCATCGGGCGTGCCATTCCTGATGTCAGAGATGGTCTGAAGCCGGTTCATCGCAGGGTATTGTTTGCGATGCACGAACAGTCGAATACTCATAACAGGGCATACAAGAAATCCGCCCGTATCGTCGGTGACGTGATCGGCAAGTATCATCCCCATGGCGATTCAGCGGTATACGATACGATCGTGAGGATGGCGCAGAAGTTCTCCATGAGGTATCCTCTGGTAGACGGGCAGGGAAACTTCGGATCTGTCGATGGTGATCCCGCCGCCGCAATGAGGTACACCGAGATTCGGATGGAGCGTCTGGCTGAAGAGATGCTCGCCGATATCGAAAAAGATACCGTAGATCATCAGCCCAACTATGACGAGTCGCTTCTCGAGCCGGAGGTTCTTCCCACCCGCATCCCGGCGCTTCTTTTAAACGGGTCTTCGGGTATTGCCGTTGGTATGGCGACGAGCATTCCGCCTCATAACAGCGGAGAGCTCATCAATTCGCTCATAGCCCTGATCGATAATCCGAGTACCGACCTTGTAGAAATTATGAAAATTATCCCCGGGCCCGATTTCCCCACCGGTGGGATTATATTCTCCGGCGGCGAGATAGAAAAGGCGTACGCCACGGGACGGGGGATCATAACCCTGCGTGGCAAGATGAGCAAAGAGCAGGAGAACAATCGTGACAAGCTCATCATAACGGAGATCCCCTATACGGTTAATAAGGCCGATCTGGTTGAGCGGGTAGCGATACTCGTCAATGAGAAAAAACTGGAGGGCATCTCCAATATCCGTGACGAATCCGACAAAGACGGCATGCGGGTGGTTATCGACCTGAAAAAAGGCGCACAGCCCGAGGTTATCGAGAATCAGCTCTATAAGCTCACCAACCTGCAGACGTCTTTTTCCATGAATATGCTCGCCATTCATAACGGCAGGCCCAAGGTCATGGGATTGCTCGAAATGCTCAATGCTTTCCTCGATTTCCGTGAGGAAATTGTAACGCGCAGAAGTCTGTTCGAGCTGAACAAAGCCAAAGCACGGGTCCATATCCTGGAAGGACTCCTGAAGGCTCTCGACCATATCGATGAGATCGTGGCGCTGATCAGGGCATCCGCTACGCCTCCCGAGGCGAAGGATAACCTGATGCAGAAGTTCGATTTCAGCGATCTGCAGGCCCAGGCGATTTTGGATATGAGGCTTCAGAGGCTGACCGGTCTTGAGCGTGATAAGATCAGCAGCGAGTATAACGATCTTCTGGCGGATATCAAACGGCTCGAACTAATCCTTTCGGACAGAAAGGAACTGTTCAAGGTCATTCGCAGAGAGCTCGAGGAAGTCAGAGACAGGTATGCCGATGAGCGCCGTACGATGATCGTTCGGGGAGCGGCCGGACAGTTCGATATTGAAGATCTGATCTCGGATGAAAAGATGGTCGTTACTATGACCAAAAAGGGATATATTAAACGGACCGAGCTCGATAAGTATAGAACTCAGAAGCGGGGCGGCGTCGGTGTGAAGGCCGGTGCGTCTTCCGATGATGACTTCATCGAGCATATCTTTGTTGCCTCGAACCACGCCTCGATCCTTTATTTTACGAATACGGGAAGGGTATATCATACAAAGGTATACGAGATCCCTGAACGGGACCGCGCATTGAAGGGCGTTCCCATCGTAAATATCAGGCCCCTACAGAAGGAAGAGAGGATATGCGCCATCCTCGTTGCTTCGGATATCCATATGCAGGCCCATGTGGTCATGGTCACTGCCATGGCAAATACGAAACGGGTTCAGCTGGAAAGCTTCAGCAATATCATGAAGACCGGGATCATTGCCTGTACGCTCGAGCCGGGAGACGAGGTCATATCCGCACGCCTTACCCATGGGGAAGATAAGATCATCGTTGCTACGAATTCCGGAAAAGCCATTGTGTTCAAGGAAGATCAGGTCAGAGTAATGGGAAGGCAGGCCCAGGGTGTACGCGCCATTCGTCTGGACAGCGATGATGTTGTCGTGGGCATGGATGTGATCAGCTCGCCCGATGATTTCGTTATCAACCTTACCGAGCTCGGGTTCGGCAAAAAGACGGCGGTCGGGAAATACCCTGTCCAGAAGCGTGCAGGAAGGGGAGTCTTTACCGTCCACATCACGTCGAAGACGGGCAAGCTTGTCGGTATCAGGGTCGTGAAGGGAACCGATGAACTGATGATCATTTCCACTTCGGGCCAGATCATACGTATGCCGGTAACTCAGATCCGGACGACCACTACAAGGTCGGCACAGGGAGTGCGCGCCATACGGATGAAGGAAAACGAAAAGATCATCGATTTTACCAAGTATGTCGGCGAGGAAGATGACGAATAAGCTGATATTTTGATCGTTAAGATAAAAAAAGAGATGCAAGGTTTCTTGCATCTCTTTTTTGTAATTAATCCGGCGTTAAACGGATGGAATAAATCTCTTAAACAATTCCCCTGAGGAACTGCACGGCGTTATCGAATATGACCATTCCCTCCCCTTTGCTCGGGAGTTCTTTCAAACGCGTCCACCCGGGATGGTTCGCGGGGTGAGTGAAGGCCTCCGGGTGGGGCATGAGACCGAAAATACGACCTGTCTGGTCGCATATCCCGGCTATCGCGTCAGCGGACCCGTTGGGATTACTTGGATACGTCATGGTCGGCTCTGAGGACCCGTCTGCATACTTTAAGGAAGCGAGACGTCCGTTGCGAATTTCGTCAAGAGTGGATTCGGTATCGCAGATGAATTTCCCTTCCCCATGGCGGACCGGCAGGTAGATGTGGTCGATGCCTTTGGTGAAGATGCATGGGCTTGAAGGGTCTGCTGCTACCCTGACCCAGCGGTCTTCAAACTTGGCCGAGTCATTGAAAATAAGTGAAACACGGCGTTTTCCGAAAGGAGAGCCGGGAAGCAATCCGGATTTGACCAAGGCCTGAAAACCGTTACAGACTCCGAGGATGAGCATCCCTCTCTGAAAGAATGTGACGATTTCTTCGAAAAGGGTCCTGCCTGTCGTCTCTATCCGTGCATGTTTGAGCCGGACGCTTTCTACCTGAGCAGACCCGAGGTCGTCTCCGTCGAGAAACCCGCCCGGAAGGTTGAGAAAATGATAGTCATTGATGCGGATCTTTCCCTTGAGGATATCCGAGAGGTGAGCAATCTCGCTTACAGCACCGGCTAACCTGCATGCGTGAGCCATCTCTGTCTCGCAGTTTGTGCCGAAGCCCGTAATCACCAGTGCCTTTATCTGTGTCATATTATAAATCCAGTGTCGCCTTCCATGAGGCTTTGAGTTTTGAGAGCGGGCTGTCAATGATGAGTCCGCCGCGGCGGGATTGGATGAGGAGTTCCCGGTCAGGGATCGCCTGGCCGATGCGCCTGGCGTCGCTACCGAATAGCTGTTCAAATGCAGAAGCATTTTCAGGCGCAACGGATACGATAATCCTGCTTTGCGTTTCCGAATAGAGGATCTCGGTATCGTTCAGGTCTTGATCGACAGCAACTTTGCTTAAATCCGCAGATATTCCAACGGAGCCGGCAAAAGCCTTTTCAGCCAGGGCAACAGCCAGCCCGCCGTCTGACACGTCATGGGCGGAACGAATGAGTCCCTTGCGGATGGCTTCGTTCATACGCTTATATCGTTTGAGCGCTCCCTGGGCATCAACCCTCGGTACTGATGAGCCGATTATTCCGTACGTTGCAAAATACTCGCTTGCTCCGAGTTCCTTGCCCGTCATGCCGAGCAGATAAATAAGATCTCCAGGCTTTTTGATGTCCATGGTGACAGCGGTGGTAATGTCATCAATGATACCGATAACTGATATCAGGATCGTAGGCGGGATGGAAATTTTGATTCCCTGCCCCACATAATCGTTTTTCATGCTGTCCTTGCCTGAAACAAGCGGGCACCGGTAAATCTTTGTATATTCATAAAGCGCCTTATTGGTCCGAACGAGTTGGGCAAGCTTATATTCGCCGTCCGGATTTTTCTCGCTCGCGACGGGGTCGCACCAGCAGAAATTGTCGAGACATGCCCAGTGCTCCGGGTTGCCCCCGACGCACACGTAATTTCTCAAGGCCTCATCGAGGGCGCAGGCGGTCATATGAAACGTATCGATATCCGAGTATCTTGGTATGATCCCGTTTGATACAACTACGCCCTGAAGCGAGTCGAGGACAGGACGGATAACGGCGGCATCCGAGGGCCCGTCGCAGTTCTCGCCGACGAGAGGCTTTACAATGGAGCCGCCCTGTACCTCGTGGTCATACTGCCGGACGATATATTCTTTAGAGCAGATGTTGAGCCGCGAAAGCATTTCTTCAAGCTTTGCGTTGTGGTCAGCAGGAACAGGAGTTTGCGGATCAGCTTCACTCCAATCTTTCCAGTGAGCCTTCAGCTTCATTTTGGGAAGTCCGTTATGGAGAAAGTCGAGCTTGATATATGCTACAGTCTTATCTCCATAGGTGCAGTGGAAGTATCCTGAATCCGTAAACGTTCCTATGACTGTCGACTCAACATCCATCTGCTTCGATAGTGCAAGGAATGCCTCGATGTCCTCTCCGGGTACGGCGAGCGTCATGCGTTCCTGTGCTTCGGAAAGGAGGATCTCCCAAGGGTCCAGCCCCTGGTACTTCAACGGCGGCTTATCGAGTTCGATGCGGCATCCGCCGGAGAGCTGCGCCATCTCTCCTATGGATGAAGAGAGCCCGCCGGCGCCGTTGTCGGTCAGTGCCCGGTAGAGGCCTAAATCTCTTGTCCTGAGGAGGAAATCGGTGAGCTTTTTCTGGGTTATGGGGTCGCCTATCTGCACTGCGGAAGTGGGCGATTCTTCATGGAGTTCCTCTGATGAGAACGTTGCACCGTGGATGCCGTCCTTCCCTATCCTTCCTCCTGCCATAATTATGAGATCTCCGGGCAGGATGGTTTTTTCATGGGAAAGTTTTCCGTTTATGACTCTGGGCATGATGCCTGCCGTTCCGCAGTATACGAGGGGTTTCCCGAGATACCGGTCGTCGAAAACGATGCTTCCGTTCACCGTGGGAATCCCGGATTTGTTTCCCCCGTGCTCTACCCCTTCTCTCACGCCTTCGAAGATTCTTAAGGGATGGAGTATTTTGGGCGGCAGCGTGCCCGAGTAGAAGGGATCGGCAAAGCAGAACACATCGGTATTAAAGATGAGCTTTGCGCCTATTCCTGTCCCGAACGGGTCACGGTTGACGCCGACGATGCCTGTCAATGCGCCTCCGTAAGGGTCGAGGGCCGACGGTGAATTATGCGTTTCAACCTTGAATACGAGATTGTGTTCGTCGTTAAAACGGATTACGCCTGCGTTGTCCGTGAACACGCTTACACAGATATCGTCGGCGCCGGCTTCCTCGCGGATCTCGGCTGTGGATCTCTGGATGTAAGACTTGAAAAGCGATGATATCTGTTCTTTCCGGCCGTTTTCCTCGTATGTTATTTCTGCGTTGAAGATTTTATGCTTGCAGTGTTCGGACCATGTCTGGGCGAGACACTCGAGTTCTACGTCGGTTATCTTGTCTGCCAGGCCGATTTTTTTCCTTTCCTCGATTACAAGGGGATCCTTTACATACGAGGCGATTACTTTCATCTCCTCGGCGGTCAGTGCCAGGGTACGTTCTCTCGAGAGGGCGGCCAGTTCGGAGTCGCTTAACGTAAGAGACACGTCCTGTACGCTCGGGGTATGGTTGAGAGTGACCACTGATATCTGCGGCTGTACGGTCCTGATCTCATCCGGGTCCATAACCCGGAAATACTGGATAAGGGAATTGGCCAGACAATCACGGGCTATGCCGGTGGCTGCTTCTCTTGTCAGTGCTCCGCTGATGAGAAAGGCCCTGGCCGAATAGACAGGGCTTTCATTCGATGTTATGAGTTTTAATGTGTATGTAGCGCTTTTGCCTACATTATCCGTTACACCGGGCTTATAGCCTACCTCGATATACCAGTCGAAATCTCGTGTGAGCGGTTCGTTGATGGCGATGTCCTGCACCACGGGATCGAGGAATGCTTCGCTGATCCATTCATCATTCAGGCCGCTTGCATCAATGGTATATACGTCGAGGCATCGGATCTTCAAATCAATGCTTAAGGAGGGAAAGGCGTGCAGGATCTGCCGCTTGGTTCGTTCTCCGCGGGCATCGAAGAGTCCGGGCTTGAGGCCTACCTCAACCCTATAGGGCATCTCCCTACCCCTTTTCTTCTAGATACAGGTTCGTATGACCTTCTAAACTTTCTCGTTCGGACTTACACTTGACACACAAGATGGCAAAAGGCATTGCCTTGAGCCTGCCTACCGGGATATTTTCTCCGCAATCTTCGCAATAACCATATTCGCCGTTTTCCATTCTGGACAAAGCGCTTTCTATCTGCTCGAGCTTCTGCTGCTCCCGTGTACTGAGCAAGAGATTGAACTCACGGGACTGCTCGAGATCCGCGTCATCGAAGATATCCCCGATTTCTCTCTGGTCGGAGATATCGTTGGATTTGATCCTCTCCTCCAGATTCTTGAGAATCTCGTGTTTCATTTCAGCTAGGATCTCCTTTATCTCAAGGAGCTCATTTTTTCTCAGCATTCCGTCCTCCGTTTTCACTTTGAAAGTAGGGTACTTATACTGATAAATCAATATCTGTCAATACAAAATGATCAAGGCGATAATGCCTTGAAAACAAAGGGCACATATCATTTATTTTCGGAAATTTACCGTTTCTGGTGGAAAATAATATCGTTATGCTGTCCACAGGGGCCGGAAAATTTCGCAATCGATATATTCTCCTTGTTCGACCGTCAGTCTCCCCTTCGGGATGATCAGGTAGCAATTCGCCCGTGCAATGGATGAAAGCATACCCGAACCCTGAGGGCCGGCCGGGGACGCGATCAAATCGCCGCCGCGGTTTTCCAGGACCCCGCTCATGT
Organism: Syntrophaceae bacterium UBA6087; assembly: GCA_002448235.1. Taxonomy (GTDB): domain Bacteria; phylum Desulfobacterota; class Desulfomonilia; order UBA1062; family UBA1062; genus Phosphitivorax. The sequence goes on from DIXF01000002.1 coordinate 169,971, forward strand.
AGTGCGGCCTGTCCCCGGAGCTTTTCACGGTACAGGAAAGCCTGGCCGAAAGCTTGGGAAGCAGGAGATTTTGGGAGCCCATGAGCTTGAGAATGGCAGGCCGGGCAAACTGATAAAAAGCTGTCATGGTGGAAAGCGGATTCCCAGGGAGCCCTATAGCCGGGACCCCGCTTATCTCCCCAAAGGCCAAGGGCCTTCCCGGCTTTATATCCACCTTCCAGAAAGTCATGTCATTGGGGCCCTCGGTCATGACCTCCCGGACGATATCGTAATCTCCCATGGAAACCCCGCCGGAGGTGAGGATAAGATCGGCCTTTTTCGCCATGGAGAACTTTTCGACGAGATCTTTTTTCGTGTCCTTTGCGATACCAAGATATAAAGGTATGGCACCGAGCTCCGTAATCAGTGATTTTAAAGTGAAGGAGTTAGAAGAGGAGATCTTATTCCCGCTGAGCTCCTCGTCGATATCCGCGACTTCGTCGCCTGTTGCAAGAACGGCTATGAGCGGTCTCTGATGACAGAAGACCATGGTACGCCTCACGGATGCCAGAAGGCCGATCTGAGCTGGTCCGAGATAGGAGTTCTTCGAGAGAATGGCATCGCCTTTCCGGATGTCCTCGCCCCTGAAGCGTATGTTTTCGTTTGTCTTAGGCGGCCTGCTTATAACGACCGCACCTTCCGTCTCCAGCGTGTCTTCTCTCTTGATCACGGCATCCGCACCGGGAGGAAGGGGTGCGCCGGTCATTATCTTGACCGCCGTTCCTTTCGAAAAAGGACCTTTCGGTAGCCCCCCTGCAGGAATCTCGTACGCGATTTCCAGGCGAGTTTCGCCGTTGACGATGTCTGCTGCATGAACGGCATATCCGTCCATCGCAGAGTTGTCCCACGGAGGGATATCTCTTGCGGAGACAATGTCTTCCGCGAGATACCTTCCGAGCGCCTGTTCGATGAAAACCTTCTCGGAACTCAAGGGAGAAATTCTGTTCAGGATGATTTGACGGGCGTGCTCAACAGTGATCATTTTTTTCAATCCTTTTCGTAAATCGATTTATCCTAGAGGACCCGAACACTCATGTCAAGATTCGTTCGCCATTCGTCGATAGAAACACCATGGAATATACGGATACCCTTGCGCCCCTGGAAATAGAACTGCAGAAGGTCAACGCCCTCGGCGGGAGCATGGCCGTGGTCGTCATCCCCGAGCGGTATGCCGATAAGGCCCTTACCTGCAAGAGAGGAGTGGATACCGCAGTAAGGATGAACGAATATCTGGTCCTGGGGCTGTTCGGAACCCAGGCTGATGAGGCAAGCGCACGGTTTCTGTCCATCCCGAAAGGCATAGCAGTCTATCCTCAGGACGGGAAAGAAATACAGGACCTGTTCTTCGAGGCCCTGGAGCGATTGCGGTTCATGGGAAGCTCAAACTGGGTCAAGCGTCTCTGGGACTCGATAAAAGAGGTGAAGTCCCTTGAATGCAAGGAGGATCAGGAGAGCAGGTTCATAGCGGCAACCTTCTACCAGTTCCTCTTATTCCTTACTTCGCATCCCAATGAACTGAAACAGGTCTTCACGGGCCTGAACGCCTCCGAGCTTTCTTGGGTTAAGGATTATATTCCATACGGGTTTTTCTCTTCTCCGCCTACTGCCCAAAGTATCTCCGATGAGGACATCGCTGCATTGTTCAACGAGTGGCAATACCAGGAGAAGATGGATGTCAAACTCGAAAAAGGCAAAACCACTTTGCGGAAATTCCGCAATATCGAGCACCTCTTCACCTTGCCTTCCATATCCCAGGAAATAATAGATCTGGCAGGGGATTCACTCGTAGCTGCATCGAAAATGGCGGGCATCATTGAAAAAGACCCGGTTCTTACTTCGCGGATCCTGAAGGTGGTCAATTCCGCATTCTACGGATTCCGCAGGCAGATAGACTCGGTGGAACAGGCAGTAGTGATCCTCGGGAACGATGAGGTAATCAACCTTGCTTTTTCCATAGCCATCCACAAGATTCTTGACACCATAACCCCTGAGAGGGCGGAGAAGCTCTGGGAGCACTGTCTCGTAACAGCCCAGATATCCCAGTGGCTGGGACCGTTCATGGGGTGCACATCAAAGCAGTTGTTGTACACAGTAGGGCTTCTGCATGACTTCGGGAAGATCGTGTTCCTGCAGAGGGGATACTTTGTCGGTGGAGTCCAAGGCCCGTCTTCCCTGGAAGATCTTTCTACGGAAGAGACCGATTCGGGCATATCCCATGCAGAAATGGGCGCATACGTAGCCGAGCGGTGGAACCTTCCCGAGGCTATCGTGGATGCGCTCCTGAGCCACCATCTGCCGAGCAAGGCGAATGATATAGGGCTGGCCGTCACCGTGCATGTCGCCGATGTCATTGCACACTGCGGCCGGATAGATTTATCCCTGGTTAACAGTGCAGCGGTGAGATTCCTTTCGGAAAAGAAAGGGCCTGCGCTGTCACAGGAAAAGATAGCGCAAACCATGGAAGAAATAGTATCGCGGGTGAAGGTGGTCCTGGATACGTAAATGTTCGAACGCGACATTGAATCAATCCTCAAGGAGCGGCTCGTATCCCTTGAAGAGGGGTACGAGCAGAAGATTGCCGAACTTTCCCTGCTGAAGGAACTCGGAGAGGCCCTCAAAGGGGCCAGCCTTGCCCATTGGAGCGAGCTTTTCATCGGGCAGCTGGACATCATCAAACAGGCCACGGGAATTTTCAGTGTTTCGGTCATGCTCATCGATGAGGATACGCAGAATCTCTACATCGTCAGTGCTTCCATGGCGGGGGATTCGCCAAAGAGGCCTCCCATACTCCTGAAAAGGGGAGAAGGGATTGCCGGGAAGGTGTTCGAGACTGCCCGGACCCTCTACATCCCGGACGTTATAAAGGACCCGAATTTCTCCGACAGAGGCACAAGGCAAAGGGGATCTCTTGCCTGCGTACCCATCATCTCCGAGGGGAGTTGCATCGGGGTCATCAACTTTCGCGACAACGTTACCAGCTCTTTCGGCCCCAACGACTTAAGGTTTTTCGAGCTCATTGCGGATCAGCTTTCCATTACCGCCTCGCTGGTTCGGACATATCAGGATCTGCTCGATCTGGAAAAAAAGAGGATGAACCTGGGGAGGTATTTCTCCCCCGGGCTTGCTGAACGCCTCGTGGCAGACGACCGGATGACCGAGCTCGGCGGGCAACGCAAAATGGTAAGCGTGTTGTTTGCAGACGTTACCGGATTTACTACCATGGTGGATGCGAATGCGGTGGAAGATGTCGTGGAGGTTCTCAACCGATTTTTCGAAACGGTGGTGCCGGTTATATTCAAGCACGGAGGAATGCTGGACAAATTCCTGGGAGACGGAGTCATGGCGGTTTTCGGCATTCCGGACCCCGATGACACGGATCCGGTACGGGCTATTGCCTGTGCGGTGGATATCCAGAGCGGCATAGAGAGCTTGAGGGAACGCCTCGTAAAGGATAACCTGTTTCCGATTACCGTGGGAATCGGCATTGCCACAGGGGTGGCGCTTGCAGGAAATATCGGGACAAAGAACCAGATGAACTATACCGTAATCGGAGAGCCCGTAAATCTTGCACAGCGGCTTGAATCAATATGTGACCCCGGAGAGATCATCATATCGAACGTAACCATGGATATGATCCCTTCAGGATCCGACATCCATGCGTCTTTTGAACCCATGGGTGCGATCAGGGTAAAAGGGATTCAGCGGGACGTGAATCCCATGAAAGTGATTTACCGGTAAACCCCTCATCAGGCAAGAAGCTGTCACCGGCAACATCCATTATTATTAACGATCCTAGTTGCATGAAGCTAACTGCGGGAAGGGTGTGTTCACTGCATCGAGATGACGATACAGTTCTTCGGGCGAGCTGTTATTCTATTTATAGAGATACTATCCTCTCAAGAAATATAGATATGAACGAAAGGATTGTGCCATGATAAAACTAGACCTTGCCCAGGATGAATTATCCTTGTTAAGGATGCTCCTCCTTAGAGAAGAAGCTTCCGTACGCGTCGAAACGCATCATGCACGAGGGGTATTCGAGTACAGTGAATATTTGAGATCACGCGAAAAGGAGATTCGGAGGCTCATTGATAAGTTGGAGCAGGTTGCTCGAAGCGAGACATAATAACTCTTCCGTATTCAATAATCGCTGGATAATAACCACATCTCATTGCAGTGAGGAAGCCGAGGTATACGCGTAAGGCAAATCGTCAGACTCAACGTAGTCGCCTCCTCAAGCTCCAGGAATATTCGGAGGGGTGCTTTCCCCTGTATTTACTCGGAACAAGAATGAACCCTCATTCAGATATCCCTTGACACCTTTCCTCCTCGGGAGTAAACTCTGTTCCTGCCAAAAAACTATCAAAGTCGTATGTTTTAACTGTTCAGAATTCACGGAGAAAGACAAAGAAACATCCAAGCTCTAAGGAGGAGGAAAACATGGATTTAAGAGATGCCTATTTTGTAGACGGCTGTCGCACATGGTTTGGGAAGTCTAGGCCTGATGGACAATTTTGGTCCACGAGGGCTGACGACATGGTCACAAAGGTCCTCTATGAGCTCCAGAAGAGGAACCCTACGGTTCCCTGGGGCGAAGTCGACGACTGCATCTGGGGTGCAACGACCCAGTCGGGAGACCAGGGCACCACGATGGGCAGGGCCGTGGTATTCACCGCCGGTCTTCCCGACACGGTTCCCGGATTCTCCGTTGACCGTATGTGTGCTGGCGGCATGACCTGCCAGGCTTTCGGTGCGTCCTTCATCAAGTCAGGAAGTGCGGACATGATCATCGCCGGCGGCGTGGAGCACATGGCCCATCATCCCATGGGAGCAGGAGCAGACCCCAACCCCAGGATCGTCACCGAGAAGATGGTTGCCCCCAAGTACTTCAACATGGGCAACACGGCAGAGAAACTGCACGACTGGATGCCGGAGCACGGCGAGCAGCCGGTCACAAAGGAAGAGGCAGACGAGTACTCCTATCACGTCCTCGAGAGGTACTTCAAAGCCCTCGACGCCGGCTACTACGATAAGCATTGCGTTGACATGACCGTGTTCTCCCCCAACGGGTGGATAGTTGCCAACAAAGACGAGCAGGCCAAGCGCGGCACCACCCTCGAGAGCATTAAGAACCTCAGGCGGTTCCCGTTCAAGGCGGAAGGCCACGTGACCCCGGCCAATGCATCCGGCCTGAACGACGGCGCATGCGTGTCGCTCCTCATGTCCGGCCAGAAGTGCAAAGAGCTCGGAATCAAGCCCAAGATGAAGTTCGTCGGCGCCTCCTTCATCGGCGTTGACCCCACTGTCATGGGCTGGGGCCCGGTGCCTTCCACCGAGAAGGTCCTGAAGAGGTTCGGCATGAAGTTCGAAGACCTCGACATCATCGAGCTCAACGAGGCATTCGCGGTCCAGGCAGTCGGCTTCATGAAGCATTTCGGCATGAAGTTCCCCGAGGATCCAAGGCTGAACCCGTACGGCGGAACCATTGCCATGGGCCATCCCTTGGCCAGCTCCGGCGTGCGCCTGAGCATGCAGCTCGCCCAGGACTTTGAGATGAATCCCAAGGCCAAGTACGGTCTCACCACCATGTGCGTGGGCCTTGGCATGGGCGGGTCTATAATCTGGGAAAATGTTGTAGGGAAATTTTAGGAGGTTGTCGTCATGGCTAAATATATAACTGAATGTAAACTCAACTACTTCAATTCGAAGAAGGCAGGCAAGATTGCCATCGTCACAATGGACAACGGGCAGCTGTACAATATCCCCAACACCTGGGGCACCGAGGCCCTCGAGTCCTTGAACAAGGTCCTCGACACCGTTGAGAAAGACCCCGATGTCAAAGGCTGGTTCATGACCGGCAAGCCCTTCATCTTCAACGTGGGCGCAGACATCATGAGCGCAAACCCGAACGCATCGAGGGAAGAAGCCCTCCAGATAGGCCTCGTCGGCCACAAGGCTTTCAAGCGGATCATGGATCTCAAGATCCCGACCATGGCAGCCATCAACGGCGCCACCATGGGCGGCGGCTGCGAAGTGGGCCTCTACCACAACTACCGCACCATCTCCAAGAGCCCGGGCGGCTGCGACCACTATGCGCTTCCCGAGTGTTTCCTGGGCCTCGTGCCCGGATGGGGTGGAACCCAGCTCGTTACCAAGCTGGCCGGTCCGCAGGCAGCCATCGATCTCATCATCATGAACCCGCTCAACATGAACAAGATGATCAACTCCATCAAGGCTTACGAGATGGGCCTGGCTGACTTCCTGCTCCCCCCTGGCGACTTCACCGGTGCATCGCTGGAGATCTTCGAGAAGATCATCACCGGCGAGATCAAGGTCGACCGCAAGAAGGTCGACCCCAAGATGAGCGACGATCTCTACAACAACACCAAGTTCCAGATCATGGGCCGCGTGCACTCCGGCGCAAAAGCCCCCTATGTTGCGCTCGATCTTATCAAGGGCGCAGCCGGCTGGTCCTGGGATGAGGGCTTCCTGAAAGAGTCCGAGGCCCTGGCCGACGCGATCCTGTCCGACCAGTTCAAGTGCGGCCTCTACTCCTTCGACCTCACCCAGCGCCGCGCCAAGAAGCTCCCCGGCCGTCCGCCGAGAGAGGTGAAGGGAAACAAAATCAACAAGATCGGCGTAATCGGCGCAGGCCTCATGGCATCACAGATGGCACTCATCTTCGCACGTCGCTTCCAGGTGCCGGTCCTCATGAAGGACATCAAGCAGGAGTTCGTGGACAAGGGTCTGGCCTACTGCCGCGATCAGCTGGGCAAGGACGCCAAGAAAGGCAAGATGTCCGCTGCCGATGCAAAGTGGTATGGCGAGGATCTCATCAAAGGCACCGTGACCTATGACGGTTTCGAAGACTGCGACTTCGTCATCGAAGGCGTGTTCGAAGAGATGGGCATCAAGCAGAAGATCTTCGGCGAGCTCGAAGCAGTATGCAAGCCCGAGTGCCTGTTCCTCACCAATACCTCATCCCTGGATGTGCTCGAGATGGGCAAGAACCTGAAGGACCCGGGCCGCGTGGTCGGCTTCCACTTCTTCAACCCCATCGCCATGCTGCCCCTGGTCGAGATCATCAAGACCGAAAAGACCACCGATGTGACCCTTGCAACAGCATTCGACATCGCCAAGAAGATCAAGAAGACACCCGTTCTCGTGAAGAACGCAAGCGGCTTCCTGGTCAACAGGATCCTGCTGGCATGGAACGACGGCATCTTCAAGTGCATCGACGAAGGCGCCGACTTCATGCAGGTGGACAACGCAATTCACGATCTAGGGTACCCCATGTCTCCGTTCACCCTGGCAGGGTTGGTCGGACCGGCAATTGCACTCCACGTGCAGGAGACCCTCAACAAGTCATGGCCCGACAGGTTCCCGGTCAGCCAGGGTCTCAAGAACCTGGTGGCAAAGGGCAAGAAGCAGCTGCTCGTCTTCACCGACAAGGGCGTGGACATCGATCCCGAGATCAAGGCGGGATGGCCGCAGGGCAACAAGAAGTTCACCGATGACGAGATCAGGGAAGTCGTTCTCTCCCGTGTCGCCGTGGAGATCCGTCACATCCTCGACGAAGGCGTCGTGGCAAGCCCGAAAGACGTCGACACCGGCGTGATCATGGGCGCAGGCTGGCCCTTCTTCATGGGCGGCATCACTCCGTACCTCGACTACAAAGGAATCTCGGAGAAGGCCACCGGAAAGAAGTTCCACCCGGATGGATTCCTGAAGTTCGATTAAGAATGAGTCAACAGTGACCATCAAGCCGGGCAGCTCCTAGAGGGTTGCCCGGCTTCTTTTGCCAGAGGGTGTCTTCGTATCGATAGGAAAGGCCATGATGCTTCAGATCATTGCCGACATCATTCCCAGGATCTGCAAGTAGTCCTCATTGCGGTGCTCCTTATTGGAGCAAGTGACCACGGGCACAGATCGGCCGATCTTTGTGGGAGGCATCAGGGTACCTGGATCAGATGGATTACTCCGAGAAGGCCTGCGGCAGGAAGTTCCATCCTAAAGGATTCCTCGCGCAGGAGTAATCGTAACTATGCGAACTCACACGGTAACATGAGGTTTACCGCCGCTTTGTTCCTGTATTTTTCCCCTTGACATTGTTTCCCGATTCATTTAGTTGAGACGTTATCATACTGTTTGTAGTGTATCTTCACTATCCTACAGCTCTTCATCTCAAATAGCCGAAAGGATATTAATATGCATTTAGAAGATTTAAAAAAGGTGGAGCCTAAAGAACTGCTCGAGACCGCAAATGCGCTTGAAATCGAGGGTTCAGCCACCATGACCCGGCAGGAATTGATCTTTGCAATCCTCCAGGCACAGTCAGAAAAAGACATCTACATCTCCGGGCAGGGTACCCTTGAAATACTCCCCGATGGGTTCGGGTTCCTTCGGTCGGCAGATTACAGCTACCTCCCGGGGCCGGATGATATCTATGTGTCCCCGTCCCAGATACGTAAATTCAATCTGAAGATCGGAGACGAGGTTCGGGGCAATATCCGTCCTCCCAAGGATAACGAGCGCTATTTCGCGCTGCTCAAGCTTGAGTCCATAAACGGCGAAGACCCTGACGGAGCGAAGCACCGGGTGCCTTTCGACAACCTCACGCCTTTGTACCCCGAGGAGAGGTTCACGCTGGAGACGAGCCACGATAATCTCACCGGCCGTACCCTGGACCTGCTCTCTCCTATCGGCAAAGGCCAGCGGGGAATCGTTGTTTCTCCTCCCAAAGCCGGAAAGACCATGATGCTCCAGAGCATCGCCAACAGCATCACCACCAACCACCCTGAAGTGGTCCTCATGGTGCTCCTCATCGACGAGCGGCCCGAAGAGGTTACGGACATGCAGCGTTCGGTAAAAGGAGAGGTTGTCGCTTCGACCTTCGACGAGCCCGCATCCCGGCACGTCCAGGTTGCAAGAATGGTGATGGAGAAGGCGAAACGCCTTGTAGAGTACAAAAACGACGTCGTTATTCTCCTGGATTCACTTACACGTCTCGCCAGGGCGCACAATACCGTCTGTCCTCCTTCCGGAAAGCTCCTTTCCGGTGGTATCGATGCCAATGCACTGCAGAAGCCCAAGCGGTTCTTCGGGACAGCGAGAAACATCGAAGAGGGCGGAAGCATCACGATCATCGCCACCGCGCTCGTTGATACGGGTTCACGAATGGACGAAGTCATTTACGAAGAATTCAAGGGTACCGGCAACATGGAAATTCACCTCGACCGTTCCATTATGGAACGCCGGGTATTCCCTGCGGTTGACATCTCGAAATCCGGCACGCGCAAAGAAGAGCTCCTGCTCCCAAAAGACCAGCTCGATCGCATCTGGATCCTGAGGAAACTCTTGAGCCCCTTGAACCCTGTGGATAGCATAGAATTTTTACTGGACAAATTAGCAAAGACGGATAATAATGCCGACTTCCTGGAGTCAATGAATAAATAGGAGTAAAGCAAGATGAAGAAAGGCATTCACCCAGAGTACAAAGAGACCACGGTCACATGCGGCTGCGGCAACACCTTCACGACGCGTTCCACAAAGGATGACATCCGCGTGGAAATTTGCAGCGCCTGCCACCCCTTCTATACGGGTCAGCAGAGGATGACCAGCGTTGCCGGCAAAGCCGAGCTGTTCAAGAGAAAGTACGGAAACTACCTCAAGCAGGATAGCAAGCAGGAAAAGAAATAAAGGATTATTGCCTCAACCGATATGCTGGATAAACTCAAGGAGATCGAGCAGCGCTATAACGAGCTATCCGATCTCCTCGCAGATCCCAAGATAGTCCAGGATCATTCCCGCTATTCCGAAATCGCCAGAGAGCATTCCAACCTGGAAGAGCTTATCGAACCGTACAAGAGTCTTAAAGGGACCCTCGAGGAAATCGAGGAGAATGAAGCCCTGCTCAATGAGCCGGACCCGGAAATGAAGGCCATGGTGCGCGATGAGCTCGAATCGTTACGGGAAAAGGTCCGAGAGATCGAACACGCCCTGAAGCTTCTCCTCATGCCCAAAGATCCCAATGACGACAAAGACGTCATCCTGGAGATCAGGGCGGGCACCGGAGGAGAGGAGGCGGGTCTGTTTGCTGCGGATCTGTTCCGCATGTATACCCGCTATGCCGAAGGGAAGGGCTGGAATATCGAGATCTTAAGCGTAAACGAGACCGGAATCGGCGGGTTTAAGGAAGTCATCGCCGGAATAAAGGGGAAGGGAGCCTACTCGCGATTCAAGTTCGAGAGCGGTGTCCACCGGGTCCAGCGGGTTCCCGAGACGGAAGCGAGCGGCAGGATCCATACCTCGGCTGTTACGGTCGCTGTCCTTCCCGAGGCCGAAGAGGTCGATGTCCACATCGAACCAACGGACTTGAGGATCGATACGTACCGGGCCTCCGGTGCAGGCGGCCAGCACGTCAACAAAACCGAATCCGCGGTGCGCATTACGCATATCCCTACAGGAATCGTCGTGTCCTGCCAGGATGAGAAGTCCCAGCATAAGAACAAGGCAAAGGGCATGCGGGTTTTGCGCTCCAGGATACTGCGGAAATATCAGGAAGACCACGACGAGGCCATAGCATCCCAGAGACGCTCTCAGGTCGGAACCGGTGACCGGAGCGAGCGTATCCGCACCTACAATTATCCGCAGGGGCGCGTCACCGACCACCGGATCAACCTGACCCTGCATAAGCTGCCGCAAATTCTCGAAGGAAACATCGACGACCTCATCGACGAGCTTACCACGAGGTCCCATGCCGAGGCGCTCGGACATACCGGGAGTTAAGGCGTGACATGGACCATTCGCTCGGTAATCACCTGGGCAAAGGGATACCTCAAGGAAAAGGGAAGCGACTCGCCCCGGCTTGACGCAGAACTCCTTCTTGCCCATGTTCTCGGGAAAGAGAGGATCAGTCTTTACCTCGACATGGACAAGCCGCTCGCCGAAGAAGAGCTCGCCGCCTATCGAGCCCTTTTAAAAAGGCGCTCAGAGAAAGAACCGATCGCCTATATTCTGGGCCATAAAGAATTTTATTCCCATGACTTTGCCGTGAACCGGCATGTACTCATCCCCCGTCCCGATACTGAGCTCCTCGTGGAAAAGGCCGTAGAGCTCGCGCCGAAAGAAAGCGAAATATTCGAAATCGGCGTAGGCTCCGGCGCCGTGATCGCCTCGATCCTCCTTGAGAGGCAGGATCTCGTCGCGTACGGCAACGACATCAGCATGGACGCGCTTCGGGTTGCCCGTGAAAATGCAGATAGGCTGGGTATTTCCGAGAGGCTTTTCCTCTTTGCCGGTGATACGTTCAAGGGGGTTAAAAAAGGGTTTCTCACTGTCGTCGTGAACCCTCCGTATATAGCTGAAACGGAAAAACACTCGATGAAAGATGACGTTCTCCTGTATGAACCGACCAATGCCCTTTTTGCTGGAAATGAGGGACTCGATATAATACAAGAGATCGTAACCCGGATTCCAGAGCATCTCCTCCCCGGAGGAAGGCTTATCATGGAAGTAGGGTATGATCAGAGGGAAGCGGTGGAAAAGATGGTAAGTTCTTCCAAAGGGCTGACGCTGCTTCTTTGGGCCAAAGATCTGGCCGGCATAGACCGGGCGGTTATTGTGGAGAGAACGCATGGATAAATTCTTTATCCAGGGGGGCATCCCCCTGAAGGGCGAAGTCATCGTTTCAGGATCAAAGAATGCGGCGCTGCCTATTCTCTGCTCCTCCATCCTGGCCGAAGGTCCCTGTACCTATACAAATGTCCCCAAACTCCTCGACATCACGACCATCGGCAAGTTGCTCGGCACCATGGGCATGAAGGTGAGCAGGACGGCAGCAGATACGATAGAAATCGATCCCACCGGGCTTTCCTCAAAGGAAGCTCCCTATGACCTCGTCAAGAGCATGCGGGCATCGATTCTCGTTCTGGGGCCCCTCCTCGCGAAATACGGAGAGGCAAAGGTGTCGCTTCCCGGCGGATGCGCCATCGGGGTCAGGCCTGTAGACCTGCATCTCAAGGCACTGGCAAAGATGGGGGCGGACATCAATCTGTCCCATGGATTCGTCATGGCCAGCATCAACGGGCGGTTGAAAGGCACGACCATCGTGTTCGACAATACCACGGTGGGCGGCACCGAGAACATCCTCATGGCCGCAGCACTGGCAGACGGCGTCACCGTTATCCAGGGTGCTGCGATGGAGCCCGAGGTGGTCGACCTCGCAAATGCTCTGAATGCGATGGGTGCTCGTATCCAGGGGGTAGGGGAGAGCACGGTCACCATCGAGGGCGTAAAAGAGCTCGACGGCATCCGGTACCGGGTAATTCCCGACAGGATCGAGACCGGCACGCTCCTCGTCGCCGGCGCCATTACCAAGGGAGATATCGTTTTGCGGGGCCACACGACGGACCATGTCGTGGCCGTAATCGAGAAGCTCTCGGAGATGGGAGTCTCCATAGAGCATCTTCCCGACGGCGGGCTGAGGGTAGACGGCCGGGGAGATCTCAAGCCCGTTCAGATCGAGACCGTTCCCTATCCGGGATTCCCGACGGACATGCAGGCGCAGATCATGGCGCTTGCCTGTGTTGCGAATGGGACGTCCCGCATCACGGAAAACATCTTCGAGAACCGGTTCATGCACGTGCCCGAGCTGGTAAGGCTGGGAGGGTGTCTCGAGGAAGTGGGCAACACGGTCATCGTCCAGGGGGTGGAGCAGTTCCAGGGCGCATCCGTCATGGCTACGGACTTGCGGGCCTCCGCAAGCCTGGTCCTGGCGGCCCTGAACGCCAAAGGCTATAGCGAGGTAAGGAGGATATATCACCTCGACAGGGGATATGAAGCCCTGGATCAGAAGCTCACCAAGCTGGGCGCTTTCGTGCGGAGGGAAAAGGGGGAGCTGTAATGGAAGTGCTGAGAACGGAAAATCCCGAGTGGCAGGGGAGGCTGAAAAGTATTCTCGACCGAATGACAAGCGTCCCTGCGTATGTGGACGAGTCTGTCCGGCAGATTCTCAAAGCGGTACAGGAACGGGGCGATGCCGCACTGGCGGAATATACCGGCCGGTTCGACGGTTTCGATCCTGTGCCGGATGGATTTATCGTATCCGAGGACCGGATAGCCGCGGCCGCGGCCGGGACTGATCCCGATGTATACGCATCCTTGCAGAAAGCCGCATTCCGAATCGAGTCTTTCCACTCCCATCAGCGTGAGCGCTCCTGGATCGTAACCGAAGACAACGGCATGATCCTCGGACAGAAGATAACCCCCATAAGCCGTGCAGGGGTATATGTCCCGGGTGGAAGAAATGCCTTCCCCTCGACGCTTCTGATGAATGTGATTCCCGCAAGGATCGCTGGAGTGGATGAAATAGTCGTCGTTTCTCCCACACCCGGCGGCGTGCTGAATGACAGCCTGCTTGCGGCAGCCCATATCGCTGGCATCAAAAAAATCTACCGGATCGGAGGCGCCCAGGCAATAGCAGCGCTTGCCTTCGGAACTCAGAGCGTCCCTTGCGTGGACAAGATCGTCGGGCCCGGCAATATTTACGTAGCCCATGCCAAACGGCTCGTTCAGGGCAGGGTGGGAATAGACTCCTTTGCCGGACCTTCCGAGATCCTGGTCATTGCCGATGAGGGTGCCGATCCCGGGATCGTTGCCATGGACCTCATGTCTCAGGCAGAGCACGATCCCATGGCCTCCGCCATCCTGGTAACCCCGTACGAAACGCTGGCTGCAGCGGTTATCGAAAGGATCGACGAGGCAGCAAAAACGCTTCCCAGAAGAGACGTACTCGAGAAATCGCTGAAAACGTACAGCCTGTGCGTTATCACGCAGGACCTCGATGAGGCGTTCAGCGTGGCGAACATGGTGGCGCCGGAGCACCTTGAGCTTATGGTCGAGGGGGCCTTTGGTATGCTCGGAAAGGTCAGGAATGCAGGCGCCATATTCCTCGGATACCACACACCCGAGGCCCTGGGTGATTATATTGCGGGGCCGAATCACACCCTGCCCACCGGATCGACCTCACGATTCTCCTCACCGCTGGGCGTCCATGATTTCATCAAGAGGTCATCCATCATCAGTTCGTCGGAGAAGGCGACAAGAGAACTGGGGCTGGCGGCCGTGAAAATTGCTCGGGCAGAAGGCCTAGAGGCACATGCACGATCTGTCGAGATGCGTATCAAATAATCCGTTCATCAGGAGGATCTCCGATCTCCTGCCTGAAGGCACCTACCTGGTCGGGGGCTGCATCCGGGATATGCTCCTGGGGCGGGACCCGTTGGATCTTGACCTCGTCACGTATGCGGACATCGAAGAACTGGCAGGGTACATTGCCTCCAGGGTTCATTCCAGGCCTTTCTGGATGGATGAGAAACGAGGCGTGATGCGCATTTCGGTAAAAGACGGAGGAAGCCTCGATATCTCGAAACCCAAAGGCAGAGATATCGAAGAAGACCTTATCTCCCGAGACCTCACCATCAATGCCATGGCATATGACCTTTCCAAAGGTCTGTTCTTCGATCCGGCTGAAGGGCTGAAAGACCTTTTCCAAGGGGTGATAAGGATCATTTCCGAACGGAACCTTACGGATGACCCGTTACGTGCGCTGCGTGCAATCAGGTTTTCCGTAACGTTGGATTATGCACTCGAAGAGGGAACCTCACGGTTGATCAGGAAGCATGGAGGCCTCCTGAAGGCCGTTTCTCCGGAGCGGATAAAATACGAAATCTTCCGGGCGCTCGATTCCGTCCACGGGGCGAAATTCTTCCGGCTCCTCATATGGACCGGGCTTATCAATGTTCTGTTTCCGGAAGCCTTAACCGGCGTGCAAAGCGTTCATCGGTTCTGGCAGCCGATCTTTTCCCTGGCCCTACCCGTTTCTCTTGAAACAGACGGGCTCATCTATGCGGCTGATGCCCTTATGCCGGGAAGCAGCGCCGTTCTCGATCTGGAACAGGAACACCGGGTAAAGCGTGCGTCACTGCTTCGGTTCACCGCGTTTCTTCTCGGCCTTCGGGAGGCACGCAAGGAAAGAGATGCAGGAGGAAGAGCCGAGGATGGAGATTCCTATGCAGACCTGGCCGCCGGCTTCTGTTCGACGCTGCGCTTTTCTTCACCGTCAACCCGGATGGTACGGAGCCTCCTGGCGAAGGCGGACAGCACCCGTGCGCTGCTTTCACAGTCGGATGCGAACTCTCTGGGCCGATATCGTTTCTGCGAGGAGGCTTCCGACATTCTGCCCGAGAGCCTTCTTTTGTCTCTTGCCTGGGCTCAGTCCCGCAATGTAGTCCTGCGGCAGGAAGCTTCCGCCGTGTGGGAGTACTACCGCACGGCCTACCTCGAACAGAAAAGGACCCCTCTGGTGACAGGCAGGGATATCATGAGAATACTGAAGTCCCCTTCGGGACCCCATGTGGGGGGAATTCTGCGGCAGATCGAAGAGGCACGGGCACAGGGACTTGTACAGACACGGAGAGAAGCGCTGGAATATTTACAGGGCATTGCCCTCTGAGGCGTTCCTGCCGGGCCTCCTTGGACGTGCACCAAAGAAGTGAGATCATGGTTTGCATATGAAGGTTGATTTGGTATAATTTTATTATGAACGTAGAATCATGGATGGTGAAAAACCTCATCACGATTGGAAAAGACGCGGGAATCCGTGATGCCCTGATGGTAATGAAAAAATACTCTATCCGGCATCTCCCGGTAGTCGAGAACGGACTTTTCTTAGGCCTTGTCTCTTCCGGAGACCTAAAGCAGGTGATCCTGGCATCCCTGCTGGAAGACCTGAAAGTCAGCGACGTGATGATGCAGAATCCCCATACCATTACCAAAGATACCTCGTTAGACCGTGCAGCGCTAATCATCTTCGAGAAGAATATCGGGTGTCTGCCCGTTGTCGAAGATGAAAAGATCATCGGGATCATTACGGTCAAAGACATCCTGAAGGCATTCATCGAGATCATGGGGGTGCTGAAGGCCGGTTCCCGTATCGATGTGGTCTTAAAGAGCGTCCATGGATCTTTCGATGAAGTGGTGTCGATCATCGAGCAGTATGGGGGATACATCATAAGTGCGGGCATGTCGATCAACGGAGACGTGAACGCCCACCATTTCCGGATTTCCGGAGGTGATACGGTCGCTATGGCAGAAGAGCTTTCAAACCTCGGATATCGGGGCGTCAAGGTGGTCCAGTAACACCGAGCCGCTCCTTCGCTTCTTCCGGACCGATCCCGCTTAAGAAGAGGACCTTTGTCCTGCCCTTTTCCCCCATACGGATCGTAATCCTGGTCTTTGCCATGTCAAGGCGGGTGGAAAGAAATTTGATGAGGGCTTTGTTCGCCTTACCCTCAATGGCGGGCGCCTTCAGATGGATGACCAACTGATCGTCCCGCGGCGGTTCTATGGAGTCCTTCCTGGCGTTCGGGTGGATCCTGCAGACGAGGACAGTCCCGCTACCGTTTTCCCGGATCCACATTTGACATCTCTTTGGTCCAGTTCTGATAAGACTCGATAACCGACTTGATCTCCGCAAAGAGGTTCATCCGTTTGACCTTGATCTCCATGATTTCCTTTTCCAGGGTCGCCTTTGTCTGCTGAGCGTCGTCCAAAAGATCGCGATACCGCTTGCGGGCATCTTCTTCTATCTCGGAGGCTTTCTGTTCCGCCTCTTCAATCTTCTGCTGTGCCTCGGCGATCATGGTCGCTGCGTTGTTCCGGGCTTCGGCAAGCATGACATGGGCTTCCTGCTCTGCGACCCGCTTCTTCTCATCGGAAAACTGCTTGGCGGAAAGGAAAATGTCTTCGAGATCCCGCTGCTTGCTCCGCAACATCTCGATTTCGCTTTTGAGGAGACGATTCTCTTCCATGACCTCTTCTATGTCTTCAGCGATACCCATGAGAAAATTGATGACCTCTTCCTTGTCGAAGCCGGAGAGCTTTACCCGGAAGCGCTGCTCCCGTAACATTTCAGGTGTTAAATGCATTATAGGCCCCCTTTCAATTTTAAATTCAGCCCCATCTGGATGAGGCTATGTGAAACCAGGCTGTTCAGGAGAAGGATGATGACGATTACCAGAGCAGGGGAGAGATCGATCCCGCCGAACACCAGCGGGAGCCGCCTGCGGAACCAAGAGAATACGGGCTCTGTAACGGAAGAGAGAATGCGCACTATGGGGTTATAGGGATTGGGGTTCACAAACGAGATGACCGCAGCGATGATAACGATCATGAAGTAGAAATTCAGGAGCATCATGATCGACTGGCCTGTCCCGATGAGGAAATTCGGAACGACGTTTCCTCCTTCCATGAGCGAGGGGACAAAGGCGTTGTCGATAAAGGTGATCAGCACAATGGCTATGACGGGCGAGAAATCGATCCCGCTCACGATGAGCGGTATATTTCTTCTGAGCCAGAAAAACAGCGGGTCCGTAACCCTGCGGAGAAACCTGACCACCGGATTGAAGGGGTCAGGGTTTACCCATGAGATCAATGCGCCGATGACGATGATCCACAGATAAACGTTCAAGCCGATGTGCAGTATTTGTCCAACTACGGTAAGGAGATTGTCCATTCCATCCATGCTTCCCTCCCGGAATGCTCATAGGGAAAATATCCATTCCTCTATTGCCGTTTTCGCGATGAGAATGCAAGGGTTTTTCGGGAAGAATAATGCCCTCTTCCCGATGTCCGTTTCACAAGAAACCCCCCTTGCGGTCCCGGATAAGCTCTGATAAATCTAAAGTGTGAAGTTGAAGAGGGTTGAAATCAAGGGCTTCAAATCAATTGCCAAAAAAACGTCCCTGTCCATCGCGGATGGCATCACCTGTATAGCCGGCCCCAATGGATGTGGAAAGAGCAATATTATCGATGCCGTACGATGGGCGCTGGGCGAGCAGTCGAATAGATCTCTGCGGGCGGGCGCCATGAGCGACGTGATCTTTTCCGGCACTCAGGATACAGGGCCCGGAGCCATGGCCGAGGTGACGCTCGAATTCGTTCGGGACGGCGGCTATTTCCCCAAGACCCTCGACGGGTTCGAAGAAATCTCCATTACCCGGAAGCTTTTCAATACCGGAGACAGCGTTTATTCCTTAAACGGCGTCAAATGCCGTCTCAAGGACATAACCGACCTATTCCTGGACACCGGCCTGGACCGGCACGGATACGCCATCGTCGAGCAGGGTAAGGTGAAGGACATCATCCAGTCCCGTCCCGAAGACATCCGCTATCTTATCGAAGAAGCCGCCGAGGTGGGCAAATTCCGCATCAAACGCGTCGACGCCATGAAACGCCTGGAGGCGACGGCGGTCAATCTCGGTCGCATCAGGGATCTCCTGTCAGAGGTATCGAGACAGAAAGACGACTTGAAGTCCCAGGCGAACAAGGCCCGCAGATACCAGAGCGTGCGGTTGGAGATCAACGAGCTTACCAGGATTCTGTGGGCCTACGAGATCGGGAAGATCACGAACCGGAAGACAAAGCTGGAACGTGAGAGCCTTGAGATACAGGGGCGTCTCGACTCTTTCAGGAAGCAGCATGAAGAGTATGCACAGGCACTGAAGGCGTATGGAACCAAGGTTTCGGTTATCCGTCAGAAGATCGAGGATGCAAGGAGAGAGGTGAGCGAAGCCAGATCAAGAGAGCTCATTGCATCCAGAGAGATCGAGGGATGCGAGAACAGAAAGCAGGATATCGCCTCGACGCTCGATATGCTCACAACCCGCATCGAGCAGATGGGCCGCACCAGGGAGGATCTCTCTAAAAAGCAGGAGCAGGGGGAGGAAGAACTGCAGAGGCTTCTCAAGGAGATTTCCGAGCTGAAAGAAGAGATGGATTCACGCTCGGGGCACCTTGAAGCCGCCAAGGCCGAGTATCAGAAACTGGAAAGCGAGTACAACCAGAGGAGGGCAGGGCTTTTCGATGCAATCGGTCATGCCAGGGCCATGGACCAGAGAATAGCTTCACTGAAAACCAGAAGCCAGGAGATTGCCTCCAACTCGGGGAAAAGGAACAACGACCTTTCCGAGCTCTCTGAAAAAAGGCAATCTCTGCAGGAGAGATTGGGCTCTCTGGATAAAGAGATCGCGGGGGGGCGATCGGAAAAAGACGATCTCGATAGCGTTATCCATGCCTTGAATGATCGTATTCAGGGGTTACAGGCAGAGATCGAGGCGTGCTCGTTCGAAGTGGTCGGCCTCGAAAAGGCCCACGCTCAACTCTTGGCGAAGATATCCATGCTCGAGCGCATCGTTAAGTCGAGCACCATGCCCATTCCTCCCGATCTGTCCATGCTCAACGGCTCAAAGCGCGTCGCAGATGCCTTGCGGGTCAAGGCGGGGTTTGAGGAGACCGTGGGCAGGTCCCTGGGAAGCATGCTCGATTACCTCATCGTTCATGATCATAAAGAGATCCTGGACTATAAGACCATCGAAGACGGGGGTCCCGGATATATTCTCAAAAAGCCCCATCTGGAAAATGGGCGGGTGATGAAGCCTCCCACGGGCCGGGGCGTCATTGCCCCCTTAAGCGAACTCATAGAGGCGCATGAAGGGTATGAAGAGGTCATCCACGCCCTGTCCATGGACATGGTTGTGGTCGAAGACATCCATTGTGCGGTATGGCTGTGGGATAAAGGCGAAAGGTCGTGCTCGCTCGTCACGAAGGACGGGGCTATCCTTGAACCCACCGGGGTGGTCAGGACAACTGCAGAGATGGAGAAGTATGCCGAGGGCTTGAAAGCCAAGGCGGAAAAAGAAGAGACAGACAAGCAGAAGCTGTCTCTGGAACAGGACATCGCCGGGAAAAGTGAACGGCTTAACGCGCTCAAAGCCGAGCTTCAAAGACTGAAACAGGAAGGCGTTGCGGCTCGGGACAAAGAACGCGAGCTGAAGGTGCACATCGATGCGTTGATGGAAAAGCGACACCACGAAGCCAGGGAGATGGACCGTCTCTCCGAGCGGGAGCTCTCTTTCCGCCGCGATATCGAGATGTGGGACGACATGGGGAAAAGGCTCAGCGAAGACCTTTCCTCCCTTGTCCGGGAAAAAGAGCATCTCGATTCCCAGATCGAGACACTGCAGGAAGAGCTGCGGGCCCTTGATGCAGGCAGGCTTTCTGCAAAGCAGAGACTCGATCAGGCGCAAGACTCCATCGGCGCTCACGCAACGAGGATGGGTGGGCTCAAGGTGCTGATTTCTTCGAAAAAGGAAATGCTCCAGGCTGCCGAAGAGCAGACCGAAGCCATTTCTCAGGATATTGCAAAAGACGAGGCAAAGGTGGGGGAGCTCCGGTCTACTCGGGATATGATTCTCGCTGCACTGGAGGCGGCAAAGGCCGCCCTCTTAAGGGCCGGAGAGGAGACGGCAAAGGCCGGACAGCTTTTAAACGAGCTCATGCCCGAACACGATGAGATCTCCGATACCCTGAATTCACTGACGCAGAGCAGGGAAGAGTGCAAAGCAAACCTCGATCTGCTCGAAAAGACGAAAAACGATATCGTGCTTAAACGCAAGGAGCAGGGGATCGCCCTGTCCATGGGCCTGGAGCGCTTCAATTCCCGCTTTGCCAAAGAGCCCCTGCCGACCGTGCCTGAAGATTTCAATCCCGATGAGGCACGGGACAAGGTGGAGAGGGCAGAGTCCAGGATCGAGAAGATGGGACAGATCAACTTCGCCTCCCTCGATGCCTATGAACACGTTCAGGCGAGATGGGACGATCTTCACCGTCAATACGAGGATGTGGTCCAGGCGAGCACAAGGCTGAAGGAAGTCATTACAGGCATCGAGCAGCAGAGCCTCAAGGCATTCACGGCTACCTTCGAGCTGATAAAGGGATATTTCCAGGAGCTCTTTGTCACCATGTTCGGGGGAGGGAAAGCGGATCTTGTGCTCACCGAGGGCAATCCGATGGAAGCCGGGGTAGAGATTCTCGCCTGCCCGCCGTTCAAGAAGCTCAAAAACATGAGCCTGCTCTCGGAAGGGGAAAAGACCTTGTGCGCTTTGAGTTTTATCTTTGCCTTGTTCAAGGTGAGGCCGTCGCCTTTCTGTATCCTCGATGAGGTGGATGCACCGCTTGACGACGCCAACGTGATCCGGTTCAACCGCCTGATCCGCTCGTTCTCAAGCGCATCCCAGTTCATCATGGTCACCCACAACAGGCATACCATGGAAATGGCGGATGTAATCTACGGCGTCACCTTTGATGTCCCTGGAGTGAGCAAGGTGGTGTCCATGGTCCTTCAGGATGGTTAAGGGATAAAAAGTTCTCAATTCTGAGAAAACATTTTCCCGATCAGCTGAAAATGCTTGAAAAATCCTTTTATTTCCCATATGCAAACCTTGCACGTATATTGCAATAGAACGTGTAAGGATAGGAATATGCCTCGGGTTATTTCGATAACATCAGGGAAAGGTGGCGTGGGCAAAAGCAACTTCGTGCTCAACGTCGGCATATGCCTTGCCATGATGGATCACCGTGTCCAGATTTTGGACGCCGACCTGGGGCTTGCCAATATCGATGTGCTCCTGGGCATCAGGGCGAACAAGACCCTGGAGGATGTGGTTTTCGGGCGGATAGAGCCCAAAGATGTCCTGATAAAAACAGACTACAGGGTGGAGCTGATCCCCGGCTGTTCAGGCGTTCAGGATATGGCCGATCTCAAGCAGGAGCAGATCGAGGCCCTCGTAAGTAAAGTCATGACCATATCGGATTCTTCAGAATACCTGCTCGTCGATACCGCATCGGGGATCTCGACAGGTGTCATTTCGTTTCTTCTCGCGTCCCCGGAGGTAATCATCGGCGTCGGACCTGAGCCGACAAGCCTGACCGATGCCTATGCAATGATCAAGGTGCTCTGTAAAAACGATTATCACGGCAGGATATCCATGTTTTCGAGCATGGTGAAGAACAGCGCATCCGGCCATGCCCTCTACAAAAAAATTTCATCCGCCTCCCAGCGTTTCCTCGATACCCACGTGGAGTACCTGGGGAGCGTGTATCAGGACGAAAAGCTCTCGAATGCCGTGAGCGATCAGGTCCCTGCGGTCGTCAGATACCCTACGTCCGATATTTCACGCTGCTACAGGGTTATTGCCTTAACGCTCCTGGGTCAGGAACCCTCCGAGGTGGATCAGGAAAAGTTCTGGACCCGCCTCATCGCGATGCTCTCAAAGGTTTCGAAGCCAAGAGTCATGAGGGCCGTTTCGTTCAACGGAGATGGGGACAACGGGGGTATCGAAAACACGATCCATAATATCCTCGATGAACAACGCAAAACCCGGCTGCTGCTGGAAAGGCTCGTTGCAAAGATCGAGCAGGGAGCACCGCCTGCAAGGCTGAAAACCGGGCCTTTCGTATGATCGTGCCCTATGATACCCCCTGCGGTAGACTCTGGGTTTCAGGCGATCACGATACCATCAGCCGGGTAAGCTGGGAAATTATCGAAGGCATCGCTCATCAGGGTGAACTCGACTGGATCCTTTTTTCACTGGACAGGTATTTTTCCCGTGAGGTCGAGTTCTTTGAGGGCACGCTTTCCTTCGAGGGAGCGGAGCCTCTGTGGAAAAGGAGGGGAGATCCGGTCCCTCCCATAACCCTTGCCCAGCGAGCTCTTCATGCCATCTCCTGCATCCCTTTCGGCCATCCGGCAACTTATGGAGAGATAGCAGGCGCCATCGGGAACCCTAGGCTCGCCCGGTTCGTCGGGCAGATATGCAAACACAATCCGCTGGCCCTCATCGTACCGTGCCATCGTGTCGTTGCCAGAGGATCGCTCGGCGGTTACAGCCCCTGCCTGTTCAGGAAGGAAATCCTTCTGAAGCATGAAGGGGTGGATAGCGGAAGCATTTAGAAGACTCTCCTTTACTCCCCGCCTGGTTATTATATTATTTTAAGCCATATTTGACAAAGATCACCCTAAAGGCATACGATGGTGTCCATGATCGAAAATCTCATCAAGGCGGTGTCCGAGGAAGATCGCAGCCGGAAGGTCGTACGCGCCGCCCTCGGGCTGGGCTATACTGCTGTGGAAGTGGACGGCAAGGGTATCGGGCTCAGCGCCAATATCTCGGCCTCGGGACACTCAAGCTGTACCGTGTTCAAAAAGGCGGGTTCGCTCAAGGGAGCACGTGCGGGAGAAGTTCTCGAACTGGGCTTCGAAGCCGACCTCGTCAGCCGCTCGATCGGCCTTGCAGCGCTCAATGCCATTAATAATACCGGCACGCAGGGATACGAGGGAAATATCTTTGATAAAATCCAGATCCGTGAAGGGGATAGGGTAGCCATGGTGGGATTTATCGCCCCGGTTGCGCGGATGCTTCAGGATAGGGGCTGCCAAGTGGATGTCTTCGAACTCCGGGATGTGGAAGCCCGGTGCATCCGGCCCGCTGAAGAAATGCAGCAGACTCTTACGCAGGCAGAAATCGTTATTCTCACTGCGACAACGCTCATCAACGGGAGCCTTGGAGGCATCATTTCGCAACCTTTTGCCGCGCGAGAGGTGATTCTCATGGGTCCGTCAACGCCTGTTGCGCCTGCGCAGTTTTCGAAAACGGCCATCACCTTTCTTGCCGGCTGCCGGGTGGTTGACGAGGAAAAAACGTTTCGAATTGTTATTGAAGGAGGGGGAACGGAAGTACTGTACAGTCAAGGCGCCATGAAAAAGATCATTCAGGAGGTACGGTAGATGAAGCCCCTTATTGATGACCACGGAAGGCATATCAGCTATGTAAGGATATCTGTCACGGACCGGTGCAACTTAAGATGCAAGTACTGCATGCCGGCATCGGGCGTAGAATGGATTCCCCATGACCGCATCATGCGGTACGAGGAGCTGTTGCGGATAGTGCGTATCTGCTCCTCCCGCGGTGTGGGAAAAGTGCGGATCACCGGAGGCGAGCCGCTGGTCAGAAAGGGCATTACGGATTTTGTCAGGTGTATCAGCAGCATCGGCGGAATCCATGATCTCTCGCTGACGACAAACGGCGTGCGGCTGTCTGCAATGGCTCACGGATTACATGACGCAGGCTTGCACCGGCTGAATATCAGCCTCGATACCCTTGACCGGGAAAAATTCATCCGCATAACCGGCATCGATGCCTTCGAACGGGTCGTCGCAGGGATAAGGAAGGCCGTCGGTCTGGGGTTTTCGCCGGTCAAGATCAATGTAGTGGCCATCAGGGGCGTCAATGACGACGAGATTCCGGCTTTCGCCGAACTGACGTGTAAGTATGATGTGGAAGTCCGCTTTATCGAGCTGATGCCTATGGGGTGCGCGACGCGGTACGGTGATCCTGAAATCATCGGATCACCGGAGATCCGATGCATTATCGAAGAGAAGTTCGGCAGCCTTGAAGCCATTGAATACAAAAACGGTCCTGCCCAGGTATTCAGGATCAACGGCGCCAAGGGCAAGATCGGCCTCATCGGCGCATTGAGCGAACACGCCTTCTGCTCTAGGTGCAACCGCATCAGGATCACGGCAAACGGACATTTACGGCCGTGCCTTTTTGCAGAAAAAGAGCTGGACCTGCTCACGCCCATGAGACAGGGGATTTCCGATGCCGAACTCGAAGCCTTGATCGAAGAGGGAGTACGGATGAAGAAGCTGAGTCACGGCATCTGTGCAGGGAAACCCTCAGCGTCTCACCAGGGCTGCATGGCAATGATGAATACCCTGGGCGGCTAGAGCGAAGCCTGTTTACGGGCCGAATCCACCATCTTTGCAAAAGAGATCAGATCCTTCCGGAAGAGGACCTTGTTCGTATTGAGGAATGACAGCCCGGACATCTTTTCAGGGTCCTTTTTCCTCGATGTCCATACAACCTTGCAATACAGGGAGAGGTTGGCCGGTTCCAAAGCGGACTCGATCTCGAGGCGTACCACGGAACCCACGGGGAAATCGACCCCGCAGACGCAAACGCCCTCTTCCGAGGCATTGACGATAGTAACGGGTTTCTGGGCCTCAAAGAGCTCCACAGACCCGCTCAGGTTCGGAAGGTCGATTCGTTCATATATGCGTTTTTCTTTCTGGTTGCCCATTTATTATCCATTACCTTGAAAACACAGTATATGTCAAGGCATGAAAGCGGGTATCCCCTTGCATTCACCAAAAAGTCATGTGTAGGATGGATATCATGCACGGTATACCGATGAAAAAAGGCTGAACGGGATCGTGATGCAAGGCAAAAATGTCCTCCTGATCAATCCCTGGATCTACGACTTTGCCGCGTACGACCTGTGGGCGAAGCCCTTGGGCCTGCTGAGCCTGGGAGCGGTCCTTAAGGAGAATGGGTGCAGGGTTTCTTTCATCGATTGCCTCAAGTCCCCCCATCCCTCCATGAAGGGGCAGGCGCCGAAGATTCGCGCCGGAGGGCATGGGAAGTATTATCGCGAGATTATCCCGACACCCGCGAAGATCAGGGGCATCCCAAGGAACTATAGCCGGTACGGGATCAGCATGGAGGCCTTCCTGGAAGATCTGGCGTCCGTCCCCAGGCCCGATGCCGTCTTGGTCACCTCGCTCATGACGTATTGGTATCCCGGAGTTTTTGAGGCGATCAAGCTGATCAGGCAAACGTTTCCCCATGTACCGATCCTCCTCGGGGGCATCTATGCAACGCTGTGCCGGGATCATGCGCTTCGTTTCTCCGGTGCCGATCGTGTCATCAGCCATGAGGGGGAGCTGAAGATGCTGGATACGCTGCGGTATATATGGGGGGCGAGTCCTGCGTATGTCCCAGACATGCAGGATTTGGACAGCCTCCCGTATCCTCTCTTCGATCTCGTAGATCCGATGCGTTATGTCTGCATCCAGACGGTTAGGGGATGCCCGTACCGCTGCACCTACTGCGCGTCGCACCTGATATCGCCGGTCATGCAGAGACGAAACCCTCTGCGGGTAGCCCGGGAGATCGCTCACTGGGCAGGTCCGTATGGGGTAACGGAGTTCGCATTCTATGACGACGCGCTGCTTTTTCAGGCAGAAAACTGGGCCCTGCCCATGATGAGAGAGGTAATCGGACTGGGGCTTGGGGTGCGGTTCCATTGCCCCAATGCGCTGCATGCGAGATGTATAACCCTTGAAACCGCCCGTGCCATGAAAGAAAGCGGATTTGTCACGGTAAGGCTCGGGCTTGAGACGAGCGACCCGGCTCGGCAGGCGAGCTCAGGCGCAAAGGTGAACAATGAGGATTACCTCAAGGCAATCGATAATCTTGCCCATGCCGGCTTTGATCCTGCAGATATCGGAACGTACGTCCTCTGCGGTCTCCCCGGCCAGCCCGCACAAGAGGTGTTCGATGCGGTGATGTTTGTGAAGAAGGCCGGTGCGCGTCCCCTGATAACCGAGTTTTCTCCATTGCCCGGCACGAAGGAGTGGGAGAATGCGTGCAAGACGAGCAGGTTTCCGCTCGCCGAAGACCCTATTTACCAGAACAACACCCTGCTGCCCTGCGCCTGGGAGAGGCTTACCTTCGAGATGTACCGGGAGCTGAAGCGGGAAGCGGGAATACGCTGAGATTACCCTTTCTTCGCCTCTATCCCCTTGATGATCGCGGTGATGGTGTCGTTGACGGGTGTCCGTACGGAAAGCTCCCGGCCGTAGCGGGAGATGGCCCCGTTGAGGGCATCGATCTCCGTCATGCGGCCCTTCTGCATATCCTGGAGCATGGATGAACGGTGGGTAGCCGTCGGAGGGAGCTGAGTCTCGAGAAGGAACCGGTAGTAATCGTCCGGGCCCGCATAGGGCATGGAAACCCCTTTCGCCCCTGCCACCGAGAAGATCTCGCCGATAATCCTGTGCATTGTTTCGCGCACCTCGGGAACCTCGCCGAGGTGTCCGTATGGGACGTTCAGGATAGCGCCCAGCGCATTCAGAGAGCAGTTGTAGAGAACCTTTCCCCACAGGGACGACTCGATATGCCCGCTTACAGCGGTGGGTATGCCCGCCGCGTTGAAGTCGTCGCATACCAGTTGTATCCTCTCGGACGAAACATCTCCCGAGGGGCTGCCAACAAGGACCTTGTCTGCATAGACCGTAACACGCGCAACTCCGGGCTCTTCGATCTCCGCCCCGAATATCACCCGTGCCCCGACGGTCCTGTTCCACCCGACAGCATCGGCAATCGCTTCCCAGTTTCCCAGGCCGTTCTGTATGGAAAACACCAGGGTGCCTGAGTGGATGAAAGGCAACGTCTGGCGGATTACCGATGCGGTATTGTACGATTTTACGCTCAGGAGGATCACATCAAAGGTCCCGCTCAACCCTTCGGCGCCGTAGAAAGCCGATACCGGCGAAATTTTATGTTCTCCCCAGAGGCCCCGTACGATGAGGCCTTTCTGCTGCATGGTCTTCACGTGATCATCGAGGCCCACGAAAGAAACGGCGCGGCCCTGTTCCGCAAGGAGCCCTCCGAATACGCTCCCGAGAGCGCCTGCGCCCATGACGAGGTAGTTCATGGGTTCATATCCCCGGCAGTTTCCTCCATGGTTTCATCCTGAGAGGCGAGCGGGAGAGACCGCAATTCTTCGTGGAAAGTGTTCCACCGCAGGATACCGCTGATCGATGCAATGGCGTCCTGCGGCGTGCTGAAGACCGCCATGCCGGCTTTCCGGAACATCTCGGTAAGCTTGATGCGCACGGTTTCCACATCGATGATGTTTTCGGTGAACCGCGACAGGATGGGCACAATGGGTTTATTGCAGCTCCGGGACGCGTCGACGATCGCATACGGCCCGCTTTCAAGCTGGTCGCTCTGGAATGAGGTGATGAAGTCCAGAGAGAAATAGGGGATGATGACGTCGACGTGATCATCCTTTGCCATAGCCTCGACCGTGTGTGCCATGATGTGGAAGTCGAACCCGTAAAATCCCAGGTCCACCGGGTTTACGGTACTCGTATTCACATTGCTGATCTTTTGGCTGATCGTTGCCTGCGTATCCTGATCGAGCTCGGGAAGCACCAGGCCTTTCCGCGTTGCGAAGTCGGTGAAGAGCACGGAGGTCCCTCCTCCGGCGCCGAGGAAGCCGAGCCTGTTTCCGGATGGTATCTTGCCGGCAACTGCCATCATGGTGAGATCCACCAGGTGCTCGAAGTTGTGGGCTTCGACCCCGCCATACTGCCTCATCATGGCCGACCATACGTCATTCCGAACGGCCATTGCCCCGGTATGGGATGCAGCGGCGCGGGCGCCGTCTTCGGTGGCGCCTCCCTTGAGAATGATTACGGGCTTTTTGCGGGTCGTCCTGCTCAGGGCTTTCATGAAGCGGCCCATGTCCTTGATGTCCTCGATGTAAGCGGCAACCGCCTTGACGGTATCGTCGTCCGCAAAGAATTCGAGATAGTCTTCAACCTTCAGGTCGATCTGGTTTCCGTAAGAGACGATCTTATTGAGTTCGATATAACGCGAATGGGCCATACGCATGAAGTTATGGGTCATACCACCGGACTGCCCCAGAAAAGCCACGTTTCCGATTCCCTTTATGGGAGACTTGGGGAGGTCGCACGTGATGCCCGCCTCGGTGCAGTGAATGCCGATGCAGTTAGGGCCGATGATCCGCGTTCCTCCCGCTTTGGCTGCCTTGAGCATATCACGTTCGAGCTCGTAATTCCCCACCTCCGAGAATCCGGATGTGAAGAAATGCAGAAAGCCGACCTTGTTTCTGGCGGCGGACTCCACGGTTTCCAGGGCCATTTTGGCAGGGACCGAGGCAATGGCCAGATCGATGGGTTCGGGAAGGTCGTCCAGGGACGCATAGACCTTCTCGCCGTTTATGTCCTGATATTTCGGGTTAACCGGGTAGATATTGCCCCGGTATCCGGCAAGTTTGATGAGCTGGTAGTAGGGAAGCTTGCCTCCGCCGATGTTCGGCGACGCCCCGATGACTGCGATGCTTTTCGGATAAAAGAGCCTTTTGAGATCCATATAGATTGCCCGTCCTTAATGCACAGTGTGTGTTATTATCCTATCATAATACAAGCAAAATTATAAAGGTGTTTTTACATACTTTTCTATGCGCTTTCGTCCTTTATCAATAGACCACCTTCCGGGATTTATCAAGGAATGATGTACGCTCTCTTTCGGGATGCGCGTAGCGGCTTCGTGGCGAAATGATAGAAACAAAGAGAGACCGGGGGCAGGGAGAAAGAATGCTTGAAACTTGTCGAGTTTACGACTAAATTTGAAAAAATGGGAATTGTACCGGTTTTTTTTCACGCCATCCGCGTCGATATGCCTGTCCGTGCCGTGTTCCGGCGTCTCGGCTATCATAAAGGCCGGACAGAGATTTCGAAGGCACAGCTCGCGGAAGTCGAGGCAGCGTTTCAAGACGCCGTACCCCTCATCGAGCTGAAAGGCTCTGCCGTCCTGGTTTCTGTCAAGGAGCAGGACGAAGGGCATATCGTTCTGGCCACAGGCGAGTTTCTCCAAAGCGCGTCCCTTGCCAGAATGCTTTACGGATCGAGCGAGGTCCTTTTCATGGGGGCAACGGCCGGAAACGTGATTATGGAGGAGATCGGCCGGGAGTCCAAACAGGGACGCCTGTCCCGTGCGGTGGTCTTGGATGCAGTTGCGAGCGAGATGACCGATAAGGCCCTTGACTGGATAACCGGGCACATGGGCAGAGAATTGAGGCGACAGGGGAAAGGAGTGACGCGTAGCCGGTTCTCCGCAGGGTATGGAGATTTCGCGCTGGAGAACCAGAAGATCATGTACGAGCTTTTGCAGCTGCAGAATATCGGGGTGAAGATAACGGATTCGTGCATCCTCATACCGGAAAAGTCGGTTACGGCAATCGCAGGCGTCCGTATAGGTGAATTCAAGCAATAGAATGGAACGGGGGTTTCTTGAATAAGAAAGACGAAATACTGAAAAAAGCCTCTTCGCGACTTGTAATCCTGGACGGGGCAACCGGAACGACGTTGCAGACATGCGGCATGCCGGGAGGCGTATGCCCGGAAATTTGGTGCCTTCAGAACCCGGAATCCATCAAGGCTGCCCACAGGGAATATCTGCAGGCAGGGGCGGAAGTGATCTATACCTGCACCTTCGGGGCCAACCGGTTCAAGCTTTTCGAGTATGGAGAATGCAATGTAGGCGGGGTCAACAGGGATCTCGCACTGATTGCACGGCAGGCGGCCGGAGATTCCTTTCTCGTTGCCGGCGACATAGGCCCTACCGGGAGGTTCATTGAGCCCTTCGGGGATGTGGGGTTCGAGGAAGCGGTGGATGCGTTCAAAGAACAGGTCCGGGGGCTTCTGGATGGAGGCGTAGACCTCTTTGTGATCGAGACCATGGTCGACATTCAGGAGGCCAGGGCCGCCCTTATTGCCGTGAGGGAGCTCACCGATGTGTTTACTATGGTCACCATGACGTTCGAGCCGACCGGACGCACCCTGAACGGGACAGATCCTCTCTCGGCGCTGATCACGCTGCAGGCCATGGGAGCTGATGCCGTAGGGTGCAACTGCTCGACAGGCCCTGAAGAGATGATCCCTCTCATCAGGGCCATTGCTCCGTATGCGAAGGTTCCGCTTGTTGCCAAGCCCAATGCCGGACTACCGGTTCTGGAAAACGGCAAGACCGTCTTTCCCATGTCACCCGAAGAGTTCTCCGGCTTTGCAGGCGAATTTATGGCTTCGGGAGTGAGATTCCTCGGAGGGTGCTGCGGCACCACCCCGGCGCATATCAGGATGCTTCGGGAAAAGACCGCAGGCCTTGCTCTCGGTGAAAATGCCGCTGCCATATCAGGGGCCGTAAGTTCAGCGCGGAAAACCGTGCTTCTCCGCACCGACGGACCGCTTCTCGTGATCGGCGAGCGGATCAACCCCACCGGGAAGAAGGATCTGCAGGCAGAGCTCCTTGAAGGAAGGATGTCTCTGGTCAAGAGGTTTGCCCATGAGCAGACGAAGAGCGGGGCGGATCTGCTCGACGTCAACGTAGGCATGCCGGGCATCGATGAAACGGAAACACTCAAACAGGTGGTAAAAGTCCTCTCGGTGTCGACCGACTTGCCTCTCTGCATAGACTCCTCGATCCCGGAGGCCATCGAGGGTGCTCTGCGCATCTACCCCGGCCGGGCGCTCATCAATTCCATCTCCGGGGAAGAGCATAAGCTCGGCAGGCTTCTTGAAATCGCTGCCCGCTACGGGGCAATGTTCGTCCTGCTGCCGCTGATGGGCAAGAAACTGCCGAAAACCTCCCCGGAGCGTCAGAGAATCATCGAGGATATCTATGCACAGGCAACCGGATACGGATTCACCAAGGATGATTTTGTCGTGGATGCGCTTACCATGGCTGTCTCCGCCGAAGGGGGCGCAGCCCTGGAAACACTTGCCACGACGAGGTGGTGCGCTTCCGAATTCGGAGCACGGACAGTGATGGGGCTTTCAAATGTTTCTTTCGGCCTGCCTGAGCGCAAATGGATCAATGTATCGTTCCTGGCAATGGCCTCTGCAAGCGGCCTCACCTTAGCCATCGCCAACCCCATGAGCGAGGAGTTCATGCATATCAAACGCGCTTCCGATGTGCTCATGAACCGCGATCCCGAGGCCAGAGCGTACATCGCCCATGCAGCAGGCCTTTCCGAAAGCAAGGCCGTCCCGGGCGGAACATCGGAAAACCGTGCCGCTCATGGATTATCACCGATGGAAAGGATTCATCAGGCGATTCTCGACGGGTCGCGGGGAGAGATTGCCGAACTCATAGACCGGGCGCTTACAGCTGGTATCTCTGCCCAGAAAATTATCGATGAGGGCATGATCGCCGCAATCAGGGAAGTAGGCATCCGCTATGAAAAAAAGACCTATTTTCTTCCGCAGCTCATTGCCGGCGCCGAGGCCATGCAGAAAGGGTTCGAACATCTGGAACCCCAGCTCAAGCGCGATAATTCGTATCCGGCAAAGAAAGGAAAGATCATCCTGGCAACGGTGCAGGGCGACATCCACGATATCGGGAAGAATATCGTTTCTTTGATGATGAAGAACGACGGGTTCGAGGTCATCGATCTGGGAAAGGATGTGCCGAATGAAGAGATCCTTCGATCTGCCCTTGTCCACAAACCGGACATCATAGGACTTTCCGCCCTCATGACCACCACCATGGTGCGCATGAAAGACGTGATCGCAGATGTCCGTGAGGCCGGTCTGGCATGTCCCTTCCTCGCAGGAGGTGCGGTCGTTACAAGGGCTTATGCCGATTCCATAGGGGCGCACTATGCAAAGGACGGGGTAGAGGCAGTAAAGATCGCTCAGGCCCTCATAAGACAGGAAGAGGGCTGATTCATTTTTTCTTGAGCATCTTTTCCAGGCGGCTTTCCGTGTCGTTGCACATCCAGCACGCAATGTTTCCCTCTTTGTCCACGATCACCTTTGTCGGGACGCCTCTGACCCCGTAGCTCGACGCCGTTTTCCCCTCGGTGTCGAGCAGGATCGTATACGGGAGGGAATGCTTCTCTGCGAAAGCAGATACTTTCTTCCGGCTTTCCTGGAGATAGACGGATACGAACTCGAAGTTCGACCCCTTATAACGTTCGTGAAGCTTCTTGAGGGTGGGGATTTCCTTCAGGCACCATGGGCACCAGGTGGTAGTGAAGTTCAAAAGAACTACTTTTCCTTTAAAATCGCTCAGCTTGCGTGTTTTTCCCGAGAGGTCCTGCAACGCGAAGTCAGGAGCTGGGACGGTATAGCTGTCGGATTTCTTCTTTCCCGATCCTGCTTTCGATGCGTTTCTGTCTTCGCAGGAAGCGAAGGGAGCAGCCAAGAAAAACGCCAATACCAGACAAACAAGTATCCGTTGAACCATTCTTTTCTCCTGTTTAAAACATTAACTGTCCGGCTTTGATGAGAAAGTATTCTCCCATGACGATCATTGCCCACCCGAACGCTTTCTGCACCACGACCATCCATCGGCCGGCCTTCGGAATATTCGCGATGAGGCCGCCGAATGAGCCCAGGATTATGAGGATCATCCCCATGCCGAAGGAGAAGGCGAAAAGCAGGCTTATTCCGAAAAGAACGCTTTGTTTCGCTGCAACGAAGCTCAAAAGGACCCCGAGTACCGGGGCGGTGCAGGGGCCGAGGACGAGACCGATGCCTGCCCCGATGATAAAGGAGCTGAGGAAGCCTTTCAAAGGCCTGTTCGATCCAAAGGACAGCGACCTCGGCAACGGAACAGTAAACACCTCGAGCATCGACAACCCCATGAGAATGGTTATATTTGCCACCATGATATAAGTCCAGGGGTTCGTTTGGATCTGACCGAAGAGCTGTCCGGTAAGGGCCGCTACGGAGCCGAGGACCGTATAGGTAAGCGAGGTCCCCAGAACATAGAACAGGGAGAGGGTGAATCCCTTGGCCTTTGAACCGGCGCTTTGCGTAGCTATATATGCGACGGTGATCGGAATCACCGGATATATGCAGGGGGTAAAGCTCACGAGAATGCCGCTCAGGTAGGCGGCTATGTATGCCATGAGATAAGAGCCGTTCAGGTAGGTTTCAAAATTGGCGAAAAGATCTATATTCATAGGCACTCTTTCAATGTTTGAAGAATCGCGGCATCCGACACCACTCCCTGGAACCGTTTTACTACTGCGCCCTTTTGGAAAATCAACACCGAAGGTACACTGAACACCTGCAACGTTGCAGCGATAGAAGGGTGCGCGCTGATATCACAGATGCCGAATAAAACACGGGCATCGAATTCGAGTGATAATCCTTCAAGAGAACGTGCGATCTTTTTACAAGACGCGCACCAGGGAGAGGAAAACGTAATGACTGCCGGTTGATCCTGAATGAATTCCTGGAAGTTGGCCTCGGTAATCTCTCTCAATAGCGATTCCTGTTTTTATTTTAATAATAAAGCATCTTGCTGAATATTGCCACGCACTTTCTTGCCTTTTTCTTTCAAACCAAGGGCAGGTCTCATTCCATAAAGGCGAAGTGATTGAGATTTCTTGAAAAATGAATATCCTTCCGCGATTCTTTACTCATATAAATCATATGATTCGGAAAGGATGTTCGATGAAGATACTGGTTGCCTATTATTCTAGGACCGGGAATACGAAAAAGATTGCCGAGTCCATATATCAGGCCCTGGAAGGGGAGCGTGCAGATATCAGACCCATGGGCGAGATTGTCTCTGTTGATGACTACTCGCTGATATTTTGCGGGTTCCCGGTCGAAGCCCACAGTGTTCCTCTTCCCGCTCAGAGTTTTCTGAAAAGCATCGGGAAAGAAAAAAAGGTGGCGCTTTTTTCAACACATGGGTCCGTCAAAGGTGGACAGATGCCCAGAGAAGCAATCAAAAGCGCGGCTGGGATCGTACAGGCAGAGATCATAGGTTCCTTCACCTGCAAGGGGGAGGTAGGCCGGGACGTGATCGATCAGATGATGAAGAGTGCACAGCATTGCGCCTGGGCTCGGGAAGCCGAGTCTGCAAAATCGCATCCCGACAGCGCCGATCGTGATGATGCCGCATTCTTTGCAAAAAGTATTTTAAAAAAGATCCGGGGCTTTAATGAATAATATTGGCTGTGCATGATAACAAGTTGACTTCGGCCAAGCTTATTAGTAATAATTATCATTATTCGGGGTGCAGGGCGATACTGCGTGTCTGGAAATCATATCGGCTGTTGAGGGAGCGACTATGTCCGGCAAGAAGCTGAGAATGACCGACCAGCGTCGGGTAATTCTTGAAGAGTTGGAAAAGGCCCATGAGCACTTGAATGCTTCGGATGTGTATGAGCGGGTCAAGAAGAGGCTGCCCCATATCAGCCTTGGAACGGTATATCGAAACCTCGAAATCCTCTCCGGGGAAAGAATGGTAAAAAAGCTTGACGTGCCGTCAGGGCAGAAGATCTTCGACGCCGGGATGCATGACCATGACCATATCCGTTGCATCCGCTGCGGAAAGGTGGACGATATCCCCATGAGTCCGGCTGCAGACTTAAGGCCTGTTATCGAACAGGCGGGCAGCGCAAGCGGATACCTGCAGACGGGATGTGTCATTGATTTTTTCGGGATCTGTCCCGACTGTGCCGGAAAGAATAAGTAGACGATATCCGGGAAAGCATTATAACAAGAATACGAACGTTCATTGGAAAGGAGGAATACATGGGTAATTTGAAAGGGAGTCAGACAGAAAAGAATCTTTTAGCATCGTTTGCTGGGGAATCCCAGGCGCGCAACCGGTATACATACTTTGCCGGCCAGGCACGCAAAGACGGATATGTCCAGATCGCCGATATTTTCGAAGAGACGGCGAGCCAGGAAAAGGAGCATGCAAAGCGGTTCTTCAAGTTCCTTGAAGGTGGAGAGGTTGAAGTTGTGGCGAGTTTCCCGGCAGGGGTAATCGGGAGCACGCTAAAGAATCTCCAGGCGGCGGCTGACGGGGAGAACCACGAGCATACCTCTATGTACCCCGGTTTTGCGAAGATAGCTCGCGCGGAAGGTTTTGAGGTTATCGCCAAGGTGTGGGAAGCTGTTTCGGTTGCGGAAAAGCAGCATGAGAAGCGGTATCGTGACCTGGCGGCGAACATTGCTGCAGGCCGCGTCTTCAAGAGGGATGACCAGGTCGTATGGAGGTGCAGGAATTGCGGATACCTTCACGAGGGTCCGGAGGCACCGGGGGCGTGTCCCGCATGTGCTCATCCAAAGGATTACTTCGAACTCCTGGGTGAAAACTGGTAAGCAAAGAACCCGACGCTCCGATCCGTGCATATTTCCGGAAAAGCTCATGGAAATCATCGCTGATCGGGGTTTCTGCTGGAGGTGCCGTATGTGCAAAACGTTGTCAGTTGCAGCAGCCTTGGTGATTGGCCTTTGTCTGCAGTCTTCCTTTGTCTCGGCCGAGGAGCCGCAGAGCGATCATCGAAACGTCCTGATGAAGTTGAAGCTGAGTGTTCCGGAAAATCAGAAAGACCGGGAATATCTTGGCATAAAGAACTCCTCCGGAAAGATGTCGTTAGCGCAGATTCGAGCCGAGGTGCTCATTATAGAGATTTTCAGCATGTACTGCCCCCATTGCCAGAAGCATGCCCCCACTGCCAACAAACTCTACCATGCTATTGACAGCAGGAAGGAGTTTAGAGATAAGATAAAATACATCGGAATCGGTGTGGGGAACTCAAAGTACGAGGTGGGCATATTCAAACAGAAATATTCACCCCCGTTCCCCCTGTTTGATGACGGGGCTTACACGATCGCAAATTCATTGAGCGGCATCGGCACGCCTCACTATGTCGGGATTCGAACCGACAACGGTTCGAAGTTTGAGGTGTTCTACTCGAAATCCGGCGGATTTACTGATGCTGAGGAATTTTTGAATATGATCGTGAAGGAATCAGGTATTCAACGAGGAGGAAGTCGATGAAAAGAATGTTCTGGGCCGGAATCCTGTGCACGCTGTTTCTGGTTGTCGGTGCACAGAATGCACCTGCTGTTACCGAGGCCATGAAAAAAGAGATTTATGACATCGGGAAGCTCAAGCCCATAGACAGCGAATTGAAGGTGAGGGTAGGCGAGCAGGCTCCGGACTTTACGCTCAGATCCACTGCCGGCAAGACCGTGTCCCTATCGGACTTCCGCGAGAAGAGCAATGTCGTTATTTCCTTTATCCCTGCCGCATGGACACCGATCTGTTCGGATCAGTGGCCCGGATACAATGTCGCCCAGGATGTTTTTAGAAAGAACAATACCGTAGTATTGGGCATCAGTGTCGACAATGTCCCCACCCTCTTTGCTTGGACCACGCAGATGGACGGCCTGTGGTTTCCTGTGCTGTCGGATTTCTGGCCCCATGGGGCGGTTGCGAAAAAGTTCGGTGTCCTGCGTTCCGACGGAGTCGCCGAACGGGCGATCTTTATCATCGACAAAAAGGGCAGGATCCGCTACATCGGCCTCCAGGATATCAACGTGCGGCCGCCGCTCGAAGACATCGTCAAGGAGCTTGATAAGCTCAGGTAAGAGGGAAAAGAGCGCCGATTTTATGTCTAGCCCTTCTTAGGGCAGGCTGGCACCCGTTTTTATTCCTGTCCGGAATTTCTTGAGGCTCCGCTTTCCTGAAACGAGGCAAGATATTTGGCTGCCAGATCAATGTACATCTGCTTGCCGATGAGCATCACATCACGGTGTTTCTGTCCTACAACTCCTTTTTCGATTGCGGGGGATCCTGCATAAATCTTCCCTTCCGGGACTACCTGATTCTTCTTAACAAGGGAGTGTTCGGCAACGATCGACCAGTCCCCCACCACCGTGTTGTCGCTCAAAGTCGAATGCATGCCGATGACGGAATAGTCGCCTACGCATTTCCCGTGCACCATAGCAAGGTGACCTATGGTGACGGACCTGCCGATGGTCATAACCGATGGCGTATGGATGACCACACCGTCTTCCACTGCCGTATCGTCATCGATGACGATTTCCCCGAAATCTCCCCGGATCACTGCCCCGGGGCCGATCCAGCAACGCTTTCCGATCCGTACGTTTCCGATGATATACGCGCTGGGGGCAACCCATGTCCCGGCACCCACGCTGGGCACGGTATTATTGAACGAGTATAGTGCCATACATCCTCCCGAAAAGTTCGTGTGGTTCTTCGCGTACAAAAAAACCCCGGTTATGAAGATGTGAAAACCATACGTTCAATGGCAAGTCTTTGTCAAATGCCCAGAACTTATTGTTTATTGTCAGATGATAAGCAATGAGAAATCCGTTTTTTAGATCTTTTTTTGTAAAGGATTTGTGCCGATAATGGGAGTGAGTATTCATGAATGCTGTGAAATGAAGAGATTGAGGTCAGAACATGTTAGGCCAGTTAACACGACGTTTGCCTGGATTTTTGCGGGATGCCAAGTCGCATCAGAAGGTGGCAGACACGAGAAAAATCAAGCCGGAACAGAGAGAACGGCTGTATCGGATACAGCGACAGGGCGCCTTGGTCCGCTCGGGCGGAATGATCGTTATCTGGTTTTTTGCTTTTCTGGCATACCTGTACGGGGCTATCGATCTTCGGTCGTTCAAGGGGGCCGGGCTCTCCATAGCCTTCATCGTCCTCATGCACGTCCCCATCATCCCGCTGCTGAAACACATATCGAATAAAAGGCTCTTCGAATTCTTATCTTTCCTGATCAATGTTCTGGAGATCGTCGGATATACGAGCTTCATTTATTTTGTAGGCGGTTTCCGCTCCACGTACCTTACTCCGATCTATGCCGCAATGATCTTCTACGTAGGGGTCCTTGCTCCGAAGAGATATCCTTTCATACTGGCGGGCTTCAGCTCGCTGTCGTTCGGTGTGATGGTGGCCATGGAGCATTTCGGGCTCATACCGCATCAGAACGTGATATTCGAATACCGATTCGAATGGAACATCGTATTCCTCCTTCTCCTGATCATGGGTGCGCTGTTGTTCGTCGTGGCCTTCATGTCTTCGTATGCAGCGGGCATCATTCGGAGTGCGAGGGTAAAACTTAAAGAGCAGAATGCCGAGCTTGAAAAGGCGAACCATCGCCTGTGGCAGGAAATTGAAGAACGCAACTATGCATACCAGGCGTTGAGGGAGAACGAGGAAAAGCTTCACGATATATTTGAAAACGTCTCTGATGCGCTGTTTTCCCATGATCTCCAGGGGAATTTTCTGGAGACGAACCTTGGAATGAAGCGGCTGCTGGGATATACGGATGACGAATCCCTGCCGGATCGGTTCAATATACGCGACCTTGCTCCCGAGCGTTACAAGTCAGCCATAGACCGCTACCTGGAAGAGGTGAAGCGCAAGGATAAAAGCGAAGGAACGATGCGTGTTTTGACAAAGGACGGCAGTGAACGCCTCGCGGAATACAAGAACTCGCTCATCCGGAATGCAAACGGTACAGCGGTAGGCATCAGGGGCTCAGCCAGGGATATCACGGATAAATATCTGGCTGAAAAAGAAAAGAGCAGACTGCAGGAGCAACTCCAGCAGGCGAAAAAAATGGAAGCGCTCGGAACCCTTGCCGGAGGGGTCGCTCATGACCTCAACAACATCCTTTCAGGGATCGTCAGCTATCCTGAGTTGTTGCTCATGGAGGTCCCTGAAAACAGCCCGTTTCGCAAGCCCCTGCTGACAATACAAAAATCCGGGGAAAAGGCGGCTTCCATCGTTCAGGATCTCCTGACCCTGGCCCGGAGAGGTGTCGCTGTTTCAGAGTCCTTAGACCTCAATACGATCATTCGGGAATATCTGAAGAGCCCGGGACACCAGAAAGTACTCTCGCTGCATCCCGACATCGAGGTCGTTACCAAGCTCGAAGACGGTCTTTACTTTACCGCCGGTTCACCGGTTCACGTTGCAAAAACGGTCATGAATCTCGTGACAAATGCCATTGAATCAATGCCCCAAGGAGGCAGGGTAATCATCACGACTGCCAATGCCACGCTCCGGGAACCCGTAAAAGGGTTTGACGCCTTCCATGAAGGCAATTATTTGATCCTGCAGGTATCAGATACCGGAGTAGGGATGTCGGAAAAGGACAGAGAAAGAATCTTCGATCCGTTCTATACCAAGAAGGTAATGGGCAGGAGCGGAACCGGCCTCGGCCTGACCGTTGTCTGGGGAACCATGAAGGACATAGGAGGGCATATTGATGTCCAATCCATCGCCGGAAGAGGTTCCACGTTTACCTTATATTTTCCGGCTGGGAAAGGTGCCTGCGCCTGCACAGACACAGTATCGGAAAACAAGGATCTGGCCGGAAACGGCGAGAAGATCCTGGTGGTCGACGACAGTGCGGAACAGCGGGAAATCGCAGAACGCATGCTTAAAAGATTGGGGTACACCGTTGTGTCTGCATCCAGCGGAGAGTGCGCGGTGGAATACCTCCGGAAGAATTCCACCGATCTGGTTCTTCTTGACATGATCATGAACCCGGGGATTGACGGCCTTGAAACCTATAAACGGATTCTCAAGCTGTATCCGAAGCAGAAGGCCATTATCGCAAGCGGTTATTCAGAAACCGAGCGTGTGCGGGAAGCTCAGAAGCTTGGCGCAGGAGCATATATACGGAAGCCTTACCTCATGGAGAAAATCGGGAAGGCGGTAAAAAATGAGCTGGAACGAATCGCATCCCGAGGCGGGAAAATTATTCACGGTTCCTCTTGATGTATGCCTCTATGAGCAGGGGGATAAACCTGGCGAGGTCTTCGACGACACCATAGTGCGCCACCCTGAAAATCGAAGCATCGATATCGGTATTTACTGCAATGATCAACCGTGAATCCTTCATCCCTGCAACATGCTGGGCGGCACCTGAAATGCCGCAGGCAATGTAGAGCCTGGGCGACACCTTATTGCCCGTGACACCGATCTGATGAGTATAGTCGAGCCATCCCAGGTCGCAGACCGCTCGCGTTGAACCGAGAGCCGATTTTGGAAACAGAGAGCAGAGATCGCGCAGTATCCGGATATTCTCCTGTTTGCCGACACCTCTGCCGGCCGAAACAACGACTTCGGAATCGGAGAGGGCAGCGTTTTTATGGGATGACTCGCGGATGCCATGGGTGCGCGTAGAAACCGACTCGTCAGGAACATCCGTGATTGTAAGCTCTCCCTGCACGATATTTCCGTGGCTGCATGGGTTCCATGTTCCGGGGAGAACAGTCAGAACGGAAGCCTGCTTGGTGGGGCGGATCTCGACTTTGAATTTTCCGCCGAACATGGTGCGGGTGAAGGCTCCATTACCGACTGCCTCTACTGCGGTTATGCAGCAGGCTTGAAGAGCTACTGAGAGCTGTGGCGCGAAGTCAGCCCCCTGGGAGGTATGGGGAATACACACGCAAGCAGGCTCTTTATCCCTGAAGAAAGAAGAAAGGGTCTTTATGTATGCTTCCGCACTATACCCTTTCAGGAAATTTCCCTTGAGACCTATTGTATCGAGGCCGGTCTCCAGAAAAAGCTGTCTGGACAGGGTGGTTACACTCTCCTCGTCTGCGAGAACCAGGAGGACTATTTTCCCTTTATCGAGCTCTTGTGCGAAGGATATGGTTTCAAAGGTTTCTTGCATGAAGTGGCCTTTTTCATGCAAAGCCGCTACATACACTGTTCTATTCATGGCGAGTTCCTTCCTTTACACCAGGGAATGCCTATGGAGAATTTCAAGGAGCTTTTCCGCCTTTTCATAAGGAGATCCCTCGATGAGTTCGCCTATCCCAGCCGGAGGCGAAGGAGAGATCTTTTCTATAACCTGACCTGGCCTGGAGGGACCGAGCATGCCTGCGGAGATTTGCTCAAGGGCTGCGGTTCGGGATTTGAGCATATGGGAAAGTACGGGATACCTCGGGATATTGATCCCCGACTGGATCGTGAGCACTGCCGGGAGCTTCAGGGTAATACATTCCCTGCTCCCTCCCTCGATTTCCCTCTCGACGGTAATTTCCCCACGGTCCGGAACTGTTTCCTCGTAAATGACATTTGTGGCGCATGCATAGGCAAGCATTGCAGCGGTCAGCCCTCCAACCTGGCCTTCCATGTCGTCTTCAGCCATGACGCCGGTGAGAACAAGGTCATAGTGCCTGCTCCGCGCTGCCTCAGATATGAGGAAGGCCCGCTCCAGGGGGGTCACATACGTGTCTTCGCCTTTCAGGATATGGATCCCGTGGTGAGCCCCCATGCCCAGTGCACGTCTGATCCCCGCTTGGACTCTTTGCGGGCCTATTGACACAATATCGAGAACAGAACCGGAATGGCGCTCGGTAATGCGCAAGCCTTCTTCGATGGCGTATTCATCAAATCGGTTGATGCGGAATACCGATTTGGGCGCATGCTCGACCCATGCGCCGGCATTGTTGACACTCAGGGTATCAGCGCTGTCGCAGACCTGCTTGACGCAAACGAGGATTCTCATGGGCTCTCCATGGTCAGGATATGATAGTGCAGCTATCATAATTCAACGGGATACTGAAAGCAAATCAAAAATCGAACAATCGCTCGGTTTTAATTGACAACCGGTGTCCGCTCTGATACATTCATAATCCATGAGTCTACTGTATCTTATCCGTCACGGGCAGGCATCCTTCGGTGCAGACAACTACGACAAACTCTCTCCCATGGGCATAAAACAGGCGTGTGTCCTGGGCGCTCACCTGGCGGATATCGGGGTGGTGCCGGATGCTGTCTATTCCGGCGCCATGTCGCGGCAGATGCATACCGCAGAAGATGTAAGGCGCTGTTACCGGGAAAGGGGTATTATTGTCCCCGAACTCGTTTTAAAGAACGGCCTCAATGAATTCGATTCTTCTTCGATCATTATCTCACAGCTGCCGGAAATGCAGGAACAGGACCCTCTTCTTGCAGAACACCTCCCCCGTATGTACGAGAGCAGGGAATCGTTCAAGCGCATCTTCGAAGGGGCAATGCTAAGGTGGGTATCCGGCGCATTCGACAAGCCGGGAGTGGAGAGCTGGAAAGACTTTTCAGCCAGGGTCAGCCTCTCGATCACGCAGATCATGGAGGAGCAGGGCAAGGGTAAGAACGTGTTTATCTTCACTTCGGGAGGGCCGATCGCGGCTGCGCTTCAGTTTGTCTTGAATCTTTCGCCGGAGACGGCCATCCGGCTCAACTGGCAGATCGTAAACACCTCGTACGCCAAATTCATGTATAATGCCGGGCGTATCACGATGGCGTGTTTCAATTGTACTGCGCATCTGGAGCTGGAGCAGGAAAAGTCGGCACTCATCAGCTATCGATAAAAAAACAGGAGGAGGATGTATATGGATTTCGAAATCCCGGATAAGATCAAGGTAATCACCGATATGATCACTGAGTTCGTGGACAGGGAGCTCATCCCCCTCGAGCCCGAGTTCCTGAAGAAGGACTTCAGGGCCATGCTCCCGGTGCTCGAAGAAAAGAAGAATATGGTCAGGAAGATGGAGCTGTGGGCGCCGAACCATCCCAAGGAATACGGGGGGATGGGACTGGATCTGGTGGAGCATGCCTTCGTGTCCGAAGCCCTGGGAAGGAG
Source organism: Syntrophaceae bacterium UBA6087 (assembly GCA_002448235.1). GTDB lineage: Bacteria > Desulfobacterota > Desulfomonilia > UBA1062 > UBA1062 > Phosphitivorax. Next base: position 213,003 of record DIXF01000002.1, read on the forward strand.
CCCCATCGGTCACTTTATTTTCGGATGCCAGGCCCCTGATGCCGGGAACGTCGAGATCCTCCATCTCCACGGCACGCCGGAGCAGAAAGAGAAATACCTCAAGCCCCTCGTTGCAGGGAAGATCAGGAGCTGCTTCTCCATGACAGAGGTGGAGATGCCGGGTTCCAACCCCGTCATGATGGAAACCACTGCGGTCAAAGACGGCGACGACTACGTGATCAACGGCCAGAAATGGTACACCTCGTCGTCTGACGGCGCGGAATTCGCCATTGTCATGGCCGTGACCAACCCCGAGGCCCCTATGTACCTCCAGGCGAGCATGATCATTGTACCGTGCAGCACGCCCGGGTTCAATCAGGTGAGGAACATCCCGGTCATGGGCGAGGCAGGTACAGACTATACCGGTCACGGAGAGATCCTCTACCAGAACTGCAGGGTACCGCAGAAAAATCTCCTCGGAGGGGAAGGACACGGATTCATCATTGCCCAGGAGCGGCTCGGACCCGGAAGGATTCATCACTGCATGCGCTGGATCGGCATCTGCAACCGCTGCTTCGACCTCATGTGCTCCAGGGCGTCGAAACGCATCATTTCCCCGGACCGCAGGACCCTTTCCACCAAGCAGATCATCCAGGCATGGATATCAGAGTGCGCGGCCGAGATACAGGCAGCGAGGCTCATGATCCTCAACTGCGCCTGGAAAATAGAAAAATATGGCGCCAAGGAAGCCAGGGAAGACATCTCCATGATCAAGTTCTTCACTGCCAACGTCATGCAGAACGTGATCGACAAGGCGCTGCAGGTCCATGGCGGTCTCGGCATGACCGATGACATCATCATCCCCTGGTATTACCGGCATGAGCGGGCAGCGCGGATCTATGACGGGGCGGATGAGGTGCACAAGATGTCCCTGGCCAAGAGGATCCTGAAAGGCTACCAGGACCGCGAGGTCCGGTAGAGTAAGAAGGGGATGCCGTTTGACGTTTGAGACTTTCAAGGAATCGGTCCAGCTTTCCATCGAGAATATCTGCCAGCGGCTTCTGGCGGAAAACCGTGACCGAATCAAGATCAAGAAGGAAAAGGTTGCGGTAAAGAACCTCGTGAAGATCTTCGAGGCAGCCCTTCGCATCAGCAATCAGAAAGGCTTCGCCTCCATGAGCCTTCGCGATTTGAGCAGCGAGGCTGGCTTGAGCATGGGCGCCCTGTATTCATACATTTCGAGCAAGGAAGAGCTCCTCGACATGATCCTGAAACAGGGCAGATCCTTCATATTCCGGATCCTGGACGAGTATCTGCAAGGTATAGAGGACCCGGGTGCGAAACTCGAACAGGGTATCCAGGCACACCTGTACTTAAGCGAGGTCATGCAGCCCTGGTTCTATTTTTCCTACATGGAGCCCAAGAACCTGCCAAAACAGGTACACCGGAACGCCATTGAGGCAGAGTTGTTCACTGAGCAGGTCTTCACCGAGATCATCGAGGAAGGCATCAGGAAAGGCGTTTTCCGGCAGGTGAATCCCCAGCTCTGCGCAGCAGCCGTCAAGGCAATGCTCCAGGACTGGTATCTCAAACGGTGGAAGTACGAACGTCGAAAGGTAACGGTAGAGGAATACGCGAAGTTTGTCATGGACCTAGTTTCAGCCTATCTGAGGAAAAAGGGACAATAGGAAGGATATCTCATATGGATTTCAGCGACAAGGCAGTAGGCGTACGGCAGGGGGAAGAGCTGGATACGGGCAGGGTAGGCGAATATTTACGCGAATGTATTTCGGGACTCTCCGGAGATATGGCGGTAGAGCAGTTCCCCAGCGGCTATTCCAACCTTACCTACCTCATAAAAGTGGGAAAAACGGATCTGGTCTTAAGGAGGCCTCCGTTCGGAAGAAAAGCGAAAACAGCCCACGACATGGGCAGGGAGTACCGTATCCTGACTGCCCTGAAGCCGGTCTTTCCGTACTGTCCGGAGCCCCTCCTCTATACCGAGGACGAAAGCGTCATGGGATGCCCGTTCTACGTCATGGAGCGCATTCCCGGCATCATCCTGAGAAAGAATCCGCCCAAGGGGCTCGAATTCAGTGCTGAACAGATGAAGGCATTATGCGAGAACCTGCTCGATGTTCAATTCAAGCTCCATTCGATAGATTACAGGGCCATCGGCCTTGAGGGCTTCGGCAAACCCGAAGGATATGTAAAGAGGCAGGTTCAGGGGTGGTCCGAACGCTACCGGGCAGCGAAGACGCCGGACGCCCCCGATTTTGAATACATCATGCAGTGGCTCGGCGAAAAGATGCCGCCTGAGTCCAAGAAGCCCGGCGTCATTCACAACGACTACAAGTTCGACAATGTAGTGCTCAATCCCGATAACCCCTTGGAAATCATCGGTGTGCTGGACTGGGAGATGGCGACCATCGGAGACCCGCTCATGGACCTGGGCAGCTCGCTCGGTTACTGGGTTCAGAAGGATGACCCGGCAGACTTCCAGGCTGCCAGGATGCTTCCCACGACGCTGCCCGGAGCACTGACCCGGGACGAGATGGTGACGCGGTACGCCAGGCTCGCAGGGATCAGCATCGATAATTTCGACTTCTACTTGGGCTTCGGGCTGTTCCGCCTCGCAGTTATCGCCCAGCAGATCTATTACCGGTTCTACCACGGACAGACCAAGGACGAGCGCTTCAAGCTGCTGATTTTTGCGATACACATCCTCGAACAGGCTGCCCGGAGAGTGATAAAAGAAAGTAAAATGTGAGCTGCGGGAGCTCCCGCCGGCATGACAGATCGATCTTCATTCCTTGCGGTAAGGAGGGAAGCTGATGAATGTAATGGATAAGCCGACCACGGTCCGGCAGGGAGAAGAACTTGATCTCAAGGCGGTGGAGCGGTTTCTGAAAGACAACATCGCGGGCTTGAGCGGGGCTCTTGTCGTAGAGCAGTTCCCAAGCGGATTCTCCAACCTTACCTATCTGATACGGGTAGGAGATAAGGAGCTGGTCTTAAGGAGACCCCCCTTCGGGAGAAAGGCCAAGACCGCCCACGACATGGGCAGAGAGAACCGTATCCTGACGGCCTTGAACCCGGTTTTCCCCTACTGCCCCAAGCCCCTTCTCTACACCGAGGATGAAAAGGTCATGGGATGCCCGTTTTATGTCATGGAGCGCATACCGGGGATCATCCTGAGGAAAGAGCTCCCGAAAGGCCTTACCTTAAGCCCGGATGAGATGCGTAAACTCTGCGAGAACCTGCTGGATGTCCAGTATAAACTTCACTCCATCGACTACAAGTCCATCGGTCTGGAAGGGTTCGGCAAGCCTGAAGGGTATGTAATGAGGCAGGTTCAAGGATGGTCCGAGCGTTACCGGGCAGCGAGGACACCGGATGCCCCGGACTTCGAGGACGTCATGCAATGGCTCGGCGACAAGATGCCGCCGGACTCTCCCCGGCACGCCATCATTCACAACGACTACAAGTTCGACAATGTAGTGCTCAATCCCGATAACCCCTTGGAAATCATCGGTGTGCTGGACTGGGAGATGGCGACCATCGGAGACCCGCTCATGGATCTGGGCAGCTCTCTTGGCTATTGGGTCCAGAACGACGACCCCCGGGAAGTCCAGGCGATCGGCATGCTCCCGACGAATCTTCCCGGGGCCCTTACCCGGCAGGAAATGGTCCGCCGCTACGCAGCGAAGGCGGGCCATGCGATCGACAGCTTCGATTTTTATCTATGCTTCGGCGTATTCAGGATAGCGGTCATCCTCCAGCAGATATACTACCGGTTCTACCACGGCCAGACGCAAGACCAGCGGTTCAAGATGCTCATATTCGGCGTGCACATCATTGACGGGATGACGAAAAAGATGATCGAACAATCTGAACTATAGAGGGGAGACGATATGGATAAGGTAGATTTCCGGCTGGATGGGAAGGTTGCTCTGATCACCGGAGCGAGCAGGGGCATCGGCGAGGCCATAGCAGTTACCTTGGCAGATTACGGGGCGCACTGCATCCTGGTGAGCAGAAAAGAGGATGCGCTCAAAGGCGTAGCAGAGAAGATCGCCTCCCGCGGAGGCAAGGCGGATGTGATGGCCTGCCATGTAGGGAACCTCGATCAGATAGAAGGGCTTTTCGCAAAGGTTCGCGATAAGTTCGGGAAGCTCCACATCCTCGTCAACAATGCTGCAACCAACCCCTATTTCGGCGAAATGCTCGGCGCAGACCCGGGTATATGGGACAAGACCTTCGACGTGAACCTCAAAGGCCCGTTCTTTCTCGTCCAGAAAGCCGCCAAGCTCATGATCGAAGCAGGGGGAGGCTCTGTGGTGAACGTCTCTTCCATAAACGGCATAAAGCCTGCGCCTTTCCAGGGTATTTACTCCATCACCAAGGCAGGACTGATCTCCATGACCATGGCCTTCGCCAAGGAGCTTGCAAGTAAGAACATCCGGGTAAATGCCCTTCTTCCGGGCCTGGTGGATACGAATTTCTCGAAGGCCATCATGGACAACGAGATGATCTACGATTATGCGGTAAAAATGATTCCCATGGGAAGGCACGGCCAGCCCATGGAGATAGCGGGGGCAGTGCTTTATCTGGTATCGGATGCCGCTCCTTTCACGACAGGATCGTGCATGGTGGTAGACGGCGGCGCCCTGGCATAAACCCGCTCTGCTCCTACATGCATGAGAAAAACGGTATCAACGCTTTTATTAAGAACATCTTCTGAAGGAGGATTTGCATGAACGTGTCTGATATCAAGCGGGTTCTTATTCTCGGTGCCGGCACCATGGGACAGCAGATCGGGTTTACCTGCGCCATGCACGGATATGACGTGGTGATGTATGACATCTCCGAAAGCGTCCTGGACAAGTCGCTCAAGCGGATGAGGAAGCTCGGCGACTGGTTCGTTTCTTTCGGACGGATCACTCCCGAGGGGCTGGACGAGATCATGGAGAGGATTTCCGTAACCTCGGACCCGAAAGAAGCGGCCCGGGACACGGACTTCATAAGCGAATCCGTACCGGAAGATCCGGAGATCAAAGGAAAGGTTTTTGCACAGTTCAATGAGCTCTGCCCAGAGCGCACCATTTTCACCACGAACACCTCCATGCTCGTACCCTCACAGTTTGCCGGAAAGACCGGGAGGCCTGAAAAATTCGCAGCGCTGCACTTTCATGACCTGAGGATCTCGAACGTAGTGGATGTCATGCCCCATCCGGGGACGTCCAGCGAGGTGACTGACCTCGTGTGCGACTTTGCGAAAAGCATCGGGCAGATCGTCATCATGCTCCACAGGGAAAACAACGGCTATGTATTCAACACCATGCTGTCGAGCCTCTTCTTTTCGGCGCTGACGCTTGCGTCAAAAAACGTCGCCACAGTCGAAGATATCGACCGTTCCTGGATGGGCGTCATGCATACCCCCATCGGCCCGTTCGGCATCATGGACCAGGTAGGTCTCTCAACTGTATGGACCATCACGGATTACTGGGCAAAGAAGGCAGCCGACAAGCAGGCCCAGGCAAATGCCGATTTTCTGAAAGGGTATGTGGACAAGGGATTCCTTGGCTTCAAGACCGGTGAAGGCTTTTATACCTATCCGCACCCTGCGTATGCCGACCCCGGATTCCTCACCGGCGAAAAAAAGGCGAAATAGCAAAAGAAGAGGGCCTTGCACAGGCCCTCTCGATTTCATACTCCAGATCCTGTTTTCCCCCTTTGCTTTTCACAAATATGGGCTCCTCATTCCCGATATCAGAAAAATGCAGGCCCTAGTGCGGACAATTTATTCATTAATTCACACTTCAGTATAAAACGATTTGAATGAGCTGTAAAATGACTTTCCATGCGGCTCCAGGGGTGGTAAGATATGTCAAAGATCGGCTGACATTACACGGATTGCAGGGGCATGAAAGAGAGAATGCACCCGTGGGAAGTGCAGGTGGTCTCATGAAAGAAAAAATACATGAACACCAAGGAGATGCGCCATGAAAACACCTTATGAAGATTTAATGAGGTTTTTTGGTACCGCTCTATATAGTGGAACACCTGAATGGGTTTCGCCTAATTATGCGGTTTATGAGGACGATGCAGTCATCTTAAGGAGATTCGATACGGACAGAACAGGTGATCCGATTGTCATCCTTCCCCCTCAGGCAGGGCATCACTCGAGCATCGCCGACTATTCGCCCGATCAGAGTCTGGTGAAGACATGTCTTAAGAAGACAACAAAACCTGTCTATGTGGTCGAATGGAAGACAAGCACCCTGAAAAGAAAAAACGAAGCAATCAACGATCTGGTCAAACAGACGATGGTCTGTGTGAAAAAGGCAGGGGGAGGACGGCCGGTAATCCTTGCCGGGTTATGCCAGGGAGGATGGCTTGCAACGATTTATGCGGCGTTATTCCCTTATGATATACGAGCCCTCATTCTTGCGGCCTCTCCCATTGACTTTACCGCCGGGGGCGGGAAAATACAGGACATCGTAAACACCCTTCCGTTCTGGTACTATAAGTACATGGTAGACTGCAACAGCGGGAACATGTCGGGAGACGTCATGCTGATGGGGTGGAAGTTCATGAACTCCTATGACAGGTTCGTCAGGGATTACCTGAATCTCTGGGTCAATGTACGGGATGACGGTTTTCTGGAAAGGACCAAGAGATTCCGCCTCTGGTATGAGTATACTCAGGATATTTCGGGGAAATGGTATTTGGAGGCAGTGAAAGACCTTTTCACGGAAAACAAGATGATCATGGGCACTCTGAAGGTGCTCGGCGAATATGTCGATCTCAAGAAGATCACCTGTCCGTTGGCGCTGCTTGCAGGGGAAAGAGATGATATTACGCTTGTTCCGCAGGTTCATAACCTTGAAAAGTATGCATCAACCCCCGAAGAGCATATCTTTAAAGCAGTGATCCCCCAGGCCGGGCATATTTCCGTGTTCATGGGCAAGCGGGCTCTCCAGTACGAGTGGCCGGAGGCCTTGGATTTCATCGAGAACGCAATGTCCCGAACGGGCAGCGAGCCTTCGCCCGATACCACAGGATATAAGAAAAAAGCAGCCTGATAAAAGACGACGGGAAGGATTTGCGCAGGACTTTATTACTTCTTGCCTTTGTCCTTCCCGTTGTGCTCTTCTGTCGGCTCGCTTGAGCAAGAGCCCAGAGATGACATGTCAGAGAACGTCTTTCGGGCCATATTCGAGTAGTCGAGCTGCATATCGATCCATTTGCCGAACTGCTCATCCGCAACCTTCTTGAACTGGAGGTAGCTGCCGATGACCTGCTGCAGGTATTTCTCGAAGAATTCCTGCAGCACGTTCCCGCCATAGCGGATGATAAGATGGAGAAGGCTAACCGGGAGCAGGGCGTTTTTGTTTCTGGCCTGTTCAAGAACGATCTGGGTAAGTATATAGGCCGTCACGTCTTCTTTTGTCTGCGCGTCGACCACTTCAACCTCGATGCCCTGCTTGATCGTATCTGCAACTTCATTCAAGGTAATATACGTACTCCGTGCTGTATCGTACAGGCGGCGGTTCCCATATTTTTTCAAAAGCAGCTTTCCTGTGTTTTCGGTCATGGACGCCTTTGTTTCCTCTGCCCTGTCCGGGTGGGTAAACGATCTCCGGAAAAGCGAATCCGGACATCGTGAACATGAAAATAGTCATTATAATTATATCCCAGATACATATAATAATCGCATGTCATGCTGCAACAAAAAAAGCACTTATCATCATCTTAAAACCAATGGATATGTTTATATAATAAAAAAAGAACAATAATAAAAGATATTAATATTTATTCACACAGAATTTAAGCATGACAGTCGCTATGTTGCAATGCAACAAATCAACCTTGACAAAACAAGAGGTGATCCTATTATTGGATTGAGATTCACATTTCTTAAAAACACTGAAGGGGGATTGGGAGATGGATATGAGGACAATCATGCTGCAGATGATTGATTTGCAGAGGGCCACCTTTGACAATGGATACGAGGCCGTTGTCACAGTGCAGGACCAGACAGAGAAAGCATTCAATACCATTATGGATCAGTCTACATGGCTTCCTTCAGAAAGCAGGGGCGTTATGAAAGAGTGGTTCAGAATGTTCAAGAAAGGCAGGAATGATTTCAAAAAGGTCATGGATGAAGGATACAATCATATTGGGTGGTACATCGACTCAGCATTCGGCAGGACGCTGCATTAAAGAATGCTTTCATGAGATCATAGCGAAAAAGGAGAAAGATATGGACCAGAAAACAATGGTGAAGCAGGTGTTTGACTTTCAGAAAAATACGTTTGACAACTTCTTTAAGAGTCTGGTGACTCTTCAGGACCAGGCAGAGAAATCCGCCAGTTTCTTCTTGGACAGGATGCCTCTGATGCCGGAAGAAAGCAAGAACGTGTTCATGGAGTGGAATAAAATGTACAAGAAAGGCAGGGATGATTTCAAAAGGGCCATGGATGACGGATACGATAAGATGGAGTCATATTTCGTAACCACTGCCGAGGCAACCCAGCAGGCTGCGCAGCAGGCTACCAGGTCTGCAACCGAAGCAGGAAAGAAGGCTGCCGAATCCACGTCCAGGGCTTCGGAATCCTCCAGGCATGAAGGCAAGCAGGAAGGGAAATCATAAAAAACGAAAAGGCAAGAACAGCCGCTCTTTTTGATAAGCGGCTGTGAATGTCTTTGTCGTGCAAGATAATTGACGATACTGACGGCAAAGACTTTTTCGTAAAAAATACCAGGATTTTCGAACCAAAGAATCCAGGAGGAAGCGGTAAAGATAATACCTGCAGCCCTAAATGAGATTTGCGTGGCTCATGCAGGCGGAATATGAGCCTGAAGTCGGTACTGTTTCAGGCCATATGCTTTCTCATATATTTGCAGGGACTCCTTTTATGATTTGTCCGGATATGGATAACCTGTTCAAATGCTATTCCCAATCCGAACCAGAAAAATATATCCCGGGAAAGGGGAGGGGAGGAATATCCTCCGCCCTCCCTTGCCCTTGGAAATTGAAATACAGGTACGAAAACGAATTCCATGATGACCGGCAGCTTTACAAGGGAAGGCCGTGATCAAGGGATAGAAAGAAAAGGCATCCCGCATACGAGGATTGTCGGTTTCTCGGGATCCGTTATTATATAATGCAGGCATGCTGTGAAGAAATCGGCGGAGCCTTGGCAGACGGTCTTGGGTATTCATGCAGGAGAGGATGTTTCGTTTGTAGCCAGGGGAATTCACTATAAGGGTAAGAAACTGCAAGGAAGAATTAAAAATATTCATGTGAAGGAGGAGGGTCATGGACCAAAAAAATTTGGTAAAACAAATGATAGACTTTCAGAAAACGTCATTCGACAATAGTTTCAACGTCATGAAAATGGCTCAGGAACATACGGAGAAAATGACCGACACCTTCGTGGAGCAGGCAAACTGGCTTCCGGAGGATGGGAGAAAGCTTATCACCCAATGGATCGGTGCATACAAAAAAGGCCGGGATGACTTCAAGAAGGTTGTCGATGACAACTTTAAAAAGGTTGATGAGTATCTCAGCACAATGGATAAAACGATAAAATAACCGGACAGTGCGTCTCTTCTACGGTGGGAGCCGATGATAAACAGCGGAAACCCGTTAACCGAGCAGTATCGGCCTTTCTTGGAGGCCCCTTTGAGGCTGGCTGATGTCTTCACCAAAGCATCCAAGGCATATGCAGAAGGCATAAAGGCCTCTCAGGTGTATGGAGAAGGGGTCTTAAGATATTTCCAGGATTTCAACGAGGCCTTTCAAATATCGGTTGGTGATTTCGAATCAGTGGAAAGAGAAAGGATCTTCAACGCCCCGCCGGATGAAACCTTCAGAGAATACAGCCAGCTGCTTCTCATGAATCTGAAAATGGCGGAAAAGGCCACGAGAGCCAGCGTCGCTACCGTAATGGAATACCACCTTCCGAAGACTGCCGATGCTTTCGATGCCTTGCTGAATACCATATTCGGTTTGGAAGGAAAGCAGATCGACACCTTTTTCTCCGAGCAGTCACGTCTTCTTGAGCGTGTAGTATACGAATATCCCCAGGCGATCCGTGCTATCAGGGACGAGTATGGGTTTCACTTCGACCGCAGTGGATATGTCAAAGCCGGGGAAACGGACAGGTTCGATCTTTATCAGGTCTTGCCCACCCATAAGGATGTATCGGTGCGGAAGAATGGGAAGCCGGTTATTGTGGTTCCCCCGTTTGTTCTCGGCACGAATATCCTCGCCTTTCTTCCCAATGATGACAAGAGCTATGTGCATGCATTTGCAAACAGGGGAATCCCCACGTACATCCGGGTTGCCAAAAATATTTGGACTACACCTGCTTTCCAGGTGATGACCGGGGATGACGATGCGAAAGACACAAAGCATTTCTGCGAAATCGTGAAGAAAAGACATGGGAAGAATGTCACCCTCAACGGGTACTGCCAGGGAGGTTTTTCCTCACTGTGCAATATCCTCTCAGGCGAGTTGGACGGGCTGGTGGATACGTTGATTACCTGCGTATCGCCCATGGATGGGACAAGGAGTCCCGGGCTGGCCTCTTTCTTGAAGTCGCTGCCTCCCAGGTTCAATAATCTTGAGTACGGCACGAAGACGCTGCCGAGCGGCAACAAAGTGGCAGACGGAAAGCTCATGGGGTGGGTATATAAGCTCAGGGCGATCGAGAACGAATATCCACTGGTCGACTTTTACCGGGATATGGTGATGCTGTCCGCAGACGGCAGTGCAAAGGGAAGGTTCAATAAAACGGCTCTGGCCATAAAATACTGGCTTGCCTATGAGCGGACCGATCTCCCGCTCCCCATTACCAGGATGAGTTTCTACTCCTATAATATCCCCATCACCAGAGACGGCACGCTGCCTGTCCGTCTCTTCGGCAGAAAGCTCAATCTCAAGCGTATTACGGAAAAGGGTGTGAGGTGGCTCATAGCCTATGGAGAAAAGGACGACCTCGTGGAAAAGGAGACCGCTTTAGCCCCTAAGGATTTCATCGAGGTGGAAACGACCGAGTTTCCCAAGGGGCATCTCGCCATCGCAACCTCCTGGTCCAATCCCAAGACGGAATATGCTCTCGACAAGCGGTTCGGTAAGAATAACCAGCGCGGACCGGTACTGTTCCAATTGGAAATCGATCAACAGGACAAAGGAGGAAAATAATGGATAACAACTTCCTTGAGCTCTGGGGGAATATGTTCCTGACTGCTGCCAGAGGACAGAAGCAGATGGATGATGTCACCAAGTGGATGAAACGCGGATTCTGCACTATTCCTGACATGGGCGATATGATAAGCAGCCTCACCGGAATCAATGCGATAATCTCAAGCTCTACGGAATATCTCAGGGTCGTAAACACGGCGAGTGAAAACTTCCTGAAATCGTTCAAGGAATATCTGTCCATGATGGATCTTGTCCCTAAAAAAGACTATGATTCTCTTCTCGAAGAATTCGAGGACCTCAAGAAACAGAGTGATGAAAAGAATGCGAGGAAGGTCGATAAACTCTTAAACGACGAACTTTCTCTCCAGACGCAGGGTTTGAAAAGTTTTGAAGAATTGATGAGAAACCAGACCAGGCAGTTTCAGGAACTCATGACCAATTTCACGAAATTCATAAGCCAGTCGCAAACGCCTCCTCCCCAGGAAAGTTTGGCGGAGAAAGAAGAAAAGAAGAGTCCCCAGGCCAGGAAAAGACCTCCTGCATCTTCGAGAAAAGCCTCATCAGTGCCCACTGGACAGAAGAAGTAGGAAAACCCGCGTGCCCGTAGGGATCCTGGACAAAAAAGGAAGATGGGGCTATTTCTTCTGGGCCTTGGGGGGGCTTACCAGAGCCTGGCCGTCAAGCACTATCTCTTTGTTCTGATTTGAGCAAGTAGTCTTCATGATTGCCCGATTCTTTTCCGTATTAAGCTCCGATACCTCCACTCTGGCGGTTATGGTATCTCCAATGCGGACCGGTGCAAGGAAATTGAGCTCCTGCCGGATGTAGATCGTGCCTGGTCCGGGAAGCTGCATTCCGATGGCAGCCGATATGAAGCCTGCCTGGAGAATCCCATGGGCGATGCGCGTCTTGAAAAAGGTATTCTTGGCATATTCTTCATTGATGTGCGCCGGATTGAGGTCGCCGGTGATGCCGGCAAAAAGCGAGATGTCGGCTTCGGAAATCGTTTTTGTAAACTCTGCAAAATCACCTATTTTGATCTCGGCTATGGTTTTCCCGAGCATAAGTTCTCCTTTTTACGAGCAGTCAATGCCCACGCCACCCGTGAAAGACAAAAAGCGGAGATCAGTGTTCCGACCTCTTATAAAAAAGCTCAAAACCAGGAACGGTGGCTCCACATGTCTTCTTTGAGTTCCTTGATATCTTCTTTAAGCATGAGTACACATGATGCATTTTGTATAGCCAATCCTCCCTGGTGCGCAATGGCTGTGGCGAGCATTATTTCATCTTCTGAAAACTTTCTGGGTAACGCGCTATAAAGCCTCAACACCCCGATAACTTCATCCAGCGCCTTTATGGGAACGCAGAGAATGGATGCAATTCCTTCTTCTTTTTTTTCTTTTTTATACTGAACCCCTCCTGCTCGAGATGCATCGTCTACTACTATGACGTTGCCTTTCAGTGCCTCGACCAGGCTTTTCTCCGCAGAAACCGCACCCTTATTGAGATACTTCTCGCTCAAGCCGTAGCTCGCGATCAGCTGTAAAGTCTGTTTTTCCTTATCGAGGAGCCGTACTGAGGCTGCCTTTACCCCGAACGTATCGGCCACTTCTTCTGTTAAAATCTCCATGATGTTCTTGAGATCGAGATTCGAGTTCATGCCGACGGCAAGATCATAGAACAGCTCGGTGTTTTTACGGATCTGCTCTATGAGCCGGGAGCGCTCGATTGCCATGCCTCCCTGCTCGGACAATGCTTTGAGAAACGCTATTTCTTCTTCCGAAAACCTTCTGGTGGTGGCGGTGTACAGCGAGAGAAGCCCTGTCACCTCGTCCTTTACCATTATGGGGACGACAAGGATCGACGCCACCCCCTCCGCCTTCTTGATATCATGATTATGCACTCTCGGATCGGAAGTTGCGTCATAGATGGCAATGTATCCTTTCCGAAGGATCTCTTCCGCTGCCCGCAGGGCCTCTTTGGGCTCCACGTGCAGATAATTCTTCGACAAGCCTTTCTGCGCCAGGGGAAAGAACAACGGGGGCGTCTTATCCTTATCCCTTAAGAAAAGACAGGCAGCTTTCCCCCCCATTGTATCAATGGCGCTCTGGACGATCAAGTCGAGCAGTTCTTCCTTCTCAAGAGTGGTCCCGAATGCCCTGCTCACCCTGCAGAATGTTGAGAAATAGCTTTCTTTTTCCGGCATGGCTCATCTCCTCAGCTCTTTTGGTGCTTGAAGATTTTTTCTTCATTGAGGAAGTCGACCGAATCCGGGTCGATTTCCTTCTGTTTTGACTGATCTGATGCGCAGGTTCGTACCGGTCATCGCGTTCTCTAAGCCACCTGATTATTTTGGGAGCAAACTCCTTCTGTGTCTTGCTGCTGACATATATACCGATATGGCCGGTATCGAGGCATACGTTTTCGGTGTCCTTGCTTCCCACCACACTGGTAATTTTCTCAGCTGCTCCCGGGGGTACAAGATGGTCGTACTGTGCATAGATATTGAGAAGGGGCATCTTGATATCCCGTAAGTCTACCCGTCTTCCGCCGACCATGAGCTTGCTCTGGATGAGGAGATTTTTCTGATAGCAGTCCCTGACGAACTGCCTGAATGTCTCTCCGGGTATATCCGGGCTGTCGAAAATCCATTTTTCCATACGGATAAAGTTTTCGACAAATGCCTTGTTATCCATATTCTCTAAAAAACCTACATACTTGTCTATCATCAGTCGTGCCGGATTGAGGAGGAGAAAGCCTAAGTTCATGAGATCTCCGGGCATATTCCCGAAGGTATTGATTACCTTGTCCGGATCCATCCATTTCAACCAGATGTGCAGCAGGCCCTGGTCGGTGTCGAAGTTGGTCGGACAGACGGTCGTGACAAGGTTCTTGATCTTCTGAGGGTGCAGGGCAGCATAAATGATGGAGAATGTTCCTCCCATGCAGATGCCCATGAGATTGATCTGCTCTACCTTTTCCCGCTTCAGGATGAAGTCTACTATGTTGTCCATATACCCGTTGACATGATCGTCGATGGTGAGGAATTTATCCTTTCCCGTCGGATATCCCCAGTCAACCATGTACAAGTTGATGCCGCTTTCCTGAAAGCTTTTTACCACGCTTCTCTCCGGCTGGAGGTCGAGCATGGTTTCCCGGTTGATAAGGGCATAGACGACGAGGAGCGGAGTTTTCATGTCATCGGGGGAGGTGCGTGTTGGAGAATAATGCTTAAGTTTGACGCGATCCTCTTCATAGACTACATCGTACGGGGTCGAGGCGATCTCGGTATCGAGGTTGCTCAGGAGTATGTCCGAGGCTTTCTTTGCCCGGACATGGGCATTTTCAGCCTCCTGGGCAAGATGCTTCATGATCAGATCGACAGGTATTACCGGTTTATCCATGACTTCTCCTTTGCAGCTATCCCTTCCCATTCGCCTTTTCGAGCTTCCGAACCTTCTTTTTCAGCAGGTATACTTCTTTATAGAGATCGTCCATTTCCTTGTTCGTTGGAATGGGGTAGGTCTGGAGCATGTCCTGTATGATGTCGTTGCGTGCCCCGAGGTAATCCTCCAGTGCAGCAAGTGTATTGCTGAAGGTTTCATTATACTCCGATGACTGAAAGAGAGTCATGAAGTGGCCTTCAAGTGTCTTGACCCACATCCGGTAATACTCTCTTGAGTCGGCAGGGAGGTTCCCCTTTTTTGTAAGGGTTTCGATTTTTTCGTGCATCATCTTGTTGGTCTTTTCAAACGGCATCTGGATCAGCTGAAGGAACTCGGCAAGGCAGGAGGAAAACAGATTATATTTATCCAGAGCATTGTTGACCCTCTCTTGATGGTATCTGTTCAGGCCGAGCTGGGGAATATTAAAATAACGTCTGATTTCTTTTTTATAGATGTTCGACCAGGACTGGAGGGTTTCCTGGTCAAGATTATCGAAGCTGTAGGGCTCGGAGCGTTCATTTAACGAGTTCACCTTCTCGAATGCTTGGTGTTGAAGAGTAAGGAACGCCTGCATCCCTGATTGGAGGAAGTTCGAGGTGATATCGGGGAGCGTTGCCGTACCCCGGAATACGGCATCCACGGCTGACGGCTCGCTCAAAGCGGTGGATATGGCGGTAAACGACTTTATCGTAGAGAGGAAAGCGTCCTGCAGAACTCGTGCATTCTCTTTCTTCGGCGGAGCGTCTTCTTCAGAGCTCGGACCAGCAGGCCCTGAGCCCGACTTTGCCCAGAGCTGGTTTGCCATCTTCATCCACTCCGAGATCAATGTCTGCTGGTCGGGGATAGGTCGTTCTTGGTTGTCCATATCTCACCTCGTTCTCATTAACATAAGATGTACAGGGGTTAGCCCTCAGCGCGCTCCAATAATAACGCGAAGGAATATCATATAAAAAAGAAGTAAGGGTGCGCTTCAATTTATCAATGGAGGAAGGGTAGCGGGGATCGGGTAAATATAAGATATTCCAAAAAGGAAACATGAAAGCAGGAAATGATAAGCCTCAGATGACGGCAGACAAAAGTACCTTGACAAAGAAAAGCTAGTTGCTTATATGGGTAGGGTGTTTTTGGGCGGGAATAACTCAGTGGTAGAGTGCAACCTTGCCAAGGTTGACGTCGCGGGTTCGAATCCCGTTTCCCGCTCCAAACTTTTTATTTTTGTCTTTTCTCGGGAAGAGAACCCTTCCTGCGGCAAACTCCCTTTTTGCACGAACTTCTTTCATTGAAATAATCCATGCGCTTCAGCGGAAAAGAGAGTCTTCCGACGCGTTTCGATCCGCCGCAAGGCTCTTTTCCAGACTTCCGGATCCTTCAGCCGCTGTTCCTTCCGGCTCTCCTTAGGGATATGCGCGATAGATCATTCTGGGGAACGGGATGGTCTCCCGCACGTGCTTGAGCCCGCAGATCCATGACAGGGTCCTCTCGATCCCCAGGCCGAAACCTGAATGGGGGACGCTGCCGTACTTTCTCAGTTCGAGATACCAGCCGTAACGCTCAGGGTCGAGGCCGTTGTCCCGGATTGCCTGCAGAAGCTTGTCATAGTCGTCCTCGCGCTGCGATCCGCCGATGATCTCCCCGTAACCTTCCGGTGCGAGCAGGTCGGCGCACTTGACGTAGTCGGGCTTTTCCGGGTGCTGCTTCATGTAGAACGCCTTGACCTTCTTCGGGTAGTCCTCGATGAAGATGGGTTTGTCGTAGAGGCTCGTGATGATGGTCTCGTCATCCGCCCCGAGGTCGGCCCCCCACTGGATGTCCGAGCCGTTCTTGCGGAGGATTTCCAACGCCTCGTCGTAGGTGATCCGGTTGAAGGGCGGCTTGACCTTCTTCAGCGGCTCGAGGTCCCTCTCCAGGGAGATAAGCTCCGTTTCCATCTCGGAAATGGTATTCTGGACGATATACGAAACAAAGTCCTCCTGTAAAGCGAGGTTCTTGTCGTGGTCGGCGAAAGCCGCCTCGGCCTCGACCATCCAGAACTCGATGAGGTGCCGTCTCGTCTTGGACCGTTCCGCCCTGAACGTGGGACCCAGGCAGAAGACCTTGCCCAGGCCGAATATGGCAGCTTCCAGGTAGAGCTGGCCCGTCTGTGAGAGGAAGGCCTTGCCGAGGTCGAAATAATCGACCGCGAACAGGCTTGAGGTGTCCTCTCCGCAGGTGGTGGTGAATATGGGCGAGTCGAGCAGGGTAAAGCCGTTTTTGTGGAAGTATTCCCTGACGTGCCTTACCAGTGCGTCACGCACCCGCATGATGGCTGTCTGCCGGTTCGACCGGAGCCACAGGTGGCGGTTGTTCAGGAGAAAGTCCGGGCCGTGCTCTTTCTTGCCGATGGGAAACTCCTCGGACTTATGAACGATCTCTATCTTCGTCGCGTTCATCTCATATCCGCCCGGTGATCTGGATTCTTCACGCACCGTACCCTGAACGATCATGGAAGATTCGAGAGGGATCTTCTTGATTTCGGAATAGAGCTCTTCGCCCAGGACTTCGCGTTCCGCTATGACCTGGCAGATACTGCTCCCGTCCCGGATGATGAGAAAAGAAAGCTTGCCGCTGGATCTCCTGTTGGAGACCCATCCCTTGATGACGACCTCTTCGCCCGTATGTTTGGAGAAGTCCTTGATGAGACACTCTATCATAATAGTCTTATCAACCTCCTTTGCCTGTGGAAGTCATAGCGTATAAGACATGGTGAATCAACTACAAACAATTGATTCTTTGCAAGCATAGTGCTATCTCTTGCACTATGAATTTCGGATATAAGATTTGGATCGAAAAGGATGGTAAGACGGTTTTCGGTATGGGGATCTTCAGGCTTCTGACCCTTGTGGCGGAGACAGGGTCGCTCCACAAGGCTGCCCAGGAGCTCAAAATGTCCTATCGTGCAGCGTGGGGAAAGGTTCGGGATTATGAGGAAAGGCTGGGGATAGGCCTGCTCGAAAAGGGAAGGCACGGCAGGACCGGCGCCCAGCTGACTCAGCAGGGGCAGCAGATCATGACCCGCTTTCAGGATATCCTCAAAGAGATTGACAGAACCCTTACCGCGGAACCCCTCACACAGTTGATGCACACGATTGAACGTATCGATCCGACAGATTGACCGATGCCGGCCATGGAATTTTTCAGCCGCCTGATCGCGACCTTTTTCGGTGCAGGGTATGCGCCGAAGGCGCCGGGAACGGCAGGAACCTGCGCGACCCTGCCCTTATACCTCCTGTTGAGGAAGCTGACGCTTTTCCGCTACCTCCTGGTTGTCGGCTTTCTTGCCGTGCTGGGGACAGCAGCATCCTCTAGAGTGGAGAAAGTGTGGGGGAAAGATCCTTCCCGGGTGGTCATTGACGAGGTGGTGGGTATCCTGATAGCGCTCGTCTCCAGACCCAAAGGCCTCGGAGAGATTATGGCGGCCTTTGTGCTGTTCCGGCTTTTCGATATCATCAAGCCGCCGCCTGTCGGCTCCCTGGAAAGACTTCCCGGAGGGGCAGGCATCATGGCCGACGATATGGCCGCAGGGGCGTTGAGCGCACTGGTCCTGGCCGGAATCAAGAGGGCGGCGAAAATATCCCTATGAAAGCCTCTGTCATTATCACCGGTTCGGAGATTCTTAAGGGAATACGCCATGACATGCTGATCCAGCCCATTGCCTCGGCAATGGTTTCCCGAGGCATATGCATGGGCGAGATCCGCATCATAGGCGATGATCCGGAGGCGCTCTCCGAAGCGGTACACGAGCTGGGTGCGGTATCCGATATCGTTATCGTCACAGGCGGCCTCGGTCTGACGCCGGACGATACCACCCACACGGTGATCGGGAAACTGCAGGCAAGCCCGTATGTCCGCATGAACCCGGAGATCGAGAATCCCGTAGGCTCTGCCAGGGGCATAGACATACACCTGGAGTCCGGCGCCCGGGTGGTGTTTCTCCCCGGCGTTCCCCGGGAGGCCCTGGCGATGTTCGGCGTCCTTGTTCATGATCTGCTCCCGGATGCGCCTGCCGTCACCGAGATCACGGTTTTCGGTCTGCGCGAGACGGAAATCGCTCGCCGCCTCGGCCCTCTGGCCGGCTCGTGCGCCTTTCTGCCGAGAGACATGGAGGTCGCCCTGATCGTGCCCCGTGAGATCGGGCAGAAGGTACGCGAAATTCTCAAGCGCCATGCCCTCGATGAACAGAGCCTGAGCGAGTCCGTCGGGACTCTGCTCAAAAACAGAGGGATCACGGTTGCCGCGGCCGAATCCTGTACCGGGGGCCTCATCTCGCATCTCATCACGCAGCTCCCCGGCAGCTCTGCTTATTTCAAAGGATCGGTCGTATCCTACAGCAACGACCTCAAAACCGCTCTCCTGGGTGTTCCGGCAGACCTGATCGACCGTCACGGCGCCGTGAGCCGCGAGGTCGCCGAGGCTATGCTTAAGGGCGTGCTGGAGGCTTCCGGCGCGGACATGGCCATGGCAACTACGGGGATTGCCGGTCCGGCAGGGGGCTCGGAAGAAAAACCCGTAGGGACGGTGTGGATAGCCGCAGGCGGGAGGGATTCCTATACGGTCAAAACCTTTCTCTTCCCGTTCGACAGGCAGGGGAACAAGATGATCTTCGCTAAGACAGCGCTTTTTCTCTTGAGGGAATGGATCAATGATACGGACGTTCATAGCCTTTGAGCTCCCGGATGATATCAAGTCCCACCTGGGAGAGGTGATATCCTGCCTGAAGCAGAAGAACAGGCCGGTGAAGTGGGTTCATCCCGAAGGCCTCCATGTTACGGCGAAATTTCTGGGCAGCATCGATGAAAGTCTCGTAGAGCCTCTGTCACGGGATATGGATGAAATAGCGGCGCTGAAGAAGCCTTTGCGGGTCTCTCTCTCCGGGATAGGCGCTTTTCCCGACCGAAGGCGGCCACGCGTGATCTGGACCGGCCTTAAAGGGGATACGGATGCCATGGCTCAGATCGCCGGCGAGATCGATCGGATGTGCGCACGCTACGGCATGAAACCTGAGACAAGACCGTTTCGGACACACGTAACCATGGGTAGACTAAAGATGCCGAGTGTGGTAGATCTTGCACAGGAAGTTAAGGCAAAGGAATTCAGTATAAACAGGATTGTTTTGTACAAGAGCGAGTTGTCCCCTTCGGGGGCCCGCTACATTGTTTTGCATTGGAGCGTTCTTGGGCAAGAAAAAGGAGAATGAACAATGGAAGACGGAAGAAAGCGTGCGTTACAGGATGCGATAACGAAGATCGAGCGTTCCTACGGGAAAGGCTCTATCATGCGCATGGGTGCAGATGATATCGGCAAGGACGTTCCGGTCATTTCGACAGGGTCGCTGCTTGTCGATTACGAGGCGCTGACCATCGGCGGCATCCCCCGCGGAAGGGTGACCGAGATCTATGGCGCCGAGTCATCCGGAAAGACCACCCTGGCCCTTCACTGCATCTCTTCGGCTCAGGCCCAGGGAGGAGTCGCCGCGTTCATCGATGCAGAGCACGCACTGGATATCAATTATGCAAAAAAGCTCGGCGTCAACGTCGAGGATCTTCTCGTGTCCCAGCCGGATTCCGGCGAGCAGGCCCTCGAGATTGCCGAAACGCTTGTCCGGTCGAACGCGGTGGATATCGTGGTGATCGACTCGGTTGCAGCTCTGGTGCCCAGGGCCGAGATCGAGGGAGATATGGGCGATTCCCACATGGGTCTCCAGGCGCGTCTCATGTCCCAGGCCCTGCGGAAGCTTTCAGGCGCCATATCCAAGACGAACACCACGGCCATCTTCATCAACCAGACACGCCAGAAGATCGGTGTCCTCTACGGCAACCCCGAGACCACCACGGGCGGCAATGCCTTGAAGTTCTATGCGAGCGTACGGCTCCAGATCAAGAATGCCGGCCCCATCAAGGAAGGCACCGACGTGGTCGGCAGCCGGACCAAGGTCAAGGTGGTAAAGAACAAGATGGCCCCGCCGTTCAAGGAAGTTGAGTTCGACATCATGTTCGGTGAGGGGATATCCCGTTTCGGCGAGATCCTGGATGTCGGCGCGATGCCGAGCAGGGGGATCATCGAAAAGTCCGGTGCCTGGTACAGCTATAAAAAGCAGCGGCTCGGACAGGGACGGGAGGCTGCCAAGGCATACCTGAAGGAGCATCCCGAGGTATTCTCCGAGATCTATGAGGAACTCAAGAAGACCTTTTCAGTTGCCGACAATCAGGTTAAAAAGGTACAGCCCGCCGAGACTCGCGACAAGTCGGCCGAAGCCAATGAGATCGAGGCAGGGACGTACGGGGAGGCCTAATGGATATTAACGATGTCTTGAGGCAGGCAGTTCAAATGTCTGCCTCGGACATTCACATCAAGGTCGGCCTGCCTCCGGTTATCCGGAGGTTCGGTGCGCTCATCCCTTTAAGGGATCGCGAGCGTCTTACGAACGACGACATCTCATCCATGGCGTACAGTCTCATGAACCAGTACCAGCAGGCGAAGTTCGAGACGACCAATGAGATAGATCTGGCCCACGGCCTTTCCGGGGTGGCGCGTTTCAGGGTGAACTGCTTCCGGCAGCGCGGGAGCTACGGCATGGTGCTCAGGGTAGTCCCCACAGACCCGCCTGCTCTCGAAGAGCTCCACCTCCCGGAGGTCATCCAGAAGATCAGCGAGGAGCGCAAAGGGCTCATCCTCGTTACCGGCACTACCGGTTCGGGAAAGTCCACAACGCTCGCCGCCATGGTGGACCACATCAACACCCAACGGAACTGCCATGTAATCACCATCGAAGACCCCATCGAGTTTCTCCACAAAGACAGGAAGTGCATCATCAACCAGCGCGAGGTGGGCTCCGATACAAACTCCTTTGCCATGGCGCTCCGGGCAGCCCTTCGTCAGGACCCGGACGTTATTCTGGTGGGAGAAATGCGTGACCGGGAGACGATCGATATCGCGCTCTCCGCTGCAGAAACCGGCCATCTCGTGCTCTCCACGCTGCATACCCTTGATGCGGTGGAAACCATTATGCGTATCGTTTCCCAGTATCCGCCGCACCAGCACCTGCAGGTAAGGCTCCAGCTCGCAGGCGTCGTCAAGGCGGTCATCTCGCAACGGCTCCTGCCGAAGGCGAGCGGCGAGGGTGTGGTCCCTGCGTGCGAGGTGCTCGTGTCCACAGCGCGGGTACGGGAGTGCATCATCGAAGAAACCCGGACCAACGAGGTGCCGGACGCCATAGCCGAAGGTCAGATCGCCTACGGTATGCAGACCTTTGACCAGTCTCTCATGGCGCTGGTGAAGGACGGCGACGTGACCTACAACGAAGCGATGCGCCAGGCTACTAACCCCAATGACTTTGCTCTGCGCATGAAAGGCATACGGGGCACCAGTGATTCGAAGTGGGACAGCTTCGAAGGAGAAAAAGCTGAAGAGCGGGGAGAAGTCCCGGATGAAAAGGAAAAACAGACCATCTTCCAGGACGGCAAGTATCGAGACGTTTGAGCAGGGTCTTGCCTATGCCTTCGGGGTGATTTCCCGGAGGGCGATCTCGTCCTTTGAGCTAAAAAAAAACTCTCCCTCAAAGGATTGAGAGAAGATATAATCGATGCGGTTCTATTGAGAGTTCTCGAACTCGGGTATCTTAACGACCGGGAATACACGCTTAGGAGAGCCAGGCTCTTGGCGGAAAAGGGTTATGGAGATTTCTCCATCAGAACCTCCCTTGATGCCTTACGGCTTCCGGATGACCTGATAGAGTATGCCGTGAGCAAGGCGTCGCAAGAGTTCGGTGAAGAAGAGAGAATATCAATGCTCATGGAGAAAAAGAAAAGCGCACAGAAAGACAAGATGATCCGGTTTCTCGCAGGGAGAGGATTTCCCTATGAGAAAATCTTGAACGCGATAGGTGGAGATGATTGATGAAAGGGTCCGAGATTCGCAGCATGTTCTTAGAGTATTTCCGGGAAAAGGGGCATACCATTGTGCAAAGTTCGTCGCTCGTCCCGGCGGACGATCCGTCGCTGCTCTTCACGAATGCCGGCATGGTGCAGTTCAAAGCGGTATTTCTCGGCTCCGACAAGCGTCCCTATTCTCGGGCAACCTCTTCACAGAAATGCGTCCGGGCAGGCGGCAAGCACAACGATCTGGAAAATGTGGGAAGAACCGCTCGGCACCATACCTTCTTCGAGATGCTCGGGAATTTTTCCTTCGGTGATTACTTCAAGGAGGGCGCCATCGAGTTTGCCTGGGAACTCCTCGTCAAAAGGATGGGGCTCGATCCTGGAAAACTCTGGCCCACGGTGCATCACAGCGACGACGAGGCGTTTGCGATCTGGAGAGACAAGATAGGCGTCGCCCCGGAGCGCATCATCAAGCTCGGGGACAAGGACAACTTCTGGTCCATGGGGGACACGGGGCCCTGCGGACCGTGCTCGGAGATCATCTACGATCAGGGGCCGTCCGTAGGCTGCGGCAGGCCGGAATGCAAGATCGGCGAATGCGACTGCGACCGTTACCTCGAGATCTGGAACCTCGTGTTCATGCAGTATAACAGGGACGCGAGCGGAACCATGACGCCCCTGCCCAATCCCAGCATCGATACCGGTATGGGGCTCGAGCGCATCACGGCCATAATGCAGGGAGTTCAGAGCAATTACGATACCGACCTGTTCGTGCCGCTCATCACCTACATAGCCAAGATGGCAGGCGTTACATACGGGGCGAACGAAGAGGCCGATGTATCCATACGGGTCGTGGCGGACCATGCACGGGCGAGCGTCTTTCTCGTGGGCGACGGTGTACTGCCCTCCAACGAGGGCCGCGGATACGTGCTCCGGCGGATCATGCGCCGGGCTGCCCGTCACGGAAAGCTCTTGGGACTGAGCAAGCCCTTCCTTCACGATGTGGCCATGCAGGTGATCGCCCAGATGGAAGAGGTGTATCCCGAACTGAGATCGCGCAAAGGTTTTATCGACAAGGTTATAGCCAATGAGGAGGATCGTTTCCTCAAGACGCTCGACCGAGGCCTCTCTCTCCTCGACGAGGTGATGGCGAGCTTAAAGGAAAAGGGACAAACAGTCATCCCGGGCGATGCCGTCTTCATGCTCTACGATACCTTCGGCTTCCCGGTGGACCTCACCCAGGACATCGCCGGCAAAAAAGGCTTCAGCCTGGATAATGCAGGGTTTGAAGAGCAGATGGAGATACAGCGCGAAAAGGCGCGGACATCGTCGAGCTTTTCCGGAGCAGCCGGAGAAGGCGGCGCCATGGGAAGCACTGTCAGCAAGGAAGCGGTCCGTTTTGTCGGCTACGATGTCCTGGAAAAGCAAGGCACGGTCCTGGAGCTGAACGTCCGGACAGAAGCCGGATATGTAGGAGCAGGCGAGCTGGTCAGCGGAGACCAGGGAATCCTCATTGCCGACGAGACGCCGTTTTACGGTGAGTCGGGCGGGCAGGTAGGCGATACCGGCAGGATCATGGCGGACGGGCTCTTAGCCGATGTCGTGGATACCACCAGGACGGAGTCCGGCATTATCGTCCACCACGTCATGGTGGCCGCCGGAGTGGTCAGGACAGGCCAGAAGGTCGTGCTCGCCGTCGATCAGAACAGGCGCAAGAGCATCATGCGGCACCACAGCGCCACACACCTCCTCCAGAAGGCTTTACGTGACGTGCTCGGCGAGCATGTGCACCAGTCCGGGTCACTGGTGAACGAGTCACGGCTCAGATTCGACTTTACGCATTTTGCTCCCCTGAATCAGGAAGAGATCGACCAGGTGGAGGCCATCGTTAATCAGTACGTGTTGGAAGATTTTCCCATCCGCACGGAGGTAACCACCAAGGAAAACGCCATGACAAAAGGCGCAATGGCCCTGTTTGACGAAAAGTACGGCGAATCGGTCCGCATGGTCATCATGGGCGGGGACGTCTCGATGGAGCTCTGTGGAGGCACACACTGCCGGTCAACCGGACAGATCGGCCTGGTCAAGATAATCTCCGAGGGCAGCGTCTCGGCAGGCCTGCGCAGGATCGAGGCGATAGCCGGGACAAAATCCCTTGACAACTACCGCTTTCTTTCCGGCACCATTGCATGGATTACCGACATGCTGCGCTGCAGCCCTTCCGAGATCGACCAGCGGATAAGCCTCATGCAGGCAAAGATCAGGGAGCAGGAAAATATCATAAAGGACCTCAATATCCGTATCGCCACCGGGGCAGGATCCGGCCAGGACGAGGAAGAGCATTCCGTTGAAGGGCATAAGGTGGTGATCAAGAAGGTCGACACCGATGACATTCCCCAGATACGGGAGGTCGGCGACCGGGTGAAAGACCGGATTAAATCCGGAGTCATCCTTCTCTATGCCCCGGGAAGCGACAAGGCAACCTTCATGATCATGACGACACCCGATGTCGTACAGAAATTCGATGCAGGAAAAATCATGAAAAAGGCCATGGACGAAGTGGGAGGCCGCGGAGGGGGGAAGTCACAGTTTGCCCAGGGTGGTGCGGGCCTGGATGCCATGGACAGGGTAATCGGGCTCTTCAGAGAGTCGGTGGGGGTTGACTGATGATGAGGACGGCTACGGTCAGCAGGAAGACCAAGGAGACGGATATAGCGGTAACGGTGGGCCTCGATGGGGGCGAAACGGTCCTGGACATCCCTTCCGGGTTTCTGACCCACATGCTCGATGCCTTCTCAAAGCATGCAGGGATAGGGCTTAAAGTGGAGGCCAAGGGCGATGTGCATGTCGATCTGCATCATACAGTCGAGGACATCGGCATCGTTATCGGCCAGGCGCTTAAAAAAGCGTTGGGCGACAAACGGGGGATCACCCGCTACGGCCTGGCAAAGGTCCCCATGGACGAATCCCTCGTGGAATTCTGCCTCGATATCTCCGGCAGGCCATATTTCCAGATTCATGGCGGTGACGTGTTTCATGGCCAGGCGGGAGACCTCAATCTGGAGCTCGTGCCTGAATTTTTCCGCTCCCTTGCTTTCAATGCGGGCATCACCATGCACGTGACCGTTTGCGCTACCGGGAACGGCCACCACTTGGCGGAGGCATGCTTCAAGGCGTGTGCACGGGCGATCGGAGAGGCTCTCGCCGTAACCGGAAACGAAATCCCCTCGACAAAGGCCAGCCTATGATGAAGTTCCGGCACGCCAAGGTCCAGACTGCGGACAGCTATACCGCTCCGGGGAAGCCGTTCTATATGGAGATAGACGGAGCGGGCATGGATATCCAGACGGTCCTGAACCACTGGCGGCAGTCCTATGAAGACCCGAGCTTTTATCCCGAAGAGTTCTACAAGGTGAAGGCCGCGGATAACAAAGTATACATCCTCCGCTACTGCATCCTCTTCAACAGCTGGTGGGTAAAAGAGTACGAGAGGGCGTCATGATCGTCATTCCGGCCATCGATCTTCACGAGGGAAACGTGGTTCGCCTGAAGAAAGGCGCTTTCGACGACGTCACCCGCTACAGCTCGGTGCCCTCGGACGTGGCGAAGTCGTTCCGCGATGCGGGGGCCAGGCGGATCCATGTAGTGGATCTCGACGGATCGCTCAAAGGAGAAGGGGTCAATACAAAGGCAATAGAATCCATCTGTGCCGCAGCCGGCGTCGAGGTCGAGCTGGGTGGGGGCATCAGGAGCTTAAACCATGCCCGCCGGGCGTTCGATCTCGGGGTAACCTATGTAATCCTCGGGACGATCACGGCCACCATGCCGGATACCGCAAAAGAGATCGTCCAGGCTTACCCGGGGAAAGTCGGGATCGGGATCGATGCCCTCAAAGGCTATGTCGCGGTCAAGGGATGGAAAGAGATCACTCAAAAAACCGCCGTTTCCCTGGCACGGGAGTATGAAGAGCTGAATCCGGCCTTCGTCGTCTATACCGACATTGATCGCGACGGCATGCTTACCGGGCCCAACATCGAAGCAACACGTGAGATGGCACAGAGCGTGCGCATCCCGGTTGTCGCATCGGGAGGAGTTTCCGGCATCGAAGATATCCGCCTCCTCAAAGGGATCCCGACGCTGCTGGGGGTGATTACCGGCAAGGCTGTGTATGAAGGACGGATAGACTTGAAGGCTGCCATACGTGAGTGTCAATCCTGATGAAGGAGGAGAGTTATGGGTTGTATCTTCTGCAAGATCGCAGCGGGCGAGATTCCTTCGACGAAGGTCTATGAGGATGACCTGGTAGTAGCATTCGACGATATCCAGCCTCTGGCGCCGGTGCACGTCATCGTTATACCCAGGAAGCACATCGCGGATATAAACGAGCTTGATGATAAAGAGATCTGGTTCGCCATGCTCAATGCTGCACAGGAGGCCGCAAAGATCAAAGGCATCGATCGGAGCGGGTACCGGCTTGTCATCAACTGCGGAAAAGACGGCACGCAGGTCGTCTGGCATGTGCACCTCCATGTCATGGGGGGAAGACAGCTCGAAGGCAAGATGGGATAAGGCTTAAATAAAGGCAAAGAGCGCCGATACAGAAGGCTCATTGCTCGGATAGCGTGAATATTCTCCCGCACCGAAAAGGTCGGGTATATTGGTTATGCAAAAGCCCCCCGGGAGCTAATGCTTAAGGGCGGGCCGATTTTTCCTTCTCGGAGTACTTTCCCCGGCATCAGGAACAGAGAACACGAAACGGCTCCCCTTTACCCCGTCGCTCTCCACACGGATGGAGCCGAAATGGGTTTCGACGGCCATCTTGCAGAACGTCAGGCCGAGCCCCGTAGAATATCTTCTTCCGTCACTCTTCTTCGTGATCTGGAAGAACTTGTTGAAAACTGCGTCCTGGTACTCAGGGAGGATGCCGGGTCCATTGTCCTGTACGTATATCAGTATCCCGTCATCGGTTCGTTCGAATCCCACCTTCACATCCTCGCCTTCCGGCGAATGCTGGATGGCGTTCACGATCAGGTTCTGCATGACCCGCAGGAGAATACCATTGTCACCCCGGATATTTTTATGATTCGCATCCCCGGGGACAGACTCCGTGAGGACAACGCCCCGTGCCTTCGCCATGCCGCTCAGCCGTATGACAGCCTCATGGACAAGATCTTTCGGATCGATATCCTCATACAGGAGATTGATGCCGCCCTCCTCGAGCCGGGTAATGTCGAGGAGATCCGAGATCATGCGGAACAGGGTATCGCAGGCCGTCTGTGCAGACTGGACCCGCTCGAGATTGTCTTCGCTCGTGGTGTACGAGAGAACGTCGATGTTCGCTACGATCTCGGAGAGCGGCCCCTTGAGATCGTGGATAAGCATGTTGAAGAGCTCGTTTCGGACCCTCTCCATTCTCTGGAGATCGACGTTTTTCTTTTTGATCTCGTCCCTGCTCCTTTTTAACGATTCACTTAATCGCTGGCTTTCGATGGTGCTGATCACGGAGGAGGCAATGGTCAGAAGGAGTTCCTGCTCTTCGGCGCTGAAGACGTCCTCGCCTTTCTTTTCCGTGATGCTCAACACGCCTATTACCTTTCCCCTGCTCATGATCGGGGCAAGAAGGAATGCTTCTTTTTTGTAATGCATGAACCTTTTCTGGAAAGCGGTCCCTTCTCCTCCGGGACCTATGTATAAGGGCCGCCTGTTGCGCACGACCCATGAAGAGGGGGTATCTTCTTCGATCGGCTGTCTGAGTCCTACAAGGACAGGATTCGTGGACGCTGCAATCTCGAGGGTATTATTCCCCCGAAGGAGCATGATCGAGCCTTTTTCGGTATTCATGCAGGAGAGTATCTGCTCCAGAATGGACCCGAGCTTCTCGTGAAAAGAGAAGGTTTTCTGATGAGATATTTCAACGATTTCAAGTAAGGTTTTAAAAGTGTTCGAATTCATATACCGCTCCCGCTTAACCGCATTGCTTTAAGAGTTCTTTGGCCTCCCGGTTTCCCGGGTTGATCTTCTCGACCTTCTGGAGAACCAGATCGGCACGCACCGGTAACTTCAGGGATATATAGACCCTGGCGACC
Source organism: Syntrophaceae bacterium UBA6087 (assembly GCA_002448235.1). Lineage (GTDB taxonomy): Bacteria > Desulfobacterota > Desulfomonilia > UBA1062 > UBA1062 > Phosphitivorax. The sequence goes on from DIXF01000002.1 coordinate 241,645, forward strand.
TTGAGCAGCGGCCGCACGTCCTTGTTTTCTTTCTTTTCGATCTCGGAGAGGTACGGCATGGCCTTTTTTGCATCCCCGGAGCGTACATAAGCATCCACGAGCCGTGACATCAGATCGACCCGTCCTGGTATATGTCGGAGCACAAAGGTGTAGAGCTCGATTGCGTACGTATATTCCCCGTTGTTCATACAGATTGCGGCAATGTCTTCTCTCAGGGAGAGAGGGTCTTCGGAAAGGTCGATAATCTGAGAAAACACCTTGAGCGCCTTGTTTATCAGACCCTTTTCCAGAAGGATCTTACCCAGGTTCATGCCGCGTTCCAGATGCCGGGGGCTGATGATCATCGCCCGTTCATAATACTTGGCGGCGCTGTCCACATCTCCCCGTTTCAGGTAAATGTCTCCCAGGGAGTGGAAGGCAAGAACATCCATCCCATTCATTTGAACGGCCTTGAGAAAAAGCTTTTCAGCCCCTTCCAGATCGCCCTTTTTGAGGTAGAGGCTGCCCAGCTCCCTCACCGGCCTCGATGAAGAAGGATTGGCTTCCATTGCAAGAAGGGCTTCATTGATCGCGTTCTCGATATATCCGCTTTCTTCGAGAATGCGTGCGTTTTTCAGATGGAGGATCATGGGGGGCGGATTATTCGCTTTGTCAATGACCAGCTTGATCCTTTCGTCCAGGGCCTTTACGGTAATGGGTTTGAGGATGTAGGCGTCGATATCCGATTCCGCCGCTTCGGCCACGATCTCCCGGTTCGCCTCGGCAGTGACCATTACCACAGGCAGATCGCGCAAGTTCCGGTCGTCACGGATATGTCCCAGGAGTTCTACACCGGTCATTCCCGGCATGTTCCAGTCTATTATGGCAAGATCGATTTTCTCGCCACGCTCCAGGATTTTCCATGCATCTAACCCGTTAAAGGCATAAAAAACCTGGCTGCCGATATTGAGAACCTTGAGCATGCTCTTGATCGCCTTGCACATATTCTCCATATCATCAACAATAAGGACACTCATCTGCTGCATATCTATCATGGCATCAACCTAACAAAGGATTTAATCGATTAGTTTAATTCCCTCTACGTCATTTTGAGGAGAAAAATTAAGGGGAAATGCAAAGAAAAATCGTTAAGCGCTTATTCCACGTAAAGGATGTGGCCGAAGAGATGGATCCCCTGGGGGTGAGTCGGCAGGACCGGGAAATCATGCCCCTCGTGTAGGGGTTCAATGAGCTTGACGGTTCGGGATGCATGCTCGGCTGCTCCCTGAACCGCCCTGTAGAACTCCAAAGGAGTAAACTGGGGCCCCAGGTATGAGGTTGCAAAGAGCAATCCGGAGTTGTTCAGCCTTTCCAGCGAAAGGGTAAGTATCTTCTCGAGATCCTCCGATTCTTTCGGGAAGGCGGGCGGATCGCATACGATGATGTCATAGCGGGTTTTGTCGTCCTGGAGGAATCTGGAGGCATCATCCCGTACATGTCTCCAGACGAAAGGAGCTATTTTGTTCACCTCCAGGTTCTTTTTAGCCAGGGCCTGGGCAGGAGAAGAAGAGTCGACCGATACAACCGACTTTGCTCCCCCTTTGAGTGCATGTATTGCATATGCACCGGTATAGGAAAAGAGGTCCAGCACATCTTTGCCCGCAGCCGATGCCTGGAGCTTGAGGCGGTTGTTCCGGTGATCGAGGTAAAAGCCTGTCTTGTCTCCGGTGAGAACATCGACCAGGAAGGGTATTCCCGCCTCCTGCACGAGGATCTCGCCCTCCTCAAGGGCTCCTGAAAGAGGACCGCTCAAAGGGCGAAGCCCCTCGGCAGATCGTGACCTCAAATCAGACCGCTCGTGGATCGCACACTTGGGATAGATCTCCTGGAATATCGAGACGATATCACCTTTGATTTCTTCGGCTCCCGTGCTCAAAAACTGCATGACCAGCACCGTACCGTAATAATCCACCACGAGTCCGGGAATCATGTCGCCCTCTCCATGGATGAGACGGTAGCACGTGGTATCGGCGGGAATGAGCGACTTTCTCAACTTCACCGCCTGCTGTATTCTTCTGAGAAAGAAGTTTCGGTCGACCGCTTCCTTGCCTCTGGTGAGAACTCTTACGGCGATCTGGGAATACGGATTATAGAAACCCTGGCAGACGAACTTTCCCCGGGAATCGATCACCCTGCAGAGGCTCCCTTCCTCGGGAGACCCCTGGATCTTATCGATTGCACCGGAAAATATCCAGGGATGACCTATAGTTACAGGCATCTCTTTTTTTGGTTTGAGCCGGACGATCAGCATAGGGTTTAAGCCTTTACCATAGTTTATTTCAGGATGCTACAGCTTATTGAGTCTATTATATGAAATAGACTCTTAAAAAATCGAGAGAGGTTCAAAAGGCCGCAGGCGCTATCTCTGGTGGTTCCGGCTCTCGATAAAATCGCAGATTTCGGCGACATCGTCAAAAGAGAACCAGGGGATTCCCGCGTCGACATATTTTTTGCTCACCAGTGCGATATAGGACCCGTCGGGTTCTTCAAGGCACAAGGGGGTATCGTAGAGGTCGGGATTGAACACCTCGATCTTCCCGAAAGGACCGCTTTTGAATCCCTCTACGAGAACGATATCCATACCGTTTCGTGCGAGCGAGGCGAGGTACTCTATGCCGGGCTCGGCGAGCTCATAGAGCATTAACGCATTGTCCGAGAACAGGATGATGCGGTCGGCTCCCTGCTGACAGAACTTATAGGTATCCTTGCCTTTTTTATCCACTTCCATGAGGTGGGTGCTGTGTTTGACAGCTGCGACCTTTCTGCCCCGGGCTTTAAAGGCGCTGATGAGCCGTTCTATGAGATAAGTTTTTCCGCTGTTGGTTCCTCTGGCTACGAAGGCTGTGATGTTTTCATACATGGCGTTCTCGGTTTCTCCTAAAGCGTGTCCGCATACAATTTTGGGTATGGAGCCGGGTAAGGGCAGGGGATATTGTATGACAAAGATCCGATCTTTTGTAAACCGGCAGTTCATTTGTCTGATGCAAAGGATCACCGCCACCTTTTTTCGCTATGAGAAAAGGTCTGGGTGATGAGTAGAGGTTACATCCTCAGGTATTCCCGTGTGAATCCCTAGCCTTTACTTGCAAGAACCGGATGCCGGTGGGAATAGTTTTCGTCAGGGCATATGATCTGGGTTGCACAGCGTTTGCTTATATTAATGATAATGGGTCCAAGCAGATTGATGGTCATCTTATCCGGCTGATTGTGCGGGATGGTAACGACGCACATGACTTCGAGCTCGGAAGTGCTTTCTGCATGGAGCTCTTTGAGGAGACGTTCTTCGATATTGATGGTGTAATCGTCTTTCACCAGCTGCGGGTTCATGACTACGAAGGCTATTGTCCCGTCATCAACGCTCTGCAGCCAGTAAAAAGGAGAACCTTCCGTATGCGGGAAAAGGATAAACTTTTTATTCTGGGAGAAGCCCAGGATCCCTTTGGGAAAAAGAAGCACTTTATCTTCCTGAACCGTTATGGGTCCGAATCTAGCAGTCTGAATTTCCAATCTCCCCCTCCTATATGTAATCTACAAGACTCATGCTCGTAATCATGGATACACTTTTCAAGATAGCCTGATAAACCGTTTGCTGGCTCTGCAGAGAAGTAATTGCTTCAGCATAGTCCAAGTCCTCGATATCCGAGGTGATTTGCTTGTTGGTTACCACAGCGCCCGTGAGAACCGATTTTGTTTGATCGAGCCGGTTGACTACAGCACCGACCTTTGCGAGCTTGTTGTTAAGGTTCTCGCTCGAATTTTCCAGTGCGTCGAGGCTGCCGCTGATCCCGGTGATATCGTTATTGCGAAGCGCCCTCTCGAGTTCCATGAGGGTCATGAAGACATCCCCCGAAGAGTTTCTGAAGAGGTCGTTTCCCGGGATGTTTATTTCAGCAGTGTCGGTTTTGCCGATCTTTACGGAAAAGATATCGTCGTTCCCCACATACTGGGGAGACCACTGTCCGTTCCGGTACACGTAGAGCTCGCCGGTGCTTTGTGAAACAGCGGATATTCCTTCGCTTGCAGCAGCGCTTACCTGCCAGGCCGCTCCATCATACTCACGAATAGTGCCGTCAGTCGTATTTATGTAGCGGTCTCCGGCTGCTGCTGCGCCGCCGAGGTTCGCCACCGCTTCAGCATCATCGGCAGCCATGGTATCGACGTCATCCTGCCAGCCCGTGACCGAAGCCGAGAGGAAAGGCGCTTCCTGGGTCATGGTGCCGCCGAAGAGATATTTGTTTCCATATTTGGAGTTTGCCAGCCCGAGAACCATTTCACGGATCTGCCTTATTTCCTCTGCCGCCCCCAGCCTTCCGCTTTGGGTCGATGTCGAGGATGCCATCTGGACTGCAAGCTCGGATGCGCGGGCAAGAAGGTCGTCCACTTCATTGATGACGGAATTCGTCTGTGAAAGCCATCCATCGGCAAGGTCGATGGACTTCTGGTATTGCTCAAAGGCGCTCAACTCGGTGCGGTACCCCAGCACCCTCGAGAGGCCTAGAGGGTCATCGGACGGTTTGCCTATGCGTTTTCCCGAGGAGATCTGGCCGCTCGTCTTAAAGAGCTTTTCCGAACTGAGCCCGATATCCTTCACAAACTGGTCATAGAGGAGTCGATTGGTAACTCTCATATATCCATCCTATCGGCAAGCTTGACTCGCCGCTTTATCTCTTTGCAATGAATCTGCCAGCATGGACAATTCAGGAAGTTCCCGGATATCGGCGGGTGAGGGGGGAAAAGAGTTCCGGTTTAAGGAGGAAGTCTTTTCCCCTTTGACTATCGAGCACTGATTTTTTCCCGGATCTTTCGGCATTCCCTGATGAGCGCTTCCTCATCGACCGTTGTCGAGGAAAAATCCCTGACAACGACCCGGCCGTTTATGACCACATCCTTTACATTCGAGCCGGAAGCGGCATAAATCACGTGAGAGACGGGATTATACACGGGAACCAGGTTCGGCGCATGCCCGTCCAGGGTTATGATGTCGGCAAGCTTTCCCGGCTCCAGGCTTCCCGCATCGAGCTTGAGCGCCCGGGCGGCATTCTGGGTCATGAGGGCCAGCGCTGTGCATTCATCGAGCACGGTCGGGTCCATGGTGCTGATCTTGTGCAGCTTTGCCACCGTAGATGCCTCGGTGATCATATCCAGATTGTTATTGCTTGCACACCCGTCGGTTCCGATCGTGACGTTTATCCCTGCTGAGAGCATTTTGGGAACAGGGGCAATCCCCGATGCGAGCTTCATGTTGCTTTCGGCGTTATGGACCACCGATACCCCTCTTTCTGCAAGGATCGCGATCTCGGCATCGTTTACGACCACGCAATGTGCCGCCAGCGTGCGTGGAGAGAGGCAGCCGAGGGAATCCAGGAGCTCCACGGGCGTCATTTTATACTGTTCCACTATCTGCCTGACTTCTGCCTCGGTCTCGCTTAAGTGGATCTGGAACACGAGGTCGAACTCTTCCGCCAGGCCGTACGCCTGGACGAGAAGCTCGGGCGAACAGGTATAGACGGCATGGGGGAATACCGTCGGCCTGGCGAGCTCGTCATCGAGCCAGCGGGTTATGAATCTGCGGGAATGCTCGATGGTGCGCGAAGGGTCCGAAAGCGAAGGGCTCGGGAACTGGAGTATCCCTTCGCCGAGCCAGGCCCTGATGCCCACTTCACGGGCTGCCTTTCCCACCTGGTCTTCGTAGAAATACCCGTCGCAGAAAGCCGTGGTGCCGGATCTGGTCATTTCCCATGCGGCCAGCATCGTCCCGAGATAGACGAACTCACGGTTCACGAACTTGGCTTCGGCCGGGAAAATATAGTCATGCAGCCACGACATGAGGGGAAGGTCGTCGGCAAAGCCCCTGAACAGTGTCATGGATGCGTGGGTATGGGTGTTGATGAGCCCGGGCATCACGATATCGAACGGACCGCCGAGAACTTCGTCGATGTCGACCGGAAGGACCGGCGTTATCTCCTTGATGGTGCTTCCTTCCACGATGACATACTGGTCGCGCAGTACGTCCCGGCAAGTCTTGATGACATAGCCCCCCTGAACCGCGATCCTTTTCATGTGAAACGCTCCACGAAATAAAAATTACTTCACGTTCCTTCTATACCGCAATGCACTGGCCAGGGTTACCTGGTCCATATACTTCAGTTCCCCGCCCATGGGGACGCCGGATGCAATTCTGCTGACCCGGACATTCAGTTTCTTTTCTTCGATGAGCCTTGTAATATAGTGGAAGGTCCCTTCCCCTTCAACGGAAGGGTTTGTCGCTACGATGACCTCGCTGACAGAAGATCGTGTGAGGCGGTCCATGAGCTCGGGCAGCTTGATGTCTTCGGGGCCGATCCCGCCCATGGGCGATATGAGGCCATGCAGCACATGATAGAGTCCCTTGTACGCATGGGCGGATTCCAGGGCAAGGACATCGCTCGGCTCCTCAACCACGCAGACTGTCGAGGAATCCCGCGAAGGGTCGCGGCATATGGAGCACTTCGGCATGTCCGCGAGGTTGTAGCAGACCGAGCACAGGCGTATGGTCTCCCGCACGGTGGTCAGCGACCCGGCAAGATCGCCGGCGAGATTGTCCCTGTCCGCAAGGATGAACAGGGCAAGCCTGGTTGCAGTCTTTTCGCCCACTCCGGGAAGACGCTTGAGCTGTGAGATGAGCTGTTTGAGCGGCTTGGGATAAGGGTCCATATTCAGACGATGTCAAAAGGCAGCGGCAGACCGCCGGTGAGCTGTTTCATCTCGGATGCCATGAGTTCTCTGGACTTCTGTATTCCCTGATTTACCGCAGCGAGGATAAGGTCTTCGAGCATGGGAATATCGCGGCTGTCAACGCAGATGGGGTCTATCTTTATTTCTCTGATTTCCTGCCTGCCGGTCACCGTGACCGTGACCATGCCGCCTCCCGAAGAGGCAGTAACGGTCTTGCGGGCGAGTTCTTCCTGGATCTTCTTTGCGTGTTCCTGGATGTTCTGCACCTGCTTCATGAGTTCTTGAAAATTGAATTCCATAAGGACCATTAATACGGAAAAACCAATGGGTGTCAACACGCATCCGTCTTGACAGCACGCCTTACCGATCGTTATCATGGCAGAATAAATCATGCACGCCAAGCTTTTATAAAGAAAGGGAGGTTTGATCATGCCCAGGAGGTTCGTCGATCTGTCTATAGCAATCGAGCACGGGCTCCCCAGCGACCCGCCGCTCATGATTCCAAAGATCACCTATCTGGATCACCGGATGGGTGCGGAAACCATGAAGCTGTTTTATCCGGGCCTTGAGGCGGATGACCTGCCCGGAGGGGTGGGCTGGGCCCTGGAAATCCTCGAGCTGTCCACTCATGCGGGTACCCATATGGATGCCCCCTGGCACTATCACCCGAGCCAGGACCACGGAAAGCCGGCCCTTACCATCGATGAGTTTCCCCTGGAGTGGGCGGTAGGAGATGGTGTGGTTGTGGATTTTACCGACCGCCGTGATGGATACAACATCACCCCGGACGACATCGCCTCAAAACTCGATACCATGGGCTACACCCTTAAAGAAGGCGACATCTTCCTGGCGCGGACAGGCGCGGACGCCTTCTGGGGAACGACGGACTACCTGGTGAAAGGGTGCGGCTTCGGCCGGGAGGCGACATTGTGGCTCATCGGCCAGGGAGTCCATGTCGTGGGCACCGATGCATGGAGCTGGGACAGGCCCCTTGCCTTCCAGGCCGAGGATTTTCAGCGGACGCACGACCCGTCTCTGGTCTGGGAAGGACATTTCGCCGGCATCGAAAAAGGATATTTTCAGATCGAAAAGCTTACCAATCTCGACAAGCTTCCCCCCACGGGATTCACCTTTTACTGCTTTCCCATCAAGATCAAGGGAGCCAGTGCCGGTTGGATACGGGCGGTTGCAGAGATTGCTGGTTGACCGGGCGCCGGGAAATGGCTTATGATCTTATCATAAGGGTGAAGAGACCTGCAAAAAGGCAGCAGCCGGACCCCTATACAAAGCTGTTCTCCATAAAGGAATACCGATATAAGAGATTGGAAAATCCTTGAAGATGACCAGAGATGTGAGCGAGAAGAAGGTTATGCTCGCCGTTGATGTGGGCAATACCCACATAACCAGTGCAGTCATAGATGGGGCTGAGATCCGGCTCATGCTGCGTATCCCGACAGAAACGTGCCTGAAAAGCGGCGCTTTTTTCGAACACCTCGACTTTGGCGGCGACCCGGTGCCCGGGCAGATCGTGCTCTGCAGCGTGAGGAAAAGCGTTTCCGGCATCATCTGCCGGGAATGTGAAGACCTGCCTGGCGTAACCCCCCTGATCGTTACCAACGATACCCCCATGGGGATCACAAGCCGCTACCGGTCGAAAGCAACCCTCGGCACAGACAGGCTCGTAGATGCGGCAGCCTGCTTCCATCTCCATGCAAAAGGCCGGCGGCCCGGGATCGTAATCGACATGGGCACTGCCACGACCATCGATTATATCACCGGGGAAGGGGAGTACCTCGGGGGTGTGATCGCTCCCGGCCTTTTAAGCGCATACCGGGGACTCACTGCCGCTGCGCCGGAGTTGCCCGAAGTCGAGATATCGCCGGTGGACAGGCTTATCGGTACAACGACCCATGAATGCATCCGATCAGGGGCGGTCGCAGGTCATGCAGCCCTTGTCAAGGAGCTTTCCTCCATGATGGCCCGCGAGCATGGGTCAACTCCTGTTGTGGTAGTGACCGGCGGGTTTTCCCGGATGGTGAATGCCTGGCTGCCGGAAGAATATATCCGAGACGAGCACCTCATGCTCAAGGGATTGTCGTTCATTTATCAGGTAAATAGTAAAAATTATTAAGATTTCAAAAAGGCTTTGCCGATAGTTTCCTTGCCTAAGGTTTTTTACGGAAAAACCTTAGGACAAGTAAGGGATTACTTAATAAAGACGACGTAATGGATTACATCAATGAAAAGCTAAGGCTTGCATTTTGCTTTCTTTTGTTCAGTTGTATGGCTGTGTCCGGTTTCGGAGGTGCGGCATACGCTTCAGGCAATGCTGCCTCTTTGTTCCAGAAAGCTAACAAATCCCATGTGGAGCTCAACAGGGACGCCTCCAAGAAGAAATTCCGGGACAACTGGGTAAAGGTAATCTGCGAGTTCAGGGATATCGCCGAAAAGTATCCGGACTCCGAGTTCGCACCCCAGGCATACCTCAAGATCGGCAATGTCTACGAGCAGCTCCACCGGTACTCCGGGAAGAAGAACGATCTGCTGATGGCATCTCAGGCTTACCAGGATCTTGTCAGGGAGTATCCGGGCAACAAAAGCGCAGACGAAGCCCTGTACGAGGCCGGTCTTATCGAAGAACGTCTCGGCAGCAAGGACAAGGCCGCTGACTTTTACAGGCGCATCGTAGATGAATATGCCGAGAGGGATTCGGCTGATCAGGCCCGGAAGAAATTGGGGATGAGTGTTTCTTCAGCGGGCAGAAAGGCTGCCGTCCCGGCTGAAAAATCAAAGACGGATACCCTGAAAAGAACTGCAGATAAGAAGGCAGGTGCGCGGACTGCGGTCAGAAATATCCGTGACTGGACAGTACAGGGCGCTACCCGCGTCATGATCGATCTTGACGAGACCGTCTCCTACAAAAAATTTATCTTGCCTGAGGTTTCGAAGGAGAAGAGGCCGAAACGCCTGGTCATCGACCTTCAGGGTGCCTGGAAAACTGCCGCTATCCCTTCGGTCCGACAGATCGAAGGATCGATCGTTTCCGGCATCCGCGTCTCCCAGTTTACCTCCGATAAGGTCAGGATAGTCCTTGACCTCACAGGCAAGTCGCGTTTCGAAGCCTTCACGATTGAAGATCCCTTCCGGATAGTCATCGATGTAGGCCCCAACAGCGCATCGCTCAAATCCGCTTCAGCCGGGCTGAATGCGGCATCCGGCCTGGATGTTTCTTCTGCCGTCGCTGCAGCCGATCAGGAATCGGCCCCATACAAGAGCATGATAAAGAAAGTCGCTCCCGGGTCCCCGGCAAAGACCAACAAAAATGAAGAGGTCCCGACGATTGCCTCCCAGCTCTCCCTACGGGTATCGCGCATCGTCATCGATCCCGGGCATGGAGGGAAGGACCCGGGCGCTATCAGCCCGACAGGCGTACGGGAAAAAGACCTCACGCTGGAAATCGGCATACTCCTCGCAAAGAGATTGAAGGCAGACGGATTCGAGGTCTTTCTCACCCGGAGCAAAGATGTGTTCCTCACCCTCGAAGAGAGAACGACCTTCTCTAATAAGAAGAGGGCGGACCTCTTCATCTCGGTGCATCTCAATTCCCACCACAACCACACCGTAAACGGCATCGAAACGTATTTTCTGAATCTCACGACGGATTCCTCGGCCATCGAAGTCGCTGCCAGGGAAAACGCCACCACCCAGAAATCGATCAGCGACCTGCAGCTGATCATCAATGATCTCATGCTCAACTCAAAGATCAATGAATCTTCAAGGTTTGCCAACAGTGTCCATACCAGCATCATCTCATCGGCGGTCACGACAGGATACGACGGGAGGAATCTCGGCGTGCGGCAGGCGCCGTTCTATGTGCTCCTGGGGGCGCAGATGCCGTCAATTCTTTTAGAACTCGGCTTCCTGACCAATTCCATGGACATAGGGATGCTGAAGCGGCGCGCGTACCAGGAAACTTTGGTAGATGGTATTGCAAAGGGAATAAATAATTATATAATGAACACCACATATGCGTATAGCTGGAGGAATAAATGAAGCGTAGTATCATGATATGCATACTTCTCCTGGGAACGCTCCCTCTCTGGGCGGATTCCGGGTTGAGCAATGTGGTGACCAAGGAAATTCATCGCATCATGCCCCCTGCAGGGACAGTACAGGAACCTCAGGTGAAACCGGCACAGCCTGTACAGGCGCCGATGAAAGAACCTCAACAGGCAACTTTTACAAAGGACGCCAACTATCCCTATACGATCCACCTCGCTTCCTTTGAAAACCCCAACGATGCGGCACGCCAGCTCGAGAGGCTCAAATCCAAGCTGGATATGCTCTTTATCACCAAGATCGACCTCGGCGCTCCGGGGGTATGGTACCGGCTGGATTACGGGGCGTTTCCGAACATAAAGGAAGCAGTGGGCAAGCTCCAGCAGCTCAAAGCCCAGGGGCTTGTTGACCAGAGTTCCTTTGTGGGCGGATCGGTCGCTTACGCCATAGAGATAGGGGTGTATCCAAGCAGGCAGGAGGCCCAGGCAAGGGCAAAGGCGTTGGCGGCAAAAGGCATGACAGGGTATATCATGCAGGAGCGGGAAGACCTCTACCGGCTCCTCTCAGGGGCCTACCCCAATGAGAAGAGCGCGGCTCCTGCACTCGAAGACCTGACGGCATCGAACTTTGCGGCTACCGTAAAGAAGAGATGACCCATGCATTCTTAGACTCTTTTCTCGAGTACCTGATCGTAGAGAGATCCGCCTCCGAAAATACCCTCGCGGCGTATGAAAACGACCTGAAGTCGTTTTTTGAGTGGCTTGAGGAGCAGGACAAGGATATCAGCAATCTCCAATCCGTTGACCTGACGGAGTTCGCTTCAGCCTGCAGGAGAAAAAAGCTCAAAGCCACAAGCATCGGCAGGAGGCTCTCGGCCATCCGGCAGTTTTACCGGTTTCTCCTCGAAGAAGGAGGCCTGGCAAAGGATCCTACCCGCGACCTGGTAACCCCGAAACGGGCAAAGTATCTTCCCGAGGTATTGAGCATCGGCGAGGTCGACAGGCTCCTTGCTGCCCCGGATGTGTCGACCCCGCTGGGCACCCGGGACAAGGCCATGGTCGAGCTCCTCTATGCCACGGGCTTAAGGGTAAGCGAGCTGGTGGGCCTGAAGAGTCATATGGTCAACCTCCATGTGGGATACCTCATCTGCAGGGGCAAAGGCAGCAAGGAACGGCTCGTCCCCGTCGGGGAATCCGCCCTGAACAGGGTGAAGGAATACATCATTACCGTAAGGCCCGCACTGGCCGAGCCTTCTTCGGATGTCCTCTTCTGCTCGAACCGCGGCTCGGCAATGACACGGCAGAATTTCTGGTATATCATCCAGCGCTACGCTGCGAAGGCCGGCATTATGAAGCATATCTCCCCGCACGTGCTAAGGCACTCTTTCGCCACGCACCTGCTTGCCGGCGGGGCAGACCTTCGTTCGGTTCAGATGATGCTCGGCCATGCGGATATTTCCACCACCCAGATCTACACCCACATCAATGCCGCCCGGCTCAAACAGATCCACGAGCAGTACCATCCGAGGGGGTAGGGCATGCAGGTAATCACCTCTCACACGCAGGCAGACTTCGACGCATTCGCATCCATGACCGCCGCACACCTGCTCTACCCGGAATCCGTTCTCTCCTTTCCGGGCGCCCAGGAAAAAAACTTGCGGGACTTCCTCGCCGAAGCCCCGGAGGAGATCACCAACCCCATCGTCAGGCAGAAGGACATCTCTCTGGATGAAGTCACGAGGCTCATCATCGTGGACAACAGGCAGATTTCGAGGATCGGGGATTTCTCGCGGCTCATCGGCCGGGAGGGCGTAGAGATTGTCATTTACGATCACCACCCCTGTTCCGTGGAAGATATCAAGGCCGATGAAGAATACTGTATCGAGCTCGGCGCCAATGTGACGATCATGGTGGACGCCCTGAAAAAGAAAGGCATCACCCCCAGCCCGGTCCAGGCAACGGTCATGGCCATGGGCATTTATGAAGATACCGGGTCGCTGCTTTTTCCCTCGACAACGGCGGAAGACTGTCTCGCCTTAGCCGATCTCATCCGGTGGGGGGCGAGCCTCAAGCAGGTCTCTCAAGCGATCTTACGGGAGCTCGAGGCCGAGCAGGTGGACGTGCTCGACCAGCTCATCAAGAATTCCTATATCCTGCATTTAGGCGGCATCGACGTGCTGTTCACCCGCTCGGAGTCATCCGGATACGTGGAAGATTTCGCCATGCTCGTCCACAAGCTCAGGGGCATGTTCGACGTGGACGCCATGTTTGCGCTCGGCCTCATGGGGGAGCGGATCTACCTGGTGGCAAGGAGCACGCTCCCCCAGATCAATGCAGCAGAGATCGCAAACCATTTCGGCGGCGGAGGGCATCCCACCGCAGCGGCGGCCTCAATCAAGGAAATCTCTCTGGACCAGGTGGAAAGCAGGCTCGTCAAACTCGTCAAGAAGGAGACACGGCCGAGGATCACGGCCCGGGACATCATGACCTTCCCCGTTATCTCCTTGAACATGAGCTCCACGATCGACGAGGCAAGCCAAAGGCTCAACCGCTACAATATCAATGCCCTGGTGGTGCAGACAAAAGGCGGCCGCCCGGCGGGGATCATTACCCGGCAGGTGGTGAGCCGGGCCCAGGGGCACGGGCTCGGGAAGGCCCACGTCAAGGACTACATGATACGCGACATCAAGCAGGTCGACCCGGATGCTCCCGTCTGGGAGATCCGCACGCTCATCATCGACGGGAACCAGCGGCTGCTCCCTGTAGTGGAAAACAGGAAGGTTGCGGGCGTGATCACGAGGACGGATCTCATGATGATCATGCACGAAAAGATGACAAAGGACGAAGGGGCGCAGCCCAAGGCCCCCCAGGCGAAGAACCTGAAAAAGCTCTTGGAGGAAAGGCTTCCCAGCGAGTTCTACGACCTTCTCCGGCAGGCAGGCTCTCTCGCGGCCTCCATGGGATACAACGCCTATATCGTGGGCGGGATCGTCCGGGATATGCTGCTCAGGATCAGCAACCTCGATGTGGATATCGTGGTGGAGGGCGACGGGATAACCTTTGCGAGGCTGTTTTCCCAGTCCATGGGAGCGCGGTACGCCGCCCATGAGAAATACAAGACGGCAGTCATAACCCTGCCGGACGGGGCCCATATAGACATCGCGACAGCCCGGCTCGAATACTACAAGACTCCCGGGGATTTCCCTATCGTGGAGCAGTCGACGTTAAAGCTCGACCTCTATCGCAGGGATTTTACGATCAACACCATGGCAGTAGCCTTGAACCCGCAGCGTTTCGGAGACCTCGTCGACTTTTTCGGGGCACAGCGGGATATCAGAGAAAAGCGGATCAGGGTCCTGCACGCCATGAGCTTTGTCGAAGACCCGTCCCGCATCTTACGGGCGGTCCGGTTCGAGCAGCGCTACGGGTTTACCCTCGGCAAGCAGACGAGCTCTCTCGTGCACGCCGCCGTAAAATCAGGGCTGCTGAGGAGCGTTCCCGGGAGGCGCATCTCGCATGAAATCCGGCAGATGCTCGGAGAGAGCGAACCGGGCAAGGGCATGGAAAAACTCGAAGAACTCGGCGTGCTCGCCGCCATCCATCCCGATCTCCATTTCGGACCGCCTGTCAGTGATTATTTCCTGCGGGTCAAGGAAACGCTTCTGTGGTTCAACATGCTTTTCACCCACGAAGAATACCGGTCGTGGTTCGTATACCTCCTCGCCCTGATAGACAGCATGAAGGGAAAAAAGATCATCGATATCTGCAAACGGTTCGGCCTCACCGACGAGGAGATCCGAGGTATCCTGTCGTCGCATGCGCGGGTGCATGAAATCCTTAAAGATTTTGTGGCCGCAAAACCGCTCAGGCCTTCGGATGTGGTGAGGATACTCGATAACTCGTCCCTGGAGGTGATCCTCTTTGCCATGTCAAAGACCAGGAGCAGCGAGGTCAAGGAGATGATCTCCTCATACATCACCACCTGGCGTTCATACAAGCCACCGCTCAGCGGCAAGGACCTCATCGCCATCGGGTTCGTCAAAGGCAGATTTTTAGGCGATACCCTTCGCCTCATCCGGGATAAGGGCCTCGACGGAGAGATCAAGGATTTCAAAGACGCAGTCGCCTTTGCCAAACGCAGGCTGAAGGAAGAAAAGCAGAAAAGCAAATAGTTGACGAACACCCGTTCCTCATGTAGACAGAATTCTGGAACATGCACGGGGGTGTGGCTCAGTTGGGAGAGCGTCGCGTTCGCAATGCGAAGGTCGGGGGTTCGATTCCCCCCACCTCCATTTCTTGTTCTTCTTCAGGACTATACATCTTCCGGGTCGGGAAAGTCCGGCTTCGTCTTCGACAGGAAAGCCGTAATCCCATAGATGCATTCACCGCTTGCGATCAGGTCGACCGCTTCCCGGGTCTCCAGCGCGAGGGCCTTGTCATAAGGCAGATCAGGGGCGGATCTGATTACCTTCAGTGCGTGGCGCACCGACCGGGGACCGTTCTCCGCAATGCCGTGGGCGAGAGCGACAGCTTCTTCACATGCCTTGCCCGGCGAGCTGATTCGGTCGGCCAGGCCGAGCGACAAGGCCTCCTGCGCGCCGACCTTCCTGCCGGTGAGGATGAGATCCGCAGCGCGTGCAGGGCCGATGAGCCTCGTCAGACCGACCACTCCGCCATGATCCGGCATGAGGCCGAGCTTTACCTCCGAGAAGCAGAACACCGCTGAAGGGTCCATGACCCGCAGGTCGCAGCGGGAGGCGATCTCCGCACCGCCGCCATAGGCGAGTCCGTTGACGGCGGCAATCACGGGCACGGGCAGCATGACGAGGTTGTCGGTCGTTGTCCTGACGAGGCGTATGAGATCCATGGCAGGCCCCTTCTCGTGGTTCTGGACCGCTTCGATCAGGCGGCTCACCTGGGGGTTCTCAGGGTTCACGTCAAAGCCTGCGCTGAAGGCCTCGGTGCCGGCGCCCGTGACGACGACGGCCCGGGGCATGCGGTTTTTGAGATCGGACAGCACGTTCCCAAGAGAAGACCACATGTGCTCGTCGAACGCATTCTTCTTGTCCGGGCGATTGAACGTTACGACAGCTACCTTGCCCGGACGTTTCAGGACCACTCCGTAACCCGGCATTATGGCTACCTCCTTGTGCTGCGTTAGAACGCCGCCCCGAATCTGTTACGGTACAGGAAGCCGGAGAGATCCTTGCGGGGGGGGCCCGATTTGGCAGGCGCTGCTGGCTTGCCTACGGGTAGCACGGCAACGACCTCATAGCCTTCGGGCACGTTCAGGATTTTCTTGCAGGCTTCATGATCGATGAGTCCTACCACGACCGTTCCCAAACCCATGTCATGGGCCTTGAGGCTCAAGTTCTGGACCGCCATCCCCAGGTCGAACATGTACCAGTTTGAGAGCTTGGTGACGTCTTTGCCGTCGTAGCAGCCGGACACGCCGGTCTTCGCGCAGGCTACGATGAGGACCGATGCGGAAAGCGAGCCTTTGGTGGCAGGGTTTTTCTCGGTATAGGTGCCGACTATCTTCTCGATGAAATCCGAATCCCTCACCGCGATAAATTCCCACACCTGGGTATTGGCCCAGGATGGGGCCCATCTCGCAGCCTCGATAAGAGACCTGATCTCCTGGTCGCTCACGACATAGTCGGTATACTTCCGTACGCTTCTTCTTCCAACGATTGCCTCATCGAGCTCCATACATCCCTCCTGTTTCATTATGACATGGTGTGGTCTTGATCCGTATATCAGGAATGATACACGTTCGGGGCGAGATTTTCCACTGATTTCAATAGATACGAAAAAGCGTGCAGGCAAGCGGAAGAAAAAGAGATGATGGTCCAAAGGGAAGGGCTGATGAAGTATAAAGACATTGTCTGACAGGCATGAAGTATGGCAGATGAAAAAGAGGAGAGGACAGAAATCGGCGGTTATTTGTCCGGAGGTGGCGGCATGACAATTCTCATCATCGATCCAGTGGGCGGTATCAGCGGTGACATGCTGCTGGGGAGTCTGATTCACCTGGGGTGTCCTGTAGAATATCTGAAAGGGGTCCTCGATACGCTTCCCATAGACGGCTTCTCCCTTGATGCATCCCTTCGCCCTGTCCATGGGATCGATGCGGTGGGCCTGACGTTTGCCTGTGCGGATGCCAGTGAGCACAGGACGTTCGGCATAATCAGGGATACGATCCTTTCTTCGCTTCCCGGCCCGGTAAAAGACAGGGCTGTCGCGATCTTCAAAGCCCTGGCCGAAGCCGAGGCGCAGGTGCACGGCGTACGCGCGGATGACGTTCACTTTCACGAGGTGGGAGCCATGGATTCCATCCTGGATATCGTGGGCATCTCTGCCGCCCTTGAATATTTTGCGCCTGATGCCGTCTACAGCCGGACAGTGCCACTCGGCACGGGCACTACGAAATCCATGCACGGAACCATCCCCCTGCCCGCGCCTGCAACCATAAAACTCCTCGAAGGCAGGCTGGTCAGGTTCACCGATATCTCCTCGGAGCTCGCCACGCCGACCGGCGCTGCCGTTATTGCTGCGCTTGCGCGAAAAGACTCCCCTCCGGCAGATCTTATTGTCCGGTCCGTCGGCTACGGGTGCGGCAAACGGCAGATACCCGGCTGGCCCAACCTCTGCCGCACGATCCTGTGCGAGTCACTATCGGCAAAGCCCGGGCTGCAGGTATACCTGGTGGCGGCGGACGTGGACGATATGCTCCCCGAGGACACCGAGGCAGTGATGGCGAAGCTCTACGAGGCAGGCGCAAGAGACGCGGGCCTTATTCAGAAGATCATGAAAAGGGGAAGGCCGGGCTTCTGCATCCAGGCAATCTGCATGTCGGAGCATCTTGACGATGTGCTGAACTGTCTGCTCAAGCATACTTCTTCCATCGGCGTCCGCTATCACCCGGTGGAAAGGCGCGTGCTCGAGCGGAGGATTTACCGCATAAGCACTCTCCTGGGCGATGTGAACGTCAAAGAAAGCATACTCCCGGACGGGTCGAAACGCATCAAGCCCGAATACCGCGACCTTGCAGAGATCGCGGAAAGAAACGGCATTACGATAGCAGCTGTCCGGGCGGAAGTGGACAAGGCCCTGGCGGAGGGTGAAGGACAAGGCCCTCGTACAGATAAGTGAGAAAGCAACCAGCCCGGCGGAGGAAAGAATGATCAAGGATCTGATCGAAAAGGCCAGGAGCGGCGAGCTCAGTATTGAAGAGGCGGAGGAGATGATCGTCCGCACGCTCTACGACCATGGAGAAGACTTTCTCCTGGACCTTCACCGCCACCACCGGACAGGGTTTCCCGAGGTGGTCTACGCGAGGGGCAAGAGTACCGGGCAGATAGTTGATATCGTCCGTAATTTCCTGGAAAAAAACAAGCAGGCGTTCGTATCCCTGGCCGACGACCCCACCCTGGAAGCCCTGAAAAAGGCGTTCCCCGCGGCACGGGTTGAGCAGGCCGGAAGCCTGGTGGTGCTGAAAACCGCCGATAGAGAGCCCAACGGGGAAATCGGGACCGTCGGCATCATTACGGCAGGGACCGCCGATACCCCCTTTGCCAAGGAATGCGCCCTGCTTCTGGAAGAAATTGGGGCCCGGGTCATCAGGGCTTTTGACTTCGGAGTATCCGGGCTCCACCGGCCGTTTCTGGGGATCCGGAAGACAATGGACGCCGACGTGCTCGTTGTTTTTGCCGGGATGGACGGGATACTCCCCACCATGATCGCGTCGCTGACCGACAAGCCGGTGATAGCCGTGCCCACCCCGGTGGGATACGGCCTGGGAGGAGAAGGCGATACCGCGCTGAGAACCATGCTTCAGAGCTGCGTTCCGGGGCTTGTCGTGCTGAACATCGGCAACAGCGTCGGCGCAGCGGCAGCGGCAGCCAGGATTCTCGGGGCGGTAAGGAGGCGGAAAGATGGAAAGGCTGGAAGCGATTAAGGAATCCATGAGGGACAGGGGAAGGCTCGCAGTCCTGTTCTCCGGAGGGCTCGACAGCACCTTCCTGGTATGGCTTGCCCATGAAGCGCTTGGGGATGAGGCAAAGGCGCTCACCTTCCGTTCTCCCATCATCCACGAGGAGGATGCCTTAGAAGCACGGATGCTCTCCGACCTCATCGGCATCGACTGCGAGGACCTCTTTATCGATGAGCTCGGGGCAGACCCGGCCTTTTCCCTGAACCCTGCCGACAGGTGCTACCTGTGCCGGAAGATCAGGGACCGTGAAGCGAGGCAGTGGGCTGATAAAAAGGGCATAGAAATAATCGCCGACGGCCTGAATTCTTCGGATTTCGGCGACTACCGGCCCGGCATGAGGGCCAGCCGGGAGGACGGAATATGGCAGCCCTTTGTCGAGTTCAATTTTACCAAGGATGAGATACGGGCATATTCGAGGCACGTAGGGCTGCCCACCTGGGACAAGCCGAACACGGTATGCCTCTGCTCCCGCATCCCCTTCGGCATCGAGATCACCGGGGAGCGTCTCCGGAGGGTGGAAAAAGCAGAGACCTTTCTCAAGAGACTCGGCTTCATAACGTGCAGGGCGAGGTATTTCCCTCTAGAGACCGCTGTGGTAGAGATTGACGACATGGACCGGGCGATGAAGCACAAGGGAGAAATCGTCACCGTCCTTCGGGATTTGGGCTTCCAGTTCGTCACGCTCGATCTCGAAGGATTTGCAAGCGGCAAGCTCAACAGGACGCTGCATCGAGGGTCCGACAAATGAACTACCCCGCAGCAAGCTACGGGGTAGTTCATTGAAAAAAATCACCGGCCCCTTGCACTCGATGCAAATGCCATTATAATATTATAGTTCTATCCAAGTGCCCATGGAAGAGATAATTCTTGTTCCTTCTCCCGATTTCCCGTGGCCAGGATCCGAACAGAGATGTCGCATTAACGGAAATATTCTGAGCAAAGAAACAGAGCCAGGCTTCATGGAACGGAAAGAACCGTGACTGCAGCAAGGCCCTCCGTTTTGCAGGCAGCCTCGGTGATCGGCTTTTTTTAAAGCCGGAAGGGAGGCCTATGGATAGCCAAACCAGAGGTTTTTACCTTCATATCGATCTGGATCTCGGTGTGGGCTACATCAAACATCAGGGGAAAATCAGCCTCAAGGATCTTAACGCAGCAGTAATCGATATGTCCCGCGACCCGAAATTCGAATCCGTTACAAGGGGGATTTCGGATTTCACAAAGGCAAGAGGCGTGTTATCCTCCGAAGATATCAGGAACCACGTAACCTTTGTTGCCAGGCATCTCTCCCCCAGCAAGAAGTTCAAGTGGGCGATCATCGCTCAAACGAACCTCGCCTACGGTCTTGCCCGAATGTTCGATATATTGATTGATACCAAAGGGCTGAATATCGAACTGCAGGTGTTCAAAGACCCTCACGAAGCAAAGGTATGGCTTGGCATCATAGAAAGAAAATACGTTTCCTGACTGTGTAGGAAGTCTTTGGATTATACTCCCCCTTTGCAATCGAGCCATGCAAAAGGCGTGTGTATCGACTATTATGCTTGCCGATCCTGTAGTTCTTTTTTTCCGAGCTGCCGTATCCTTCCGGAACATGTATTCTTAATCAGATATGATGTCTTGTCATGGATTCAGGCAATCAGGTAAATAATATATTCTGTTGAACGCGATACGTAAAAAATGAAGTGGAGGCATCTTGTCCCGAGCACTGGGGAACAGCAAACGGGAAAGTCTTTTCTTGAAAAAGGCGGGACGCATTCTGGTCGTCGTCCTCCTCGTTCTTGCGCCGCTGGCTGTCTACTGGCAGGTCGGCGGGCATGAATTCGTGAATTTCGACGATGACGACTATATCTTTCAGAATCTTACCGTGAAAAGCGGGATGAATATCCAGGGAGTATGCTGGGCGTTTTCTTTTACAGAGAGCTCCTACTGGCACCCGCTGACCTGGATCTCTCACATGCTGGACTGTCAGTTCTTCGGCCTGGATGCGGGAAAGCATCACCTCGTGAATCTGCTCTTTCACCAGGTAAACGTCATCCTGCTCTTCGCCTTCTTGTCACTGACGACCGGCGCAGCAGGCAGGAGCGCCTTTGCCGCTGCACTTTTCGCCCTCCACCCCATCAATGTGGATACGGTTGCATGGGTTTCGGAACGGAAAAATCTCTTGAGCACGACCCTGTGGCTTGTGACCATGCTATCCTACCTGTACTACGTAAAAAAACCCGGGGTCTTGCGGTATGGAGCCCTTCTGCTGTCATTCGTTCTGGGGCTCCTTGCCAAACCCATGCTCGTCACGCTTCCCTTTGTCTTGCTGCTCCTCGATTACTGGCCGCTCAGGCGCTTTTCTCTCATGGGAGGGGATGAGGGGAAAAAGGCAAGGAAAGGAAGCCGGCAGGCCTGGTACCAGGGAGAGCCTTTGTCGAGATTGATTTCGGAAAAAGCGCCGCTGCTTGTCCTGTCCCTGATCATGGTAGCACTTTCCTCCCACTCGATAAAAAGCCTGAACGCGGTCGTGAGTTTCGAGGCCGTGCCCCTGGGGCTTCGCATAGCAAACGGGATCGTCTCGTATGCGGCATACCTCCTGAAAATAGCCTATCCTGCCAACCTGACCTTTTATTATCCTTATCCGACGATTGTTCCGGGATGGCAGATCGCAGGCGCAGCGGTATTAATCGGCGCCTTGACATATCTCGCATTCAGGTGCGCCAGGACCCATCCTTACGGCATAGTGGGCTGGCTGTGGTATATGGGAACACTCGTGCCGGTACTCGGTATCATCCAGGGAGGCTTATGGCCTGCCATTGCAGAGCGCTGGGCATATGTGCCGATCATCGGTGTCTCGATCGTTCTCTCCTGGGCAGGAGCGGATCTCGTATCAGGGGCGAAGTACAGGCGTTTTATCGCTCCGGCCGCCTGCACCCTGATTTTGGGCATTCTTTCGTGCCTTACGTATATTCAGGCGGGCTACTGGCGGAATGATTTTACCCTGTGCACCCGTGCGCTCGAAATCAATCCGGATAATTATGTAGCACACAACAACCTGGGCATTGTGTTCAAGAATGAGGGAAACAATAATAAGGCCGCTTTCCACTACCGGGAAGCCTTGAGAATCAGCCCTGCAAATGTAACCGTCCAAAGCAATCTCGCCAATGCCCTTATGGGTGCAGGCCTGATGGACGAAGCGGTCAGGCATTACCGGGAGGCATTGAAACTCAGCCCCGATGAGGCCGATATCCATTTCAACCTTGGGGCAGCCCTGGAAAAAATGGGCAGGACCGAAGATGCGGCACGTTCATACAGGCAGGCTTTTGCACTCAATCCTCATCTGGAGTTACCTCATGATGCATTGGGGAATGTCCGTCTGGCGGAGGGAAAGTTCGATGAGGCTATCCGGCACTATCTGACAGCCATCAAGGAAAACCCTGCATCTGCTGTTATCAGATACAATCTCGGGAATGCCTATGCGAGCAAGGGGGAGATGGAGGCAGCCGTCAGGAGCTATTCGGACGCGATCGATCTCGATAAGCGCTACGCGGAGGCCTACAATAATATGGGCAATGCCCTGGCAATGCTCGGAAAAAACAGTGAGGCAATAAGCTGCTATAAAAAGGCCATCGAGATCAAACCCGGATTTGGCGATGCCGTAAAAAACTGCAGGATCATAGAGTCTCGGGAAGGGCCTTCGGCAAAGAAATAAGGAGCTTATCATACATATGCTGCCTGTTTACTGCCGTTTTTTTCAGGCCGTCCGGATATCTGCAAGGAATGGTTTTGTAATACGTCTATAAGGGAAAGGGGTGTTCGATATGAAGTCATACAGGAAGGAACTCTGGTTTAATACGCAAAAGCGCCTCGAATTCATAAACATCACCCCGGAAGTGGAAACATGCCTTCGGGAAAGCGGGATCAGAGAGGGTCTCGTGCTCGTCAACGCCATGCATATAACTGCCAGCGTATTTATCAATGACGATGAATCGGGCCTTCATCATGATTTTGCACGATGGCTCGAGGAGCTCGCGCCCCATGAGCCTGTCTCGGGCTACAAGCACAATGTGGGGGAGGATAACGCCGACGGCCATCTCAAGCGCCAGATCATGGGCAGGGAAGTGGTGGTTGCGGTCACGGACGGCAAACTCGACTCCGGCCCGTGGGAGCAGATCTTCTATGGCGAGTTCGACGGCAGGAGGCGCAAGCGCGTACTGGTCAAGGTCATTGGGGAGTAAGCTCCTGCCCCGGCTGGGACAGGTGCGCTTTCAGCTTGTCCATGGCCCGGCCGAAATCGGTCCAGTTTCCCTGACGGAGAGCATTTTCCGCATCCTGCATCAGGTCGAGCACCGCTGCTCCCGGCCGTGGCAGACCGTCCGGGCGAGGGGTAACGGCCTCTATCCCCGGTCTCCGGGGCGGCTGCATGCCGAAAATGGCATTGAGCGCATCCTGGACAGAGGCCTCCATGACAACCTTTCCTCCGTACACCATGATGACCCGTTTCAGCTGGGGGATATTGGCCCCTTCTGCAAGGATATATACGGGCTCGACATAGAGGAATGAAGTATTTATGGGAATCACGAGCAGATTGCCCCGGATAACCTGCGAACCCCGCTGATCCCAGAGGGAAAGCTGCTGAGAGATCAGCGTATCCTGGTTGATCATAGCTTCTATCTGCACCGGGCCGTAGACGATCCGGTCTTTGGGAAGCTTGTATACGATGATCTCTCCATACCAGGGAAAATCCGACCTGCTGGCCATCCATGCGATCATGTTATTGCGGTTCTGCGGGGTAAGCGGCATCATCATGATGTACTGGAGATCCTTTTCATCGGGCAGGCGTATGAGAACATAGTACGGTTCCATCCGGCCGGGCTTTCCCTGATAGTTCTCCCGGGGGAATGCCCAGAGGTCTTCCCTGTTGTAGAAGACCTGGGGGACGGTCATGTGGTAGGTACGGTACATATCGGCCTGAATGGTAAACAGATCTTCCGGATACCGGACATGGCCTTTCAGGTGCTCGGGTAACTCGTTCATGCCTTTGAAGACGCCCGGGAACGCCCGGCTGTATACCCTGATGACCGGATCTTCCGGGTCGAATATATAGAAGCCTGTAGAACCGTCGTAGGCGTCCATGACTACCTTGACCGAGTTCCTGATATAATTCAGTTCCCCCCTGATGCTTTCGGAGTAGGGGTAATTCCTCGATATCGTATAGGCGTCCTGTATCCAATATAGCCTCCCCTCGCTCAAAACCAGGTAGGGGTCTTTATCGAGCACGAAAAATGGTGCAATGCGGGTTACCCTCTGGGAGATGTTCCTCCACAGCTGGATACGGCTTTCGGGCTTCAGGTAGCGTGATATCAGGATGTTGATGTCTCTCGTGTCCCAGGCAAAGAGAACCTTCTTCCAGATGCTGTCGAGAAGGATGCCCCCGGAGCCCTGATAGCTGGTGTAGCTGTTGGTGTCTCCCTTGGGGTAATCGAGTTCCATGATGCGGGTATTCACGATGCGATAACCAGGTGTTCTCTCCGCATAGTAGAGAGCCGGCCGATCTACCTTCAGCCCGGTCGATACAGGAGGGATATCCTCAATAACGTACCGGGGAAAGCCTTCTCCCAAAAACTCCGAGACCGTGCTCATGACGAGCCCGTAGCCGTGGGTGAACTGGAGATTGCTGTTGACCCAGGTTCTGGCCTTTTCCGGAAGCTCTTCGGCAAGCTCGCGTGCCGAGAGCATCACCTGGCGGTATCCTTCACCCGGGATGTTATACCTGCCGACATCCACTTCGTAGAACTGGTAGTAGAGACGTATGGCCTGGGTCTGGTTATAGGTCTGCAGGATCGGGCGCCAGTCCCAGAGACGGATGTTTATTATCGTTTCTTCGTTGTCCGCAAGTTCGGCCTGGGTGAGATCGTCCACGGCGGAATACGATCGCTCCCGAATCCGGTCGAGGCCGTATGCCTTCCTTGTCATCAGGATATTGTATTCAATGTACTGTCTTTCGAGGTCCAGTTCGTTCGGGCGTACGATGTATTTCTGCGTGAAAGCCGGTACTATCCCGAGAGAAAAAAGGGAGAGCAGAAGGAATATGCCGAGTGCAGCGATGAGATAGCCGATCCGCTTGACATAAACGGTCAGTGCGATGGCCGCTGCAAGAACAAGGCTTGCGAAGAACATGACCGTCAAGCTTGGGCGGACAATGGTGTAATCGACATATCCCATGCCGGATACGACTCCCCGCGTCGAAAAGAGAAGGGCGTATCTATCCAGCAGGTAACCGGCTCCCAGGGTTATGACGAAGAGGATGCTCAAAATCGTGATGTGGATGAGTATCGGCCTTTCGATAAAGGTGAGCAGGGAGCTTTCCAGGGGAATCTTTTCCAGAGAGAAGTAAATCAGAAGCACTGTTACCAGCGCGATAAGAAACAGGGTGACAAGGCTGTTCTGTAGAAGATTGTAGAAGGGGAGCTCGAAGAAATAAAACATCAGGTCCATGTGATAGATCGGGTCTGTCTGCCGGATACTCTCTCTCCAGAAAAATTCGAGCAGGGTGCTCCACTGGTTCATGAGTATCAGGGCGAACAGAACGGAAAAGATCAGGGAACCGATTATGGCTATAAGCCGGGCCTTCTGCGGGCTTATTACGGTATTCTGCTGTCCTGCGACAACGAGCTCTTTCTCTCGGAAGCTGTGCTTGACGGCTGTTCCGATATTTACCCAGGAGAAAAGGAAAACAAAAGCGAACGAGGCGATGAAAACGGACGCCTTAAGGAGCAGTGTCCGGAGAAAGATTGTTTCGAATCCGAGGTTGTCCATCCAGAGCCAATGGACCAGTGTGCCTGACAGGAGGGAAAAGAGAATAGGGATTGCGATCAGGATGATTGCTGCAACGCCGGCGATGACCGATCGCTTCCTGTTTCCCATATATCCGCTCTCCTAAAAAAGGTATATCAAGAAGAACTGCTTCTCCGTGGGGAGGGGTTTTCAGGGGAAGCTTTTCAAAAAGAATGCCAGTGTCCCCGGAGAAGTGCTTACGGCGGTGTAATATGTGCATGCACCGGTTTGTGGGTGAGAGAAAAGCTTACGGTAAAGACCGGCGATGTCTCTCTGCGCGGGATAGAAATCCCCTTTCTCCGGACAAGTTTTCCGACCGGTCTTTCCCACACCTTCATAACCCCGTATGATCCGGCAGATGCCCTCCTTTACACCCCCCTTGGCATACTCATTGTATCTCCCTATATGAACAGTTCATAGAGAGCATATCCTGACCGCCTTACGAGAGCCGGACCCGGTTGGGACCCGTTTATGCGGCCAAACGCATATGCTCGAAGGGAGTAGCGTAAATGTTCGGGAAGAGAATGAAAATATTCAAGCTCTTCGGCTTTTCCGTCTATATCGATCTAAGCTGGCTCATAATAGCCATGCTCATCACCTGGACACTGGCACAGGGATACTTCCCTTATTTCAATAAAGGCCTTTCCTTAAGGACGTACTGGGTCATGGGGGTTTTCGGAGCCCTTGGTCTCTTCCTGTCCATCATATTTCACGAGATGAGCCATTCCCTGGTTTCACGGATGTTCGGGCTGGAGATGAAAAGCATTACTTTGTTTGTCTTCGGGGGAGTTGCCGAGATGGGAGAGGAGCCTGCGAACCCGAAAACCGAATTTTCCATGGCCATTGCCGGCCCCCTTTCGAGCATCGTGCTCGGATTTCTGTTTTTCGGCCTCTCCCGGCTCGCGATGCAGCTTGCGTGGCCTGAGCCTGTCTGGGCTGTATTCTCCTACCTGTCCGTGATCAACTTCGTTTTGGCCGCATTCAACCTCATCCCCGCATATCCGCTGGATGGAGGGAGGGTGCTGCGCTCCGCTCTCTGGTCATGGAAGAAGGATTTGAGGGCCTCTACGCGGATCGCCTCCCGGATCGGTTCCGGGTTCGGGATGGGTCTTATCATCCTGGGCGTGCTCAACGTCCTGACCGGTAATTTTATCGGGGGGATGTGGTGGTTTCTCATCGGCCTGTTTCTCCGCAATGCATCGAACACGTCGTATACCCAGCTGCTCATAGAGCGGGCGCTCAAGGGAGAGCCTGTCAGGAGGATCATGAAGACGCATCCGGTTTCGGTCTCTCCTTCGACATCCGTGGACGAGTTGGTAAACGAATACTTCTACCGGTATCACTACAAGATGTTTCCGGTGGAAAACAAATCCGGCAGGCTCGAAGGGTGCATAACCATCGATAAAGTGAAGGAAGTGCCCCATGATCAATGGAAAGAGACGATAGTCGAGGACGTGGCGTCCGGGTGTGCGGAGAACAATACCGTAGATGTCTCGGCCGACGCCTTCAACGTCATGGCCCGGATGAACAGGCAGGGGGTGAGCAAGCTCCTGGTCACCGAGAACGGTGCGCTGGAAGGCATAGTAACTCTGAAGGATCTGTTTGACTTCCTTACCATCAAGATGGACCTCGAAGGCGAAGAAGTTATCCCCAAGCGGCCCTGAAGTGATTCTTCAGGAAAAATCCAGTTTTACGGGAATATGTCTTGCCCGGCAGGACAAATGAGACATACCATTCCAGGGCCACTCATTGCAACTATCTGATAAGATACAGGATATAAAATTACTCCCCGGTGGCATACTCCTTGTAATATCTCATGATACTGTGTTTCCCCAAGGGGATGTTGAAATCGGAAGGATTTAGGAAGGCATACAAGGGATAAAGGACTTTTTCCTTCAACCTTCTTTGAATAAAAGAAAACCCCTTGTGAAATGATTCGGGCAGCACATTATATAAAATTATACGGCAGTCTTGACGCTGATGATGGTTATTAAAGGCTGATTCGTACATGAGTAGAGGCTCAGGACAAAACAGTGAACAAAGAAATTAGGTGTAAGGGCAAAGCAGAAACGGACCACGTATGCTCCTCTTAGCGGGGGTTGGAGAACCTACCTCAGCCCCGTTCTCCAGCCCTCTTTTTTTTCTCTCCCCCGCTTAAGGAGAGACCCGAGAGAGGACATAACCAATATACACGCCATGCGAATTATGGGAATTCGCATGGCGTTTTTCTTTTAGATCATCTGTTATCCAGTTGCTTGATTTCATTAAAAATCCAGGCATTTCTGGGATATCTCAAGAGGCTGTAAGGAATAAAGCTGTTTCATTGCCTTTTTGCTCTTCTCTCAAGGCGGAGCATCTTGGGAAAAAGGCCCGGGACATGATATATATTGTTTATATGATGTTAGGGGGGGGCAATGGAGGTAGTCTGTCCGTTCTGCGGAAAGGCAAAGGATCTGCAAAGAGAGTATCTCGGGCTAGTCAATGTCCCGTGCGAATGCGGTGCCGTGGGTGTGATCAACAGGGCCGATGCGTTGCACAAGATGACAATGGAGCTTGCAGGAATTTTCGAGGTTGCCGAGGTATCGGTTTCGGATTTCGATGTGCATGAGCCGGTACGGATAAGTATGGGTGCCGAGACTCCCGGTATCGAAGTGCCGATGATGATAAAGTGGGCCAGGAGGAAGTATATTCCGGTATAACGGGCATGGCATAATGCTTGGCAGGCTATGTTCGCCTGATCTTTTCTTTCAGCTCGTCTATGGGCAGGCAGTTGAGGACGTCGCTTTTTTCCAGCCAGCCCCGACGCGCCTGATTGACTCCAAGACGCAGGTAGCCCAAGTCGTGGATGCTGTGGGCATCCGTTGAGATCGCGACCATAACGCCCAGATCTTTGGCCTGCTTGCAGTATATGTCGTTCATGTCGAGCCTGTCGGGGTGAGAATTGAGTTCGAGGAAACATCTTCTTTCGCGGGCGGCTTTCATGACCCGGCCAAGGTCTATCTCATAGGGCTTCCGTTCGTTGATGAGCCGTCCCGTGGGGTGTGCAAAAATGGTGAAGAATGGGTTGTCCATGGCCCTGATGACCCGTTCGGTCTGCTTGGATTCCGGAAGCTTCTGATAATAATGCACGGAACAAACCGTGAGATCGAGCGTTTTCAAAACCTCATCGGGATAATCAAGGGATCCGTCTTCCAGGATGTCGACCTCGGAAGATTTAAGGATCGTAATCTCAGGGTACCGGCTGCTGAGACGGTCGATCTCTTTCATCTGTTCCATGAGGGCATGCGTATCGATCCCGTGGGCGATGGTCGTTTTCGGAGAATGATTCGTTATGGCAATGTACTCATACCCCTTTTCGACTGCAGCCCGGACCATTTCTTCGAGGGTGTTCCGGCCGTCGGTTGCCGTTGTGTGGGTATGGAGATCGCCTCTGATGTCACCCACCGTTACCAGCATGGGCAGCGTCCCTTTCTGCGCCGCTTCGATCTCGCCCCTGTCTTCCCGGAGCTCGGGCTCTATGTACGGGAGTCCTACCGAGAGATAGATTTCTTCCTCGGTGCGCCCTGCGATTTGTTTTTCGCCGTGAAATACGCCGTACTCGTTTATTTTTAAGTTTTTCTTCTGCCCCAGCTTGCGCACGGCAATGCTATGCTGCTTTGAGCCTGTGAAATAGTGGAGCGCGGCCCCATAGCTGATCCCAGTGACAACTCTCACATCCACCTGGAGCCCCGAACGCAAGAGAACCGTGGATCTGGTCGTTCCCTTGGATACGACTGCTGCCACGTCATCATATCCGGTGAAGGCAGTCATCACCTTTTCATGATCCGAGCAGATCACGAGGATGTCGAGGTCTCCGACCGTCTCTCTTCTTCGACGGTAGCTTCCTGCAACCACGACCTCTGCCACCTCGGGCAGGGCTTTGAGTTTGCGCACAATGGAGCGTGCCGTCTCGTCGGCAACGATATATTTCACCCGGTTCCCCAGATTAGCTCTGTTTGCAATATCTTCGAGTATCTTTTGCTCGATTTTGCTCCCGAAGCCCTCGATCTTGCTGATCTCCCCATGTAGTGCGGCTTCTTTGAGATCCGTTTCCGTTTTTATGCCGAGTCTGTTGTATATGGTGTGTATACGATTCGGGCCGAGGCCGCCGATGCCCATGAGCGAGCCAAGCTCTTCGGGGATCTGTTTTCCGATTTCATCGAGCTTGCTGAGCCTGCCCGTGCGGGTTATCTCTCCGATCTTGGCGGCCAGATCCTTCCCTATCCCCGGGAGCTCCGAGAGATCCTCTCCTTCCCGCACCATGTCCTCAATTTCCCGTGCCTGGGATTCGACGACCCTGGCAGCGTTGCGGTAGGCCCGGACGCGGAACTGATTGGACCCCTGAATTTCCAGAAGATCGGCCATCTTATCGAGAACCTGTGCCACATCATGATTGTGCATAGGCATGGTTGACTCCCTTGTATGAAATGTACGGATCTAGATGCTGTGTTTCAAACGGTAGATAGTTTCGAAAGAAGAGAAGAGGTCGAGGTAATCTTCCAAATTCCGGGTCATCAGAAAGTTGTCTCTCACCTGTTTTCGAGCCTCCTCTCCCAGTCTCCTGCGGAGAGATTCGTCACGGATCAGGCGGACGATCCTGTCGGCAGCCTCTTCTATCGAGGATACCAGGAAGCCGTTGATGCCGTCTTTGATCTGATAGCGGATCCCCCCTGCATTCCCTCCAATTACCGCCGCCCCTTTCCACATCGCCTCGGTAACCGTGAGGCCGAATCCTTCCCGAAGCGACTTCTGCATAATCACCGCGGCTTTGCGCTGGAGCGCATTCACCAGAGCGGTATCCTGTCTGCTGATGATGACGATGTTTTCTTCCCTTTTGCTCAACAGCGAGTCGTACACCTGCTCTCCTTCGGGATCATCGGTGGCGATGTTTCCCAGCAGTACCAGGGTGCAGGGAATGTGTTTCCTGGCGATGTTGAATGCGCTGATCACGCCTTCGGGGTCCTTCCACCTGTCGAAGCGCGAGATCTGGGCAACAATGGGCAGGTCGGTGGGGATATGGTAATAATCGAGCCGAGCTTGAACGTCTTCCTCACTCATCTCCCTGTTCTTGATGGAGAAAGGATCGATCGACGGTTTGAAAAAGAGCTGGGGGGTGGAGAGGTCCTGCCGGTATTCCTCAAGGGTGAAGATCGCCGCATCATAGCGTTCGATGAAGGGCCGTAAATAATTCCAGAGCTCCCGGTTGGGATTGGAGAGATCCACATGGCAGCGCCAGATCCAGGGGCCGTTTTTGCGGTAATGCTTGACTATGGGAAGGGGCTGGGGATCGTGAATGATGACGAAATCATGGTCGTCCAGGTGATTGCGGATCGAGTTTTCAAAGATGATATCCTCGTATATCCGGCACTTACGATCCGAAAGATTGATATCGTCTCCCTGGAGTGCGTTATGCATTTTCTTTGTGATACTGAAGAAGTCCGCAGCGCCTTCCATTACGCGCCATCCTGTCTTGAGCCCAACGCTGTTCATCAGCAGGGTCAGCGGAGAAAGCACCTCGGCAACGCCTCCGCCGTAATACGTGGAGTTGATGTGGGCGATGTGCAGGTTTCCGAGCTTTTCAGCTTTTCCCCTGATCCGGGCGACAGCCTCCTCTCCGATATAGGGTTCATAATCCTCTACCGTTATCAGTTTAAATTTGTGATCCATTGGCTTTCCCCTTTCCCTTTGACTAATCTTCACCTCGCAAGAATGCCGCATCTTCTTCGGGAAGATTGGTGTTTATGCTCATCCCTGAACCCATTTCAAACCCGGCCGTGGTGGTTATGCGCGGCTTGATCTTGAGAAACCAGTGCAGGTGAGGTTCTTCCGAGCGGTATTTAATGCAGGAGCGTATCAGGTAATTATAGTCCGGGTTCCCAAGCCTCTCGAAGAGAATCTTCAGCAGTGCATGATGAATGAAAGAGAGATCGGATTTCTCTTCATCGGAGATATTCCCGAAGTCGGCCTTATGGCGCCTGGGCATGATCCATATTTCGAAGGGCTGCTCGGCGGCGTAGGGCACGAAAGACACGAATGAACTGTTCTCGCCTATGGTGCGCCTCCCGTCTGCAAGTTCCTGTTTGAGGATGTCGCAGTAAATGCAGGTTCCCCGATCGTCGAAGTAGTGTTCTGCACGGCATTCCTGAGTACGGAGGTACTCGGGGGCGATGCCCGCCGTTATGATTTGCGAGTGCGGATGCGGCAGTGATGCCCCCGATCGGGACCCTGAGTTCCTGAATATTATGGCGGCCATGTTCTGGTCCATCTTCATCAGGGACACGTACCGCCGGTGGTAGGATTCGATAACCGCTTCCACCTCCCGGTTTGACATGACAGCAAGCTGCCTGTTGTGGACAGGACTCTCGATAATGACCTCGTGGTGTCCGTATCCCGCCATTGAGACGTGGAGGCCCTCTTTTTTTCTGTACTGGTCTCCCTCGGGGGTGAGGGCAGGGTACTTGTTTGCAACGGTGCGCGTCAGCCACTTCGAGCCGCGGCCCTTGTACTCCATGATGATTTCCGGGAGTCTGTCTTCATTGCCCGGACAGAACGGGCAGCTCTCATCATAGGCTGCCGGGCCTTTACCTTTCATCCCGTGGGTTAAGCTCTCTCTCGGCCTCTTCCTTCTTGACAGTGCATAAATTACCCACCCGCCCGTAATGGGGTTCCGTCGCATTTCGTTACCGGACTGAGCCGTGCTGCTCTTCATGTTTATCCTTTCAGTAGTCCCGGCTGGCAGCAGGGACAGAAAACCGCACTCCTTCCCGAAATCCTCCTGTGCTTAAGACCCTCTGCACACCTGGGACAGGCCGAACCCGGCTTTCTCGCCCGTATTATGTAATGATCCGGCATGAGAGCGGGATCTGCCCTGCACCGGATGGCGGTGGACAGCACGCTTCTGAGCGCGGTAAACAGCTGCCGGACCTTTTCCTCCGGAAGGGACCGTAAGTTCGAAACAGGGTTTATCCCCGACTGGAAAAGGATCTCGTCCGTATATACGTTTCCGAGCCCTGCAATTACATGCTGATCCATGAGCACCGATTTGATCATGCCGCGTTTGGGCATGAGCGTCTTTTGAAAAAGGCCGAAGTCCATCCTGTCGTCGAGGGCATCGATCCCCAGGCCCTGCGTATGAATGAACTCGATGGGGGAAGAAATGAGATAGATCCCCCCGAGGTCCCTTCGGTTGATATATGCCAGGTGGTGCCCGTTGGAGAAGGAGAAGAGGATATTTGCATATTGCGGGTTCACATCGGGCTCCTGGAAGTACCGGAGCCCTCCTGTCATTCCGAAGTGCATGACGATCCACTGCTGTCCGTCCATGTTCACGAAGAGATATTTGCCGTATCGCGCTGTATCCGTCATATTCCTTCCCTTGAGATACTGCTCGAATTCTTCAACAGGCAGACCTTTCACCAGAAAAGGATCGAATACTCTCAAGCAAGCTATATCCCTGTGGAGAGATGTTTCGTGAAGATACTGCCGTAAACATTCAATATCAGGCAGTTCAGGCATCTTGAATCCTCCTTGATCCTAGGGTGCCTGCCGTACCTCGTCGATTGGATCGGGTTTGCGGCAGGGTTGGGAAAGACTCGATTGTATCAAGGTACTATCTTGAGGAGCTTTGCGTAAAATTCCAAACCGTTACCGGCAAGGGGGTGGTTGGCATTGATCGTCACCGACGCTTCCGAGACCTTCTGGACGATGCCTTTCAAGAGCTCTCCATCCGGCCGTATGATCTCCAGCCACGCTCCCACATCCGTTTTTCCGTCTTCCGGAAGCTCGGATTTTTCTACTTCCCTGATCAGTTCCTCCCGATACACGCCGAATACCATCTGTGGCGGAACCCGTTCGGTGGCCGATTCTCCCGGCGACAAGCCGATGACTGCATCCTCGACGGCAGGAAACACGTCTCCTTTTCCGATGGTAAACGTAAGTGGTGCACTCAGGATCGTTCCGTTTTCCATCAGTCCGGAAAAATCAATGATTACCGTATCACCTTTCTGGGCTTTTTTCATGGCAACTCCTTTCCCGTAATATGGTTACTGCACGAGATTTCCGGGCATCCCTCGGATAAAGGCATGGATATTTTCCACTGTGGTATTGAGGATGTCGAGCAGCGCCTCCTGGGTATAGAATGCGCTGTGGGGCGTTATGTAGACGTTCCGCATGCGCAGCAGGACATGATCGGCCAGAAGGGTCTGCAGGTCATGGTCTCTCTGGAATATCGTCCTGACAAGCTCTGCCTCCTCGCGGATTACCGGCTCATCCGAGAGGACGTCCAGCCCTGCTGCGGAGATCTTGCCGGTGGACAGAGCCTCCACCAGTGCCTGTACATTTACGATAGGCCCGCGAGAAGTATTGATGATGACCGCGCCGTCCTTCATCAGACGAAGCTGCTCGTGCGAAACGAGATTTTTCGTTTTTTCGTTTGACGGGACATGCAGGGTGATAATGTCCGATGCCCTCAGGAGGTCGTCCAGGGAGAGGTAGGTAAATCCCAGTGAACGGGACAGGTTCTCATCCGGCCTGGCATCGAATGCGATCACCTCCATGGCGAATCCTTTAGCAATGCGGATCACGCATTGGCCGATATGGCCTGTGCCTATCACGCCCAGGGTTTTTCCGTAAAGATCGAATCCTTTAAGTCCTTTGATAGAGAAATCACCTTTACGGGTGCGGTCAATGGCCTCGGTAAGGTGGTGGGATACGGTGAGGATAAGGCCGAAGACATGCTCTGCAACGGTGCACGACCCATAGGCCGGAACGTTTGATACCCGTATCCCGTGTGCCCTGCAGTAGGGCAGGGCGATGTGGTCGAATCCGGTGGAGCGGGTGGCGATGAACTTCAACGAAGGAATCTGTTTCAGCACCTCTTCGCCCAGTTCCGAGTATATGAAGGTGGAGACTATCTCCGCATCGGCATACTGACCCGCATTGGATTCATTGAGGGCTTCTTCCCGGAAAAGGACATCATGGGTGCTTTTCAGCAACTTGTACAGATCCTGTTCCCAGTTTTCCGCTTCGAATATCGCTATCTTCATAATTCCCCCTGGTGAAAAAATGGATGTACCGAAGAGATATTCCTCGTGCTGCCCTCTATGTGCTCATTCTCTCATAGAGCCTTTCGGTGTCCTCTTTCCGACATAGTTCGGTGCCCGGGGTCATGACTGCTGCGGCCCCTGCGGCTACCCCGAACCGCACTGCGTCGACGACCGAGAATCCCCGCGTCAGGCCGATGACTATCCCTGCCACCATGCTGTCTCCCGCTCCGACCTTGCTCACGATCTGCACCGTAGGCGCATGGATGCGTACGCACTCATCACTGGTTACGACCAGTGCGCCGGCCGCGCCGAGCGATATGGCGATGATCTCGACCGATCCCTTTTCAATAAGCTCCCGGGCACACCCCTCAATGGTTTGGTCGTCACCGATGTCCTTTCCGGAAATCATGCGCAGCTCGTTTAAGTTGGGCTTGATGAGGTACAACGGTAATTTCAGGGAATGTCTCAAAGCCTGGCCGGAGGTGTCGACTATGCATTTCGCCCCCAGTCCGGCAGCTTTTTTGGCAAGATGGGCATAAAAATCATCGGGTACTCCCGGCGGAAGGCTTCCGCTTCCGATGATATATTCCGGTGCGGAATGGAGCGAGTCCAGTTCGTCGAGCAAAGATTTCCACTCTTTTTCGCTTATGGTCGGTCCCGGCATCCCGAACCGGAATTGTTGTCCGCTTGACTCCTCAAGGATAATGAAATTCTCCCGGATTTCACCCGATATCGGTGTGGAACGGTAGTTCACGCCATCCCTTTCGAGCAGGCCTTTAAGCATGTCTCCGAAATTTTTCCCGCCGGGAAAGACGGCAAGCGAGTCCCCGCCAAGCCGTGCGAGCGCACGGGATACGTTGATGCCCCCTCCTCCCGGCTCGTGGCTCGGAGCAGAGCACCTGAGCTTGTGTTCAGCCATGACGTGTGGCACCCTCGTGTTCGTATCTATTCCGGGGTTTATGGTTAGGGTAACTATTCCACTCACGTTTTCCTCCGTGAAAGGTTTTTTAAAGAGATCGTTCTCCTTCCTCGAGGGCGTTGAATCCCGATATGATATCGAGCAGTTCCTCGGTAATCGAGACCTGCCGTTCCTGGTTGTACTGGTTTTTCAACTCGCCGAGCCTTTCCTTGATATTCTTTTCTGCCCCCTGCATAGATGAGAGTCTTGCTGCGTTCTCGCTCGCCAAAGACTCAGTGAATGCGTTGAAAATGGATATATTGAGATGGTGTCTCACCAGGGCGGAGAAGAGCGTTTCGGCCTCCATGCGGAACACCGGCAAATTCCTGGTGGGCCAGGGTTTTCCGGTAAGGCTTTCCAGCCACTGTCTGTCAAGGGGCAGCAGCCGGAGCATGCGGGGTTCATACGAAGCCCCTGAGATGTGGTGATTGTATTCGAGCAGGACCTGCCCAATCCTGTACCGGCTGTTCCATTGATCGATGGTTGTGATGATCTCCTGCACGGTGGGAGGCATACCATCAGGCGATAACGGCACCGGGATAAGGTCCTGTATCGGCAGGCCTTCACTCAGGAGGCGGGTATGAATCCTTTGTCCTACGCACAGGATCAGAACGTCCTGAGAGCTTATTTCATGGCTTTTGATGGTATTCAGGGTGTGCTCGGCGATCCTGTCGTTGAACTGTCCGCATAGCCCCTGATCCGATCCGAAAACCAGGATGCCGGTTGGGCCGGGTCCCTGCCGCTGGTCTTTTCCGGGGGGAAGGTTCCTGAGCAACCCGCGGAAAGCGAGCAAGACCGCCCTGTTGTATTCCTTGAGAGATTCCTGGATCCTCTCGTATTCGCGGATGTTTACCGAAGCGAGGGCCTTCATGGTCTTGACCACGGAGAGGAGGTCTTCGGCAGTGTCATGCTTCTTTTTCAATACCTGGAGATCGGGCATCTTCTTTCCTTTGGATATATGCATCCGCAGTCTCCCGGGCGATCCTGACGAGAGACTGCCAGTCCTCGTCCGAAAGGTCTTTGTCGGATTCGATTCTTTCACAAATTTCCGGAAGGAGTTCTCTGACCGAGGATCTGATGGCCTTTTCCACGGAAGTGATGTCTTCCATAGGGATACGGTCGAATACTCCTCTGGTGACGGCAACGAGTACGGTGATCTGTTCACAGGGGCTCATGGTATCGTATTGAGACTGCTTTAGGGATTCTCTGACGCGACGTCCCCTCCCAAGGATGCTCAGCGTCTGTTCATCGAGCCTGGTGCCGATCCTGGAGAAGGTTTCGAGCTCTTCGAACTGGGTGTAGGAAAGCCTCAAGTCTCCCGCTACCACCCGATAAGCCCTGCGCTGGGCTTTGCCGCCGACCCGGGATACCGATCTGCCGACATCCACCGAGGGAAGCTGGCCTTTATGGAAGAGTTCGGGCGAAAGGTAGACCTGACCGTCGGTAATGGAGATGAGATTGGTGGGGATATATGCGGAGATATTCTGGGCCTGTGTTTCCACAATGGGGAGCGATGTCAGAGAACCGCCTCCGAGCGCATCATTCAGATGCCCCGACCGTTCGAGCAGGCGCGAGTGTATGTAGAAGATGTCTCCGGGAAAGGCCTCACGTCCGGGTGGTCGTCTCAGGAGGAGAGATATCTCGCGATAGATCCTCGCATGCCTGGTGAGATCGTCATATACGATCAGGACATCCCGGCCACTG
The DNA here is from genome assembly GCA_002448235.1 of Syntrophaceae bacterium UBA6087. Lineage (GTDB taxonomy): Bacteria > Desulfobacterota > Desulfomonilia > UBA1062 > UBA1062 > Phosphitivorax. The sequence continues at coordinate 279,016 of DIXF01000002.1, forward strand.
TCCAGGAAATATTCGCCGACTGTCGTGGCGCTGTAAGGAGCGGTATACTGCAGGCCGGGGGGGTCTTCGCCCACGGCCGTCATTACCATTGTATAATCCATTGCGCCCTGTTTCGTGAGCTCGGAGACGACCTTGGCGATAAAAGAGCTCTCTTTCCCGATTGCGCAGTATATGCAGATGATGTCCTTGCCTTTCTGATTGATGATGGTATCCAGTGCGATGGCGGTCTTGCCGGTCTGGCGGTCGCCGATGATGAGCTCGCGCTGCCCTTTGCCGATGGGGATGAGCGTATCGATCACCTTGATCCCTGTCTGCAGGGGTTCGGTAACCGGGAGCCGGTCCATGATATCGGGCGCCTTCCGCTCGACATACCGGTATTCGACGGCGGTCACGGGGCCTTTGTTGTCACGCGGCCTGCAGACTGCATCCACGACCCTGCCGATCAATCCTTCGCCCACCGGTACCTCGAGAACCCGGCCTGTCCGGTGAACCTCCATGCCCGAAGAAAGGTCGCTTCCTTCATCCAGCAGCACTACCCCCACACTGTCGATATGGATGTCGAAAGCGATCCCCAGCCTGTTGCCGGGAAATCGGATGAGCTCTTCTGCCTGGACGCCGGGCAGCCCTTTTACCCGTGCGATCCCCTGCTCTACCTGGGTCAGAATGCCGGTCTTCAAGATCGTGAGCTCGGGCCGGTAGCCGTCCAGTACACTCCGGGTAAGAGGAGAGGTTTTTTCCACAACCCGTAAGATGTCGGCCAGCAGCGATAGTCCTCCTTCCGCTTCACTCATGTGCGATCTCCCGCTCCCGGTGCTGACCGAAGGTATCGATAATGGACCGGGAGACCTTTTCCTCAATGTCCTCAAGAAACTGGTCTGCGTTCCAGCCGACCTTGTATCCGTCGGCGCTCACTTCTATGCCCAGGCTCATAGCAGGGGAGTGCAGAAAGCGGACGGCAACGTTTTCGGAAAACACCTCTTTCAAGGTTTCCGAAATCGTGTGACGTACGGCGTGGTCCGGATCGAATGAGCTGGTGACGGTGAAAGTATTATCCCTTTTCCGGACAGCTGAAGCCAGATTATTTCTCTGATCGGGATCGATTCCTTTCAATCGCTGTATGAAAACGTCAACCACTCCGGCTTCAATATCTTTTCCTGCAAGATCCCCGATGACGCGTTGCGCGATGCGGGTTGAGTCCTGAATGCTCATGAGCATAAGCCGCTCGGAGAGATCCTTTTTTTTCTGATCGAGGATATCGCGTTGCCGGATCATCTCTTTCCCGGCATCGTCTTGTGCCTGCCGGAGATATTCCTCACGCTTCCGGCCGGCCTCCAGAGCGGCCTCTCTCAAGATCTGCTCTTTCTGCTCCTGAAGTCTGACATTCTCCTGCCGGTATGCATCAAGCTCCTGCGCTGCCCGTTCCTGCTTTTCCTTTGCATCGTCGAGCTGGGCAGCGATCTGCTCTTTGCGTTCGCGCATGGCGGTCCTGATCCGGCCGAAGAGGAAAAATCTCAGAAGCGCGACCAGGATCAGGAAATTGACTATCTGTGCGATTACGGTAAACCAGTCGATAATCACGCCGTCTCCTTATTTAAGCCTCGGGGGCGTGTCTGTAAAGGATCACCGGGATGCATAATAGTTCCAGAAGGGATTTGCAAAAATGAGGATCATGGACACGACAAGGCAGTATATGACCGTTGACTCTATCATTGCCAGGCCCACGAACAGGACCCTGCTCAAGGTCCCGGACTCGTCGGGCTGCTGGGCAATGGCGGTCATGGCCTGTGCCACTGCCCTGCCTTCGCCCAGCGCGCTGCCGATTGATCCGATGCCTATGGTAATACCGGCGGTAAAGATCGATACGATCCCGACTAAGCTCAGTGCATCCATACGATAACTCTCCTTTTCATATAAGGGAAAGAGGTGCGATCGTTTCTCATTCTTTCTGTTCCTATTCCGTCTCGCCTTGTGTGGCAGAGGTGATGTAGACCATGGTGAGAACCGCGAAGATATAAGCCTGAATGAAGCCCGTAAGCAGCCCGAGCACGTGGATGAATACCGGCATCACCAGCGGTACGACAACCAGCAGAATCGCGGCTATCTTGCTCTCGGACATGATGTTTCCGAAAAGCCGCACGGCAAGGGCCAGAATGCGGGTAATTTCGCTGACGACGTTGAACGGCAGCATAAAGACTGAAGGGGTGGTAAATGTCTTCAGATAGGCGAGAACACCCCTGTTCCCGATTCCATACAGCGGGACGGCGACAAAGACGCATGCAGCTAAAGCCGTGGTGGTCGCCAGGGACCCGGTGGGAGGGACATAACCCGGAACGGCCGTGAACAGGTTGGACAGGACAATAAAGAGGAAGAGCGTTCCGATGAAAGAAAGGTATTTTTCCGCCTTTTCCTGGGAGATTTCTTCGATCTGGGATGAAAGGATCTCTACGACCGCCTCAAGGAAATTCTGCCAGGGACCGATTTTTCTTCCGGTCGAGAGTCTGCGTGTGGCCAGCAGGGAGATGAGAATCAATATCCCCATGGTGATCCAGGTGAAGAGGATCGTAACATTGAGTTTTATCCACCCCAGTTTCAGGAGCACGATCGCATCCGGGGTTATTTCGCTTATGCTCATGATTTCCATTTTGTCCCCCCTGCAGGGCTTGTCTCCCCTATTGCTGCGGGGCGCCATATCATGATCATTGTCTGCCTTGTGCAGAAGAATCCGAGAGTGCATGCGACGAGACGCAGCCACTCGCCGTTTGAAACCAGGGAGAAGATGACGGCGGTCAAACCGGTACGCAGCAAAAAACTTCCTAAAAGGTATAATCCCGGTTTCTGCATTGACCGTATACGCCTGACCGTGAACAGAAGGCCGCCGAAGTAGCCGAACCCTGTTCCCACTCCTGTCAGGAATACGAGGAACAGTGAGAAGGAATCATTCATTGGCTCTACCGTCCTTCCGCTGCATTCCTTTCCGGGCTTTTATCTTCAGCATGGTCTTTACCCAGAACCATGCATTCAGGCAGCCGAGGATGAGCCCGATAAAGAGCAGCATCAGCGTCCACGAGTATTGACTGGGGAATCGCGAGTCAATCCATGCCCCAAGCGCTATTCCGATGAGGGTGGGGATGATTACCGACCACCCCACGAGCCCGACCATGCCCAGCCCATACACCAGGCTTATTTTTCTTTCGCGCTCAGCCTTCTCCTTTCTCTTCTCCTTGACGTCGATTTGTCTGACAAACCTTTCTCCCCGTCTTTTCTTCTTTTCCTGGAAATTAGACATACTGCTTCATTCCGAAATCGAAAAACCTGCGAGCTAGATCAGCTTCAAGCCGGAATGCTGCTGCGCGCACCTTTTTCCCCCGTTCGATTTCGGCCGCGAATTCCTTTTGGACGGTTTCCTTCAACAAGGATAGTTCGGTGCTGCAGACTGCCCGAGTAGTAGAAACGAGCACATCTCTCCCTACTTTGACGAGAACGCCTTCTTCAATAGCCACATAGCGCAGGCCTCCCTCCAGAGGGGAAAAGATAAGGAGTCCCGGGACGAGAGACGTGATGAAATCGACATGCCTGGGAAGCAAACCGAAAAATCCGTTTACGTCTTCAGCGACAACCTTTTTCACCGCTGTATCGATGAATGTACGTGTCAGTTCAATTATCTTAAGATTCATTTTTGGCCTCATCGATAGACCCGATCATATAAAGCGAGCTTTCCGGATATGAATCGAATTCTCCGTTCATGATTTTTTCACAGCCGTCAATGGTCTCCTCGAGCAGGACCGACTTCCCCTTGTATCCGGTAAACTGCTCCGTGACCACGAACGGCTGGGTGAGGAAGCGCTCCAGTCTCCGTGCACGGCGAACTGTTTCCCGGTCTTCCCGCGAGAGTTCCTCGATGCCCAGCATGGCAATGATATCTTTGAGGTCTTCATAGGTGGCAAAATAATTGATAACTTCCTGGGCAACCTGGTAGTGGCGCTTCCCGACGACAAGGGGCACAAGCATCTTGGATCCGGACTGCAGGGGGTCTATGGCCGGGTAAAGGCCTTCGCTTGCCCTTCTGCGCGACAGAACAATGGATGCGGAGAGGTGACCGAAAACATGCTCGGCTGACGGATCGGTAAAATCGTCTGCAGGGACATAAACTGCCTGCACGGATGTTATCGAAGCCTGTTTCGTGCTTGCTATCCTTTCTTCCAGGTCAGCGAGCTCGCTCGCTAAGCTCGGCTGGTATCCAAGCCGGGAGGGTATCTGTCCGAGCAGGCCAGATATTTCCGCGCCTGCCTGGATGAATCGGAAAATATTATCGATGAGCAAAAGGACATCCTGCCCGAGATCGTCTCTGAAATACTCCGCCATGGTCAATGCCGCATGGCCTATCCGGAACCTCACCCCGGGAGGCTCATTCATCTGGCCGAAAACCATCAGAGTATTCTTGAGGACGTCCGCTTCTTTCAACTCCCGGTAAAGCTCCTCACCCTCCCGTGTACGCTCTCCTATGCCGCAGAATATGCTTACTCCCTTGTACCGCTTGACCATATTCTCGATCATTTCCATGATAAGGACGGTCTTGCCGACGCCTGCGCCGCCAAAAAGGCCGCTCTTTCCACCCAGTTCAAGGGGGGCGATCAGGTCCAGGATTTTTATGCCTGTCACGAATATTTCCGATTTTGCAGACTGCCTGCTCAACGGCACTCCTTGACGGTGGATCGATCGTCTGGGGAGATTTGCGGGAAGGGCTTCTTTTCTGTCGATCGGCTCACCGAAAACATTGAAAACCCTGCCAAGAAGCTCTTTGCCTACCGGGACGGTTATGGATTCCCCCGTGTCCTCGATAACTGCTCCCCGCTCAAGTCCGGCAGTGGGGGTAAGTGCGATTCCGCGTATACGTTCGTGGTCGATATGTTCCAGCACCTCTATGAAGATTTCTTCTCTGCCCGTTGCTTTGAGCAGATTATAGATAGGCGGAGGACCCTGGGGAAAGTATGCATCGACTATGCTGCTTCGTACCGTAAGGACCGTTCCTGTCCCGTTCCGGCTTCTCTTGACCGCGGAAGAAAGATCCTTTGCCATACTGTTTCCCTCGTTTACCGTGCCGGTACATGAAGATTTCCCTTGCAAAGGCAGTTAACGATAAAGCCGTTGATGTCGCGAAAGGACTCCATAAAGAGAACCTGTCCTTAAATTCATGAATAGGGCTGTTTGCCACATTCTCAATCCTTTTTTTGCCCGGGAGCAGGAGTCCGATCGCGAAGGTGCAGACGGTATTTTTAAGGTAAAGCTGTCTCAGGGCTCGTACTTTTCTGGAATGCTTCTCGCCCTGCAGGTTTGAGTGTGGACCTGTTATTGGGCAGCTTTAAAGAAGATGTATTGCTAATGATCATATTCGGGAGTATTATTGAGCAAGTACATGACGTGACTGCATTATAGAAAGCAAAGTTGACAGGCCTACATCAATAATGATAGAAAACATGAAGTAACGCATTCAACAAGGCAATATAATAATATAGCTACCTAAGATCTACTTATAAAATAATGCAGATATACTTGCAATTAATCTATATATATTGCATGTAAGCTGGCATAAGTCATTCCTGCAGACCGTCTAAACCCTCTCGGAAGGGAATTCAACCTGATGTACAGCTCCGATTGAACTCCCTCCCGGAGAGGATCTGAAGTCTTCAGAGGGATTATCCCAGGCCTTATTGCCCAGCCAGCCTGCAGGTCTTATCGCCGTTTCCTCCGGATCTCAAGTCATCGGAGCTCATCATGGTAATATCCTGGTCCTGTAGGAATTGTTTCATTTTCTGCAGTGATCTTACCTGGAGCTGTCTCACCCGCTCCTGGCTCAAACCGAGCTGCGACCCTATTTCCATGAGGGTGACCGGCGGGTCTGAATAAAAGCGTTTCAGGATAATGAACAGCTCCCTCCTCGTCAGCATGGTAAATCCCTGCTGAAAGAGAAAAGATACCTGCCGGGATATTTCTCTTCCGGAATAAAGCGATTCCAGATCAAAATCATCGGTCAGGTAATCAACCCACCGGTCGGTTTCACTCGGGTCGCCGGCTATGGTTTCGTCCAGGGAAAGAAGATCTTTTGTATGCCGCAAGGTCCCTGTGCGGATCTTGCTGCTCTTACGGATAAAATCCTTTATGGATGCTTCGATCCACCATACCGCATAATAAATGAAGTGTACGCCACGATCGGGATCGAAACGGGTAAGGGCTTTCATAAGGCCCAGGTTTCCTTCTTGGACTATTTCCAGGTAGTTGTGGCCGCTATTGAAATATTTCTGGCTAACCTTTACGACGAACCGTAAGTTAGCATGGATTATCTTTTGGCCCGCGAAGACGTCTCCCTGCTGGTACTCCTTTGCCAGCTTGTACTCCTCTTCGGGTGTTAAGAGAGGGTATCTCCTGATTTTTCTTAAATACAACTGCAATTCTGAATAGTCATGTCTGTTTGCCATATACCTTTACCTTTCCTGAAAGTAGCTTTACTGATTCTATGATTTCTTCCGGTTGATGAAGTTTACTGTCTGCCTTATAGCGCCTGATTGTCCGTCTGCCCGATATAACCGTTTCGATGAGATTGGCGGTCTCCGGGTAGGTCTCTTTTAATGCCTTTTCTATATGCTCAGCGGTAACCATTCTGGTTTCCGAATAATCCTGGGCCCGTTCGATTACGAGCAGCAGCTTCATAAGATGGCTTTCGAAGTCTCCCTTCATGAATTGCGGATGACTGCAGAGAGAAACGATTGCCTGCCGTGCGGATATATGGAAATACTTCCTGCTGCTGATGGTACGCATATTATCAAATGACGTTTCCTTCGGCAGCCGCCGGCCCGACGCCGGCACCTTACTTCCGATGGGTCTCCCGACGAGGGAACAAAAATCCGGATCTACAAACGAAAGTATGGAATACGCGCACGTGCTTCCGCTAATTACAATGGTCGCATTGAAGGGTATTGCTTCGGCATTCGGGCTTCCGGTAGCAAAAAAGCTCCCATGCGGAACAGCAGGCATGAAAGAGATCTCTTTTTGAGAAACAGTACTTTTCAACATTTCCCAGAGGTGGAACCGGCGAAGGATCCAGGAAGCCTCGAACACGAGAATCCCCCCGTTTGCTCGGTGCAGATCTCCGGCCTTTATCTGGGTAAAATCTATCCGGGATAGGGGGAGGGATCTGTGAGTATTATTGAAACACCCAAACAAGTCTTCGCACCCTGCGTTCCGGACGAAAACAAGAGGGCGGCGTTTTGTGTCTGCCCTGCTGACAAGGACATTGACCGTGTAAGGTGAGTAAAGATCCTGATGTGAGGTATACCGCTCGGTGTTCACCGGAGCACCGGGAGAGTCTTCTTCAGTGGGTAAGGTGAAGATGTGCAGATTGTTGAGGATGTCTTCCTCTACATCTTCCAGATACACAAGCACCTTCGGCAAACGCCGATATTTTTTCCTGATTCTGGCCATCAGTGGGTGAATCGCTTCCCGTGCATGCTCTCTCGTCAGTGCATCGAGCTCTTCGGTGCACCGTTTTTTGAGTAGCCTTACCCGGTCGCGTATGATCCGGTAATCTACCGGCTGCGGTTGATCGAAAATCGCAACAGCACTGGTAGCGGCGGGTATCGTGCCTACCCCGGAAAACGCTATGACCGGATCGGCAAAGTTTTCTTCCGGGGTTTTAGATCCCTGTAAGACATGGTTGTGAAGACGTCTCTTGAGGCTCTTATAGAGAGGTCTGACCGTGGACTGCTCCTGCTGGTCATAGTACTCCTTGAGTTGCCCAAGCTTTTTCTGGAAACTGTCGGAAACCAGGATACCGCGGAGGCGCTGCCGTATTTCGTCGATAAGATGTTCCATATCGGAACGGAACTGCATCCCTCTTCCTGAAGGAAGATCAATAACTCTTGGCCGTGATTCTACCTGGAAGTTATGGACACAGCACAAATCGCAGGGTTGTGGGAGAGATCGTCCCATATGATTCAAATGCCGGATGAATTCCCTGCTGCCGTATGAATGATCCTCTGAAGAGAGGAGGAAGAGAAAATCCGTCCCCTTCTCAACAGGGATCGCCCATCTCTGTGCAAAGGACCAAATCGGGTTTTTAGCCAACTTTCCAAAAAGATCGTACATTATTCCTTGCAACGTATTTTTCCCCTTAAATATTTGCTTCCGAGCCTGGTGACCGTCTTTCATGCGGGTTGCCAATTGTGGTTTCAGGTAGCTACCCAAAATGCAGAGTGGCTTGAAGCACTGAACATCTTCATCTTATGAGATCTTCTCATGCGTACCCTTGTTGTCCATTTCTTTAGTAAAGGCCGGGCAACGCGCCGGCTTGTATCGTTCCTTTTTTTATCAGGTACTTGAAGAAACTCTCCACTATGCGCCATATAATTTCTCTCATTCCCATGCTGCTAATGAAGGGTGAGAAGGCTTTAGGGGCCTCATGGAGCATCGCCGTCTTAATGATCAAATCAGTCGAACAATTCAGGAAAGCTCTCCCTTACGTCGCGAGGGTGTTTGAATCTGATCCGACCATGTAAAAACATGCTGGAGATCTTTTTTGCGATAAGCCTGTCCTGAGCGGGAATGTATTTCCCCTGGACAGATTCGGAAAAGCGAGAGCCTTTCGTATTGTCAATGCTCTCGCCTATTGCCTCCATGAGGTCATAGAGGGTGGTGGTGATTTCTACTTTTCTGCTCCTCGATCCTACTGAACTATAACCACTATGTATGCTCATAGTAAATCCTCCTATTGTCTCTGTTGAGGTTCGGGCATTCATCTTCTTCAGTACGGATGAAGCCCGTGCGTCACAGCCTCTTTATTCAAATGGTGTGCCGTTGTTGTGAAACTGAAATAAATCACATAAATTCATTCAGGTAAGAAATTGGGCTCTGAAACACAGTTCTCCTGTGCACCGATTGCTGTCCTGTGAAGCGGGATAAGTCCTCTCTGATGAGATTCTCACTCGTGAAGATATAAATTCAGGCGAAATCCCGACGCGTTATGTCCATCGATCACGCCGGACATTACATTTCTATGATTAGCTATACCTATTAGCCTGCTCCTCCGGTGCCATGAAAAAAGAATCACTCCCCGGCATTATGACCGGCGGGATAGAGCAGGTTCCTGCCCGGCATCGGATTAACCTTTACGGCCGTTCTTGGAAGGACTGTTTTTCAAGGAAGTACTGGTTACATATGCCTTGAGAGGTCATGTTTATGGAGCAGTGCGTATAATCGGGAGCGCGACAACCCGGATATCCTGCAGGCATTCGATACATCGCCAGAGGTGCATTTCATCAGTTCCACGAGATAGAAGCGCTCTACCTCTGTAATGTACCGGTTACGGATCGAGCGCAGCCGAGGAAGATCGGGCGACGGCGACCGGTTCATTTTTATGAGGATCTGAGTGAATGACGGTTTCTGAATATCCATACGGCACAGTTATAACAAGGTATATGCCAACATGATCGAACTGAATAGAAACAAAAACCATAAAAATTATGAATTCAGCAGGTTAGAAGCATAAAAACCCTTCTAACTGCTATGAATGAATAGAAAGTCGCCTCTCACTGGATTTCCTGAATGCGAATACCGGGGAAAGGAGAGTCCACTGGGAGAGAGACGATCTGCCGTCCAAACATGACTGTCCGGAGGAATCCTGTTTTTTAATAAAAATGGACGCTGAGAAGGAAACAGGCCGATCAGGAGATCTCGTACTTTTTCAGCAGGGCATATAAGCGCGAGCGGGAGAGTCCGGAGACCCTGCAGGCGGTCTTGATATCGGATTTTGCCTGTCGCAGAAGCTCTTTAAGGTACTGCTCCTCGATCTCGCTTACTGCCTCTTCGCGGACATCTTTGAGGCTTGGCAGACTGTTGTCCCCCGACACAACGATTGTTTCTGGTTGGACCTGCTTTTTAGCAGCGGCAGCCCGCTTGACATGGACATGTATATGATAGGGAAGGTGCTTTGGCACGAGGATCGGGCTGTCATGAGCTACAGCAAGTGCGCTCTCGAGGGCATGTATGATCTCCCGGACGTTGCCCGGCCATGAGTACTGCAGAAGGATGTCGCGGAAGGCGGCACTGACACGCTTGGGCTTTATCCCGTATTTTTTGCTGTGCCGCTTGAGGTAATGATTTGTCAGCTCCTGGATGTCTTCGGGGCGCTCTCTCAGTGGAGGCAGATCGATACTGATGGACCTGAGCCTGAAGAGGAGATCCTTCCTGAATCTCTTGCTCTGAACCACATCATCCAGATTGCGATTCGTAGCGGAAATGACACGGAAATCGCTCTCCACCTCGCTCGATTTTCCTATGGGCCGGAAACGCCCTTCCTGCAGGACGCGCAGGAACTTTTTCTGGACGGAAAGGGGAAGCTCTCCCACTTCGTCCAGGAACAGTGTCCCTTTATGGGCCTGGCTCACCAGGCCGGGCTGGGCTTTGTCTGCGCCGGTATACGAGCCTTTCTCGTATCCGAAGAGAATGCTTTCTACGAGATTGGGTGGCAGGGCCGCACAGTCGACAACCACAAAATCGTTCCCGGCGCGAAGCGAGTGATTGTGTATTGCCCGGGCAAAAAGCTCCTTGCCGGTGCCCGTCTCTCCGGTAATCAGTACGCTCGCGTCATTGGCGAGTGTCTTGCTCAAGAGCGTCAGGCATTTTTTCATCCCCGGACTGTGCCCGATAATCCCTTCCTTTTCGAAATTCAGCACTGCCTGGGGGAGGCAGTTGCTCTCGTGGTAGAGGATCGCATCTTTGAGAAGCTGCGACAGATCGTTTTTTGAGAAAGGTTTTTCAATATAATCCCATGCTCCCCGGGAGAGGGCCAGTTCCACTGATTCGGGGTCTCCATAAGCGGTAATGACGATTACCTCGGGAGATCCGCTGTTCTTGCAAACCTGGGGAAGAATGTCGATGCCGTTTCCGTCCGGCATGCGGACATCGAGGAAGACAACGTCGTATGCCTCTGCCCTGACCGCATCGAGCCCTTCCTCGAGGGTAAAGGCCTGGTTGCTGTTATATCCCAGGAGGCGCGACACGTTTGCAATGGAGCTGCAAACAAGCTTGTCGTCATCGATTACGAGGATCTTTTTACGTTCTTCCATGCGAAATTCTCATAAGACTGTTTTATAGAAATGTAAAGCATTCTCGGTTGAGCGCCCGGTTGACGGTTTCGGACAGAAGCGACGAGGTGAAGGGCTTGGAAAGATACGAAAAAAAGCTTATCTGGCGGGATTGAAGTTCCTGCAGCGCCTCTTCCGATCCGGAACAGATGATGACAGGGAGGTCTTTGCGCACATCGACCATCCTTGAGGCCATTTCGTCGCCGTTCATGACAGGCATGATCTGGTCCGTGATGAGCAGATCGAACGCCTCGGGTGTCTTCATGAAGAGATCGAGTGCTTTGATCGAATCGTTCGTCGATGCGACTCTATACCCCATCCGAACCAGCATATGGTGGATGCTGCGGAGCTCTATGGCATTATCGTCGACAAGGAGGACCCGTCCTTTCCGGTCTCCGCCGGGGTGGAGTATTTCCGGTGCGGGCTCTTGAGAAGGCTCTTCCTTCTCGGCTGAGTGCTTCGGGAGGTAGACCTCGAAGGTCGATCCTTTCCGGGGTTTGCTGTGAACAATTATTGAGCCTCCGGCATTCTTGACTACCGCGTGAACGACTCCAAGCCCCAAGCCCGATCCCTTGCCGGACTTCTTGGTGGTGAAAAGGGGGTCGAAGATTTGCTCCATGACTTCCGAGGACATGCCTGAGCCGGTGTCTTTGACCGTGATCTTCAGATAATCACCGGGGCCCAGGATAGAAACGGACGCAGGCGTAGCAGTGTGGACTTGCGTTTCTTCGAGCTTGACCGTGAGAACGCCCTGCCCCTCTTCCATGGACTGTATCGCGTTCATGCAGAGATTGGCGAGTAGCTGATAGAATTGCGGCGGATCGGTCCTCACGAGGCCCTTGGTTGACGCGATTGTCTGTCGGAGCGTGATGCGGGCAGGGAGGGACTGGCCGATGATCCTCAATGCGTCCCGCACGACAGGCGCTATGGCCACTGGCTTGAAGAGGACCTTTTTCCTGACCCCGAACATTTTGATCTGGTTCGTAATATCCTTGCCTATACGTGCCGCCTCCATGATTTGATAGAGGTATTCACGTTCCGGGGCATCCTGGGGCAGCGAATCCGCAACGAGCTCCGCATTGATGAGGATCGGCTGGAGGATATTGATGAAATCATGGGCAATGCCTCCTGCGAGCATGCCGAGCGCCTCCATCCTGCGCTTCCGCTCAAGGGCGCTCTGCAGGGCTTTTTCATCCGTAACGTCATGTTCGATAACCGTATAATTCGTAACTGCTCCTCCGTCATCTCCCACAGGGGAGATGATGATATCCAGTTCGCGTCTGGTGCCGTCATTTCTCGTCCTCTTGATAAAGCCCCTCCAGGGCTTGTCTCCGATCTCCTTCAAGGACAGCACGCCTTCCTGTACGCCATCGGGGGAGGCGTACTTTTCATACAGCTTGCCGCCCGGTTCCTCGCGGGTGGTTCCCAGCGACCGTTCCGCTGCAGGATTAAGGTACTGGATCATCCCGTGCGAATCGAGGATGAGAATGCTTTCGGTGGCGTTCTCAATGGCAGATATGAGGAGCTTTTTTTCCTGCTCGGTTTTCCGGTATGCGGTTATGTCTACTGATATTCCTCCGATAAATTTCGGGGAATTATTACCGAGTATGGGAAACTTCTGGGTGAAAAACGTCAGTTGCCGGTTCCTGGCGGAAAACTCTTCAACCGTCTTTAAATCCTTCCCGGTGCTCAGGACAGTTCTATCGCCTTCGTGAATACTTTGGGCAATCTCTCCGGGCCAGAGGTCGGAAGCGGTTTTCCCGATGCACTCATTGACCTGTATCCCATAGATTCCTTCAATATATCGATTGAGATACAGGAAACGGCCATGCTCATCCTTGAGGTAGACCATGCCCGGGAAATGGTCCATAAAGAGTGAAAACTGCTCCTCGTTTTGCCGTAAATCTTCTTCCAGGCGTTTTCGTTCTTCAATTTCGAACTTGAGGCGACGGTTGGTCCTCAGGAGCTGGGCGGTCCGCCGGAGTACTTCCTGCTCCAGAGTCAGGTGGGCATCCTGAAGCACTGCTTCGGCCTCTTGTCTCAACAGCGAGTCTTTATGGCGTCGAATGACATTGCTCAAGATCACGGGCAGCAGATCCTTATATGCAGCGGAATCTTTTAAGAGATAATCGCACACGCCTTCTTTGAGGGCTTTGGGGATTTTATTTATCGAATCCTGGGAGGTGATCAGGACGAAGGGCGGCAGCCCGTCTCTTTTCTTTACCTTTCTGAAAAGGTCCAGGCCTGAAAGATCGGGCAACCCGATGTCCGCAACGACAAGATCGAATGATTCGTTCCGGTCTTTGATCAGACTGAGAGCTTCATCTGCCCGGGCGCACTCACGTATCTCGCAACAGAAGCTGCTTTTACCCAGGGCTCGCCGGAACGCAAGGCGGTCCTGTTCGATGTGCTCAATGAGAAGGATGCGCAGCGTGATCTCCGGTTTCGTCATCTGCTCTTGCGTGCGTTCATTTTTCCTGGAGTGTGTTTCATTCCCTCTGGTCCGATCGTTCGCCTCTGCTCTCTTAAGGGAGATTTTTCCGTTATGGAGAAAGATCCCCCGGAAGGCCTCATGGCCGGATGCCTGATTGCACATACCATTCAATGCTGTATATCACCCTGAATATTGCAGGCCTTGATGAATGAAGCTTCTGAAGTATTAAAAATGCTGCAAAATACGAAAAGTGCTCTATCACGGATCGTTCTTCATGGCAAAGAGAAAATATATATGGAATGGAAGGCTTTATCACGAGGGTATTCATGAACTCAGAAGAAAACCCCTTGAATCTCCCGGCCGCAATTGGCGCATCGCCCGTTTTGCAGATTCCGGGCAACTGTCTCTGCACCCGGCCCCCTTTTCAGGACGGTTATGCGGCAGTTCGGGCAATTGATGTCCATGGACTCGCCGGGAACATTGCCGGTGTAGATAAAGTGAAGTCCCTGGCGTTTGCCGATCTCGTATGCTTCGAGCATTTTCTCGATCGGGGTGGGTCCGGTGGCGGTTGACTTGTATGCGGGGAAGAATCTGCTAATGTGCCAGGGAATGGAAGGATCGGTTTGAGCGATAAACGAGGCGATATCCGTCAATTCTTCCCGACTGTCGTTGGCGCCCGGAATGATGAGGGTGGTAATCTCTGTCCAGACATCGCTTTCTCCGAGCAGTTTGATCGTATCCAGAACAGGCTGCAGACGTGCTCTGCACGTTTTCCGATAGAATTCATCACGGAAAGATTTCAGGTCGACGTTGCAGGCATCGAGATGCGGATGGATGGTTGAAAAAGCCTCGGGCGTCATGTACCCGTTGGATACGAAAATATTGTATAAGCCGCTATCACGTGCAATCCGTGCGGTGTCGAAGGCATACTCGAAGAAAATGGTAGGCTCGGTATAGGTATATGAAATACTCCTGCACTCAAGCTTCCGGGCATCCTCGACGATCTCCTCAGGGCTGAGCAAGTAACCGGGAATTTCGTTTCCCTTTTCCTTTGTAACCTGGGAGATTCTCCAGTTCTGGCAGAAGTCGCAGCGGAAATTACAGCCGAAAGCTGCTATGGAGAAGGTATTCGTACCCGGGAGAAAATGGTAGAGGGGCTTCTTCTCCACCGGGTCTACGTTTGCAGCAACCGCTTCGCCGTAGGCATAGGTGTACAAAGTCCCTCCCTGGTTCCGGCGGACACCGCAGATGCCGTATCGCTGATCCGCGATCCTGCATCTGTGGCTGCACAGAAAACAGTCGACCCGATCATCCTTACCACGGGTGTACAGCATTGCCTCGTGGAGCATTCCCTGGCACCCTCCTTCTTTCCCTGAAGAGAATAGATGAATACCTGTATTATTTATACGAGCAGGGATCTGCTTTCCCAATGTTCCGAGACAGAAAAGAAGAATTGCGGCCTTTGTTTCTCCGGAGCCTGCCGGAGGTTAGAGTGCTTCGAGAACGGCCGTTTTCGGGATAACGCCTTCCCTGAGAATGACAGGCGGCCAGGAGGTGAGGTCGACCAATGTCGAAGGTTTCCCGCCCGGTGTCTTTCCTCCGTCGAGAATTGCATCGATATCGAGGCAGCCGGCAGCGATTTCATCGGGCGTGGTTGCGGGCGCCTCTCCCGCTGGGTTGGCAGAGGTCGACGTTATGGGTCCTGCCGCCCTCGTCAGGGCAAGTGCCAGGGGATGGGGGGAAACGCGCAGGGCTACCTTTCCTTCCGGGGCAAGGAGAGGGTCGATATGCTCTCCTGCAGGAAGCAGCGCGCTTAAGGGGCCCGGCCAGAATCGTCCCAGAAACGTCTTTTGCCTTGTATCCATCCCGGCAATGCTGCACGCGGATTCCAGATCGGGCACGAGTATGATCATTCCCTTGGAGGCATCCCTTCCTTTGGCGCTGATGATCCGCATCAGCCCTTCCGGGTCATCGATGCGGGATCCCAGTCCGTAAAAGGTTTCCGTGGGATAGGCGACGACAGAACCCGGCCTTTGGAGGATAAGTGCTATTTCCGATGCATCTGCGGTGATGTGCATCAGGAGATTTTCTTGATGCTCTCGTCGGCTTCCAGTACGGTCTTCTTCATGTCCTGCCGGTATGCCACGAGTTTTTCCTGAAGGCCGGGCTGGGCCAGAGAGAGAACTTCTACGGCCAGGAGGCCTGCATTCTTTGCCCCGGCTTTGCCGATACCCACGGTGGCGACAGGGATGCCGGGAGGCATCTGGACCATGGAGAGGAGGGCGTCCATGCCGTTCAGTGATGATGCGTCGATGGGTACGGCGATGACCGGCAGCGTGGTATGCGCTGCGATCACGCCGGCCAGGTGGGCCGACATGCCTGCGCCGGCAACGAAGAGAGAGAAGCCGTTATCTCGTGCCGATCTGGTGAACTCCGCAACTTCGTCCGGCGTGCGGTGCGCCGAGAGGATTCTCATTTCAAAGGGTACGCCGAACTGGCGCAAGATCCCCGAGCACTCTTCCATGACCGGAAGGTCGGACTTGCTTCCCATGAGAATGGCTACTTTCATGTCAACCTCTTGAGGGCCTTATGCCCTATGTCTTTCCGGTAGTGCATATTTTCGAAGGAAATCCGGGATACTGCCCGGTAGGCCTTGTCGATAGAGGCTTTCAGATTGTCACCGGAAGCGGTCACCCCGAGGACCCTGCCCCCGGACGTGACGATCATATCGTCCCGCAGCCTGGTGCCGGCATGGAAAACCTTGACCCCTTCTATCTTCTCCGCCTCTTCGATTCCATCGATGACCTTGCCTTTTTCATACGATCCCGGATAACCGCCGGAAGCCAGTACCACGCATACACTCGGGCCTTCTTCCCATACGAGATTCATCCCCTTGATGCTACCGTGATTCGCCACCTCTGCAAGAACAGGCACGATGTCGCTTTTCAGGCGCATGAGAAGAGGTTGCGTTTCGGGATCCCCCATCCGGGCATTGAATTCCAGAACAAAGGGACCTGTCCGGGTCATCATGAGACCGGCGTAGATCACTCCGCGATAGACTATCCCGTCATTCTTCATGGTATGGATAAGGGGGTAGAGGATTTTATCGAGCACTTCTCCGTACGAGCTTTCATCGAGCACCGGCGCGGGAGAATAGGCGCCCATGCCGCCGGTATTCGGCCCCTGGTCGTTGTCGAGGGCCGGCTTGTGATCCTGTGATGATGCCAGAGGGATGATATGCTCTCCGTCACAGATCGCGATAAAGGAGGCCTCTTCTCCGATCAGCCGTTCTTCCACTACGATGGATGTCCCTGCGTCCCCGAAAGATTTTCCGACCAGGATCTCGTCGATTGCGGCCAAGGCTTCATTTTTTGTAGACGTTACGATTACGCCCTTGCCCGCTGCGAGGCCGTCGGCCTTGACGACAACGGGGAAATCGACCTCGCGGATATAGTTCCCGGCTTTTACCGCATCGGTGAAGACGCCGAACCGTGCAGTGGGGATCGATGCTTTCTGCATGTACTCTTTGGCGAAAATTTTCGACCCCTCAAGCCGGGAGGCCCTTCTTTCCGGGCCGAACACAGGGATATTTTCCGCCTGGAACGCATCGACGATTCCCGCCACCAGCGGCATTTCGGGACCGACGACAGTGAGATCTACGGCATTGTCCCTGACGAACTTCAGCAATCCCCGGATATCCTCTGCAGGGATGTCCACGCAGATGGCATCCCGGGCGATGCCGCCGTTTCCCGGGGCGCAGAATACCTCATCCACGATACCGCTCTTTCCGATCTTCCAGCTCAGGGCGTGTTCCCTACCGCCCGAGCCTATGACGAGGACCTTCATGGTCTCTCCCTAGTGCCGGAAGTGGCGCATGCCGGTAAAGATCATGGCCATGTCGTGCTCGTTCGCCGCATCGATGACCTCCTGATCCCTAACCGATCCTCCGGGCTGGACAGCCGCAGTGGCCCCTGCCCTGGCAGCCTCGTCAATTCCGTCCCTGAACGGGAAGAACGCATCGGAGGCAACCACGGAGCCTTTCGTGGAAAGGCCTGCATTGCCGGCCTTGATGATGGCGAGCTTCGAGGAATCCACCCTGCTCATCTGCCCGGCCCCTACGCCGACAAGCTGATCCTTTGTGGCATAGATGACCGCGTTCGATTTGACGTACTTGACGATCTTCCAGGCAAACTTCAAGGCCTCCATCTCGTCTGCTGTGGGCTGCCGCTTGGTAACCACCTTTGCCTTATCCAGATCGACGTCGCCTAAGTCGCGGTCCTGAAGCAGGAGGCCTCCGGTGACCCTGCGGGTGAACGGGGTCTGCTTCTTGGCCGATCTCCCCTTCGTAATCTCCGGGACCTTGAGCAGCCGGATATTTTTCTTCCGGGTCAGTATTTCCAGGGCTTCTTTCGTATAGTCGGGTGCAATGACCACCTCGGTGAAAACGTCGCCGATGGCTTTGGCCGTTTCCGCGTCCATGACCCTGTTTAAGCCCACGATACCGCCGAAGGCAGAGGTGGCATCTACATTAAAGGCATTTGTGTAGGCTTCGGCGAGAGATTTCTCCGACTGGGCTGCGCCGCAGGGATTGCTGTGTTTGAGGATCACGCATGCGGGCTTTTCGAACTCCATGATGAGATCGAGCGCTGCATCTGCATCCATGATGTTGTTGTACGATAGCTCCTTTCCCCAGAGCTGGTCTGCAGTGGAAATCGAGGGCTGGTTTATGGCCGTGTCGCTGTAGAAGGCCGCCTTCTGGTGAGGGTTCTCGCCGTAGCGCATGATCTGTCTCCGCTTGTACTGTGCCGTGTAGGTGAGCGGAAACTGTCCTTCCTCGACATCGATGCCCTGGAGATGGTTGGATATGGCGGCATCATAACGTGCCGTCAGCGAGAAGGCATTACGCGCGAGTTCGAAGTTGGTCTTCTCGGAGATCTCGCCGCCGGTGCTCTTCATCTCTTCGATGATCTTTGAGTAATCTGCGGGGTCGGTGACTACGCTGACGTAGCGGTAGTTCTTCGATGCTGCACGCACCATGGCAGGCCCGCCGATATCGATGTTTTCGATGGCGTCTTCCAGCGACGCTCCTTTTGCAACCGTGTCCTCGAACCGGTAGAGGTTGACCACAAGCATATCGATGGGCTTGATGCCCTCTTTTTTCATGGATTCCACGTGCTCGGCGTTATCCCTGATGGCGAGCATGCCGCCGTGGACCTTGGGATGGAGCGTCTTCAGCCTGCCGTCCATCATTTCAGGAAAGCCGGTATAATCCGAGATGTCCACGACCTTGACGCCGCTTTCCCTCAAGACCTTGGCCGTACCGCCGGTCGAGATGATTTCCACGCCGAACGACGCGAGTTGCCGAACAAAATCAACGAGTCCTCCCTTATCCGTAACACTGATCAATGCCCTTCCAATTTTCGGCATAATTGCTCCTTTCGCAGATGTATTAAATAAAGAGAATAACAGGCGGTCGATGAAGAATTAATTGTTGCTCGCTCCGTTAAACCCCACTCTTTGCATATAATACCAGGTAAGGAACGGTACTATCCTCTCGAACAACCCCGTGTCAAGATACCCGATATGCTCGACGTGGCTCTTCACCTCTTCACCGGAAATCTCGCCCGAGATCATCCCGTCTCTGAGGCGGGTAATCCGGTAATAGAGCCTGTCTCTCATAGCGGCATCCTGGATTCGTGAAGATACATACCGGCTCATCTCGGCAAAAAGACTCTCCATGTCCATGAGTCCCGGCGTACTGGTGCTCTCGGACTCCAATTCATCGATCAATGAAGAAAGGAACGACCTGGCATCTTCGAGACCCAATCTGTATGTCTCTTCGACAACGACATCTCCCAGGTCTTCCAGAAACGAGGTGGAAAACTCTATCGCATGAAATTCCTCGACATAAGGATGTTCGTCCCCCAGGATCTTGGCAAGAACGGAATCAGCCCGCTCCTTCCAGTCGAGGCTTGCTTCCCTCTCGAGAGAGTCCATCAGCAGGCCGTTCACCTCTTCGAACAAGTCCTTTATCAGAACGATATACTTGCTGATGCTGCGATTCATCTTCATGACGCTATCATACACACCGAGACGCGATACGGTCAAGCCTGTTCATTGAATGACATTCATGGTACTATATTTTTTATGTGCTATGAAAACATCGAGTATTTACTTGGAGACAAGGAAGCATTGAAGGAACATATACGGGGTATTTTGAAATCGCGGCACAGGAGGGTGATCCCACGGGGAGACTTGAGGGAATCTGCGGTTCTCATTCCCCTTTCCTGGGAAGGAAACGAGCCGTCCATCCTCGTTACCAAGCGATCCATGGCCGTTGAACATCACAAGGGAGAAATATCCTTTCCCGGAGGGAGGGCGGAGGAGACGGACAAAGATCTCATTTTCACCGCCCTGCGGGAAGCCGAAGAGGAGATCGGCCTCAATCCAGGCGATGTAGAGATCCTGGGCCTGCTGGATGACCATATCTCCATTGTCGGGTTCCATATCACTCCTGTGGTAGGCACCGTCCCCAGCCCGTATACCTACACGATCAATTCGGAATCCGAGGTTCTGCTCAGGATCCCTCTTCCGGCAGTCTTGACCGATTCGGCGTGGATGGCGGAGAAGACAACCTTCATGGGGAGGGAAATCCATATTTATTACCTGGAAATAGATGGAGGGGTCGTCTGGGGGGCAACCGGCAGGATGGTCAAGCATTTCGCAGACCTTATCGCAGGAAAGACCATACCCTTCTCTCCCGTATCGCAGAAGGCAAAGGCATGGGTCCAGGAACTCCTGGTGCATCAGTCGGGATACGGCAGTCGCGAGCCGGGGGCCGGCCTTAAGGACTCTGAGCCTGAATAGCGGCAGCCGGACGGCCGGTTTTTTCAGAGTGCGGCGTGAAGGAGTGTATTTACTCCGATAAAATAATGTCTTAAGTGATCCTCTATCGAACCGATGAGAATAGGTATGGAGAGGCGCTGGGATACACGAAAGGCCGGATTCCTTGGAGGGCTAACCGCCTAAAAGAGCGTCATCTATGGAGAGAAGAGAGCCGTGCAAGGCTGGTTCTCCGGTATCTCCGGCATCTCCATAGTTTTTATCCCGAAATGGATCTTCCCGTCAGAATTTCGTAAGCAGCCAGATATTTACTCGATGTCTTCTTAATGACCTCTTCGGGCAATCTCGGACCCGGGGCTGTCTTGTTCCAGTCAAGGCTTTCCAGATAATCCCTGACGAACTGTTTGTCGAAGCTGGGCTGGGGCCCTCCCGGCTCATAGACGTCCTTGGGCCAGAACCGTGAGGAGTCGGGTGTCAGGGCTTCATCTATAAATATCAGCTCGCCGTCCCTGACGCCGAACTCGAACTTTGTATCCGCGATGATGATCCCCTTCTGCAGGGCGTCTTCGGATGCCATGGTGTAGATTGCGAGCGAGATGTCCCTGACCTGCTTCATGAGGTCTTCCCCCACGAGATTCTCTGCCTGGTCAAAGCTGATGTTCTCGTCGTGCAGACCCTGCTCTGCTTTCGTAGAGGGGGTAAATATGGGCTCCGGAAGCCTTTCTGACTCTTTGAGTCCCTTGGGAAGTTCGATCCCAGAAACGGACCCGGTACCCTTGTATTCCTTCCATCCTGAGCCGGAAATATATCCCCGGACTATGCATTCGACAGGCAGGGGTTTCGCCTTTCTCACCAGCATGGACCTTCCCTTGAGACTTATATCACCCCTAAACGGCTCGGGATACTTATTTACGTCCGAGGTCACGACATGATTATCGATGAGATGGGAGGCCTTCCTGAACCAGAACAGCGAGATCTGATTCAATACATGCCCCTTGGTAGGGATAGGATCGGGCAACACGACGTCGAAGGCTGAGATCCTGTCCGTGGTAACGATCAGGAGGTGGTCGTTGTCGGCTTCGAAAATTTCCCGGACTTTTCCGCTGGCGATTTTCCTGCTTCCGGGGATAGTATAGTCGACCAGAGTTTCCATAACTCCTCCTTAGGGAAAAATAGACGGTTAAGATGCCAAAAAAGTATTGAAAAAGTCAATAGCCTATTATACATTGTCGACCTTTGAGAAAGGCGTAAGAGGCAAGAAGATTTGCACGCGTATATGCGATCGACGAGGCAGCAATGACGGATGAAAATATGCCCGGAATCCAGGGAGAGCTGGTTTATTCCTGCATCGGGTGCGGGAATACCTACGATATTTACGACTTCGTCTATACCTGCCCGGCATGCGGGGCTCTTCTGAAGATTGAAAACCTCAGGTTCGACGAGTACAAGAAGATCCCGCCTGCGAAATGGAAAGAGATCTTTGACTCAAGGAAGAACACCACGCTGCCCGAGCTTTCCGGCGTCTTCCGTTTCCACGAACTGATCCTGCCCATCGTGCCTTTAAAGGATATCATCTATCTGGGAGAGGGACAGACCCCGATTGTGAGGGCGAATCCCGAGCTGAGCGAGTGGGTCGGAGCCCCTTTCCTTATAAAGAATGACGGGCTCAATCCGTCGGCCAGCTTCAAGGACAGGGGCATGGCCTCTGCCATCAGCTTCCTGAATCATGCCATACGGGAGAAAAATCTGGACAATGTGCTCGGCATCTGCGCATCCACCGGGGATACGTCCGCGGCCGCTGCCCTGTACTTAAGCTACCTTCCCAAGTCCAAAGTCAGGGCCGTCGTTCTTCTTCCCAAGGGGAAGGTCACCCCTGCCCAGCTTTCCCAGCCTCTGGGGTCGGGCGCCGTGGTCATCGAGATGCCGGGGGTATTCGATGACTGTATGCGCATTGTGGAAGAGCTGGCCCAGAACTACCACGTATTTCTCCTTAATTCCAAGAACCCGGTACGGATATTGGGTCAGAAGTCATATGCTTATGAGGTTGCCCAGCAGCTCAGCTGGGACACCGACGGCCTTGTGGTCGTCGTGCCCATCGGCAATGCCGGAAACATTACCGCCATCATGGAAGGGTTCATCGATCTCTTCGAACTCGGCGTCATTACCGTTCTTCCTACGATTCTCGGGGTTCAGAGCCACCATGCCGACCCCATCTCCCGCTGGCGTGCCTCCGGCGTTTATACGCCCCTGAAGGTTACGCCGTCGGTTGCCCAGGCCGCCATGATCGGCGACCCGGTCTCCTTCCCCAAGGTTAAAAAACTTGTGGAGACCCATTTTAACAGCAGGTTCCATGTCGTATCCGTAAGTGAGACGGAGATCATGGAGGGGATGCTCACGGCAAACCGACACGGCCATGTGGTATGCACCCAGGGCGGTGAATCGGTTGCAGGGCTGAAAAAGGCCCTTAAGGAAGGTATCGTGCCTTCGGCAAGCCGTTTTGTCCTTGATTCCACCTCGCATCAGCTAAAATTCGCTCTGTTCCAGCAGATGTATTTTGAAGATACCTTTGATTCCGAGTACGGGGTCCTTACCAAGGAGTGCTTGAAGAGCAAGCCCGTGTCGCTCGATGCGGATGCGCAGAACATAGCCCGGTACCTCGGACTGGAAAAGAAGGGTTAGGGCTGCATGACAGGCGTTTTCATCGTCAGGGGCAAGAACACGGCTGTTCGCATGGGGCTTCACCGGTGGAGCGATGATAAGAGTACAGTTTCATATTTCCTGATGTCAGAAGCGATGAACGATATCCGGGGATATAATCTCATATGAACTGAATAAAGAGTTAGGAGGAGCAACTCATGTCAAACAGAAATTTTTTATTTTCGTCTGAATCCGTCACGGAAGGGCATCCTGACAAGGTAGCGGATAATATCTCCGATGCAATCCTTGACGAGATAATCGGGAACGATAAAAACGCTCATGTAGCATGTGAGACCATGGTCACCACAGGACTTGCCATCGTTGCAGGCGAAATTACGACCACGCATTCCTTCGATGTCCAGAGGGTGGTACGGCAGACAATTAAAGAGATCGGATACACCGAGGGTATCATGGGATTCAGCTGGAACACCTGCGGGGTCCTGGTATCTCTGGATAGACAGTCCCCGGACATAAACCAGGGAGTTCAGGAAGGCGAAGGTCTCTTCACTGAGCAGGGTGCCGGAGACCAGGGCATGATGTTCGGGTTTGCCTGCGACGAGACCGATGTGCTCATGCCTTCAGCTATCTACTATGCCCAGAGGCTCAGCAAAGGTCTTTCAGAGGTAAGGAAGAACGGTATCCTGGAGTTTTTGAGGCCCGACGGCAAATCCCAGGTAACCGTCCAGTACGAGGACGGTATGCCCAAGAGGGTGGATGCGGTCGTCGTCGCTGCGCAGCACGATGAAGACGTAAGCAACGCCGAAATTACCGAGGGCATCATGGAAGAGGTCATCAAAAAGCAGATCCCCGCGCATATGCTCGACAGCAACACCAAATACTACATCAATGCCACCGGACGGTTCGTGCTTGGAGGTCCTCATGCCGACTGCGGGCTCACCGGCCGGAAGATTATCGTAGATACCTACGGCGGATGGGCCAGCCACGGCGGCGGTGCCTTCTCCGGCAAAGACCCGTCCAAGGTTGATCGCTCGGCAGCTTATATGGCCCGCTATGTTGCAAAGAATATCGTGGCGGCGGGGCTTGCGAAGTGCTGCACCGTGCAGCTCGCATACGCGATCGGCGTGGCCGATCCGGTATCGGTAATGGTGAATACCCAGGGAACAGGCCGAATCGACGATGAAAAAATCTCCGCAATCGTGCGGGAGGTGTTTCCCTTGAAGCCAAAGGGGATCATCGAAAAGCTGGATCTCCTTCGTCCGATCTTCAAGAAGACAGCCGCATACGGCCATTTCGGAAGGACAGAGCCTGAATTCTCCTGGGAAAAGACCGACATGGTCGAGAAGCTCAAGGAAAAGGCAGGTGTATAATGGCGGAAAATGTAAAAACGTTGGCGACCTCCCGGCTGCCTGACTATTCAGGTTTGGCGTGCAAAGTCGCAGACATTGCTCTGAAAGACTTCGGCAGGAAAGAAATAGAGATCGCCGAACAGGAAATGCCCGGTCTGATGTCGGTCAGGCGGAAGTATTCAGCCGCAAAGCCTCTTGCCGGGGCACGCATCACCGGGTCTCTGCACATGACCATTCAGACGGCAGTCCTTATCGAGACGCTCAAAGATCTCGGCGCTGACGTGAGATGGGCATCGTGCAATATATTTTCCACCCAGGACCACGCCGCCTCGGCCGTCGCCGCCACAGGCACCCCGGTATTTGCGTGGAAGGGCGAGACCTTAGAGGAATACTGGGCGTGCACCCTTGAAGCGATAACCTTCCCCGGGGGCAAAGGTCCCAATCTCATTGTCGATGACGGCGGTGACGCAACGCTCATGATACACCGGGGATACCGGAGCGAGGAAAACCCGGCGCTTTTGGACGAACCTACGACAAACAAGGAGCTCGCGATCATCAATGCCGTTCTGAAAAACAAGCTGACACAGGATCCTACGTTCTGGCACCGGATGGTCAAAGAGATAAAAGGCGTATCGGAAGAAACCACGACCGGCGTGCACCGTCTCTACCAGATGTTCGAAAACAAGACGCTTCTCTTCCCGGCGATCAACGTCAACGACTCGGTTACCAAGAGCAAGTTCGACAATCTCTACGGCTGCAGGGAGTCGCTTGCGGACGGCATCAAGCGTGCCACCGACGTGATGGTGGCGGGCAAGGTGGTCTGCGTGTGCGGATACGGAGATGTCGGCAAGGGCAGCGCACAGTCAATGCGCGGATTCGGCGCGCGTGTCCTTGTCACGGAGGTTGATCCCATCTGTGCTCTGCAGGCAGCGATGGAAGGCTATAAGGTCACCACGGTAGAGGATGCTCTGAGCGAAGCCAATATCTTTGTGACGTCTACGGGCAACTGCCATGTCATCCGCATCGAGCATATGGAAAAGATGCTCGATCAGTCGATACTCTGCAACATCGGGCACTTTGATCATGAGATCGAGGTAGACAAGCTCCAGAGTTACCCGGGCATCGTGCATACGAATATCAAACCCCAGGTGGACAAGTATACCTTCCCGGACGGACACTCCATTTACCTTCTCGCAGAAGGCAGGCTGGTGAATCTCGGCTGTGCGACCGGCCATCCGTCGTTCGTCATGTCGAACTCGTTCACCAACCAGACCCTGGCCCAGCTCGATCTGTGGCAGAACCCGCGTGAGGTCAGTGTGAGAACGCTGTCCAAGGCACTCGACGAAGAGGTGGCGCGTCTTCACCTTGAAAAGCTTGGAGTCAAGCTGACCACTCTTACCGAGGAGCAGGCGGATTATATCGGCGTTTCCGTGAACGGACCGTTCAAGCCGGAGCATTACCGGTACTGATCTGAAGCGATCAGCAGAAATGAAAAGACCGGCCTTTCCGGGAAACCGGAGGCCGGTCTTTTTTTTTGACGAAGCTCGATCCGGATCAGACTCGGGCGTCGAGCCAGGTGCGAAGGTCTGAGAGCACTTTTTCACGGTCGGTGGGCAGCTCGTTGTACACCTCGTGCTTGAGGCCTTCATAGCGTTTGAAGGTTTTATCCGCTGATCCGATGGTTTCGAAGAGCTCCTTCTGGCCTGAGAATGCCGTATCGAGAGACCCGAATTGGACGAGCGCGGGCATCTTGATCTTTCCGGCATTGGAGGCGCCGATCAGGGTATATGTATTCATCTGCTCCGCCAGCCTCGGGGTGATCACGTTGAAGACGAGCGGGTCGTCGATATACGCCTTCACTACATCCTTGTCCCGTGAGATGAACTCGGGAGGCAAGGGGGATTTTATATGGATCTTCGGCAGAATCTTTGAGAGGATTTTGGAGAGCCCGATGAGCACCTTGCTTATATCCGGGCTGGGACCTGAGCCGGTGCCCGAGAGCACGACTCCTTTGAGTCCGTTGGGGAACTGCTCGACGAAGTTTAGTGCAATAAGGCTCCCCATGGAGTGACCGAGAATGAAATAGGGGACATCCGGCAACATCTTTCTGACCACCTCTTCACTGAACTGCTTTTCATCGTCGATGAACTCCTGGAAGCTGTTGACATGTCCGCGCCTTCCTTCGCTCCTGCCATGTCCGCGGTGATCTGTTCCGAATACGGCGTATCCGGCGGGAAGGAGCTCATCAATAACAAACTTGTAGCGCTCGATGTGTTCGGCGTAGCCGTGAATAACCTGGAGAACCGCCTTGGGCTTTCCTTCCGGAAGCCATGCCTTCCAGAATACCGAGAACCCGTCCCTTGTCTTTAACATCCCTTGTTCAACAGCCATAGAAATCCTCCTGATCATTCGATAGCATTTGTAACGATTAAATAATGTCATAAAGAAAGAAACAGTACAACCGGGGATTTGCGGGATATGACACGGGAAACGACATAAGGCAAGCGATATACATGAAGATCTGTTGACAGACAACTTTATTATAGGTATAAGAATGAATGCTCATTCATAAAACGAGTACAAGTCTGTCAAGACAATTAAAGTAAGGAGGATATTATGGCAAGTCAATGGCTAGACATGAGGGATATGAGATTCCTGATCCATGAGGTCTTCAGGGTTGGGGATATTCTCGGGAAGGCGCCGTACCAGGACCATGATGCAGACATGATCAACATGGTGCTCGACGAGGCAGCCAAGCTCACGGAGAACGAGATCGCTCCCACGTATCCCGACGAGGTGAACAGAAAACCTGTAGAGGCACGGTTCGAGAACGGCAAAGTCTATGCCCCTGAGTCATACAAGAGACTCTGGCAGCTTTACGCCGACGGCGGCTGGTTCGGCACATCCGATCCTTATGATGTCGGCGGCCAGGGCCTTCCCTTCATCGTCAGCGCAGCGGCTGCGAACATGTTCCTTTCAGGGAACCAGGCATTCCTCATGTATCCCGGTCTTACTCACGGTGCTGCCCGGTTGATCTATGACTTCTTCCAGCATCCATTGAGAGACACCATCCTCCAGAATATGTTCAACGGCACCTGGGCAGGCACCATGTGTCTGACCGAGCCGGGCGCCGGTTCCGACGTGGGCGCTCTGAAGACCACCGCCAAGAGAAATCCTGACGGCTCATTCTCCATCACCGGCACCAAGTGCTTCATCTCCGCAGGCGACCATGACCTCGCAGAGAACATCATTCACCCGGTTCTTGCCAGGATCGAAGGCGACCCGAACGGAACGAAGGGCATCTCCATATTCGTGGTTCCCAAGTACAAAATCAACGAAGACGGATCAATGGGCGAGTTCAATGACGTGACCACCGGCAACATAGAGAGCAAGATGGGTATCCACGGCAACTCCACCTGTACGCTCAATTTCGGTGAGAACGGCAAGTGCATCGGCTGGCTTATGGGCCAGGAGCGCGAAGGCATGCCGATCATGTTCCACATGATGAACGAAGAGCGCCAGGGCGTCGGCATGATGGGCGTCGGCCTCTCCACCGCCGCTTACCTCCATGCGCTGTCCTATGCAAAGGAAAGGCTCCAGGGCGTCAACATCATGGAGATGAAAAACCCCGATGCCAAGCAGGCACCGATCATTCAGCACCCCGATGTCAGAAGGATGCTGCTCAAGATGAAGTCCATGACCGACGGCATCAGGGCGCTGGCATTCTACTGCTACTTCGCAATGGACAAGAGAGCTGCGGCAGCTGACGACACCGAGAAGGACAAATGGCAGGGCGTCATCGAGGTCATCACCCCGATGGTGAAATCCTACTGCACAGACGCGGCCGATGATATCATCAAGATGGCCATCCAGACCTACGGCGGCTACGGATTCTGCAGAGAGTATCCGGTCGAGCAGATGGCACGTGACAACAAGATCAACACGATTTATGAAGGCACCAACGGCATCCAGGCTCTGGACCTCCTCGGACGCAAGCTCGGCATGAAGAAGGGTTTGTACTTCATGACGCTCTTGGGCGAGACCCAGGCCGAGATCGCAAAGGGCAAGAACAGCGAGAACATGAAGGAAGAGGCAGCCATTGTGGAGAAGGCACTCAACAAGTGCGCAGAGACAGCTATGACCTTCAGCGCGCTCATCAAGACAAATCCCTTCATCCCGCTCATCGGCGCATACGACTACCTCAACTGCCTGTCAGAAGCCTTGGTCGGCTGGTTCCACATATGGATGGCCAACGTTGCCACCGAAGCACTTAAGACGGCAACCCTGGATCAGGATAAGGCATTCTACACCGGAAAGATCGAAGGCGCGAAGTTCTACATCAACCGCACCACCGCCCTCGTTCCTGCAAAGTGCGAGAACCTCGTAAAAGACGAGATCAGCGCTGTCAGGATTCCCGACGCGGCCTTTGCAGTCTAAGGATTATCGATCAGAAAACAAAAAAGGGAGGCTTTATAAGCCTCCCTTTTTTTATCTCTCTTCCTGCCGGAAAAATCTCCCGTTCCTTCTCCCGTTGACTTCCTGCCGGAGCAGGTCATTCACAGGAGATCTTGTCCGCTTGTATCTATAAGAATCTTCTTTACCTCTCTCCCCTGTATGCATGCGCATATTTTTTCGTTGAGAGGGATGTCCCTGGATTATTCACTTCACCCGATTGTACGCGAGTGATAAACAGGGTGTGGTCGCCGGTTCGGACTGTCTGCTCAACGATACAGTCCAGATATCCAAGAGCCTGGCCGAGGACAGGATTCCCGCCGGGGGAGAGATTGAAATCCAAGCCGTCGAACTTCTTTCTCCAGTCAGGCATCTTGAAATTGTTTATGGAATCCAGGAAATCTTCTGGAAGGACATTGATGGTGAATTTTCCGGAGCTCGATATCTGGGAATGGGACAGACGGTTGTTTCTTATTGCCACTGCAACGAGAGCCGGTTCATGTGAGCATTGCGTCACCCAGGATGCGATCATCCCGTTGTAGCTGTCACCGGCGGTAATTGTTATCAGATAAATACCGTAGTGGAAGGTATCGAGCACATCCTGCCATGCCTTTTCCATTTTGCCCTCCATATACCAACATATAGGAAATACGGACTGGTAGGTAAAGGCCTTCATCACTTTATAAGGTATCAAAGCCAACCGGGCGCAAAGGAAGAGAAAAATCGGTGAGCAGGGGAACGCATACATGCTCCCTGGAAGGGACAAGAGCCTCCTGCAAGTAACTCTTATTGTTGAAAATATAAAGGTTCATGCATGGAAAACCGAAAGGTATCCTTGGGTGCAGCTATGCATTAATTATATCCTTTTGATTCGAAACAAAGGGGACACCAATGAAAGAAAGCACGAAGATACTTTTTTTACGGCCGATTCTGTTCCAGGAAATGATACCTTTTGTTGTGCTTGTACCTATCCTGGTTTTCTTTTTCAGATACATCTCTGAGTCGGTAATGCATAACTTCATACCTGTTGTCATAGTGGCTTCTGTTGCTGCTAACCTGGGCCTTTTCCTTGGGTGCATGACGAAGTATTATTTTGTGAGTCCTGCCATCAGAATATTGGAGAAAGTTTCCTGCACCCCTGAAGAGATTCAGCATGCAGTTCACCACGCCGCTTACCTTCCTTTAGCCGAGTCGATCGTGGTTTTTTTAAGATTCGCCTTTTTCGGAAACCTGATCGCGGCTACGCCCCTGTACCTCAAGGGCTATATACAATATTCGGAGTATTTGTTTGCCCTGAACTCCGTCACCATGATCGGGATGCTGGCGATACCCATATTTTATCTTGCTTCAGAAAACAGCCTTGTGCATTTTTTTATAAAATGCAATTTCAAAGGGATTTTTGATTCCGAGAAAGGTTTTTTCAGTATAAACATGAGCAGCAAGACACTTTTGACCATCTTGCTGATTGCTGTTCCCCCTATCGGTCTCCTTACCGGACTCATTTACCTGTCTCCGGCAACAGCTCTCAATCCGGCATCACTGCAGATGAGCTTTTTCATAATTCTCTTCGAAACAATACTCATCGCTGTCATCTGCGGATTTCTCCTTATGAAGAATTTTTCTCTTTCGGTAGGAAGGATGTCGATCATGTTCCAGGATATGGCAAAGGGCCAGGGAGATCTCACGAAGAGACTGCACGTCACCGGGTTGAATGAAATAGGAAAGCTTTCGTTCTGGTTCAATGAATTCATGAACGATATCGAAGAGATAATCGGTCACGTCATGGAAGCTTCATTTCAGCTCCACCAGACCATTGAAGATGTCAGCTCAGGATCGCAGGTACTTTCGCAGGCAACGCAGGAACAGGCCTCCTCGATAGAGGAAATATCCGCTTCAATAGAGGAGATGAATGCCACGGTACAGCACAATGGCGGACTCATTATCGAAGGACAGGAGTCATCGAATGCCATTACCAAGCTCATCGACCAGAGCAAGCAGCTTTTCAGCGAGCTTATGAAGGCAATTGAAAGCATATCGATGGACTCGAAAAAGATCTGGGATATCGTATCCACCGTGAACGAAGTTGCCTTTCATACAAATCTGCTTGCGTTGAACGCCTCCGTTGAAGCAGCCCGGGCAGGAGAGCATGGAAAAGGATTTGCAGTGGTTGCCGGAGAAGTCAGGTCTCTGGCTCAGCGTTCTGCAGAAGCTGCTTCGGAAATAAAAGTTCTCATTGAAAGTACGGTAGGCAGGATAAAGAATGGCGACGAGATGATGAAGAAGACGTCGGCCTCCCTTGAAGAGCTGATGTCCCGTATGGAATTTTTCTTCAAGATGATGGATATTATCAGTACCTCCAGCACGGAGCAAAAGCAGAATATCAGCGAGCTCAACATGGCCATCGGACAGATAGACGGATCTACCCAGCATAATGCAGCCACTGTAGAGGAACTGGCAGGCACCCTTGACAATCTTCGCACAGCAGCTTTCCTCCTCGCGGAAGATGTTCAGAAGTTTAAGACATCGTAAGAATAGTTCTGCGGGAAAAAGGATACTTTAAACATAATACAAATGGCCCCTCGTCCTGAAGGCGAGGGGCCATGTCCTTTAAGTGATTGAAGAATCCGTTTTGCTCAGCTCCGAAGATGTTCGTTTTGCGCGGAGCTGCGGGTCTCTTCTTTTGCCGGAGCAGGCTCTTCGCCGGTCGTCTCTTTCGCGGCTGGCAACTGGTTTGGCTCGGCAGGGGGATCGACCAGGAGGTCCTTGCTCGCAGCCTGTGTCTGTTTCGGCTCCTTAGCTTCCGATACGGCCTTTGTCTCCTGGCCATAATACGGCGCGGTTTTTTGCTTTGTGAGATTTTCCATGGCGATATAGGCATCGGCATAGCGATTCCCCGGACTCCACAGCAGCCAGCCGGAGCCCCCGGCATCCTTTGCGGCCTCGATTTGAGCCCTGACATACTTCTCGTCGTATCCCTTCGTCACCCGCAAGGGGAACGACTGGAGCCAGGGACGGATAATTACCTCGTCGCCCACGAGGTCTTTCATCCTCTTAACGCCGTTATAGATAAAGCGATAGGGGTCATCGGCAGGATTTTTCACCCCGCCGAACCCTGAGTTGAAATGCGACGGATAGAGCATGGGTGAGATGATGTCAACGTGCTTTTTTATCTTGGCGACATCCTGGCCGACCACCAGCACATCAACATCTCTCTGCCAGATCACGATCCCGAACATATCCACCGATAAGAGGACTTTCTTGGCGGCGGTGATATCGTGCACCTTCTTTAAAAAACCGGCTATGGCATCCGTGCGGGAGAGCCCTTCAATGCCGGAACCGGTCTTGCCGTCGGCATGGTATCGGACATAATCGAGCTGGACTTCATCCACTCCGCTTTCCGTGAGCTCCCGGACCACTTCCAGGACATAGTCCTGTACTTCCTGATTCGCAGGATTCAGCCAATGCCTTTCTTTATTAATGCACCATTCCGGCTTTGTCTTCGCCATGATCGGGTCCCTGAACGCCACCACCCGGGCGACAACATGAATACCCACCCGGTGCAGATAATCGACCAGCTTGGGAAGCTCTTCGATATTCGGTGTATAATTCTCATTTGGGCAGTATTTGTCAGGGATTGGGCTGGGATAGGTGATAGCGCCCATATCGTCTTTTGCATCGAAAACAATGGTATTGCCGCCATTCTTCTTGAGCTTGACAGCTGATTCGAAGATAAAGCGTGTGCCCGAAGAGGATGTATTCATATAGAGGCCTTTTGCTACATATTCTTTGGGCTTCTCGATGGTTTTCGGCTTAAGCGGCTCCTTCCATGCGATCGGGATATTCAGGTTCTGGCCGGGAGATAGGGAGCCGGTGATATTGTTGACCGACCGAATACTGTTAATGAGCTCTTTCTTTGTATACGCTGCCGTAAGGGGCATGTACTTCGCGGCAATTCTCCCGAGCGTATCCCCTTTTTGAACCGTGTAGACCGTCCATTCCTGGGTGGTTGCTGCCGCACCCAGGAAGAAAAAAGAACACAAGCACAGAACACATAGTGTAACGAACTGTTTCTTCATGCTGCCCTCATTTTTTAGTTTTAGATTCAATCAAGCCAATACATATCCTATTTGCCGGTGTCTAACAAGGTGGTTAATAATTAATTCACAGGCTGAAAACCTTGTCTGGAGCATGATTGTCTTGAATTGATTTGAGAAAGTTACAAAAAATGCCGGGTATATTTCGTCGATTTTTTCCATGGCCGATCAGGTGGAAATAGATCGACGAATGATTAGAGGATCATGAAAGCCTGCAAGGAGAACGGCCTTGATATAAGGTATATCATATGAGAGGAGGCCTGCATGGTAAAGGCAGCCTACCGGACGATAATGCCGTAGGTCCCGATGTCATCTTCGGTACCGATATAGAATGTATCCGGGTACCCGTCTCCGGGACGGGTTAGGGCAACCCCATCGATGATTTCTTCTGCCTTAACGCGGTTATCAAAAGGACCTGCATAGTGATTTTTCGCATAGCGGATGAGACCTCCTGGTGTACGTGCATATGTGGTTCTGATTACGTACCACTTGTTCACCCGGATTATCCTCCTTTAGGCCGATATCCTATTATATAGAAGCAGGGATGCATTGCTCAAGGCTCCGGAAACAGGCAATGTTCCGGTAATCAGGTTAAAAGAGGCGTTTATTCAAAGGTATAGATACAATATTTGATGAATTCAGGGAGAGGTACAACATGCCATGATGCGCATTATCTAAGACGGCAGGTAAAGGCCCGCCCCTATTCCTGGCGGAGCCCCAACTTTCCGCGGCCCAGAAGGTCATGAAGATGGACCACGCCGATGAGTTCTTCCTTGTCGCCGGAAACGATCAGCGAGGTAATCTGATGCTTTTCCATCATCTCGAGGGCGTCCAAAGCAAGCTTGTCGCTTGAAATCCTCTTGGGGTTTTTCGACATGATGTCACGGGCGGTAAGGCCTTTCGTATTGTCCCCCCATTTCAGTATCACCCTCCGCAAGTCGCCGTCGGTGACGATCCCTTCGACCTTAGGAATGCTTCCCACAAGGGTGAATCCGAGCGCTTTATCCGTCATTTCAACGACAACCTCCGGAAGCGGCCTCGATGGCTCCACCAGAGGGACGCGATCCCCTGTGATCATGATCTGGATTATCTTGAACATCAGCTGCTTGCCGAGCTCGCCGGCAGGATGGATCATTTTGAATGCGGCGCGGTCAAAGCCTTTGACATGGGACAGGACCACTGCCAGGGCATCTCCCAGCGCGAGCTGCGCGGTGGTGGACGCCGTTGGAGCGAGGTTGAGATTGCAGGCCTCGCGCTCAACCGAGCAGCTTAAGCAGATATCCGATTGTCCGGCGAGCGGTGAATCCGGATTGCCGGTGATTGCGATGATGGGAATAGACAGGCTCTTCAGCGGCGGGAGGAGATTCAGGATCTCTCTTGTAGTTCCGCTGTTGGAAAGCACGACAGCTGCATCTGCGGGCATGATGGTTCCGAGGTCGCCATGAAGGCCGTCCACCGGGTGCATGAAGACCGCAGGCGTCCCTATGCTTACCATTGTCGCAGCAATCTTCCGGGCAATGATGCCCGACTTCCCGACGCCGGTTAAGATCACCTTTCCCTTGAGATCGGCGATGGTCGTAACCGCCCTGGCGAAGGACTCGCCCATCTGTCCGATAATGCCTTCCAGCCCTTCGATCTCGGTTCGAACCGCCTCTTTGCCCAGTTCAATGATTTCATTCGTGTTCATACAATTCTCCCAAGAAGATCGTACTCCATTGTGTCGGTTATCTCAACACGGGAAAATGTCCCGAACGATGCGTGCCCTTCATTGATGATAACCACGCCGTCGACCTCGGGAGCCTGGAATTCCGATCTGCCTTTCAGGAGAAGGTCGGTTTCCGGATGAAAGCCTTCCACAAGCACGTGAATCGATTTGCCAACCAGGGATTTGAGCCGCTTTCGCGAAACGTCCTGCTGGAGAGCCATAATCCCCTCTCTTCTCTCGTCTTTGAGTTTCTGAGAAAGCACATTGGGCATCTTGGCGCTTTTTGTCCCTTCTTCCGAGGAGTAGGTGAATACCCCCAGGTGATCGATATATCCCTGGCGGATGAAGCCTTCGAGTTCTTCAAAGGCCTTATTGTCCTCACCGGGATGTCCCACCATGATCGTGGATCTGATCCAGATGTGTTCCGCCTGCGACTTCAGCAGGTCGAGGGCCTTCCATACCGCATCCGATCCCCCTTTCCGGCCCATTGCATACAGCACCTGCTGCGATATGTGCTGTATAGGCAGATCGATGTACGGGACCACTTTGGGATTTTCGGCGATTGTCCTGACAATAGCCTCCGTCGTGGTCGCCGGGTGCATGTACATGAGTCTGATCCATGCGATATCATTAAGGAGCGAGATCTTTTCCACCAGCTTTGACAGGCTTAAGGAGTCGTCATTGTCCGTCCCAAAGGAGCCAAGGTCCTGCGCCACGAGGATAATCTCCCTGACTCCACGGTCTGCCAGGGCCTTGCATTCGTCGATAACCTCCTGATGGTGTTTGCTGACGAGCTCGCCCCTGATGGAGGGGATGAGGCAGTAGCTGCAGTGGTTCGAGCAGCCTTCGCTTACCTTGACATAGGCATGCGAGCCCGTAGTCGAGTAAGACCTTCTGACAACCTCCGAAAAACACCCGGAAAGGTACTTCGTACCGGATTCCAACGCACCGGGTAGGTCGCCGTACGTTCCCGGGCCGGCAAAGAGCTGTACCTCCGGCAGTTCGGCAAGGAGCTCATTCCCGTACCTGCTCACGATGCATCCTGCACAGATGACCTTTTTCCCCTCATCGATGTATCTGAGCATAGTCTCGATGGATTCCTCCACCGCAGACGTAAGAAAGGCGCAGGTATTCACGACGACGGATTCAGCATGCTCAGGATCGGAAACAAGGGTATATCCCGCTCCCATGAGACGTTCGCAGATATATTCCGAGTCAACGAGATTCTTCGGGCAACCGAGGCTTACCATGGCGATGCTTTTCATGGGGGAGGTATTACTCGAAAGCGGTAAATTTTGGAACAACTACTATTCCGCCGGGAGAGACATCGTATCGCTTCCGGTCTTCTTCGATATTGTAGCCGATCGTTGTATTGGGAGGGATGTTTACATACTTGTCGACGATGGTACCTTTGATCCTGCAGTTTCTCCCGACGGTAACCCCTTCAAGGAGAACCGAATCCTGCACCTCGGC
This sequence comes from Syntrophaceae bacterium UBA6087, assembly GCA_002448235.1. Taxonomy (GTDB): domain Bacteria; phylum Desulfobacterota; class Desulfomonilia; order UBA1062; family UBA1062; genus Phosphitivorax. The sequence continues at coordinate 315,156 of DIXF01000002.1, forward strand.
ATAGCTGTTTACCCGTACGTTGGGAGAAATGATCGTGCGGGATACCCTCCCTCCGGAAATGATCGCCCCATTACAGATGATGGAATCCAGCACGGTTCCGATGCGCTTGCCGTCTTCTCCGCCTGCGAAAACCATCTTTGCCGGAGGGAAGGGGCTGTACACGGTGTGAATCGGCCATTTGGGATGGTAAAGGTTGCACTGAGGCGTGACCGATACCAGATCCATGTGGGCCTCGTAGTAGGCGTCCAGGGTCCCGATGTCGCGCCAGTAGGAGTTGCCCATCACGCCCTTGAAGAAGTAGGCGAGCACTTTGTTCTGGCTGCCAACCATTCTCGGGATGATGTCCTTCCCGAAGTCATGGTTGCTGTCCTTGCGCTTTGCGTCGTCAATGAGGTTGCGTATTAATGCATCGGTTTTGAATATATAAATACCCATGGACACCAAAATCTTCGTCGGATCGTCCGGCATGGTCGACGGGTTTTCTTTTGGCTTTTCCTGGAATCCCACCACGGACATGCTCTGGTCCGCAACGACGATACCGAATTCGGATGCTGTCTCCACGGGCATGGGCACGACGCCGATGGTAATGTCGGCGTCATTGTCTACATGGTATTTCATCATGTCCGCATAGTTCATCTGGTAGATATGGTCGCCCGAAAGGATAAGCGTGTATTTCGGCCGGTCCTGCTGAAGAGTGTAGATATTCTGGAAGACCGCGTCGGCGGTACCTTCGTACCAGCTGCTTCCGATGCGCTGCTGAGCCGGGATATTATAGATGAACTCGCCCAGAGGATACGAGAAAAAAGAGAGCCAGCCGCGCTGGATGTGCCTGTCCAGGGAATGGGACTTATACTGGGAAAGTACGTAGATGCGGTTCAAGCCCGAATTTACGCAGTTGGAAAGGGTAAAGTCGATGATCCGGTACATCCCTCCAAAAGGCACCGCGGGTTTCGCGCGATCCTTTGTTAAGGGGTATAGTCGCTCGCCTTTCCCTCCGGCAAGAATAATAACATCAACATCTTTCATTCTAGGCATTACTCACCGATGAGCTCTTTAATCATTTCTTTGAGTTTAGTCAAGTCATGAGACTTTTCAATATATGCATCGGCAGCCATTACCATGACGTCATCCCGATAGCTGGAGTACGCAGTATGGATGATAACCGGCGTGTCCTGCCTCGATTTGATGATGTTCCCCATGGTTTCAAACCCGTTCATCTTCGGCATGCGCAAGTCCAGGATGATGAGGTCGGGTTTGCTGCCGTTTTTGCCTTCAAGGTACGACAAGGCCTCTTTTCCGTTAGAAGCGACGTCGATTTCGTATCCGTCTTCCTGGAGTTCTTCTTCAAGCAGCTTCTGAATATTCTTATCGTCTTCTACCAGAAGGATCTTTTTCATAGTCAGTTATAATAACGGCTTATCCCTGATAAGTCAAATCTTTATACCCAGATATTATTGAAAAAAACCTCAGGAGAGCCAGTGTATGTGAACGTATATTTTCAGAACTCTCTCTTTTGAAAATGGTTCAAAAAAATGCAATATGCGATTCGTTCACCGTGATCTGCCGGGATCCCTCTTGGTAGGACAGGAGTATCCGGTGATTCACCCTTTAAGGGGTTTCGTCGCAAGGGATATGCGTTCGTGCCCGGAGGACCGCAAAACATCCAGAAGGGATACGACCCTGAAGTAAGGGATGTCCTTGGAGGCGATGATGATGATATCCTTATTGAACGGTAAGGACCTGAGGGCATTTTCCCTTGAGGACTGTCCGTTGATGAGAAGGCCGTCAGGACCGATAGCGACCGTAATTGCTTCTTTTGCGAGCCCGTCGCCGCTCATCGATTCGGGAAGGCTTACTTCGGTGATCTTGAGCGGAGAACCCAGGGTGAGCAGGAAGAAAACCTGGATAAGAAATATGACGTCAACCAGCGCCGTAACGTCAAACGCCGAGCTGTTCTTGGATCTTTTCTTCTTTCTGAACTTCATGGCCTTCACCTTTCAGGTATTCCAGTATCCTGGCGGAAGTCTTTTCCATCTCCAAGACCAGAAAATCGCTGCGCGAAACGAGCAGCCGGTAACATACATACACGGGTATGCCGATGGAAAGCCCGGCAACGGTGGTGATGAGGGCTTCGGAAATTCCGGCTGCGAGCAGCTGGCTGGAATTGGCGCCCGTTGATACGCTCACGGCCTGGAACGAAGTGAGCATGCCCGTAACCGTTCCCAGAAATCCGAGTAAAGGCGCGATAGCTGCGATGATGCCCAGGACATCGATATATCGCTCGATGGCGTTTGCCTCTGTTGCCCCTGCTTCCTCCATGTAGTCCTTGATTATTTCTCTACGCATCCCCGCATTTTTGACTGCGATCATGATTACGGGAGATATGGGGGAGGTGCTTCTCCTGATGAGCCTTTCAATATCCGAAAGTCTCCCCAGCCGGGCAAGGCGCTCCACTTCCTCGACAAGGGTTTTCGGGATGATCCGGTTTCTGCGCAGCGCCAAAGAACGCTCGATGATGATGGCCAGTGCGATGACTGAGCATGCTACAATGGGCCACATTACAGGCCCGCCTTTGATAAAAAATTCCCAAAGCGTCATAGTCCCGGTGCTCCTCCCTTTGGAATTGTCGTCCCCCTTATCCCATAAAAGAATGCAAGAATCAATGACACGAACACCGCGCGGACCTTAAGGGGATACATGTTTGAACATGCATGAATAATTGATTGGTGCTTTTCATCGAAACGCGTGGCATACTGTGGGTTCCCGTTCGGCAAGAGGAAAAAAACGGAGCCGAATGCAGGGGCAGGGTAAGATTATCGAAAAGATATCCTTGATAAATAATGTGTAAGATTGCTAACATGATGTCGATGGAAATTATGGAAAACAACATTGAAAAAGCGAAAAAATTGGTATGCGTGAGATTCCCCGCAATTCCCATGTCATACATATTCGACGCCCAGGATCTGGAGCTCAACACCGGTGATATGGTCCTGGTGAACACGGAAGCCGGTCTGGCCGTCGCCAAGGTGATCGGCATCCCGCCAGAAGAGGAAGCGGTCGGTCTCGACGAGATCAAGCCAGTGGTGCGGAAGCTTACCGACGGCGATAAAGAGAAGCTCGAAGCCATCCAGGCCAAAGAGAAGGAGTGCTTTGTATTCTGTGCCGAGCGCATCCGTTCCCGCGACCTGCCCATGAAGCTCACCCGCGTAGAGCAGATGTTCGACGGCACCAAGATCACCTTCTCCTTCGTTGCAGAGGGGCGGGTCGATTTCAGGGACCTGCTCAAGGACCTGGTGGAAAGATACCGGACGAGGATCGAACTGCGTCAGATCGGGAGCAGACAGGAGTCGGCCATGCTGGGCGGCATCGGGAGCTGCGGCAGGGAGCTCTGCTGCGCGGTGTATCTCACTGGTTTCCAGCGGATATCGGTCAAAATGGCAAAGAACCAGAACATGACGCTCAATCCCACCAAGATTTCGGGGTTGTGCGGCAAGCTCAAGTGCTGCCTCGCCTATGAGAAGGAGTCATACTCCAATCTCATCGACAACCTGCCGAAGCCAGGGAAAAGGGTCTTCGTCGAGCAGGGCGAGGCCTTTGTCGTAAGCATCAATATCATTAACCAGACATTCGTCGCCAAGCTCACCGACCGCCGGTTCATCAAGTGCAAGGTCTCCGAGATAATGACTGAAGAAGAATTCCGCCAGCTCGGCGATCAGAGGCCCACCGACCTGAGCCGGCTGAGGGACCCCCTCCTGGATATTCCCGTCAACGAGAGAGCCCCGGCCGATCCGGACAAACAGAAAGCAAAGAGGAGAAGATCCTCCAGGCAGAGAAATTCCAGGAAGAAAAGGAGCAAACCCTCATGAGCGGGTACTTCTATATCACAACCCCGATTTATTACGTGAACGCAAAGCCGCATCTCGGCCATGTCTATACCACCGTGATCGCCGATGTCGCGGCGAGGTACCATAAGCTGATGGGAGAACAGGTTTTCTTCCTTACCGGCACCGACGAGCACGGCGACAAGATCGTGGAAACCGCAAAGAATCTCGGCACGACGGCCGAAAAGCTTGCCGACGAGAACAGCGCCCGGTTCAGAGACCTGTGGCCCGAGCTTGCGATTGATAACAGCCGGTTTATACGGACCACCGAGCCGGATCACATCCAGACCGTCCAGGCCATACTCCAGGATGTCTATAACAAGGGAGACATCTATTTCGGCGAATACGGCGGGCATTACTGCATCGGGTGCGAGCGGTTCTTCACGGAAACCGAGATGGTGGACGGTAAATGCCCCATCCATGACAAGGAGCTCGTCTACCGGCAGGAGCAGAACTATTTCTTCAAGATGGAGAAGTACCGGGCATGGCTCATCGAGTATATCCACAACAACCCTGATTTCATCAGGCCTGAAAGATATAAGAACGAAGTCCTGGGCATGCTCCGGGAGCCGTTGGACGATCTGTGCATCTCGAGGCCGAAGACGCGTCTTACCTGGGGGATCGAGCTGCCGTTCGACAGGAATTATGTATGCTATGTCTGGTTCGATGCACTGATCAACTACCTAACCGGCGTCGGGTATCCTGACAAAAACCGGTTCAAGGAGTACTGGGGTGCGGCGCAGCATATCGTGGGCAAGGACATACTCAAACCCCATGCCGTGTACTGGCCGACCATGCTTAAATCCACCGGCGTCGAGCCCTACCGGCACCTCAATGTCCATGGGTTCTGGAATGTGGATGCAGCCAAGATGTCAAAGAGCCTCGGCAACGTCGTAGACCCGCTCGACCTCAAAGGGAAATACGGGGTCGACGCCTTCCGGTATTTCCTTGTCCGGGAGATGGTCTTCGGGCTGGATTCAAACTTCTCCGAAGAGGCCCTTATCGAGAGATACAACGCGGATCTGGCAAACGATCTCGGGAACCTGGTGAGCAGGAGCACGAGGATGGTGGCCAAGTACTTCGACGGCATCCTTCCGGATGGAAACGGCCCGCTCGAAGAAGATGACAAGGGGTTGAGGGAGCTGGCTCTCAAGGTCGTGGCCGAATACAAGGCCAGGATGGATAAATTCGAGCTCCATACCGCCATGGCGGCCGTATGGTCGCTCATCTCCTTCATGAACAAGTATATTGATAAGGCAGCCCCTTGGACCCTGGCGAAGACCGACACCGAGCGTCTCAAGGTAGTCATGTACCACCTCATGGAAGGCCTGCGCTATGTGGCGGAGCTGGTATACCCGGTCATGCCGGAAACCTCGAAAAAGATCTTGAGCATCCTCGGAGAAGAGGGTGAATTCACTGCCCAGAGCCTCGATCAGTTCGGAAAGCTTAAACCGGGCGTGAAGATCGGGCTCCAGGATGCCCTTTTCCCACGAGTGGAGCGCATGAAAAAGGAAGACGAGGCCGCCGCACCCGAGAAAAAAGGGAAAAAGGAAAAGCCGAAGGAAGCTCAAGTCGAAAATCTTATCGATATCTCGGAGTTTGCAAAGTGCTCCATCAAGGTCGGCAGGATCATGGAAGCGAGTAAGGTCGAGAAGTCGGAAAAACTCGTGGTTCTGAAAGTCGACGTGGGCAGGCAGGTACAGATCGCTGCAGGCATCGCCAAGGCGTACTCCCCGGAAGAGCTTGTGGGGAAGTATGTTGCCGTGGTGACGAACCTGAAGCCGGCAAAGCTCATGGGCATTGAGAGCCAGGGCATGCTCCTGGCCACGGACACTCCCGATGGGAGACTGTCCCTCGTCACCTTTGACCGTGAGCCGGCAATAGGGGCAAGGGTTCGTTAAAAGGAAGAGAGGGACGCTATGCAGAAGCTTTCGATCATTCAGGCAACACCCGGCATGGTGCTGGCGAAAGCCATCATGAGCGACAAGGGCATGCCCCTGTGTGCCGATGGTACGGAACTCACCGAAATGCTCATCGAACGCTTGAAAAGCATGAATATCCTGGTTATCACCGTCAAGGGACGTCCGGTGGATACCGGCGTGCCCGACAAAACCCCGGAAGAAAAGGTTGGGGATATGCAGGCCAGATTTGCCCGCGTGAAGGACGATCCTCTCATGGGGCGGATCAGGGATGCGATTGCAGATGCGATCTACGCAGAAGCGAGGGAAATGCAGGAGCGGGAAGCGGAAGAGAAAGAGGAGGCCGGCGGATGAGCAAGGCCGAGAAGATCAAGGCAATCACGAAGAAAATACAGAGCCTCCCTACATTGCCTCCGGTGGTGAGGAAACTTACCACCATGGTGGAGAGCCCCGATGTAACCGCCAAGGAGGTAGGAAAACTTATCTCTGCCGACCAGGTTTTAAGCGCAAAGGTCCTCAAACTCGTGAACTCGTCCTTCTACGGGTTCCCGGGCAGGATATCCTCCATAAGCCATGCGGTCGTCCTCCTGGGATTCAATGTTATCAAGGGAGTCGTGCTCTCCGCCTCGGTGTTCGAGATCATGGAGAAGGCCATGGTCGGCCTCTGGGAGCACTCGCTGGGCTCTGCGATCATCTCGGGAACCATCAGCAGGGAACTGGGCCTCCACGAGCCCGAAGAGATATCCACGGCTGCGCTGCTCCACGACATCGGCAAGGTTCTCGTCCGTGTTTCTCTCGTTTCGGATTACGACCGGATAACCGCGATTGTGGAAGAAAAAGGGTGCTCCTTCAGGGATGCGGAAGTCGAAGTGCTCGGTGTCGATCATTCCGAGATCGGACTGTGGCTTTCTCAGGAATGGGGGCTCCCCGAACGGTTGATTATCCCGATCTCCTCCCATCACGAGCCCCAGAGTGCTGTAAAGCTCAAAGACCGGGTTGCCGTGGTTCATATCGCCGACAGCCTGGTCCGCGCATTCGGGATCGGCTTTGGCGGAGACAACTGGGTGGGCAGGATATCCCCGGCAGCATGGGAGTACATCGATATGTCCCGGCTCGATCTCCCCAAGCTCATGCGAAAGATCCTCGCAGACCTCGAAGAAGTGGAAAATTTCCAGTTATAAATGGGAGGGTCGTACGTGAAAGCCGTCGTAATCGTAAAAGAGAATGTGGATGAATATCTGTCATCCATCGTCTCCACGATTTTCGATTCTATACAGGTGATCCGCAGCGACGAAGACATCGTGTCCCTCATTTACATGGATCCGCCGGATCTCATCCTCATCGACCGGACGTATCTCGCGGAGCACGGCACAAAGGTTATCGAGGAATTCAGGAGCAATACGATCTACGGGCACCTGCCCATGGTGGCTATCTATACCAGGGATGACCTTGCCCGGGCATCGGCTGTCGACATTCCCATCGACGACTTTATCGTCCTGGAGAACTCAGAGATCGAGATCAGGCGCAGACTCGAATTCGATACCCGGAGGGCTGTGCGCGAGATGGACACAAACCCGCTCACGAGGCTGCCCGGGAATGAATCCATCATCCGCTTCATCCAGCAGATGTTCGATGAGGAAAAAGAGATCGCCCTCGCATGGGTGGACCTCGACAATTTCAAGCCCTACAATGACCGGTACGGATTCTCGAGCGGCGACGAGGTGCTCCTGGCAACGACGCGCATCCTTGCCAATGCCGTTAAGGAGATCAAGCAGGACGATACCTTTGTCGGCCATGTGGGAGGGGATGATTTCGTATTCATATGCCCTATCGGTAATGTGAGGGTACTCTGCGAGGAGATAATCTCACGGTTCGATATGGTGATCCGGAACTTTTACAACGACGAAGACCTGGAGCAGAACGGAATCGTCTCGACGTCAAGGAGCGGCGAGACCACCAGCTTTCCCATCATGAGCGTGTCCATCGCAGTGGTCATGAACGAGAAGGGCCACTACAAACACTATGGTGAAGCTTCCCGGGACGCTACGGACATCAAGAAATATATCAAGGGCCTCGACGGGAGCAACTACATGATCGACAGGAGGGGAAAACCCAGGTGATTAAACGGTATACAAGGCAGACTATGGAGCGCATCTGGTCCGAAGAGAACCGGTACCAGAAGTGGCTCGATGTGGAGATAGCAGTGTGCGAGGCCTGGGCTTCCCTGGGAAAGATCCCGAAGGAAAGCCTTGAGACCATCAAAAGCAGGTCGCGGTTCACGGTGGAAAGGATCGAAGAAATAGAAGAGATCACCAGGCATGACGTAATCGCTTTTGTTTCGTGCGTAGCGGAGTATGTGGGCGAGGACGCCAGATTCATCCATATGGGCATGACCTCCTCCGATGTCCTCGATACCGCATTGGCGCTGCAGCTCAAAGAAAGCGGGCAGATCCTCATTGAAGATATCCGGGCGCTGATGGAGGCTTTGAAAAAGAGGGCCTTCGAGTTCAAGCATACCCCTGTCATGGGCAGGTCCCACGGCATTCATGCCGAGCCGACCACCTTCGGGCTGAAATTCGCCCTGTGGTATGCCGAGATGGAGAGGAATCTAAAGCGCATGGAGGACGCCGTCGAGATGATCTCGTACGGCAAGATTTCCGGTGCGGTGGGAACCTTTGCAAACATCCCTCCGGTCGTCGAGGAATATGCATGTAAAAGACTGGGCTTAAAACCCGCCCCGGTCAGCACCCAGATCATCCAGAGGGACCGGCACGCCCAGTTCTTCACCACGATCGCCATCGTCGGGTCGACCATGGAAAAGATAGCCACGGAGATCCGTCACTTCCAGAGGACAGAGGTTCTGGAAGCCATGGAGCCCTTCGGCAAAGGACAGAAGGGATCGTCCGCCATGCCGCACAAGAAGAACCCCATCCTTTCGGAGAATATCACGGGCCTTGCACGGCTGTTGAGAGGCTACTGCCTCACCGCCATGGAAAACGTGGCCTTGTGGCACGAGAGGGACATCAGCCATTCGAGTGCGGAGCGGGTCATCGGCCCGGATGCGACGATCGTGCTGGATTTTGCCCTTGCGCGGCTGACGAGGGTGATCGAGGGACTGGTGGTGTATCCGGAAAACATGCAGAAGAACATCGAGATCACAAAAGGCTTGTGGCACTCACAGGGAGTGCTGCTGGCGCTAGTGGATAAGGGCGTGGCCAGGGACACCGCTTACCAGTGGGTTCAGCGCAACGCATTAAGGGTATGGGAAGGAAACGAAGACTTTAAGGCTCTCCTGATAAAGGATCGGGATATCGCGGATGTGCTCGATAGTGAGGCCGTTGAAAGCCTCTTCGATCTCTCACACCATTTGCAGCATGTAGACACAATTTTCGAGAGGGTTTTTTCATGAGTATGACTAACGAACTGTTGGATATAGTTCGCCGCGATGCGGTGAAATTCGGAAAATTCATCCTTGCGTCGGGTAAGGAATCGGACCTTTACGTGGACTTGCGGAAGGTTACATTGCAGCCGAAAGGCGCCCTTCTCATCGGGTCGATCATCCACGACATGATCAAGGACAGGTCGGTGGACGCGATCGGCGGTTTATCCATGGGGGCCGATCCCATTGCGGTCGCCACGAGCCTGGTCGCGTACCAGAAGGGCCAGGAAATCCTTGCGTTTCTCGTGAGGAAAGAAAAGAAGGAGCACGGCATGAAGAACGCGGTCGAAGGCCCGGTACGGCCGGGGCAGAAGGTCGTGATCGTCGATGACGTGATAACCACGGGATCGAGCACCATAACCGCTATCCAGCAGGCAGAGGCCGCAGGGCTAAAAATAGATCTGGTCATTGCGGTCATGGACAGGCTCGAAGGAGGACGCGCTGCCATCGAAGCCCTGGGGCATGAGGTCCGCACCCTTCTCACGAGAAACGATCTCTGATATGCCAGTTCAGCGGGTTGATCTTTGAAAAGCACGCAACCGAAGGCATACCCCCTTACGATAAGAGATGAGAAACCATGAATATTCTGGCAATAGAAACGTCCTGCGACGAGACTGCGGCAGCGGTTGTACATGATAACGGGAAGATCCTCTCGAACGTGGTTGCAAGCCAGATCAAAGACCATGCCGCCTTTGGCGGCGTAGTGCCGGAGATCGCATCGAGAAGGCATACCGAGCTCATCGACCCGGTGGTTAAGGAAGCTCTCGACAGTGCAGGCATTACTCTCAAGGAACTTGGCGCCGTGGCCGTCACGCAGGGTCCTGGGCTTGTTGGCGCTCTTCTCGTGGGCATCTCCTATGCAAAGGCCCTCGCCTACGGGTTGGGGATTCCCCTATGCGGTATCAACCATCTCGAAGGTCACTTGAGCGCTGCAAAGATTGATCACGAGGTTACCTACCCCCATATCGGGATGGTTGTCTCCGGAGGGCATACGTCCATTTACAAAATTACCTCCCCCGCAGAGGTCGCCCAGATCGGCCAGACTCTCGACGATGCAGCCGGTGAGGCATATGACAAGGTTGCGAAACTCCTCTACCTCGGATATCCGGGCGGAGTGGTGATCGAGAGGATCAGCAAGGGAATCGATGCGGGAGAGATCGACTTTCCCCGGCCGCTGATACATGACGACACCTATGACTTCAGTTTCTCGGGCCTCAAGACCGCAGTGCTGAACCGCGTACTGAAAGAGGGCATCTTCGAGCACATGGATCTTGGTTTCTCAGGCCTGCCCGTTGAAAAGAAAACGGTTCCCGGCAAGGAAGGCCTCATCCCCAAGATAGCGGCGGCATTCCAGGCCGCTGTGGTAGACGTCCTCACCCAAAAGGCGTTCAAGGCGGCGAAGGACAGCCGGATGGATCTCCTTGTGGTAACAGGAGGAGTGGCGAGCAACGGGTTCCTTCGGGAATCTTTGAGCAGCAAGTCCCGGGAGACAGGGATAGGGCTCATCGTGCCTGAAAGGAAATACTGTACGGACAACGCTGCCATGATCGGCATCGCTGCGATACGGCACGTCAGGGAAGGAAAATTCGCCCCGCTTGGTTTAAACGCCGTATCGCGATGGACCTGGGAATGAGACCGAAGTACTCGCTGGGCCAGAATTTCTTGAAGAACCCGGGAATCGTCGACAAGATCATCCATTTTTCCGAGGTAAGCAGAGAAGATACGATACTGGAGATCGGCCCCGGTACCGGCGCCCTCACTGCACGGCTTCTGGAGGACGCATCAGAGGTTATCGCGGTGGAAAAGGATGATGTCCTGGCCGCCAAGCTCAAGGAACAGTTCGAGAGCTTCTCGACGTTTAAGCTCCTGCACGGTGATATCCTGGAAACAGATCTGCAGAGCATACTGAGGGACAACACGAAGGTCGTTGCAAACCTGCCGTATAATATCGCTACGAATGTAATCCTCCGCCTCGCGGATATCCCGGAGAAATTGAGAGCAGCGGTTGTCATGGTGCAGAAAGAGGTTGCGCTCAGGATCTGCTCTCATGCAGGGCAGAAGGACTATTCGGCGCTCAGCGCCATCCTCTCTTCCGTCTTCGATTGTGTACCCGGTTTTATCGTGGGGCCGAAGAACTTCTATCCGGAGCCCAAGGTGGACTCCATGGTCATAAAGCTCATCCCGAAAGAGGCCCCCCTTCCGAAGGATGACCGGGATGGTTACAAAAAGGTAGTTTTCTGTGCGTTCGGCCAGAGAAGAAAGATGCTCAAAAATTCCCTCATGAACCTGCCCGGTGTAACGAAGGATCTGTTGGCAGAGATCGGTAATTCCTCAGGGATCAGCCTCGAGCGCCGGCCCCAGGAGCTCTCCTGGGAGGAGTTCTACAGGTTAAGCCGTACCTGTCGCCGGCTTGCGATATCCTGACCGTACCTCCCCCAGGCCCCTGATTACAATCCAAATTACAATCCATCGTAACCGGGATTACAAACCGGTAACCAATGTAACCGTCATAAAACAGTCAACAGGTTTTTGAAGACACATAACAAGCTGTAAATAAATAGCAAATAAAATTACAAGGCCTAGTCACAATTTTGGCATCCGCATTGCCTTATACCTCGTGGATCGAATAGATCCGGGGGGTATACGATGAAAGACGCAACGAGAACAATCATTGGAATTTTGGTCGGATTAAGTTTCAGTTTCCCTGCCTTTGCCACCGATTTCATCCCGGGAGAGGTAATCGTTAAATTCAAGGCGCCGGCTTCTCATGCCCACTCCGCAGTATCTGCCGAGGAAAGCCGGGCGATCACCGTTGCGGTTGAAGATACCGAATCGGCGATCTCCGAATTAAATGAGAGAGCGGACGTTGAATACGTGGAACCGAACTACATCATCGAAGCAGAGGCCGTCCCGAATGACTGGCCGTATGCCGAGACCGTCTGGGCCGATGTCGAGCTTCCCGGCGCCTGGGATTTCATTTCAGGATCGGAATCGGGGCAGAAGGTTACAATTGCGGTCATCGATTCCGGGGTTGATCTCGATCATCCCGATCTTCAGAGCAGTCTCATTACTGGATATGATTATGCAAACAACGACTCTTCACCCGAAGACGATACCGGACACGGGACACGGGTGTGCGGAATCATCGGCGCACTCGGGGACAACGGGACTGGGGTTGCCGGACTCATTTGGAATATCGATTCGGAGATCATGCCGGTAAAGTTCATGAAAAACAATGACGGCAAGACCACGGGTACCCTGTCCGACGCAATCAATTCCATCTACTATGCCGTGGACCACGGTGCGGACATCATCAACGCAAGCTGGGGCTTCTATTCATATTCCCGCTCCCTTGAAGATGCCGTACGGTATGCCATGGACAATGGAGTACTGTTCATCGCCTCAGCAGGGAATAAGGGACAGGATAACGACCTCAATGAGCATTATCCTTCCAATTACCCGCTGGAAAATGTCATCGCGGTTGCCGCAATGAGCAGCTCCGGCGATCTTGCGAGTTTTTCCAACTATGGGCTCCAGAGCGTGCACATCGCTGCCCCGGGCGTGGGGCTGAGCTCCACGGACAACAATGGCGGATACGTTTCGTGGATATCCGGCACCTCTTATGCGGCACCCTTCGTGGCCGGCATAGCTGCCATGGTGAGATCACAATCTCCGGATATCAGTTACGGCGAAGTGCGGGACATCATCATCAGCACGGTAACGAAAGAGTCCGGGTACAGGTTTAATTACGTTGCGAGCGGCGGATGCATCAATGCGTACCAGGCGCTTCTCGCAGAGCAGGAGCTGGATGTCGCGGCGAGAGATTCAGCTCCGGCACCATCACAGCAGACTTCGTCGAGCGATACTGCAGCAAGCGGTGAAGGCGGCGGCGGTGGCGGCGGATGCATGATAGATTCCAGCCGGAACACCGGCAGCGCCCTAAGCCTCCTTGCTTTCATAATCTTCGCGGTTGCGTTCCGGATGCCTCGATACAGGCATCTGGGATAGTCTATACCCCGCCCCCCTTGCAAAAGGGGGGCACCCCCCTCCTTCATATCAAAGTTCGCCAATTGTTTTTACCGGCCGGTTCACTGCAACGATCAAACAGTGTTTTCTTCAGACTATTTTATGAATTATGGAGGAGCACGGTGTCGTGTGCCCCTCCCATATAAGCAAACAATACTATATCGCTAGAGGGCCTCGATTGCCATTGCCATACCCATGCCGCCACCGATGCAGAGGCTTGCGAGGCCTAAGCTTACGCCGCGGCGTCTCATCTCGTCTGCAAGGGCTATGATAAGCCGCGCGCCGGTGCAGCCGACGGGGTGGCCTATGGAGATGCCGGAGCCGTTCACGTTCGTGATCGACTCATCGATCTTGAGCTCTCTCATACAGGCAATGGCCTGGGAAGCAAACGCCTCGTTGAGTTCGAAGAGGCCGTAATCCTTGATAGATGTGCCGGTGATCCTCAGAAGCTTCCTTATGGCGGGAATCGGCCCGAGACCCATGTAGGCCGGGTCCATTCCGCCCGAGGCATAGCCCTTGATCCTGGCAATGGGTTTGAGCCCGTGTTCTTTGGCCTTTTCTTCACTCATGACCAGTAGCGCTGCTGCTCCGTCATTGATGCCCGATGCATTGCCCGCGGTCACGGTCCCGTCTTTCTTGAAGGCCGGGGCGAGTTTGCCCATCTTTTCCATGGTAGTGTCCATGGGGCGCTCGTCCGTATCGAAGATTATCGGGTCGCCCTTTTTCTGCGGTTTGACTACCGGGACAATCTGGTCTTTCAGTATTCCGCTCTTGATCGCGGCCCGGGCCCTCATGTGAGATTCGTACCCGGCCCTGTCCTGGTCATCTCTCGTAATACCGTACATTTGGGCGATGTTTTCCGCAGTGATGCCCATATGGTATCCGTAGAAGATCTCCCACAGGCCGTCGAACACCATGAGGTCGATGGTCTTCCCGTAGGGCATGTCCATCCGGTATCCCCAGCGGCCGTTCAGCATGGCGATGGGAACTTCGCTCATGTTTTCCATGCCGCCGGCCATGACAATGCCGTTGTCTCCTGCCTTGATCGTTGCAGCTGCCAAAGCAAGGGCCTTCATGCCCGACGCGCAAACTTTATTCACGCTGATCGCAGGCGTCTGGACCGGGAAACCGGCCCTTATCATGGCCTGCCTGCCGGGGTTCTGCCCCTGGCCTGCCTGAAGGACGTTCCCCATGATGACCTCGTCGATCGGTATGGGCTGGTTTGCCTCCGGCCATTTCCAGTATTCTTTCTCGATCGGCGAAAGGCCGGTCTGTTTGAGCGGGTCCGGGGCTTCATCCTGGGCGTGGCCAGGAAGCGCGGGCTTGATGCCTAAAGAAAGGAGGACTTCACGCATTACGACCGCTCCCAGTTCCTTAGCCGCGACCCCTTTCAATCCTCCGCCGAATGCTCCTATGGCCGTTCTCTTGCCGTTAACGATTACCACATTCCCCATGGTGCCTCCTTGTTCCGTAGATTTCATCTCGTGTATGATTTCGTTCACTATTTCACACTAAATGAAGGATGGCAAGAATGAATCCCTTGTGCATTTTATCCTATGAGAGCTTGACTTGATTCATTAAATACTTAGGTGTAATCTTATTCTATGGATATTGCGCTCGACTCGTTTCTGAATCGGTACAAGATGTTTCTCCTCGATCAGAAGGGTCTTTCTTCCGAGACATACCGGGCATACATAGGCGACATCGAGGACCTGATCGCCTTCCTGGGCGAGAGGAAAGTCTCCGTTCCCGACCGGCTTGTTGTCAGGTCGT
Organism: Syntrophaceae bacterium UBA6087; assembly: GCA_002448235.1. GTDB lineage: Bacteria > Desulfobacterota > Desulfomonilia > UBA1062 > UBA1062 > Phosphitivorax. Next base: position 330,194 of record DIXF01000002.1, read on the forward strand.
ACATGATGAAGCTTCACACCTCATACAACCGCTCTTCCATCAACCGGAAGCTGAGCTCCATAAAGGGCTTTTTCGATTTTGTCCTTACGCAGACCGACCTTTCGCTCAACCCGTTCGCCCACGTACGCTCGCTCAAGAAGCACGAAGACCTCCCGAAGTTTCTGACGCCCGACGAGATGGTCGACCTTATCGAAGGGACTCGGGACATTCGGGACAGGGCGGTTCTGGAGCTGTTCTACTCCACGGGCGTGCGGGTGGGGGAGGTGGAGACGATGAACTGTATGGATGTCGATATGGATTCCGGGTTCATCCTCGTAACGGGCAAGGGATCCAAGCAGAGAAAGATTCCCATAGGGAAGAGGGCAATGTCGGCAATCATGGAGTATCTTCAAAGCAGGGGGATACCGGACCCGATCTACTGCATGGAACCGCTTTTCCTGAACAGCAGAAACAAGAGGCTGACCACTCGGAGTATCCGGAGGCTCGTGGACAGGTGGGCAAAGGGCGCCGCCTTGAGCAGGCATATTAGCCCCCATGTGATACGGCATACCTTTGCCACCCATATGCTCGATGCAGGTGCCGATCTAAGGGCCATCCAGGAAATGCTGGGACATGCAAGCCTTTCCACTACACAGCATTATACGCATTTAACCCTGGACAAACTAATGGATGTATACGATAAGGCCCATCCAAAGGCCAAGGAGGACGAATGGAAATAAGGGGAACTACAGTGCTCTGCGTCCGCAGAGGCACAAACGTGGTGCTTGCCGGAGACGGGCAGGTAACGATGAACAACGTCGTATTCAAGGCAAACGCCCGCAAGGTCAGGAGACTGTATGAAGACAAGATACTGGCCGGGTTCGCAGGCTCGACCTCCGATGCATTCACGCTTTTCGAACGGTTCGAGGCAAAGCTCAAGGAATACCGCGGCAATCTCACCCGCGCAGCGGTGGAGATGGGCAAGGACTGGCGTACCGATCGCGTATTGCGGAGGCTCGAAGCCCTGATGATCGTTGCGAACGGTGAAAAAACCTTTCTCCTCTCCGGCAGCGGAGATGTGGTCGAACCCGATGATGACGTTTGCGGGATCGGCTCCGGAGGCCAGTTTGCCGTGGCTGCAGCCAAGGCCCTGATTCACGATACCGATCTCTCCGCCCGGGCCATTGCCGAAAGGTCTATGGATATTGCTGCGGATATCTGTATCTATACGAATAAAAACCTAATATTTGAGGAACTGTCATGAGCAGCTTATCTCCCAAGCAGATCGTTGCGGAACTGGATAAATATATCGTCGGACAGGACAAGGCCAAGCGGGCCGTTGCCATCTCTCTGCGCAACCGCTGGCGACGCCAGCGTGTTTCGGAAGACATGCGGGAGGATATTTATCCGAAGAATATCATCCTCATCGGGCCGACAGGGGTGGGGAAAACCGAGATCGCCCGCAGACTCGCCAGACTGGCCGATGCCCCCTTCATAAAGGTGGAAGCCTCGAAATTCACCGAAGTGGGGTACGTGGGCAGGGATGTGGAATCCATCATCCGCGACCTCATGAGGATCGGCGTTCAGATGGTGCAGAAGGAAGAGAGCGAGAAGGTAAAGTCCAAGGCCCGGGAAATAGCCCAGGAGCGTGTCCTCGACTATCTTCTTCCGGTAGGAAAAGACGCCCAGGTCCATGCAGACAGCAGGGAAAAGATGAGAACCATGCTCAGGGAAGGACTGCTCGATGAGAGGATTATCGAGGTGGAAGCCAGGGAATCGGCGATGCCCACGATCGAAGTCTTTTCCGGCCAGGGGCTGGAAGAGATGGGCATCGACTTCAAAGAGATGTTTTCCAACTTCATGCCCAAGAAGACCCGCCGCCGAAAGATGACGGTCAAGGAAGCGCTTGAATTCCTCGCCTCCAAGGAGGTGTCCCGGCTGGTCGATATGGACAAGGTCTCGGAAGAGGCACGGCATCGGGTCGAGAACAACGGCATCGTGTTCGTGGACGAGCTGGACAAGGTTGCCGGGAGGGAGTCAGGCCACGGCCCCGATGTTTCGCGAGAAGGGGTGCAAAGGGATCTTCTGCCCATTGTTGAAGGAACGACGGTGAACACCAAGTTCGGGCCTGTCAAGACGGATCATATTCTCTTCATCGGTTCGGGGGCCTTTCATGTGAGCAAACCGTCCGACCTCATTCCCGAGCTGCAGGGCAGGTTTCCCATCAGAGAAGAGCTCAATCCTCTGACGCGGGAGGATTTCGTGAGGATCCTGATAGAGCCGAAGAATGCCCTGATCAGGCAGTACCAGGCACTGCTCGCCACCGAAGGGATCGACCTTCAGATACTCGATGACGCCGTTTCCGAGATCGCACGCATTGCCCAGTATATCAACGACCATACGGAGAATATCGGGGCCAGGCGGCTCCATACGGTCCTGGAAAAACTGCTGGAGGACATCTCATTCGAGGCAGCAGATGCCGCCGGAAAAATAAGCATCGATGCACAATATGTCGCGACGCGGCTCGATCCCATTATGCAGAAGGAAGACTTGAGCAGATATATTCTCTGATTGTTCGCGGGTATTACTGTCTTGAAGCGCCGGGAAAGGGCGTCTTGAAGAATCATTGAAAATCGTTCGGACGATCATTCGCAGCGAGTGACCAGCTTGCGTTTCCCGTATCAACCCGAATGCAATTCCTTTGGCTTGCAAACCTGTGGTAAGATGCTCTCGTATTGGAGGAGATATGATTTCTAAAGGAAGATTTGTAACCGATCTCCATGACGGAGAAGGGGTGAGGGCGGTTTTCATGTTATCCGAGCGCAGGATCCTCGTTGCGCGCAATGGGAAGCCGTACGCGAAGCTCTTGCTTACCGACAAGTCCGGTGATGTCCTCGCGATCGTCTGGGAGGACGCCCGGCAGCAGGTCAGCCCCATTTCTCCGGGCGACGTGGTGGGGATCAGGGGGAACGTGGAGTCCTACGAGGGAAGGGTCCAGATACGGGTAGAGAAGATCGTAAAGCTCAAAGAGGAGGAGGTGGATATGACCGCGCTTGTCCCCACAACGGGCAAGGATATCCCCGCCATGATGGACGAGGTCGATAAGCATCTCGCCGGGATCAGGAGCGTGCATCTCAAGGCCCTTGTAGACATGGTATTGGCCGGTGATGGGATACGGGACGCCTTCCAGAAGGCCCCTGCAGCCAAGGGGATTCATCATAACTATATCGGCGGGCTCCTCGAGCATACACTCTATATCATGAGGACGGTAAACGCCCTCTACCCGATCTATGCGCACCTCGGGCTGAATAAAGACCTGCTCATTGCCGGAGCTCTGCTGCATGATATGGGAAAGATCTATGAATACTCTTTCAGCAGGATTATCGAGATGACCCCCATGGGCAGGCTCGTGGGCCACATCTATCTCTCGACGCATATTGTCGACCAGGCTGTTTCAAAGATAGAAGGGTTCCCGGATGAGCTCAGGCTTCAGCTCCTCCATATCCTGCTGGGCCATCACGGCCAGCTGGAATACGGATCGCCGAAGCTCCCCATGACCAAAGAAGCGATGCTGCTTCATATGCTCGACGATCTCGATGCAAAGCTCATCGGTTTTTCCGCTATCATCGGCGCTACCCCGGACGAAGAGGAGTTTGCATATTCCGACATCTATGGCAGGTATCTCTATACAAAGGTATATGATGAGGATTGACGGATGCCTTATTCAGGGCGGCATATATCCTTTCATGGGATGCATACTTGCAGGCATAAGTGTTTAAGGGGGAAGGTCTATGGGGAACGGACTGAGTGAAAAGCATGGGCAGGCACTTGTGAAGGCGGCGAGGCGGACGATCGAGGACAAGTTGAGCGTCAAAAAAGAGGGCAGTGAAACGGACGATGCGGCCTTGAGCGACCCTGTCATGCAGGAAAAACACGGGGTTTTTGTAACACTGACAATAAACGGTCAGCTCAGAGGATGCATCGGATACCTTGAAGGGCGGGAGCCCGTGGTCGATGCCGTAAGGCACAATGCCGCAAACGCTGCATTCGGCGATCCCCGATTCCCTCCCCTGAAGGCCTCGGAGCTTGAAGATCTCGATATCGAGGTGAGCATCCTCACCGACCCAAAGGTGCTTGAATACCGCGATTCCTCCGACCTTCTGGCAAAGCTCGCCCCAGGGATAGACGGAGTGATCATCCGCTCCGGCCTTTCCTCTGCGACCTTTCTTCCCCAGGTCTGGGAACAGCTGCCGGGTAAGGAAGAATTCTTAAGCCACCTCTGCCTCAAGGCAGGGCTGCCTTCGAATGCCTGGGCAAAGGGCACGTTGGAGGTTCTGACATACCGGGTTCGGTACTTCGAAGAGCGCAAGGAATAAAAAGAGGGTTTTTAGCTGATCGTCATCCAGCGATATTCCCGGATGTGGTCCAGGAGCTCGTACGTGATTTCCTGGCTCTCGGTGGAGCAGGCCCGGGAAGTGAATATAATCTTAAGCCGGGGTGTTTTGCGTAGGGGTATGAGATCGAGCAGCGCGCCTGTGCGAACGGTTTTCCCGTGAGAGGCAGCAATTTTTATAAGGTGCGAAAACCGGATGGTGTATTCGCTGTGTTTGTACAGGCGTATCTCGCGAGGAAAACCGTCAAGGATCAAATCTCTTTTCAGGTAGTCCATATCTTCAGGGATAACGGGGTCGGACGAGTGCTCAGAGAGAAACGCCGGGATATTGTTTCGGCAGATGGCCTCGACGAGCTTCATTGCTCCTATGTTCAGATTGAAAAACCCCGCCTTAGGTGTTTCGAGATCATAGGTTCGAATAAAACGGAGCGCTTCACCCTGTATTTCCGACGGATCGATGTCCGTCATCGCATCCAGATCACCGATGACCTCGTTCATGATGATGAGGTCGATCCCGCGGAGAGCGTCGGTTATTTCGTGAACATCGGCCTGGATGGACGTAATCCGGGAAAGCCATTGGGAGAGATGCCCCCGCTGTCTTAAGAGGAGCTTTTGGGAGAGATCCAACATGTAGACCCGGTGTATGAGGTGTGCATATTCACCCAGCAGCCCGGACATGAGGCTCCCGTATCCCCCGCCTATCTCGCACACGCACGTCCCTTTTTTCAAAAGGCCGCTTCCAGTCAGGAAATCCCCGATCATCGCACCGTAGCTTCGCGGCGACTCCAGCAGGAATTCATAGGGCGAGCCGGCATGCGAGAACGACTCGCAGATGGTATACTCCTTCATGAGGTCGATGGGTGTCTTTCTGTGGAAATCTCTGGTTGAATTCATTTCCGCCATGGGAGGAGATCTATATAGTACTTTCAAAGCCGTGTACAGGATGATCTTGAGTTATATGCAATACTTGTTATAAGGTAATCCCATGTATCGAGCATGGAGGTGCAACTATGCAAAAATTCATTAAAACCGGTCTCATGTGTAGTATCCTCGTCTTCATTTTTACCTGCGCACCCCAAGCGCAAACCGGGCAGTCTTTCGAGCGGAACTGGGTTGAAGCTGCAGCCGATAAAGTCCTCCCTTCGGTGGTGAATATCTCGTCTACAAAAAAGGTGAAGGTGAACGCGTCGCCTTTTTCCAATGATCCCTTCTTCCGGGATTTCTTCGGCGGAGGAGTTCCCCAGGAGCGAATTCAGCGTGCACTCGGCTCGGGCGTAATCGTTTCCGGAGACGGCTATATCGTTACCAACAACCACGTGGTGGGAGGTGCGGACGAGGTAGAGGTGAGGCTCTCCGATGAAAGGGTTTTTCAGGCGAAGATCATCGGCACCGACCCGAAAAGCGATCTCGCGGTCATCAGGATCGATGCAAAGAACCTCCCGGTCGTCCGGATCGGGGACTCATCGAAGTTGAGGGTGGGGAATTTCGTGCTGGCGGTCGGGAATCCGTTCGGTCTTGAAGGTACGGTGACCCACGGGATCATCAGCGCCTTGGGACGCACCGGTTTGAATATCGGGGTCGACTATGAGAACTTTATCCAGACAGACGCGCCGATTAACCCCGGGAATTCCGGAGGTGCGCTGGTAAACACGAGCGGCGAGCTTATCGGGATCAATACCGCTATCCTTTCCGGATCGGGGACGAATGTAGGGATCGGGTTTGCCATCCCTGTCAATCTCGCCATGAATATTGTCAGAAGCATCGAAAAGACCGGAAAGGTGGTGCGCGGCTGGCTCGGCGTCACCGTTCAGGAGGTTACGCCTCAGATTGCAAAGGCTATGGGGCTCGAGATCCCGAAAGGCGCCCTGGTGGCCGATGTTGTCAAAGACTCTCCCGCCGGAAAGGCCGGGATCAGGCAGGGTGATATCATCGCAGCCATTAACGGCAAAGAAGTCAAAGACGCCTCTGTCATACGGCTTTTCATTGCGGAGATACTTCCCGGCACGAAGGTGCCTATCCGAGTGATCCGGGACGGCAAGGTCATGACATTTAATGTGACCATGGGCGATCTTGCAAAGGCGCAAGTCCCCGAGCTTAAATTCACGGTAAAGGACAACAGGTTTCTCAATGGCGCGACTGTCTCCGACTTGACGCCTCCCGCGCGTGAGGCGCTGCAGGTAGGAGAGAATATCAAAGGAGTCGTGGTCATTGCCGTGGAAAACGGTTCAGCAGCGGCAAGCATGGGCGTCAGGCCCGGCGATGTGATCGTCGAGATAAACAGTATAAAGATCGCCAACATGGCCGAGTTCAAGAAGGCGCTGGGTAAGATGGAGGGAAGAAAGGCAACCGTCAGCATCTACAGGCAGGGGATGCTTCTGACCATGACACTCATCAGGTAATGAACCAGTGCGTGCCGTGATACAGCGGGTACATGATGCGTCCGTTTCCGTAGGCGGCCAAGAGATTTCCAGGATCGGTAAAGGTTTGTGCTGCTTTATCGGTGTCGAGGCAGGTGATGGGGACGGTGATATCGATTATATCGCCCGCAAGGTCGTGAGCTTAAGAATTTTCGATGACGGCGAGGGGGTCATGAATATCGATGTGGGGGAGGCGCAGGGAGAGATACTCATGGTTTCCCAGTTTACCCTGCTGGGTGATGTGCGGAAAGGAAGAAGGCCTTCATACTCAGGTGCTGAGCCGCCGTCTGCTGCGAGTGCGATTTTCGATTCTGCCCTTGCCCGGGTTTCCACCCTGCACAAGGGCAGGGTAGTGGCCGGAAAGTTCCAGGCCGAGATGGACGTCCGCATCAATAATCATGGCCCGGTGACCATTCTCCTGGACAGCAGGAAGCTCTTTTAGGAAAGCTCCCCCTTATCTGAAGGTATTGATCCTTTCAAGGAGCTTGTTTTCCGGCATGGCTCCCACGATGTCTCCCACCTTCCGGCCGTCTTTGAATACGATCAGGTTGGGGATGGAGCGGATGCTGTATTTGGATGCAGTCTGCGGATTACCGTCTACATCGAGCTTGGCAAAGACGATATCCCCCTGGTGTTTCTTTGCCATGCTTTCTATGATCGGTCCCAGCATCTTGCATGGTCCGCACCACTCTGCCCAGCAATCAACGATAATGAACGGATACTTTGCTATTGCTTTGTCGATATCGGTGTCTGTCAAAACGATCGGATGGTCGGGATTGTCCACGAAAGTTCCCTCGGTCATAGAAAATCTCCTTATTCGGTTTAAGTATTAAGCTGCATCCCAGGAGGTGTAAGAGGTCCCTTTGATCTCCTGGATATATTGTTCTGCTGCGAAGGCTGCGGTTGCCCCGTCACCGCAGGCCGTCACTACCTGGCGCAGCAGCTTTTGCGTACAGTCGCCGCAGGCAAAGATACCTTTCGCAGAGGTCCTCATCTCACTGTCGACCTTGATGAAGCCTTTGTCGTCACAGTCCATCAGGCCTTTTGCAAAGCCCGTGTTGGGAATATTGCCGGTGAAGATGAATACTCCCTGGACTTCGAGTGTCTGCTTGTTCTGAGGATCGTTCACGTTGCTTACCGTGACCGCTTTCACGAGGTCGTCTCCGACGACCTCGTCCACTACGGAATTCCACATAAAGTCGATTTTCTCGTTTGCCGTGGCCTGGTCCTGAAGGACTTTATCCGCCCGCAGGCGGTCCCTCCGGTGGATCAGGGTCACTTTCCTTGCAAATCTGGTGAGGAAAAGGGCTTCCTGGACCGCGGCATTTCCTCCGCCCACCACGGCCACAGGTGCGTCGCGATAAAACGGCCCGTCGCACGTGGCGCAATAGGATACCCCTTTCCCGGTATATCGTTCCTCTCCCGGCACATTGAGGTGGGCGTACTCCGTGCCGGACGCTATGATGAGCGAAAATGCCTCATAGGCATGTTCCGAAGCGGTTACCCTCCAGGACTCTACGCTGTCACGTACGATCTTCTCGATGGAAGAAACATCATTTTCGGCTATTTCGAGACCGAAAGACAAGGCCTGTTCTTTAAACCGCTCTATGAGCTCGAAGCCGTTAATCCCTCCCGGAAACCCCGGGTAGTTCTCGACCAGATCGGTGGTGGTGATAAGGCTTGGATTCACCTGGCTGGTGAGCAGCAGAGTTTTTAATTTAGAACGGGATGCATAAATACCTGCGGTCAGGCCTGCCGGGCCTGACCCGACGATGATGACGTCATACATGCGTTCACCTTTCAGGAGATTTTTCTTCCAGAATATCAATGAGTTGCTGGATCTTTTGGGGGCTCTTGAGATAATAACATTTCAGATTTCCTTTCCGTTGGCAGTCCACTATCCCGTTGATCTTGAGGATAGAAAGATGTTGTGACGCGTTTGCCTGGCGGATATTTAGGATACTTTCAACCTCCCCCACACACTTCTGGCCTTTAATGAGCTCCCGTGCTATCATGAGTCTTACAGGATGCCCCAATGCCTTTAAGTAGGAAGCAGTCGTCTCATTCTGCGACATAGCGTTGATTTCCTTTACAATATATTTTTATATTGGGTATTAGCTGCATACCAAAACTTCAGTATATTAATGACATACTAAAACTGTCAAGCCTTGATTTATCACGATCGCTAGTAGTATGGTTACAATACATGATAAAAAAAATTTCCCGGGGGTCAAGATATGAAGAGGTTTTTGACCGTGGTGGGTATCTTAACGGTGCTCTTCCCTGCGGTATGCTCGGCCAGTGGATATATTACCGCCAATTACGGAATAGGCGGCGGAGATGTCGATGAGCCCAGCCTCGGCATAGAGATGGGGGGGATCTTTCTCTCCAACCTGCACCCGTCGGGCGGCGCGTTCAGTCTGGGTCTGGGGGTGAGCGTCGCCGATACCGACGAAGACCCGCCTTCCGGCCTTCAGCCGATATCCGGACTCACCTACGATCCACTGATCGAGTACAATGACGGCAACGAGCAGGAGATCGATCTGGTCTTCGGCGCCGAGATGATCCCTGCCCTTTTCGCAGTGGCAGGGCTCGGGTATGCCAGCCAGGATAAGGTGAGAATCGGCACCAGCTTAGACGACAACTACGAGGTCGATTCCGATACGGACAGGAATATCGCATGGATGCTGGGCACCCGGTACGTCATACAAGGACTGAACATAGGCATCGGGTATCATTCCAGGCGAGGTATCATGGCAGGCATCGGCGTGGCTTTTTGATCCCTGTAGAACAAGCTGCCGAAGACGGCCTTAACGTGCATCGTTTCACGGTTGTTCTGCTCTCCCTTTCTTTTTTACTCGCCACCGGCTGTACCGGTCTGACGAATTACGCAAAGGTGACCGAGCAGGCAAGGTTCTCCATCTCCCAGGGCAGGTTCGAGGATGCCCTGACAGCCTTTCCCGATAAGTACGCGAGGGGCAAAGACGAAGTGCTCGTACGGCTGGAGCGTGCAACGCTCCTCCAGCTCATGGGCAAGTATGACGAGAGCTCCCGGGAATTCCAGCTTGGCGCCGCGAAGATCAGAGAATACGAAGAAAAGGCGGTGATATCCGCATCTAGGGCGACCTCCCAGTTGGGGTCTCTTCTCTTGAACGAGCAGGTCCGTCCCTATGAGGGAGAAGATTTCGAAAAGATCCTCATCCATGCCTTCGGAGCCGTGAATTATCTGATGACAGGCGATCTCGAAGGGGCGCGCGTAGAGATCAGGAATGCCTACCAGAGACAGAATGAGTTGAAAGAAAGGCATGAGAAGGCCCTTGAAAAGGCGGAGAAAGAGAGCAGAGGTACAAACTGGCAGGACTCCTTCCAGAAGGCGGACAGCGACAGATACCGGGAACTGAAGAGTAAGGCAGGGGATATCAATAGTATTTATCAGAATGCATTCGCCTATTACATCTCTTCTTTGGTGTATGAACTCGGAGGCGAAGAGGACGAGGCGTACATCGATCTGAAAAAGGGAATCGAAGCAGCCCCATGGTCGAAGAGCATACGGAAAGACCTGATCCGCCTGAGCAGAAGGCTGGGCAGGGGTGAAGATACGGAACAATGGCAAGAAGCCTTTGGAAAGCTGGAGGATGAGTGTGGCAAGGGCTTGGATATTTTTGTCATTTTCCAACATGGCGTGGCGCCGGTCAAAGAGGAGTTGAGTTTTCCCGTCCCGCTTTCCCGGGGAGGGCTTTCCTTTGCATCGTTGCCGGTCTATCGTTTCGTTCCATCGTCTGTCCGCGCGGCGGAGCTTGTATATGAGGACCGGGTCACAGAGACATCCCTTGTCTCCGATACCGATGCCATCGCATCCAGGAACCTGCTTGATCAGTTTCCGGTGCTTTTTGCGAAACAGGTTGCCCGCTCATATTTCAAGGCGCGGATGACAAGCAAGCTGTCAAAAGAGTATGGTGCTATAGGCGCGATCACGGGGACGATAGCCGCTGCGATTACCGAGCGTGCGGACTTGAGGGCATGGGCCTCTCTGCCCAAGGAGATCCAGGTTGTCAGGGAGTTTGTGCCGGAAAGTACGAAAAAGATCGTTGTCAGAGGAACGCCTTCCACGCATGCGAAGGTGATCGATATCCCGGAGGGAACCCGGCATCTGATCGTATTCTGCAGGGATACGGAAGCCGGCCTATCAATACAGACAAAGGCTTATTAGACAGGAGGAGCCGTTATGAGAAGGGGAAGGATTTTTATCTCTCTGTTTGCCGTGTTGTTTCTCGTTTCATGTGCAGGGACAGCGCCCAATATCCTGCAAGTCCAGGCAGGTCCGGGGGGCTTAAGCTCCAAGAAGGAAGAGATCAACGACAAGTGGCTGGCTCGGACGCTCTCTTTCGGCGAGGTGAGCGTACGTCCGCTCGGGCTCGGCTCATCGATGGAGGCGCAGGTCATCATAAAGAACCAGAGTTCCGGCGATACGGACTTCGAGTACCGATTCATCTGGTATGATGCCTCGGGCTTTGAAATATCTTCCATCACCAACTGGATACCCGCATCCCTGTCAGGTATGGAAGCCCGGGGCTTCAAGACTACGGCGCCCGGCCCGAACGCGGTGAGCTTCAAGTGTATGATAAGGAAGATGCACCCCATCACGAGCTCCAGTTCGTAAGAATCAAATCAGGAGGAGAATATGAAACGACTTATAGGAAGCAGTTCGATCATTCTTGCGGTATTCTTTTTCTACGGCTGTGCCTCGACGCCGGCCGTTACCTATGGCGACCCCGGGCAGGTGGAAACCGTTACCACGGAATTCGGCTCGACCGATCTTCAGACAATAGCTGAAAAGATGGTGAATTCCCTGCTGGCGACCCCGGTTCTCTCTTCAGGGGAACGTCCCGTGCTCTATGTCCATAAAGTGAAGAACATGACGGATGAGCACATCGACACCAAGTCCGTAACCGATAAAATCAGGACAACTCTGCTGAAGTCAGGGAAGGTGCGTTTTACCGCAGTCAACGAGGTGAATGACGAGATCATCAAACAGCTTGAGTACCAGACCAAGTCAGGGATCGTCGACCCCTCCACTGCCAAGTCCGTGGGACATCAGGTAGGGGCCGATTATTTTCTTTTCGGTGAGCTCAGCTCCATCAAAAAATCCTCCGGCCGGGTTAAGGACGTGTATTTCAAGTTCACTATGAACCTGGTGAACATCAAGACCGGGCTTATCGAGTGGGCAGACGAAAAAGAGATCAGGAAACAGGCCAAGAAAGCCCTCATCGGGGGGTAGCGTAGAAGCTTCCACAGGCGGCCGTGCCCGGCGATTTTCACCGGGCAGGCCCTTGTTCTCTTTCGGGTAACACAACCGGATGTTGGGCTTGACTGGATGGAGAGAAACGGCTACATAGCAAAGTCAAAGTAATTTTGGAGGAATGGAAATGAGTTGGGAGGATAAACTAGAAAAAATAACGAGCAAAACCGTGCCCCTGTACGCAATGATAATCCTCCTGGTGATCTTTGCCGATCCCACCTGGACGTCCAGCTTTATCGGGATTATTCTGGTCGTCGCCGGAGAGGCGTTACGATTCTGGGCCACCGGGCACTTGCGGAAGAATGAGGAGCTCACCACCTCCGGCCCGTACGCTCACGTTCAGTCGCCGTTGTATCTGGGAAGCTTCATTATCGGGACGGGCCTCTGCATAATGGCATCGAATGTCGTGATCTGGATCCTCATGACCCTGATATTCTTCAAGTCATATATCCCCAGGAAAAAGGAAACGGAGTGGGGAAGGCTGGAGAGGATGTTCGGGGAGGAATTTCTCAAGTACAAGAGCGAGGTTCCCTATATGTTCTTCCCGCGGATCGATCCTTACCCCCATGGGGCCAAGCATCTCTGGTCGTTTGCCGTGAGCATCGAAAATACCGAACACCAGACAGCGATCGCGGTGTTTCTCATCACCTTCTTTATCTTGATCAGGCTAATCTAAAAGAAAAGCCGGGTCTGAAAATCCCAGACCCGGCTTCTTGAATCTCTTTCGGTATCAATCGGCTTAATAGATCCTTCTTTAGAGGTAAGGAAGCAAATCAGTCCGATATCTTCACGCGCCAGCCGAAGGGATCCGGCTTTTCTCCATACTGGATCTGTAAGATCTCGTTGTACAGACGTTCCGTCAGCGCACCTGTTTTGCCCCCGTTGATGAAGTGCTCTTTCCCCTGATAATAGATCTGGCCGATGGGAGAGACGATGGCCGCCGTGCCTGAAGCAAACGCCTCTTTCACTGTCCCGGCTGCGATCCCGGAAATGATCTCGCTCATGGCCGGTGCCCGTTCGGTCACCTTCACGCCCCAGCTCCGTGCCAGCTGGATAACGGAATTCCGGGTGACACCAGGGAGAATCGAACCTGAGAGCGGCGGGGTAAAAAGCTCATCGCCGATCATGAAGAAGGCATTGCTCGTCCCGACCTCTTCCACATATTTACGCTCAATGGCATCCAGCCAAAGTACCTGCGTGTACCCCATATCCTTGGCCTTCTGGCTGGCATAGAGGCTGGCGGCATAATTCCCCGCATTCTTGCAGTTTCCGACACCGCCGCGAACGGCGCGTACGTAATCCTCGGAGACATAGATCTTCGTTGGGCTGAACCCTTCAGGATAGTAAGCTCCGACAGGACCGACAATGATGAAGAAGAGATACTGATTTGCCGGGTGGACCCCCAGGGCAGCCTCCGTGGCGATCATGGTCGGGCGGATATACAGGGACGTCCCTGCGCCGCGTGGGATCCAGTCCTGTTCCAGCAGGACAAGTTTTTTCATGCCTTCCAGAAACAGCTCAGGATCGATTGTGGCCATGCATAGACGCTCTGCCGAGGCATTCATCCTCTTGATGTTTTCCATGGGCCTGAACAGGTAGATACTCCCGTCCTTGCCGCGATAGGCCTTCAGTCCTTCAAAGATTTCCTGGCCGTAGTGGAGGCTCATGGCAGTGGGGTCAAGGACGATCGGACCGTAAGGGCCGATGACCGGTTCATGCCAACCCTTGCCGGTCGCATATTTGACCGTGAACATATGATCCGTGAATATCTGGCCGAAGCCCAGTTTGGATTCATCTGCAGGTTTTGCCTTCAATTTGTCGGGTGAACATTTTGCGATTTTGATATCCATAACAATTTTCTCCTATGATTTTTCGGCCATTAATTCTCATTTTCGTATCACTATATTACCTTCGAATCAAGAATTCTGTACCGACGGCCTCGGAGTCATAAGATCAACAGGCGGTCATCACCGCTTCAAGGGCTGTCAATGGTAAAAAATAAGCCGCTTCCCTTGAACCTCTTGACAAAGGATATCACGCGGCTATTTTTTCGCTGAGAGGATTTGATGAATACCAATGAAATGCGCTGTGCCGGGTGTGGTACGGCGATTTGCCGGGAGGACAGATTCTGCAGGTTCTGCGGCCTATCTCGGGCCGCCGGGCCCGGGGTTCAGGAGCATCGCTGCATTACCGCCCTGTACTCTGATTTGAACCGCTATACCTCCCTTTCGGCCAGCCTTGATCCTGAAGAACTGAAATCGCTCATGGGCTCGATCTTCCACGAAGCCACCCGCATTATCAGCTCTTTCGGAGGGGTGATCGAAAAATTTTCAGGTGATGCGGTTGTTGCCCTGTTCGGCGTTGAGCTTATCCACGAGGACGATATCGTCCGGGCGGTCCGCTCTGCGATCGCAATCCATGCGTTCGTTCAAAAAGAAATGGGAACGTCCTCAGGAGAACGGTACACGATGCATACCGGTATCCATACGGGTACGGTTCTCGTTGATCAGAAGACCGGTAATAACCTTTGTCTTGGCGCCATGGGCATGCCGATCAATATTGCGGCAAGGCTTTCCGGTATTGCCGCACCCGGGGAGATTCTCATAGACGACTCCTCCCGGAACGAGGCCGAACGATTTTTCCATACCGAGTTTGTCGGTCAAAAGATCCTGAAAGGCATCAAAGAGCCGGTCGCTGTCCATCGTATCCGTTCAATGAGACGTATACCCTTAAGCATTCATCGGCCCGGCGGCAGCCATTCGCCCATGGTCGGAAGGGACGAAGAGATGGCAGTGCTCTTCAGTGCACGGGACAACCTGCTGCAAGGGAAGGGGAGCTTTATCATAGTTACGGGAGATGCGGGAGTGGGAAAGAGCAGGCTCGTTCACGAATTTTTCGGCTCCCTGCCGGATGAAATAGCTTCATTCACTATTCAGTGCCTGGATCACATGAAGGATACCCCGTACGCTCCTGTCGTATCAATGATTACGCAGATGGCCGGCATGTCGGGCGAAAGCGATACCGATCTTGAACAAATAATCGAAGATCGGCTCCCCAATCCGAGACACTCCTTTCATATCAGAAACCTTCTGGGGAGCGTCTCTGAATGTGATGAACTCATGCCCGACCTGTGGAAGACCGAAATCTTTGAAGCAATATCGGCCTTCCTGCTTTCTTTTTCACAATCCCGCCCGTTAGCACTCTGTATCGAGGATATACACTGGGCAGACGAGACTACCAAAGATCTTCTGCATAACCTTGTTCTTTCCGACAGCATGGGTGCCCGATGCCTGCTCATAGCAACATCAAGGCAGGAGCATCCGATGTATGCTCCGAAAATAATCATACCTCTAAAAGAACTCTCCAGAGAAAATACCGGCAGTCTGATCGCAGACATGCTGGAAGGCCTGGGCATATCCCATGAGGCTGTCGAATCCCTGTACAGAATGACAGGAGGAAACCCGTTTTATATCGAAGAGTATGCCTCCTTTTTACGGGAAAAAGGCATATCGCTCCTCATGGCGGAGGCGGGAAACAGCAGCGGGACAATTCCCATTACGATCCAGGGGCTTATTACCGCCAGACTGGACAACTTGGGCGATTCATGCAAAAATCTCCTGCAGGCAGCTTCGGTTATCGGAATGGTCTTTCCTTCTTCGCTCCTTGAGGCCGTATCTTCAAACGAGCCGCAGATGCAGGCATCGCTTGAGATCCTTGAGAAGGCAGGATTTATCGTCAGTACCCGTCCGGAGGAATACCGCTTCCGCCACGCGCTGACCAGAGAAGTAGCATCCATGGCCCTGTTGAAGCGCAACAGAAGAAATCTCCACCGGAAGATCGGCCTTTATCTTGAAACGTCAGCAAGAAGCAGAACGGAAAACTGCGGCATGATCGCATATCACTTGTTTCATGCCCAGGAGCATGAACGGGCGTACCCGTATTGCATGCTTTCTGCACGGATATATCAGGCCGAGGGTTCCTGGATCGAAGCCTCGGCTCATTACCGGATGGCTCAGCTCTGCCTGGAGAAATCCCCGGGCTACCCGGATCGGGAAGATCTGCTTATCAAAATATGCGAAGGGATATGGTCCTGTTCGAGGATCTTCAATCCAGACCTGGCCATTGCCTCCCTGGAGAACCTCATCAGCCTGTACAGAAAGGCTGGGCATAAAAGGCAGGAGATTTTTTCACAGATACGCCTGATCAATCTCTATTCCCAGAAAGGGTCATTTAAGGAGGCGCTGGATGCATTTGATGAGGTGCTCTCCAAAACAAAAGACAACGATTTCCTGGAAGCCGCCGCCAAGACCTCAGTTGCATACACCTATACCTACCTGGGGAAACCTTTGACAGCGCTGAAATATCTCGGAGAGGCCCGGGATAGACTCGATTCTTCGGACAGATTTCTTCTTTCGGTCAATTACCTCACCTCGCTTGCCGCGAGCGTATGGCGGGGGAACATAGCCGATTCTCTTGCATGGTACTACCGGACGAAAGAACAGAGTTCTCCTTACATGGATCTCGATCTCATGGCCGATGTATGGCACGGGTACGTCCTTTTTCTCAAGGGGGATATCCTCGACGGCCAGAGGATATTCGATGAAGTCAGGGAGAAAGAAAAGAAACTGGGTTGCCTTGCAGGCGGGTTTTCATATCTCCGCATCCAGAGCTCCATCTACCTGTACTCAAGATACTCAGGCCATCTGGAAAAGGCCCGGGAAGAGCTTGAGAAGCTGGAAGGCTCATCAGTCCGCGGCGAGCCTTCATCTTCCGCGCTGCTCAGGCTCTACAGGGCCTGGATAGCTATCGAGCAGAGACAATATAAGACAGCAAGGGACCTCCTCGAAAATGCACTGCCCCATCTCGAGGCAGGGATTGCCAACAGGGTGCCCTATGCTCTCAATGCACTTGCAGAAGCACATTTAAGCCTTGGGGAGTTTGAGAGGGCATATGAAATTGCCGGCAGAAGCATAACCTGGAACAGCGAAAACGGCAATATGGACCAGCTGATCTGGGCCCGAAGGATTATGGGGCGTATTCACCTGCATCAGGGGAAGATCGATGCCGCCGGAGAATCCTTATCGGCAGCCTCACGCCTCGCCTGGAAAATGCAGATGAAACCCCATGTTGCCTGGACAATCGTATCATGGGGAGACCTCCATACTCTCTGCGGAAAATGGGAAAAGGCCAGATCATGCTATACGCGGGGGCTTACCCTCTGGAATCGCATGGGCAATACCCATCAGGCCTCAAAAATCGAAGCGATATTGTCACGCCCGGCCCCCTGACGGGCCAATACGTTCCTGCCGGTACCTTCCCAAAATATCAGGTAAATATTTTTTATCTTTCCCTCTCATGTTTTTTAACAATCGAATCGATACGAACAATATAAGACAGCAGGAAACTTGCTGCATGGTTCTTTGACAATGAGCGGGGCATACCATGTGTATTCTTTGCTTTCAGAGAATAGACATGGGTAAAAGAGTAACTACAAGCCGACAGAACGCCAAAAATAAGTCAAGACGGAGGAGGGGTGAGACAAACGCCCACGTCCTCCTTTCCAAGCCAAACCACAGGTAACTGTGGGACGGAAAGCCTAGGGTCCGTGCGTATTATTGCTCGGACAGCCGGGTTGCCTCCTTCACTGCCACACCATGGGTAACCATGGGTCGGAAAGCCTTAGGGTCCGAAAAGAGTGCTCGGACAGCCGGGTTGCCTGAGAAGGATTCACCAGCACAGTCACTCTCGCCACACCATGGGTAACCATGGGCCGGAAAGCCACGGGTCCACCCTTAAAGTGGACAGCCGGGTTGCCTGGAGAACTTCATCAGAAAGGAGTTCCAATGAAGAAAATAAGCCTATTTGCTGCTCTCTATATGATCGTACTGCTGTTGCTTCCGCAGGCAGGATCAGCCAAAATGGTGGCTCTGTCAGACAACACCTTGAGCGAGGTCGTCGGTCAGGCCGGGATTGCGAATGAAGCGATTCATATGGCATTCAATTCGCATTTCGACAATATACCAACGTTGAACGGGATTTTGAATCTGAGCGATATAACGATGAGAGGTTCAATAGACATCAGGAATGTAAACCCGATGAACATAAGCATGCTCAATCCACTGACGAATCCCGTTCTTCCTGGTCTGGGAATGACAGGCCTTGGTTCAATGGGTCTCGGAACCCACATAATCGACATGACGACCAATATCGACCAGTTTTCCATCGGAGCCATCCATATTGGAAAAGATACGACTGGTCCCAGCCTGGGCAGTATCGATATATTCAACATGAGAGTAGATGTCCAAGGGACAATATCAATTACGGCGCGCTAGAAGCTTTACATTACTCTTTTACCTGCCTCTTTTGAACAACTGACGAGTATTCATAAGGTTTGCCGAAAGAGGCAGGTTCTTAAAAAAGTTATTGGCGTACAAGATGGTATTTCCTCATTTTCTCGGGATCGATCTCGTACAAGCACCGTACGGGATTGATGTCAATCCCGCCCCGCCTTGTGTAGAAGCATCCTACCAGCAGCTCTTCCGGTGCGCAGCGGGAGAGAAAATCCAGAAAAATCCGCTCGCAGCAATCCTCTGCGAAGCCCTCATGATCCCTGTAAGAGCACAGGTATGCAAGGAGCGTCCGACGGTCGACTTTCCTTCCCCCGTATTCGATAAAGATACTCGCCCAGTCCGGCTGGCGGGTAATTGGGCAGTATGATTTAAATAGATGTGAGTAAAGGCTCTCGCGGCCGGCATCTTTTTGTGTACAAAGGAGGCTGGGGTCCACCGTGCAGGAGCGGATACCGATGTCCAGATCATCGATACAAATCCCGGGGAAATTGCTTTCTCTGGAGATATCAGCTTTATCTCCAATCTTCAGGATGGATATGTCTATCCATGGTGTACAGAGGAGTTTCTCCAGATCCCGACGGATTACCGATCCTACTTCTTCACGTGTTGAGAAAGAAGCGTTCGAAAGGCTTCCCAGGTAGAGTTTCAGCGATTTCGATTCAACGATATTCCTGCTCTGGACAGGATAAATGACCTCCAGGATCGCCACCTCAGGCTTGCCTCTTTCATTGAGCCAGGAAAGCTCGTAGCATCTCCAGAGATCGAACCCGTGCAGAACCGCCTCGCTTCGAGTCCTTGGTAGGGCATAGAGGATCGAAGGATCATAGGTACGGGGAACGGCAACTTTTTTGCCCAGGAGGATATCTTTCATTGTATATACTCCGTGGGATCGAGACCGAGGTCAAAGCCAAGAGCCGCCTTCCTCTCGAGGCATGTTGCGCAATTCCCGCAGTGGATCTCGTGGCCTTTGTAGCAGGAGAATGTCATGCGGAAATCGAAAGCCAGCTTTCTGCCGAGCTCTGCTATCCTTTTCTTATCATAGGATGCAAACGGTGCGAGGATGGACACCCCGGTGAACGTCCCTTTCCGTGCAGCCTTCGACATGGCCGCGGTGAAGCCCGGCCTGCAGTCTGGGTAGATGGGATGATCGCCTCCGTGGGATGCGATGAGAACGGTGGGTATATGTAAGTTCTCGGCGTATCCGGCAGCTATGGAGAGCATGATCCCGTTCCGGAACGGGACAACGGTCGATGAGATATTTGTTTCCGCATATGGGCCTTCGGGGATATCTTCGCCTGATGCAAGGAGTGAGGACGAGAACAGTTCGCCTATGAAGGGAAGATCTATTTTCGTCAGTATTGCACGGTAGTGTTGGGCAAGCTCATCCGCTTTCCGGTATTCCCTTGCGGTGTGCTTTGATCCGTAATCGAAATAAAGGCCATGAATCTGTTCATACCTATCCCGTGACCAGGCGAGCAACACACCAGAATCCATGCCTCCGGAGAGAAGTATGACCGCGTTTTCCATCAGACACCCCTCCGTGTATCGAAGGCCAGGATATGGAGCCTTGGAGACATCCTGTACCCCTTTTTGAGACAGTAGCTGAAGACCTCTTCCATGTTTACGATCTGCTCAACCCTTGTCGCACCGAGTGGCATGACGAATATCTTATCACCTTCTATCCTGTTTATCTTGATGAATCCATCGACCGCCTCCTGCCAGCCGGAGCCTTCTGCAAGAAACTTGTAGCAGTCCACCCTGGCGGTATTATCCCGCTCAAAATGCCAGGCGCCCCCGATATGCTTCGGACTGCACACGACGAGCGCGCCCTTGATGTCGGGGATCTTGACCTTGCCGCTCGTCTCGTACTGCAGGGCAAATCCCTGCTGCAACAATCCGTCATGAAGTACGGAGAGCCCGCTCTCCCATTGAAGAAAAGGCTCGCCTCCCGTTATGACCGCACGGGGGCAAGCATATGTTCGTAAAGAGAGGAGGATGTCGTCAATACCCATTTCGCCGGTGCATGTAAGCGCATACCGGGTATCGCACCAGGGGCAATACGGCTCGATGCATCCGGCTAAACGGATGAACACTGCAGGAAGGCCGACCCAGGGTCCTTCTCCCTGGAGAGAAAAAAAGATCTCCGAGATCGAAAGGGAGATCTTTCCGGTGCTTGCAGAAATATTCTTCATCGGTTCCATTTGTCCTTTCCCAGACATATGAGGGAGAATTTTTATCGCGGGATACCTCTCGTCCGCTTTTTGCTCATTATACTCTATAAGGTGTTTCGTCAAGAATGAGTGATGTTTCGCATTCTGTGGCAGATAAGGCCTTTGCTTTATCAGAGATTTCTGTTAAGAGATCAATATAATAATACTATCATACACAGGGAGATGGTATGAAGATAATTGAAGAAGCGATTCAGCGCGGAGAAAAAACGTTAAGCGAATTCGATTCCAAAAAGGTGCTGGAGGCATACTCCATACCGGTCACCAAGGAATTCATCGCCGTCAATGTCACAGAGGCGAAGAAATACGCCCAGGAGATAGGGTACCCTGTGGTGCTCAAAGGTCATTCCAGTAAACTGACTCATAAAACCGAGCTCAACATGATCGAACTCAACCTCAAGGACGAGAAGGCCGTGGAAGAGGCATACCAGGCACTCGAAGAGAGGGGCAAAGGTCAGCTGGAGGGAGTTCTCGTACAGCAGATGATCAAAGGAGACCGCGAGTTCGTTGCGGGCCTGATCCGCGATCCCCAGTTCGGGCCCTGCGTCATGTTCGGACTCGGCGGCATCTTTACCGAGGTCCTCAAGGACGTCACGTTCAGGGTCGCGCCTCTGGAAAAGAGGGATGCCTTGGAAATGATGGATGAGATCAAAGCGAAAAAGCTCCTTGATAAATTCAGGGGCAAGCCTGCGGTGAACCGGGACATCCTGGCCAGTGCGCTCATCAACTTGGGGAAAATCGGCCTGGAGATCCCCGAGATCGCCGAGATCGATATCAATCCCCTGATCATATTAAACGATACGCCTGTTGCGGTAGACGCACTCGTGGTGCTGAAGGACCAGACGCAATAAAAAGCTCCGTGCACCTCCTGCCGAAAGACGCGCTTATCATGGCGCCTATGGTCGACTTGAGCCATGTGGCGTACCGGCAACTCATCCGCTCAATGGGCGGGTGCGATCTCTTCTATTCCGAGATGCTCAATTCCCGGATCGTACCCGTTGAAAGCCCGCAAACCTCGATTTACCTCAAGTGGGCGGTCAAGGACGACCTGATCTTTCAGCTCCTCGGGAACGAGCCGGGGAGGATGGAAGAGGCGGCATCCAGGCTCGATACCTACGAACCGTGGGGCGTCGACATAAATATGGGGTGCTGGCTGAACAAGGTTACGGTCCATGGCTGGGGGGCTGCGCTCATGAAGGATATGGAGCATGCCCGTGCGGTGCTGGCCGCTGTCCGCAAGTCGGTGAAAAACAGGCCTGTGTCAGTGAAGATTCGCATTGGATACACCCCTGATAAAGGGTACCTCCTGGACTTTGCCTCCATGATCCAGGAGGGAGGAGCCGATTTCATCGTGCTCCATGCCCGCACCGTCCCGGAAGGTATGAACAGGAAGGCGAGGTGGGAATATATCGCGGTCCTCAAGGATCACCTTTCCATACCGGTAGTGGGAAACGGTGATGTCCGGACGCCTGAAGACGCCGTCTCCATGATGCGGCAGACCGGATGCGACGGGGTAATGATCGGCAGGCAGGCGGTGATACAGCCCTGGATCTTCCGGGATATCAAAGCCCTTATGGCAGGTAATCCCATATCGGAGAAGCCCGATCTCGAAGGCGTCATCCTGAATCTCCTCGATCTCCTCACCCGGTACTTTCCCCCAGATGTCGCCCTGAAGAGATTCAAGACAGCCGTGTTCTGGCTGGGCGGGAATCTCACTTTCGGCCATCACTTGAGTAAGGAAACAGGAAGAGCACGGGATGCGGCGCAGGCCCATGAGATTATAAGATCCTGTTTTGAAAAAGGTATCTCTTGAATCGCCTTGCGCTTTCGCGCATGAGCCGGTATTATATCGTTATATTTGATTCTTAGGCACGAGTTATTCAGCACATTCACGGCAAGGAGAGGGGTATGAAACAGATAGAGCTTATGAAAGAGCTTCATGAAGTTTCGGATAAGAAGATCATCATGCTTGTTATGGACGGACTCGGGGGGATTCAGAACGAAAAGGGCCTCACCGAGCTGGAGGCTGCCCGTACGCCGAACATGGACACTTTGAGCAAAGAGTCTATCCTGGGCCTCTCTTCCCCCATTGCCCCGGGAATCACTCCGGGAAGCGGACCGGGGCACCTGGGCCTTTTCGGATACGACCCACTGGAGTACCAGATAGGAAGAGGGGTGCTCGAAGCACTTGGTATCGGCCTCTCTCTCAAATCCACGTGCCTTGCCGCCAGGGGGAATTTCTGCTCCATAGACCCTGCAACCGGAGCCATCACCGACCGCAGGGCAGGCAGAATACCTACGGAGAAATGCGCTGAGCTGGTGGAAAAGCTCTCGGTCATCAGGATTGAGGGTGTGGATATAACAGTCCGTCCTGTGAAGGACTACCGGTTTGTCCTCATTCTCGATGCTCCCGGCCTCGCAGACGGCCTTACCGAAACCGATCCCCAGCGGGTCGGCGCAAAGCCGCTGAAGGTCGAGCCCTTGAGGCCCGAGGCGAAAAAGAGCGCAGACCTTTTCAACCAGTGGCTTCAGCAGGCCTTCGAGATCCTTAAACCCGAGCACCCTGCCAACGGATGCACCCTGCGGGGCATCGCGAAAGACCCCGGCCTGCCGGGCTATGCTCAGATATACGGGCTCAAATCCTGCGCCATAGCTACATATCCCATGTACAAGGGCCTTGCCAGACTCGTCGGCATGGACGTGCTCGATGCGGGTGACACGATAGCCTCGGAAGTTCAGACCCTGAAAAAGAACTGGGAGAAGTACGACTTTTTCTTCTTCCATGTCAAAAAGACCGACTCTGCCGGCGAAGACGGGAATTTTGATGCAAAGGTAAAGGTCATCGAAGAAACCGATGCGATCATACCGGATATCATGGCGCTGAAGCCCGATGTCGTCATCATCACCGGGGATCACTCCACGCCTTCGGCCATG
Source organism: Syntrophaceae bacterium UBA6087 (assembly GCA_002448235.1). Taxonomy (GTDB): domain Bacteria; phylum Desulfobacterota; class Desulfomonilia; order UBA1062; family UBA1062; genus Phosphitivorax. Next base: position 353,794 of record DIXF01000002.1, read on the forward strand.
AAATCCCATTCCTGGCACGAACTGCCGGTTCTTCTGTATGCGAAAAAGAACTTGCGCAAGGATGCGGTCGCATCTTTCGGCGAAACTGCATGCATTCTGGGAGGGCTCGGGCATATCAAGCATGTGGACCTCATGCCCCTGGCCATGGCGCATGCGGACAAGCTCACCAAGTACGGGGCTTAACAGAGGCGGAACTAAGCGCGAAGAGAGGTAAAGAAGCAGTGAACTCGAAAAAAGTAGTTGCCATCCTTTTTGGAGGAGTGTCCACAGAGCACGACGTGTCGGTGGTGTCTGCACGCTCGGTGGTCCGTTTCCTCGACCGTGAAAGGTTCGAGCCTGTTTTCGTTGCCATTGACAAGCAAGGCTCCTGGTATCTGGGACAAGGCGCCTTTGATCTCCTGGAGACAGGGAATAACCATGATGTGAGCCGGGTATTCCTCTCTGCCGATCCTCAGAGGCCAGGGTTTCTCTCTCTGGAGAGCGGGAAGATGATCGAGGTCGATGCGGTCTTCCCGGTTCTTCACGGTCCAAGGGGAGAGGACGGCACCATGCAGGGCCTGCTGGAGATCTCAGGCCTTCCCTATGTGGGGTGCGACACCATGTCTTCCGCCATTGCCATGGACAAGGACATGACCAAGCGTGTGCTTGCCCAGCGCGGCCTCCCTGTAGTAAAGGGCGTATGCGTGAACAAGTGGATGTGGAATACGGACCGGGAAGAAGTCCTGGACGAGATTGCCGAGACGCTCAAGTTTCCCCTTTTCATAAAGCCGGCTACCATGGGGTCGAGTATAGGAATTACGAAAGCGAAAACCATAGAAGAGATGATCAATGGAGTCGATGCTGCGTTCAACTATTCCACAAAAGTCGTCATTGAGAAGTCCATTGAGAAACCCAGGGAGATCGAGGTCGCCGTGCTTGGAAACAACGAGCCCAGGGCCTCCATTCCGGGTGAGATCGTCTCATGCAACGAGTTCTATGATTTCGCCGCCAAGTACAAAGACAGCTCAGAGCTCATTATCCCGGCAAGCTTGAACAAATCCCTTATGGACGATATCCAGTTCAGCGCCGTGGAGGCTTTTGTCGCCATAGGCGGGGCCGGCATGGCCAGGGTGGACTTCCTGGTCTCCGCTGACGGCTACTTCGTTAACGAGATCAACACGATACCCGGATTCACCAGTATTTCCATGTATCCGAAGCTCTGGGAGGCGAGTGGCATTCCGTACCCGACGCTCATTACGACGCTCATAGAGCTGGCGTTCAAGCGACACGAGGAACTCGATGCCCTGACAAAGACCGTCAAGCTGGAAATGGGTGTTTGAGCAAGAGCTTACCCTCACCCACTCCTCGATTCATACCATAAAGATGGATTCTTCTCGTATGAGGATTAAGGTGCACTAGGCACCGCTCCTTCGCTGCCTTCTCCTGCAATGCTTGGCGCCCGGCCCTCATCAGCCGGTGTAGACAGGGCAAGGGCGAATCCGAGGGCAAAGCCGATGCCCCCGCCTACGAGGATCGGCATCCCTGACGAACTGCTTGAGAACGCCGCAACAATAGCGCCCGCGATCAGTCCGAGGCTTAGGCCGAGAAGGGGGGTCGTGATCAAACTGCCTGCCTCCGAATGACCCGCATAGGATAAGCAGGGGAGGCCGATCAGGGAAACGCAGATACACAGTGATATGATCATCTTTTTCATCTCTCTTACCTCCTGGCCTGGATCAAAAGACAGGCTTAAAAACAGTAACGGTTAATCATCGGCACAGGTGGGAAAGCACAGGATGCCCTCCTGGGTATAGAGAATAGGCTGAGGAAGTCAAATTTCCAGGCATGGGAAAAGATCTTAAAAAAGAGGCCGATCCTTCAAGAACGAATCGCCCCTTAAGCAACTTTGTTTCTTAAAAAAGGCCGGTGGCTCCTATTTGAGCGGGATGCCCACCATCATGCCGTAAACACGCTCCCGCTTGCCATCCGGTACGGTGTAACTGTACAGCATAGGCTTGATCTCGTAGATGCCGAAGCCCACCCCGAAGATGAGCCCGACGCTCGCGCCCTGGGCTATCCGCTGCAGATGATCGCCGGGGTGTTCCATGAAGGCCAGCGTTGCCGTGCCGACCAATGCGCCTATGCCTGCCCCGACCAGGGCATCCCAGAGTACGACATCGAGCGACGACTCTGCAGAGGACTTGCAGGGAAGTATGAATATGGCCAGGATAAGCGTTAAGGATACAAGCAACTTTTTCATAACGATTCTTTTAACCTCCCTTGTATTTGGCGGGTGATATCTTCAGGATGGAGCGCAAAACATTTCATGCACACATCCGATGGACCGGAAGGCGGAAACCCTTGAATGCCCATGGGCGTGAGGTTTACGGCAATGGAGTTCGTCGCTGCAATAAAGGCAATGTGCGATGCGAGACCGGATACCATCAGGTGATCTTCTACTACAAAAACCGGGCCCCGGGAAGCCGCATCTCGAACCTCTTCCACGCTTAAGCCGAAGGGACACGAGACGCCCACTACCTCGATATCGATTCCTGCGGCCTTCAGGTGTTCCCAGACAGTGACGGCATTGGCGCTCATCGCTCCGAGGGCGAACAGGGTTGCTTTTGTGCCCGGGCGCAGGTGATGCGCCTTCCCATAGGTGAAGGACTTGCTGAAAAACTCACGGCCTTCGGTGTCGGTCAGGATGGGTGTCTTGGATCTCCCGACGCCGATCATGGCATTTCCGGGAGTGCTCAACGCCCATCGTACCGCCAGGTCGGATTCGTTCGGGTCCAGCGGGATAACGACTGAGAACGAGGCCAGATTCCTGAGCAGGCTCAAGTAATCGATGCACTGGTGGGTCTTTCCGTCTTCGCCCACGTCTATTCCCAGGTGCGTGCAAAAGAGGTTCAGGTTCGCCTCGTTGATGGCATTGAGCCGCTGCTGGTTATAGGTTTCATCGATGCCGAACATCCCGAAGTCGGCAAAGACGCTCACCACTTCCTGTGTTGAAGCGGCTCCCGCCATGGTCGCCGTATGGTGCTCGGAGATCCCGGCCTGGAAGAAATTGTCCGGGAACTCTTTCGCAAAGGCATCGGTCTTCACGGAACCGGCCAGGTCGCAGTCAAAGACGGCAAACGGCACGCCTGTGTTTTCCTTCGCCATATCGAGCAGCGCATTTCCAAGGGCCGACCGGTTGTCCATGAGTATCTCCTTGGCGTACGCCCTGGGTTTTCCCTGTGAAAGGCTGGGGAACGGCCAGTGTTCCTTGGATATATTCTCGGCCACAGGCTCTTTCCGTATGGCTTCCAATTCCTCGATGGGCCACTGAAGATCGATTTCCGGCAGTGCCTTTTCCATCTCCGCCTTGTTCAATGGCCTGCCGTGGTAATCGGCCTTGTTTTCCATGAAGCTCACTCCCTTGCCCATGATCGTATTGGCGACGATCGCATAGGGAGACTCGTGATCGGCGGCGGCCTTTTTCAGGGCCTCGTGGATCTCTCTGAAATCGTGCCCGTTCACATCGACGACGACGAAGCCCGCGGCTTCGTATTCCTTCCGGAAATCCTGCGGCATGACCTTGTGCCTGCTGCCCGATATCTGGAGCTCGTTGTTGTCGATGATGACCGTGATGTTTGAGAGGCCGTACTTGCGTATGAAGCGCTTCGCTTCCGAAATCTGACCTTTCTGCTGCTCGCCGTCTCCCATGACGACGTAGCAGCTTACCGGCGCGTTCTTCACTTTGGCTGCAACCGCATACCCGCATGCTACCGAGAGACCCTGCCCGAGATTTCCGGTGCCCCAGTGGACGCCGGGAACGCCCGGCTCGACGTGGCCTTCGAAAATGCTCCCTACGCGCCTGAAACCTTTGATGACCTCTTTCGGGGAAAAGAGGCCTCTGCGTGCAAGGGCCGAATAAACGCCGGGAGAGGTATGCCCGTGGGATACCACCACCTTGTCGGTCTGAAGGTCGGTAACGTGATAGAGGAGCGTATAGATGTCGATGGAAGACATGGACCCTCCGGGGTGGCCCGAACCTGCGAGATACGTCATGGCGATGATGTCTGCCCGGGATTTCCGTGCCCTGTCTTCAAGCTCTTTAACGATTTGCGGTGTAAGTTCCTGAATCACAATACTCTCCTTTTCAAACTGACTTTCTTTGAATCGCTTCCCATGATGGATTCGATGATCACTTCCGACGGATCCAGCGCGGGCAGGCCCGTGAAATGCCCGAGCTGCATCTTGCACGCCCCGCAGTCGCTGACGAGACAGTCAGGCTCCAGGGCTTTGATGGCGCTGGCTGCGATCTCTCCAAGCTTCTGGGCGGTCTGCTGGTTTTTCTTCTTGAACCCATAGCTGCCCGAAAGGCCGCAGCAGTGCTCGTCCAGGATATGAAATTTCAGGCCCGGTATCTTCTCGAAGATTCCGGCAGCCGGATACCCTATCCCCAGGGCGCGCAGGTGGCAGGGGATGTGGTACGCGACGTGCTTGTCCACCTCTGAAAAATCCACGGTCAGGGATCCGTCTTCTATGCTGTCCAGGATGAACTCATGGACGTTGTAGGTGTTTTCGGCGATTTTCTTTCCCTCGGGGATGTCCAGGACCTCGGGATAGTCGTGCACCAGGGCAAGTCCGCAGGAGGTGCAGGCGTACAGCATTTTGTACCCTTTGTCGATGTACTCGACCAGCGATTTGGCGTTTTTCCGTGCGAATTTTCTGGCCATCCCGAGATCGCCGTTGCCCAGGGCAGGCAGCCCGCAGCATGACTGTGGCGGCATGACCACCCGGCACCCGAGATAGGTCAAAAGGTCGCGGATGCCTCTGCCGATATCGGGGCGGTTGTAGTTGAGGTAGCACCCATGGAAAAAGACCACTTTTTTCGGCGACCTGAACCTGCCCTTTCTCCTCCTTCCCCTTTCCAGGGACATGAACCGGTATTCGGGCATGGGGAGGTAGGTGGCAAGGCCCATTATCTTCAAGGCCCCCTTGACGAACGATGAGGACGTCATCGCATTGGTCAGCGGAGTTGCCAGCGAGCCGAGCTTGCCCAGATAATGGGTATTGGCGAAGAGATGCGCGGCAAAGGGGCTCATGTGTTCGCTGCTGTATTTGAGCTGGGCCTTCAGGATGATTTCTGCCACGTTCACCCCATAGGGGCAGGCAACCTCGCACCGTTTGCACTGGCTGCAGAGCCTTACCCACTCGTCCACTGACCGCTCGCCGTCCAGCCGGAAGCGCTGGGCATCAGGTCCTGACTGCTTCGGCCCGGGGAACGCGGGGTTCACCTTGAATACCGGACAGTTCTCGACGCACAGGGTGCAGCGGACGCAGTGTTCGAACTTCATGACAGCCTCTTTTCGCACATCTTTGCAGCAGCGACCCCGGTCGCCACGGCAAGCCCGTGGCCGCACTGGTTCTTCATGACCTCGCTGCCGGCGATGATGCTTCCGCACACGAAGAGGTTTTTCAGTCTCGTGGCCGTGGGCGTAAACGAAGCATCGATCTCGACCCCGGCCTTCTCGATGGCGTGGCCGGCGGTAAAGAAATCGGCATTGAACCAGTCTTTTCTCTCACCCGGAACGGATACCGGCAAATTGAATACGGTCTCTCGCACGGTTTCCCTCGTAGCATAGAGTCCTCCGCTCACGAACGATCCGGTGGCAAGGATAAAGGCCTTCCCCTGGACGCGGGACGACCTGCCCGTGGTGGCGAGCGTTACGGCCTCGATTTCTTCGCCCTGGCACTCGACGCTTGTGACTCCCTTGCCCCAGTAAATGTGTCCTCCTTGTTCCTGCAGGGCCTTTTTCAAAGCCCTGAACAGCCTCAATCCCGGGATGGAAGGGGGCAGGGTCGGGATTTCAAAGACCGTCCTGCCGACTGCAGACGAGATCTTCTCCATGATGGAAACCGGATTGCCGGTGCCCAGCACCGCAGGAATCGCGATCTTGTCGTGAGGGATCTCCAGGCCCTGCAGCCAGGAGATGAAGGTATCCAGAAACGCGGGCTCTTCGAATTTCGCTGCAATGCCGAGGGTCGTTGAAACGCCGGCGTCAAAGACGGAGAAGGCGGAGCTCCTTATCCTGCTGGTGATGTAGCTCGGGTAGAAGTCCTTGATGCCCTTGAACGACACCACATGCAGGTATTCTCCCTCGGCATGCTCTGCGCCTGCCATGGTCAGGGGGACGAGACAGGTGTTCTTGACCGTGCCGATGGGCGTGATGATCCGCCGGTTCCGCTCGTAATCGCCTACATATGGCAGGCCTGACCGGGAGACGGTCTCGCGGAAAAAAGACAGGGCCTCGATCACGGTCTCTCTGCCCGCGAGAGAGTACGGGTGCTCTTTTGGCAGGCGTGATATTTTTTCAAGGGGGTTGCCCTCTCCGGTGAAGACATCGATACAGCCGGTGGAGAGGCAGCAGACAGGGTCTCCCTTGGAGATCAGGGCCGTCTTATACCCTTTGCACGAAAGGTGCAGGGATGCCATGATCCCGGAAACGCCGCCGCCGATAACGACGGCATCGTACTCGTGCACGCTCATGGCTTATGTCCCATATTGAGTATTCCCAAGTAGATGCTCTCCACGAGCTGCTCTTCCCTGAGCTGATCACCCCAGAGCGCGGGCTTGATGCCCCTGAATCTCCGCTGGAGGAACCCTTTCAGGATCTGTATCGACTCCGAAGGCGTCAGCCTTCCGGCCTCCTGCATGATGCCGAGCGCCCGGTAGGTGCAGAATCCCCCCTGGCACGGCCCCATGCCGAGACGGGTACGGTGCTGGATGTCTCCGATATACTGTATGCCCAAGTTGTTGATGGCGTTTTCCACGCTGTCCCTGTCCACCAGTTCGCACTCGCAGACGATGTTGTCCATCTTCTTAAGCCGCTTTGAGAGCGGATAGCCGCTCAGCTCGTCCTGGCCGTCCAGCGGCAGATCGGCGGTCTTGCAATGAGCCCTGACGCCGAATTGATCTACCACTGCATCGACGGTCTTTTCCGCCATGAGGCGGTACGTGCTCAGTTTGCCGCCCATGATGCTGAACATGCCGTTCTTATGGTCGATGATCTTGAAGCCTCGCGAGATGTTCCTGTTGTCGGAGTCGTCCGCCTTGAGCAGCGGTCGGACCCCGGTATACGCGCGGATGAGGCGTGTGGTGCCGAAGCGGGGGATCATCTGCTCGGCCTGGGTTGCTACGATGTCCACCTCTTTTGCGTCGACCTCGATGGCATCCGGGCTGTCCACCTGGATGGATGTGGTTCCGGCAAGGCAGACAGCCTCGTTGGGCACGATGATATCGCCGTCCGAGGGAGGCCTGAGCCGGTTGATCACCATGTTGGTAAGCCGGTGGTTGGAGATGATGAGGCTGCCCTTGGACAGGGTCATGGGAACCTCGCTGCCGCCCATGCGGGCGATGATGTCTCCCCATGCGCCGGATGCATTGATGATGATTTTAGCCCTGATCTCCTTGGTCTGGGAGGTGAACTTGTCCTGGACCTTAACCCCGACACAGCGGCCCTTCTCCCGGATGATCTCGGTCACCTTATGGTGTATGAGGATCCCGCCGCCCTTTTTTCGCGAGGTGACCGCGTTGAGCATGCAGAGGCGAAACGGATCAATGGAGCAGTCCGGAACGGAAACCGCTTCCTCGATGGCCGGGTTGAGCTCGGGAACGAGGTCGAGCGCCCGCGAAGGGGAAAGTACCTGGGTGGATATCCCGACCTCTTCACAGTTTTTCAAAAAGCTGTCCCGGTATCTCTTGGAATCCCCGGGAAGGCGGACAAAGAGGCCGCCCGTTACCTCCACGCACTTCTGGGCAATTTTTCGTAATATCGAGTTTTCACCGATGCACTCAAGCGCCGCCTCGGCATCTTTGACTGCGTAGCGGGCTCCGCTGTGCAGCAGGCCGTGACAGGCTCCTGTGGCCCCGCTTGCAAAGTCGCCTTTTTCCACCAGGTAGTGGTGTACTCCCCGCAGGGCAAGGTCGCGTGCGATGCCGCACCCGGTAGCACCGCCGCCGATGATGATGACATCAGTCTTGATCATTCCTTACATTTTCCTTAAGGTCTGCAATGAAAAACGTGACCACCATATACAAGCTTATCCTCGCGGTCAAGAGATTGTGTTTCCAGGGATTGTCAATGTTTCCGACCCCGGGGAGATCGTTTCCCGGGACATGGGAAAGCCTCCTGGGATGGTTTCGTCAGGGGAAAGGGTGTCGCTTTTAAACACATGGGCCCGCTGTTCGGCAAAGGATCACCCGGTGCATTCTTCCCGGATAATACGCAAAATCGCCTCGTTCCATCCGGCGGGCCCTGCAGCGGCGGATGAAATAACCCTCTGGAGGGGTGAAGGAGCATAATCCAGGAGAGAGCCGTCAGGTTTTCGGATGATGACCGCGATATCCGCGAATTTGAGCATCTCTTCATCGTTGGGGCCGTCTCCAAGGGCAACGGATTTCCAGGAGATCTCGGGGTAGGCATACCGGTATGTTTCCATCACCAGCCGGGCTGCAGCTCCCTTATCCGCGTTCCCCTGCGCATGGAAGAGTCTCCCGCCCTCGCTGACCGTTATGCCTTTTTCTTCCAGAGCTTCCCTCAATGACCTCAGGTCCGACAGGGACCCCTTGAAGATGAAGGGTTCGGAAAATTCGCGCTCTTTTGCCCGGGCCGCGGAGCCGGGCTTTAACCCCGTGAGCGCGGCTATCTCTTCTGCGGTCATGTCGAAAAATCCTTTAACCGTTATGTTGCAGAGAGACCAGAGCGATCTGGCCGAGTGCAGGGCGTGGACAATCTCGCTGTACCGTCTGCCGAGAACAACGACACGGTATCCGCTCTTGAGCTCCGCCTGAATGCCGGGGGGGGGAGAGAAATCCCTGTCCAGAAAAATCGCGCTGCCGTTTTCCACGATGAATACCTTTGACAGAGAGCGGAGCTCGGTCATGGGTTCGATCTCGGCTCTGGTTTTGCTTGAGGCGATAATGAGCGGGATGCCGTATTCCCGAATCTTGGCCAATGCCGGCCCGGCAGCGTCAAATGAATATGTGTCGGAGTCGAGGAGCGTCGCGTCGAGATCGGTGAATATGAGGATGCCTGCCTTTAGCATATATAAAGATATTATCATGTTGACCGGATATTGTCCAGAATGCCGGCATGAAAAGGCGAATCGAGGATGAGGCGGATCGTATCATTCCTTGACAGGTGAAGCACCAAGTCGTTACAATCATTTCATGCTTAAGCAGAGCGCTACCCTGGCAATACTGTTTACCGATATCTCGGGCAGCACGAGCCTCTATGAATCTCTCGGGGACGAGAAGGCGCACAAGCTCGTAAGCACCTGTATTTCTGCTCTTTCGGGTGTCGTGGGGGACCATCAGGGCACGGTCATAAAAACCATCGGCGACGGGGTGATGTCGACGTTCGTCAGCGCGGAAAAAGCGATCCATGCAGCCATCGCCATGCAGAAGGCGCTGGACTCTCTGTATCTGGTCTTTCAGGAAAAGCACGTTTCGGTCAATATCCGGATAGGAATTCACTTCGGCCCGGTTATCAAGCAGAATTACGATGTCTTCGGTGATGCTGTCAACGTTGCGGCCAGAATGGTTTCCCTGGCAAAGCCCAGGCAGATTCTTACGACACAGGGCACCATCGATGAGCTCCCGACGGGCTTCGATATAAGCATCAAGCGTGTGGCGAGGAATACGATCAAAGGCAAGGGCGGCGAGTTCTCCCTCTTCGAGATCATATGGGAAGAGAAGGACCAGACCGTCATGCTCTCCAATGACCCCACCATCCCGGTTATCTATACCCGCCTCCATCTCCAGATGGGGGAAAAGGAGCTGTTTGTGGACAGCAGCAGGCCGAGCATCGTCCTGGGAAGACAGGCACACAACGATCTGGTAGTGAGCGAGGTTACCGCATCGCGCGTCCATGCCCGCATTGAGTACCGCAGGGGGAAGTTCATTCTCATCGACCAGAGCACGAACGGGACCTGCGTGGCGATGGACGGGAAAAAATCCTCGTTTATCCATAATGACGAGGTCGTGCTCGGTGCAAGGGGCTATATCAGTCTTGGCTGCGAGGTGGATGCCACATCACCCCAGGCGATTCACTTTGCATACGAGTACAAGGGCGATAAACAGAAATAGGAATGGAATCCGTACCGGCCGCCGATAAGTCCCTTGTGAGTTGCCTTGCGGGATCAAGTATGATATTGATGCTCACACGATAAGGAGGAAACTTATGCTTGGTGGAATAGGCATGACGGAACTGATGATAATCCTGGCGATTGTCCTCGTAATATTCGGAGCAGGCAAATTGCCGGAGGTAGGAAGCGCCCTTGGAAAGGGAATAAAGAATTTCAAGTCTTCCGTGAGCGAGAATCACGAGGACAAGACCGTTAAGGGAGATATTGAGGACAAGACCAAAAAAGAAGTTTGAAGACTCCTTCCTGTAAGAGGAATTCCATAGATAATCTTTTTGCGTTTAATTTCTTTTGACCAGGCCGGATATCCCATGCCCCGGCATTATTATGAAGATCTTTCCCCTCCGCTCAGGAGGTGCTGCATTTAAAAAATGGGAGAGAAATAAAAATGCCCCCTTCGCAGGGGGCATGAAAAATTTTATAGGGCCGTTTATTCGTCGAGCTTGTTGTCGTACTCGATAAGCGTTTTGAATATTTTGTCTGTGGATTCTGCCCCGATCAGGCTCTCGCGCAAATCCGGGTTTTTCAGCAGCATCGAGGCCCGGGCAAGCGCTTTGAGGTGGCCGCTCACCGAGTTGCTGGGCGCTACCAGGAGAAAGAATATATGGCACGGCTTCGAATCCAGGGCGTCGAACTTGAGCCCCGGCTTACTTTTGCCCACGGAGCCTGCGATTGTCTTTAGACCCGGGATCTTTCCGTGGGGGATGGCAACGCCTTCGCCAATGCCGGTAGAGCCAAGCTTTTCCCTGGCCAGAAGCACGTCGACCAGTTCATCGAGGGCGATCCCGTACTCATGTGCAATGGGCCGGGAAAGCTCGGTAAGGATGTCCTTCTTGGTCTTCCCCGTAACCTCGGGGATGACGCATTCGGGCTTCAGTATATCTTCAATTTTCATGCCATGGGCTCGACAAGTCCCAGGTCTCCATCCTGCCGCTTATAAAGCAGGCTGATTCTGTTTGATGCAGTGTTCAGGAAAAGGATGAAATCATTTTCCGACACGTCGATCTGGAGGACCGCCTCATCGATGCTCATGGGCTTGATGAAGTAGTCCTTCTCATAGACCACCTTGCCTTTCGCCGCCTTTCCTTCAGAGGCTCCGGACGTTTCTGCAAACTGGGTCTTGGTCTGCCCTTTCTTGCCCTGGAGCTTTTCTTTATGCTTTTTGACCTGCCGCTCCAGCTTGTCCATCACCATGTCGATAGCCGAGTACAAGTCCTCGGTAATCTCCACCGCATTGATTGCCACGCCGTCGGCGCTCAAGGTCACATCCGCGATGTGGCGCCTTTTTTCCACCGAGAGAACTACATGGATTTCAGAGGGTTTGTCAACGTATTTATCTAATTTTGATAGTCTTTTTGACGCATACTCTTTGAGCGCATCCGTGGAATCGATATTTTTGAAGGTGATGTCTAACTGCATACTGGCTCCTCCTTTTGTTTACAGAGTTAATTAATAATGTTTCTTCCTTCGATTTGAAGGAACGATACCAAGCAGCTCTCTGTACTTTGCAACAGTCCGCCTTGCAATCTTCACTCCCTTGACCTTCAACATCTGGGCAATGGCCTGATCGCTCAAGGGGTGCCGTGCATCTTCGGCCTTGATGATGCTCTCGATTTCGTTCTTAACGCTCTGGGACGCGACAAAGCTGCCATCGCTCCTCGAGATGCCGCTGTTGAAGAAATACTTGAGTTCAAAGGTCCCCTGGGGGGTGTGCACGTACTTGTTCGATGTCACCCTGCTTATGGTCGACTCGTGCATGCCGACGTCATCCGCCACGTCTCTCAAGACCAGGGGTTTGAGATGGGTGATCCCCTGTTCAAGGAAATCATGCTGGAATTTGACGATGCTTTCCGTGACCTTGCACAGGGTGTTCTGCCTCTGCTGAATGCTTTTGAGCAGCCACTGGGCCGATTTGAAGCAGTCGGACAGGTATCCCTTGGTAACCTTGCCCATGCCGTCGGACGACATCATCCGCTGGTATTCCCTGTTGAGCTTCAATACCGGGATGTCCTCTTCATTGAGCACTACGACGAACTCGCCTTCCATCTTCACGACATAGATGTCCGGTACGACGTACTGGGGAGGTTCGTCCGCATAGTCCCGCGCAGGCCTGGGCTCCATGTTGATGATGATCTGCGCCGCAGAGGAAACCTCTTCAACGGTTGCCCCGAGCTCATGGGCTATCTTGTCGTAGTTTTTTGTCTGGAGATCTTCAAGGTGAGAGTCGATCATCCTCCAGACAAGGGTGTCTTCGAGATCGAGTATCCTCGCCTGGATGCGCAGACAGTCGCGCAAATCCCGTGCAGCGATGCCGGGCGGGTCGAAGAGTTGCACCTTGGTAATGGTCGCGTTAACCACCTCTTCGGTGCATCCGGTGGCCTCGCATACTGCCGGCGTATCCATATTGAAGTAGCCGTTGTGGTCGAGGTTGCCGATGATGAATACCCCCACCTCGCGCTCTTTTTCCGAGAAATCGTTCATCCTGAGCTGCCAGAAAAGGTGATCGTAGAGCCCTTCCGCCTTTGTTGCCGAGGACTCGAACGATGGCCGCTCCTCGTCGTCGTAATAGGGGATATTGTCCTGCCCATAGGTTTCAAGATATGCGTCCCACTTCCATTTCAGCAACTCATCGCGCTCTTTCTGAAGGCGCTGCGATTCCGCATCCCGGAATGACGTGGTTTCAGACTCGAGCAGAGGGTTTGACTGGAGTTCTTCGGTGATGTACTCCTGGAGTTCGACTCGAGAGAGTTGGAGCAGCTTGATCGCCTGCTGAAGCTGCGGCGTCATGATGAGTTGCTGTGAAAGCTTTAAGTGCTGCTTAAGCTCCAATGCCATGCAATGCTCCTCTCACGAAAGCGTGAAGTCTTTTCCTACGTATATCTGTTTTACCTGATCGTTCTCAACGACCTTTTCAGGCGTTCCTTCCTCAATCACGAGCCCCTGGTGAATAATGTAAGCCCTGTCGCATATTTTCAAGGTTTCTTTCACATTGTGGTCTGTAATAATGACACCAATCCCCTTGTTTTTCAAGCTCACGATCATGTCCTGAATATCCTTGACTGTTATGGGGTCGATGCCGGCAAACGGCTCGTCGAGGAGGAGATACAGAGGATCGAGCGCCATTGCCCGTGCGATCTCCACCCTGCGCCGTTCCCCGCCCGAGAGAGAGACAGCCATGGACTTCCTGACGTGCTCCAGCCCGAAAACCGAGATGATCTCGTCCCGTTTCTGGCGCATGGAAGCCCCTTTCATACCTTTCGCCTCCAGAGGTACCGCGACGTTGTCTTCGACGCTTAAGCCCCTGAACACGGACGGCTCCTGAGGGAGATACCCGATCCCTTTCTTCGCCCTGCCCGAGAGGTCCAACGCGGTGATCTCGTTCTCCCCGAGGAGTACGTTGCCTTTGTCGGGGCGGATGAGCCCTACGATCATGTAGAACGTCGTGGTCTTCCCGGCGCCGTTGGGGCCCAGAAGGCCGATGATCTCGCCCGGGTTGCATTCGAGGCTTAAGCCCTTGATGATGCGGCTCTTCCCGAAGCTTTTTTCAAGGCCCTGCGCGGCGAGCTTTACTTCTTCCATTCAAGCACCCCGGACTCCGACCCGCTGTTCACCCTCATCTTCACGCGGCCGCTTTTCCCGCTTTCTACGACCTGATGGTCCTTGATCATGTCGACAAGTATCTTTTCGCCCGAGACTTTCTCCTGGCCCCTGGTAACGACCGCGTTCCCGGTGAGGGTCAACTTCTTTTCGTCAAGGATATAGACGGCCTTGTCGCAGGTGGATTCCTTATCCTCCCACTTGATATAGACGTTTTTCTCCACGATCATGGTTTTGATCTTCTTTGAGGCATTATCGATATACAGGGTCAGCGTTGCGCCCTTGATAATAGTGTTTCCTTGTACCGCTTTCACGTTCCCCCGGAAAACCGCCTCTCCTTTGGCTTTGTTCACATCCAGCCTGTCGGCTTCCACATCGATCATATCGGAAGCGGCTGCCTGCGTCTTTAGCTCGGCGGCGGCAAGCTGCAGAGCGCTGGAGGCTATAAGCAGGCTAATCAATAAAAATGTTTTGGGTAATCTTTGCACGTACGTTGCCCGCGAGTTGGATGCGGCTGAAGTCGTCGAAGAACTCCGCCTGGTCTCCCCTGATCGTCCCCTGGTCTCCCCGCACGGTAACAGGTTTGCGGGTAACTGCATGGTCGGCCTTCCGGTCCCAGACGACATCCGTCAGGGAGGCTTCCCATCCGTCAGAGGTAAGAATGGTTACCGGTCCGATGATGTTCAGCCGGGAAGCAGAGGTATCGTACTCTGCCCGGCCGCCCGTTACTTTCATTCCGTCGGTGCGGTCTATGGTGAATCCGTTCATGACAAGGGAGCTGTCGGATGTCTGCGTAACGGCATCGGCCCGTATGACGAGATCCTTATCCGATCCCGGCCTCTTTTCGTGCATCACGACGTTCTCCGCCGTTCTCAGGACCTGCAGCTCTTCGTCTTCTTCCTGACCTGACTGCGTTCCCGGGGACGTATCGTCCCTGTTCAGGAAGTAGATTCCCGCGGTGACGAGCGAGATGACGAAGAGTATTCCGAGAAGCTTAGCCGACATAGCGCTCCATCGCCGCATCGAAGAGGCCTGACCGTTTGAGGAGGATTTCAGCCGCCTCCCGAACCGCGCCGTGTCCGCCGGGAAGCTTGGTGACTATATCCACCCGCTCCTTGACCATATCAACCGCGTCGCTGGGGGCAATGCTCAAGGCGCACAACGCCATTGCAGGAAGGTCAACCACGTCGTCCCCCATGTACGCCATCTCGCCGGGAGCGAGCCCGATCTCTTCTGCAAAATCGAGCAGGGCGGCTTTCTTGTCCTTTGCGCCCTGGACGACGTGCTCGATCTGGAGATCATGAGCCCGGTGTTCGAGGGCCTTGGAATACCGTCCCGTTATGACGGCGACGCCGATTCCGGCCCGCATGAGGAGCTTTATCCCGTGACCGTCTTTGACATTGAACGACTTGATCTCAACGCCTTCGTCCGTATAGGTAATCCGCGAATCGGTCAGCACGCCGTCGGCGTCCAGGATGAGGTACTTGATCGCAGCGCCGGTCATTTCACGATCCTGTGGATGTCGGAGAGCTTCTTCAGAAGGAGCTCCAGCTCTCCGAGAGGCAGCGAGTTCGGACCGTCGCTCAAGGCATGGTCGGGGTCGTTGTGCACCTCCATGAAGAGGGCGTCCACGCCGAAGGCAACCCCTGCCCTCGCCAGCGAAGGGATGAACTCCCGGTTTCCTCCCGAGGAATCCCCTTTCCCTCCGGGCAGCTGCAGGCTGTGGGTTACATCCAGAACGACCGGTTTGCCCAGCGATCTCATGACGCCTAAGCTCCTCAAGTCACACACGAGGTTGTTGTACCCGAAGAACGATCCCCGCTCCGTCAGGAGGATACGCTCGTTTCCGGTGGTTTCGACTTTCTTTACGGCATGGTCCATATCCCAGGGCGCCATGTACTGACCTTTTTTGATGTTTACCGGCAATCCTGTTTTCCCTGCAGATATGAGGATATCGGTCTGCCTACAGAGGAAGGCCGGGATCTGGATGAGGTCTGCGACCTTCGCTGCTTGGGCCGCCTGTGACGCGTCGTGAATATCCGTGGTAACGGGGATGCCGAATTCGGCCTTGACCCCGGCAAGGATCTCAAGGCCGGCCTCGATCCCCGGCCCCCGGTAGGAGTGAACGGAGGAGCGGTTTGCCTTATCGAACGAGGCTTTGAAAATAAACGGCGTTTTCGTCCGCGACGTGATCTCCAGGATGGACTCCGCCATGAGGCGGACATGATCCCGCGACTCGATCACGCACGGCCCCGCTATGAGGACCAGGTCTCCCGAACCGATCGGTATCGTCCCTACGGTAACCGGCTTCATGATGTCCCCTTGAGCGGCGGGAGGCCGGTCCGGCTTCCCTGTGGCGTTTCCGGCCGTACGGCCATGGAGAAGAGCTTTCCGTTCCCATGTTTTCTCATGAAGAAAGATTTATCCCATGGCACCGAGGGGTGTCAAGCAAGATACGGTGTAGCGCTAGCAAATGCCCTGCCATTTATGGATCCGGCAAGGAGGCGGGCGGGGATCCAAGGGGTTGGAATTCTTCAACACGCTGGTAATCGGTTTCGATTTGGTTTACTAATTGAAACCAGCACGTCTCAGGAGGATATCGGAGTATGAACGGACACGCTGCAACGGATATCTGGAAGTCTCTTCAGGAGGTCAGGACCAAGGCCCCTGTCGTCCACAGCATCACCAACTATGTGGTCATGAACAGCACGGCCAATGCCCTCCTTGCCGTCGGCGCCTCGCCGGTTATGGCCCATGCCGAAGAAGAGGTCTCCGACATGGTGGAAATTGCATCCGCGCTGGTCATCAACATCGGAACCCTGAGCAGAGAGTGGGTGAAATCCATGTTCCGTGCTGCGGAGAAGGCAAAATCCCGGAGCATCCCCATCATTCTCGATCCTGTGGGCGCAGGAGCGACCCCCTATCGCACCGGGACCGCGCGCGAGATAGTCCGCGCATTCCGGCCGGAGATCATCCGGGGAAACGCCTCCGAGGTCATGGCCCTGTCCGAAGACGCGGCAAGGACCAAAGGTGTCGACAGCTCGGAGACTTCCCACGCGGCTGTCTCTGCCGCCCGGTGCATCCACGAGGCATACGGGTCGGTCGTATGCATCAGCGGTGAAACGGATTATCTCATCGGCCGCGGCCCGGTTGCAAAAGTTCGAAACGGCCACCCCATGATGACCCGCGTGACGGGCATGGGATGTGCTGCGACAGCCCTGTGCGGAGCCTTTGCATCCGTCGACGGCGAGTATGTTCGCGCAGCCGCGCATGCCATGGCCGTTATGGGCATTGCAGGAGAGATCGCCGCGGAGGGAGCGGATGGGCCCGGTACGCTGCAGGTGCGGTTTCTCGATGCCCTGTACCGCTTGACCGGCGAAGACATCGATGCCCGCCTGAAACTGGAGGTTTGAGATGCGGGGTCTCTACCTGGTGACGGATCGGACGCTCTGCGGCGCGAGAACCGTAGAAGATGTCGTGCTGCACGCGGTAAAAGGCGGTGTTTCCTGCGTTCAGCTCCGCGAGAAGGACCTCCCGACCCGCATGTTCGTCGAGCAGGCGCAAAGATTGAAAAGCCTGCTTGCCTCTCTGCACGTACCGCTCATCATCAACGACAGGGTAGATGTCGCCCTTGCAGCAGGGGCTGACGGCGTTCATATCGGCCAGGGCGACATGCCCTATGAAATCGCGAGACAGCTCCTGGGGCCGCACGCAATCATCGGCCTTTCCGTGGAAACATGGGAGGATGTGGAAAAGGCACAAACGCTCGATGTCGATTATCTCGGCGTGAGTCCGATCTTTCAAACGCCCACCAAGACCGATACCAAAGATGCCTGGGGTCTTGGCGGCATAACCCGGATCAGGGCATACTCCAGACATCCCCTGGTAGCCATCGGAGGACTGAACCGGACAAATGCCGCCGCTGCCGTCCACGCAGGGGCGGATTCCGTTGCCGTAGTCTCGGCCCTGTGCAGCGTTCCCGATCCCATGCCGGCAGCCCGCGTGCTCTTTGAAATCGTCGACCGGGCCCTCCGGGAAAGATGATTTCCTGACGGCAATATTTACGGCGAGTGACTTCTCAGTAAAGGCAGGAGGCCCCGGATAACCGGGGCCTCCTGTTTTGTTGTTTCGAGGTGAAAGAGCTTAGCTGTGTGGGTTAATCTTCGTCGTCATACTGAGGAGGTCTCTGGGCCTCGGGCGGGACCTCTGAGGCGATGGATCTGTTGATGCCCTTGGCGAGGATGGCCGCGATGGAGAAGAGGATGACCATGGCGCCGAAGAGGATGATGACGATAGTGGCGAGCCATACCTGGCCTTCCTTCTCGATCTTCTCGCTGGCGAGTTTGGCCTGCTCGTTGAACTTCTCGACGTCAACGCCTAAGGCTACGAACCCGAAGCCTGCGGGCTTGGGATAGCCTTCCGTATAGAAGGGAATGGGGGCATAGGCCACCATCTTGGTGTGCCCTTCAAACGTATAGGTCTTGATGCCGGGTTTGCCCTGCAGCGCCTCGCGGGCAATCTCCGGCAGCGCAGGATCGATGCCGTCGATGGTGATGAGGTTGATCACCTCTTCGCCTCTCTTCTTCATCTCGTCATAGTTGACGGGATTGACCGCCGGCACCGGCGTGCCGTCCGGGTAGAGGCCCGTGATGTGATAATCGAGCGGGTGGGCGATGACAAAGCCGCGGGAGTCTACCATGTAGGCATAGTTGCCCGTTGAGGCGTCTGCCTTGATGACATACTCGGGCTCGGTCGGGACGATGTTGTCGGTGTACCTTGCGAGGTGGCGTGCATCGAGTGTCAAGCTTACCACCCCGATGAATCCCTGCTTGTCGAACAGCGGTGTCGCCATCCGAATGATCCCCTTGAATCTCTTCCCTTGCTCGTACTCAGCCTTGTTCACATACCATCCGGTCACGTGAGACACATAGACCTGACCCTTGTCCAGGGACCTTGCCTTGAGGAAGTAATCCTCGTTTTTATAGGTCGTACCGGCAGGATCGCTCACATCGACCAGGGCTGTGCCCGGGACCGGCTTGCCGTCTTGGATCTTGATGACCTCCCGGCCGCTTCTGTCGATGAACGACATCTCCAGGTACAAGGGCAGCTGCTCCTTGACGATGCCTTCATCGGTTTTTACCCATAAGGCGCTCGTCTTGGTGGCTAAGAACTCCTTGTATGCGGAAGCAGTGGCCGGAATGATGGTGGCGATAAGCGCATCCTTCTGGCGCTCGCGCAGGAAATCGGCGATGTTCTGGCCCAGATCGACCGCGCGCATCTGGATCTCGGACTGAGACTTCTGATCCAGAGCAGACACGGTCCCTGACTTGGACATGCCGCCGAAATGGACGATGCTGAAGGCAATGAGGGAAGATATGAGTAATAAGGGGATAACCACGAGCAGGAAAAATAACCTCGCAACCGTGAGAATGCGACTTCCTTTGATTGTTTCAGGCATGAATTTTTCCCCCTTATCGTTAAAACGTTGTCCGTATAAACTTAAGCCGTTTTGTGAAAAGCACTTTTATATATACTCTCCCGTACATGTCTTCAAAGCATCAACCGAACAAGAAAGCCTTGAACGGGTTCACAAAGAGGAGAATAAGAGAAATGACCAGAGAATAGATGGCGATGGACTCGGCCATGGCCATACCGACCATCATGGTCATCATGATCTTACCCTGTGCGGCTGGGTTTCTGCCCACTGCCTCTGATGCGCCGGCCGCCGCGTTACCGATGCCTGCGCCCGCGCCGATACACCCTAAGCCGATGGCCAGACCTGCGCCGATCATGGCGCCTACCGAGAAGATAACCTTTACATAAGGAGCCTGCTGCGGGATGACGTCGGCTGCAAAGGCTGCGATCGGGGAGGCTATGATCCACACGAAGGCTGTTGCTGCAAAGGATACTAAGATTTTAGCTGTGTTACGATACATGATATTCTCCTTTCTTTGTGCAATAGTTTTCGTACCGTATGCACCGAGAAGTTAAATCCTCAATGCTTATACCTACTTCAGCAATAGATATGCCACTTCCCAAACCCAAAGGCAAAAAACTTCCAATCCCTTGATTCATAACCGCTTTCACCCCACTCCCTGCCTGCCCATCCCCCCGCCTCACCCCCGCTTCCGTTCAACGTATCGTTCAATCCCTCCCCCCTCCGTTGAACGAAAAGTAAAGACCGGCCAGG
>DIXF01000005.1 GCA_002448235.1 Syntrophaceae bacterium UBA6087
CTAAGCTCTTTCACCTCGAAACAACAAAACAGGTGGCCCCGGTTATCCGGGGCCTCCTGCTTTATTCTCCAGAATCAAGCCCAAGATGGTAAATCGGTAAGATTTCATGCACCGGGTTTATTCCTTCTTCATTCTCTGCTAGATTGCGAAGCGAGAAGAAAATTCCACATCAAAAGGCACGGCAGCGATGACCACACCATACATGCTCGGCATACTCCTGGCTCTCGCCTCTGCTGCGTCCTGGGGCGCGGGCGATTTCAGCGGCGGAGTCGCCGCACGGTCACGGGACCAGTATCAGGTGGTCTTCCTCATGACCATCCCCGGGATCGTCATGCTCGCGCTCATCGCATATGCGATCGGAGAACCCTTGCCCAAGGTCCCGGATGCCCTCTGGGCAACGTCGGCAGGCCTGTGCGGCGCATTCGGCATCGCGTTCCTCTACCGGGGCCTCTCGCTCGGCAATGCCGCCGTTGTCGCACCGGTTGCTGCGGTTGTAGGCGCCGGCCTGCCCGTTGCCTACGGCTCCCTTCTCATCGGATTGCCGGGGATATGGAAGATGCTGGGATTCCTCACGGCGATCGCAGGGATATGGTGCGTATCGCGGCCCATGGACGGAACATCACATCTGTCGAGCAAGGGGTTCTCTCATGCCCTCGTTGCGGGTTCAAGCTTCGGTGCGTACTTTGTCCTGGTCGGCCAGGTCGAGCAGGGCTTGATTTTCGCCCCGCTGGTATACGCAAAGGCCGCCTCCCTTTTCGTCGCCGTCTTCGTCGTCTTTCTCAGGCGGGACCGGCTTCCGGCTCTCACCGCGAGCCCCTTGGCTATTGTGGCCGGCGTATTCGATGCAGGAGGGAACGCGTTCTACATGCTTGCCAGACAGCATGTACGGCTCGACGTGGCGGCCGTGCTCGCATCCATGTACCCCGCCGTGACCGTGCTCCTTGCAAGCCTCGTCACCCGAGAGAAGGTGGGCGGATTCCAGTGGCTGGGCGTTGTCCTGTGCCTGGCCGCAATCGCGATGATCAGCGCCTGAAATTACTGCTTCATGAAGAGCATGGCCGCATAGGTCACCGCGCTGCGGGTAGCGCCCTCGTTATAAATCTTGCGGCCTAGGAATTTCGGGCTGCAGGGCCTTAAGATCCATGAGGAGAGCAGCAGGGACGGCAGGCCGCAGATATTGCAGTAATCTTTCGTTTCCGCTGCACGGGCAAAGATGTTTTCCGGGCTGCCTTCCTGGAGGGCGGAGATGACGGCCTCATCATACGCCTGCGCCTTCGGCAGAATGCCTTCCGCAGGCATGTCGTGTCCGAATTTCGGGCCCACATGGGAGAAATCCACCCCGGAAACGATCAGGGTTTTGAGCCCTCTCTCTGCGGTCAGGTCCTGTATGGCCTGTTTCATGGAGAGAAACCTCGGGTCGTGCATCGGGTCGTTCCCCGTATGGATGAACTCGTGGATGCTGCCGCACAGTATGGGCGCGATCTTCAGCCCGTCGCCGAGGTAGTGTCTGAGAAAGACCGTCTGAAACTCCACCGAATGCTCGGTCTTATGGTCGAAATCGCTCGCGGCCAGTGCCCCTTCGGGAAGCCTCGACCGCAGTCCTGCTACAAAGTCCCTGTCGGTAGGGAGGGCGCCCAGCGGAGTGAGGTAATCCTTGTCCGAGACAGACCAGAGCCCGCCTGAGCCGTTGTGATTTATGCCCAGGACGATCGCGAGGTCGTATGACCTGCCCCGAAGGTAGCGGTAGGCATCCACGTACGTATCCAGGGCAATGGAGATGTCGATATGCGGGGCGAGTATCCCGAGGATCTCCCCGGAGAGGATCTTCTCATCGGGGGGCGGCAACTTCTGCTCTGCCTGCCCGATACACTGCCGAAGCCTTTCCGGATCCTTCTCGTAGCTCGTACCCGCCAGGGTTGCACGGCGTTCCTTCGCGCGGCTGAATTCATCGATAACCGCCTGTCTCCGGGCAAAGAACAGCTCGCTCTCGAGCAGCATGGATTCGTCCAGCGTGCGGATAAAGTCCTCGATATCCTGAACGGGGACGGGATTCCCCCCGTTTGCATGCATCAGCTCCAGCTGAATATCCCCAATGCTGTGGGCGCCGTCGAGCATCCTCAGGAGAGGAACAACGCTGAGATCCAGCGCTATCCCCGTTTCAGCCAGACGCAACGGGTCAAGAAAAGAAATCATGCGCTGCTTCCCTGTCGAGACAGGGAACGGCTGAATATCGCTTCTCAGTTTTGGGTTGTTCACATCATCTCCTTTTTAAAGGTCTGATGAGGAACAAAAGCCTTCTGTAAGGCCGGTTACTCGGATTCGTTCTTGGTTACCTTTTTGCTTTTGCCCTTGGGCCTGGTCTTGCCGTTGGAACTCCGCCAGATCTTTCCCTTCCTGCTCCGTTTATCTCCCTTTCCCATGGTGCATCCTCCTCAATCTTTCTTCTTGAGATGTCTTTTTCATGCCTTGTGCCGGATTTATTCAAGCAAGCCGGCTGATCCGAGACTCGCCATCTTATCTCCGCACTCTGCGGCGTTTGTCAAGCCCTTTGAAGACCGGCCGGAACCTTAAAAAGCGTACCTTCTCCCTTCACGGCCGCTAATGCTCCTCAAGCATCTTCTCAAGCTCTTCTCTGGAAAATATGTAGTTCTTGTTGCAGAACTGGCAGGAGACATCCACCGTGCCCTGCTCTGCGATTATCTTCCCGATCTCGTCACGGCCGAGGGTGGTGATGGCCTGCTCGATGCGCTCCCTGCTGCACGAGCAAACGAAGGCAAGGTAGCGCTTTTCAATGACATGGTACGGAATGTCGTCGAAGATCGCCTTAAGGAGATCTTCGGGCAGCTTTCCTTCACGTATCTGGGAGGTCACGCTGTCCATGCTCTCGATCCGTGCGATGAGATCGTCCACGAGCTTTTCGTCCGCCGAAGGCAGCGTCTGGATGAGAAAGCCGCCTGCGGCGGTGACTCCGGCGTCGGGCTCTACAAACACGCCGATGCCGACCGCCGATGGGATCTGCTCGGATTCGGAATAATAATAGGCTATGTCAGAGGCAACCTCTCCATTATACAGGTGGACGACCCCCCGGTAGGGCTCCTTAAACAGCAGATCCTTGGACACGGTGAGGAAGCCGTCCTTTCCCAGCGCGCCGGATACATCGAGCTTTCCGTTCTTTGGAGGAAGGTCTACATGGGGGTTCGCCACATACCCCCGCACCGCGCCGTTTCCCTCCGCCTCGGCGACGATCTTCCGCAACGGCCCGTCTCCCTCAAGCTTGATGGCAACCCGCTGTTCGGGGTCCAGGAGCGACGCCATGAGCTCACAGCCCGTCAACGCCCTTCCCAGGGCCGCTGTGGCAGTGGGATACGTGTCGTGTCTCAGCGCCGCGTCCTCCACGAGAGTGGTTGTCAGACACGCCACGCCGAGCAGATCCTTTGCGTCGGTCATAACCTTTATCATGTAATCATCCATGTTCGGATCCTTTTAAAAAGTTTTGCCCTGCACACATAGCAGAGCCTGCGAGAAAGTCATGCAAAGAGATAATTTCCGGCTTGTTTCTTTATCATTATATGCCTTATAGGGAAATATGCCTTTTCACATTCCGGATCGCAAGGAGATCGTGCGCGCCATAGGGAATACCTCGGGGCTGACTCTTCCGCTCCAGCGCGCGCTCGTGCCGGGTGACGACTTCGACCCCATTCCGTTGCCCCATCCCGGAGACTGGCTGAGTATCCAACAGGAGCCCGGTCAGAGCTTCGATGAATTCGCCGGTGCAAATCCCCGCAGACCGGACAACCGGAAACGCGTGCTTTATCTTATGCCTCTGGGAGAGTTTCCGGAAGGCTCAAGCCCGCGATTAATGCTGCTCAAGGAGTGTGCGGAAGCATATTTCATGATGGAGGTGAAGATCCTGCCCTCTGTCAAGGCAGAGCGCTCCCGTTTCACCACCCGGTCCAATCCGGTGACAGGCAACTTCCAGATCCTTACCCTCGACGTGCTGTCCTACCTGAAAAAGCGTTCCCCGGCAGATGCCTTCTGCGTGCTCGGGGTCACCATGGAAGATCTCTATCCCGGAGAAGACTGGAATTTTGTCTTCGGCCAGGCATCTCCCGGCAGCGGCGTCGGGGTGTTCAGCTTCGCACGGTACGATCCCGCCTTCTACGGCAACGGACGCGAGAGGGATTCCCTCGAACTGCTCAACGAACGAAGCTGCAAGGTGCTCGTCCACGAGACCGCACATATGTTCTCTATCAGCCATTGCATATATTTTCACTGCCTCATGAACGGGTCCAACCATCTCGCCGAAAGCGATGCGAGACCCAAGCACCTGTGCCCGGTGTGCCTGCACAAACTCCACCATGCAGTCGGGTTCGACGTGGTGCACTACTATCAGAAACTCTTTTATTTCTCCCGCAGCGCAGGGTTCGACAAGGAGGCCCGCTGGCTGTCACGGAGGCTGGAGCACATCCTGGGGAGCTGAGAAACAGGACTAAAGCCGATCAATGCCGGGGGTATTTCCACTACTGCCGCTTAGGATCCGCATGCTCACGCAGCGGATACTTCGACCGGTATGTCGTGTTCTTAAGATCCGGTCTTTAAAATGAACTCCCCTTCGTACATCCCCTCGATGAGGTCGGCATAGTCGTTGAGTATGGCCTTTTTCCTCGTTTTCTGGGTAGGGGTCAGCCGGCCGTTTTCTTCCGTGAAGCGGGACTTCAGGATGGTGTATCTCCGTATCCGCTCGAAATCTTCCAGCATGCGGTTGGCGGACGCCACGTCCTGATCGATGAGCTCTTTGAGCCTCGGCTGGGAGATAAAATCCTCGCCTGCCTCCGTGCAGGTGCGCATGCCCCCGATCTCGGAGTAGCAGATCTTGCTTTTGTCGTACGGAATTCCCTCGCGGTCGAAGAGAGAAAGAAAATAATTGAAATTCGGCACGACCAGGGCCGAAATGTAATTGCGCTCGTCGCCGATGAAAAAGACCTGCTCGGTGGTATGGGACAAGGAGAAGCAGTTCTCCAGCTTTGCCGGCGCAATGTTCTTGCCCACCGCGGTGCAGATGATCGCCTTTTTCCGGTCGACGATGCGGTAGTAGCCGTAATCGTCCTTTTTCACCATGTCGCCCGTCTTGAACCAGCCGTCTTCGGTGAACGATTCCTTCGAGTCTTGGGCAGCGTTGAGATATCCGCCGAATATCCCGGCGCCGGATATTTCGAGCTCGCCGTCGTCGGCTGTCCGCGCGAACGATCCATTGGCCTCGATCCCCATATAGCCCGGCTTGCACGCGGTGAGCGGGTTCAGGATGCAGGCGCTCGCACTCTCGGTCGATCCGTAGCCTTCGACCACGGCAAGTCCCAGGGTGTAGAAAAATATGAGCAGATCTGGCGCGATGCCCGCGCTCGCGGAGAACGCAAAGCGGAACCTGTTGCCGAAGAGTGCCCTCACCTTGGAGAAGAGCCTGTCCGCAAGCTTGTACTGCAGCTTGAGGAACAGCGGCAGCCTCGCCTGAAGGTCATATGCAGGCGACATGTTGTAGCAGCCCCGGTGGTCCCTGCGGTAATCCAGGGCCTTCCTGCCCACGTGGAAGGCTGCGTCGAAGAGCTTCTTCTGAACCGGGTTCCGGGACATCTTTTCCCGGAAGGTGATGTATATCTTCTCGTACAGCCTGGGAACGCAGTTTATCCAGGTCGGGTTGTACTTCTGCATGTCTTCGAGGAGCGTGGCCGGCTTGTCGGCATAGGCGATGCAGGCGCCCTGGCAGACGGCAAGCAGCTCGCAGGAGCCCCGCTCGAAGATATGGGAAAGGGGAAGGTAGCACAAGGTTACATCCTCGTGGGTGACCTTCATGCCGGAGCGGGAGAAGAACTCTTTCACCCCTTCGATGCGGGACGAGATGCATCGGTGCGTGAGGACGACACCCTTGCCCTTGCCCGTGGTGCCAGAGGTGTAGAGGATCGTACACCGGTCATCCGGGGACACGCTCTGCATACGTTCGAGAAAGAGGGCGTCGTTTGCCTTTCTCCACTGCCTGCCCTTTTCCATGAGCTCCCAGAGCCCGATGGTGCGGCTGTCGCCGGACCGGTATGAAAAATCCATGACGACGATTTTCTTCAGAGCGGGCAGCCCGTCGATCCCGGAGAGGATCTTCTTCAGATTCTCCCCGGAATCCACGAAGAGCCACCGGCTTTCGGAGTCGCTGAGGATATAGGAGGTTTCGTTTGCGGAGAGCGTCGGGTAGATCGTCACGCTCACCCCGGCGACGCACGCGATCGCCATATCGGCCTGAGTCCAGTACGGACTCGTCCGGGACATGAGCCCTACCCTGTCCTGGCGGTCGATGCCGAGGCTCAGGAGCCCGCATGCAATGCTCTCGACGCGCTCGAGCATCTCGCCGTAGGTGAAACGCCCGTTATTGTCTCCCTGATAGAGGCGTGCGTTGAAACGCTGGGCAGGCCGGGATGGAAATTCAGCGCATGTCCGATAAAAATACCCGGGTATGGTTTTAAGGCCGTGATGGGATTCTTTCATGAAGCGCTCCTCCGGAAGTGTGTTCCATCGATTGAGTTTTCTGTACACCAAAAGGGCCGGCTTTATCAAGTCAAATGGCTTGCCGGTGAGTCAGGGCCATGATTCCTCAGGGATTTTAATATCCTTTTCGCGCTCGCTGGAAATATTTTTTACCTTGACATGAATTGGGGTATTCCTTAACGATGTTCGTTATATAATGTTTATTTTATGAGGTTTCAATCTTTTTGCAGAGCTGCTTAATTGATCCACTCTTTTCTGCAAAGGCCACGGCCGGCGTGGGATAGAGAGGGGAGATTTCATGTCCTCAATGTGCGGAAACGGATGGTCAGGCCGGTGAATAGCGACAGCCCTGGAGATCTTTCCCTGCAGAATCCGGAACTCACGCTTCTCGCCAGGGACAGTGCAGCGGCTGCAGCACCCCGTGCAGAGAGGGGAATCCTCCGGAAGACCGGCATCGATGTCCTCGGTGATATTCCCTGGGGAACACACCTGTGCCAGTTCTATAAAACCCGTGAAGATCTGACCGATATTCTCTCCCCATACTTTTCCGAAGGACTCAAGAGCGGTGAGTTCTGCATGTGGATAGTCTCAGAGCCCCTGACTAAGCATTCTGCAGAGGACGCCCTTCGCAAAAGGATTCCGTCTCTGGAGCGTTACCTGGAAATCGGTCAGATCGAGATTATCCCGTACGACCACTGGTACACCCCCGGTGGGAGCTTCGATTCACACAAAGTTCTGAACGGGTGGGTAAGCAGGCTGAGCCGGGCCCTGGCTGAGGGTTACGAGGGAATGAGGCTGAGCGGAGACACATTCTGGCTCGAGAAGCACACGTGGGAAGATTTCCAGGCATATGAAGAAAAAATCGACGGCATTATTTCCGGATGCCGCATGATTGCGCTCTGCACCTACCCTCTGAACAAGTGCGGTGCAACCGATATCCTTTCGGTAGTCAGACATCATCAATATGCCCTGACAAAACGGGAAGGTTCATGGGAGCTGATCGAAAATTCCAAAAAGATCCTCAGCGCGCTCCAGGAAAATGAACTGCACTACCGGTCTCTCTTCACCGCGATGACGGAGGGATTTGCCCTGCACGAGATCATATGCGACGAAAAAGGAGAAGCCGTAGACTACCGTTTCCTGGATATCAATCCTGCCTTTGAGAAAGAGACCGGGCTCAAACGCGAAGATGTCGCGGGCAGGCTCAAAAGCGCCGTACTGCCCGGTGACGATCCCCACTGGCTTCGCATCTACGGCAAGGTGGCCCTGACAGGAGAGCCGGTGCGCTTCGAGAACTACTCTTCGGCGCTGGGCCGGTATTACGAGGTATTCTCATACAGTCTGGGGCCTCGCAAGTTTGCAACGCTGTTTACCGATATCACCCGCCGCAAACAGACGGAGATCCTTAACCTTGCCCTGGACAACATCAACGGGATCATCCATTCAACGCTCAACTTCGATGAGATAATGAACAGCGTGGTCTCAGAAGCAGCCGCGGCCCTCGGTTTCGAAACTGCCGCCGTCTCTCTTCGGATCGCCGGTGAATGGATCGTCGGCTATACATACGGCTTCAAGGAAGATATCGTGGGCTTGCGGGTGAGCGATGAGGGAGACCCTCATGCACTGCTGGCAATCAGAACAGGCAGGATAGTAACCATTCAGGATGCATACCGTGATGAGAGAGTCAACGCCGCCCGCATGGAAACGTGGGGCATCCGCTCGGTCATGGTGGTGCCGCTTATGGTGCAGGACCAGACACTGGGAGTAATATTCTTCAATCAGCACAGTTGTGCCTTCAGTTTCAGCGAGCTGCATACCGGTTTTGCAAAAAAGCTCGCCGCTTCGGTCTCTCTCGCCGTTCGGAATGCGCAGCTGTTTGAAAAAGCGCAGGAGGAGCTTGCCGAGCGCAAACGGGTAGGGCGGGAACTGCGGGAGAGCCGGGCAGCGCTTCAGAAGGCCAATCTGGAACTTGAAGAGCGGATCAGGGAGCGCACGAAGGACTTGAGGCAGGCCGCGGTAATGCTTGAAGAGCAGAAGGAGATCCTTCAGAGCATTATCGATAACATCCCGGTCATGCTGACCTTCTATGATGCAGAAGGCCGGATTCGGCTGGTGAACAACGCATTTGAACGGATTCTCGGGTGGTCCATGGACGAGGCACAGGGCATCGACCTTTTATCCTTCTGCGCCCCGGAAACCACAGGCAAGGAGATTTTGGATGGTACCGATTCCCCTTTTATCCATGAAAAGAACATTGATTGCAAAGCGATATTCGACCGGGTCAAAGCCGATGGGAAGGCATGGACCGGCCGCCGGACCATGAAGAAAGCCGCCGGAGATATCCTGGAAGTGAACGTGAGCATATCGCCCGTGCTCGGTGCATCGGGCGAGGCCATCAATTATGTTGCCGTAATACAGGATATCACCCAGGAAATACTGCTCCAGCGGCAGCTTTCACAAACACAGAAGATGGAAGCGATAGGCACCCTGGCCGGCGGCATTGCCCATGACCTGAAGAATATCTTCACGCCCATACTCATCAATACCGAGATTGCGCTGGAAGATCTCGACGAGGACAGCCCGGTCCGGCCGCTGATGAAAGAAGCGCTCGACGCGACGATGCTCGGTATCGATCTCGTAAAGCAGATCGTCACCTTCAGCCGGAGGGTGCCTTTGGTGAGAAAGCCCGTTTTAGTCTCTTCGATCGTAAAGGAGGGATTGGGCTTTATCAGGTCGTCTCTGCCCGCCACGATCGAGATCCGCTACCGGCTGAAGAGCACGAGTTCCATGATCATGGCGGACCCGACCCAGATCAAGCAGGTAATGATCAACCTCGGCAGCAATGCGGCATATGCCATGCGTGACAAGGGCGGGATTCTGGAGATTGGTCTCGACAACGTAAACCTGGATGCGGGAACAGCTGCCCTCGTGTCGTCCGACCTTGCCCCCGGAGCTTATGTGCGGATAACGGTGCGCGACACGGGAACCGGGATGGATGAAAAGACTGCAGCACGTGTCTTCGAGCCCTTCTTTACCACCAAGAAGGGCGAGGGAACGGGCATGGGCCTGGCGGTGGTGCACGGGATCGTCAAAGACCACCACGGATCGGTCAGCGTCCGGAGCAACCCCGGCAAAGGCACTACGTTTACGGTATACCTGCCGAAAATGCCGGATGAAACAGTCTGATTCCGCAGCTCAAGACATCATCAGGTGCACAGGCGGTTTCGGCCCTGCTTCTTGGCACGATACAGCGCCTTGTCCGCCGCCTTGATCACTTCCTGCGGCCTATGGTTCTTCTCATCACGGCAGGCCATGCCGATACTTATCGTCACGGAGACACTCTTGAGCGGGTTCCCGGCTTCCCTTACCCGTTTCGGTTTCTTCCGTGGTCGCATGCGCCGCCTGATGATGAAATCGGTCGATTCGACTTCCTTTCTCAAGTCTTCGAGATGCGCCTTCGCATGGTCGGCATATCTTCCCGAAAAGATCACGGTGAACTCCTCGCCGCCGTAGCGGAAGGACTTGCCGCCTCCCGACACCCGTGCAAGCTTTGTTGCGACCATGCGCAGCACCTGGTCTCCCACATCATGGCCGTACGTATCGTTGAACTGCTTGAAATGGTCGATATCAACCATGGCGAGGGCATAGTGATTCCCGAGCTTCAACAGATCTTCTTTTAAAGCCCTGCGGGCGGGCAGGCCGGTGAGTTCGTCGCGGAACGCCATGGCATGGGAGGCCTCGATAATGGAGACCAGGAGGATGAACCCCGCAACGGTGAAATAGAATCCGCTTTCCATACCGGGTCTGACACTCAGGAATGCCCAGAAAAGTGTCAGGAGAGCCCAGAAAAACCCGCTTTCCTTTGCCCCCTTATTGATCATGAACTTTATCCCCAGAATGAGAAAAGCCAGGATAAAGGCGATCAGGGCCGGCTGGGCAAGGGAAGCCCGTTCGAGAAAAGGCCACGGTATGACCGCCATCGTCAGGTACGCCAGCATGGGCTCCGAATGGAGCCGGGCAAAGGCGGCCAGCGTAACCGGCTGAAGGATGATCAGCGATATTCGCCAGGCACCGTGGAAGGTAAAGATCCCCCTTTCCTTCATGAGGCTCAAGGCTATGAGATTGAGCGGAACAAGGAATGCGGCCGCATGAAAGACGAGCTGGCCTTTCACGCCGATGCCCGGCAGGTCTTTTGCCCAGGCGAGGAGCGCCCTGTCCGCGCATGCAAGGATGAGAACGGCAAAAACCAGCGAGCTGCGATTGAACCGCCACCCGATCAGCGCAGCCGAGACGAAGACCAGATAGGGCGCGAAGACCATGACCGGAGGGATCATGGTCTTGAGCGACGGCATTTGCACGGCAAGCACTGCTGCACAGAAGAGCACGCCGCCGGGCAGGAAAAACGCTGCCCACCTCTTCATACCTTCCACTCCGAACCTCCCCGCATCCGGCGGAACTTTGCCCGAGTGCATCAATCCGCCGAGCCTTATGCTTTCTAACGGCCGTATGCGGAAACAACTTGAAAGGGAAATTTTCTTTTCACGCGGTTCTCAAACGCAGCCGGAAATGATACAACCGTCTCATGCAACAGGTGAGCGATTATGATGTTTTTTTCTTTG
Source organism: Syntrophaceae bacterium UBA6087 (assembly GCA_002448235.1). GTDB lineage: Bacteria > Desulfobacterota > Desulfomonilia > UBA1062 > UBA1062 > Phosphitivorax. The sequence continues at coordinate 11,148 of DIXF01000005.1, forward strand.
AGGCCTTTCTGGAAGAAGATACGGCGCTTCGCCGCCATCTGCCTCAAGGCGTCCGCGCCGGATTCACGCCTTTGACCATCCAGGAGTCAGGCCTTGAGCATCCCCCCTGCCCGTTCATCAGCATCCGCACCCAGTCCGCAATCCCGGCTTCCTGGGCCGGCAGACTGTCCGCCGTCCTTACCCGGAGCACCGGCTACGATCATATAACCCGCTTTTTTTCAGAATCCGGATCTCGCCCTGCCGCCGGATACCTCCCCCTGTACTGCAACCGCTCCGTTGCAGAGCATGCCCTGCTCCTGTGGATGGGGCTCCTGAGGAAACTGCCCCGGCAGATGCGGCAGTTCGCCCTCTTCGACCGTGACGGCCTGACCGGAGGCGAATGCAAAGGAAGAACGCTGCTCGTCGCGGGCGTCGGGAACATCGGGTCCGAGGTCTTAAGGATCGGCACGGCTCTCGGCATGGAAGCACTCGGCGTGGATATTGTCTGCAATGACCCCGATATCCGATATGTGAGTATCGAAGAAGCTATACCCGTGGCCGACGTGATCGTCTGCGCCATGAACCTGACCGCCGAGAACCGGGGATATTTCTCCTATGAACGTTTATGCAAGGCAAAGCCCGGAGCGGTTTTCGTCAATATCTCCAGGGGAGAGCTCTCGCCCGGAAAAGACCTTGTCCGGCTTCTCGACGAAAACCGCCTGGGGGGCGTGGGCCTCGATGTATACGAGAACGAGAGCGAGCTTGCCGTGAGCCTGAGGACAGGAGTACCAAGCTCAAACCAGGAGGTGCGTGCAAGCCTTGAGCTTATGCGGCGGAGCAATGTCATACTCACGCCGCACAACGCGTTCAACACGACCGAAGCACTGGAGAGAAAGGCCGGCCAGTCGGCCGAGCAGGTGGCCCGCTATCTGGCGCAACGGGATTTTATCTGGCAGGTTCCGCGGTAAAGGCAGGCGCTTCGTCCATATAACCTGCCGAGAGGTAATAGATCACCTTGTCATAGAGGAAGATGATCCGGTTGTTGAGCTCGAGGGTGATATAGATCTCCAAAGGAGAGGAAAGGATCTTCTTCTGGATGACATGCATCCAGATCCGCTTCCGGCTCAAGGCCATGGCGTTGAATACATCCGGGAAATCGATGCCGAGGCGCCTCAAATCCCTGCCCGTATCCCTGAACTTGAGGTACTCGAGCGTATCCCCTTTGCCCTGGAGGCCGTTCCGGATGCTTTTAAGCACCTTTCTGTTCACCTCGGAGAGGAACTTCATATGGATGGACAGCGCAGGGATTCCGGATCTCACTTCGGTCGTCCATTCACCGGTTATCTCATCCGTATTCTTGTCAATGAGCTTCACCAGCACGTTCGAGAGGAAGGCTTTCTGCTCGGTGAGGCCGGGCGTCATTTCTCCCATGGAATGTATCTCGGGGAAGAGCTGCTTGTAGGAGTCGACCATGGCCCAGGTGTCCCGGTAGAAGTCGGTATAGATCTTCAGCGCCTTCTCGTTGGAAGACCATGCAAGCGGCGGCAGTTCCAGGACCGGGAAGAATCTCGTTTCTTCCGCATCGTCTCCCGGCGTGGGCGTACCCCCGGCATGCCGGACCTCGTACGTGACGATGGCAAGGCTGCCGTAGTAATAGTTGTCCACGGTATCGACATCGACGAGCCTGACGATCTCGCCCTCGACGCCCGCTTCTTCCTTGAGCTCGCGGAGCGCCGCGTCCTTGACCTCTTCATCGGCCTCGGCAAAGCCGATGGGAAGGCACCACATGCCCTTATAGGGGTCTTTCCCCCGCTTGACGAGCAGCACCTCCCTGTCTTCATTCACCACGATACTGCATGCGACGGGCAACGGGTTCTCATAGAAGACATTGCTGCACTCCATGCAGAAATCCCGTATCTTGCCTTCCATGTGTCTCTGGACTACGGGCTCCCCGCAATATGGACAATAGATCCTCTGCTTTCTCATTGAATCAGAAACCTCTTTTTTGAGGTAAGCTGCACCGGAACACCGCATCGTCCTTGGTGATTATGATATCTCCGTGCAGGCGCGCGTGGTCACAAACCATCGCATTGAAACACCATAGCATATCTTCGAGTTTTTGTGGATTGTTATCTGCAACCTCCTTCATGATGAGGAATTTCTTTTTATCGAGATAACTGAGGCATTCCGTCACCTGATCCAGCGGGAACAGGAGATCGTTGAGGTAGACGATCCGCTCTATACAGCCGAAATGAGGGGTAAGCTTCGCCTCGCCGTCTTCGAGGGAGAACGACTGGAAAAGCCTGTTGATGGCAATCTCCACAGGCGGATCTATCCCTACCATTTTCATGCATCTGGGGACGTACCTCGTCACTTCTTTCAAAGAGTGCTTGCTGTGGGTAACGGTGAGGAAGACGCCCTCCGGCGAGAGAATCCGGGCGATTTCTCCGATGAGATGCGGGAAGAAATAAAGGGAATAGCTGGCAATCACCAGGTCAAAGCTCGAGTCCGGGATATCCTTGATGAAATCCGCCTGGGCGTGAATGAAGTCTCCCTGATAACCGATCGAATCCAGGGTCTGCAGAAAGGCATCGCGGTTGTGCCGGTCGATGACATCGATGCCCACGATCCGTGCGGCCGGATGCAGCCTTTCTTTAAGCTTCTCGGTGAAAAAACCGTAGCCGCAACCGATGTCCAATACCCGCTTTACACCGGAGAGATCGAGGTTGTGAAGGGCCACATCCCTGATATCCAGGCGATTCAGGGCATACTGCACAATAATGTGCTTCGTGCGTATGTGATCCCTGATGGGTTCATAGGTCCTGCGAATATCTTCTTTAGAGTACACATGTTCCATCTCGACCCCTTCAGAAGGACACTCATATTACAATCATAATATATGTCCTTGCCATATTCAAAAGAAATGTTTACTTAGCCATAATATGGAGGATGCCATGCCCCACCAAGATCTGTATCGTGAACTTTCGAAAAAATTATTAATGGAACATTCAACGGTGCTGCCCAGGATCTGGCAGACTGTCTGCCCGGCAAGGGAGGCGGAAATCGTCAATGCCCTTCCTTCCACATCCGACGAGCTTGCGGAAAGGTTCGGCCTCGCACCTGCCGAGATGCTTTCGATCCTCCGTGAACTCTTCCATAGGGGCGCGGTCTTCGAGCAGACCAAAGACGGCGTGACCATCTACCGGATGCCCCGGCACGTGGTCCAGTTTCACGATTCGACCATCCTGTGGGAAGAGGCGCCAAGCGAGCTCATGGACCTCTGGGTCGAGTTCGGCGAGACCGAATACCCCGCCCTGCTCGAGCTCGTCACCCAGATCAAGCTGCCATCCTTCATGCGGGTGATCCCCGTCGGAGAGACCATCACCTCGAAGAACCAGGTCCTTGCCTACGAGGATGCGCTCAAGATGCTGGAATCCGCAAATGCGCTGGCGGTCACCACCTGCGTCTGCCGCAAGCTCATGAAAAAGTGCGACAAGCCTCTGGATGTATGCCTCCAGCTCAACCGCGGGGCCGAATACACCATCAAGCGCGGAACCGGCAGAAAAGTCAGTCTCGACGAAGCAAAAGAGATCTTGAGGCGCGCCCAGGAGGCAGGCCTCGTCCACCTCACGGAAAATACCCCGGGCAGGTCGAACGTGCTCTGCAACTGCTGCAGCTGCTGCTGCGAAATGCTGCGGTTCGCAAGCGACACAAAAACCAAGGGCGTGCTCGCCCCGAGCCGCTACCAGGCCGGCCTCGACAGCGACGCATGCACCGGCTGCGGCCTCTGCGAGGACATCTGTCCGATGAATGCAATCGCTGTAGGATCCGAAGGCGTCGCAGAGATAGAAGCTTCTTCCTGCATCGGCTGCGGACTCTGCGCAACCGTATGCCCGAGCAGCGCGATAAGCCTTGCCGAGGTAAGACCTCCGGACTTCATCCCTGCGTAGATGCTCTTATAAACCTGTTATCTGAGCAGAAAGTGATACAGGCAAGATTCTGCTCGTAGAGAATTTGAATCAGGCAAGTTTTATTTCGGAGGAGAAGGGGAGGCAGGGGGCCTGCGGCGACACGAAGGCGCTTTTTGATGCATCAATCGGTGAAGCGGAAAAGGCTGACCCCGTAAACTCGCTCCGCTCAGACAGTACGGGGTCAAAGATGCCTTTTCGCTTTACCGGGATGCATTGACAAAAAACGCCAACGCGGCCCCGCAGACCCCCTGCCTCCCCTTAAGCACACCCGGTGCCGGCCCCTTCGTTTCTTTTCTCCGTTGGGTGCTTGAAATCACGGGACGGAAGAGAGATAACGAGCGAAGGAAGTTACACCTGAACGGGCCTGTTCGCTTAGGCGTTGGATGGGGAAGGGGGTCTGGAGGTCACCTTACAGTCCTTTTTGCCAATACATCCAGGTGAAGGCTTAAGGGCGCTTGATCCCGTACTGTCTGAGCCGCCCCGAAGGGGTGGCGAGTTTACGGGATCGCCCTTAAGACGAACCTGAGATGTTTCAAAAAGGGCTGTCCAGTGACCGGAAGAGCCACTTCGCCGTCCAACGCCCAGACGTATTACTCCAGGACCATTTCATAACCTTCACTTTCAGGAGTGTCCCTCTTTTTCGGATCTCAAACTTACGGTACAATGTTATAAAGCAGCTTTAATGCGCTGCCGTCGGGTTGATGCCTCCGTGTTCTAAGACGATTTCGTGGAGGGCTTCCATGGAGGCTTCCATGGTTGAGGTGTTGAGGACGTACGCATCTGCCAGGGCGATGGGGATTGCCGCTCCGTAGTATATTTCGCGCCAGTCTCTTTCTTCAAACCCTTCCGGGGAATCATCCGGCCTTCCCCGGGATATGATGCGCTGCCTCCGGGTGGGCCTCGGGGCGAGAAAGGCAATGACCACGGCTTCGGCCTGCTCCCGGATCAGTTCGATCTCGGGCCAGGAGCGCATGCCTTCGAGGAAAACGAACGCGCTCTTTTCCGCAAGCGCGGTTTTCAGGGCTACCCTGGTCACGCCCATGCCGTCGGCTCCCCTGAGCTCGTCCGAGACTACAGCCATGGTATCCGGGCCGGGCGTCAGTCCGCGCGACTTCACTTCCGCCCTCACGATATCGCCTGTAGAATAGTAAGGATATCCTTCGGTCAGCGCGTATTCCTTGGCGACGCTCTTGCCCGAAGCAGGCATTCCTACGATGATAAAGATCTTCATGTGACAACCTCCTGAAACGCTACACCTTATGGAGCCACTCGTTCATGGCCTTTAAGATCTGCGGCCAGTGACCCGATATGCGGTCCGAAAGAAAAGCGGCGAACAGGCTTTCAAAGACCTGCAGCCCGGTTTCCAGCAGTGACATGCGCTCGTAGAAGACAGCGTCTCTCTCCATCATCGGGTCGGTCATCTCGTCCTTTTCGATCTTCACAGGCGGGCATGCAAAGGAGCCGAAGGCAAAAACATCGCCTTTCAGGCTCATCTTCCACTTGAGCATGTCCTTCTCGAAATACAGGAGGGCTTCGGTAATGTTCTTTCCGCTCTGGATCGACTTGCGCGCCTCCGAGAAATCCTTCTGGGGGCCGCTGATGGAGTTCTTCCTGGTGCCGTCTTCATGCTCCTCGGTCAGCACGAAACGGTCGTAGAGATACGCGATGAATATTTCACCGGGCTCGGCAGGGCCCATATCCGTAACGATCTTGTACTCCGAGCTCCCTTCTGCGCTTCTGAACATGAGCCACAGGAAGAAATCCCACCCGAGCCACCTGTTCTTCTTGATCTGCAGGAGGACGTCCCGGGATGATGCCTGATTCAGCTTGTCGAGCGACGGGCGGTGCTCCTCGGAAAGGACTCTTTCCGCCCTGCGTATGGGGTGAATGGGAACAAGGCCGAGCCCCTCGAAGGTCTTTTTGAACTGATCCTCGACGAAATCAAGGGTCTTGGTGCTGATGCTCGCAATCGATAAGATATTCGTTTTCTCGTTCCACAGAACGTCGCAGACTGACGGGTCGGGCAGCGATTTTGCGAGGAGCGCCGCATGGATGTTCTCCCGGATCTCCCGCTTTCTCCCGAACGGCACCTTGTGGAGCTTGGGCCTTTCTTTGAGCCACTCGCCGCACTCCTTTTCCACCAGGTTCTTGAGAAGGGCCGCAGGCACCTTGCGGACATCTTTTCGAAGCGTGAAGATATAATAGTCCTCGAAGGAAAACGAGGCCAGGTTGCCGAAATCCGAATTCATATGCTCGTCGAAACGCACCCACCCTGTCGACTCAGGGTCCGGTGTGGCGTCGATAGGCTCAAACCGGTTCTTTTCAAGGCACTGCTGAACCCACATCCGATGGTCGTTTCCCGGTATCTCGCCTGTGACCTCATACTGGTAGATGCTGACGCTGTTTGACATTATGCCCATTGGAACCCCTCCAAAGATTGTTTCAAGACAAAGGGAGGGAATACACCATTGTCCCCCCGGAGGGCAACGCTAAAATCCGCAGGGAATCACGACCGGAATGAAAGCAAAGGCAGAGCTTGTCTTGGGGGCTTCGATCAAGGCCCGGTGTTTCTCTTTACCCCGTCCGTGACCCAGGGAGCTTCGGGCTTGACATGCCCGGGAAGCGGAGGCGGTTCGTTGAGCTTGTTCTTGGCATCGATCACGATGCTGATGCGCCGGTTTTTGGGATCTCCGGGTTTTTCCCTGACGAGAGGTCTGGTATCCGCGAAGCCCGCTACCATCATGACCTGTTCAGGCCGTACGCCGTTTTTCTCGAGCTCGACACGAGCCGAGGAGGCACGCTGTGTGGAAAGCTCCCAGTTGGTGTAGACATTGCTCTTGTATCCGAGGGCATCCGTATGGCCTTCAATGATGATCTTGTTCGGCACCGAGGTAAAGACCGGTGCGATTTCCTGTATGAGCGCCCTGCCGCTGTCGCTGAGCTCGGGGCTGCCGACTTTGAAAATCGACTCTCCTGCCGAGTCGGTGAGCTCGATCCGTAAATTTCCGCTGTCTTCGAATACAAAGACCCTGTCGTTATATTCCTTTGTCTTCGACTGGACCTGCTCTTTGATCTTTTTCGCGATATCGCTGGTCACGAATGTCCGCTGAGATATCGCAGGGGTGATGCTGTTTGCATCAAGCACACCGTCGCCGGCGACATCTGTATGCTGCCCGACGGCCGTGCCCCCACCCTTTTCGAAGATGGAATGGTTCTGAAAATATTGGGACAGCGCTACCTTCTTTTGATCGGAAGTCATGTTCAGCAGCCACAGGAGAAGAAATACTGCCATCATGGAGGTAATGAAATCTGCGTAAGCGACCTTCCATGATCCCCCATGGGCTTCTTCACCGCCTTTTTTGTACTTCTTGATAATGACGGCCTGGTCCATTCTTTCGGCCATGACTATTTCTTGCCCTTTATGATCTTTTCGAGCTCATTGAAGCCCGGACGCTCACTCTCAGGTATTGCCCGCCGCGCGAATTCGATGGCTATCTGAGGGACGGAGCGCGCCACAAAGGAAACGAGCGCGATGCGGATGACGTGGTAATATGCCTCTTCTTCCTTGATCTGGTGCTCAAGGAGCGTGGCAAAGGGGCCAACGAACCCATAGCACAAGAGAACGCCCAGGAAGGTGCCGACGAGGGCGGCGCCGATGCTGTGGCCGAGCACTTCGGGCGGCTCGTTGATCTTGGCCATGGTGAGGACCACGCCGAGAACCGCGGCAACGATTCCCAACCCGGGCAGCGCGTCTGCAGTTTTTGCAATACGGTGATACGGAATGCTCTGCTCTTCGGTGTTTGACGCAATGTCCACTTCCAGGAGGTTATCGAACTCATATGGGGTTATTTCGATGGAGAGCAGGGTCTTGATGCTGTCGCAGATGAAATCGAGCGTACGCTTGTTCTTCAGAATTTCCGGGTAACGCTTGAAGATCTCGCTCTTCATGGGATCTTCCACATGGGCCTCTACAGCGATGATACCTTCTTTACGCATCTTGTTGAAGATCTCGTAGAGCAGCATGAGGACTTCTATGTATTTCTTTGAGTCGTAATGTTTGGGGGAAAGAACGCCTTTCATGCTCTTGCCGAGGGCCTTTAATATCTTTACGGGCGAAGAGATGATCAGGGCTCCGGCTGCCGCCCCCCCGATGATGAGCAATTCAACGGGCTGATAGAGCATTGCGAGATTCCCATGCTCCAAGACATACCCGCCGAAAACTGCAAAAAAAACTATGAGTGCACCGATAATAGCGTTCATTCTGCTTAACTATCGGCTGTTTGAAAAAAAAAGTATAAGCTTCAGACGAGGGGATCACATAAAGGGCTGATACGGCTCTGCAGGAGCCCCTTTGCCGGAGTCAACTGGAACGGTGCGGTTCTACCGGGGTAATGAAACCCGGCCTGGCCCGACAGGTCCGGGCCGGGTATGAAATGCGGCTACTGCTGAGTCAGAGGTGCGAGTTCGAGCTCCACCCTGCGGTTCTGCAGGCGTCCTTCGGGCGTGTCGTTGCCGGCTATCGGCCTGGTTTTACCGAAGCCCGTGGTCATGATCCGGTCGGGGAGGACCTGCTGGGACATCAGATACTGGCCGACGCTTCTCGCCCTCCGCTCGGAAAGGCCCTGGTTGTACTGGTCGCTGCCGACACTGTCGGTATGACCGTATACATTGATGAGCGTCTTGTTGTATTCATTGAGCACGAGCACCACCGAGTTGAGCACCTCGTAAAAGTTCGAGGCGATATCTGAGCTGTCTGTCTGGAAGGTGATATTGCCCGGCATATTGAGAACGATGCGGTCGCCTTCCCTGCTCACGCTTACGCCTGTGCCCTGGAGCTTCTGGCGAAGCTTGGCTTCCTGCTGGTCCATGTACAAGCCTACCCCTGCTCCTGCAAGTCCGCCTACCCCCGCTCCGATGAGCGCACGTTTCCGGCGGGATTCGCTGTCGCGTCCGGTGGCTGCGCCTACTGCCGCACCTCCGGCAGCGCCTATTATGCTGCCCCATGCCGTTTTGCTCATCTTTCGCTCCCCCGTGTACGGGTCTGTTGCGCACCCACCCACAAGAAACGTGATCACGAGTAATACAAAAATCCCGTAAAAAGCACTCCTCATATTCTTATCTCCTTTCATTACCGTAGCATAAAATCAGCAGCGTGCACGATAAATCCTCTGTTTTTCCTGCCATTGCACTTCATCATATTCGTGCCGGCAGCAAAGCTTCAATAGTTTTCTAAAAGTCTTTGATATCTTTATATTTCCTACCCGCGATGTCCGCGATTATTAATGGAACAAAAGGTAGGTTAACGCAGCGACCGTGGCTGAACAGGGGATAGTTATGATCCACGCCCAGACAATACGGCCTGCGACACCCCACCTGACCGCACTCAAACGCTGCAGAGAACCCACGCCCATAATGGCCCCTGTTATCGTGTGAGTTGTGCTTACCGGTACTCCCATAGCGGTGGTCACGAACAACGATATCGCTGCACCGCTCTCTGCGCAGAAGCCGTCCACGGGTTTCAGCTTTGCAATTTTCTGGCCCATGGTTTTCACGATACGCCAGCCGCCGAACATGGTGCCCAGGGCTATCGCCGCCTGGCACGATATTACGACCCAGAACGGAATGTAGAAGGTATCGCCAAGAAGGCCTGCGCTGAAAAGAAGGCCTGCGATAATGCCCATGGTTTTCTGGGCATCGTTTCCGCCGTGGCCGAGACTGAACAGGGCAGCCGATACAAGCTGGCCCTTCCGGAAGATATGATCCACATGACGGGGGGTGGACTTCTTGAAGAACCGATACACGACCCCGCCGAGAAGGAGGCCGAGGGCCATGCCGACCAGAGGAGAGATGAAAATGAAGGCGATAACCTTGAATATGCCTGCCAGGATCAACGCATCCGGCCCTGCCTTCATAAGGGCAGAACCGACAAGACCTCCGATGAGCGCATGAGACGAACTGGTGGGCAGCCCGACATACCATGCGGCTATGTCCCAGAGGCAGGCGCCGACGAGAGTCGCAAGAATAACGTAGGGATCGATCACGTTCACGTCCACAATGCCGCTCCCGACCGTGTTGGCCACATGCAGGCCAAGGAAGAGAAACGCGATGAAGTTGAAGAAGGCCGCCCAGAGTACGGCTAGACGCGGCGATAGTACGCGTGTGGAAACGATCGTAGCGATCGAATTGGCAGAATCGTTGAACCCGTTAAGGAAATCGAATAACAGTGCAAGAAGAATGAGGAAGATGATGAATAGAGTCATCGCTCCGGCTATGCTTGCTTCACGAGGATCGACTCTATCACGTGGGCTACATCTTCGCAAATATCCAGAACTTCCTCGGCAAACGAGAAAATTTCCTTCCACTTGACGAGGTAGATGGGATCCTTGGCGGTATCGAACAACTTGCCCAGGATGGCGTCACGCATGTTGTCGCCGATATTCTCCAGCCTGTTCACCTCGATGCAAGAATCAAGCGCAGCCTGAGGCCGCTTCGTGTCCTTCAGGCCTTCTATGGCAACGGTAAGGGCGTGCACGGATTTCTCAATGACATTGGCAAACTCCACGAGGTCAAGATTGATCTCCTTGATCTTATAGACCCGCATGCGGTTTGTAATGGTGTAAATCATGTCGATGACGCTGTCGAGCTCTTTGGTGAGCGTATAGATGTCTTCCCGGTCAAAGGGGGTAATGAATGTCTTGTTGAGCCTTTCTATGATCTCATGGGTGACTTCGTCTGCCTGGTGCTCGATGCTGCGCATCTTCCGCACGGTTTCTTCGTCGTAGATACCCTTCGTGGTAACCTCTACGAAAAGTGCTGCTGCAGTGACGGCAAACTCTGCCTGCTTGCTGAAAAGAATAAAGAAGTTTGATTCCTTGGGTAGAAAGCTGAACCCCATCCGTTCCTCCTTAAGGCTCGCATTTCGCTTTGATTTGGGTATATCGAGCCCTTCATAGTAGGATTCCGGCATTCAGTCAAGGACCGTCTCCGGGAGATTTCATCCAAATAAGAGAGATAACTTGAGGAATGAGTTGGAACCTTTTCACAACCCCTCGTAAATCACCGACTGCACCGATCACCGGAGCTACCCTTTCTTCCGCAACACAGGCATAGGGATAAAACAACCTGTAACGTTTTATGCCGTGCAGGACGGATCGGCTATTTGCATGAGAACCCCAAAACTTGAAACCTACTGCATATTTCTTCATGCCGTAAAATATTCAAAGCATCTTTTCCGCCTCGGATACGGGCATGTTCGACACTTGTGCCACCGACCAAACTCCTCATGGCAAAAGGCTTTTCTCCGTAAAAATCCCCTAAAAAACAGATCGTCTCGACTTTTTTAAAATGTTTCGGGCCTCCTTCACCAAAGGAAAGATTCCCTTCTGAGAGGACTCCTTATTCTTGCAGAAGAGGACAGCTTTTGCCTTGCGCCGGGAAACACGGAGGAAATTCTTCTCCGGCAGCAGAGGATTCCCATGGCATATTCATTGCTACATTGGACCGGACAGGTATAAAAACCGGATCTATCGAAACTGACACATGTACTGCCTGCAAGATATCACACCCTTAGGATGCATGTCGGGACGAAGCGGTACTGAAACCAGGGATCCATTTCCTGCGCAGGAGGATATCTCTCTTCCGAACCTGATAAGAAAACCGAAAAACTGTCTATTTGCTTACGAATATGAGGTGAGCGGCATGGCAGACGAGAAGAATAAAGAGTCATTCCCCAAACAGCATCAGGATACTCATCCCGGACATCGGGATGAGATGACGCCGAAACCGAAAACAGAAGACGACCGCTACCGGCCGGCAGGCAAGCTGCAAGGGAAAGCCGCCCTGATCACGGGGGGTGACAGCGGCATCGGCCGTGCGGTCGCTATCCTTTTCGCAAAAGAAGGAGCCGATGTAGCTATCGTTTACCTGAACGAGCATAAAGACGCTCAGGAGACCCAGGACGACGTGGAGAAGAACGGCCGCACCTGCCTGAAAATCTCAGGCGACATCGGCGACGAGACTTTCTGCCGCCTGGCTGTCGAGCAGACAACCGAAAGGTTCGGCCGTCTGGACATCCTGGTGAATAACGCCGCCGTCCAATATATCCATGAAAGCCTGTCTGATATCAGCGCCTCCGACTGGGAGCGGACGTTCAAAACCAATATCTTCGGGATGTTTTACCTGACGAAGGCAGCCTTACCCCATATGAAAGAAGGGGCTTCGATCATCAATACCACGTCGATCGTCGCCTACCTGGGACACCCGGTCCTCATCGACTATGCCTCTACGAAAGGCGCGATTGTCGGGTTTACCCGCTCGCTCGCCCTGAACCTTGCAGGGAAAGGGATCAGGGTCAACGGGGTGGCGCCCGGCCCCATATGGACACCGCTCATCCCTTCGTCTTTTGATGAAGAAAAGGTTTCGAGCTTCGGGCTCAACACCCCTCTCGGGCGGGCCGGACAGCCCGTAGACGTGGCTCCGTGCTATGTATTCCTCGCTTCCGAAGATGCCGCCTATATAACGGGACAGGTGCTCCATCCGAACGGCGGAAGGATCGTAAACGGGTAGAGGAATTATCCATTTTTGCAAAGGGCAGAGAACCGTATTGAAAAGGAGTCCCACTATGACCAGCACAGGAATAGACGGATTGGAAAATACTATCCACAAGACAAATGAATGGCTGAACGACATAATGGAAGAAGAAGGGTGGACGGATAAAAACAAGGCGTATCTGGCCTTGCGCTCCACCCTGCATGCCCTCCGCGACCGCCTCGTCGTGGAGGAAGCTATTGATCTGGGCGCCCAGCTTCCGCTGCTGATTCGAGGTTTATATTACGAAGGGTACACGGTATCGGGCAAGCCGGACCGGTCGCACACAAAGGATGAGTTCTTCTCTCTCATCAGGAAGGAGCTCGAAAGAACTCCTGATATCGACGCAGAAGAAGCTGCCCGTGGGGTATTCTCCGTTCTCCGCAAAAAGGTGTCCAAAGGAGAGATCAATGACATCCAGAGCATGCTGCCCAAGGAAGTACAGGAACTCTGGCACTAACCGCTTTCATCTCGGCTCTTCGAATCCGCGGGGGTGACAGCACACGCAGGCATATCAAAGAACACCACTATAGGAGAACAGTTATGGCGGAAAAAACCAAATCATCGATGTCGGGAGATCTGTTCGATCTGCTGAAGCAGGACCACCAGAGAATCATGAACCTGTTTACGGAGATCATCGAGAAGGAGGAGCAGTCGAAAGATGACCTTTTCTCCCAGATACAACAGGGGCTTGACCTCCACATGAAGGGAGAGGAAAGCTACCTGTACCCTGTCCTCGAAGGAAAGGAAGATGCAAATGAGATGACCCTTGAAGCCTTCGAAGAGCACCATGTCTCGAAAACCGTGCTTGATGAGCTTTCGAGCATGTCGAGCAGCGACGAGCACTGGATGCCGAAGGTCAAGGTGCTAAAAGAGCTCATATCCCATCATGTGGAAGAAGAAGAAAACGAGCTGTTTCCCCTTGCTCAGGACATCCTCCCTGAGGAGCAGGTCATGAAGATCGGCAAGAGCATCAAAGGGGTGATGAAATCAAGTTAAGCACGTCCCGGCCTCTCCCTGTCCGTCGCAAGGCCTGAAGGGGAATTACCTGTCAGGTCGGAGCACAGGAAGTGTCAGGACAGTGGAGAGGCTGTCACTGCAGCTTGATCTTGTTGATATTGACTCCCTTGCCGAGCACCACCAGGATATCACTGTCTTTGATAACGAACTCTCCCTTTGGGATGACAGAAAACCTCTCGGGTATGAGCTCTTTGATCGCAATGACCTGGATATTGAACCGCTGGGGAAGCGCCAGCTCGGCAAGCGATTTCCCTATGAAGCTGCCCGGAGGGGCGATCTCTGCGATCTGGTAATCCTCCGACATCTCGATAAAATCCAGGATATTCGGCATGACCAGGCTTTTGGCGGTTTTTATCCCCATATCCTTCTCGGGAAAGATGATGTCCGTTGCGCCCACCTTTCTCAGGATCTTTCCATGGTCTTCATCCATTGCCTTGACGAGTATCTTGCTCACACCCATTTCCTGCAGATACAGGGTAATCAGGGTGGATGCGCTTGTATTGTCGCCAAGGCTGATCACCACGGCATGAACATCGCCGAGCCCGAGGCTTATGAGCGTTTCTTTCTTCGTGGCGTCTGCAAGAACAGGATTGTTGGTAAAGTCCCTGATCTTCTGGACCCTTTCCTTATCGATGTCGATTGCTATGGTCTCCTGCCTCAGCTCATAGAGTGATTTGACCACCCACGTGCCGAAGTTTCCCAAACCGATCACCGCGTATTTTCTTGCCATTTCTCCTCCAATATCACCCGATCAACACGTTTTCTTCTGCATAGCAGTATCGCGGGGCTTCCCTGCGGTTTATTATAACATATACGAGGGTGAGTATCCCCAGCCTGCCCACCAGCATGGTAATGATGATGAAAAACTTGCCCAGGCTGTCCATCTTCGGGGTGATGCCCATTGACAGGCCCACCGTGCCGAAAGCGGACACGGCCTCGAAGAAATATTCAAGGAACAATCCTCTGCTCTGGGCTATGAGAACGGTACCCTGCTGCTCTACCATAAGTAAGGACAGAACGAAGATAATAAAAAAAATCGAGACGATAAAGACGGTGATGGTGCGGGATACGATTTCCTCCGGAAGCGTTGCCTTGAAAACGTTATTTGTTTCACTTCCTCTCAGCCTGTTCCACAGTACGACGAACAGGGCGCCTGCGCTCGTCGTCTTGATGCCTCCCCCGGCAGAGCCGGGAGATGCGCCGATAAACATGAGAAGAATGGTAAACATCAGCGTGGCGTTGCCCAGCAGGGAGAAATCTACGGTATTGAACCCTGCCGTCCGTGTCGTTACCGACTGGAAATAGGACACAAGGATCTTCTCCCACCAGGGCAGTCCGGACATATAACGATTGGCCTCCAGCGACCAGAAAATGAACGTGCCGAACAGAATCAGCACGATCGTCACGACAAGGGTCAGTTTTGTATGGAGCGAAAGCCGGATCCTTTCCTTTGTTCTCACTGCAGATATCAATTCCCTTATCACAGGAAACCCCACCCCCCCGAGGATGACGAGGCTCGTAACGGTCATATTGAGGAGGATATTATTGCGATATCCCATAAAACTGTCGGGGAAAAGAGAAAAACCTGCATTACAGAAAGCGCTGATGGAGTGAAAAAGGGAATAAAATATATTCTGCCCGAGGGTAAATCCTTTATTCCAGCAGGGCATGAGCAGAAAAGCTCCTGCAAGCTCTATAATGAAGGTGAAGGAAAAGATGAAGACAACCAGTTTTTTGATATCCCTCAAGAAATCGGACGAAAAGGTTTCCTGGATGAACGAGCGCTGCCGCATGCTTATTCCCCATCCTGTCGTGAGGTAGAGAAGCGCGGCAAAGGTCATGATACCAAGGCCGCCCAACTCTATAAGGGTCAGGATCACCACCTGGCCGTAGAAGCTGAAGGTGCTGCCCGTATCCACAACGGTAAGGCCGGTAACGCAGAGGGCGGAGGTGGCGGTAAACAGCGCGTCGATCCATGCCATGTGGCCTTCCTTCGTAGCCCAGGGCATCATGAGGAGGCTGCTCCCGATAAGGATCGCGATAAGATAACTTATGATAAAGACCATTCCCGGGCTGAACATGAGGAATCGTCTTGCCAGGGACGGTAAGGGATTTTGCAGTGTCACATCCAAGGAATCCGCCCTGCTGTTACCGGATTGTAAAGGGACATATATCCAAGCGCCGTATTCTGCTCATGGATTTGTCCATACATTGAAAACATTGCGATGTCCAGATCATAGATGTGTACCGGTCCATGGGACACCTTCCAAGGTGGAGGAAAATCAGAAGTAGGCGGGTCGGTCCGGCGGATGGTCCTTAAAAGGAACGGCTCCGGGACGGCCGGACCTGGTCGGCAGGACAAGGATACCGGATGGAAGGAGGCATTTAAATGCCCCTCCCACCCGGCATAGCGTTACCGTCCGGGATGGCTCGGCTCGGATATCTTTTCCAGCACATCTCCGCTCATTTCTTTTTCCGCATGAGACTTTGTGGCAAGATCACCCAGAGAAACGATTCCAACAGGCCTGCCGGAAGTGTCGGTAATTACGAGTCTGCGCACCTTGTTCTTTTTCATGGTCTGAGCAGCGTCCTGAACATCGGTATTCTCGGGACAGGTGTACACGTCACTGCTCATGATCTCCCTGATGGAAGTCATGGAAGGATCTCTCCGTTCAGCTATGCCCCGCACGACGATGTCCCTGTCCGTGACCACCCCGACGACGGAGTTATCCCGTGAAACACGGCATAATGCCCACATCGAGGTCCTTCATCTTTTTCGCTGCATCCGATAGAGATGTATCCATCGCCAGCATCTCCGGATTCTTTGTCATGATCTCCTTTACCTGCATACGATTTCTCCTTTCATCTTTTGTATCCCTGACGGGGAGCTATAAAAGGCCCTGATACTGTGCAGGCGAGCTGAGATAACCGTTGGCTGATTTTGCCTGCTTTTTCCGGGTGACTGCAATGCGACCGGCATGAAGGGTTATGCATGTGATTCAGTAGAATTGCATCTGTGGAGGCCAGGCATTATGTATCACCCGATAAAGATATGTCGTTGAGAATAAAGATAGGCCTCTTGCCCCTGGATATCAACATGTACATGGAGCATACCGGCATATGGTCATGGGAAAGGAGCTGCTGTCTCTTGAAAGTTTTGATCCGTTCATTAGAGAGAATGGTGAACGGGCTTATTATAATTTCAAGTCACCTGTGAAGCGGTCAAAGGGTTTTTATGGGAAGGCAGACATCTCTGCTCTCAAGCCGTATAAACGCTCTCGGTGAAAAAGGGAGGTTTTTTTAATTTGGAAAGTCAATTTTCGCAGAAATGTCAAATATTGGTAATAAAAGTAAAGAAACCTTATGAGCCGGATTATTAATTGCAACAACCTGCCATATCTATGCAGTAGCTATCCTGAACAGCCTAAAGTCATCCTTGTATTTTTCCACGGAAAGAGTATGAAGGCTGCAAATAGCATAAAATCTTCGGGATTTGGAGGAATGGGGATGAACATGAAGGGCAGCGCGATCGCTTATACATCTGCGTTTTTAACAATTCTGATTTTCGCCGCAACAGGTTGCGCCCCCAAACAACCCGCCGACCAGCAGGCCGAGATATCAAGCCCGCAGGGAACAGTCGGAGTAAGCCCGTCAGTATCGATGCCCGGCCAGACTCCGGATGGTTCGTCGCCCGCCTCCGCTCAGGATGCGTTCAATAAAACGATCTATTTCGATTATGACCGGCATGACCTCAAGCCGGAAGCAAAAGAGGTGCTTGGCGAGCTCGTGAGCTTCCTGAAGGCGAATCCCGACCTCAGGGTCCAGATAGCCGGCAATTGCGATGAGAGAGGCACCAACGAATACAATATCGCCTTGGGCGACAAAAGGGCACGGAGTGCTCAGGAATATTGTACATCGTCGGGCATCGATCCGAAGAGAATCTCCACGATCAGCTATGGAGAAGAAAAGCCCGCAGACCCTGCCGGCAACGAAGAAGCATGGGCGAAAAACCGCAGGGATGAGTTCATATTCAGCAAATAAATGCGCAAACAATTAAGTAATGATTTTGCTGGTATTATCTGCTATTTAACTGGGCAGAAACAAATAAACTATAGGAGATAATGAAAATGAAAAAGAGCTTTTTAACGGTTTGTTTTGTGGTATTGGTATTTGGGCTTATGTTCTCCCTTTCCAGCTGCCAGAAGAAGCAGGAAGCAGACACAGGCGCACAGCCCGGCGTAGAGAGCACGGACACCGCAGCACCCGCTCCCGAGGCAGCACCTGCAGAGCCGGAGATGACCCCGGCACCCGAAGCACCTGCAACCGACACCGCAGCACCTGCTCCGGAGGCAACAGAAGTACCGGCACCTCCTGCCGCGCAGTAAGCAGTTCGTTAGATAAGGGCGGGTGCCGGAACAGCCGTCAAAAGGCTGACCCCGGCACTTGCCCCTTAATTGAGCAGGTAACAAAGGGAAAGCATCAGCATCAGAACCAACCGATTCCTCAAAAGAAAGCATCAAAGATCAACCGAGAACAGCCACCTGACCAGAATTCGACCAGACCCGGTGCGAAGCATACCGTAAGGGGATATCGAACCGAAGGGTATTCCTTACGCTCTTGGTGCGGCTGGAATTATAACTATGCGTACATTCATCGGAACATCCGGGTGGAATCACGATCACTGGAAAGAACGCTTCTATCCACTCGGATGCCCCAAGGCCAGATGGCTTGACTACTACATGAACATCTTCTCGACTGTTGAGGTGAATGCCACCTTTTACCGGCAGCTGAACACGGGCACCTTTGAAAAATGGCGGATGAAGAGCCCTGAGAATTTTGTTTTCGCTCTCAAGGCGAACCGGTACATCACACACATCATGAAGCTGAAAAGCGTGGGCGATCCGTTGAAGACATTTATCGCATCCGCATCCATCCTCGGCTCAAAGCTTGGGCCCCTGCTCTTTCAGCTTCCCCCCTCGCTGGTCTTCGATGAAAATACCCTTGAGTCTTTTCTCTCCATGCTGCCTGCCGGCTACCGGTACACCCTGGAGGCCAGGCATAAAAGCTGGATATCTGCCGAAGCCCTGGCAGCCCTCGGCCGGCACAACGTGGCATGGTGCATCGCCGATACGGCGGGCCGCTTTCCCTACCTGGAGGCCGTTACTGCCGATTTTGTCTACATCCGGCTACATGGTTCGAAAAAGCTCTACGCATCTGATTATACGCAAAGCGAGCTTGTTGGTTGGGCAGAAAAAATCAGATCGTGGGGCATTGATGCCTATATATATTTCGACAATGATTTCATGGGATACGCGCCCGCGAATGCAGCCCGGCTCCGGGAGATCCTCGTACAATAGCATTTTTCTCCTTGAAGAAGCGCGTTGTCTTTCATCGATCGGGAGTTATTATTAAGGAGGGTGGAATTATGTGTGGATTCCGGAGCCGACACCACGGCGGAAACCGTCTTTTTTGTCTTTTCCTCACAGGCCTGTTTCTCTGTATGGCAAGCGGGCTTACCCTTGCCGCCTCGAAAGGGGGAAAATCTATGGAAGTACAAAGCTCGGCTTTTCATCAGGGAGGCTTGATCCCTCCTAAATATACCTGTACCGGAGAGAACGCATCGCCGCCTCTCTTATGGAAAAGTCTTCCCGAAGGGACAAAGAGCATTGCCCTCATCGCCGATGACCCCGATGCACCCATGGGGACATGGGTGCACTGGGTGTACTACGACATACCTGCACATGTTTCAGGCCTGCCTGAACATGTGCCCCAGGGAAAATCGCCTTCGGTCGGTGGAACGCAGGGCATGAACGATTCCAAGAATATCGGGTACGACGGTCCCTGCCCTCCCTCCGGAACTCACCGGTATTATTTCAAGGCCTACGCTCTCGACAGCATGCTGAATCTGCCGCCCGGGGCGAGCAAGAAAGATCTCCTCAAGGCCATTCAGGGGCACATTCTCGGAGAAAGCGTACTCATGGGGAAGTATGCAAAATAGTTTGATGAGCCACGGGGATAAGGCATAGATGAAACCGGCCAACAGACTTATCCGCGAAAACAGCCCCTATCTCCTGCAGCATGCATACAATCCCGTGGCATGGTACCCCTGGGGCAGGGAAGCTTTTGAAAAGGCAAAGAAAGAGAACCGGCCTGTCTTTCTCTCTATCGGCTACTCCTCATGTCACTGGTGCCATGTCATGGCCCATGAGTCTTTCGAAGACGAGGATGTGGCCGCGATCATGAACGATGCGTTTGTATGTGTCAAGGTCGACAGGGAAGAACTCCCCCATATCGATCATATATTCATGCGTGTCTGCCAGATGATGACCGGAAGCGGGGGGTGGCCCATGACCATCATCATGACCCCGGACAAAGAGCCCTTCTATGCGGCAACCTACCTTCCCAAACATGCCAGGGGCGGGCTCATCGGCATGATGGAGCTTGTACCCCTGATCAAGGACTCCTGGGATAAAGATAGACGTGCGGTGGACGAGCTCGCCCGCGCGGTATCGGCCGGAGCAAAAGCCCAGGCTCATATCGCCACGGCCGGTAATCCGGGGGAAAAGTGGCTCGCCGACACCTACGAAGCCTTGAGCAGGAGCTTCCAGGATGATACCGGAGGGTTCAGCCCGGCACCGAAGTTCCCCACACCTCACCACATCATGTTCCTCTTACGCTTTTATCAGAGGACAGGGGAAGGTCACGCCCTCCACATGGCGGAAAGAACGCTTTTCGCCATGAGATCGGGAGGGATCTACGATCATGCCGGGTTCGGATTCCACCGCTATGCAACGGATACGCTCTGGCGCATACCCCATTTTGAAAAGATGCTCTACGATCAGGCCCTCCTCGCAATGGCGTACACCGAGGCGTATCTGGTTACTTCAAAAGAGCTCTACCGGAACACTGCCCGGGAGGTCCTGGATTATGCCCTTACGGATCTCAGATCCGAAGAAGGGATTTTCATCAGCTCCCAGGATGCTGACACAAACGGCGAGGAAGGCGGTTATTATGTCTGGACAAGCGAGGAGCTTCGATCGTTTCTGGAAGCAGACGACTACCGGCTCTTCACCCGGGTGTTTCCCGTCGAGGACCGGGGGAATTATCCCGAGGGCTTACGTAGCGGCAAGAACATTCTGTTCATGAGGGACCCACTGCCCCAAACCGCTCAAAGCATAGGAATGTCCGGAGAGGACCTTCATCACCATATTACAAGGATTCTGAAAATTATCCTGGACAAAAGGGCTGCGAGGACCCCCCCGCCAAAGGATGACAAGGCCCTGACGGACTGGAACGGGCTCATGATTGCCGCACTGGCCAAGGCCGGAGCAGCCTTCAAAGAACCACGGTATACGGAAGCTGCCCGGAGGGCTGCCGGATTCATCCTGAGCAACGTCAAAGACGGTTCGGGGAGGCTGCTGCATCTCTACCGCGAAGGCAGCTCGGCACACCACGCCCTGCTCAATGATTACACCTTCCTGGTGTGGGGCCTCATCGAGCTGTACGAAGCCTCGTTCGAACAGATCCACCTTGATGAAGCGCTTCGCCTGACCCGTGAATGCATCGATAAGTTCCGGGACCAGGAGAACGGTGCGTTCTTCCTCACCCCGAACGATGCAGAGGTCGTGATCACCAGACCAAAGGAATGGATGGACAGCGCCCTTCCCTCGGGAAACGGAGTCGCTCTGTATAACCTCATGCGCCTTGCCCGCATCACGGGAGACGTCTCCCTGGAGAATCTGGGAATGGAAATACCCAGAACCTTCTCGGGCATGATCACCGCTATCCCGGGAGCGCAGACCTTTCTCATGGCAGGCCTGGACTATGCCCTGGGACCCTCGATTGAGATCGTAATAGCAGGCGACCCCTGTGCGGAAGATACAAAAGTAATGCTCGATATCGTCACCACAAGGTTTCTGCCCAATGGAGTGGTAGTCCTTGCCCCGGAGGACAGCCGGAAAGGAGAACGTCTCCCGATCACGAAAGACAAAAAGAGCCTTGAAGGAAAAGCCACGGCATACATCTGCAACGGGTTTACCTGCAGCCTTCCGATAACCGACACGGATGAGCTCATAAAGGCACTGTCTCAGCATACAGGGCTGATTAAGAACCCTTCTAATGCTACTACTCAGGATAGGTTCTGAGGAGAATGTTTCGTAGAGAAGTTGAACCAGGCAAGATTTATTTCGGAGGAGAAGGGGAGGCAGGGGGCCTGCGGCGACACGAAGGCCCCCTGCCTCCCCTTAAGACGAACCTTAAGATGTTTCAAAAAGGGCTGTTCAGTGACCGGAAGAGCCCCTTCGCCGTCCAACGCCCAAAGGCGTTACCTCGGCTACGGGTAGTTAGGGCAGTTCACCACTTGTTGTATCTCCACAGGATCATGACGCCGAGGGCGGAGAAAAAGGCCATTGCCATGATGATCCAGAAGGCGAACGGATTTTCCTGCAGCGGGATGCCTACGTTCATGGAAAAGGCGCTCACCACGAAGGTGGGGATCATGATGCAGATGGTGATGATGTTGAGGAATTTGATGAGGATATTGAGATTGTTGTTTACGATTGAGGCCCGCGCATCCATGAGGCTTGCCAGGATGTTCGAGTAGATCTCGGCCTGACGGTAGCACTGGTTGTTCTCGATGAGAATGTCGTCGAGGAATTCGGTTTCCTCGGTGAGGAACCCGATTTTGACGGCATAGTTCTTCAGCTTTTCTATGACCACGGTATTTGCATGGATGGCGTTCAGGTAGTAAACAAGGCTTTTCTCAAGGGTGAACAGATTGATGAGATAGCGGTTCTCCATGGATATATTGATCTTCTGCTCGAGCTCGTCCGTCACGAGGTTGATGACTTTGAGGTGCTCCATGAAGTGGTATGCTGACCGGTTGATAAGCTTGAGGAAGAGACCTTTGAGGGAATAGATCCGGTTGAACTGCTTGCCCTCGAAGAGGGAGACATCCTCGGAAAGGATTACGATCAGCTTTTCCTTGAAAAGGAAAACGCCGGTAGAAACGACCCGGAAGGCAAACTCTTCATTTCCCGAATAACTCTTGGGCATCTTGAAGATGAGGGCTACATGGTCCGGCTCGAACTCGATACGGGATATTTCGTCAGGGTCTAATGCGGAGCTTAGGGTGTGCTCGTCAATCTTGAGCTCATCGATGAGGTAGCGCCTTTCCTCCACCTCCGGGTTGATATACACCTGGATAGGGCAATCGGAGTCATTGGACATAACAACTCTGTTATCGCTGAGTTTATACTTCCTAAGCATCCTTCATCCACCGTGTCTGCTCCAAAAGCGATTTGCCAACAACATGATATCTCCATTGGATCGCCTGCCGCAACGAAAGACCGTCGCCATTTGTCCGTTATGAGGTCAGGGCCGTAAAGACTCGCACAAACAGCCTTTTCCGCAATAAGCCTGATTCCCCTGCCAGTCAAGTAAAAATAGCGAACGCGGCTCTCCCTGGAAAAGCCTTTTCGCGTCATTATTATATCCCGGTGATCTGGACATCGTGTTTATGAGGATTATCTTTATCCAGCATGATTGCAAGTGTTCATTCCGCCTGTCTGTGGGGGACGGACGGTTTAAGTGTCATGGTGGAGGCGGATATTCAGGGAGGCATCCCGGGGTTTTCTATTGTGGGCCTTCCCGATAACGCGGTGAGAGAAAGCAGAGAGCGCATCAGGTCTGCGATCGTGAATTCGGGCATGGATTTCCCGCCGCGGCGCATAACGGTTAACCTTGCCCCTGCAGACCATAAAAAGGAAGGCGGCATTTTCGACCTTCCCATATGCATAGCCATCCTCGCGGCGCTTGAAGTGATCCCCAGGGATTGCCTGGACAACATCATGTTTGTAGGTGAGTTGGGCCTGAGCGGTGAACTGAGACCGGTACGGGGCGCTATTTCGTTTGCCTTTCTGGCAAAGCAGAAGTCGCTTAAAGGCCTGGTATGCCCTGCAACAAATGCGCGGGAGGCGTCATTGTCCGGTGCATGCATATGGCCTGTCGGAGACCTCAAAGAGATCGTATCCTTCTTGAAGACAGGCTTTCCGGATCCCATGCCGATCGAAGAATCCCCTGCAGAGTGTACCTCGGTTCATCGCCTCGATCTCTCCGACATTACCGGCCAGGCCATGCCCAAGAGGGTTCTGGAGATCGCTGCCGCAGGGGCTCATAACCTGCTTTTTCTCGGGCCTCCCGGCGCAGGCAAGTCCATGCTTGCGAAGCGGTTGCCTTCAGTGCTCCCGAGCTTATCCCAGGCAGAGATCCTTGAGTGCACACGGATCTACTCGGCTTCGGGAAGGCTTAAGAAGAACTCCATCATGATCGACCGTCCGTTTCGGTGCCCTCATCATTCCATCTCGGATGCAGGTCTTATCGGCGGCGGGTCGATCCCCGCTCCAGGCGAGGTCACCCTGTCTCACAACGGGGTATTGTTTCTGGACGAATTGCCGGAATTCAGGCGAGGAGTTCTCGAATCTCTCAGGCAGCCCATCGAGGATGGATATGTCACGATATCCCGGGCAAAGCGGGCACTTACCTTCCCGGCCCGCTTCCAGCTCATCGCCGCCATGAATCCGTGTCCGTGCGGGTTTCTCGGCCATCCATCAAAGGAGTGCAGGTGCACCCCTGCACAGGTTTCGAAATACCGGAGCCGCATATCCGGACCCCTGCTGGACAGGATCGATCTCCATGTATGGGTCGATCCTGTAGACGCTTCGAGCATCCTCTCTCCCGGACAGGCGGCATCGTGCTCCTCCCCCGTGCAGGAGCGCATAGCACGAGCGAGGCATATCCAGCAGGCAAGAGGATTCCTGAACGCGCACATCCCGGAAAGGATAATCGATAGAATCTGTGAGCTGGACGCAAAAAGCAAAAACCTCCTTGTCAGTGCCGTGAAAGCCTGCAACCTGAGCATGCGGGGTTATAAGAGAGTGATCAAGGTCGCCCGGTCTATCGCGGATCTGGAAGGATCGCCCGTCATACGTCAGGACCACCTCGCCGAAGCTCTCCAATACCGGCCCGAACTCGCAGATGCCGAATCGCAGGGGCTCTGACACCTTCAAAACAGGCACGTTATCGCTGTCTTGATTTTACTCTCCATGCCATAGCGGATATTCAAACATAATCGGTTAAATATTTCACAGCGATTAGACGATACGGTTGCTTGTGGTGCACTATAAGACATCTACGCCACGAATCGAGTGTCATGGGAGATGTGTACCAGTGAAAAGCAGGCGATTCAGGGTAGCCGATCATGTGATCGTGCTGGGGTTCATCCTTGCCGTTCTCTTTTGGGTGATCGAGTCAACGGTTCATGTCATCATGCTCCCAGATCGAGACCTTATCGACGAACTCTTCGCTGCGGAGCGCCATGAGATATGGATGCGCTGTATCTATTCCGTAACCATCGTACTTTTTGCATGCCTGTCCCAGTACTTTATTTCCAGACAGAAGAGGATCGAAGCCGAGCTGAAGGAAAGCGAAGGGAAGTACCGAACCTTTTTAGAAACGCTTACCGATATTGTCTTCACCCTGGATATGAACGGCAGGTTCACGTATCTCAATCCCCTGGCTCAGTCGATCTCCGGCTACAGGCCCGAAGACCTCATCGGAAGGCCATTCAGGGGGATTCTGTCGCCGGAGGCGAAACAGATAAGCCTTGAGCGGTTTAAGAAGGGAATGGAAGAGGAAGGAGTCCCCCTCTACGAGGTTGAGATCGTCAGGGCCGACGGGCGGATCATACCCATGGAGATCAGCGTGAAAGCCTTGAGAGATTTCAGCGGTAAAATTGCCTCATGGATCGGCGTTGCCAGGGATATCAGCCTGCGCAAGTCTGTAGAAGCAGCTTTGAGGGAAGAGAAAGAAAAGTTCAGGGTCCTGGCTGAATCGACTCCGACAGCCATTATGCTCTTCAAGGATGATACATGGATCTATGCGAATCCGGCGGCAGAGATGATCAGCGGTTATTCAACGGAGGAACTCCAACACATGCTCTTCTGGGAAATCATTCATCCGGATTTCAGGTCTCTGGTGCAGGATCGTGTGGAGAGACGCCTGCAGGGTCTCGAACCGGTACGGCGGTATGAGCTCAAGATCATTTCGAAAGAAAGAAAGGAAATCTGGGTGGATCTTTCCGGGGCTACGATCATACTCGACGGAATGCCTACAGGAATTATTTCCGCCTTCGACATTACCGAAAGAAAAAACTCGGAACAGGCGCTCAAGGAAAGTGAAAGCAAATACCGGACTATTCTCGAAAGCATCGAAGAAGGGTATTTCGAGCTTGATTTAAACGGCTGTTTCACCTTTTTCAACAATTCCCTGTGCAAAATCCTTGAGTATCCAAAAGAGCGCCTGCTGGGAATGGATTACCGGGTGCTTGTCCCTGCGGCGACAAGGAGGATGATCTCCAGGACCGCCAAGGCCATCTACGATACAGGGAGACAGCAGGAAATAATCAATTTTGATGCAGTCAGGGGCGACAAGAACATCGGCACGCTCGAGATGTCCCTCACTCTCATTCATGATTCTCATGAGACTGCAATCGGGTTTCGAGGGATTGTCCGCGACATCACCGACCGGAAGCGTCTTGAGGCCCAGCTCCTGCAAGCCCAGAAAATGGAGGCTATCGGCACCCTTGCGGGCGGCATCGCGCATGACTTCAATAACCTCCTCATGGCGATCCAGGGCAATACATCGCTGATGAGCATCGGCATGGAAACGGATCACCCCTATCACAAGAGGATCAAGCATATCGAACAATGCGTGCAGAGCGGTTCCGACCTCACCAGGCAGTTGCTCGGCTTTGCCAGAGGCGGGAAATATGAGATCAAGCCCACTGATATCAATTATATTATCCAGAAGACCTCGGAGTTGTTCGGACAAACGAAGAAAGAGATCCGGCTCCAAAGAAAATACCAGGAAGATTTATGGTGCGTGGAAGTCGACAAGGGGCAGATCGAGCAGGTCCTGCTGAACCTTTATGTCAACGCATGGCAAGCCATGCCCGAGGGAGGTGACCTTTATATCGAGTCATCCAATGTCGCTCTTGAAGAAAACGATGTCCGGACGCACGATACGAAGCCCGGCCCTTATGTGAGGATATCCGTGAGCGATACCGGGGTTGGAATGGATGAAAAGACCATGAGAAGGATATTCGAACCTTTCTTCAGCACCAAGGATATGTCTCGCGGCTCCGGTCTCGGCCTTGCATCTGCATACGGGATCGTCAAGAACCACGGGGGCATCATCACGGTGTCCAGCAAGAAGGGCAAAGGAAGCACCTTCCACGTTTACCTGCCCGCTTCAGACAAGATCGCTTCAGGCGATGCCGTTGAAGGTTCCCAGAAAATGCTTTCCGGGACAGAGACCATACTCCTCGTCGATGACGAGACAATGATTGTCGAGATCGGAAGCGAGCTTCTGAAGCAGCTGGGCTATACGGTGCTGACCGCCTCCGGCGGCCATGAAGCCGTGGAGACATTTGCCGATCACAAAGATACGATAGATCTGGTCATCCTTGATATGATCATGCCCGGGCTCGGGGGTTCGGAGACGTTCGACCGGATCAGGCAGATGCGCGGCGATGTAAAGGTGATCCTCTCAAGCGGATACAGCATCAACGGCCATGCCGCAAAGATCCTGAACAAAGGGTGCAACGGATTTATCCAGAAGCCCTTCGATATCACGGCCTTTTCCCGGAAAATCCGCGAAGTTCTCGATTCACACGCTGCGGGGAAAGATCCCTTTTAGCCCTCGGCTGCGTTTCAGAGGAACAGCTCGCTCACCGAGTCGTCATGATAGATCCGCTTGATCGCCTCTGCAAGGAGCGGAGCAACGCTCAATACCATGATCTTTTTACAGGCCGCGGCTTCTCCCTTGAGCGGGATGGTGTCCGTGACAACAAGCTCTTCAAGGGGCGAAGCGGTGATCCTCGGAATTGCGGGACCTGAGAGCACAGGGTGGGTGCAGCAGGCCAGCACCTTCATGGCGCCGGCGTCTCTCAAAGCTACGGCAGCGTTGGACAGTGTACCGGCCGTATCGACCATATCGTCGACGAGCAGGCACACCTTGTCTTTTACGTCACCGATAATATGCATGACATCCGACTCGTTTGCGCGCTCGCGTTTCTTATCGATAATCGCCAGGTCGGCTTTCAGGGGCTTGGCATATGCACGGGCACGCTCAACGCCGCCGGCGTCCGGCGAAACCACGCAGAGATGATCCATGAACCTGTCCCTGATATAGTTCAGCACAACGGGTTTTGAGTACAGGTTGTCGACGGGGATATCGAAGAAGCCCTGTATCTGGCCTGCATGGAGGTCCATGGTCAATACCCGGTCGGCGCCTGCCACCGTCACGAGGTCCGCTATGAGCTTTGCGGTGATGGGAGTGCGGGGAGAAGCCTTCCTGTCCTGGCGAGCATAGCCGAAGTAGGGAATAACCGCAGTTATTGTATGGGCCGATGCACGCTTGACGGCATCGAGCATGACCAGAAGCTCCATGAGATGCTCATTTGTCGGAGAACAAGTGGACTGGACAATATAAATATCCTTGCCCCGGATGCTCTGGCGAATATCCACGGAGGTTTCGCCGTCGGAGAACTTCTTTACCTCGGCGTTCCCCGGTTCGATGCCCAGTATAGTACAAATGCTCTCAGCCAACTGCCTGTTGGAATTACCCGAAAAGACACAGATGCTCGTCTCCATGTGACCACGTTCTCCTTGTTTGCCGATTTGGCTGGGACGGGTGGACTCGAACCACCATAACGAGATCCAAAATCTCGTGTCCTGCCATTAGACGACATCCCATTATATGAGACTATTTCTTCTTGGTGCCCGGGAATATCCTATAGTAAATTTACATCTCGCTGGCAATCTTTTGTTGATAGGAATCCAGAATTGATTTCTCTATCTTGTCTCGTGTCTCCATGTTCAATGGATGGGCGGTGTCTCGGAATGTACCGTCTTTCCGCTTACGGGAAGGCATAGCTACAAACAGTCCCGTTGTCCCATGAATGACTCGTAAATCCCGGATAACGAAGCAATCGTCGAATACGACCGAGGCATATGCCTTGAGCTTATCGTTATCTCTGACCGGATACACCTTTACCTCTGTAATTTCCATAGCTTCCCCCCGTCAAACTCGTTGTGGGTATATATCGATACCCCTCATGACGCCTAATTCGGCTCATACCATTGCAAATGTGTTCTTCATCCTTGAAAACACCAAAGACTGATGAACCGCTACCAGACATTAAAACCCCCAATGCCCCGGCATCAAGCAATTCCGCTTTGATGTACTTGACCTCAGGACAAATGCCGAAAGCAGGGATCTCCAGATCATTCACCAGCAACTGCTCCGGCGCATTTCCTTTTTTCACACTTATATCACTCATTGTAAACGGTTTATGTCCTCTAGTCAATGGGCACTTGAGATGAGAATACACAAGAGGTGTGGAAATCTCAAGAGGTGGTATCACAATGAGATAAAACCTTTTTTCGAGTGAAACCTTCTCGATGGGGACCTCTCCGCGGCCGCCCATGAGAAACGGTTCCTTCAGGATAAAAAACGGGCAGTCCGAGCCGATTTTTCCCGCGAGATCCATGAGCTCTTCGGTGGAAAGGCCGGTTTGGAAAAGGTCGTTCATCCCCATGAGAACTGACGCCGCATCGCTGCTGCCGCCTCCCAGACCAGCTCCTGCCGGAATCTGCTTGGAAATCCGGATGGAGATGCCCCGGGGGAGGCCGGTCTCTTCCAGAAACAATGCAGCGGCCCGGAAGGCAAGGTTTTTTTCGTCTGCACATTTGCATCCCGGGGCCCAGAGGAGGATGCCGTCCCCGGATGGAGAAAGCTCGATCTCATCGAAAAGGGAAACCGGCACCATGAGGGTAAGGAGTTCATGGTACCCGTCCACCCTCTTCCCGAGGACTTTGAGATAAATATTGATCTTTGCGGGGGCGGATATCTTCACTTCACGTCAACAGCGATGTATAAGGGCTTTGAACTCCGGACAACGAGCATCAGCACGGTCTGGCCCTTCATCACCCCCTCCATGGCGGCAAGATATTCTCCGGTATTCCTCACACTTACTCCCCGCACCTCTTTAATGACGTCCATCTTCTGGATCTTGCTGCCGGCTGCAATCCCCTTGGGGTCGATATCGACCACGATCACCCCTGAGCTTTCCTCGAGGTTCAGCTGCCTCTGGATTTCCGGCGTGATATTCTGCACTATCAATCCGAGCTTATCCTTGGTCCTGCCCGTGGAATCCTCCCGGGGATTCTTCCTCAGGCTCGAAACATGATCCTCGCTGCGCTTCTCCAGCCTGGTATTGATGGCGACCTTTTTTGAATCCCTCCAGATAATGATGCTCACCTTTTCTTCGGGTTTCAGGCTCCCGATCGTACGTGTCAGCGCCCGCGGGTCCTGAATCTCCTGATCGTTGATCTTGAGGATGACGTCACCTTTCTTCAGCCCGGCCTTGTCTGCCGGGTCGCCGGGATACACATCGGTGATCAGTGCGCCTCCCGGCTTATTCAAACCGAGAGCCCGTGCTATTTCCGGGGTGACCTCCTGGATTGCAACGCCCAGCCAGCCTCGTGAGACCTCTCCTTTATCCTTGAGATCCTGAAGGATCTGTTTGGCCATGTTGATGGGTATGGTAAAACCGATACCCTGACCTGACGAGATGATCGCGGTATTTATTCCCACTACCTCTCCGTCCATGTTGATGAGCGGCCCGCCTGAATTGCCGGGATTGATCGCGGCATCCGTCTGGATAAAACTGTCATAGGGGCCTGCGCCGATTACCCTGGTCTTGGCCGAAACGATCCCTTGAGTCAAGGTGTGCCCGAACCCGAAGGGATTTCCTATGGCGATGACCCAATCCCCTATTTCCAGTGAGTCGGAATCCCCCAGAACGGCAACAGGAAAGTCGTCCCTCTTCGACTGGATTTTTATCAGGGCGAGGTCGGTGTTGTCATCCTTTCCAACAGTCTTGGCCTTGTACTCCTCTTCTCCGTCGGAAAGGGACACATAGACCTCTTCCGCTTCGGCAATGACATGATTGTTCGTGAGGACATACCCGTCACGGGAAATGATGAATCCCGACCCGAGGCTCCTTTGCTTGAGATCCTGGTCAGGAAGCTGCTCGAGGTACTTCTTGAAAAAATCGTCGAACCATTCATTCTGACCGCCGGGGGTTTCGAATCGATTATACAGATCGTTGGAGTTGAGCTTCCTGGTGGTGCGGATATTGACCACCGTGGGGGTTGCCGCTTTTGCCAGAGAGCGCAAAGACGGCATGAGCACGTGCGAGCCGTTCTCCTGTTTTCCTTCCCGCCAGAAAGGAAGCGCCTCTCCTTCCTGAGGAAGATTGAAGGATGTCGCGACGATCATCCCGATGAGAGAGGAGCACGCGGCTACCAGAACCAGGATGCCTATCGACGGTATGCGTTTTCCCATGATTCATCCCTTCTGTGCTTCGATATAGGCTATACGTAATTCGTAGAGGATGCTGTCCAAAAGGGTTTCTTCCTCCCTGCTTAAATTTCCTTTTGTCTTTTCCTTGAGCAAAGAGATGATGCCGATGTTCTGCATCGCGATGGCGGTGTTTCTGACAATCTGCCCCGTAGCAGGGTCGGGAACATGACCCAGGCTTATCATTGCCGCGCTTGCGAAGCTCATGATAAGGGTCGAGAAATCGATCTCGTGCGCATCTTCCCCGGGAAGCGGCGGCCGGTCTTCTTTACGGCCGGGATGCAGATCCTTGTCAGGCTGTGTACTCTTCACGTCGTTATCCGCCCTGCCCCGCTTGTCAGTAAAGGTGTACCGCTTTTTCTCGTCCTCCATATCGCCTCCTAAACCCTCATGTTCTGACATTTCCGCCACCCGGGAGGGCTTCAAAGGGGCTGGATTCGCTCCTCATGCCCTTACCTGATGCCGTGAAGAGGGAATATTTTCTCTTTGATATAATCAGCCTTTCCTTTCAGATATAGTTGGACATCATGCCGTATCTTTTCCGCAAGATGGTATGGGGGGTCGCGGAGATCTTCATAGCCCTGACCCTGCGGCAGCATGACACCGCTGACAAGGCCCTGATACGGGTCATACGGCTTGAGATCGTTGAGCACGGCCCAGGCCAGGGTCCATCCCCTGACCACGTCGGGCACGCTGTATCCTCCTCCACCCAGCGCAAGCACCTTGGGACAACTCTTCCGGATTTCCTCGATCACCTCGGTGTACCCGTTATTGGTAAGCCGCAAATTGGTCAGAGGGTCCCGCTTGAGAGTGTCGAGGCCAATCTGCGCGACGACGCAGTCGGGCTTGAACGCCTGCACAAGAGGGGTATACAGTGATCTGAAGATCTGTACGTACGACTCATCGTCGGTGTACTCAGGCAGTGGGACGTTTACGTTATAGCCGGTCCCTTTTCCCGTCCCTGTTTCGTTTTCGAACCCTCCCCAGGGATATAAGGTCTCGCCGTTCTGGTGAAACGAAATGGTCAGCACCTCATCGGTATCGTAAAATGCATCCTGGACGCCGTTGCCGTGATGGGCATCTATGTCGATATAGAGGATCTTTCGGAAGCCCGACTTAAGGAGCCGCTTGATTGCAATGACGATATCATTGATGTAGCAGAAGCCTTCGGCATGATCGTATCCGGCATGGTGGAGTCCCCCAACAGGACTGAAGATCACATCTGCCTTCCGGGAGGCCATGAGCTCGGTGCCGAGCAGAGTGGCGCCAAGCACCAGGAGGGAAAAATCGTAGACGCCCTTGAAAACGGGGTTGTCTCCTGTTCCGAGGCCGTGTTCGAGCATGGTGAAATCAAAAGATCCCGAGTTCGCGTCCTTCAGGACTCCCATATACTCTTTCGAGTGGTATTCGAGCGCTGCCTCCTCTGGAGCAGGAACAGGCTCTTCAATACTTATCCAGGGCTCGTTGAAAAGGCCGTACCGATAGCAAAGCTCGTGGACCATGGTGGCCTTGTAGGGTTTGAAGGGATGGTGCTCTCCCAGGCTGTAGGTATCGAATTTCGAGGTATAAATGAATGCAGACTTCACTCTTTATCTCCTTAACCGTCCCCACTCCCTTCATGATACGAGAGGGATCCTCCATCCGTCTCTCACGAAAGGGAAAGCATTAAAAACTCTCTATACTCCGCGCTTTCCTTTTTTTAAGCACATCATTCAATATCATAGAATCGCATAACTGCAAATACCTGCCTTCTTCTTCCGCCTGAAAGGCCTCCAGGCTTCATCGCCATGTCCCTACTGGTGCGCATACGTTTCCGTCTTACATATCATTTATAGACTTCCTTGAAGGGCATGTGCTACATTTATCAGAGGAGAACGCATGGGAGATCGGCAGAAGGAGTCCCTCCATGGCTGACGAATTTGGTTTTCTTCAAGGCTTCATTGCACGTGAGAACGGACAAATCAAGGTCATGCGAACTATTCGCGACCTGGAAGATATCCTCGAGTGGCTCACCAAGATGCAGGATGCGCTGAGATACGAGAAAGGCCCTCACAGAGAGAGGGTAAAGAGCGATCTCGATCACCTGATCCGTATCCTGATATCCATGTCCTCGGTCGTCTATGCAAAAGAGCTGAAGAATATTTAAATTAATTCGGCCATCCTCCACCCAAAGGCGTGGGAAGCCACTCTTTTAAGGGATGCGGGGAGAGTAGTTTGTTCCGCTTTTCCGATCGATCTCATGGAAAAGCGCTTCACTGTTTGATAAGGAAGAACGCAGAAATGAGCGGCAAAACCATTTCAGAGGTGTCTACCTCCAATGCGCCGGCTGCCATCGGGCCCTACTCCCAGGCAGTTATCGCCGGCGATTTCATTTTCGTTTCCGGCCAGATCCCGGTAGACCCGGAAACCGCAACCGTTGTTCCGGGGGGGATTCGGGAGCAGACAGCCCGGGCCGTGAAGAATATCGAGGCAATCCTCAAGAGCATGGATACAGGGATTGAGAGCATAGTCAGGACAGAGGTGTACCTGAAGAGCATGGAGGATTTTGCCTCCATGAACGAAGTCTATGCCTCCCTCTTCACCGGTGGAGTAAAACCTGCCCGCGCTACGGTGGAAGTCTCAAGGCTGCCCAAAGATGTACTCGTAGAGATTTCCTGTATCGCGTATCACAAACAGGGTTAAGGCCGCGGCGTTTCGGCTTTCATCACCTGCCCCGTGCGGTGGAAGCTTCCTTTCTTAAGCATTAACGGAAGGTCTTTTCCCCCTCCACGACATCTATGATCTCGTTGATGATCCCCGGCATCTTGCGCATCACCCGTTCCCAGGACACTGTCCTGGGTGTCTCGTAGATCTGGGATTTCAGATCGGGCAGTTTTTTTTCAATAACGGACAGAAGGCCTGCATCGATATAGGTTTTAAATTCTTCATACTCACTTACATACGTACTGAACCGGCGGGACATGAAAGCAGGCGAGAGCAGAAGATCCCCCGCATACAGGATCACGTTCTTAAAGACGTTGTCCACCATTTCCTCTTCCTTGTTTGTGTCATACGTCAGACCGCAATAGGCTGCGTTGTCCGCATACATTTTTATAAGGTCATCGGTTACGCTCAAGTATGTAGTGGTGAGATCCCTGATGAAGTGCTCGGTTATCTCGAGCCCCTCCTCCACTACAAGGGCTGCGAGCAAGGTGCTCACGATATCGATGCCCATCCTGTAGAGTCCCTTGGTATGATCGTGCTCGGAAACCGACTGGTGCTTGTGATCGAACGGCCCGTAGGAAATCTCCACCTGTGCGCAGGTTGTGGACTTTCGATAGACCTCGATCAGGGTGAATATTTCCACCCCCCAGTTTGTGGCGAACTGCATGCGCTTGAGGAGTTGACTGTCAAAAACCACTTCTCCCGAAAGCTGATAGTTGAACGTCAGGAGAAAATCGACAAGCCGCAAGACCCTGTCCTGCTGGGTATCGGTGAACTTCCGTTTCAAGGCGATCAGGAGGGGATCGAGCAGGAGCCGTTTCACCCTCCCATAAAACTGCTTCTCCCGGACCCTCGCATAAAAGGCCTTGCTGAACTGATAACCCAGCACCTGTACAGGATAGAACAGCCTGTCGAGCTGGCTCCGGGTAAAAGTCCTGATATCGGCATCGATGATCCCGATGCTCTGGGCTCCCATGGCGAGCGCGATACCGAAGGACATGAACATGTTCCTTCCTTTGCCCGGTTCATCGAGGCGGAATCCTGACTCTGACAGCTTCTGATAGATTGACGAAAATCCCGGGCCGTCATTGTGCTGAACAAGATAATTCTGAAGGTTGTGCTCGTTGACGAGAGCGGCGAGCTCCTTTGCCTCGCCCTCTGTTGCCTTGTCCAGGCCGAAGATGATCTGCGAGAGATAGTTTGCGCCCGAGAGCTGGTCAATGATGTTTTCAAATACCGGCTTGTTATCGGGCAGGGTAAATTCCGAGGCAAGGAGCGGAATAATGAGGACCGCCTTTTTCCATTTGGAGTGGTGAAAAAGCTCGAGCTCCAGCTTGTTGCCGTCTTCACTGAGCAGATACAGAGTAGAAATTCCCGTATGTTTCTGGGCAAAGTTCGACATGTCAGTCCTCCGGTCTCCTTGGATGTCTCTCATGCCCGTTAAAAAGCCACGGAAGGAAAGCCCCGCACGTTCAGGCTGTCAGCAGCTCCGAAGGCGGAAACGATCGGGCAGGGACTCACTCATCGTTTACACCCGCAAGTCAGAATCGTGACATGATGCATTCGATTGCCTGCCGGGATGGATATACGCTCATCACTGAAGGGGACAGGCCGTTCCGGGGGCGATATGTACATATAATAACCTTTGCTGCCGGACCTACCAGGAGGGGAACCGCGGCCTGGCGGAAGATAGTGCCGGGATATGTGGACGGAAGGCGTTTTTCTGCAGGGTTATCCGTTTCCTTGATAGCAGGAAATCAGAGAGATTACGCGAGAATGCCGAAATACCAGTTTATGAACAGGTCGCCCCAGAGCACATAGATCAGCGCACCCAGGGCGAGGAACGGCCCGAAAGGTATGGCCGCCTGCATGTTTTTCTTCTGGGCAAAGGCCCAGGGGACACCCACCGCGGTGCCGATCAGGGAGCCCATGAATATCGTAAACAACACCCCCTGCCACCCGGTAACCACCCCGATCATGCCGAGGAGCTTCACATCTCCACCGCCCATGCCTTCTTTGCCCGTAAGGAAATAATACCCGTAAATCACGAAGATCAGCAGACCTGCACCCAGGAATAGACCCATCAGAGCATTCGTGTAGCTAAGGGGCAGCCACCACACCAGCACGAGACCGACCACAATACCGCCGATGGAGAGGCTGTCAGGGATGATCTGGAAGTCGATATCGATAAAGGTGATGACGAGGAGAACGCAGGCCCAGAGGTAGTAGATGAAGAAACTGGGGGTGAGACCGAACCGGTAGAGCATGGCGACTGCGAGAAGCGCGCTCAGGAGCTCGACGACGGGATACCGAATGGAGATCTTCTCGCGGCAGCCCCTGCACCTTCCCATAAGGAAGAGATAGCTCAAGACGGGGATATTCTCCCATGGCCGGATTGCCCGTCCGCACTTCGGACACCGCGATGCAGGAAAGACGATGGACTCGTCGCGGGGAATCCTGTGTATGCATACATTCAGGAAGCTCCCGATGAAAAGGCCCGTGACTGCGGCTATGAACGGGGCATAGGCAATCACCCGATGAGATCCCCTCTTCGGAAACGTAATATCTCACCGTTCATGGCCGATGCAACCTCTTCCATCACCCCTTTCAGAGGGTCGCTGTCGGAAAGGAACGACCGGGCGTTGAGGACGGAATCACGAGTTGCACTGAGTTCATCAACCATGGGCGCGATGTCTTTGAGGGAAAGGTTGGGGTCTCCGAGGCTTTTCGAGTATGCGTCAAGCATATCGATGGCCTGCTCGCTCAAGTTCAAAGCCTGAATCTTCTGGGGGGTGAGACCGCCTGCCTGATACAAAGGCTGCATGCCCGACATCTCCGGAGGCTGCGTATTCTGGGCGCCCTTCAGGATGTCATCAAATACACTGCCCTGCACGCTCGTCTGTTTGACGCCGGCTGTCTTGCCTGCTATGCCGCCGATAACCATATTCGGATCTATTTTCATGAGTCCCTCCTGCCCGGGATATAAAGCAAGGATGATGCCATTTCTGCTCAGGCTCATCGGCATCTCCCTCCGGGCTCATGAAGGGGAAATTTCTTCCCGGATGAAGAGGAAAATTCCTCCTGTGCGGACCTTCCGTTCCGGATCGCGGCAGAAAGCCGCATCCCTGTCTTTCCGGAGGTGCTAGCTCGGGGGAATGAGCCGCTCGATATTTGCAGTCCGGATCCTTAAGAGCTCTCCGGTATCGATCGCCATGAGCTCCTTTACATACTGACGGAGCACCTTCCCGGTCTCTTTGATTACTGTCTTGGAATCGTTATGGGCTCCGCCGGTGGGTTCCTTGACGAGGTAGTCCACGATGCCGTCGAGGTAGAGGTCCTTGCCCGTTCCCTTGAGCGTATCCGCTGCCCGCTCCTTGTTGGAGGCGTCGCCATAGATGATGGAAGAGTACCCTTCGGGGCTGATGGCGCTGTAAAAGGCATTCTCGAGCATGATAATCCTGTCCCCGAAGCCGAGCGCGAGGGCGCCTCCCGATCCTGCCTCGCCGATTATGCACACGATGACAGGGGTTTTGAGCCCTGCAATGGTGGAGATGCACTTGGCAATGGAAAAGGCCTGGCCCTTATATTCCGTATCGGGCACAGGCATCGCTCCCGGGGTATCCACAAAGGTGATGAGCGGCCGCCCGAACTTCTCGGCCAGTTTCATGAGCCGCATGGCCTTGTAATGGCCGGAGGGGCTCGCCATGCCGTTGTGGAACTTCATGTTGTCTTTTTGCCTTGCAGAATGCTTTTTATGCCCGACGACCACGACGGGTATATCGTCCAGGAAAGCCATTCCGCCCTTTATGGCCGGGTCGTCTTCATATGTCCGGTCGCCGTGGAGTTCTGTGAAGCGCTTGAATATGCCGTTTATATAGTCGTCAATAACCGGACGTTCACCGTGCCGGGCGAGCTCCACGCTGCTCCATCGGGAAATCCCCGCATAGATCTCTTCCCGGAACATGCTCACCTTGCGGGCAAGCTCCGATGAATCAACACCCTCCAGCCGGGAGATGCTCTCCTGCAGCTCTTTCAATGCGTTGTCGACCTCGTCGAACCGATCCTTTTTCTTCATTGCAGCTCCACCCGGGAGGGTCCGAGAATCTCTCCCAGTCTGGCGAGTATATCAGAAGTTGCCGTGACCATAAACTCTCTTCCTGCATCGATGCTCACGAGAGCTTCCTCGGTATTGATCTCAAAGCTGACCTGGCATGCCCCTTTGGAGCAGGAGATCGCATCCTTGAGCGCCCGGATCTCGTCCGCCTTGATTTCCCGGGGCAGCTTGAGGATGATCCTTCTGGCGAGCACCGACTCTGCCTTTTCTATGGGATAAACCTCTTCTGCGATGAGATCCACCTGCATGTTCTCGTTTTCTCCGTTTCCGTTCTCCGATGAGCCGTTGATCTTTACCTTGATCACGACCGGAGCATCTTCAACGATGACCTCCTGATAATCACTGTAGCACTGGGGGAAGAACACGATGGGAGAAGACCCTTCAAGGTCTTCTATCACGCCCCTCGCCATGGCGGCGCCCCTTTTCGTCCTTGTTATGCTCACGCCGGCGAGCATGCCTGCGATAATGGCGACCCCGTTTGCAGCCTGCAGGCTCCGCGTGGTGGCGGTCGCGTATTTCCCTATGAGCTTGGAGTAGCGCTTCAGGGGATGTCCCGAGATATAGAAACCCGTGCCTTCCTTCTCCATCTTGAGTTTCTCGTTTTCGGAGAAATCCGGTATGTCGGGGAACAAAACCTGGCTGGCCGCGTTGTCTTCAGAGAAGTCCTCAAGGCTGAAGAGGGTCTCCTGCCCGGCAAGCTTGTCTTTCGCTTTCCTCTGGGCCTCGTCAAGCATGAGCTCAAGCGCTTCCAGAAGCGACCTGCGGTTGGAATGGATGCTGTCGAAGGCGCCGACCTTGATGAGGGATTCGATGACCCTTTTGTTCACCTTGGTCAGCGCTATACGCTCGAGAAAATCGCTCAAGTCGGTAAAGTTCCCCGCCTTCTCCCTCTCACTGATGAAGAGCTCCACTGCGGAAACGCCCACGTTCTTAATCCCGGCGAGGCCGAAGCGGATGCCGTCGTCCGTGGTGATGAACTCCCAGGAGCTTTCGTTGACATCGGGGCTCAGGATGGGGACATTATGCGCCTTGCACTCGGCAAGGTGGCTCGTGACCTTGTCCGTGTTGTTCAGGTCGATGGTGAGGTTCGCGGCCATGAACTCCTTAAAATGATGCGTCTTGAGGTAGGCGGTCTGGTAGGCCACGAGGGCATATGCGGCTGCGTGCGACTTGTTGAACCCGTAATTGGCGAACTTTTCCATGAGGTCGAAGATATCTGCGGCGACCTGTTCGACGACCCCGTTCTTGACCGCACCTCCCACAAAGATCTCCCGGTGCTGGGCCATCTCCTGGGGATTCTTCTTTCCCATGGCCCGCCTGAGCAGGTCGGCCTTGCCCAGCGAGTACCCGGCCATCTTCTGGGCGATCTGCATGACCTGCTCCTGGTAGACGATGATCCCGTACGTCTCCTGGAGGATGGACTCGATGAGGGGGTGGGGGTATTCGATCTTTTCCCTGCCGTGCTTGCGGTCCGCATACGAGGGGATGAGATCCATGGGGCCGGGCCGGTAGAGTGCCACGGCGGCGATGATGTCCTCGAACTTCTCGGGCTTGAGCTGCCTGAGCATCTGCTTCATGCCCGAGCTTTCAAGCTGGAACACGCTCGACGTATCGCCTTCGCTGATCAGCTCGTAGACCTTCGGGTCGTCGAGCGGTATCTTTGTGATATCGAGATCCACGCCGCGGGCCTTCAAGATCTGCAGGGTCTTCTGGATAACGGTCAGGGTCTTCAGTCCCAGCATATCGAGTTTGATAAGGCCCACCTGCTCGATGCGCTTCATATCGTACTGGCTGATGAGCATGCCCTTTTTGTCCATGTAGACCGGGACATGATCGGTAAGCGGCCGGGAATCGGAGATGACGACGCCCCCGGCGTGGACCGAGGCGTGGCGGTTCAAGCCTTCGAGCGCTTTAGCGATGGTGATGAGCCGTGAGACCATGGGATCGCTGTCCATGAGGCTTTTCAGCCTGGGCTCGACCCGTATGGCTTCGTCCAGGGTCATGTTCAGGTCATTGGGGATGAGCTTTGCAATCCTGTCCACGTCTCCGTAGCTCATGCCCAGCACCCTGCCCACATCCCTGATGACGGCCTTTGCCTTCATGTTCCCGAAGGTGGTGATCTGGCAGACGTACTCGGGCCCGTACTTGTTCTTCACGTACTCGATCACCTCGTCGCGCCTGCTCTGGCAGAAATCCACGTCGATATCCGGCATGCTTTTGCGCTCGGGGTTTAAGAAGCGCTCGAAGAGGAGGTTCCAGCGGATAGGGTCGATATCCGTGATCCCGAGGCCGTACGCAACGAGCGATCCCGCGGCGCTTCCCCTGCCGGGACCCACCGGGATGTCGTTTGCCTTGGCGTACTGGATGTAATCGGCAACGATGAGGAAGTAGCCGGGAAAGCCCATGG
This sequence comes from Syntrophaceae bacterium UBA6087, assembly GCA_002448235.1. Classification (GTDB taxonomy): domain Bacteria; phylum Desulfobacterota; class Desulfomonilia; order UBA1062; family UBA1062; genus Phosphitivorax. The sequence continues at coordinate 51,412 of DIXF01000005.1, forward strand.
ACTTGATGACCTTCAACTCGTCTTCGAGCCTTTCGGCGTATTCCGGCGAGATGTCTTCTCCCATCCGGGCTTTCAGCCCTGCCCAGGCCTTTTCCTCGATGGTGTCTTCCAGCGTCTTGCCTTTGTCCACCGGATATACGGGGAAATAGTAGACCCCTCTGGTCAGCTCCAGATTGCAGCGGCCGGCTACCTCTGCCGTTGCGTCAAGGGCTTCGGGGATCCAGGCAAACTGCTCTTTCATGTCCTGGGGGCTCTTGAGGTAGAGCTCGTCCGTCTCGAAGCTCATGCGGTTCTTGTCGTGGACCGTGGTCTGCGTCTGGATGCACAGGAGCGCCTCATGAGCCTTGGCGTCGCCTTTCGAAAGGTAGTGGCAGTCGTTGGTGGCGACGATGGGGATGCCGTTTTTCCTGCCCAGGTCTACGAGCAGGGGATTGACGATGTTCTGGTCATCGAGCCCGTTTGACTGGATCTCGAGATAAAACCGGCCGTCAAAGGTTTTCCGGTAGAATTCCAGGGCATCATGCGTTCTCTCTTCGTTCCCCCGGAGCAGCCAGTATGGGATCTCTCCCTGGAGACACGCGCTCAGTGCGATGAGGCCGCCCGAAAGCTCGGAGAGCGCTTTCCTGTCGACGCGCGGTTTATAGTAGAACCCTTCCACATGGGCCCTGGATACCAGCTTGATGAGGTTGCGGTAGCCGGGGTCGTCCTGGGCCAGAAGGACCAGGTGATAGTTCTTCGGCATGCCTGCCGTCTGTTCGCGGGAGTGCATGTCCCCCGGCGCCACATAGACCTCGCAGCCGATGATGGGCTTGATGCCTGCCTTGGTCGCCTTGTCGTAGAAATCTATCGCGCCGTAGAGAACCCCGTGGTCGGTGATGGCCGCGGCCTCCTGCTCGAAGGATTTCGTCTTCTCCACGAGGTCGGAGACACGGATCGCACCGTCCAGAAGGCTGTACTGAGTATGGCAGTGCAGATGGACAAAGCCCATGATTTTCCTGCTCAGAACTCCATCTTGTAATTCGGGGCCTCTTTGACAATGATCACGTCATGGACGTGGGATTCCTTCAGACCCGCAGCGGTGATCTTGACCATCTGGGCCTTGGTCTGCAGTTCCTTGATGGTCCGGCACCCGGTATATCCCATCCCCGCTCGCAGGCCTCCCAGGAGCTGGTATACATTCTCGGATATGGGTCCCCGGTAGGGTACGCGGCCCACGATCCCCTCGGGAACGAACTTGTCCGTCTCGCAGACGTCTCCCTGGAAATAGCGGTCCTTGGAGCCCAATGCCATCGCCTCCAGAGAGCCCATGCCCCGGTAGGCCTTGTACGTCCTGCCCTGGTAGATGATCCTTTCGCCCGGGGCCTCGTCGGTGCCGGCGAACAGCGACCCGATCATGACGCTGGATGCGCCTGCGGCAAGGGCCTTGGTAACGTCGCCGGAGAACTTGATGCCGCCGTCCGCGATCACGGGTATCCCGTGCTTGTTCGCTGCCTGGGAACAGTTCATGATCGCGGTAACCTGGGGCATGCCCACACCCGCGACGACCCTTGTCGTGCAGATGGACCCCGGACCGACCCCCACCTTTATCCCGTCCGCTCCTGCGTTGATAAGGTCTTCAGCGGCTTCCCTGGTAACGATGTTCCCGGCGATGACCTGGGAGTCGGGATAAAGATCCTTGATGGCGCTTACCGACCGGACAACCGCCTCGGAGTGGCCGTGAGCCGTATCCACCACCAGCACATCGACACCGGCCTTCATGAGGGCATGGACCCTTCTGACGTCGTCGGGGAGCACGCCTACGGCGGCACCTACGAGGAGCCTGCCCCGGCTGTCTTTTGCCGACGACGGGTATCTCTGGGCCTTCTCGATGTCCTTGATGGTAATGAGCCCGGTGAGATTTCCGTGATCATCGACTACCGGGAGTTTCTCTATCTTGTACTGGTGGAGCAGCTTCTTCGCTTCTTCGAGGCTGATCTTGCCCCGTATGGTCACAAGGTTTTCCTTGGTCATGGCCTCGCCTATGGGCCGGTTCATATCGGTTTCGAACCGCAAGTCCCTGTTCGTAAGGATGCCCACGAGCTTGCCTTCCACGGTGATGGGCACTCCCGATATCCGGTAGTGCGTCATGAGATTCATGGCCTCGCCTATCTTCTGGTCCGGTCCCATGGTGATGGGATCGACGATCATCCCGCTCTCGGATTTCTTCACCTTGTCCACTTCTATGGCCTGGGCCTCCGGGCTCATGTTCTTGTGGATGATGCCTATCCCGCCTTCCCGGGCCATCGCAATCGCGGTACGCGCCTCGGTAACGGTGTCCATCGCGGCACTCAAGAGCGGTATATTGATGCTGATGTCCCGGGTAAGCCGAGTGCTGATATTCGCCATCGCAGGTGTTATGCTTGACCGTGCGGGCAGCAGCAGCACATCATCAAACGTAAGGGCATCGCAGAGAACTTTATCCATATCGTGTTTACTCCTTATTGAACGCTGTATTCGAGCCGTAAGAACCCGCGCCTTAAATGCGTGGCTCCTTTTCCGAAGGAAACAGGGGTGCAGCTTTCCAGGAGGCTTTTGATCTCCTCCATTACGCCTTTTCCCGGCTCTCCCTTGATGATTCGGGGCTTACCCTCAATCCCTCCCCTTTCCTTTGCATCCTCGATCGCCTTATCCAGGCCTCCGAGCTTGTCGATCAGACCGGCCGAAAGGGCCTGCCGGCCGCTGAAAACCCGTCCGTCCGCATATTCTTCGAGCTTTGCCCTCGGGATCTTCCGGCTTTTGGAAACCTCTTCCTTGAACTGATCATGGACATCCAGGGCAAGCGCCTGGAAATACCCGCGCTCCTTGTCGGTCATGGTCTTAAACGGCGAGCCTGCAGCTTTGAGCTCGCCGCCGGTGATGCTCCGGGAGGATATCCCCAGCTTCTGCAAGCCTTCAGTAACGTCAAAAAATTCCAGGATCACGCCGATGCTGCCGGTGATCGTCCCTGAAAGGGCGTATACCGTGTCCGCTGCACACGCGATGTAGTATGCCCCGGACGCGCTCACCGAGCCCATGGAGGCGATAACGGGCTTCTTTGTTTTCAGCCTTAAGACCGCCTCGTAGATCTCCTGGGAAGGGCCTACCTTTCCGCCCGGGCTGTCGAGCCTGAGGATCACGGCTCTGACCTGGTCGTTTTCTTCGAACTGCCTGATGATATCCAGGTATTCCAGGGAGTCATCGATCGGCCCCGTGATTTCGATGATGCCTACGGCAGGGGTCAGACTCTCCCGAATGGACTTAACCCCAAGCGGCAGCGCAATAAAAATGATAATAATGAAGAGGATGAACTTTGTCTTCTTTTTCATATCAGTTGATGATCTCGATTAAGCTCTTAGTGCCCCAATGATTATACGACCCTATAGAGACACGCAAGTATAAAATCACCTGTGTTCTCCCCTTATCATAAAGAAAAACGCCCTGATCCTTTTTAAAGGATCGGGGCGCTTCTGTATTTATCGGTACGGCCGTGCAGGCTCTCCTCCGCACCCGGGAAAGGGAACGGGAGAAGGCCGCGACCATCTTATATCAACCCTTGTTCTTGCTGTCCTGCAGTTCCTTGAGAAGATCGCCCAAGTTCGTACCGACCTTTTCGCTGCCCTTCTCATGGGTTGCCACGGTCTTCTTTTCCTGGGCTTCTTCGATTGCCTTGATTGACAGGCCGATCTTTTTGTTCTCCGGATTGAGCCTGAGCACCATGGCCTCTACTTCCTGGCCGACGGCGAGCACACTGGAGAGATTTTCGATCTTGTTGCTGCTCACCTCGGAGATGTGGATCATGCCTTCGACACCTTCCCTGATCTCGACAAAGGCGCCGAAATCCGTCAGAGAAGTGATCTTCCCCTTCACCATTGAACCAACAGGGTGCTCGTTCGCGACCTGAGTCCATGGATCGGGGCTGAGCTGTTTGAGACCCAGCGAGAATTTCTCGCTCTCCGGATCAACGGTCAGCACCTTGGCCTGGAGGACATCCCCTTTTTTGTAAAGCTCCCGGGGGTTTTTCACCTTGGGATCCCAGGTGAGATCCGAGACATGGATAAGACCGTCGATGTCGATGTTCTCGTCCACGCTTACAAACAGGCCGAAATCCGTTACGTTCTTCACAGTTGCATTGATTACGGTCCCCGGAGGATAGTAATCGTAGAGAAGATCCCAGGGATTCGGTGACGCCTGCTTGAGGCCCAGCGATATCCTCCTGTTGTCCTGATCCACGCCTAAGACCACGACATCCACGTCCTGACCTTCTTCGAGGATAGTGGAAGGATGGCGCATCCTCTTCGTCCAGAACATCTCGGAGATATGAACAAGGCCCTCAACCCCTTCCTCGACCTCGACGAATGCGCCGTAGTTCGTGATGGAGGTGACCTTACCGGAAATCTTCTTGCCCATGGGGTAGCGGTATTCAAGGCCCTCCCACGGGTCGGGCGTAAGCTGTTTCAGTCCCAGCGATATCTTCTCCGTCTCCGGATCGAACTCGATGACCTTTACCTGAATCTGATCGCCGGGCGACACCTTCTCCTTGGGGTCCTTGAGCTTGCCCCAGGACATATCGGTGATGTGCAGCAGACCGTCGATGCCGCCGATATCGACAAAGGCGCCGTAGGCCATGATGTTCTTCACCGTTCCCGTTACCACATCTCCCTTGGAGAGTGTGGAAATGAGTTTTTTCTTGCTCTCTTCCCGGTTCTTCTCAAGGAAGTCTCTGTGGCTTACCACTACGTTGTTTTTCTTCCTGTTGAACTTTATGACCGCGACTTCTATAGTCTGGCCGACCATCTTTTCCAGTTCTGTTTCAGAGACCGGATTGAGTGTGGCCTGGGAGGTGGGGAGAAAAGAAGGCACACCGATGTCTACGGTGAGACCGCCCTTGATGCGCTCGGTAACCTTCCCCTTGAGGAAGGTATGCTCCTGATAGGCATCAATGATGTAGTCCCACACCTTGATACGCTTGGCTTTTTCCTTGCTGAGCCTGATGATGCCTTTTGATGGGTTGATGGTTTCGACAAGTACTTCAACTTCATCCCCGACCGATACGGTAATTACTCCGTTATCGTCGATGAATTCTCTGATCGAAGCCTGCCCTTCCATCTTCCTGCCGATGTCGATCATGATATGTTCAGTTCCCACCTGAACGACCGTGCCTGTTACCACGGACCCGGTGGAAACGCGCTTATCGATTGTTTCTTCATAGAGAGCTTCCAACTCGAAATTCTTTTCGAATTCCCCCGAATCATCAGAAGTATTCTTGCTCTCTGTCATTTCCTCCTTGACCGTAGGCTCATCTTTTTGATCTGTTTTATTTTCTTCTAGGTTATACATAGTTCCAAGACCCCCTATCCGTCGTTCCTTTTTCCTCGTTTTTCGTAAGTTGGCATCCTATACAATATAGATATACAAAACACAAGCCTTTAATGGGGCGTCTCCGGGGTATAAATGCCCTTGGAAAACAACCACATCCGGGCATGCAGGGGCAGTTTCCGCAAATATGCGTTCGTATCCCTTGATTATTCGCCGAATCTCTTACTTTATTTCCTGACGGAAAGAAATATCAGTCCAAGGGATTCTTTTTCTTCTGCAGGCTGGAAGGGTCCTTGAGCGCCTTGTCGAGGTCGCTGAATACACGCTGTTTGTCGCGACTCTCGCTTAAGGTCTTTTCGAGTTCCTTGAGCCTCGACTGCTGCTTATTCTGAAACTGGGAAATCTCATCGGCCATGCGGGGCGTCTCACTCTCTTTCGGAAGTTCCTCGATCCGGGTGTAATCGGAGATTCCGTACCTGCAGTCCGCGCCCGAGACGATCATGGAGATGATCTTTTCGTCGGCAAGCTTCCTTGCCGTAAGCGATAGCTCTTCTTCCGAGATCTTCAGCATGTCGGAAAGATCCTTCAAGGTAGGCGGCCTTTTATTCACATGCTCGAAAACCCGTATTCCTGCAACAAAGACATGCGCTGCGTGATAAAGGTTTTTCACCAACATAACCGTTATGTATAGGAAAGCACCCCCTGTTGCAACTACCATTCAAGATTCCCCTTGACCGAACCGATATATCATTCAAATAATGCCGCTTTAAGGAGGACAGGACTTGAAAAAATCAGCCTCTCTCATCATCGGCCTTCTCTTCATCACGTGCGCCATGACGCCTGCTTGGGCAGAAGATACCGTACATGTGGTTAAAAAAGGGGATACGCTCTGGGCCATCACGAAACAGTACTTGTCCAGTGCATGGAAATGGCCGATCGTGTGGTCGAACAACCAGGAAATCACCAATCCTCATCTCATCTTTCCCGGAGACAATGTAGTGATCTCCCGCAAAGGAGGAAAAACCACCATTACGATCATTCCCGCCAATCAGACAGCATCCGTCGAGCCCGCAATATACACACCTGCGGAAGCAGCCGTCGTGAAAGAGAAGACATTCATCATATCTCCGCAGTTCTCAACATACATCTACAGCCCGAATGTGCTCTCGGGCTCGGGCACTGTCATGAAAAAGCAGGGCATAGGAGACCTGGCTTCGAAGAGCGAAACGATCCTCATCAAATCCTCGTCGGGTCTCACCTTGAGCAAGGGCATCACCATCGTATCCTTGGTAGCCGAAATCAAGGACAGAGACGAAGTCGTAGGGTATCTCTACAAAGCATCTGCCGTGGCGCTCGTTGAAGAAGCCCAAGGCGACGTGTACAAAGCTTCGATTGCATATTCCAATCAGGAGATCCGTTCGGGAGACCTCATTTTCGACGACCTCAAACCCCTCCAGCCTCTGAAGATTAAGCCCTTCGAGCCGGACCTGAAGGATAACGGCCGGGTAATCGATCTCTTTGGCGGCCTGAGCGGCAGCAGCTATCTCGACCTCACCTTCATGAACGTAGGCAAGGCAGATGGGGTCGACCAGGGGGCACTGTTAAGCTTCTACAAAGAGATCGATCTGGATGAAGAAAAGACTTCCATGCGGGAGTACGAAGGGATGGCTATCGTTCTCCAGTCACTGGAAAACAGCTGCATGGGTCTTGTTCTGGAATCCAAGGGACCTATCAAGAGAGGCTTCGTTGCGATAGGGGCTCATTAAACAAGTCATCTACTCGTCCAGGGTCCTCCCCCGCGGGGGGCCTTGGACGCATGTCCGAACACTTCAGTAAGGAATACCCTGATACGAGAGGAGAAGGTCGAGCCCTTTGTCGTCTGTCCGGGTGAATGCGACCGCTATTCCTGAATCCGTCTTCCGTATGATGCGCCCCTGAGTCCAGATGATCTTGCCGAATTCCGCTGCATCCAGACTTGCTATGACGTACCCGTCAATGTTGTCCGGCGGTTTCCCGGTAGAGACGAACATGCCTCCCCGGCTGATATCGCTTACCGTGCCGACCTTGTAAGCATACCCGTTGTCGCGGTATGCCACCTTCAGATCAACCTTGGCCCTCTTGTGCGCCCTCTGCTCTTCCATGTACTTTGCAAGTTCCCCCATCACGAATAAAAGAAAACAAGGCCGGCGTCCCTGCACGGGACGGACGACGCGTTTCCCTGTCACAGCATCGTTATCATAAAAGCATGTTTTCATTGGATCAGTCAAGGTCCGATACTCGTATTGGCCTGTCACTTGGAAGGCAAGCGTGTCAGCACGTATAAAAATCCTAAAAATGAATATGGTGACGATCGGGATGCTTGAACAAGGACGCTGCCGAACACTGCGTTGACACCCCCTGTCCAATAAGATATAGACGATTCTATGAAGGTTTTGTATCCTGCCAGCGAAATTACCGGAAGGGTCCGGGAACTGGGAGAAAAGATAACATCCGAATATCAGGGCAAGGAGCTTTTCGTTGTCGGGATACTCAAAGGCGGATTTATTTTTGTGTCCGATCTTGTCCGGCACGTGAAGCTTCCGCTGAAAGTGGAATTTGTCCGGCTCTCCAGTTACGGCTGTTCTGACAGCCCCCAGGGAGAAGTGAAAATCGTCGAAGATGTGAGCGATGCGATCAAAGGCAAACATGTCCTGATCGTTGACGATATCATGGATACCGGGAACAGCCTCGTCTGCTTTAAAAAGCACCTGGAAAGCAAAGGCCCGGCTTCGGTAAAGATCTGCACCATGATAAACAAGACCTCACGCAGGGAATCTGCTATCGAACCTGATTATTACGGCTTCAAGGTAGCAGACGGATTTATCGTTGGATATGGGTTGGACTATGCCGAAGACTTCCGCGGGCTGCCGGATATATGCGTGCTGGAAGGCAAGTAACAGGAGGTATCCCCCTTGACAGTGGTCGAATGCCCGGAATGCAATAGTAAGTTTAAGATAGATAAAGATCTGAAATCAAAGGACAAGGTAAAGCTGCGCTGCAGCGTATGCTCCCATGTCTTCACCTTTTCTCCGGCTGCAGAGGATATCACCGATAAAGATTTCGACCTCCTCATCGGCACGAATGATGGAGAACTGGAGGAAAAGCCGTATCAGGAACCCTCTTCTGAGCAACCTCAGGAGTCCTTTTCTCTGGATATGAGCGAGGAGATCACCGAGACGCCTGAAGAAGAAAACCCGGAAGCGTCTCAACCGGAGGCAAAAGCCGAGGAAGCCGAACTCGAGCCTGAATCGGTTATTCGAGAGATCGATTCCATTCTCGGGGCAGGAGACGAGATCTCCTCCGAGGAAGAAGACCTGGGTCTGGATACAGGATCCGAAAAGGGGATGTCGCGAAAACTCAAGATTTCTCTGGCGTTTGTCATCCTCCTGTTCATCGGGATCGGCCTCTGGATCATGCGTGATTCTTTGCCGTTCTTCGGGGATTCCCGGGGAGAGCTGGGCAGTCCGGTCCTTGAGAGAGGTCCCTTCTTCTCCATCCCGGATAATGGGGTTACCTATGAAATCCTTGCCAATAACAGCGAAGGCTCCGTGCTGGTCGTCAAAGGCGTCATCCAGAAGCTCAGCCCCAAGCCATTGAAATCGGTCATGATCGAGGCCCGCGTGTATGATCTGAACAATAACCTTATCGAGAGCCGGAATGCCTATGCCGGCATTGTGCCGGAGTCGTCGGAATTGATGCGGCGAAAGAGCTCGGATATCGATACCCTGCTCACTGCCGAGCCGAGAACACTTGGCGTACTGGAAACGTCTCCGGATATCCCTTTCGCCGTTGCATTCTTTGGGAAGCCGGCGCGCGAGGGATCTTCCTTCCAGGTGGAAGTCAAAGAATTCCGCTGGAAATAAATAAAGGGCGGCCAGCATCCGTGAATTTGTTCTCCGAATTGCAAAACTTCCCGGTGCCCCTATCTATATTCCTAGGTGCCCGACCGTTCACGGCACATGATGCTTTTTAAGCCGCTATGATCAGATCAACCGGTTGAAATTCAATGAGAATAATGGGTATCGATTATGGATCGAAACGGATCGGGGTGGCTATCAGCGATCCCTCGTGCACTATGGCTCACCCCCTTGATACGATTCTCGTGCGGGAGGATGGTTCTCATATGGAGCGCCTGAAGGCGATCGTCAGTGATTACGACGTGAGCAAGATCGTGGTGGGACTCCCCTACAATATGGACGGAAGCACGGGCGATAGCGCGAACAAGGTAATGCAGTGGTCCGGTGAGCTTCAAACCGAACTCGGACTGCCTGTGGAGCTCTGGGACGAGAGGCTCACCACCTACGAAGCCCACGAACTGCTCATACACTTCAAGGTCAAAGGGCAAAAACGAAGGCAGATAGTGGATAAGATCGCGGCAAGCATCATCCTGAAAAGCTATCTGGATGCGACGATCTCATGAAAACCGCCCGGCACGGAGTCATCATCCTCATCGCTTCCATTCTGGTGGTGATCACAATTCACACCTACATGTTCATGATCACCCCCGCGATCCCTCCCAGGCCGCTGATGATAGACATCAAGCCGGGTACGAGCGCATGGAAGATCTCCCGCGAACTCGAAAATCAGGGCGTCATTACCGATGACATGATGTTCATGACTCTGGCGGTCCTCACGGGCAAGGTCACCCGCCTCCAGGCCGGCGCCTATGTCTTCGAGGGCAAGCATTACCCCATGGACATCATCCTTATCCTGTTCAAGGGCAGAACCCTGCGATACCGGGTCACCATCCCGGAGGGATCGACCGTCTACGACATAGGGGCCATCGTAGCCGAAACCGGGCTATTGAGCAAAACCGACTTTATCAGCAGCGCACAGGACATCAAGACAACGAGTTTCTTCGGCATCGATGCACCGTCCATGGAAGGGTTCCTTTATCCCGATACATACTATCTGGCACCTCACATGACAGCGCTGGAAATCATGGCAAAGATGGTGAACCGGTTCAACGAGCAGTGTTCTTCGGGTATGAAACAACGGCTCCGGGAGCTTGACATGACCTGGCACCAGGTCCTGACCCTGGCTTCCATCATCCAGAAGGAAGCGGTTTCAACAAAGGAGAAACCGATCATCTCATCGGTGTTCCACAACAGGCTCAAAAAAAATATGCAGCTTCAATCGGACCCCACGGCCGTATACGGGATCGACGGGTTCCGCCGGAAGATCGTTCCCCAAGACATACGGAACGCTAATCCTTATAATACCTACAGATGCAAAGGCCTTCCCCCGGGGCCGATCTGCAATCCTGATCTCGGGTCCATCAAGGCAGCCCTGTGGCCTGCACGAACGAATTATCTTTTTTTCGTTTCAAAAGGCAATGGCACTCATCATTTCTCCAGGACGTACGAGGAACACAGCCGGGCAATCCGGAGGGGAAGAACCGTAAAGAAGTAGCCTGTGATCATTTCTTCCATCGGCGGCAAGCAAATGTCTCGAAGATTATCCGGCGGAAATAATGGAGCCTTATCAGGAGCCTGAAACTATATGTTTTTGCCCCTAAAGTAATATCTCCCCAAGTTCGATAAAAACGTTCATGGATCGCTTGCGTGCAGCCATCATCGACGATGATGCAGGGATATTGGACCTCATCGAACAGATACTCAAAGAAGAAGGAGTAGATGTCAGACGTTATTTCCAGGCAGAGGATTTCCTGACTCATCTGGAAAAGTCCGATCCGGACGTCATTATCTCCGATCTCATGCTTCCCGGGATGTCCGGGCTCGACCTGCTCGACGATCTCAATTCCCAGGGCAAAGAAATTCCCGTCGTTATCATCACGGGTTATGCGTCTCTTGATTCGGCCATCGAGGCGGTGAACAGGGGAGCATTCCACTATGTAAAAAAACCGTTCAACATCGAAGAGATACGGCTCGTTATCAACCGCCTCAGGCAACGCAGGGACACCATGAAAGAGATGGAGATGCTTAAAGGTCAGGTGAAAACACTGCAGGAAAAACTTGGGATAGGCGTGAAAGAAGAGCTTCAGAATATCGTTGCGCTTTCCCCCTTGAGCCTTATTCAGGAGACTACAGATGTATCCAAGGCACTGTCCGCTATCGAATTCCTCGGGAAGCTCAAATCGGACGGATTCATTTCCGAGAAGGAATTTGGCGATTATAAGGGAAAGATTCTCAAAAGGATCATATGATGTTTGAGAAAGTATTGATCGTCGATGACGATCCGGGTATCCGGAACACGATCTCCGAACTGATCCAGGAGCTCGGGTACAAATCGGAAACAGCGTCGGACGGGGTGGAAGCTTTGGGTCTTCTCGATTCCGGGCCCTACCTGTGCGTTTTTACGGATATCATGATGCCCAACATGAGCGGGCTTGAGCTCATACGGAAGATCAAAGCTCAGGATGTTTCCCTGCCCATCATTGTCATTACGGGATACGCATCGCTGGAAATAGCCATAGAAGCCATGAAATACGGCGCTTCCGACTTTATCTCCAAGCCGTTCAAGGTCAAACAGATCGAGCTCCTTCTCAATAAGGTCAGGCGGGAAAAGATCCTCCTCGAAGAGAACAGACGGTTCTCCGATACCCTGCACCTTCACCGGCTTATCGATAACCTGGTCGGACAGCTCGAAGACAAGAACGAGGAGATCATCTCGCTGCAGGAAATCTCGGAAAAGATCATCAGCCTCAAAGGGATACGCGACCTCGTAGGAGCGATCATCGACGTTTCGAAACAGCTCCTCGATGAAACAGATGTGCGGTTCTTCCCGTTGAGCATAAAGGATAACAAGCTCATCGACACGGGCAGCGGAAAGGAACTGCCGGTCGATCCCTTCCTGCTCCAGGGGAATATCGTAAGAAAAAACACTTCCGAAACGCAGCTCGTGGAAAAATTTGAAACCATCTTCCCGCTGATGATCGAGGGGCAGGTCTTCGGAGCCCTTTCCATCATTTCATCCGCGGTTCTCGGAGAAGACAAGGAAGGAAAGATACAGTATCTCCTCAACCGTTCGGCCGAAAGGCTGGAGAACGTGGCCCTTTACGAAGGCCTCTATGAAAACATGCTCTCCACCCTGAACAGCATGGCCAAGATACTCGATGCACGTGATCCCCACACCTCCCAGCATTCAACCCGCGTCACCACCCTGTCCATGTCAATGGCTGCCGCGCTCGGTCTTTCCGAGGAAGAGCGCGAGACGCTCTACATCGCGGCATCACTGCATGACATCGGGAAGGTGGGCATCCCCGACAATATCCTGTTGAAGCCGGACAAGCTCACCGATGAAGAATTCGATTTCATCAAGAGGCATCCGGATATCGGCGCGGATATTCTCAAGCCGCTGCCTCCCATGGCCAAAGAGACAGAGATCATCAGGCACCATCACGAGCGGTTTGACGGCCGAGGCTATCCTTCCGGATTGAAGGAGAACGACATCCCCTACCTCTCACGGATCCTTTGTCTGGCGGACTCTTTCGATGCCATGACCTCGGACAGGCCGTACAGAAAAGGCATGTCCGTAGCAGAGGCTGTTGCAGAGATCTGCAAGTGCAAGGGAAGGCAGTTCGACCCCGACCTTGCGGACACCTTCATAGAAAAGGTCGCGGGCAGCTGATCCGTTCAAAGGGCCGGAGGGCATCTAGGGAATCTGGCCGGTGTTCGCAACGGAAGTGAGATTCCTCACCTGCTGCCTCAGACGCTGATTTTCAGCTTCCAGGCTTTTCACTCTCTGCGACAAGCTTGCGACCATACCGGAGCTGCTGTCAGAGGCCTGCTCGGTTTTCTGCCTGAGCATTCCCACTTCCGTCTCCAGGCTGTCCGCTTTTGCGCTCAATTCCTCATTCTTGTTTTCCAGGGTAGCGATATAATGAATCGTGTTCTGAAGGTTCTGCTTGTAGTCCTCTTGCGTTTGCCTGCTCGATCCCCATATCAGGTATCCCAGGACCAGACCTGCCAGTGTGGGTACTACCACGAGAATCAGCGGCATATAAGATCGTTTTCTCTCTTCCGTCATAGGTCGCCTCCCCTTTTATATAGAATACTTGCAAATCTCTCCATTACATATAGCATTTACCGGTTCATTCTCACGTCATCTCGGGTCATAAGCATGACGGCGGTCATCCTTCCCCTGTATAATGAATCAATTATGCTGTCCTGTCCAGGATTTTGAATCAGGCACAGCTTCTATTTTGACAACAGGGCAATATATGATAATGAAACGCCATGAATATCGGCATAATCGGTGCCCGGAAGTCGAGAAACGGCATCGGCGAGTATATCGGAAAGTTTTTCCATCAGCACGGCGCACATGTTGTCTGCGTGCTCGGGACAACGATCGAGACAGCGGCAGAGGCATCGGAAGCCCTGAAGCGATACGGCATTTCTGCAAGGCAGTACGGGAACTTCGCCGACATGGCGGCAGAAGAGGATCTCGATGCGGTTGTCATCGCTTCACCGCCTCAGACGCACCTTCCATACCTTAAGGCCTGCATAGATAACGGGCTATCGGTGTTCTGCGAAAAGCCCTTCCTCGATCCCGGCAGTGAAGAGACCGGAGATACCCTGACAGAGCTTTTCAGGCTTTCCCGTCAAAAAGAGGCGGTCATAGCCATGAATTCGCAGTGGCCCTTCTGCCTCCCCTCCTACGAGCAGCTGTGCGGGAGGATCGACCGGGCCGGCGCCGGGCGCTTTTCCATGCGCCTGTCTCCCCTGTGCACAGGCGCCGACATGATACCGGATTCTGTCCCCCACTGCCTGAGCCTTCTTTACTCCGCCCTGGGGAAAGGGGAGATCGCCGAGATTCTCTTCGATGAAGGGCCCGGCCGCATGGACATCCGTTTTGCCTACGTATCGCGAAACCTCCCCTGCGAGGTTTCCCTGTCGCTCGTCCAGGAGAGGACCCAGCCGAGGACCATGTCTTTCGGTTTCAACGACAGGATCGCCGAAAGGATCATCGACACGGCAACGTATGGTATCCGTCTGTCCTCAGGCGGTAATGAGATGCCTGTCCCCGACCCCCTCGAGCTCTCCGTGAGAGATTTCATTGACGCATGCACATCAGGCCGTGAACCAATGATCGGCCAGGACCATATTATCGCCACGACGATGCTCTTAAAACAGATATACGATGCATATGTCCGGCTGGAAAGAGGTTGAAATGGAAAAATTGACGCAAAAAGAGCATGACTTCAGCGCGAAGCTGCGGCAGAGGTCGGTTATCGAAAGCTTACGGCAGTACATAACCTGGCAGCGGGAAGTGAGAACCCGTGAAGCCCACAGTCCCCTGCCTTTGAAAGGCCCCGCATCGGTCAACATGGACCTTACCTCGGCGTGTAATTTCCGGTGCCCCCACTGCGTGGATTCCGGGATCATCAACACAGGCGAGTCACTCGATCTGGACACTATCAAACAGAGCATCGAAACCCTTCAGCAGAACGGGCTGCTCTCGGTGATCCTCATCGGCGGAGGCGAGCCCACGGTCCATAAGGACTTCGAGGAGATCGTCCGGTTTATCCGGGAAAGAGACATCCAGGTGGGGATAGCAACGAACGGCTCCCGGCTCGAGCGCGTCGAGAAGGTGGCAGGGCTGCTCAAGGAAGGCGACTGGCTCCGCCTTTCCCTCGACGCGGCAAGCGAGGAAACATTCAGGAAGTCGCACCGGCCGGCCGGCAATGTCACGCTGGGTAAAATCCTCGAAGACGCCCGGCGGATCAAGGAAGCGAATCCCGCAATCTCGCTCGGCTATTCCCATGTCATTGTCTGGGAGGGTATCCGGTACAACGGCCATGATCTCACGCCGAACATCGAGGAAGTACCCGATTCGGTTCGCATGGCAAAAGAATACTCCTTTGATTACGTTTCCTTCAAGCCGTGTCTGCTCCGGCTCGAGGGATCGGGAAAAGAATCGCTGTTCGACCCGCCCGACCCTGAGCGCGAAGAGAAGGTCATCAATCAGGTACGGGAGAAGATGGATCAGGCCGAACAGGCAAGCGGCCGGTCCGTCAAGGTGCTCAAGAGCGTCAACCTCCAGGCCATGATGGATAAAACCCTCCACGAGCTGAAAAGGCAGCCCGTGGTGTGCCATTCGCAGTTTTTCAGAACCGTGCTCGCACCTTCCGGCATCTTTCACTGCCCGGCGCTGCGCGGAGTCAGTGACGGCCGGATCGCGGGAAGCGAAGGCTACCAAGGCCGGGACCGTTTCCTTCAGACGCATGAAAGCCTGGAGAAATCGATCAAAGGATTCGATGCGGCGAAAGAGTGCAGCGTGGTCGTCTGCTTCTACCATCATGTAAACTGGTGGGTCGAACGGTTCATCGAATCCGGCGAAGATGTATCCGAAATCGCCATAGTGGAGGATAACAATTTCTTTCTGTAAGGGAATCGTTCCGTAATGAGAATAGGCGTCATCCACCTCAACCAGATCGGAGACCTGGTGTTCTCCCTGCCCCTGCTCAAGAGTCTGAAGGACCGCTATCCCCATGCGGAAATCCATTCGATTCTGAAACCGCACCTGAAAAGCCTGCTCGACGGATCTGCCTTTGTCGATACGGTCATTCCCCGGCAGGGAGGCGTCAAGGAAACGGCCCTGCTCGTGAAAACCATGCGGCGGAACCGGTATGACCTCCTCATAAGCCTTGCCCGCTCGGAAGAGGCGTTTCTGCTTACCTGCCTCAGCGGATCGGCAAAGAAGGCGGGATTCGAGCGGTTTCTCTGGGATGCATGCCTCGATGTAAAAGAGATCGTGAAAGGCCACAACAGCTGGTATAACAACGCACGGCTCCTGAAAAAACTCGGCATCGAGCCTTCCGTGGAAAATTATGTGGGGCTGCTGCCCATCCAGCCCGGGGAATGCAGCGTCAGCGTGCCCGAGCCGTATGCGGTGATCTCTGCCGGGGCGTCTCCCCGGAGGCTCATCAAGGCCTGGGACGAGGAGAAATTCGCGCAGCTGATCATATCCCTTCACACACGGTACAATCTCAGGCCCGTCCTGGTCGGCGCCGGTGACACGAGAGAAAGCAATTCCCTGATTGCGAAGAAGGTGCATGAAGACCCGGCCGGCAAAGACATCGACGTCCTGGATCTTACGGGCAGCCTGAATCTGCGATCCCTTGCAGCGCTCCTGATGAAGGCGCGGCTGTTCGTGGGAATCGATTCCGGGGTGATGCATCTGGCCTCGGCCGCAGATATCCCGGTGGTTGCTTTGTTCGGACCGACCGATCCGCTTTATGTAGGGCCCCAGAACAGAAAGAGCGTGGTCGTCCGTGCCGGCATGGACTGCATGCCCTGCTACCTGGAAAAGACCTGTGCAGACGTGGACTGCATGAGGAGGCTGACTGCCGGACAGGTCATGGATGCGTGTATCAGGCTCATGGACTCCTGAAAAGTTGTGGTATAAAGAAATCTATATTAAAGGATGCACCCGATCCTTTGCTCAGAGGAAAGACGCCCCCGGATACGTACGCCGGAAAGAAAGAGATCCGTGATGGAGAATAAGGCCTTACGAATCATGATGGAAACTATCTCGTCGAAGTATCCGGACCACACGTGGGAACTCGTCAGCGAGAGGTCCATCAGATGCATCTACCGACTCTTGCGGAACGATTCGGTGGAATACTACGTAAAAATCTACAATCCGGATACCCTGCTGGAAAAAATCAGGAACTTCCTAAGCCCGAGAACGCTTCACGAAGCGTACCTGCTCAAACAGCTCCAGTATTCCGGCATCCCCGTACCGGAGGTGAAGGAGCATATCCACCGGAAAGAGGCGAGCGCCCTGATCACTCGGGCAATCTTCCCTGCAAAGGGGCTTCACGAGGTCGAGAAGGACGCCCAGATCAGGATCATGCTCGGGATGTGCGTGGACCTCATCAACCACGGGTATCACTTTACTGACATGCACGCAGGGAACATTATCCTCGACGAGAAAGATACGCCTTTCCTCGTCGACGCCTATGAAATCATTCCCTGCAGAAGGATTACCCCGAAGAACGCAGCTTCGCTGCTTGCCCAGGCTGCGAACATTTATAACCTCTCGGGTAAGGATCTCGACCCCTATTTAAGCAGAATCGATGCGATTGCCGACCCCGGCAAGCTCAAACGCAGAATCCGGTCTCTTTCGCAGTCATTCCGCAATGCACGCGTGAAAAGATGGATCAGGAGAAGCTTCCGGGAAGGGAGCTTCTCCTGCATCCGTGATAACGGGTCCTATCTGGCCATGGTGCGCCGCGGCCTCACGCTCGATCTCGACAGCGTCATGAATGCGCACCGGGCAAACATCTCTCTGCGGAATAATGTCTACAAGTTTCAGGACAAGACCCAGTTGAGCAGGGTCGGAGATTATTGCGTCAAATCGTATAAAGAAACGGCCCGTTTGGCCACGCCCTATGCAAAACGCTCCTGGAAGGGTGCTCTGACGCTCCTGTTCAACGATATTCCCGTGGCCGATCCCGTGGCCCTGGTACTTTTCCGCGACCGGAAGAGCATGCTCATCACGAAAGCCCTGGACCAGCCCGACCTGGATGTCCTCATCGACAGCGAATACGACCGCATCTCGCCGGATGACAGGCAGCGCACGGCAAAAGCCTTCGGTTCGCTCATAGGGGCTTTGCATAAAAGGAAGATTTATCACGCAGATCTCAAGGCCTCCAATATCAAGGCAGATCTTTCGGGGCCGAACTTCTTCTTCCTCGACACGGACCGTGTGGAGCAGAGGCGCACCCTTTCCCGCCGCAAGAGGCTGAAAAACCTCGTTCAGATCAATACGAGCATTCCCTTGAGGGTGAGCCGTGGGGACAGGATGGTCTTTCTGGAAGCATACTGCGCTGTCACCGGCGATGATCCGAGGGATATGTTCCGGAGGGTCTGGAAGCTTTCTTCCGGGCAGGAGGTAGTCTATCGCACGCTTGCGGGGGACCGCGTCGAGAGGTGGGATAAGTGAGAGTCAGCGTTTTCCAGGCTTTGTCTAAGTTACCAAGGGAGACCTAGAGGGAATTCGTTACTGTCCCTTCCAGGATGGGTTTGAGTTCTTCCATTATGTCCTCCGGCAGGATCGAGGTCATGCATTCGGGATCGTCGCAGCTCCGCTTGTTGCAGGGGATGCAGGGGAGATCCTTACGGATTACCCGGCCTCGGTAGGGTCCGGTCCTCCGGGGGTCTGCCGGGCCGAACAGGGCGATGACTTCTTTTCCTAGGGAAACCGCGAGGTGCATGGGCCCGGTGTCGCAGGTGACGACGGCATCGGCGCCGGAGAGGACCGTGACGAGCTCCATGATCGTGGTCCTGCCCACAAGGTCGATGAGCGGCGTCTTGGCCTCCCCGGTGATTGCCTCCGCCGTCTGCCGGTCTTCTCTTCCGCCGGTGAGTACGCACGGGATGCGGTAGCGCTCGGCGATAAGGCCCGCGAGGGATGAGAAGCCTCCCGGCGTCCACCTGTTCGCGGGCTTTGTGGCGCCGATGTTCAGAACTACATAGGCTCCGGGCAGGGAAACAGGAAGTGGGTCTCCTTCGGGAATGGCCCACTGAGGCTCTTCCCTGGGGACTTGGAGATAATCGGCGAATTCAAGATACTGATTGACCATATGGCTTGTCCGGTCGTACGGTGCGATGCGCTCGAAAGGCATGAGCCAGGTCATCTCCTTGCACCGCGCCCGGTCGAACCCGATGCGCCTTCCCGAAGAGGAAGCCATGCACAGCAGTGCGGATTTCGCAATCCTCTGCAGGTCGAGCGCGATATCGAAACGCCGGCTTCTCGCCTCACGGACGACCCCGGGCAATGATTCTTTCCACCTCGGCCTGTCGAAGAGGATCGCATGGTCCACAGAAGGGTGCCTTGAGAGGATGGGAAAGCTCAAAGGTTCTGTTATCCAGTGAATGCGGGCGCTCAAGTGCTGCTTGAGCCTTACGGCGAGCGGGAGCGTATTGACCACATCGCCCAGGGCACCCAGTTTGATGATCAGGATATCCATTTCATCTCTGTTATTTCATAATTCATTTTTCCGCAAGCCCGGGTCATGATCCCAATGATTTACACAAATCAAAACCTGAGGTATGTACGAGTACTGACAGATCATCTTCGGATAAAAGGGCTTTTTCTATGGTAAGCATAATCATCGTCATCCTCGGAGACAGCGAGATGCTTCGCGGGTGTATTTCTTCGGTAAAGGAGCACGTCAGCGCGCCCCACGAGATCATCCTGGTGAACAATTCCCCTGCCCGGCTTCCCTGTTCCGGAGACGATACGGTCCGGTGCCTGGAGAACGGGCATAACATGGGATTTGCCCGGGGCGTAAACAAAGGCATTCGGGCGGCGCGGGGAGAAATGATTCTCCTGCTCAATCCCGATGCGTATTTTACCTCCGATATCGTATCCGAGATGATATCTTTCCTGAACACCCATGAGCGGGCAGGCATCGCAGGCCCGCAGCTCGTTTTTCCGGACGGCTCCCCCCAGAACTCCATCGATCTCATCCCCAACCTCGCAACCGAGTTCATCAATAAATCGCTTCTGAAAATCCTCTTTCCAAAGGCCTACCCGAGCAAGCGCTCAGGGTTCGCCGGGCCTGTTCAGGTCCCCTCGGTCATCGGCGCGTGCATGCTGATCAAGAAAAGCGTGATCGATACAATCGGTCCTCTGGACGAAGGATACTTCCTGTACCTTGAAGAAACGGACTTCTGTAAACGGACAAGAGATGCCGGCTTCGAGATCTGGCATCTCCCACACCTGAGGATCGTTCATTATCAGGGCGAATCGGCCCGGCAGTTCGATACCCGGAGAAAGATCGAATACCGGAGGTCCATGTACCGGTTCTTCCTCAAGAACAAAGGATCCCTGCAGAAGACTGCGCTCTACTTCATGACCCTGGTCAAGCTCGTCATCGAGACGGCAGGGTATATCCCTTCCTCGGCGACCGAAAAGGGCAGACACCGCCTGAAGAGGACATTGTCGCTCATCTTCTGGCACCTCACGGGAATGTCTCCCTCCCGGGGGCTCGAAAAGATTCTTCCCCGCTACCGGAAAATCAGACTGCATGGATACACCTGGTTCATCCCGGAAAACGGCGCTGTCCCGGAAAAGGCAACCGACCCCGTGCGCTTCATGGAATCGTTCGGAGACACCGTCCTGAACCGTTCGAGAACGACCTTTGTCAAAAGGGGATCCCTGGACGGCAAGCCCCTCTTTCTGAAACGATACAACTTTAAAGGCATCAAGGACACGGCAAAGAATCTTTTCCGCAAGAGCAGGGCAAGGCGGGCCTTCGAGGGGGCGCTCATGCTCGGGCAGTGCGGAATCCCCACCCCCGAAATAGCCTTTGCCTGTGAGAGAAGGGTGTTCGGGGTTCTCACGGAGTCCTACATCGCGACATGGGGCGTGGATGCCGATGATCTCGTCGCTCACGTAAAAACCAAAGGATACGACAAAAATCTCATCGTTTCAGTCGCGGCACTTATCCGCAGGCTCCACGAGATGGGGTTCATCCCCGTAGACCTCAAGGGGGAAAACCTGCTGAAAAGCAGCGACGACGTCTATCTCATAGACCTCGACAGGCTCAAGCGTTCCTCCTTGCCCGGTCTGAACGCGGTCGCCAAGAATTTAAGCTATCTCAATGCTTCCTTCTGCCGGTGTGTTCCCCGGGAAATGAGACGGCTCTTCCTGGACGAGTACCTGAAGGGCAATCCCAGGCTCGAAGGAAGGAAGGAAGAGCTTGAGCAGCGGATCAAAGAGCTGACGAGGAAACGAATAAGCGAAAGATACGGGGAAGACCGGTAGCGGCACCGATCCCTCAAAAACGCCTTGCCAATGAATAAAAAAGCCGGCACGGGAGGGAACGGGAAGGCGAGGCAGCTATAAGGGCCTTTCTCTCAGAAAGGCTCCATGTCGGCGTTCCCTATTTACAGACGGGAGGAGAGCCAGGCTGCAGATCCGCCAGGTACCCGGCTACCCTGGGGATGTCTTCCTGCGCTACGGAAGCCCCTTTTCCGACCATTTCGGTGACGATCCGGGTCCACGCATCCCTGTCCGTTTTTCCAAGCCGGTCGCAAATCCTTTTTGTGTCGTGACATGCCGTGCAGGCGTTCATGACAAGGTCTGCAGGTTCTCCCCCCCGCTGAGGCAGGGCCTGTGTTTTCTCGCAGGACGCCGCTCCGGCAAACACAAGAAAAATGACGGCAATGGTTCCCAGCAGCATACCGGTACCGTTTTTCATAACCCCTCCTTGTGACCTCGGAACTCCATATTTGAATAATATGAAGATTCCTTCATACGGCAAATCCTCACCCTGCACTTTTCCCACAAGAGCCGCATACAGGAGGCAGGACCGGGCAGTAAAATGACGGATACGTCAGTGGGTTACTGCATCGGTATCCGTATGGGACGACTGTACCGTGACAGAGATCTGATTGGGGATGCACAGGATGCTTTCTCCCGAACGGCTGATCCTCCCCATGTGGATGCAGACCTTGTTCGTGCAGGGGGATGATTCCATGAAAACCTTGCCGGAGCGTATCTTTACCACGCTCCTGCCCAGGGGGCCGGGCACCTGAATCTCTGTATCTTCGGCCAGGGGAAGCTCCCTGAAAAGTTCCCTGCCCGAGTAAATCCGTACCAGAGACGATTCCCGGGAGCCGGTCAAATCATGGGCCAGCCACAGGAGAGAAATCAGGAGGATGAAGCCTATCAGTACCAGGTCCGGCCATGTCATCCCCAATCTTTTTTTCATGGCATGCTTATATCCTTTTCTCCCTGCATTTCAAACACTCTTTCACCGGGGCCAGCACGGGCGCATCACAGGAAAATCTGGGTGAATATTGACCTGAGGCCGGGTATGTGCATATAGTCCCTTTCTCATGGGCAGGGACACTCTCTTCACACTGGGATTGAAGGTAACTGAAATAACCCGGACGATATTCATAGTCCACGGCAACAATCGCGGCCGTTCTCCCTTCTCCAACGCCATCCTGGTTCTCGACAAACACAGCATGCTCATGGATACGGGCTGCGGCCTTGAAATACTGAAGCCTCTGATCGACAGGCTCCGGATCGATCTCGTGGTCCTCTCCCACTCGCACCCTGACCACACCGGCGGCACCTGGCTCCTTCAGGACGCCGCGCATTCCGACATCATCGTCCCCGGCCAGGGCGCGGAGAGCATCGGCAACGCCGACAAGCTCGCAGAGAGGTTTGTCAGCGAAGACCTTGCCCGGCTGTGGAAAGACGCCTATCTTCCGGCGACAGGATTCGGAGACTTCAGCCACACTTCGGAGTACGGCGCGGCGTCGGAATTTTCAACCGGCGAAAACCGTTTCATTGCCCTGCATACGCCCGGCCACCTTCAGGATCACTACTGCATGTGGGAGCCCGATAAAAAGATTCTCATCGGCTTCGATATCGACATGAGCCCTTTCGGCCCCTGGTACGGAAACCCCGAATCCGATATCGGGTGCTTCAAGGATTCTGTTGCGAAGGTCAAGGATCTGCCCATCGAGATCTATATCTCCTCCCATGCACGGCCGATGAAATCTCCCCATCTTTTTAAGCGCCTGGCTTCCTATGAGTCCTTCTTCGACGAGAGGGACCGCCTCATCCTCGATGCCATGCCGGAGGATGGATGGATAGACATCGGAGAGATCGTGCGCAAGTCGCTCATCTACCGGATCGACTATTCGCTCCATCCGGACCGGATCCTCATGTTCGGAGAAACCCAGATGGTGAGGAAGCACCTCATGCATCTGGCGGGCTCCGGCCTGATTGACTCCGATGGACAGGACAGGTTCCGGAAACTTCCATAGCGCACTGATAAAAAACACCGAACAGCTCTTATCCTCATGCAATTCGACTTTTTATTAAAAGATAAGCCCGGTGCTTGCGTCCCTATAAATATCCAGAGGGAAATATTCAAGATTTGTCTCCGATTTTCCGATTCAGCCATTACTGTGGAGATACCGATTATCCTACAGAACAAACCTTCACCTGCAACGCACGGAGTCTGTCCGGTTCATTTGTTTCTGTTGGACAATATGAGAAAGATGGGATAGCTGAAAGATATGTCGAATCCGACAAAGAATTACCAGAGAAACGTGTCCGAGCACCTGCCGACCGATGATCAGATACCCTCGACGATCCTCGTCGTAGACGACAGCCGGGTTGTCCGTACCTACCTGCAGTCTCACCTGCAGAAGGAGGGATATGAAGTCATCGTGGCAAAGGATGGGAAAGAAGCGGTTTCTCTGCTTTCCGACAACATCGGCATCGTGCTGCTCGACCTGTGGATGCCTGAAATGGACGGCATGGCCTGCTTAAGGTATATCCGGGAGAATTTCGCCGACATACCCACCATCATGATCACGGTGAGCCATGAGATCTCCAATGCCGTGGAGGCCATGAAGTACGGGGCGTTCGATTACGTCACGAAGCCGTTCAACCCCAATGAACTCCTCGCCCTCGTCCAGCAGGCGCTGAAGACCAGAATCCAGGCCCAGCGATTGCGCAAGGTCGAGGCCGAGCTTGCCAAGGCGCGCGAGCACGAGATCTCGATCGCTTCCCGCATCCAGCAGACGCTGCTCTTGGGAGGTGCTCCCAAAAACCTCAAAGGCGTCCGTATCGGCGACCTCACCATCGCGTCGAAGAAGATCGACGGCGACTTCTATGATTTCTATATGGTGGGTGACACCTGCTTCGATGTCATCGTGGGTGACGTCATGGGCAAGGGGATCCCGGCGGCTCTCTTGGGCGCTGCTGCAAAGCAGCATTTCATGGCCGCGCTCTACCGCCTTACCCGCATCCCCGAAGGGAGCAGCATGCCCGCTCCCGAGGAGATCGTGCAATCGGTCCACAGAGAGATGATCGGGCAGATGAAAGACCTTGAAACCTTCTTTACCCTCTGCTATGCCCGCTTCGACCTGACAAAGAATCTGATCAGTTATGTAGACTGCGGACACATGCGGACCATCCACTACCACTTCGAGACGAATTCCTGCACCCTGCTCCAGGGAGTGAACATGCCGCTCGGCTTCCCCGGGCAGGACCATTTCAAGCAGATACTGATTCCCTTTTCCAACGGCGACCTCTTTTTCTTCTATTCCGACGGATTGACCGAGGCAAAGAACCCAAAGCACGAGTTCTATGGAGAGCAGCGCCTCGTGGACCTTGTGAGAAGGCACTCGTTCCTCGAACCGCAGGAGCTGTGCAAGACCGCCTGGAAAGAGATCACGGCGTTTTCCCGGAGCGACACCTTCTCCGATGACTTCACCTGCGTTGCCGTCAAGATCGAGGTTCCTGAACCTACGGAACGCTATGACCAGGAATGGAAGCTGGAAGTTCCCGGCGATCTGGGAGAGCTCGGAAGAATCAGGGCCTTTATCCAGGATATGTGCAAGAGCATGGGAACGAACGTGGTCGACGACGAGAGGATAAAGATGATCCAGATCGTCGCCACCGAACTCATGACGAACATTATCAAGCATGCTTATCAGGGGAGAAAGGGCGAGACCGTCCTCATCGAAGCAAAGACCTCCCGCGACGAGATCATACTGAATTTCTATGACCGGGGGATCGAGTTCGATTTCTCGTCGGCGCCCAAACCGGTGTTCGACGGGTCCAAGGACGACGGGTTCGGCCTCCACATCATTGCACACACAGCCGACTATGTCAGATACTCCCGCGATGAAACCGGGAGAAACTGCGCCTGCGTGACATTCTTCCTTCAAAGGAGGGGACAGGGGTGAAATTCACCGTAGAAAACCTTGATGGAATCACGATCGTCTCAGCTTTGCCCAAGGTTCTCGATGCAAGCAACGCAATGGATTTCAAGGCAGACATGGGCCACATCCTCGAGGAAAGCTCGCGGGTGGTGTTCGATATGAGCAATCTCAAGTTCATCGACTCGGCAGGGTGCGGAGCGCTCATAACATCACTGAGGCGTCTCAAGGGCTCAGGCGGCATACTGAAGCTCTACGACGTACAGAAGCAGGTTCGTTCCGTGTTTGAGCTGGTGAGGATGCATAAGGTCATCGACATCTACAATACCAGGCAGGAGGCAGTGAGCTCTTTCTCGCAGGAGGAGTGACGGCCTTTTTCTCCGGAGACATCCCTCCCCACGGGATTGCCTGCTTTTTTGCAATAAGCGCAATCCGTTTTCAAGAACACATTTTCCTGATTATTTAAAAAGCCATTCATCATGAACCGGAAAACAAACCCCCTTCACCGTACACCCCAAGATCCGGACCGCCCTATCGATCTGCTTGAAGAGCTTTATCAGCGGTACGGCAAAGGCCAGGGAATGACCTCGTTTAAGCAGCGGGTCCGCCTGTGGCGGAAAAAGTCTGCATGGGCGGTGGCAATCAGAGGCGCCAGGTTCCTGAAACGAAGCGCGGATATCACGGCCTCGTTCTGGCTCTTCGTTATGCTCTCTCCCCTTTTCGCCGTCGTGGCCGCGGCCATCAAACTTACGGACGGCGGACCGGTTCTCTACTGGCAGACACGGGTCGGGAAATGGGGGCAGGAGTTCAAGTTCCCCAAGTTCAGGTCCATGCGGGTAAACGCCGACTCCGAAAGGGAAAAGATCCTGCAGCAAAGCCATCACAAAGAAAGCATCACATTCAAAATGAAACATGACCCCCGGGTAACGTTTGTGGGACGGATTATCAGGAAAACCAGCATCGATGAACTGCCTCAGCTCTGGAACGTCGTCAGGGGAGAGATGTCTCTCGTCGGACCGCGCCCGCCGCTGCCCGAAGAAGTCGACAAGTATACGCTGAAAGACCGCCGGAGGCTGGATGTGACCCCCGGGCTCACCTGCATCTGGCAGGTAAGCGGCCGCGGCGACGTCCCTTTTCCCAAACAGCTGGAGTACGATATACAGTACATCGAGAGCCAGAGCCTGCTGCTCGACCTTAAGCTTCTGCTGAAAACCGTCTCCGCAGTCCTTACCGGCAGAGGGGCATACTAGAATTGAGCACGATCCTCATAGCAACCGGAGAAACGGATCTCATGAACGCGCTGGGAGAAACGAGGCCGGTTCCCATGCTGCCCCTGATAGACCGCCCGTTCATTCAGCACGTAGTGGAGTTTCTGGCAGGACAAGGACGGACGGATTTCGATATCATCCTTTCCCACCTTCCCCAGCAGATCGAGACCCTGCTCGGAGACGGCAGCAGATGGGGTTGTACGGTCCGCTACCATCTCATACGGAGCATTTCCCAGGCCGGCAGGGCTGTGAAAACAATCATGGACGAGAAAGATGAACCCTGTCTTCTGATCGATGCAACCGCTATCCCACAGATCGACGTCAGGCAGATCGACGAAAAAGACATCGGCAGAGGACCGGTCTTTTACTGTATCGAAAACGGAGAAGGCCGGAGCGGCGATCTCGCATGCCCCTGGACAGGGTGGGCCTGGTTCCCTCAATACGCGATACGGGTGTTCCCCGTACTGGGCAGTTGGGAGGACCTCTACCACTGGGCCCATGTCCGTTTTCAAAAGAGATGCAGCACCATAACGACGAGGACGGTGATTCGCACGGACACCTATTCCCATATGCTCGAAGCTCACAGGCAGATCCTCGACAAAAAGTTCACGGGCCTGCTGATCACCGGCACCGAGGTCGAGGAGGGCATCTGGTTATCCAGGAACGTCGAGATTCATCCGTATGCCCGCATAGTAAAGCCCGTCCATATCGGGCAGAACTGTCATATCGGGAAAGGCGTGCAGATCGGACCTTATGCCGTCATCGGCAGAAACTGCGTACTGGACGAACGCTCCAGCGTATCCGATGCCGTTATCTTTCCGAACACGTATGCAGGAGAATCCCTGGAGCTGAAAAACGTCATCGTGGACAAGAACCGGCTCATCAATGAGCGCTACTCGTCCGAAGTGACCATCACCGATGATTTCATCCTGAGCAACATCAGCGAGAGCCAGATGAGAAAATGGCTTTCCGGTTTCTTTTCCCGCGCGTTCGCGGTTTTTCTCCTCCTGCTGACTTTCCCTCTGCTTCTCATGATCTTCCTGAGCCGGATAATGAAACGATCCGGACCTGTCCTGCACAGAAGCACGATGGTAAAGCTCCCCGCCGAATATGACCCGGCCTTGTGGAAGACGTATTCCCTGATCGGTTTCGCCCCTTTCCCGGAAGAAACCGGTGCGGAAACCGGGGGGTGCGATTCCCCTGCAGGCCCTCCGACGCCGGACAATATCCGCAACCACTTTCTTCTTACGGTGCTTCCCGGCCTCTTCAACGTGGCGAGGGGAGATCTCCAGGTAATCGGCGTGAAGCCCCGTACGAAAGAAGAGCTCTCTGCACTCAACCAGGAGTGGGCAATGGCCTACCTCAGATCAAAGGCAGGGCTGATTACCGAGAGCTTCATAAACTTCGGGTTTCATGCATCCGTTGACGAGGTTTATTCGGCTGAAATGCTCTACTGTTCATCGTTTACGAGAAGAAAGGATCTGCTGCTCCTGGGCAGATACTTCGGCCTCTTACTGCGAAAACTGATCCTGCGAGGTTAATGAATGATTTATTATCTATGTCCGGACAACAATGAGCCTGTAGGGGGTGTGAGAAAAATATACACCCACGTGGATATCTTAAACGAAAACGGCTACCCGGCATATGTCCTCCATCAGAAGAAAAACTTCCGCTGTGACTGGTTCCGGAACACGACAGCGATTGCATGCCTGAAGAAAACCACGATCACCGAAGAGGACTTTATCGTCATCCCCGAGTTCTACAATCTGGCATATATGAACCCGAGCCGGCGTGACGACGCATCGAAAGCCTTTCTTACGGCAGCAGCCTCTCCGGGGCAGAAGGTAATCTTCAATCAGAACACCTACTATACGTTTTATGGCGATTCATTCGACATAGATGACTTGAGGAATATGCATATCGATGACCACACCGTTGCAGCAATGGTCGTGTCCGAAGACGGGGAAATGTTTCTCCGCCATGCGTTCCCGGGATTGACCGTCATGAGGATACATAATTCCATCAACACCGGAATCTTTTCCTATGAGGGGAAGAAAAAGAACCAGATCTGCTTCATGCCGAGAAAAAACAGGGACCATGCGCTCAATGTCATCAATCTGCTGAAGTACCGTGGCGTACTCGAAGGATTCACCGTGGTGCCCATCGAAGGCAAAACAGAGGCACAGACCTCCGAGATCATGAAGGAGTCCCTCATATTCTTGAGTTTCGGATATCCGGAAGGGTTCTCCCTGCCTCCTGCGGAAGCCATGGCATGCGGGTGCATCGTCATCGGGTATCACGGCATGGGGGGCAAGGAGTACTTTAACCCTGATTTCTGCTATCCCATCGAAACGGGCAGTATCCTCGAGTTTGCCCGGACCGTCGAAGAGGTGATCCGTGCATCCTGGACCAGCTCAGACCTCCTCCAGGAAAAAGCATTGAAAGGATCGTCTTTTATCCGGGAGCATTACTCCTCCGCCATCGAGAAAAAAGACGTCCTCTCCGTCTGGGATACACTGCACGCAGGGATGTTCTGACAGTCGCCGCGGGCATGTCTTGAGATAACGCTTTTTAAAAATCCCTATGAAAAACAATTTTGAGCAACCGGAAAGGAAGTCGACTAAACCTTTCGACCCCTTCGGGACGGTTTTAAGGCACTGGATGGAAATCGCCGTGTTCGGCAGCGTCCTCCTCGTACTGACGATTCCTTTCGCCTATCTCCTGAGCAAGCCGTTCTATGCGGTTCAGGGCAGGATCCTCGTTGCCCCGGCGGTCAGCACCTTCATTGTCCAGAACGAAGAAACGCCCATCACCGGCTACTACAACGCCTATGTACGGACCCATGTCAGCAGGCTGAAGCAGCGGGACGTGTTCGAGAAGGCACTGTCCAGGCTGGAACCCGAGCTGAAATCCGTTTATGTGCCCAAGGATGCCTCCCTGTCTCTTGCCGCAACCCTGCTGATGAACAGGATGGCAATCGACCATCTGTCGGGCACTCACCTCATCACGCTGACCATGGAAGGGGAAACCCCTGACGGACTGGCCGAGGTCATCAACAACATCGCAGATGTTTATATGGAAGAGATACAGAAGGAGATAGAGACAAAGGACTCCCGGCGTCTCACGTACCTCCAGCACGAGAGGGAGAAGATCGAGGAAGACATCATTGCACAGAACCGGCTGCTCCAGGAGATTGCGAAAGAGGCAGGTACCTTCTCGTTCGAGAGCGAGAACAACATCTATAATACCCAGTTCGAGATCCTGCAGGAGGAGTACGTCAGGGCTTACAGCGACCGGGTAATGAAAGAAAATACGCTGAGCTCGCTCATGAGTCTGGGGAATTATCGCAAAAAGGCTTCGATCAAACCCCTGGTGGAAGAGTTCGTGAACCAGTCCTCCGCATCTTCCCAGTTGGGCTCTTCCACATATCAGGAACTCATCAAGCTCAACGCAGCTCTGGCAGAATATCCACCCGCCCATCCCGGCCGGGCAAAGATAGAAGCAAAGATCCATGCGCTTGAAGACAACCTCAAACAATTCGAGACGGGCGAGAGGAAGAAAGCGGAAAATATAATTGTGGATAAGCGCAAGCTCGACCTCGATGAAAGGATCATGAACGCCCGCGCCGACTACGAGGCTGCACTGCGGGCGGAGGAAGACATCCGTTCAAAGCGCGACGAGATACTGGCCAGGCGGTCGGGCATTTCCCAGAAGCTCATCAGCGGTAAGCAGATCGGAGATAAAGTCGAGCACTTAAGGAGCATCCTGAACCGGATCGAGGATCGAATCAGCGAGCTGAACCTCGAGTCCAAGGCCCCGGGCAGGCTCCAGATCGAAAGCTATGCAAAGAGGCCCCAGATGCCTTCCGGAAGCAACCTGAAGAAGATCCTCATGGTATTCTTCCTCTTCTCCTACGGCGGCATCGGGATTATCTGCATTATCTACGACATGTTCGACAAACGCATCCGCGACCGGAAGAACGTGTTCCACGCCCTGGGATCCCACCCCTCTTGGCCGATCTCGAACTACAAATTCACCGGCACAGGCGATATCCCCTTCTCCCGGGTCACGATGGACGATCCGTCCAACGTGGTCGCGAAAGCGATCCAGAGCCTTGCGGTACGCATCGACAAGGAGAGGAAGGAGCACGATGCGCGCTGCGTCGTGTTCACCGGCATCGACAGGAAATGCGGTACTACGGAGATCCTCGTCAACACGGCGTATGCCATTACCAAGCTCTGCAAGAACGTCATCGTTATCGATGCGCACTTCGATCAGCCGAACGTCACGAGCCTTCTGAATACGGTCACGGATAAGCCGGGCATCATAGATTTCCTCCTGGGAAGGGCATCCATCAAGGAATGCATCGTCCACGACGACGAAAGAGGTCTGGATTTCATCCTCCCGGGCAAAAAGCCCACCTCCGAAGATCTGGGCCTGCTGGATCTCTCAATCATCCCGCACATGATCCGGGAGCTCAAGCAGCGCTACGCACTGATACTGATCGACAGCGCCCCTGTGTTGACGAGCGATATCACCGAATACTTCATCCTCCAGTCAGATGCCACCATTGCCGTCATCCAGGGAGATAAAACCAAGTACGATCACCTCTACCTCGCCGGAGAAATCCTCTTCCGCCTGAAAGTGCCCGCCATCGGCGCTGTTCTGAACTGGGGCGCGCCGAGAAACCTGAACAAAGGACAGTTCCTGGTGTCGAAGATACTCTGGCCCTGCGAGAAGCTGTTAGCGAGGATCACCGGGACAAACCTGAAGTATGTGAGATATTTCATCGAGGAGCCCGAGCCCCCTGCAGTCGCGGAAGCTCCGCGGGGAGAAGATTCCTCGTTAAACGACACCGGATAGCCTTCAAACCGATGACCGGAAATGAAAAGATTGAAATGATGCATGATGTTCCTCATGTGAAAGTTTACCCATGAAGTGCCTCTTGATTATAAACCAGTGTAACCCCGAATGGGCTTCCGTGCCCCTTGTGGGTTATAATTTTTTTGACGGGATCAGCCGGGGAGCCGACGTAACCCTTGTTACGCACATCCGGAACAGGACCGCGCTCGAAAAGGTGCGAAACGGCCGGAAGATCGTCTATATCCCCGAAAGCGCCCGGGTGCAGGCCTATTACCGGCTCGTGTCACGGTTTTTAAACAGGGGCAATGTCAACTGGCCCGTTGCCCATGCCCTGACCTATCCCGTGTATGCCGAGTTCAACCGCAGGGTATACCGGGAATTCGGAGCAGAAGTATCGGAAGGCAGGTATGATGTCGTCCATGCGCTGACGCCGATCCTTCCCAGATACCCGGTAAAAATCGTCGAAGCCTGCGAAGGCACCCCCTTTATCCTTGGCCCGGTAAACGGAGGGGTCCCTTTTCCAAAGGCATTTTCCAAGGAAGCAAGACAGGAATTCGCCCACTTCAATCCCTTAAGGATTTTCTCCAGGCTCATCCCCGGCTATGCAAAAACATATAAGAATGCGGCGAAAGTGCTTGCAGGATCCACGTATACCCACACCATGATCCGGGACATGTTCGGTCTGGATCCCTCCCGGATCGAGCTTTTTTTCGAAAACGGCATACCCGCGTCGTTTTTCTCGACCGGGAAGGCCTCTTCCCCTCAGGACGGCAGTTTCGAATTGCTCTTCGTGGGCAGACTCGTGCCCTACAAAGGCGCGGATATGCTCATCGAGGCTTTGAGCGGGCTGGAAGGAGACATCAAAGAACACATCCGTCTGACAATCGTCGGTGACGGGCCCGAGAAAGACCATCTTATCGCCCTGGCGGGCAGACTGGGCATGGCCCGGCTTGTCAGATTCACCGGATGGGTCCCGCAGACCGAGACCGCATCGTATTACCGGTCGTCGGATCTCTTCTGCTTCCCTTCCATCCGCGAGTTCGGGGGTGCGGTAGTATTGGAAGCCATGGCCTCGGGCCTGCCTTCGATTGTCGTGAACAATGGAGGGATCGGAGAGTACATTACGGATGAAACCGGGTTCAGGATCGATCCGGCATCCAGAAGCAGACTCATCAGCGGGATGAAAGAGAAGATCGGGCTCCTGTTCCATGACAGATCGCTCCATCACAGGATGTCGCAGGCAGCGGCAAAAAGGGCCGGCATGTTCGAGTGGGGAGTAAAATCAGGCCGGATTCTTGATATATACCGGCGCGTTATTCAGGAAAAAGCTCAGGCACCGGCATCAGGAGATAAGCTGTCGCCGGCTGAACCCCCGAAAGGGAAAGCCGGTTGAACTTATGAGCCCCGTAGTCCACATCTTCATGTTCGGATGGATCCCGGTCGTCATAGGACTCTTCTCCAGGCTGAAGCCCCGGCACGCCGTCATCGCGTCGTTCCTTTTTGCATGGCTCTTCATGCCGAATATCGAGTACCCCATACCCGGATTCCCGAACTACACCAAGATATCGGCAACCTGCTGGGGAGTCCTCATTGCAGCAGCCATATTCGATATGGAAAGCCTCACGCGCTTCCGCTTCAGGACGCTGGACATTCCCATGATAGTATGGTGCCTGTGCCCCATCGCATCCTCCCTGTCGAACGGCTACGGTATGTACGACGGGATATCCGTATTCTTACGGCAGACCGTTACCTGGGGGTTCCCGTATTTCATAGGCAGGGTATATTTCAGCTCGCTCGAAGGGTTGAAAGAGCTTGCAATCGGCATCTTCATCGGCGGGATGGTCTATGTCCCGTTATGCCTGTACGAAAGCCGGTTCAGCCCGCAGCTGCACTACAAGGTATACGGATTTTACCAGCACACCTTCAATCAGACCTACCGGTGGGGAGGCTGGCGGCCCATGGTCTTCATGAACCACGGCCTCATGCTGGGCGTCTGGATGATGAGCGCCACACTGGTTGCCTTCTGGCTGTGGAGCGCAGGGGTCTTAAAGAAATTCAAAGGAATCGACATGAAATGGCTTGTACTGATCATGGTTTTCACCACGATCTGGTGCAGGTCTACTGCTGCCATAGGTCTGCTTCTCATGGGAATGGCAATCCTTTTCCTTTCAAAGAAATACCAGAAGCCACTGTTCCTGGTCCTTCTCATCGCCATCCCGCTCTTTTACCTTCCCACGCGGTCTACAGGCATCTGGACAGGAAAAGACCTCGTTTCCTTCATTTCGGAGAATATCAGCGTGGACAGGGCCGAGTCATTGCAGTTCCGGATGGTCAATGAAAATATCCTGGCGGAAAAGGCCATTCAGAGGCCGTTATTCGGCTGGGCGACATGGGGAAAGGCCCGTGTCTACGATGATGACGGCAATGATGTCTCCGTAACGGACGGCCTCTGGATCATCACCTACGGCAATCATGGGCTGGTGGGCCTCCTGTCCATGAGCTTAAGCATTCTCATTCCCGTGTTCTACCTGTTGCGCCATTACCCGGCAAGGAGCTGGGCCGATCCCCGGGTGGCGCCTGCAGCGGTGTTGTCCGTGCTCCTTGGCCTTTACATGGTGGACAACCTGCTCAACGCCATGATCAATCCCATCTTCCTGATACTGGCAGGAGGGATCTCAGGGCTGCCCCCGCTGGCGGCAACCGTCAGGGAGACGTCCCGTGAGGAAGAGGAAGAGACTCTTTCTTCTTTGGAGCCCGCTTATTCACCGAGGTTTATATAAAAACATCCAGGACCGGAGCATGAAAACACTAAAGACAGATCATTTGGAAAGAGGTTCTTTCGGGCTGCCGGCTTTGAGGTATTCTACATCCAGCTCATCGAGAAGCACCCTGAACTTCAACGCTTCGGCAGTAGGCTGGTCCAGGTATTCGAGATGCCCCCAGGATCCTGACTTCGTTTCCTGCGCCGATACATATGCAAAGGCCATGAAGAGGGAAAGATCCATCTCCCGGCACGAAGCGATGAATTCCCGGTATATGGAATACAGCTCCGGCGATTTCTGGGCATCCCAGAGCGCCTTTAAGTACGGCGGCGAAGAGCCCAGAGGGAAAGGACAGATAGCTTGGCCTGCCTCGTAGGTTACATAGCGGACTCCGTATTCGGATGCGATCTTCGCATGCTTCTCCATTGCGGGGAGCTCGTGAGTCCGCATGTTTTCATAGACGCTCAGCACGACATCGTGGGCCGTGGCCCGGGCGCCGAGGGTGGCAAGGGCCTTATACCCTTCCGCTCCGATGCCGAAATACCCGCTGGACGCAAGGACATCGAAGCCTCCCTTCCCGAGATGCCGGGCGGCGTCTTCAGCGATGCCGGGTCTTACCTGCTGGCCGCTAACGACCCTGATGACGCGCCCCTTCGGGTTGCGAAACTCGTCACGCCAGATGTCGAAGGCCTTAAGGGCAAAGGACGCATACTTCCGTGCGTGGGACAGTTCGGGGGCACCGTTGGCTTCCACCCAACGGTACTGGCCGAACATGGCATTCCACACCTCGTTGGAATACTCGATGTACACCTTCCTGTCCTGCCCGAGAGAACCGTTGACCAGTGCGGCGAACCCCCGGATATAGTCCGGGCCTGCCTGATGGGGGATGCAGAACCAGGGATCGGCACCGATGCGGTTACAGAGATCGACCAGATGCTCTATGGCGACGCCGCCCCGGTCGGCCTGGGTGTACGAGGAAGGTTTCGTCCTCTTCGCCCACTGCTGCACCACGGAGTCATTGGTCCGCTGCCAGTCCATGAACCGGATGACCTTAAACGGCTTCAGTCGTTCGAGGAACACGGGGTTGAAGGGCTCAAGGGCATAGGAATCCTCGAATCCGGGCATGATCACGCGGATGTTCCTGATATGGTCGCCCTTCTCGGAACGCACGATCTTCATGAGGATGCCCGCATGGGTCGGCGTGACATCGAGCTCGATCCTTCCCGGAGAGCTGCTCACCGCCTTGGCATCGAAAAAGAACCTGATCTCTCCCTGCCCATCGTAGAGGCAGACGTACCGCCCTTTCGGATACCGGCCTTCGATGGCTCTGCACATGAGCGTTGCCGTGATCTGGGGGGCCTCCGTTCCCGGAATCTCCACCGGAAGGGAAAGAGGATATCCGTCCGCATCCAGGGGGACCGATCGGATATGACCGCTATCCCACGGGTTTTTGCCTCCGGGCACGTCCTGAACGTTCTGGGTCACCCAGGGCATGGAGCTCTTCATGATGTCCACAAAGGGCAGTTCCCGGGTGTAGTAAGTTACCGATGAGAGATTCATCCCAATGGAAAACCCGGCGGGCTCGGGAGCTCGGTCTTCCTCTGCCGGACTGCCGGAAATGAGTACATACCCAAAGATGAGCACGAGAATTGCTGTAACAGCGACTACCACTTTCTTCATCCGGATCCCCATCGTGAGCGTCTGCAAGGCTCTCTATCAGCGGGCTGATGCCACGCTTTAAGGGAGTATACGTGAAAGCAGCCATGCCCTCAAGGAATATCAACGTCGGATGACGGATAAAGGCCTTATGAGAGAAAAGCTCTTTTCCCTGATGCGCCTGATACTCAAGCCCCAATCGCATTCGCTCAAGCTTCAGAGCATCAGGGCCGCACTGTGGAGCCTTCTTGAAAAGGGGAGCAGCCATGCATTGAGGATGATGGGAAGCCTCATCCTCACGAGGATACTCTTCCCCGAGGCGTTCGGCATCATGGCCGCTGCCCAGACGATCATACTCATGATCCAGCTTTTTACGGACACCGGGGTGAAAACCGCGATCATTCAGAACCCGAAAGGCGCGGACAGGGATTTTCTGGATTCGGTCTTCCTCATCAGCACTGTCCGAGGATTGTTTCTGAGCCTGGTCGTTGCGGGAATCGCCTGGCCCATGGCCGTCTACTACCAGCAGCCGCAGCTTACCGGAATCCTTATCATCCTGGCGATAAACCCCTTTATCCTCGGTTTCGAGAGCCCTGGCCTGACGGTGCTTATCAAACAGTTCCGCGTGGAGAAAAAGGTGGCTCTCGAACTCGGGTCCCAGATCTTGGGGCTCTTGACTTCGATTGTCCTCGCGTACATCTACCGGTCCGTCTATGCGCTGGCAGTCGGCAGCGTACTTTCGTCGCTGTACCGGGTGGCCGGGTCTTTCATGGTCAGCCCGTACCCCCCCCGCTTCAGATGGAACAGGGAGATCGCCACCGAGATATTCCATTTCGGGAAATTCATCATGCTCAACACCATGGTCAGCTTCACCGCCATGAACGCCGATGTCCTCATCACCGGCAAGGTGCTGAACATGGACAACCTCGGGATATACAATATCGGCCGCACCATGGGCCTGCTCATCTGGGTGGTCTGTCTCCAGGTCTTCCTGCAGTCATACCTCCCTGCAGTCAGCAGCGTATTGAACGATTTCTCCAGGGTCGTGAAGATATACCGCACTACGACATCCTTCATCCTTGCGCTCACCATCCCGGTTTCCATGATCTTTGCACTTTTCTCCGAAGACATCATCGGGATTCTCTATGATCCCCGGTACCGGGAAGCGTCCGTATCCATGTTCTGGTTCAGCATCAGCGGCATCCTGCTCGTCCTGAACGCGATAAACAGCAGCACCTTCATCGCCATGGGAAAGCTCAAGTACGAAACTATTTCCACGGGGATATGTCTTACATGCGTCTGCCTGCTCATCCCGTTGGGCGCGAGGGACTACGGCCTGGCAGGGGCAGCCGTCGGGATGCTCATCTCGATATCGGTCATGGTGGCTGTTCAGACGGTCTTCCTTGTAACAGGCGCAGGCTTTCCGGTTTTGAAGGTCGTTCGGCCCTGGTTTCAGATAATCGCCCTGTCCGGGACGATAGGCCTCATGTACTTCGTTCTGAGACCGCTTCTCTCAAGCGAGACGCTCTACAATCTCCCCTTTCTCGCAGTAATGAGCACGATAGCCTTTGCCGCCTCGACGGGCCTCTCCATCTTGTGGAATGGGCCCCGCCGCACCCGAGAACAGCCGGCAAGCTGATGGAAAGCACTCTATGTTCGAGAATCTGAAGAATGACTACCGGATGTATCCGAACCTGATGAATCCGGTCCTTTGGGTATTGGCCGTCTACCGGTACGGAAGATGGGTAGAGTCGGTCAAGCTTGAGATTCTGCACAAAATCCTCGACAAAATATACTGGATCCTGCAGAACCTGGTATCGGTCATCACCACGGTTTATCTCCCGAGAAACGTGGTCTTCGGCAGGAATTTCCACATCATACATCCGATCTCGATCGTCATCCACCCAAAGACGGTCTTCGGCGACAACGTGGGCATCATGCATGAAGTGACCCTCGGCTCGCGGGGGACGTACGCTGCCCCGGCCATCGGAAACGACGTTTTTATCGGAGCCGGAGCAAAGATCCTAGGAGAAATCACTATAGGAGACAATGTCGACATAGGCGCCAACTCGGTAGTCCTTGAAGACGTGCCTGCGAATTCCCTTGCCGTGGGAGTTCCGGCGAGGATCATACGGAATCATGTACGAAAGAAATGGGTGTATGAACCGGAGAAATAAACGCACGCCCTCCCCGGACGCCGCATTCCCATGAAAAGAACACTGATCAGGATACTCATTTTTATGACCTCTTTGCCCATAAAGATTATTTTGCCTTTCATGACCCTCATGAAGCGCATCTACTATCCGGCACGCCTGAAGGCGGACATTGTTTTTCTGGACCCTTCCGTTCAGTGTGACGGGAGGGTGTATGTCCTCGGGACAAGGAACGTACGGATGGGCTTGCGGTGCAGGATCGGCCGCGACACGGAGTTCGAGACCGCAGAGACCGGCAACATCCGGCTCGGCGACGACGTCCGGATAAACAGAGGCTGCACGCTCGTGTCCTATGCAGGGATTACAATCGGGGAGTACGCCATCGTCGGCGAGTACGTGTCCATCAGGGATGCAAATCACGGCATGAGTCCGGATGAGCCCATGCGCTGCCAGAAACACGCCTCCTCACCCATTTGCATTGGCAGAGACGTCTGGATAGGCCGAGGAAGCTGTATCCTGCCCGGCGTGACCATCGGTGAAGGCTCGGTGGTAGGGGCCAACAGCGTGGTGAATGCCGACATCCCGCCGTATTCCATTGCGGCCGGGATACCGGCAAAGATCGTAAAGAAACGACAGTAGGAATTCACCTAAAGAGAACCTTCCAGCATGAAAAACGACATGACCATGGCGTACCTGGCCCCCGAGATACCGGCCCTGTCCGCGACCTTTGTCTATAACGAGCTCCTCGAGGTGGAAAAGCTCGGGATAAGAGTCATCCCCATATCGGTGCATATCCCCGGGACAAAGGCGCTTGAAGGCCCGGCCCGGGAGCTCGCTGAAAGGACCTGTTATCTCTATAGAAACCCTCTGCGCGTCTTTATCCGGGATGCCTTCTTCATGGCCTTCTCCAGTCGGTCGAAGTTCGTAACCGCTCTCGGGTATGCCCTGAAAGACGCCCTGCACGTCGGCCCTGTCAACCGCACCGCGGCCGGCATTCTCTACCGGTTCCTCGCAGCTTCGAGGGTTGCCCGCATCCTCATCGATAAGGGCTGTACACACATTCATGCCCATTTCGCCCATGTCCCTACCGACATAGCCATGTATGCCTCGCTCATGACGGGCGTACCCTACAGCTTCACGGCCCACGCAAACGATATCTTCGTCCGGGGATGGCTCCTCAGCGAAAAGGTGAGGCGGTCGAAGTTCACTGCAGCGATCTCGGAGTTCAACCGCGAGTATCTCATCACGCGCGGCGCATCGGGAGACAAGGTGCACATCGTTCACTGCGGCGTCCATCCAGGCTCATTCACACGCCGGGAGGCGAGAGGCATCCACGGTCCTCTAAAGATGGGTTCTCTGGGGAGAATGGTGGAGAAAAAGGGATTCGATGTCCTCATCGACGCGTGCAGGATTCTGAAAAATGCCCGGGTGCCCTTCACCGTAGAGCTTGCAGGAGACGGTCCGCTGATGCAGGAGCTCGTCATACAGGCCTCATCGTCCGGGTTATCCCAGGAGGTCAGGTTCATGGGTCCTCTGCCGCATGAGAAAGTGCCGGGCTGGCTCAAAGATCTCGACCTTTTCGTCCTCCCATGCAAAAAAGACCGCGAAGGGGATATGGACGGGGTCCCCGTAGTGCTCATGGAGGCCATGCTCTCGGGCGTGCCCGTTGTCTCGACCAGGCTTACGGGAATCCCGGAGCTTATCGAAGACCGCGTGACCGGCTATCTCGCAGACCCGGCCGACCCTGTAAGCCTCGCCTCGTCCATAGAAGATGCCGTACGCGAAGGGCATGTCCTCTCAGAGGTTGTCCAAAATGCCGTCGATAAGGTGCACACCGATTTCGATCTCTCGCAAAATGCAGAAAAGCTTGCGGGCCTTTTCCGAAAGAAGCTGCCATGAATCAGAAGACCCCCCGATACGTCATCATCACACCGGTACGGAACGAGGAGAAGTATCTGCCGGGCATGATCTTAAGCATCGCGGAACAGAGCGTCACGCCTGTGGAATTCATCATTGTCGATGACGGTTCTACCGACGGCACGCATGAGATCATCCGGGAGGCTGCTGAAAAATATCCCTGGGTTCACTCCGTAAGGAGGCAGGACCGCGGGGAGAGGAAGGTGGGTCCCGGCGTGGTCGAAGCCTTTTACGACGGCTATGGGGCAATCAGGACGGAAGAGTACGATTTCATCTGCAAGATGGACGGAGACCTCACCGTGGGGCCGCGATACTTTGAGACACTTTTCGAAAAGTTCGCTCATGACCCGTTCCTGGGGGCGGCAAGCGGCAAGCTTTTTCTGGACTTAAACGATGGCAAGCTCGTCGAGGAGCGCATTACGGACGAAAGCGTGCTCGGAGGCGTCCTTTGCCTGAAGAAGAAATGCTTCGACGCCATCGGCGGGTTTGTTCGCCAGGTCATGTGGGACGGCATCACCTTTCACCGCTGCCGCATGGAGGGTTTCAGGACGTGCAGCTTTAAGGACCGCGATCTCATGATCTCCGACCACCGCATTATGGGCTCTTCGCACAAGAGCATCTTCCACGGCCGCACCAGATGGGGATGGGGACAGTACTTCATGGGCACCCACCCCCTGTACATCCTGGCCGTCGGCGCCTACCGGATGCTCGAGCGCCCCTTCGCCATCGGCGGCATCCTCATCCTCTGGGGATACCTCAAAGCATGGCTCATGAGAACACCGAGGTACAATTTCCCGGGTTTCCGGAAATCCCTCCACGCCTGGCAGATGGAACGGCTCAGGCTGGGGAAAAGGATCGAGGTTATCCCTCCCGCATGAGAGCAGGGGAAAACCATTATCCGGAGAAGAACGAAGATGCCTGCTCCTGTTGACCTCTCCGTAATTATTGTATCCTTCAATACCAGGGAAACGACCCGGGAATGCCTTTCATATATCGTGCGGTACTCACCCGACGCTTCCTTCGAGGTCATTGTCGTCGACAATGCATCCGCAGACGGATCCGCAGACATGGTGGAGCATGATTTCCCCTGGGTAAGGCTCATCCGCCTCAAAAAGAACAAGGGGTTTGCGGGTGGCAATAACGAAGGGATCAGGAAGGCGTCGGGCAGGTATATCCTGCTCCTGAATTCGGATGCATTCATCGGCGAAGGCGTTTTCAATTCCACCCTCGACTTCATGAAAAAAAATCCATCCATCGGCGTACTCGGGTGCTCGCTTACCAATGCGGACGGCTCACCGCAGGCTTCGGCCAGGATGCTTCCGAGCCTGTTGAACAAATTCCTCGTCATCACGGGCCTCACCTCCCGTTTCCCGAAGTCGCGATTCTTCGGCCGGGTCGATTTTTCCTGGTGGGACCACTCGTACCCCCGCAGGGTCGGATGGGTCGTGGGTGCCTATTTCCTGATCCGCAGAGAGGTCGTGGAGGGAGTGGGACTGCTCGACGAAAGATATTTCCTGTATTCGGAGGAGATCGACTTCTGCAAGTCTGCACAGAAGTCGGGCTGGGATGTGGTGTACTACCCCTATGCCCGGGTCGTCCACCTGGGAGGACAGAGCGCTGCGTGCACCGGCTCACAGGTATCGGCTCACGGCAGGCAGCTTACGGCCCAGCGTATCAAAAGCGAGTTCAGATACTACCGTAAGTGGCACGGCGTGGCCGGGGTCACGGCATCCGCCCTCGTGGAACTCGCCTGGCGGATCGCGGTACTGATAAAGAACCTGCCTTTCCGCTCTCGGAAAGCACAGCTGAAGAGAAGCGAGTCCCTCAAGGTCTCCAGGCTCATCGTCGAGACGCTTCTTACGGACAGCTTCGGCAAGGGGGCAAACTGATGGGACCCGTAAAAAGATGGAAGCATCTCATGAACAGGCTGCGCCTCATGCTCGACAAATCTTTCTATCCCGAATACTTGAGGAGGCAGGGGGTGCAGATCGGGACAAACACCTCCGTCCTGTATCCTGCTTACATCGACGGCCGGCTGCCGTATCTCGTGGAGATCGGAGACAACGTCATCATATCCCTGAACGTGACCATCCTCACCCACGATGCAACGACTGCCTATGCCGGGGACCTCATCAAGGTCGGCAAGGTCGTGATCCGTGACCGGTGCTTCATCGGCGCGAATTCGACCATCCTGTGCAATGTGACCGTAGGCCCCAACTCGATCGTAGGCGCGGGCTCGATGGTTATCCGTGATGTCCCCCCCGATACCGTCTGCGCCGGAAATCCTGCCAGGGTCATCGGAACAGTTGAAGAATTCAAGAAAACCCATGCCGTGCTCGGCAAAGAGCGGCCTCTCTTCCTCGCAGGAAACTACATGCACCCGTATATCCCGGAGGAAACGAGAAAAGAATTGCGCCGGGCACTGGCCGGGGATTTCGGGTATTTCTGCTCGAAATTCCCTCGTGAATAGTTCCTTTATCTTATGAGCCATATGCATCTTAACGATACGCATAAGCAGACTCAGGCAGCCGCGGGAAAGGATCTTCCGGCTATAAGCGTAGTGATTATCGGGATCAATGTGGAACAGTACATTGGCGATTGCATTTCATCGGTGCTTCATGCCGATTATCCGCAGGAAAACCTTGAGATCATCTACGTGGATGGGGGTTCGAACGATCGCAGCATCGAGATTGCGAAGAAATTTCGCTCAATAAGGACAATCGAGCTCATGGACCCGCATCCCACCCCCGGCAAGGGCCGCAATGCAGGGATTGCACAGGCCAGCCATGCTATTGTCCAGTTCCTTGATGCAGATACCGTTCTCCATCCGGGATGGCTCCGTACGGCTTTGCCGTATCTGGACGGCGCTGTAGCAGCCGTGGCTGGACGTATTCAGGAGAAGTATCCGGGGAAGAATATCTACCATACCATCGGCAACATGGAATGGGGCATTTCCGCAGGCAAACAGGGGCACCTGTTTACGGAAGGCCCGAGCCGGACCTTTGGCGGCATCGTGCTGGCGCGTAAAGACGCGATCTTGTCCGCGGGCGGGTATGACGAGAGCCTCGTAGCAGGGGAAGACCCTGATTTGAGCTACCGGGTACGGAGGCAGGGGCAGACCATTTACCGGATAACGGCCGACATGGTCGTGCATGACCTCAACATGAACTCTTTCAGACACTACTGCAGAAGGGCTTATCGGAGCGGCCACGCCTATGCTGAAATCGGGCTCAGGTACAGGAAGGAAAAAGAAAAGTTTTTCTTGAGACAGCTCCTGCGGATCTGCCTCGGCGCTACGGTCCCTTTCGCCCTCATATGTTCGGGCGTCCTCCTGAAGCGGTCCTGTTTTGCTGTACTTATCGCTGCAGCCCTCGCCTGCAGGCCATTCCGCAAGATAAACGATTTTGCCGCTCCGCCATTGGGCATTCGGGTGGCCTTCCTCTACTGCGCTCACCTCTCGTTTGTCGTATATCCACAGTTCTTCGGTGTTCTGAGGTACCTGGCAACATGCATCACCGGCAGGGCTTTGCAGAACAAAGGCTTTGTTCCTTTTGCGAAGAAGGATAAAAAGGCATGAGCGGAGCCTACATCGTCCGAAAAGAGAAGCCGTCAGATCTGCACGGGCTTGCACAAGAGCTTTCTTCAGCCCTTTCCTACGGCGGAGAATTTATAAACCATTACCATGTCCATGGCCAAACCGTCATGGGACTTGTGGGCAACGACAAGTTCAGAAAAGGGATCATGCCTGTCTATGTTCGCGCTGAAGGACTCTGGGCAGTAATCCTGGGCGAGCTCCATGAAAGCGAACCCCTGGCTTCCTTCTGCAACCGGAATCCCGACATCCGTGACGATGCAGGCGTGTTTGCCCGTCTGTACCGGAACGGGGGGCTCGTAAAGGCGCTCCCGAACCTCAACGGCGCCTTCTTCGTAATGCTCCTCGACCCCGTCGATGGAACGATTGTCGCTGCAAACGACCGGTACGGCCTTTATCCCATGTACTGGTCACAGAGTTCCGAGGGATTCTGCCTGGGGAGCAGAGTCCTCTGCTCCGTCATCTCCCGCATTGCGGATGGAGAATGGGACCTTGCAGGCGCCGCTCAGCTCTTTTCCCTGGACGATTTTCTCGGCGAAAGAACCCTGATCTCGGGAGTGAGCGCATTCCCCCAGGCAACGGTCATGATCGGAAATGGCAACGAACTCTCCTGGCAGAGATACTGGAACTACCGGTATGTTCCCGATGATCATCGGGCATCCGAAAGCGAATTGGCTGAAGAGCTGGGGCGTCGCTTCCTCAAGGCCGTACAGGCACAGACAAAAAGCGCCGGACGCATCGGCGTGACATTGAGCGGAGGCCTCGATTCACGGGCTCTCGTCGCTGCAGCCTCACGTGCAGGGATACCGCTGCAAACCTTTACCTGGGGCAAACCCGATTCTTACGACAGGATTTTTGCTGCACAGGTTGCCCGGCTTTATGGGACGGAACATCACGACTGTGATTATGTATGCCACAATGTCCAGAGCAGATACGCTGAAGGTATGAGGATAACCGAAGGCCTCATAAATTACTTCGACTGCCATATGCTCTTCCATCTCCACATCCTCAAAGACCGCGCAGACCTCATCCTCAATGGATATGCCGGAGATCTCCTGCTGGGAGGTTCATATCTCAGGAATGCCTGGATGTCGCAATCCCCGGATGAAAAACTTGCAGGCAAACTGTTCGCCTGGAGAAACACCCTTCTCCCCGAGGCATTGCTGGCGGATGCGATTCCCGGTTTTTCCCGGCTCGAAAGGCAGAACCTTCCTTCTACGCTGTTCCGGGAAATGATCTCCGGGCGGGCGGGCGGCCTCCCTCCGGCTGATGCCGCCGACTCGTTCTTCCTGGAAAACCGCGTGCGGAGGTCCACATCCATGGGCACTGTGCTGATGCGCGAAACAGTCGAATCCGCTTCATGCTTTTTCGATTATCCGTTTCTGGACCTCATCACCGCTGTTCCGTATTCGCTCCGCTACGAACACCGGATATACCGGGAAATGCTCAAAGCCTCATTCCCCGAGGCTTTGAGGGTACGGTGGCAGAGAACCCTGCTGCCCGCGTACACCCCTTCTGCAATGGATCTGCCCGCCAAGGCATTCCTCAAAGGCTGCAGAATCCTCGAGAACAACTTTCATT
Organism: Syntrophaceae bacterium UBA6087; assembly: GCA_002448235.1. Taxonomy (GTDB): domain Bacteria; phylum Desulfobacterota; class Desulfomonilia; order UBA1062; family UBA1062; genus Phosphitivorax. The sequence goes on from DIXF01000005.1 coordinate 96,244, forward strand.
GGCCGCACATTTCTTCCCGCCAGGCCCCGATCGACTTCTCCAGCTTGGTCAGAGGAATCTTGAGACCTTGGATGGAAGGCATCATCTACGAGACTGATCCGACAAGCGATCAGATACTGAGACCCGGTTTCTGCGAGCAGATATGGGAAAAGCATCTCAAGGGAGAAAATCATATCCGCCTGCTCGGCGTGATCGCGAACATCCGGGGATTTTCCTCACTTTTAAAGGAAACCCGCTCGAAAAAAGCCTCCGGCAATCGATCTCCGGTTGAAGCCAGGTGACGGAAAATTCAAGCAAAGCGAGTTATGGTCGATGAAATACAATGGAGTATCGAAGCTTATCGGCAGATTATTGAAAGGATAGAATGCTGCCGGCTGATGAGCGGCGGGAGGTCTGACAAATGAAGTTTGACGATATGCAGAAGAATAACACCAGGTCCATCACAGGAAAAACCCCTTCTCTCCTGAGCAGCCCTGTCTCAAGAGTGATCTGTGCGGTATCCGCAGCAATCCTTACCGTGCTCATATCACTTTCCTCCGTATCAGCAGAATATTCCCCCATCCAGTCACCTGCACGGCCTTTCGGTCTGGACATCGTCGATGGGGTACAGCTTGCGGGTTCGGATGCCCGTTCAAGTGTTTTCCAGAGCAATTACCTGCCTCTCATGAACCAGTGGGGAGACATGGATCTGACTTCTCCATCGTTCACCGACCTCACCTCGACCATCGCCCTGGACCCTTCGATGATCAGCATCGCCACGCAGTATGATGCACGGGTATATTTTATCGGCGACAATACCTGGAAGCACAACTCGCTCGGATTCAACACTACGGGCTCGGGAATCACAGGTGGCAACCCTCTGCTCATCTTTCCGGACGCATCGGAATCCACCGCTCTCACAATGGATAAAATAACCAAGAAGAAAGTACTCACCCGTACTTCCACCGACCCTCTCCTGCCCGGTGACTTTGTCAGTCTGGGGACTCTCACAAGCGGCGCCACGCTCGATTTCTTCCTGATATCCGAAAGGACAAAAAGGATTGACGATGTCTTTTCAGCCGATGCTTCGATCAATCCCGACGGGATCAGCCATGCCGTGGCCTTTGCGATGCCTGGCAGCCCTTACCTGTTCATAGGTTTTGAAGACATGTATGGGGAAACCGGCGGAGGAAGCAATAGCGTCCTCTTTGCCCTGGATATCGGCGCTGGCAATATCCACGCACTGACCAACATGCCCGAACCTTCGACAATGCTTGTCCTGGGATCATTCCTCTCTCTCGTGATATACCGGAAGCGCACTCTTGATCTTCAACGTAAATCTTAAAATGACTTGAAGCGGTTCTCCTTTAAAAAAACAGTATTGCTCATCCTGGGAGTAATCATCCTGGGCATCGCTATTGCTGCAGGGTTTTTCAGCTGGCGGTCCTATGTGATACGCTCGCAGGAACAGCGCGCGCTGGTAAACGCAGAGGGTCTCATTGGGCAGAGCCGGCCGAACGAGGCCCTTGCAATCATCAAAGCCATGAAGGCCTCCTGTCAGCCGGAAAATTCCGGAAAATGGCTTTCGCTGGAGATCCGGGCCCTTGAGCAGTCACGGAATATCCCTAGGCTGCTTTATCTTTATACACAGAACCCCCTGGAAGTCCTTGTCCATGAGAAGGCTTCGCTCCTCGTTGCGCAGGCCATGCTCGAAACCAACAAGATGGATCTCTATACCTATCTGAGGGATTCCTGGCGGCCGCGTGAGAAGAGCCCGGAGCTCTGGTTTGCCCTCGATGTAGATGCACTGCTCGTTCAGAAGAGGCAACGTGATGCGATTGCACTGCTCACCTCCCGATCGTTCAAAGGCGCAGCGGATTGCGGAAGGCTGGTACGCCTTGCCCTCTTCAAGGCGGAAGACAATCTGGACGAAGCATGGTTTCTCCTGGATGAGGCGTACCGGGCCGACCCTCGCAATCCCGATGTCCGATCGTTCCGGGCTCAGATCCTGGAGCATCAGGGCAGGATGTCTGCTGCCCGTTTGGAATATGTTGCAGCCTTCCTAAGCAATTTGAAAAATCCGTTGCTCCGGGACCAGCTTGCAGACTTTTATCGCAGGCAGAGCAATTATACTCAGGCGCTGCAGATATGGATTGACGGCCTTGTTTCTCCGGTCCCTGACTTTTTCTGGGTCAAGGCGCTTTTCTGGTCCAAGGTAACCCATCCTGTGAAAATAGACCTCACGAAGTGCGTCGGTCCATCGGGTGAAATGGCCCCTCTGATCAAGACCATGCAGGGCCTCAAAGAAGAACTCTTCTGGGACCGGAACCTTCTGGGAGAAGACGTCTCTTTGAAAAAAATGGCTGAAAACCGCCAGGAGATATTCTGGCTGAAACTGATACAGGCCCTGCAGGAAGGATCCGAGGCAAGGGCAATGGAATTGCTGAAATCCTCTCCCTTCAAGCATTCTTCATTCCACCCCGAACTGGAGCGCACACTCGAGACCGTCCTTGTCTATCGGAGGTGGGGCGTATTCGTCGAACCCGAGGGGAAAAGAGTAAAACCCCCTGCATCGGGAAGATTTGCACACCAGCTTTTCGAACAGATACATATGCTTACCGACAAAAGGGACAGCTCCTTTAAAAGCATCACTGTGCCGGATGACCTTGATGCGCTCCTGAAGAGCAAAGAGGCCTTCAGCTCGGTGTTTCTTGCGTCCGGATGGCTGGAGGCCGCTATCGGGCTCCATAAGCTCCCGGTCATTCCCGATGATTTCCCCGACTGGGTTGCATACGGATTTACCCAGGCACTGAGATATAACAGAGGCAATAAATCAGCCCTTGAATTTGCCGGCCATCAGAAAAAGACTCCTGCCCTGGGAATGCTTGTCTCGGAAATCCTGCTCGCCGATGGCCGTTTCGAGAAGGCCTTGCCGAGACTGGAGTCGCTTGCACAGGGCGACACCGACATAGGGTTCAGGGCTGCCTGGCTGATGAGCATGGCATACCTGGACAAAGGAGATCTTGGCGAGTCAAGACGAATCGTGCAAGGACACAAATCCCTTGCCGGCAGTGAAACCGGCAGGGAGATCCTTGCAAAAATCGCACTGAACGAAGGCAATGTCGGGGAAGCGGACCGTTTATACGGGACCCTGGCCAAAGAGTCCCTCGAAGCCAAATCATATCTTGCACGCAGGGCCTTTGAGCGCAAGGACTGGAAATCCGCCAGAAAATACACCGACGAACTCCAGACCTATTTCCCTGACATGATGGAACTGCGGTCAAACGTGCAAAAAATCGCGAGGGAAGAGCAGAATGGCCGGCCGTGATATCTCATACCTGTCTTTTCTTTTCCTGCTGGCGCTCTATATCTGGTTGCGGGATTTCACGGGGATTACGTCTCTGGAAAACACCCTCCCCATCCTTCTGTCCCTGCCCCTGTTCTATTACCTGGGAAGCCCCTGGAATCTTACAGTGAAACCGGAGCCTCTCTCTTACGGCAACCTCATTATCGGTACTGCAGGATTCATCCTCGGCATGCTGATGGATGTCTTATTCCTTCTGGCTGCAAGCTGGACATATCTGTTATGGACCTGGCTCTCTTCGCGAGTGTACTCATACGATCTTCCGTCGGTACGGAAACTTATGGTACTGCCTCTCTTCGCCTTCCCGTGGCTTGATCTGGAGGGAAATTTTATCGGATGGTACTTCAGGCTGTCCGGTGCCTGGGCAACAGCCAAAACCTTTTCCGCCATGGGGCTTGGCGTGATCCATGACGGTACTCAGCTTATCGTCCAGGGACTGCCTGTGGGAATAGGCGAGGCCTGCTCCGGTATAAATGTCCTTCAATCCATGCTGATAGCAGGCTCTGCTTTGGCCTATCTCTTCCTCGGCAGGCACAAGATCTTCTGGATGAATCTCATAGGGCTGGTAATTATTGCGTGGCTGGCAAATACCTTGAGGATCGTTATTCTCTGCATCACGGCACTGACCATGGGCCCGGAATTCGCGCTCGGACTGTTTCACACCTGGGGAGGTTGGATGGTCCTCTTCCTGATGCTCTGCCTTACCTGGGCCATACTCTCACTGCAGGCCACATATATCAAAAAGAATACCGCAACAACTCTCTGTTCATGAAAAGACCTCAGCTCATCTCCATTCTCATCTGCATCTACTGCATCCTGACTTCGCTGGATCTTATCGAAACGTGGGTGTCGACAAAAGATATCTCAGGTCCTGTCGCTTTAGGATTATGGATCTCACCGGTGGCTTTTTTCTGGTATATGCAGCAGAAAGCCCTGTTCCGGCTGAAAGAGAGCCCGTTGCTTTTAGGCCTTGCCCTGTTTTCTTCCTTTAACGGAATGCTGGGCTCTCTTCGTGTCTTAGGTCACCTGGGAATTGCATGCGCCTTTGGGGCAATCCTCCCCCCAATGCCCATACGTATTTTGTGGCTTGCTGCCTCGGTCTCGTGGATGCCCGCATTTGACTGGTTTGGGGGACGGTTCTTCTCTGAATATGTAACCGTTGCGCGTATTCTCCTGGCAACAGTCCCGTCCTGGTACTTCGTCCGCTCGATCCAGAAAACATCCGGGGAACAGTATTGACACCTCTCGCCAATAAGCTCCTCTGGACAGCACTGGTCATGACGCTCTTTCTCGGAATCCTCTTCGATGCAGGCTCTCTTCCTGAAGAGAAAAGCAGAGTACATCATATCCCGGCTCAAGGCCTCGGATTTACCAGCATCGACATACCCTTGAGCGTAAGCGAGCTTTCCCTGTACACAAGGGCAGAGGTAGTCAAAAGGTATTATCAGCTGGGTAAGGATCGGTTCATGCTCATCGCCATAGACGGCGCGAAAAACAGGCATGCAGTGCATGATCCGATGTACTGCTTCCAAGGAGCCGGCTGGAAGATCGCAAAAAAAGATATGGTGCCTATCGAAAACGGTGAGGCCCGGCTGCTCTTTCTGGAAAAAGACGGTTCGTATCGCGAGGCGGCTTACTGGTTTTCCGACGGAAAAAAACGCCACACCTCCGTGGTCCGGTACTGGATCCAAGCAACCCTGCGGAGAATAACCATGGGTCGTTCCGGCAAAGAGCCCATCCTGATCATGCTCCAGTCCGCTGAAGAGCACCCGGTGAATTTCAGGAAAATTTTCGATGAATTCGGCATACTCTTTTTACTGTGAGAACTCCTGCGCTTGACCAGCATCATGAACTGTACTAAGGGAATCTCTCGACAAGGAGCCTAACCAATGAGACGCAACCCTGTCATCATCCTCGGTGTCCCCATCGACTGCTTCACCATGGATGAGACTCTCCGGTACATCTTCCATCTCATGGAGTCTTACGCCCTGGATAAAAAGTCCAGGCTTGTCTGTACGGTAAACACCGATTTCATCGCAAACACATTGAGCTGGAATCTTAAGAAAGTAAACCACCCCGAACTCCTTGAGATACTGAGGAAGGCCGATCTGGTCACGGCGGACGGCATGCCGATCGTGTGGACGAGCAAGTTTCTCGGACCTGCGCTTCCGCACAGGGTTACCGGCTCCGATCTCTTGCCTGAATTGTCTGAGCGTGCGGCCCGGCAGAATAAATCCATGTACTTCCTGGGCGGAAATCCGGGCTCTGCCAAGGCTGCATCCGCAATACTGGAAGAACGGTATCCGGGTCTTACGATTGCAGGATGGGAGTCACCCTTTGTCCATATCCAGGGGAAAGAGCTTGCCGATGCAGACGAGAACGATGAAGCAATCGTTAAGCGCATCAATGACTCGAAGCCGGACATCCTCTTTATCGGCTTCGGAAATCCCAAACAGGAAATCTGGTTCGAAAGAAACCGGCATAGGCTGCAGGTACCGGTTTCCATCGGCATCGGAGGCACATTCGACTTTATCACCGGGAACATAGCCCGTGCCCCGGTATGGATGCGTGATGCGGGCCTGGAGTGGCTGTTCCGGTTCTCGCAGGATCCAAGACGCCTGTGGAAGCGCTATCTTGTCGATTTTCTCAAGTTCGGCTTCCTCCTCTGGCCTTCCGTGATCTCCTACCGGTATGCAAAGGCCGTCGCACCCCATGATTACCTCAAAAGATGCAAGAGCAGGGTATCGTACAAATACATGACGCGAGGAAGACAAGAGGTTTTTTCCGTGACGCTGCCGGGAATCGTCGACAGGGAAACCGCCGCAAAAGTGGAGAGCATCATTCCCAAACGGCCTGTGGCGCATCTCATCATCGATTTTACCGATACCGCTTTTATCGACTCGGCGGGTCTGGGATTTCTCATGAAACTCATGGTCAACTGGAACGCGGCCGGATACGACAGCTTCCTCGTGGGGCTCAACCCTTCAATGAAAAAGTGTATGGTATACAATCGCCTCCATGACCTCTGCTCAGGCAGGCAATTTGTCTCAGCCGACGACGTCCTTGAGCATCTCGAAAAGAATGGGGCGGCACACGGCCATCGGATAGAGATCGAGGAAGAAAACGGGATGAGCTCTATCAGGATTTCCGGGATCTTTAAACCTGCAGGCATCCCCTTAAACGATATCAGAACGCTTGCTTCCCTGGTGAGATCTCGGGCGTGTACGGTTGATCTCTCCAGTGTGACTTCGATAAACAGCTCCGGTGTGATTTTCCTTCTGAAACTGAAATCTTTTCTGAAGGCGCTTGATAAATCGTTTAAAGTTACCGGAGCAACGGGCAGTGTGGAGCAGGTGCTCAAAAAGACCAATACACACCGGCTGTTTTAGCGCGGTTACCTTTTTGCTCATGAAAGCGGCATCATCGGCAAAGATCGGGTTCGGTATATAGAGAAAGTAAACACCCGCAAAGACAAATCAGCATACAGGCACAGACGAAGTCTTTCCCCCGGCCCTCAAAGCCGGGTTTTTTATTTGTATGCATCCGCTGCCCTGCCTTAGAAAATGAATCTCCTCCAGGATACATTGAGCACGAGCCCTATGCATATCATGTTAATGAACATGAACGAGCCGCCGTAGCTGACAAAAGGCAGCGGGACGCCCACGACCGGGAATATCCCTATGGCCATGGACATGTTGATGAAGATGTGCAGGGTGAAGTATCCTGCGATGCCGAAGCACAGCATAGCCCCGAACCGGTCTTTTGCCTTGTGCCCTATCTGGATGATCTTCGTGACGAGGACGATGTAGAGGAAGACGAGCAGAGCAGAGCCAGCAAAGCCCCATTCCTCGGCCACAACAGAAAAGATGAAATCCGTATGGTGCTCGGGCAGGAAACTCAGCTGCGTCTGTGTACCCTCCAGGAACCCCTTTCCCCAGAGACCGCCCGAACCGACTGCAATCTTGGACTGAGTCGCGTGGTATCCGGTACCGAGGGGATCCCTGCTGGGATCGAGGAAGGTGAATATCCTGTTTCGCTGGTAATCCCTTAAAGAAAGCCACCCGAAAGGAAGGATCGAAATGAACAGGGCGCTCAAGGTAATAAAAGTGGACCGTTTTATGCCTAAGAGCAGCAGCATGATCAGGGCTATCATCCCCACGATCCCGGATGTCCCGAGGTCCGGCTGGGCGAGGATCAGACCTACAGGAATAAAGATGAATATAGCAGGCAGTACGAGCTCTTTCATGCCGTACCCCTCGAAGTAATCTTTCTTTTCTCCCCAATATGCCATCCAGATTATCATGATGATCTTCGCCAGTTCGGAAGGCTGAACGCTGAGAGGACCGAGGGAGATCCACCTCCTTGCCCCGCTTATCTCCCTGCCGATGACAAAGACAAGAACAAGCCCCAGGACCATCATACCGTACAGCGGCCAGGCAAGCCTCAAGTGAACCCGGTAATCGACAGCAAAGGCGATTATCATGATGACTATGCCTATGCCGATCCACACGAACTGTTTGAAGAAAATCGAGATGTGCGAAACCCTGACCGCGCTGTATATGCAGAGGAGTCCGATGGCCATGATGGCCATGGTGGTCGCCAGCAGGCCCCAGTCGATGTTATTGGTTATCTTGTCGTACCTGCTCATCGGAAAGCCCCTTCGAGTAATAGTATCCCTTTATTACGTCTCTGACGACCGGGGCCGCAATGGAGGCCCCGTGTCCTCCATGCTCAACGATCGCCACCACGAGGATCTCGGGATTTTCCACCGGCGAGAATCCGAAAAACCATGCGTGATCCCTCATCTTGTACGGAAGATCGGCCTCATCGGGCAGTTTTGAGAACAACCCCCTCACCACCTGCACCGTTCCCGTTTTCCCGCCGATGGAGAACATCGGATCCTTGATTGCGCGTGCTGTTCCCCTGTCGTTATCTACCACGGACAGGAGGCCTCTCTTGATCACATCGAGCTCTTCTGCGCCGATGTTGAAGTTGGTCTCCAGCTTTTGAGGAGTAGAAGCCAGGATCCTCGGGGTCAGGACCTTCCCGCCGTTCACGATGCCGCTCATGACCTTTGCCACCTGGAGCGGGGTCACCAGGGTGAATCCCTGGCCGATTGCCGTAATGACACTTTCGCCCTTATGCCACGGCTGACCGAAGCGCCGGCGCTTCCATTCGACTGTGGGAACCAGGCCCGTGGCCTCATCTTTGAGCTCGATACCGGTAGGCCTTCCCAGGCCGAGCTCGGTACTGAACTCCGACATGCGATTGATGCCGAGCCTTTCTCCCAGATTATAGAAATACACGTCGCAGGAGACGGTCAGCGCTTCGACAAGGCCGATGCTCCCATGGCCTTCTTTACGCCAGCACCTGAATACCGAATCTCCCAGTGTGTACTTACCCGGGCAGAAGTTCTTATCCGTCGGGGTGATGAATTTACTCGTCATTGCCAGGGCAGCGATAATCACCTTGTACATCGACCCGGGAGAGTACTGCCCACGGATTGCCCTGTTCTCAAGGGGATGCAGGGGGTCGCCGATAATTCCGTTCCATACCTCCGCGGGCATGGGGGTCAGGAAAACCGTCGGATCATAGGCCGGGGAAGAGACCATGGCAAGGATCTCTCCGGTAAACGGGTTGATGGCCACCACCGCCCCTGCCCTTTCCCCGAGAGACTGCCTGGCAATCATCTGGAGTCTTTTATCAATGGTGAGGACGACGTCTTGACCCGATACGGGAGGCTGTTCGTCTATTACCCTCATCTTCCTTCCCAGGGCGTCCACCTCGAAGGCCCTCGTCCCTTTAACCCCCCGCAGGATATCCTCGCAGATAAACTCCACACCGGATTTTCCGATGAGATCGCCGGGAGAATAACCGTCTTCAGGTTCCAGTTTCGAGAGCTGTTTACGGGAGATCTCTCCCAGAAAACCGATAACATGGGGAGCGACTTCTTTGGACAGGTAATCCCTTTCGTTCGAGGTGTCGATAGAAATCCCGGGCAGGGAGAAAAGCTGGCTCTCGATACCGGCCATCTGGGGGAAACTGATGTCTCTGGCAATATAGACGGGATTGAACGGCTTGCTCTTGGCTTCCCTGATCTTGTCGGCGATCTCCTTCTGATCGCGACTAAGAATGATGGAGAGCCTCTGTGAAACGTCCGAAATCTTTTCGATATCCTCGGGTATCACCATTACATTATAGGCGGGCCTGCTGTCCGCAAGGATCTCATGATTCCGGTCGAAGATCTTGCCTCTCTGGGCGGGAATGTTCACGACCCGCACCCGGTTGTTGCGGGCAAGCCCCTCGTAGTAGGAGCCTTTCAGGATCTGCATGTTCGTCAATCGTAAAACAAGAATGGAGAAAAGTAAGATGACAAAGACCGTCAGATACTTTGCCCGGCCTTTCAGTTCCTCTTCGAGAATTTGACCCGGAATATTATGATCCATACACGTCATATGCCGCCTGCAAACGGCCCACGATCGATACCATGACAGGAGTGAGGAGCGCGGTGAGCCCCATACCCGCAACCATAGGAACAACAGCATCTTCGAGAAAACGGGAGCCCGCAACCGTGGCTGTGACCGAGGTTATAAGAGAATAAAAGAAGATCCCCAGGAGCGCCTGGGTAAAAATATTCTCAAGATAAATCACGTTCTTGAGCACATCGATGATAACGAAAACAGCGATATAGATCAGCGGGATGAGCCCGATCCTGGCTCCGGAAAAGGCCTGGAGAATTATGGACGAGAGGATGATGAAAGGAAACCCCTGGGAAAAAGGGACGAAGATGATCTGGCCGATAATCATACCGATGAGAAAATCTATCCGTACGGGGGCCCAGACTAAAGGAATGATTCCTACCTCAATCAGGATGGCCGCAAAAAGAATCCCGAAAAGGCTAATCTGAAACTTCCATATTTTGAGCAATGCCGAATATCCCCTCGATCTTATCCATCTCCACGTAAGGCTTCACCACAATGTCCGCGAAGATCTTGTTCGCGTCCTTCTTTACCTCTTGGACATACCCTATCTTAAGCCCGCTGGGGAAAAACCCCAGCAATCCGGACGTAACCACGCAATCACCGACCTTAACGTCCTCGGTACTGCGCACATACTCAAGGCTCAGGAGATTCCCTCCTCTCCCCTTGATGACCCCTTTCACCCGCGAGGATTCTATAACGGAAGGGATGGCGCTGTTCGGGTCCGTGATCAGGAGAATCTGGGCGGTGCGAGGCGAGACGGAAACAACCTTGCCCACGACGCCGTCAGGGCTCAGAATCGCCATGTCCATCCGGAAACCGCTGTTGAAACCCTTGTCGATCACAGCGGTCTTGAATATCAGGGTGATATCGTGGGAAAGAAGGTTGGCCGGGATCAGGGAGAGATCCTGACGTTGATTCTTGAACTCGAGCATCGCCCTGTATCGTCTGTTCTCCGACTTGAGCTCCTCCAGGGTCATGGACCGTACCCGGAGGGTCTCGACCTGTTTTTTGAGCTCTTTGTTCTCCCTGCTCGTATTCACGAGGCCGATATAGGTATCCCAGATTTCGGCCACGAAGGAGAACGGAGAGGTGATGACCTTATCGAAGATGTAATACCCTTCCCGGATATAGCTTATGCCCAGAGTCGACGGATAATGCCTTCCGGTTGAGAGCAAAACAAGGATAAGTGCTGCTGCACATGTGAGTAAAAATATCCTTGTATTACTTCTTACCATTAACTGGGTATCGTTACATCTCTTAAGAGATCGATATCATCCAGAAGCTTACCCGCCCCCCTGGCTACTGTGGAGAGAGGATCCTCTGCAATGATGACGGGGAGCCCTGTTTCTTCCCTGAGGAGCTTGTCCAGGTTCTTATAAAGTGCGCCACCGCCTGTCAGAACGATACCTCTGTCCACGATGTCCGCAGCCAACTCCGGAGGTGTCTGCTCCAGGGCAACCCTCACTGCATCGATAATGATCCTGACAGGACCTTGACACGCCTTGCGGATCTCTTCGGAGCTGATGGTGAAGATTTTGGGAATTCCGTCCACCAGATCCCTGCCTTTGACCTCGATGGTTCTTTCAACCTCGTCGGAGGCGGCGGACCCGATCATGATCTTGATGATCTCGGCCGTCCGTTCGCCGATGAGCAGGTTGTATTCCCTCTTGATGTACTGCATGATGGCCTGGTCTATCTTGTCGCCTGCAACACGGACGCTGTTCGTATAGACGATGCCGGACAGGGAGATGACGGCGACTTCCGTGGTTCCGCCTCCGATGTCCACGATCATGGAACTGATAGGCTCCGTGACCGGCAATCCGGCACCGATAGCTGCAGCCATGGGCTCGGCAACGATGTACACTTCACGGGCGCCTGCTGCCTCGGCGGATTCCTTTACCGCTCTTTTTTCAACCTGGGTTATCCCCGACGGAACACAGATGATGACCCGTGGCCTCACGCCCAGACGCCGCTGATGCACTTTCGTGATGAAATACTTCAACATGGCCTCGGTAGCCTCGAAATCGGCGATCACACCGTCTTTCATGGGCCGAATGGCCTGGATATTCTCAGGGGTTCTCCCCAGCATTTTCTTTGCGTCCGTCCCCACAGCGACGATCCGGTTTACCCCGCCGTACTCCATCTTGACCGCAACCACGGAAGGCTCTGACAGGACAATTCCCTTATCCCGAGCATATACCAGGGTGTTTGCAGTGCCAAGATCTATGGCAAGATCGCTGGAGAACATTCCAAAAATCCATTCAAAGACCATAGATGCCTACTCCTTTCCTTCACTCGGCTCTATTTGTTCAGCCGTCTTAACAAATACCCATCCCTTTGACAAGAGAAATGGAGGCTATCGTCTCTTGCTTTACCGCCCCCGGTTATGATAGCAATGCATCCACGATGTATTCGACTTGTACCATAATACTTGCTGCAGGAAAAGGAACCAGATTAAAATCTGCGAAGCCGAAGGTTATGCACGAGATACTCGGCTTCCCGCTGATATTTTACCCGATCAGCCTCGCGAAGAAGATCGGCTCGAGCATTATCGGCGTCATCGGTCACGGAAGGGAAATCGTCGGTCCCTACCTGGATCAATTTTCCATAACAAAGGTGGTGCAGGACCCTCCTCTGGGTACGGGACATGCGGTCCTGATGGCGCGCGATGCCCTGGAAAAAATGCCCGTAAAAGACGTGATCATCATCCCCGGCGACATGCCCCTGATAGAATATTCATCGATTGCTTCGCTCATCGAGGTTTACTGCGCATCCGGTGCGCCCATCGGGGTACTCACGGCCTGTCTTCCCGATCCCTTCGGGTACGGAAGGATCATCCGTGACGAAAAGAACAATGTATGCGGAATCGTCGAACATAACGACGCCACGGACGTACAGAAGAAGATCCAGGAGATCAATACCGGTGTGTATATCATCGACAAGACGTTCCTCTTGGATTCGGTGAGCCGTCTTACTCCGAACAATGCAAAAGGCGAGCTCTACCTTACCGATATCGTCCAGATGGCAGACTTTGCATCCTCTTTCATCGCACCTGACTTTAACGAAGCCCACGGCATAAACTCGAGAGCGCAGCTCTGCCAGGCCGGGGCAATCATGCAGCAGCGCATCAACAGAGCCTTCATGGATGAAGGCGTGACGCTGATAGATCCGGGCAGTGTATGGATCAGCCCGCTGGCCACAATCGGGACGGATGTCGAGATATGGCCTCATACCCATATCATGGGCAACTCCGCCATTGACTCCGATGTGAAGATCATGCCCAATACCTGGATCAACGACTCGCGTATCGGCACCAGGAGTTTTATAGGTCACTACAGTCTGATAGAAGAATCAGAGATAGCCCCTGACACAACCTTACCTCCTTACTCCCGTATTCAGGGGCCAAAACCTTAGGCTGATTGACTTTTTCAGCCTTGGAACCTACAGAAAAACTATGGATTGGATCAAGAGTATCTTCACCCGCACCACGGAAAATAAACCAATTGACGGAGAAGAGCATCCCGACAGCCTGCCTGTCCTTCCGCTCAAAGACGCAGTGCTGATCCCCGACGGACTGCTGCCCTTGATCGTATCGAATCCGGCGTCCATCTCGCTGGTCAAAGATCTCTATGCGGGCAGCTCACCGGTTGTGGCGGTCGGCATGAGAGAATCAGGGGATTCGGAGCCCGCGACATGGGACAACCTGTATCGTATCGGATGCATGGCGAAGATCACCAAGATCACCCAGGCAAAGAACGGCGAGCTCTCGATCATGATCAGGGGGATCACGAAGGCTTCCCTTGACGAGAAGCTGTCGGCCGAGCCCTACCTGCGGGCAAAAGTGACATACCTCCATGAGCACTATGAATCCGACAGGCAGATTCAGGCCATGGCTCATTCCACACGCGAGATCCTCGGCCAGCTTGCACGGCTTTCGTACCACAACCTCGAATCGGTGCTCGTAAACCTTTCAAAGCTCAAGGACCCTGTCATCCTCCTCAGCACTGCCACGACCAATCTCCCCATCCCTGTGGAGAAGAAGCAGCTCATACTGGAGGAAAATGATTTCTACGAAAAATACATGGTCCTTTATGAAAGCTTACGTGAAGAGCTGGATATTCTGGAACTCTCATCAAAGATATCCGAAAGGGCGAAGGGCGAGATAAACAACGCCCAGCGCGAATATTATCTCAGGCAGCAGCTCAAGGCGATCAAGAAAGAGCTGGGAGATTCACAGGGAGATACCGAGGACGAGATGGAGTCCCTGAAAAAGGAAATCGAAGCAAAGGGTCTTCCAGACGAGGTGAAGAAGGAAGTCGACAAGGACATTAAACGCATCTCCCGGATGCAGCCGGGATCTTCTGAGTACGTCACCATTCGCACCTACCTCGACTGGATCACCGACCTGCCCTGGAAGGATAAGACCGACGACACTCTGGACATCCGAAACGCATCCGACATCCTCAACGAGGATCACTTCAATCTGAAAAAGCCCAAGAAGAGGATCCTCGAGTACCTTTCCGTCAAGAAGCTGAAGAACGACCTCAAAGGGCCCATCCTGTGCTTCGTAGGCCCTCCCGGCGTCGGCAAGACATCTTTGGGAAAGTCCATCGCTCGGGCAATGGGCAGAAAATTCGTACGCATCTCCCTGGGAGGCGTGCGGGATGAAGCCGAGATCAGAGGCCACAGAAGGACCTATATCGGGGCAATGCCCGGCAGGATCATCAACGGGCTGAAGATCGCCCAGAGCATGAACCCCGTGTTCATGCTCGACGAGATCGACAAGCTCTCTCACGACATCCATGGCGACCCGTCCTCGGCGCTGCTCGAAGCGCTCGACCCCGAGCAGAACACCCATTTTGTCGACCATTATCTCAACGTGCCTTTTGATTTGTCGCAGGTATTCTTCATTACCACCGCAAACGTAATGGATACCATTCCTCCTGCGCTCCGCGACCGCATGGAGATCGTCCATATCGAAGGATATACGCATGAGGACAAGGTTCAGATCGCCCGGCATTATCTGATACCCCAGGAGATCGAGGCCAACGGACTCTCTTCGGGCATGGTGGATTTCCAAGACGACGCCGTCGACCACATCATCCGGTCTTATACGAGGGAATCCGGCGTACGGAGCCTCAAGCGCGAAATCGCTTCCTGCCTGCGGGTGATCGCTTCAGAGGTAGCGAAAAACGGCGGAGAGAGCTTTGTCATCGACCGCCTTTTCGTCGAAGAGGCCCTCGGCCCTGTGCGGTTCATGCCAGAGGCAAAACAGCGGGGCAGGATACCGGGGATCGCCACCGGGCTCGCATGGACCCCTTACGGAGGAGAGATCCTCTTCGTGGAGTCTGCTCTGGTGGAAGGGAAGGACGAGATGATCCTGACCGGCCAGATGGGCGACGTTATGAAGGAATCCGCCAGGATCGCACTGAGCATCGTCAAAGGGGCGTCCTACTCCGTCGAACAGGGAAAGGGCGTCCATATCCATGTCCCCGCGGGCGCCATTCCCAAGGATGGACCCTCTGCCGGGGTCACTATCGTGACGTCTCTCCTTTCCCTCATTACCGGCAAGGCAGTCCGTGAAGACCTGGCCATGACCGGCGAGATCACCTTACGCGGCGTGGTGCTGCCGGTCGGCGGGATAAAGGAGAAGGTTCTGGCCGCACGGCGTGCAGGCATTACCGAGATTGTCCTGCCCAGGATGAACGAGAAAGACTTGCGGGATATCGAGCCCCATGTGCTGAAAGATATCGCCATCCATTACGTGGAGAGCATCGGCGAGGTGATCAAGCTGGCCTTCCCCGAGGCGAAGAAAGAAGTCACCCCATTCGTCGACCACTTCGAGTTCTGGGACAATCCTGAAGTCAAGCCGTCTCTGAGAGTCTAGCGATACACGTCCGCGCCGATTCCATCACGTCTGCCATGACCTCTTCCGTATGAGCAGTGCTCACGAACATCGCTTCGTACGGAGACGGTGCGAGGTAAACGCCGCTTTCGAGCATGAGGTGGAAGAACCGTGAATACAGCCCGGCATCCGAGGCCATGACATCGTCAAAGGTTTCGACAGAACCTTCCTTGAAGAAGATACCCGCCATGCTGCCCAGGTGATTTACGGCCATAGGCAGCCCCGCTTTTGCTGCGGATTCCCCGATTACATCGAGCAGGCCTTTCAGGGAGCGGCTGAGCCGTTCGTAGGGGTTGTCCCTTTTGAGGACTTTCAGCGTGGCGATCCCTGCCGCCATGGCCATGGGATTGCCCGACAGCGTCCCTGCCTGGTAGACCGGTCCTTCCGGGGCCAGCAGACACATGATGTCGGCGCGCCCTCCGAAAGCACCCACGGGCATTCCCCCCCCGATGATCTTACCGAGACAGGTAAGGTCCGGACGGATGCCTGCCATATCCTGATACCCTCCGTAGCGGAACCGGAAAGCGGTGATAACTTCATCGAATATAAGAAGGGCTTCGTGGTCCCAGGTGATCTTTCGCAAACTCTCAAGGAAGCCCTTTTCCGGCAGCACCATGCCCATATTCCCGGCAACGGGCTCTACGATCACTCCGGCCACCTTCGCACCGTTCTCTTCCATAAACGCTTCGAAGGCCTCACTGTCGTTATACGGCAATACCGCGCTCGTGGAGGCGATCTCCCGGGGAACCCCGGCCGTATCCGGCATGCCGAAGGTAAGAGCCCCGGACCCGGCCTTGACCAGCAGGCTGTCCACATGGCCGTGATAGCACCCTTCGAACTTCACGATCACGTCTCTGCCTGTATACGCCCTGGCCAGTCTGATCGCGCTCATCGTGGCCTCCGTGCCGGAGCTGACGAAGCGGACCTTTTCAATAGAGGGGATCGCCTCGCAGACGCTTTCCGCCATGACGACCTCGAGCTCGGTCGGCGCTCCGTAGCTCATGCCCTTCGAGGCCTGTTCGGTCACGGCCTCTACTACCTCCGGGTGGGTATGCCCGAGTATCATCGGCCCCCAGGAGAGCACGTTGTCGATATACCTCGTCCCTTCGCAGTCATAAAGGTAGGGGCCTTTCGCCTTTTCAATGAATCTCGGGACCCCTCCCACCTTTCTGAAAGCCCTCACCGGAGAATTCACTCCTGACGGTATGCTCAGCTTGGCTCGTTCGAACAGATCGGAATTTTTCATGTCCGGTCCTCTCTGATATACTCCATGGACGATTTCTTCAATTCCTGAAGGCTCCAGTATACTTTGTATGTACTGATGCTGAGCGACGAAGCGATTTCGGTTATTGCTCCTTCGACCTCGGCCTTAGTTTTTCCGTGAATCATGGAAAAGAGGTTGAACTCTCCAAAGCCCGGCCTCTCGTAGCAGTGCGATACGGAGCCCTCCCTTGCGATCTTAAGCCCGGTCTCCTCAAGTCGCTCCTCGGGTACGGCCCAGACGACCATGGCGCCAGCCGAAAAGCCCGCTGCGCGGTGGCGGAGCACTGCCTTCATCTCCCTTACTATTCCCTCGCGCTTCAACGCTCGAATCCTGTCGACGGCCTCAGGCGTCTCAATGCCTAATTCCTGTGCCAATGCATCAAAAGGCCTTTTCTTCAAGGGGAGGTCCCCTTGGATTAAAGCGAGGATCTTTTTGTCGATGTCATCCGTAATCATCATGTACGGAATCTACACATATTATTCTTCTGCATTCAACTTAAAATCTTAAGAGATCGAGAGAGTCACGGGGCACATGAAACCCGCCCTCCATGAAGTTGTTGCGCTATCTCTCCACCAGCAGGACGGGCGCAGGAACTGCAGATAAGGCCGGCTGTTCGTTTTTCAGCCTGTATAAATCATACGATTTCAAATTATTGCTCCGGATCATATCAATGACTTTATCCACATATGCATCCCCGTTTTCGGAGTACGTATGCAAACCCTTTGCAAGCTCGACAGAATCGTACAGGAAAGTTTTCTGCGTGCGAATCTTCCTCAAATGCTCATAGTCCGGACGGGTATTGATATTCCACAAGTAATAATCGACGCAGGCCTGAAGATTGTCAAAACTGGAAACGGAGAACGTACAGTCCGATGCAAGTTCCCTGGGCGCCATTCCGGTGCCCTTGAGCCCGCGCATACCGAAAAGGTTGTTGCCGTGCCGGGCGAAACGTGACGTTCCCCATCCCGATTCTATGGCTGCCTGGGCTATTACGAGTGAAGCCGGAAGGATATCCACACGAACAAGGAGCTCATCGAGCATGGCCCGGTAATTCCCCCGTTCGACCCGGTAATGGTCGGCCATCTGTTCGATGAAACGGATATCTTTGAAAGACAGGTAGAACGATGCCTTTTTTATTCTTACCAGCTCGCTGCGCTGGGCCATGACATCTCCGTTTGCCTTGAGGACAAGGGGAAGGAGTATCTCTATCAGCAACTGCTTGCGCTGCTTGGTATCCCGTATGCTGGTAAACTCCCCCGGGAATGAGGTGGTGCAGGCATAATCTATGAGATAGTATCCTAAATCATCGAGGCTATCCGGATACTTTGCCGGGATCATTTCCGGTACTATGACGAACATAGTACATAAAAGGAATACCGGCACGATACTCTTCATCTTCATCAGATCTCCCCGGCAGCCTGTCCGCCGAATCTTCTTAATTTTTCGATGCTTAATTTTGGCAAACGTTGAATATACCCAGAATGGATAATAAAATCAACCCTTAAGAAAGCTTATAAATTTCTGCTTAATATTCATTTACTTATATGCACTATTAGAGAATATCTCATAAAAGTTCCCTTTAAAAAAACCCACTTGCAATATGAATGACTATTCAGTAATATGCTCTTTGTGATGGAGGATCAGTTGCATGGGAACAGAGAAGGAAGACAGGGAAAAGAAAAAAATCTACCTCACGGTAGCAGATTTAAGCACCATAGGAATCGCTATGGTGCTGTGCATAGTTGTCGGACTGGCGGTAGGTATTTTCCTTGACAGAACATTCGGCACTGATCCCATATTTACGCTTATACTGCTTTTCGGCGGTATTCTTGCAGGATTCAGGATTATGTACAAGGCATACATGAGATTCTTCAATGAAGGTAATTCCGATGGTGGCAATACCTAAAGAACCGGATCAGAAGCGTATCGAGATCTTATCGGTAGGCATCTGGGTCGTTATAAGCGCAGTGAGCTATCTCTTTTTCGGAGAAAGGTTCGCGTTCGGAGTTCTCATAGGCGGAGTCTTGTGCCTCATCAACTTTCAGTGGCTCTACCGGCATGCAAAAGCCGCCGTTTCTCTGACAACGAACAAGGGGAAGGCATTCATGGCAAAACGCTATTTCTTAAGGCTGGGAATCATGGGGGTTATTCTCTATGCGTTGATAGCCTTAGCAAAGGTGGATGTCATAGGACTTCTCTTGGGCTTATCCGTTGTCATACTGGGAATTACGTCATATGCATGCTTCATCTACATATTCGCAGGAGGAGAGTAAGATGGAACACGGTTTTATGGTCTTAAACTTCATTAATCATCCCCTTTATGAATTCATTCATGAGCATTTTCATCTCACCGACGGAAACCATATGCTGCAGGTTACCTATACATGGTTTTACATGCTCTTTCTGATCCTGATATCGTTTCTGGTGGTGCGCGCAATTAAACTGATCCCGGGCAGACTCCAGAATTTCCTTGAAGTCCTCATCGGTGGATTGAAGGGCCTGCTGGTCGATACCATGGGAGAAAAAGGCATGATCTTTTTCCCTCTGATGGCGACCCTGTTCCTTTTCATCCTCACCTGCAATCTGGCCGGAGTCATCCCCGGCTTCTATTCCCCGACAGCCAACCTCAACACAAACCTCTCCATGGCGTTGACGGTCTTTTTACTTACTCACATCGTGGGGATCAAAATCCATGGGATCAAGTATGTGAAACAGTTCCTCGGACCCGTGTGGTGGATGGCCCCGATCATGCTGCCGGTCGAACTCATCGGTCACATTGCACGGCCTCTTTCTCTCACCATGCGACTCTTCGGCAACATATTCGGAGAGGACCTGGTATTAATCGTTCTGTTGCTTCTGGTTCCATTCATTATGCCTATCCCGATGCTCATCCTCATGATTTTCACGTCCCTTCTCCAGGCATTCGTGTTCACCCTGCTTGCCATGATGTACATCAGCGGAGCAATGGAGGATGCGCATCATTAAATTGTAGTTATTGCATTTATGGTATACAGCAACAAAGTACGGTAATTGGAAGCAAAAAAGCTAGTGGGATAGCGGAGTATCATCACTAGCTTTTTCTCAATACGAACTGAAAATTAAAATACAGGAGGATTTAATGAAAAAGTTTTCTTATTCGTTCGGGGTTTCGGTATTGTTTGTTTTAGTGGGAGCCAGTATGGCATTTGCCCAGGGTACTGCAAGCCCTGAAGCTATCAGTTTCTTCAGCTGGGTTGCCGTAGCTACCGGTATCGGCATGGGCATTGCCGCCGTCGGTACTGGTATCGGTCAGGGTCACGGCGTTCAGGGTGCATGCGACGGTATCGCCCGCAATCCTGAAGCATCGGGCAAGATCCTGACAGCACTCATTCTTGGCTTGGCCATGATCGAGTCTCTGGCCATTTACGCACTTGTTATTCAGCTCATCCTTCTCTATGCAAATCCATTCCTCAAGTATATCGTAGGGTAAACCCTCTTTTTGAATACAGGCAGGGCATCCTTGCAACCGCCTTCTTGTGCAAGGACCCCCTGCTTCACCTCAACGTTTCCTTCTTCCTCTTTTTAATCTCACTTCATCCGTTCTGATCGTTTCAAACCCGTTGGGCATCTGCACGAAAGGATTTCCTCTGTATACGGATACAGTTTTACTTTTCATTCTTTGGATATAATGGAACGGTTCGAATTCATGCACGACTGAATGCTGTACCGGAAGGGAGCGCGACAATACCAATGCTGTCCGGAGAATTCGAGGTGCTGCATCCTCACCGCAACAGGTCAAAGAGCAGAGCCTTTTCTTCCGCCCTGCTCTTCCTTTTTCGCCGTCAAAAAAAGCTTCTGCTGACAATTAAGGCTCTCCCTCTGTACGAAGAGGGGATCTGCAATCCGATGGGAATCGGGGCCTACATCCCGATAAGCGCTTTGACCTTGTTCTTCCTTTCTTCGTCGGAGAAGACAAAAACCAGCAGGCCGCCGACAGCTGCAGCTATCGAGAGGGGCTTGAACAGCACCCTGAAAACACCTTTGACGAGAGACAATGTCCCGCCTATGATCCCGAAGATCAGTATATCCGAGACGATGAACTTGACGAGTTTGAAAGGAGCGAGAAAAGACCACTTAATTAAGCTGAAAAGAAAACCCATGATAATACCTCCTGTGCAGTTTGTTATCTAGTGTTATATAGTAATTGGGAAACCAGTCTTCACGAACCCTTCTTTTTTAAGATAAGATCTTCGGCGGCGCCGAGTGAATCCCGGGAAACAAGTGCTGCACGACGGTTCTCTTCTTGTATCTTGAGGTAAATCTCCTCCCGGTGGACCTCCACATTTTTCGGCGCACGGATACCCAGCTTCACCTGGGTGCCCTTGATCTCGACGATAGAGACCTGGATATCGTCACCTATGGATACAGCTTCTCCGACTTTTCGGGTTAGTATCAGCAATCAGCCTCCCCAAAACAGGGCAATTTTACAAAAGAGTATTACCTGATTATTTGATTGAAAGCAATGTCTCCATCATTTCGTCGCATATAGAGATCAGCTTTGCGGCAGACTGATAAAGATATTGATATTTGAGGATCTCGGCCATCTCCTCGTCAAGACTGACGCCTGTAATACTCTCTTTCTTCTGGATATACTGATCCAAAAGAGAACTGTTGAACTTCTCGTTAAGCACGGCGTTCTCCGTATCAATGCCTATCCGTGCCACAAACGAACTGTAATAGGAGTCGATTGTGGTGCTTACCCCTGTGCCCCCGAGGTTTGTGACCACTTTGTCCTGGATGGAGGCAATGGCGATCGCCACATCGTTGTTCCCGGGGGCTACCCTGTCACTGCCGTCGAGGTATCCTGCAACGATCAACTGCGGGTTTGCCTTGAGCGTCCCATTTAGATCGAGTGTCTGAGTGATGTCCTCCAGATCGGTTGCAGGCAGGCCCGATTCCTCTACCCAGCTGAAAAAAGAATTCACGCCCATGACCGCAAGTGCATTACTCGATCCGGCATCGTTATGCTTTACTGCAAAGGTGTACCCGGGATCAGACTGGATCTGGAAATACCCGGTGGCTCCGCCTGTGAGCGATGCAGTTAACTCACCGCCGCCTGCAGCAGATTCCGCGTTGATCTCGGCCATTAATGCCGCGACCGTATCGGCGCCGGGATTGATCGTGTATGTGTTGGCCACCGTACCGGAAGAGTTGTAGACGACGATATCGAACTGTCCGCCGGTATTGTATCGGTCGGAGAAGAGAAAATCCGTGCTCAAGCCATCGGTTGCCGCAGTTATTTCTACGGTTCCGACCATGGAGTCGACCGACTGGAGGCCTACCCCTTCCGAATGCAGAGAGTTCACCTGCCATACAAGCTCTTCCGTCAACGTGTTCAGGGTCTCGATATACGTTCCGACCTTGTTATCGCGCACTTCCACCCACCCTGCGAGTTTTCCGCCTTCCAGTCTGTCCGTGATATCTACGGTCCGGCCTGACGAATCCTCCCAGAAAAGATCTGCCAGCCCGGTCGAGTTGTTCTGCTGGTAGTTTATTTCGTATGTATCCTGGCCGAGCACCAGCGGCGTACCTCCCAATATGTACACCATCACCTGCCCGGAAGATTGTTCTTCGTAGTAGGAAATATCCATGTATTTTGAAAGCTCTTCAACGAGCAGCTCTCTGCTGTCACGGAGATCGTTCGCATTGATTGAGCCTTCGACCTCCAAGCCCGAGATCTGGGCATTGAGTCCTGCAATCTGCCCGATAATCGTATTTACTTTATCGACAGATCCCTTGATATTATTGTCAAGATTTTTCTGGTACTCTCTTAAGTTATAGTCAAGATCGCCTATGAGCTGTATCAGATTTTCCGATTTGGCAAGCAGGGATTCCCGCTCCGGCATACCGTCGGGGTTATCGGAGAGATCGCTCCATGCACCCCAGAAATCTGCCATAACCTGGTTGAGACCATATTCGTCGCTTTCATTGAAAATAGTCTCGACCTCCTGCAATGCTTCGCTCTGGGCATTCCAGAAATAGTACTGGGACGTCTTTAAGTTAACCTGTTCATTGACAAAGGCGTCATACGATCTGATCACCTGGGTTGCCGTTGCACCCGTTCCCATCTGTCCCGGAGTCATTTTTATGGGAGGGTTGGTTTCTATCTGCAGCTTCTGGCGCGAAAAACCCGCCGTATCTGCATTGGCGATGTTATGAGACGTTACCTCGATGGCTAGCTGAGATGAGTAGAGTGCCCACCTGGCGATGTCCAGTGTTCCAGTGATCCCTGGCATATCATGCTCCTGTATTGACTGACCGGCTCAATCCCTTATTCTTTTTACCCTTTTTGTTATACCCGGCCTTTTCTCTTGTGAAGAATGGCTCCAGTTGGTGATCGATTTCAGCAAGTCTGTCCGTGACCATGGTTTTCGAAAGTTCATTGAGACCGGAGGCTGCTTTCCACAGCTTGATGAGATCCTGCTGCAAAGACCGTATATGTGATGCGGAGTGGGGAAGCGGATCTCTGTCGATAAGCTTCTCACCTTTCCTGTTTTCCATAATGTCTTGCAGTATCCGCTGTTTCTCGGGCATGGATTCCTCAAGGGCTTCGACATTCTGACTTGTGATGCATTCGAGCTCTTCCCGGAGAAGCTCATTAAGGCGCCCGACCAGCAGCTTTTCTTTCTCAAGCCTGGCAATCAACTCTCTGTATGCTGTTTCGCCGGATTCCGTCATCGTTTTAGTCTCCTTTCCCTTCCCTTAAACAAGCCGGTTATGCCTTAATTTCTTTATCGGTTCTGCTTGAGCGGGTCTGAAGCTTCACCGCTTTCGACAAGGGGCTGCATGGAATGCTTAAGCATGTCTCCTATGCCCAAAGCGCCCGATTCCGCTATCGAAGTTGCTACAGACTGATACAGCATATCTTTGTAAATGCCGGATGCCAGACCCTCTTCAAACAGTCCCTCGGGCACCGACTCTCCCATGACCTTCAGGAGGTGATGAGCGAACACGGATTCAAACTGCTTGCAGACTTCTTCAAGGGCCTTATCCTTATTTGTCTGTTTGAGATGGTAGAGCTCGTTTATCCCGTTGATCATATAACCTCCAGGTCTGCATATAAAGCGCCTGTACGCTTGATGGACTGCAGTATGACCACCAGATCGCGTGGAGAAACGCCGATTGCGTTCAATGCGGAAACCAACTTCCCTATGGATGTTCCCGCAGGAAGCATTACGAGCTGCCTGCCCCCCTCTTCTACCGTTACGCCGGTCTGGGGGGTCACTGCCGTGACGCCGCCTGCGGAGAACGGGGCAGGTTGAGAAACTATCGGATCTTCGGAAATCTTGATATTCAGATTCCCGTGGGCGATGGCCACCGTAGCTATCTTTACATCGTTTCCCATCACAACGGTACCTGTTCTCTCATTGACGATCACCTTTGCCTTGTTGTCCGGCCTTACTTCTAAGGACTCGATCATTGCGACGAAATCGACGATATTGTTTTTATATCCCTGTGGCACTTCAATCTGTATGGTGGAGAGATCTTTCGCATGGGCAATCTTCGCACCGGCCCTCGAATTGATTGATTCAACCATCCGATGGGCGGTAGTAAAATCCGGATTGTTCATCACAAGTGTCATGCTCTGCCCCAGGTCTAAATCCATCGACCGCTCCACAATGGCACCGCCGGGAATAGTACCTACGGTCGGAAAATTTTTTGTCACGCCGCTCCCGGAATCGCCGCTCACAGCGAACCCGCCGACCGATATCGGGCCCTGAGCCATGGCGTAGACTTTACCGTCAGGACCGTACAAAGGCGCTGATATGAGGGTGCCTCCGGCAAGCGATGAAGCGTCACCGACAGAGGATATCGTGCAGTCAAGCTTTTGCGAACTCTTGGCAAAAGGAGGAAGATTCGAGGTCACGATGACGGCCGCCACGTTTTTTACCTTCAGGGAATTGGGATCAACCGTGATGCCCATGTTCCTGAGCATATTGGCCAGAGACCTGACGGTGAACTGCGACCCGGACTTGTCGCCCGTTCCGTTCAGACCTACGATGAGGCCATAACCAGCAAGACGGTTCTCTCGTACGCCCTGGATCTGGACAAGATCCTTGACCCTCGCGGCCAGCGCATTGGTGGATGCCAGTGAAAGAAGAATGATTATGAACAGGAGTCTTTTCATCATATACCTCTAAAAGGGCCAGATCTTGTCAAGTGCCCTGGCGACAAACCCTTTGCTCTGCTGATCGCCTATAATCCCCGTACCGTAGTAATCGAGCTGCATATCAGCGATATAGGTGGAGTGTATGGTGTTCATGGCGGAAATATCGTCGGGCCGTATGATGCCCGATACGATGAT
The DNA here is from genome assembly GCA_002448235.1 of Syntrophaceae bacterium UBA6087. GTDB lineage: Bacteria > Desulfobacterota > Desulfomonilia > UBA1062 > UBA1062 > Phosphitivorax. The sequence goes on from DIXF01000005.1 coordinate 121,582, forward strand.
ATATTGCAGCTCGCTGTTGACCCTTGTCTGCTTTTTCCCCTTTATCACCATATTGCCCGAAGGCAGAACACGTTCTATGCGGGCCGTGACCACTGCGGAAATATCTCCCTTGCGGGAGGTTTTCCCGTCTCCTTCGAAGGAGGTCGACGTCTCGGCCTGGAGGGTAGGCGTCAGCCCATAACCGAGAACCGATGACTGGTCCAGAGGAAGACCCAGAACATTGGTGATCGAGCTATCCGTGCTGCTCGACTTGTTGGCTTCGGTTTCTGCTTCTTTCGTTGCGGATGAGCTCTCAACGATCTGAACGACTACCAGATCTCCCACCCGTCTTGCCCGTGCATCGCCGTACATGTCGGTGAATTTGGCGCTCGGCGACCAGAGGGAACCGGGTGAGGAAACTTTTTCAGCGGGCTCTTCTACAGGGAGCGCAAACTCGTCTTCCCGAAGGCCCGGCGTCTGCTTCATATACGAGCAACCGGTCAGAACAGCAACTGCAGCACTCAGAATAACCACCTGATACAACTTCATGTATGCCTCCTAGAACGTAACCTCAACCAGTGAAGCAGCAATTATAGTGCCAAGTATCTGTTTTCCTGATGCAGCATTCCTGACCGGGATGCGATCATGGAGATATCCGTCCCGCAGAGCAATTCCCCTGTCCCTGACGACCAAGTTTTTCGAGCGGGCTTGAATGGCCACTATCTCGCCTTTGTTGACAACAGGAGGCTGCTCGACATTAGAGGCGAGAACAGGCTTTCCTGCCTTCAGCATCGTCTTGGTGCGCTTTCCTATACATTCCTCTTTGCTGGTGATGACGGTCGGCAGGGTCGAGATATCCACCTTCCGCATTTCTATATCAGCCTCGGAGATAAGCGCTCTACGGGGAATGCCCGTCTTTACGAACGGCACCTCTGTAATGACCTGGATCTTAGAGCTTACCCGAGCGACGGTGGGCGTCATACCCGAACCAAAGGTAATACTTGCCGTTGCCAGGCCCAAAAAGTCTTCCCCGTGGGAAAATTTTGCCTGGATAAGGTCCCTGTCCTTTTCCGCGACAGAAATATATGGGGGGGATTTGACATCCTGAAGGACTATTACCCCTTTGCCTTTCCAGGGGCTGTTCTTCATCACTGCATCCGTATAAACAGTCACCAGCTCTTCTTCTGAAATCTTCACCAGCTTCTCGGACACATATACCTTGGGAGAGCCTTCCATTGTTACCTTCAGTTCCGGATGGTATTCTCTGATCTTCTGACCTACAAAGGCAGAAGAAAGGTTGAGCCCGGCAGATCCTTTCGGGGATCTCATAAGGACCGTCTGCCCGAGTTTCTGTTCGTTCGGCCCCTGGAGTACGGCTATATCTTTCAGATAGATCTGCTCTCCTGACAAAGTCGCCTTCTCTTTCAGCGTCACCACATCGGAGCCCTCTGCCGCAAAAGAGGTAACGAAAGGCACGACCAGGAACAGGAGTACAGCTACCCATTTACGTTTCATGATCCACCTATCTTGTGATGCCGGTCACGGTCTGCAGCATTGAATCGGCTGTTTTGATGGTCTTTGAATTCAACTCGTAAGCCCTTTGGCCGACTATCATGTTGATCATCTCCTCAATGGCATCCACGTTGGACATTTCGAGGTAGCCCTGGGCAATAGTGCCGGTGTTGTCGGTCCCGGCTACTCCCTGGATCGGATCTCCCGATGCGGGCGTAGCAACGAAAGCATTCATCCCGATGGAGTTCAGTCCGGCTGGGTTGGTAAAGGTATAAATCGGTATCTGGCCGCTGGCCAGAACCTCACCACCCGAAGACAGGCAGGAGATTTCCCCGTTGCGCTCGATGGATATGTTCGCGGTATTTTCAGGTATGGCAAAATCAGGCTGCAGTCTTTCTCCCCGGGCATTTACGATGTACCCGTCGCTATCCTTCTTAAAAGATCCGTCACGCGTATAGATCTCGCCGTTCTCAGTTATTACCTGGAAAAATCCGTCTCCTTCGATGGCAAGGTCGAGATCATTTTTTGTCTCCGTATAATCACCCTGGGTGAATATCTTCTGGACCGACGTCGGCTTGGTTCCCATTCCCACCTCGATACCGACAGGAACCGTTCCTCCTGCATCAGTAGGTGCGCCTTTGTCCCGATGGGTCGCGTAGAAGAGATCCTCGAAATTTGTCCTGCTTTTTTTAAAACCGGTAGTGCTTACGTTTGCCAGATTGTTTGCCATGACATCGATCATGAGCTGCTGAGCGTTCATTCCTGTTGCACCTGTCCATAATGCCCGGATCATCTCTTTTTCCTCCTTTGATTAGGCAACTGTCCCTACATTGCGCATCGACTGCGAGCTAATATCGCCGAATGTCTTTATAAGTTTCTGGTATGATTCGTATGCCCTTTGCGTTGTAACGAGACCTATCATTTCCATTACAGGGTCGACATTGGATGACTCTATGTATCCCTGCTGGATGGTCGGGCTTTCTACAGGTTCAGGGGCGTATCCTTCCCCGGAGGAAAAGAGTGAATTGCCCTGTCTCACCAGGCCTTCCTCCGGGATGGAGCTTATCTGCAGCACATCGACGGCAGTCCCGTTGACCATGACCGTCCCGCGGGAATCTATCGAAACATTGCCGTTCCCTATGGTGATATCTCCACCCTGCCCCTGGACGGTGTAGCCTTGAGGCGTCACGAGAAGGCCCTCCGGAGAGATGGAAAACGCACCGGCCCGCGTATACATGATTCCATCCGGTGTGCCGACAGCGAAAAAACCTTCGCCGACGACGGCTGCATCAAGAGGGTTGCCGGTGTCCCGGAAGCCTCCTTGCATGGAATCGATATACTGTCTGCCGATCACGACATCTACCGGGGTCGCACGGTACTGCCCTGGAGAGAGTTTGGACGTGTTGAGATTTTTCCGGAAATCCTCGAAAACGACCGCGTCTTTCTTAAAGCCTGTCGTGTTTACGTTTGCCAGGTTGTTTGCAATCATGGACAATCTTTCTTCCATGGCAATTGCTCCGGCTGCTGCTGTGTATATGCCCTGATCCATACCATCTCCTTTCAGCCATGCTATGAGCAAGGGCAATGCCAGGGTTGTTAAAGCGGCTTTTTCAGCGGTTTTCAAAATTCGAGGGGGGAAATTTTTTCCTTAAATCAGGTTGACTTAAGCAGTTTCCTGTCTTAAAGGCTTTTTTGATCGGGGTTGATATTTGCTCCTTCATAATAGACTAAAGATAATTAGGCACATACCGATCAGTAAGTTACAGCAAGATAATGACGAAGGAGTATGTATGGAGGTCAAGAGCACCTTTGTGAATCTCATCATGAAAAACTATGAAAAGCATGGTTCCGTCAAAACGGCGGCGCCGCATCAGGAACAGGCTGAGAAGGGAACGGCTCTTGACATGGTCTCCATATCCCCTCAGGGGAATAAACGATTGTTTGGTGAACTTATGGAGCATAGTTTGAAAAAAGGGTTGAGCGGGGATCTGAAGGATGAAAATTAATAACAGTACCAATATCGAAGCACTCAAGGCATATGGAGCAACGGCTTCGGAGCGTCCACATTCGACCAGGGAAACCGGGGAAGCCAGACAGGGCTCGGCCTCAATCATCGACAAGATCAATATCTCATCCAAGGTGAAAATGTTCCAGGATATAAGACAGGCTGCGCTTGACGCACCGGATATACGAGCCGACAAGATCAACGACATCGAACAGAGAATCGCAAACGGTACCTATAGTGCTGACTTCGGAGCAATCGCCGATAAGTTGCTGAGTCCGAACATCAGCTCCAAGATCTGAACTGAAGTACCTTTAAGCGTTTTACCGTTCCGATGTAGTCCGAGTACGGGGCTGTGAAAAGATCTTTCCGGACGGGGATACATGAAGGCTCGTATGGAGCGTTTTTCCTTGATCCGAACCGGCATTATTCGCAGATACCCTTCCCCACACACTTGATACGTCGTCTTCCTGCCAACAGGTAGTCCGCCGGTCGACCTGCCCGGGTCTCAGGACGGGAACAGCCCGGACGGAACATCATGCCCTAAAGTAATGCACACCTCGATCAATAGAGTCCGGCAAATCGAAGTCAGGCATTATTATCACTTGTTTAACCCTCGGGAAATTGGATAGAATATACAGGCGATTTGTGATAATCAATCAGTCTTTGCCGCTGTCTGAAGGGGGAATGGAAGAAAGGAGCGTCACATTGGCACCGTGCATTTCGATACGAGGAAACACCTATGAGACCGATCTCGTCATCTTCGACAAGGACGGCACACTGCTCGACTTTGCCGGAACGTGGATCGGGATTTTCCGGGACTTCTTTGTCATCCTGGGGCAGTACGTGCCGGTAACCCCGGGCCTCAAGGAGAGGATCGAATCCGCCCTGGGGATCTTTGTGGACGAGAACCGCATAGACGGCAGCGGCGCAATTGCCATGGGTACTTTTGCGGAGTGCAATGCCCTGCTGGCATACTCCCTCTACCGTGAAGGCCTCCGGTGGGACAGCGCCCAGGTCATCGTGGAAAAGGCGGGCAGGGCGGCGTTCAACGCAGAAGCCCGCAAGAAGCATCTCAAGCCGGCCGGCGGGGGAATTGAGCTGCTGAAGGCATTGAAGTCGCGAGGCATCTCGACTGCCGTTGCCACCAATGACAAACATGCCGATGCGCTGGTGGATATGGAATATATCAGCGCTTTGCCCTTCATCGATCTCGTAGTCGGCGCAGACAGCGTCGAGCATTCGAAGCCGGCCCCGGACATGGTCGAAAAGATCTGCTTGGAGCTGGGGAAGAGCGCCGGACGCGCCGTCCTGATCGGTGATACGGTCATGGATGCCATGCTGGGGGAAAACTCAGGCGTGATGCTCACTGTCGGCGTGAGCGGCATTGTCCCCGAGAAGGAGTTGGGAGAGCACATGAACCTGGTAGTCTCAAGCCTTGAGGAGATAGCCTGATCCCCTTTTCTCACGAGGGGAAAATCAACTTATTCGTTGCAACGGAAGGCCTCTCCTCCTGAGCCCGCGTTTAAGACCGTGATCTCCACGCAATCATATGAGTTCGCTGTCGAGGAAAATGAGTATGAGCTTGGAGAATATCCCGGCATCGTATTCATGAGGGATCTTCTGCTTGATCTGCTTGAGTGCCTCTACCAGGGGAAGCGCCTTACGGTACGGCCGCTGGGAGATCATGGCGTCGAAGGCGTCCATGATCGCGCATACCTTTACAAAAAAATGGATGTCCGATCCCTTCAATGAACCAGGGTACCCGTTGCCGTCGAGCCTTTCGTGGTGATCCATGATGACGTGCGCCATTTCCCGCGTATCGGACTTCGCGTCCTTCATCATGTCCAGACCCCAGCGGGGGTGCTGCCTGATAAGGGGCCAGACTGTATCGGTCAGCGGGCCCGTGAAGTCAACCACCTTCGCGGGAAGGCGCATCATTCCGATATTGTGGAAAAAATATCCCAGAGAGATCTTCTCAAGGGCTTCCCGGGAAAGATGCTTCAGAACCTTCGTCACGAAGAAGGTGGAGAGGATGCCCACATTGAGCGCGTGCATAATTGTACAGCCCGGGTGCTCGGGTGTCTTGCAGACATTGTCCTGTATGAGCGAGAAGACCTGCTTGAACGTCTCCTTGTCGTTGAGTATCTGTTCGTTCATGAGGGCGATGAGCTGTTTTATGCCGGCAACCACAACTCTTCCCGGACTTTTGTACGCGGATTTGAGTCTCCGGTAGGCAAGATAGTAATAGATTTCCGCCTTGTCGGAAGGGCTCATCCGGGAATCTGCAACGATCTCGTCAAGATTTTCATCCAGATAATACAAGAATTCCGATCTGGAGTCCTTTTTCAGGAAAATGGGAGGTGGGCCGGTATGAGCATCCTGGCCATCCTCGGCGAATACCCTGTTCGGTTCCAGGATCATGGCGATTTCTCCGGTCGGGTCCTTCCCGTACACGCCGAACGGGATCCTCCTGCCCCGGCAGATCCAGTGGTCCGGTATGGAGTAGTATCCCTGGGTTATGGGACCGTGCTGCCCTTCCTTCAGTATCCGGGCAAAGAGGTTTGTGCGGTTTCCCGAATCGAAACCCTGCCTCCTGAAAGTATCGGTTCTGGCGCCCGGACTCTGGGGCATCCTCGTCGGCACATGAATGTCAAAGCCACTTCCCTGCGAGGATTCCATCCGCATTCTCCTCCTTACGAGGTGTCATTTCACCGGATCCGCATAAGCCTTTCCGGCTAATGCCGCCCTTTCCTCTCAAAGAACATCACATTACATTTCGTGGAAACTTTCCGCCTGAAAGGCCTCCAGCGAATCGGCCCGTTCCCAGTCACCGGGGGCGAGGCCCACGGAACGGCTCAGGTATGCCAATACACCGGAAACATCCCACCCGTTCCTTGCTGCACCCTGCGGAAGCAGAACCGCCTGACGGAAGCCCTTTCTCATAAGAAGCCCGGCGACACCCGGGACGAATCCCGCAATACCTCTGATATGCGCGGGGGCGGTGAGGACTGAGATCTCTATCTTGGACGAATCGACCTCTTGCCTCGTGAGGGGGGAAAACCGCTGATCGTGGAAAGCGGCGTTTATGGCGCTCCCCGTGACTGCCTTCCAGAGAGGAAGAATGGGCATGACGTACCCCATCGAACCCTTGAGCACGGTATCGGAAAAGATACTGACAACCACCCCGCGTTTTCCCACTAATGCACCCGTCAACAAGCTATCATCGACAAACTCGGACACAAGGCCGTTCATCCGCCTCAGAACAGCCGCCCGGGCAAGCCTCATGAGTGTCGTCTTTTCCCCAGTGGAAAGCCCCATATAGTAATTTAATTTATATCACAGAAGTTTTATAAATGACACGATAAATCCTCCCGGTAATATTCCTGTTCTATATAGAAGAATCTATATCCGCTCTTTTAATGAGACGAAACAACCATGCCGGAGGGCTTCTTTCCCATGAGTTTGTTGACTCACCGCTGGAAATCCTCTATATAGGCCTCGATTTCATTTAAAAACGGGAGCCGATAATCTTGGAAGACATAAACCGCCTGGTTAAACAGCGAATTGAGAAATACGATGCAATGAAGACTGAAATGGGGGTCGCGCATTTCCCCAATACGTACCGGAAGGACACCGACGTATCGGCCTTCACAGAGCTCTACCAGGCACATGGCCATGACGAACTGCTGGAAGTGAAAACTCTCCACCATATGACGGGCCGGATCATGGCAATGCGCTCCTTCGGCAAGGCGGCTTTCATCCATTTTCAGGACGCCACGGGCACTCTCCAGGCATTCTTTGAAAAGGCAAAGCTGGGTGACGAGCCCTACTCTCTTTTCAAGAAGCTCGACATCGGCGATATCATCGGCCTGTGGGGAACGCCCATCAAGACCCGCACCGGCGAGCTCAGCGTGTACGTCCAGGGGTTCGAACTCCTCACGAAATCGTTCAGGCCGCTCCCCGAGAAGTGGCACGGGCTCAAGGACGTGGACACTCGCTACCGGCAGCGCTATGTGGATCTTATGGTAACCCCGGAAGTCAAGCAGACCTTCCTCCTGAGAACCAGGATCATCAGCCGTTTACGGGCATACATGGATTCGCACGGGTTCATCGAGGTGGAGACCCCCATGATGCAGCCCATAGCAGGCGGTGCAACCGCCAAGCCCTTCCTCACGCACCATAACGCGCTCGATATGGACCTGTATCTGAGAATCGCCCCGGAGCTCTACCTTAAGCGGCTCCTCGTAGGCGGCTTCGAGCGGGTGTATGAAATAAACCGCAACTTCAGAAACGAAGGCCTGTCGACCCGGCACAACCCCGAATTCACCATGATGGAGTTCTACCGGGCCTATGCCGACTACACGGACCTCATGCGGTTCACCGAAGACATGGTCTCGTCCATTGCCCGGGACGTTCTCGGTACGGAGGTCATCACCTACCAGGGGACTACTATCGACCTCTCCACCCCATGGAAACGCTACACTCTCAAGGATGCCACCGTTGAGGTCGGCGGAGTGCCGAGAGAGATCATGGAAAACCGGGATAAGGCCGTCGCATTCTGCAAGGAGCGGGGATTCGACGTAACCGGGAGCGAGACGCTCGGAGAGCTTCAGCTCGTGCTCTTTGAACAGACCACCGAAGACAAGCTTACAGGACCGGTCTTCGTCACGTCCTACCCGACGGAGGTTTCACCGCTCTCACGGAAAAACAACGAAGACCCGTCGATCGTCGACCGCTTCGAGCTCTTTATCGCCGGCAGAGAGATCGCCAATGCCTTCAGCGAACTGAACGACCCCTTTGACCAGCGCGAACGGTTTGCGGGCCAGCTTGAGAAAAAGGAAGGGCCGTCAGAAATGGACGAAGACTATATCAGAGCCCTCGAATACGGAATGCCGCCTGCCGCCGGGGAGGGAATCGGCATCGACAGGCTGATCATGCTTCTGACGGATAGTCCCTCGATCCGAGACGTAATCCTGTTCCCCCTGCTTCGTAAAGGAGAGGTATCCTGAGATTTGAATTTCTCGTTGCCAAAAAGTATCTAAGGGCGAAAAAGAGCCAGGGATTTATCAGCTTCACCTCCGGACTCTCGGTGTTCGGCATCGCCATCGGCGTTATGGCCCTCATTGTCGTGCTCTCCGTGATGAACGGTTTTGAAGAGGACATCAAAACCAAAATCCTCGGCACCCAGTCCCATATCGTGATCTCCACCTACCAGGGGGGGATCGCCGATCCCGAGCAGATCGAAAAAGCCATTGTCCAGGACCCGGACGTCATGGGCGCCTCCCCGTTCATCCTTTCCCAGGGCCTGCTGTCGGCTCCCGGCGGGATATCCGGCGTGGTGATCAGGGGCATCGAGCCGAAGAGCGCATCGAAGGTCATCCGCCTGAAGGAAATCATCGTGCAGGGAAGCTTCCAGAACCTGACTTCCACCGGAATCCTCGTCGGATCGGAGCTGGCCATGCACGCGGGGATCTCCGTAGGCGATGCAATAACGCTCATCTCGCCGGCAGGGGCCATAACCCCGCTCGGAATGATACCGAAATCCATGCAGTTCATCGTCAAGGGGATCTTTTCCACGGGCATGTACGAATATGACAGCAACATGGTCTACGTTTCCCTGGATGCGGCCAAGATACTGTTCATGAAGGACGAGCCTTCGGGGATCGAGATAAAGGTGACCGACATCTACCAGGCCCAGGACATCGCGGAACGGATCATGACGCGCATCGGGCCCGGCTACTGGGCAAAGACCTGGAAAGACATGAACATGAGCCTGTTCTCGGCGCTCAAGCTGGAAAAGACGGTCATGTTCATCATCCTGCTCTTCATCATCCTGGTCGCGGCATTTTCCATCATCAGCACGCTCATCATGCTGGTTATGGAAAAGAGGAAGGATATCGCCATCCTCAAGTCCATGGGCGCCACGACGGCCCAGATCTTACGGATCTTCATGTCCATCGGCATGGTGATCGGCCTTTCCGGCACCATGCTCGGGGTTGCCCTCGGTCTGCTCCTGACCTTTAACCTCAACCCCGTCATTCACTTTATCGAGCTCATATTCGGGATCGAGGTCATGCCCATCGACGTCTACTACATCACCGGGGTCCCCACGAAGGTGGATTACCTCCTGGTGAGCGTCATCGCCGTCATGTCCACAATCCTTTCCTTCCTGGCCGCCATCTACCCCGCGAGGCAGGCTGCCCGGCAAGACCCTGTCGAGGTAATGCGCTATGAGGGATAATCCGGCAATACGCATCGAAGAGCTTACGAAATCGTTTACCAGGGGACCTGAGCATATCGAGGTGCTCAAAGGGATAAGCCTGGAAGCGAACGCGGGTGAAGGGATAGCCGTCTTAGGCGCCTCGGGGACCGGCAAGAGCACCCTGCTCCACCTCCTTGGAGGTCTGGAGCGCCCGGACGGCGGCAGGATCTTCTACGAAGACAGGGACCTCTGCCGCATGAACGACAGAGAGATCGCAACCTTCCGGAATACCCGGATCGGGTTCGTATTCCAGTTCCACTTTCTCCTTCCCGAGTTCACCGCATTGGAAAACGTCATGGTCCCCGCACTCATCCATTCGAAAAGCGACGACTCCAAGCAGACACGGGCGCTGGAGCTTCTGGCAACCGTCGGGCTGAAAGATCGGGTCGAACACAAGCCGGGAGAGCTTTCCGGCGGAGAACAGCAGAGGGTTGCCATTGCCCGGGCACTGATGATGTCACCGAAGGTGCTCCTGGCAGACGAGCCTACCGGAGATCTCGATCCCGGTACAGGCAGTCACGTGATAGAACTTCTCACAGAGCTGAAATCATCCATGGGAGTAACCATGATCGTAGCGACACACAATATGGATCTTGCCAGGGCCATGGATAGGGTCCTGGTTCTCAAGGGAGGACATCTTGAGCCACACACGCTGTAGAGCACTCATCCTGTTCGTCCTTTTCCTTGCGTGTCCGCTGACGATTTTTTCAGCGGATCTCGTCATGAAGACATCTTCGACCAAAATAGCTGAACATGTTTCAGATATTACATGCGTTTCTCTCAAAGACGACGCTCCTCTCGAGGTGTTTCTCGAAGAATCCGAAAGCGGCGTCCGCGTGTTCGATTCCTCCGGGGCGACCTATAGCTCTTCATCCCTTCAGGAGGCGGTTGACGGTTACCTGAGGATGCGTGACACGTGCGTCATCAAGGGCGTAGAGGTCAGCGGACACAATCGGATCAGCCCTGAAGCGATCCGATTCAGGATCAAAAGCATCCCCGGGAACCTCCTGCACAAAAAGGCGGTCCGGAAGGATATCGAAGAAATCTACTCCATGGGCTATTTCGAAACTGTCGATGCCTCCTCAGACAACGGCGTCCTGAAGTTTTCGGTAAAGGAATACCCGGTTATCGTGTCCATCGAGGCTACAGGAAACACCGAGATAAAAAGCGAGGACCTTCTCAAGTCGATCAATCTGAAGAAATTCGATATCCTCAACACGAAAACCCTCAAGACGAGCATCGACCGCATCAAGTCCCAGTATCGGGACCAGGGATACTATAACGTGGACGTGGATTCCTCCACAAAACCGACCGAGGGAGGCATCGCGCTGACCTTCACCGTCAACGAGAATAAAAAACTGTATATCAAGAAAGTCAGCTTCGACGGAAACGAGCATATCTCCGACAGCCAGATCAACGGCAGGCTGGGTTTTGGTGGCATCATTGAAACAAAGAACCGCTGGTGGTGGGGGATGTTCGGCCATAGCGGCTCCCTTCAGGAAGAGGCCCTGGACACGGATCTCCTCCGGATCGAGCAGCTCTACGGAGAAGAGGGTTATGTCAAGGCCCGCGCAGGAAGACCCATCATCGACATCAAGGATGACAAGGGCATCTATATCACCATTCCCATCGAGGAAGGGCCCTTGTTCCACGTCGGAACTCTCGATGTGGAGGGAGACCTGATCAAACCGAAGGAAGAGCTCATGGACGTTCTGGCGCTCCATCCGGGCGATGTCCTTCGCAAAAGCATGATCCATCAGTCCGTTGAAGCCCTAAGAAGCATTTATATGGATCAAGGGTTTGCGTTTGCACAGGTGAAGCCTGACATGGACGAAGGAGAAGGCAACACGTTCAGCATAACCTTCCAGATCAGCAAGGGAGAGCCGGTCCATGTCGATACCATCCATATCCGGGGAAACACCAAGACCAGAGACAAGGTGATCCGTCGGCAGCTTGAGATAGACGAAGGGGATCTCTTCTCTTCCACAGCCATCAGGGAAAGTAAGGACAATCTGAGCCGCCTGGGATACTTCACCAATGTCAATCTGGACACCATCCCGAAGAGCAAGGATACCATGTCCCTGCTGGTCGATGTGGAGGAAACGACTACGGGAGCCTTTTCCTTCGGGTTTGCCTACTCGAGCGTGGACAAGCTCATGGGAACCTTGCAGCTGAGCGAGAGCAACCTCTTCGGATACGGACTGAAGACAAAGTTCAATGTCGAATACGGCGGACGGAGAAAAAGCTACTCCCTTGATTTCGAGGAGCCCTGGCTGTTCGACCACAACGTATCGCTCGGATTCGGCGTTTTCAACATGGACAGGGAGTACAACTACTATTCCAAGGAATCACGGGGGGGCAACATACGGCTCAGCTATCCATTCTATGAGAAAGTACGTCACTCCATCGTATATTCCTATGTCGATATAGTGGGCCTCACCGAGATAGATCCCTTATACCGGGATAATCTCTCCGAAGAAGAGATCAACGGGTATGCGATCAGCTCGATAATCAACACCCTGTACCGGGACACAACCAATGACTATTTCCGGCCGACGAGCGGATCCGACAGCTCAATATCCCTGGAGTATGCAGGACTGGGCGGCGATTATCATTTTACCCGGGTGAACGCGAAATATGCACAGTTCTTCCCGTTGTACAAAGATAAAGTTGCCTTGATGTTGAAGTTCAGATGGGGTAGCATAAATCCTGCTCAGGGTGATGATCTTCCGGAAGACGAGCTTTTCACTCTGGGCGGTTTGAATAGTGTGCGGGGGTTCAGATATGGAGAGGTCGGGCCGAAGGATTCTTTCGGAAACGTCATAGGGGGGCAGCGCATGTTCGTGTTCAATACCGAGATCACCTTCCCCATTGCCGATATTCCCGGACTGTCGGGAGTCGTCTTCTATGACCAGGGAAATGCCTTCGACAAGCGGATCGACTTTACCAACCTGAAACGCTCCTACGGTACCGGTATCAGGTGGGTTACCCCCATGGGACCATTGCGCATCGAGTACGGGAAGGTAATCAGTCCTGAGGACGACGAGCCCTCAAGCCGGTGGGATTTCACCATCGGGACGTTCTTCTAAAACGAATCCAGGAGGATGAAGGAAATGAAACGTTTCATATGTATCGCAGCAGCTTTTATCATATCCGTCGGTTTGTCCGCACAGGGGTATGCAGCAGATTCCAAGATCGTATACATGGATTCCCAGAGGATCCTGACCGACTCGATAGCCGGTAAGGAGGCATACGGCCAGCTGGAAAAGCTCAAGAACGAAAAGCAGAAAGACATCGACAAGATGCAGAACACCTTGAAGAAGATCGGCGAGGAAATCCAGGTGAAGGGCCCCACCATGAAAGAAACGGCAAAGCAGGAGCTCCAGTCCAAGTACGAGTCCGAGCTCAGGAGCTACAACCGTTTCGTCAAGGATGCGCAGGAGGATCTCCGGAGAAGAGAGCTTTCACTGGTAAAGCCCATCAGCGACGAGGTGAATACCATCATCGACGAATACGGAGATAAGAACGGCATCGACATCATCCTGGACAGACGCGATCCGGGCATCATCTACACTTCGAAGAAGCTGGACATTACCGACGCCATCCTCAAGCTCTACGATGCAAAGCAGAAGGCAAAGGGAGGAAAGAAATAATTCCCCATGCTCCTTTCAGAGATCGCCCGGCGCATTCATGGAACCCTTCACGGAGAGGATAGAGAGATATCCGGGGTTTCCACCATCGAGGAGGCGGCCGCTGCGGACATCACCTTCCTGTCGAACCCGAAGTACAGGGACATGGTTCAATTCACCGCTGCCGGCGCGATCATTGTGGGAGAGGCGCTCGACCTCCCCATACCCCAGATCCTCACACCTACCCCCTATCTCGCGTTCGCCCGGACGGTGGAGATCCTCATCCCTGAAAAGACTCACGAGCCGGGTATTTCCCCGACGGCTTCCGTTCATCCGTCGGCGTCGGTGGACCCCTCGGCGACGATCTACCCGTTCGTCTGCATAGGCGAAAAGGCTTTCGTCGGACAAGGCTGCGTCGTCTATCCGGGCTGCGTGATCGGAGACGAGGCCGAGATAGATGAATCGACCGTACTGTACCCCAACGTAGTCGTCTATGAACGGTGCAGGATAGGAAAAAACTGCATCATCCATTCGGGCGCCGTCATCGGCTCCGACGGGTTCGGGTTCGTCTGGGACGGCACGCGGCATGTCAAGATACCCCAGAAAGGAATCGTCATAATCGGAGATCACGTGGAGATCGGCAGCAACTGCACCATCGACCGTGCGGCGCTGACGAGCACGAGGATCGGGGCCGACGTGAAAATGGACAACCTGGTCCAGATCGGACACAACGTGGTCGTAGGCGACCACTCGATTATCGTTGCCCAGTCGGGCATCGCCGGGAGCTCCCGCATCGGAAAATCCGTTACGCTGGCTGCCCAGTCCGGCGTCGGGGGCCACATCACCGTCGGCGACGGCTGTGTTGCGGCGGCCAGGGCCGGCGTCGTATCAGACCTGCCCGCGGGAAAAATCGTATCGGGGTACCCGGCCATGGATCATAAGAAGTGGCTCAGGGTCCAGAACGTCTACAAGGACCTCCCCGAGCTCATAAAACGCGTTCGGGACCTGGAAAGGAGGCTCGATGCCCTCTCAGAAGATTGATCCGTCCGCCCGTATCTCCCCCGGGGCACGGATCGCGGAAGGAGTGGAGATAGGCCCCTATGCCGTCGTTGAAGATAAAGTCGAGATCGGGGAAGGCACGCGTATCGGCCCCTACTGCCTGATCCAGGGACCGACAACGATCGGCGCCGGGTGCACCATCACCGGCTACGCAAGCATAGGCACCCCTCCCCAGGACCACTCGTACAAGGGAGAGGACACGAGGCTTGTCATCGGAGACGGCAACACCATCCGCGAATTCGTCACCATCAACCGCGGAACGGTCAAGGACAAGCAGGTAACCACCATCGGGAGCCACAACCTCATCATGGCATACTGCCATGTGGCGCACGACTGCGTCATCGGGGACCACGTGGTCATGGGCAACCTGGCCACTCTGGCGGGCCACGTGGAGATCCACGACCGGGCCATCATCGGAGGGTTGTCCGCCGTCCACCAGTTTACCCGGGTCGGGGCCTATGCCATTGTCGGCGGAGGCTCCATGGTGAGCCTCGACATCGTCCCCTATGCCAAGGCCTCCGGCGACCGGGCCGCCCTCTTCGGCGTCAACACCATCGGTTTGAAGCGCGGGGGTTTCAGCCCGGAAGGGATCAAAAATATCGAAAAGGCCTACCGTATCCTCCTCAAGCAGGGGCTTTTGCTCAAGGATGCGATAAAGACACTTGAAGACGATTTCTCCGATACACCGGAAGTCATGCGTCTGGTGGATTTCCTGAAGTCGTCCCGGAGGGGGATAGCGCGGTGAACAAAATACGGGCAGCCGTCATCGGCGTGGGGTATCTTGGCAGATTTCATGCCTTTAAGTATGCGGCCATGGAGGATGTGGATTTCCTCGGGGTCGTGGATGTCGACCTTCAGCGGGCGGAATCAGTGGCCGCCGAAGTCGGCGTCCCTGCATATACGGAATACGAAGGCCTCATGGATAAACTGGACGCGGTGAGCATAGCAGTCCCCACCACGGCGCATGCCGCGGTCGCGATTCCTTTCCTGGAGCGGGGTATTGCCGTTCTCCTGGAAAAGCCCATCTCGGCGAGCCTTGACGAAGCCCGGTCGATCATCAAAGCCGCGTCGGCCGGGGGGGCAAAGCTTCAGATCGGCCACCTCGAACGGTTCAACCCGGCGCTGCTCAGGCTCTCGGACGACATCAAACAGCCCATGTTCATCGAGGCCCACCGCATCAGCCCGTTCAAGGAGCGGGGCACGGATGTGGATGCGGTCCTCGATATCATGATCCACGATATCGATATCATCCTTTCGCTGGTTCCCTCGAAGATCAGCTCGATCGAGTCCATAGGAGTGCCCGTGCTCACGAACTCGGTGGATATCGCCAATGCGAGGATCCGCTTTGAATCGGGATGCATTGCGAACATCACCGCAAGCCGCGTGAGCGCGGACACCATGAGAAAGATACGGATGTTCCAGAGCAACTCCTATATCTCCATCGATTTTGCCAAGGCCGCCGTGGATATCTTCAATCTGGACGAAAACAGGCAGATCAAGCACACCCACCTTGCCATGTCCGAATCCGATGCGCTGGCAGCGGAAATCCGGTCTTTCATCGATGCCGTGAAAGGGATCTCGCCCGTAAAGGTCGACGGTGAGGCAGGATTGAGAGCAGTCGAGGTAGCATACACCATCAAGGATTCCATGATCATACCCCAGCGATGATGAATAAAACGGTATGCATGGTGGCAGGCGAGGCCAGTGCCGACAGGCACGCGGCAGCCGTTATCCGGGCCCTGAAGGAGACAGTTCCCGGCGTGGAGGTCTTCGGCATCGGAGGCCCTGAGATGCGCTCAGCCGGCATGGAATGCCTCTACGGCATCGAAGAGTTCTCGGTCATGGGTTTCTCCGACGTCTTGCCCCGCATCAATCGTATCTTTTCCGTGTATAACGGCCTGCTCCGCGCTATCAAGGAAAGAAAGCCCGGATTGGTCATGCCCGTAGACCTGCCCGATTTCAACATGCGGCTCGCCAAAGCGGCAAAACGCACCGGTGCAAAAGTCCTCTACTACATCGCCCCCCAGGCATGGGCATGGAGAAGATACCGCGCCCGGAGCCTCGCAAAGATCACGGACGGCCTGGCGGTAATCTTTCCCTTTGAAGAGGAATTCTTCTCCTCCTACGGGGTCAATGCACGGTATGTGGGACATCCCTTCATGGAGCACCCGTCCGAAAAGGGCGGGCAGGCCGCCTGGCCGCCCCGGAATATCGTCCTTATGCCGGGCAGCAGAAAACACGAGGTCCGGACGATCCTCCCGGTCATGTGCGAGGCCAAAGCCGCCGTACAGAAGCGGCATCCGGAAGTTCAGTGGCACCTGCAGGTTGCACCCGGCATCGACCAGGAAGACATCCGGTCCATGACGGGCGGAGATATCCGCCTCTCGGCAGAGCCTCCCGCCGCCGACCTCGCCATGGTGAAATCAGGGACTTCGAGCTTTGAAATGGCGGTCCTGGGGATCCCTGAGGTTATCTGCTACCGGACATCGAACCTGAACTACCGGCTCGCCAAGGCCTTTGTGAAGGTCGATTCCATCGGCATGCCCAACATCATCCTGGGAAGGCCCGCGGTCCCCGAGCTCATCCAGGATGCCTTCACCGGTGAGGCCCTTGCGGCGGAGATTCTCACGCTCATCGATGACGAGCACCGGTACCGCGAAATGACATCCGCATTCGAAGAGATGAGGGCAAGGCTTGGGACATCCCGTCCTTCCCGGGGAGTGGCTGCGTGGATACAAAGCCTGATCGACTGAAGATCTCCGACCTCCAGATCTACCGGAGGCTCCTGAGCTATCTCAAGCCGTACTGGATCATGCTCAGCGTGTCCATGGCGCTCACCCTCGTCATTGCCGGCACGAACAGTGCGGTAGCCTACATGTTCAAATTCGTCATCAACGACATATTCATACAGAAAGACGTCTTCATGCTCAAGCTCATCCCCCTTGTGGTGATGGGGATCTACTTTGTCAAAGCCCTGGGAGACTACTTCAGCTACTTCATCATGTCGGATGTGGGGCAGCGGGTGGTCATGAAGCTCAGGGACGAGCTCTATGCCCACATCCAGCACCTCTCCCTGCCGTATTTCATCCGTACGCCCACCGGGATCCTCATTTCCCGCATCACCAACGACGTGAACATGGTGCAGGCATCGGTCACCAATGCCGTGACCAATTCCATCCGCGAGATCCTTACCCTGATCGGACTCATAAGCTACGCGTTTTACCAGAATGTCGAGCTCGCGCTGATAGCCATGATCGTGTTCCCTCTGGTCGTGTATCCCATCACCCAGTTCGGCAGGCGGCTGAAACGTTATTCCACAAAGAGCATGACGGTCATGGGCAATGTCACGAGCATCCTCGACGAGGCCATCAGCGGGATCAGGATCGTCAAGGCGTACAACATGGAGGAGCACGAAGAAAGGCGCTTCTCCACGGAGAACCGCAGGTACTACCGCAACTGGATGAAGCGCGTTGCGGTGCGGGCCGTGTCCGGGCCCATGATGGAGCTCATCGGCGGGTTCGGCGCCGCCTTCATCCTCTGGTACGGAGGCAGAAAAGTCATCAACGGCGTCATGACGCCCGGCGACTTCGGCTCTTTCATCCTGGCAGTGGGGCTGCTCTATGCACCGATCCGCAAGCTCAACAACTTCAATATCGACATCCAGGAAGGGATTGCCGCGGCCAAGAGGATCTTCCAGGTGCTCGACACCAGGCCCGAGATCGAGGAAAAACCCGACGCGGCCGTACTCGATACGATCAACGGCGAGTTCGAGTACCGGGATGTCTGGTTCTCGTATACCGGCGGAGAATATGCACTGAAGGGCATCGATATAAAGGCGGAAAGGGGCATGAGCATAGCCCTGGTGGGGGAGTCGGGGTCGGGCAAGACCACGATCGCCAATCTGCTCCCCCGGCTCTTCGAGGTGACAAAAGGCGAGATCATCGTCGGCGGGAAGGATATCAGGGACGTCACTTTCGCGTCGCTGCGGAAGAACATCGCCATGGTGACCCAGGAGATGGTGCTCTTCAACGACACCATCAAGGCAAACATCGCGTACGGCTCGCCGGGGGCCTCCCTGGAAGAAGTCATGCAGGCTGCCGCCTCGGCCAATGCCCACGATTTCATCATGCAGATGCCGGAGCAGTATGAAACCGTCATCGGCGAGAGCGGGGTCCGCCTTTCGGGCGGCCAGAGGCAGAGGATCTGCATCGCCCGCGCCATCATCAAGAACGCCCCGATCCTCATCCTCGACGAGGCAACCTCGGCGCTGGACACCGAATCGGAGCGTGAGGTGCAGGCCGCCTTTGACAAGCTCATGCGGGGCCGTACAACCCTCATCATCGCCCACAGGCTCTCCACGATCATCGGCGCCGACCGAATCGTCGTACTGAACAAAGGGGCTATCGTGGAACAGGGCACCCATGCGGAGCTCTTGGAGAAAAACGGCTATTATGCACGCCTCTACAACCTCCAGTTCAATCATTCGTAAAGTCCTTTCCGGTCTTTACGGGCTCGTTATCGGTGTCAGGAACCTTTTCTACGACACCGGCCTCAAACCTGCACACGAGACCGGCGTACCGGTGGTGAGCATCGGGAACATCGAGGTGGGGGGGACAGGGAAAACCCCATTCACGATTGCTCTCTCCCGCGAACTCTCTTCACGGGGACTTCGGCCCGTTATCGTGACCAGGGGCTACAAGGGCAGGCTCAAAGGGGTGGTGCAGGTCAGGCCCGACCATGACTTCCGGGATGTCGGCGATGAGGCCCTCCTCATGGCGCGTGTTGCAGGCGTTCCCGTGGTCAAGTCTCCCGATCGGGTCAGGGGAGCGCTGTTTGCACACCGCGCACTCGGCGCAGGCATCGTGCTCCTGGATGACGGATTCCAGCACAGGAGAATCAAGCGCGACCTCGATATCGTGCTCGTTTCCGGAGACATTACCGCAGAGCCCCTCCTCCCCCTCGGGAGGCTCAGGGAGCCGTTTCAGTCGCTTAAGAGGGCGGATATCGTGGTGTATACCAAAGGATCGGAAGGTGCGGGCATCCGTGCCGAGCTCGTCCCCGCTTGTCTTGCGGACGCATCCGGGAAGGTGACTGGTCTTTCCATACTGACAGGGAAAAAGGTGCTCGCGGTAAGCGGGATCGCACACCCGCAGCACTTCGTCTCGACCCTGGAAAGATTGGGGGCATCGGTGCACCATATAAGCTTCCCCGATCATCACGCATTCACCGGCCGGGACATGAAAACGATAACGGCCAGGGCTTACGATTCGGACCTGATCGTCACCACGGAGAAGGATATGGTCAGGCTCAACCCGTCTCAGCTTGACAGCAGATGGTTTGCGCTTCGCGTTGAAATGCACATAGAGGGGATCGAGACGATCGCCAGGGAGATCGAAAAGATTGTTGAAAAGAGCGGTATTCCTCGACAGGGATGACACCATCATTAAGGATAAGTCCTATCTCAGCGATCCGGACGGGATAGAGATCCTCCCCCGAGCAGCGGAGTCTATCCGCCTCCTGAACGATCACGGCCTGCCGGTGATCATGATCACCAATCAATCGGGTATTGCCCGGGGCATCTTCACCGAGGAGAGGCTCCATGCCATCCATAAAAGGCTGCTTTCCCTGCTCGGCGATCAGGGGGCGAAGATCGACGCGATCTATTACTGCCCCCACCATCCCGAGGGCACGGTCAAGGGTCTGGCCGTTTCCTGCTCCTGCAGGAAGCCGAACCCGGGAATGCTTCTCCAGGCGGCGAAAGATTTCGGGCTGGACCTCCCGGCAAGCTTCATGATAGGCGATAAGCCCGATGACATCGAAGTGATCCACAAAGTCGGCGGGAAAGGGGTCCTTGTGCAGACAGGGAATCATCACGATATGGAACACGCCGATTTTATTGCAGAGGATCTCCTCCAGGCAGCAGAGTGGGTCCTGAAGGAGATAACCGAATGAGACTCTTCGCAGGTGCAATCCATTCTATTCAGGCTTCTTTCCTGAAGTGGTTCATATATTTCATACGGGTCATGCCCTACCACGCAGCCATAGGAACGGGCCGTTTCTTCGGAATGCTGGCATGGCTCTGCATCCCGCTGCACAGAAAGATAGCCTACATCCAGATGGAATCCGCTCTGGGCACCGTCGATGAAAAAACGCTCACGCGAAAGGTCTTCATGCATCAGGGCGATATCGTCATCGATATGATCAGGTTCTCCTATATGGACGATGACGAACTGAAAAAACGGGTCATCATCGACGGCAGGGAGCATCTCGAAGCAGCCACTGCATCAGGCCGCGGGGTCATGATGATCACCGGCCATATGAACTGGGAGATCCTCGGGCACCTCCCCAGACTGACCGGCATCGAATTCTGCATCATGGGGGATATCATCAAGAACGAGGCCGTCCAGGCGGTTATCGAAGACATCCGGTCGCGGTGCGGCATCACCCTTCTCCCCCCAAAGGGAGGCATGGTTGCGATGCTCACCGGAGAGCTGAAAGAGGGGCGCATCATAGGGATCGTCATCGATCAGCGGGGCAAGAGAGAAAGCAAGGTCTTCTGCGACTTCTTCGGCCTGCCCGCCCCCACGAATCCGGCCCCTGCATTCATAGCACTGAAAGGAGACGCCCTCATCCTGCCGGTGTCTGCGGTCAAGGAAGGGGACGTGTACCGATTCACTTTCGAGAAGCCTATCGACACCCGGGAGTTCGGCGACGACTTCCACGCAATAGACAAGCTGCACGACTGCTGGAAATCCGAGGCGGTAAGAAAGTCGAGCGATCTCATGCAGGCCTGGCTGTGCTCGGTCATACGGGAAACCCCCGGCCAGTGGTTCTGGCTGCACAGCAGATGGCTCAGAAGGTCGGAGATGAAACATGTCCTCAAGTCCGGCAAGGATTTCGCAAAATACGTCAAAACACAGGCAGACTCTTATCTGGGCAAGGATTCTATGGTATAAGCAGTACCCGTTATGAGCTTGTTGGAATCACCGCTTTATCAGGAGATACAGTATCGTGCATCCAAGGCAGTGATCCGGGGTATCCGTATCATGCCGTACCGGGCGGCGATCGGCCTCGGCAGGCTCATCGGCCTGGCAGGGTGGCTCCTTGATCCGTTTCACCGCAAAACAGTTCAGATCCAGATGCGCGCTGCATTCGGGGATTCATACCGGCCCGGCATTGACCGCAGGGTGTTCATGAATCACGGCGATATCCTGGTGGATACTGTCAGGTATGCCTACATGAAAGATCCCCAACTCCGTGAACGGATAGTCATCGAAGGGCAGGAGCACCTCGATAAGGCCCTTGCACGGGGCAAAGGGCTCATGATGATCACCGGACACATCGGCAACTGGGAAATCCTCTCTCACCTCCCGCGCCTTCTTGGCATCCGGTTCTGCGTCATGGCGAACATCCGCAAGGATCCCCGGCTGGAGTCACTCGTGGACGAGATCCGTTCGAGATCCGGAGCTACGATCCTCCCCCCCAAAGGCAAGGCCCTCATGCTCATCAGGGAGCTCAAACGCGGCAATACCATAGGCATGATCGTAGATCAGCGGGGCAAGCGCTCCGAATCCCTCTTCTGCGACTTCTTCAGCCTCCCTGCCCCCACCAACCCCGCTCCTGCCTTTATCGCCGTCAAAGGAGATGCCGTTATCCTGCCGGTTCATGCCGTTAAGCAGAACGGCCGGTACCTGATACGCTTCTTCGAGCCCAGGGAAGCCTCATCCTTCGGAAACGGCCATGATGCCATAAGGGGTTTGAGCCGATTCATGCAGTCCTGGATCGAGTCCGTAATCAGGCAGTATCCCGACCAATGGTTCTGGCTGCACTGCAGATGGACCAGACGCTCGGAGATGAGGAGACTCATACGAGCCGGAGAAGACTTCACCGCCTTTGTTCTTTCCCAGGCTGAGAAGGCTTCGCCTAACTCTTGAGTCGCTTCGGCCCGGAGCTATTCTCTATCTTGATCTTGACTTTATGAGCCGCATCTCTGTATAGAGTACACGTCATTCGTAAGGCGGCATAGCCAAGTGGTAAGGCGACGGTCTGCAAAACCGTTATTCTCCGGTTCAAATCCGGATGCCGCCTCCATTCTTTCCCAGGTTTTCCGAAAGTCCCGCCAGAGAAGTGCTGGAGAATAATTGAGCGTCGCGCCTTGTTTCCGGTACGGGGAACCAATCCCCGGCCTAATGTTGACAATTATATTATATATTAGGTTGACAATTAGTTGACAAATCGAGGGCGGAAACGCAGATTCTCTCACGTTTCTCTATCGGTTCGGATACCGCTTTTCGTTTGGACGCTCCGATCAGATTTGAACGGCGAAAGGATAAAGAAGTGGCAGGGTCTCAAATCCCGGCCACTTCTTTTTTCAGAGCCTTGAACGTAAAGGTAAACGCTCTTGGTAAATCGACTTATTTCCTCATGGATTTTTCGAAAAGTTCTTCAGCCTGCTTTTCCCTTTCGGATGCCAGCTGCTCCCTTTCCTCTAACTTCTTTAAAGCTTCCTCGGCACGGGCGGCGGCGGCATCTGCCCTCGCCTGGGCCTCATTAGCTGCCGTCTTGGCGGTTTGAGCATCCTGAATGGCCTGATCGGCTTTCGCATCGATCATCCTTTCCCGCGCCTGAACATCCTCAAGGTCACCGGTTGTTGCACAGCCTCCCAGAGCGAGAACAAGCGCCAGAGAAATCCCTAATAAAATCCCCTTCATTATTTCCCCCTTTCTTTTCTGCTTCGATGTATTTTTAACACAAATTAAGCCTGTTTGTCAGCCGGACCCTGGTCATGAAAAATGTCTTCGAACGGCCGAGGCCCTTGACGGCATACGTTTTTCATAACCATGATCCTGCATATATTAATTGCTTGATATCATTAAAGCAATATACAGGCCAGCATTGCCGATCCATAAAAATCAAGAGGTTGGATCATATTTACCCTCGCGACCTCTTCGGTGATGTACATATTCGTACACTCCGGTATCTTTTTTTGTAACAAAATTCGCGATGCCCTGGCTTATGCGTCATGAACGATTACAAAAAATCGAACGAGCCCGGAATGCCGGCACCATCGATTCGCCGCGAGAACATCTACCGCCTTTGAGAGTTATAGTACGGCAAATGTATTGCAGACACAACGGGATAGACTATCTCTCCTTGACAGGTTCAATGACAGGCTCAATCAGTATACCGTCTATTTCCAGATCAAACTTCAAGCGCCTGACTGCATCTCCGGCTTCGCCGGCATCTTTGAAGGGGCCGGCGACAACACGGTAGCCGTCGCTCCTCGACAACACCCTTGCCGGGATTTGCGGACCCTGATGATTGATAATGGCGGCGATTCTCAAAGCCTCGATCTTGTCTTTCAGGTCGGCAGCCCAGACGTACCACGCCTTGGTTTTCAGCTCCGGTATTTCCGGCCTGCCGTATAATTTGCCCGGGTGCTCTACTTCTATGGTTTGCGCAACCCACCTGTTGGATTCGATCTCGAATATGGGAACAGGAATGCCTCTGGCCTCTGCCAGGGCTTTCTCGACTTTTTTCCAGTCAAGCGTACGGCCAAAGCTCTTTTCAATGTTTCTCAATTTTGCATGCATCTTCTCCAGCTCGACGGCGTCCGGTTCTTCCGGGGAGGCATGAACCTCGAGGTACACTATCTCATTCCGCTGACCCACCAGATATGGCTGGTTGACGATGCAAACGGGCGTATTGACCGGTGTACTCTCATAGAGCTTCTTCACGTCTTCCGGATAAAGTCTCAGGCAACCGTTGGTTGCATTAAGACCAACGCTGGCGGGCTTATTCGTACCATGGATCAGATACGTCGACTTGCTTAAATAAAGCGCATATTCTCCCAGGGGATTCAACGGCCCCGGCGAAACTGCAGGGGGCAGGGGATCTCCTTTTTTTCGATAATCCTCGGCAATTGAGGCAGGCACATACCAGGTCGGCCGGGGCACCTTGCGCACCACATGCATTTGACCTGTGGGCGTGGGCCGCTCCGCGGTACCGACACCTACCGGGTAGGTCGTCACAACGAGTGACTCGCCGTCTCCTGTATATCGGAAGAGCCTCATGGCGGCCAGGTTGATCACGATACCTTTTCTGGGTGCATCCGGCAGGATGAACCGCAGAGGCAGCACGATACGCTCTCCGGCCTCGGGCACCCACATATCCACCCCCGGATTGGCCGCACTGACCTCATTGATTCCCAGGCTGAAGTGCCGTGCTATGTCCGGCAGGGTATCCCCCTTCTCAAGCCTGATGACTGCCGTCCGGCCGATAACGTCACTCCCTCCCACAACCGGGAATTTGTTCCGTTCCAGATGGGTTTCCGGATGGATTTCATAAGGCGAAGTCATCTCCTGAACGCTTCTCATTACAGCGCATCCCTGGAGAAACGAGACGGCTATGCACAAGGCGATGAGATGAATCCTTCCGGATACCATCGAGAGTTCAGCTGTTCGGGACAAGTTTCTCATGTAGTGTTTTATCTCACGAATATAAGATTAATAAATCATTATTCAGCAATGCACCGGCGAACGATACTGTACAGGGCCCTCTACGGCCTTATCTCTACAATCGTGCCATT
The DNA here is from genome assembly GCA_002448235.1 of Syntrophaceae bacterium UBA6087. Lineage (GTDB taxonomy): Bacteria > Desulfobacterota > Desulfomonilia > UBA1062 > UBA1062 > Phosphitivorax. The sequence continues at coordinate 146,616 of DIXF01000005.1, forward strand.
GGGCACCAGCGTTTCAATTTCCTCTATTTCTTCGTTTGTAACGGCAATGCACCCTTCCGTCCAGTCAAACCCGGCGTGCAGACCGCCGACCTTCGAAAACCCGTTCTTGATGCCGTGGATCATGATATCTCCGCCCGGAGAAACCCCGAGTTCTTTTGCCCGCTTTTTGTCTTTCTCGTTTGGATAGGAAATGTGAAGAGACATGTGATAACGGCTGTCCTTGTTCCTGGAATCGATTGTATAGGTTCCTTCCGGGGTTTTTTTGTCACCTGCCCTTTCTTTGGGACCATTCGGATTTCCCCCCAGAGCTATCTTGTAGGTTTTGAGGACCTGTTCGTTTGAGAGCAACGTCAATCGTCGTTCCTTCTTTTCTATCAGGACCTTGTCCGCCATCCCCTGCTCCATTAAAAGCACTTTTTGTTCGAGCGCTTCAATCTTTTTCTGCTGAGCGACAACCTCTTTCCCCTTGCGTTTCACCTCTTGCCGGAGAGTCTCGATCAGCGCCTGCTGTGCGGCAATCCTCTCATCTTTCATCATTACGTTGTTGATATGAAGGATCATCTTCTCGCTGTCATGCCGGTACGTGCTCTCCGGATAATCCTTTATGAGCTTCTGAAAGCATTCAAGAGCTTTCCGGTAATCTTTCTGCTCGTTTCCGGGATGGGCATAGATGATGCCCATCTCGAAAAACGCTCTGTCTCCCGCCGGGGGATACTCTTTTATGACCTGCTCATATGCGTTAAGAGACGCCCCGTAGTTCCCCTGGCTGAATAGATCGTTCGCTTCTTTCAATGTTGACCTGACCTGAAACTGACTGCACCCGCTTATGAGAATCGATGTCAAGATGATGCAGACAAAGAAAAGGTACCCGTGCCCATCTGTCATACGCTGCTTTTTATCCATATTCTCCTTCGCACGCTTCTGATGACCGCAAAAACCGGCCCGGCTTCTCCTGCTAATGTCTGCAAAGCATGTGCCACATTCTCGCATAAGAGTTACCTGATCCGAAACCATAAACACCTGTATCACGCCGGAGGCATTATCCGGTAAATCTGGGGAGGTGGAGGATGAATGTCGCGCCTTTTTCAGGGGCACTCTGTACCGAGATCGAGCCTTTGAGCTCGGTCACGATCCGGTGCACGGTCGCGAGGCCGAGGCCTGTTCCCTTCCCCCGCTTCTTTGTGGTGAAGAACGGATCGAAGATATTCTTCATGGTGTCTTCATCCATGCCGCAGCCCGTATCCGATACGGAGAGCTTGACATAGGGCCCCGGCGAAAGGTGCTGATCTATGGCGCCGATCTCGGCATCGTCAACCACAACGGACTCGAGAAGGATACGGAGTTTCCCTCCTTTGTCCTCCATGGCCTGGTATGCATTCGTGCACAGGTTCATGATTATCTGATGCAGCTCCGTCGGGTCGGCGAAGACAAACAGCGGGCTATGTCCGGAAGTGCAGGCGATCCGGATGGAGGTGGGGATGGTCGCCCGCAGCAGATTGATCGCTTCGTTGAGGATAAGGCCGGTATTCACCGGCTCCCTCTCCGCCTCGAATTTTCTGCTGAAGGTAAGGATCTGTGCGATGAGGTCCTTTGCCCTCATTCCCGCTTTGAGAACCTGGGCGAGGCATTCATCGGGCCGTGTGCCCCCCGGGAGATCCTTCCTTGCCAGCTCGGTATAGCCCATGATAGCGGAGAGCATGTTGTTGAAGTCGTGCGCGATCCCTCCCGCCAGGGTCCCGATCGCTTCGAGTTTCTGCGCCTGAGCCAACCGCAGCTCATAACGGTCACGTTCCTTTTCCGCTTCTTTTCGCTCCGTGATGTCGCGGACCATGCCGCGGAAGCCGACGATCTTTCCTTTGGAGTCCTTGAGCGTGGAAACCGAAGCCTCGACATAAAGCTTATTCCCGAACTTGTCCATCAGCTCCCAGTCAAAGGCCTTTGTGGTCTCGCCGGTTATGAATACCTTATGGAAAACGTCAAAGACCTTCCTGGCGTTGCTCTCATCCATATACTGCCGGTAGTTCATGCCTTTGACTTCTTCATCCGTGTACTTCAGATTCCTGCTCAACGCCTGGTTGAAGAAGGTGAAGTTTCCGGTGAGGTCCACCTCGAAGTAGCCTTCCTCGATGCTGTCGAGGATGTTGCGATACCTTTCCTCACTAAGCTTTAATGCCCGCTGGGCCTTGATGCTCTCGGTAATATCCCTGCCCGAACCCTGCACATGGAGCGGATTGCCATGGGAGTCTCTGACCACGATGTTCCGGTACTCGATCACCCGCTCATGGCCGTCTTTATTCAGGATGCTGATGATCCCCTCGCCTTTCCCCTCTTCGAGCGTCCTGGCGATGTACCCGTCAAAGACGGCCTTGTAGCTGTCGGGCATGATATCTTTGATATTCATCCGGGCCAGATCTTCAACCGTATAACTCGTGTACATTTTCGACACCAGATTTGTCTCGATCATGTTGCCCTGGAAGTCATGGATATAAAAAAAGTCGGTCGCATTTTCGAAGAAAGTCCGGTACTTTTCATCGCTTTTCGACTCATCCTGCTGTACGAAACGATGCTTCGCGGCATCCTGGAAGATCTGGACAGCCCCGATAATGCATGCCTTGGCATCGCGGATTGCCCGCGCTCTGGTATTGAAAACGCGATTCTCTCCGCTTATCCCGGGAAAAGACTCCGAAGCCTTCAGGAGGTCGTCTTCACGGCTGACACCATGGATGCCCTCCTCTGCAGTGCTGTCCTGTGAGACCGCCATGTCGATGAGCATGGGCCTTTTCGACCCGTAAAAGGGCATCGCATACTCCAGATCGGATTTCCCCAGAATCTCTGCGGCAGGGGCTCCGGTGAGGATCTCCATTGCTCCGTTCCATGCAATGACCTCTTTTTTCCCATCGATTGCGAAACACGGGTCTTCAATGCCGTCTGCAATCTGGCGGATAATGGATGCAGGGCTCGGACTCGATAGAGAATCGCCCTGAGTTTCTTCCTTTGTCTTTCGCATACGCTTTTCGATCGTTTACATTCACAAATTGCAGGCCTCACCATGGACCGTGAGCCGTACACCAGTGCTTGTCGGAAATCGGTAGTAAAATATTTATACCGGATTATAAGGGCTTATCTCTCGACTCAGATCACTCCATCAAGGACACGGGGGCAGCCCCAACCGGCTTAAAAACAGGTCAGGCATTCTATGATTATACCTGCCCGTTTTAACTTGCATTAATCGATCCCGCCATGATATCTTTCCTCATTGTCGCTCTTTGTAGTGGTCGGCATTCGATGCAGCAGGTATTATGAGCCCTGACCATAGGGAAAACAGGATACCGGGATAAACATCAGAGAGAATTGAGCGCATACGATGGAAGGGTTCTTTTGAAGGGCATACGAACAGCCGTTATCATAGCGATCTTCATCTTCGTCCACGCCACGGGCCTGTCGGCCGCCGGCATCACGCACAGCGCCCGTCTCGGATTGTCCTCCATATGGGGAGAAACCTCGAACAACACCTTTTTCCGGGAAGGGGCGAGCCGTCTGGAATGGCCCATGAACCTGCAGCTTGTCGGTACGGCGTATACGATAGACTTCTTTGATGTCGTAGAAGTGGTGCTCGGCATGCATGCGAGCCCCTGGATCAGCATCGGGAAGCCCATGCGGGATTACGACTGGATAAACGAATCCCTGTCCGGCCTTCCGAGAAGAGCCGCACATGAAGGCGTCGATATCTACTCCGAAAGCATCGTAGATTCAAAAATATACTCCTACGATGGGACGATACGCTTTTTTCCCTTAAAATATCAGTTTGCATCCCTGGGCATGCTCCTCTCATACCAGAACCGGGAGTTGGACTTCAGAGCCTTCGATACGAATCAGACCGGTTTCGGGTCGTGGCAGGATCAGACGACCGGCGTTTCAGGGCCAACATCGACCTATTCGGTGGAATATGACATTATCCAGACCGGTCTTTCCTGGAGGGTTCATGCCGGCGATTCCCTGAAGGTGACCGTCGATACCTCCTATATACCGTATGTCAGGGCGCTGGATGAGGATAACCATATACGGAGATTCCGCATATCGAGGACGAAATGCACGGGCGACGGCCGCCAGCTTTCTCTGTCCATGATGTTTCGCCTCAATAAGAAATGGCATATTTCGTCCTCCTGCTCGAAGCTCGACATCGATACGGACGGTCATCAGAAGCAGTTCTGGTATGGAAACGACCCCGCCTCGAACGGCTACGACGACACCGGTCAGGTGTTGACCGGCATCGATGCCGAGATAGAGCAGGATTCTTTCCATGCGGGCGTCTCAATAGGCTTCGATCTCTAGGAATAACCGTCCTTTTTCACCCCTTTAAGCCGGAGAAGCGATATGTCGATAGAAGCGCTATATGCTGACCCGGTCACCCATGCAGAAAAACCTCAATCGTGCGCGTTTTTCTCTGCCGTTTCTGGACCCTGTCCCGAGAGATCTGATAACACTGATTCCGGCCCTGTTCGCCGAAGGGAAACCTTCCATAGGGATATACGAACATCCGACCTGCACCCCCACCGAGGTGGAGCTCCTGAAGAAATACCTCGGCAGAAGGCCGGATATCAGGTCCGGGAGGACACCGTACCGGGTATCGGTGGAAAGCGTTATCGTGCTCGTCCGCCCCAGCCTTGCCAACCGATACTTCTCCAGCATCACGATCGTATGCATAGCGAGACGGGACGGATCAGCGGATGACCTCTCCTCCAAGATATCTGCCATAGGCGAGGTGTTCAAAGCCCACGGGATACCGTTCAGCGGCCTGGTATATACAGAGCCCCTTCCCCAATCGCTTGTCTACGAGATCCTCCGTACCGGAATCGTTGTCGGCGGGAAAGAGCCGGTTACCGGTTCGGAAGCCGTTTCCGAGTCGTGCGTCTACATCGGGAATCTCCCCGGAAAGATAACGGAATCCTTTTCATTCCCCCGTGAAGAATGGAATCCTTTTCAATGCTTTCTGGCCGGACAGATCGCGGAGTTCATCGAAGGAAACGATTATCCTTCTGCCGTTTCAATCCCTTCCGGCAGTCCGTTTATCGTTCCCTACCTGCATATCCTCCACCGCCATGAGGAGCGCGGAGACACGGAAAAAGTCGAGAAGATGCGGATGAGCCTCTTTTATCTCCTTTCCTGCTTCCCCCCCGCAAAAGAGGCCATGGAAAGCCTGATGAGCAGGTGGAAGACCCGGAACCCCTACCCTCCCCTGAAGGATCTCGGGATCATGGAATCCTTTCGGCTCAGGAGGTGGCTTGTACCCTTGCAGAAGAACGAGCTGCCGATTTTCTCCTGGCCTCCGCTCCCGCAGTTTTCGATTGAGAGGGCAGCGCTGCAGATGGATGATTATCTCTGGGGTATACAGAGCTTTGGTGAATTCAGACACAAATATGCCTGGGTCGTCCTCATCTGGGCGTCTCTGGCCGGGCTCATCGGGACCCATACCCGGATCGCCGCCCCTGATGCCCTGATGCTGAAGCGCGCGTGCAAGGGTCAGCTCCTGGAGGCCCTGAATGCGATCCGGAAGGGAGCCGACATTCTGGTTCCCGAGGACCACCGGCACGGTTCGATCCAGATAAAGGACGGCAGACCGTTCTTCTCTTCGGAGCCTTTTGCCATACTTGAACGCGGCAGTAAGCACAGCGTCGAACTCTTCGAAGTCGTCAAGAAAAAGACCTTGATTGACGATAGCGGTCTGTAAGAGAACATGATAAATAAAACAGTTAAGGGCTCATAATAGATGGCTACGAATCCTCTGGATATCAGGATCCTCACCGTAGGTCCCAACTATATCTACCAGAAAACCCTTCGCCAGATGCTCACGAGTCTGGGCTTTCAGAACATCGAAGAGGCCAGGGAAGGGACAAAGGCCTGGGAAGCGATCAGCCGGATCAACCCGGACCTTGTCATCGCCCAGTGGGACATGCCCGAGATCACCGGCCTGGCCCTCCTGAAACTCATCAGGGCGAATGACGATTTTTCCGATATCCCGGTAGTCCTGTGTACGGGCGAAGTTACCAAGGCGAATGTCGTACGGGCCGGAGAGGCAGGGGTGAATGCCATTGTCATCGAGCCGATCAACATAGAGCATCTGGATACGAAAATACGGATCATCCTTGAATTCGAGATGAGCCCGACCACCAAGCAGGCGAAGGCCTTCATGGAAAAAGGCGACCGCTACCTGAGGGAAGAGCGCTTTGAATTCGCGCTCAAGGAATACGGGAAGGTGCTCGACATCCTCGAATCCGCCGAGGTGTATTACAATATCGGCTACATACGGACCGCGAAAGGCGAGTACGACGAGGCCCTGGCCGCCTTCAGGAAGGCGACCCAGATCAACCAGATGTTTGCCAAGGCATACAAGGCCATGGCGGATGTATACATCAAGATGGGCAATAAAGAGATGGCGGAGAAGTACCTGCAGATGGCAGGGGACATTTTCCTTGAGAGAGAGATGCACGAAAGCGCGGAGAGCGTCTTCAACGAGATTCTCAAGCTCAACCCCGATACGATCAATGTCTACAACAGCCTCGGGATCATCTATCGGAGGCAGAACAGGCTCGAGGAATCCATCAAGCTCTATGAAAAGGCCATCAAGATAGACCCCAATGACGAGAACGTCCATTTCAACCTGGGAAGGGCATATCTTGAGCTGAACAACCCCTCACAGGCTAAAAAGTGCTTTATCAAGGCACTGATGATCAACCCCGATTTCGAAACGGCAAAAGGCATGATCAAGGCCATCGAGTCCGAGGAAAAAAGATCAGTCTAGCTTCGAGAGCGATTCCTCTTCCTTCGGCATAACCGGGCTTATCTGCCCTTCCCGTACCTTTTCAGCTCGAACAGCTTTCTGTCCTGGGTAGCCACAATGTGGTAGAGCTTGTCCTGGGGAACGTAGATGTACGGCACGTCTTCCTGGCGCCTGTAAAGAAAATGCGAAAGGATCATCCGGTTGACGGCGCGGTGCCCGACGATCATGATGTTGTCGGACTTCCTGTTGAGGTAGAAGGCCTTCTTGATGCCGATCTTGATCCGCTCTTTCATGCTGTTGTACCCTTCGCCGCCCGGATACTCATAGTTGTATTTGTCGGCCTTGCGCGCAGAATAAACATCGGGCATCACCTTCTGGATCTCGTCATAGCTCATTCCCTCGCAGATCCCGCTGTCTATCTCGTTGAACTCCTTGAGCGATATGATCGAGCAGTTCTGCTGGAGGCTCCTGATGGCTTCAGCCGTCTGGATTGTGCGCCTTTTCTCGCTGGTGAATATGTAGGAGATCCTCCTGTGGCGGAAGTATTCCGCCAGCGCCCGGGCCTGCGCAAGCCCTTTGGGCGTAAGGTCGGGGTCTCCCCCGATGCGGTCCTCCACGTTGTAATACGTCTCCGTATGGCGGATGAGGAAGAGGCTCTTGACCACGTCCGTGACCAGGCAGTCACGAATTCGCGAGTACAGGGGGAGCTGGTCCGAGAGCTTCTCCTCGATGATCCTGTTGTGCAGGGAATCCATGCGGATAAAGTTCTTTTCCCTCCCCAGAGGCGCAGAGATCAACTTGTAGTAATCGATTCTCTTCTTGAACTCGTCTATGGCTTCATGCTCGGACACGTTCGAGAATTCAGGCGCCTTGATCTTGTCCCGGATGCTCATTTCCACGAGCTCGCAGTCGTTGTTGATGCACTCTATAAAGAGGATGGGGTGGTCGTCCAGGCTGTCCTCGATGAACTTGCGCCTTTCGATGCTCACGTTCGTGGCATCGAGGATGGCGACGTCCCCCATGGTATTCACAAACTTCCGTGCCCGTCTGATATTTATCTGCGCAAAGCGTCTCCTGAGCTTCACCGCCTCGATATTCCCGGGGTGGAAGAATTCGGCCACCCACGAGTCCTGAGCCGGTGCGTACTGCCTCCTGAGCTGGCCGTTATTGAATATCCGCGTAGGGATGTCGTTCTTGGTAAAGATGTCTTTGAGCCGGTAGGCGATCGTGGACTTCCCCTGGGAAGGCAGCCCAACCATAACGATGTAGAGTTTTTCGTCTTTTGATGTCATAACCCTTGAATACCATTTGAAGAGCCATGAGACAAGAGCGGTTTCCCAGCACTTCAAAAATACTTGACAACCTCCTACCCAATCGATAGAAGGTCATAGTTGCTGTTGGGGGATCGTTCAACGGTAGGACAGCGGACTCTGACTCCGTCGATCAAGGTTCAAATCCTTGTCCCCCAGCCAAAAGATAAAGATACGGTCCCATCGTCTAGTGGCCTAGGACACTGGCCTCTCACGCCGGAGACAGGGGTTCGACTCCCCTTGGGACTACCAAGATCGAGACATGGGAGATGGGTTCTTCCATGTCTCTTTTTCATTCAGCTTATCCATTCATCAGGGATTATCGTTCGATAAAGGTGCCTTGTTACCCGATGAGGGACGTGGACTATAGCTTCCACTACCCCATCCCGACCGAGGCCCCGGTGGAGAAAGGCAGCGACCCAACGATTGCCGGCACTGCGAGCTCTTCGCGGCGTCGTTCAGCAATGGGGCCCGAAACTCCGGCCCGTCCACCCTTTTTCAGGAAGAATCTTCTGGTATATTAGGTAGTTCAGGAGTATCCATATCGTGAGGCATGCCTGGGGGGAAGCGGCTTGGGATCATGAGCAGATGGCATCCGCGCAAGTACGGCACTGTTTCGCAGGGACGCCTAAGCAGATGCATAAGGAGGTTTTCATGAAAAATCGGCTGCTTTTGATTGTGTGTATGTGCGCCATCATCGCGGGGCTTTTCTGGCTCCAGTCCGGCATTGCCCAGACCCTCACGCCGATGCAGGCGACCGTGCCCCCGCGCCAGCTACCCATCGACAAACCGCGGGTGGACAGGCTGGCCCTGCCCGACCTCGTTCCCGTGAGCTGCGCCTTCAACCCGCCGACCGCCAAATGCGGAGACCAGAACATCCACCTCTGGGTGAAGTACCGCAACGCGGGGAATGCCGACGCGGCCATAGGGGCACGGGTCTATGAGTGGACCGCGGAGTGCTTGCAGGCGAACATCAGCAACATGGGCCTGTTCAACACCGGCGTCGCCTCCGCCATGAAGCCCGGCGAGGAGAGGTACTCGAACGCAACAGACGGAAGGCTCCCGCTCCTCGCCCCCGGCACCTACACCTTCACGGTGAAGATCGACTCCAAGGGCCTGGTGGCAGAATCGAACGAGCTCAACAACGACATGCAGTGCACGCTGACCATCCTGCCCCCGGGCGGCGACCTGAGCATCACCAAGATCGTGACCAACCCGGCCGCGCCCTCTTCGACCCAGTTCACCTGCGTCTACGTCACGGTGACCAACACCGGCAAGGAGCCCCTGACCATTCCCGCGGGCACCCTCATGGTGACTGCCCCGCCGTTCGCCGAGGATGCCTATGTATCGCAGGCCGCACCCTCCATGATGCAGCCCGGGGCCGGCTGGACCTACATGATGCGGCCCACGCCCGCCGGCAGGCAGAAGGGCACCCAATCGTGGACCTTCACGGCGGACCCGAAAAACAGGGTCATGGAGAGGATGGAAACGAACAACACGGGCACGCTCCAGATTACGGTGAACTGAACAGGAGGAAAGTCATGAAAAACATCCATCGGACCATCCTGGCTGCAACGGCTTTCATCATCTCCCTTTCGGGCACCGGGGGTGCCGTTGACCCGGCGTTCATCACCCAGCTGGCCGTCAAGACCCACGCGGACTTCAGGAACGCGGTGCAGGTAAAAAGACTCAAGCCCTTTGACGCGGCCCGCGTCCAGAAGTCACGCTTCATATACCCTAGTTACGCGCAATGATATTTTTAGTTTCAACAGCCTACGATCATAGACGAATCCGGCAAGCCGGTCAACCCGGGTTCTGCGATGTTCATATTCATCCTCGGAGCTCCTCCGTCACGGAAGCATCCCGGCACCGGCTCTAACGATCCTGGATGAAATTTTCTGATGAAAATGCTAGGATGCCTCCAATCAACGTCATGGAGGAGTATAGATGTCGCCGAAGATAGAATTCACCAGGAATTATTCCGACTTGAGCACGAACAAGGGATTTCAGTTCGAATTTTATTGCGACCGCTGCGGCACGGGTTTCCGCACCCTTTTCCAGCCTTCTGCCCTCGGCACGGTCACAAGCATGCTGGACGCAGCCGGCAGCCTGCTCGGAGGGGTTTTCGGCAGAGCGGCGGATCTGGGCGAACGGGCACGGTCGGCAACCTGGGAAAAAGCCCATGACGACGCCTTCGTAAAGGCCATGGAAGAGCTCAAGCCCGATTTTATCCAGTGCCCCCGCTGCAGGTCATGGGTGTGCCGAAAGGGCTGCTGGAACCAGGAGAAAGGTCTCTGCAAACTCTGCGCACCGGATCTGGGTGTGGAAATGGCCGCTGCTCAGGCAAGCCGTACCGTGGAAGAGATCTGGGCCCATTCCAAGGTGGCGGAGGAAGACCGCGCCATGCTCACGGAAGAAAGCTGGCGGGCCGGCGTTCGGGCGACCTGCCCGGGCTGCAATGCTCCGCTCAAGGACAACGCCAAGTTCTGCCCCGACTGCGGCGCCAAGATCAAGACCGAGGCTCACTGCACCCAGTGCGGAGCCAAACTTGCACCGGGTGCCAAGTTCTGCGGCGATTGCGGGGCCAAGCAGCAGTAGGTCGTCGCTTCCGAGCGCACAATCTCGCTGTTACCACCCTAAAATCATTCCCGAATCGGAAATTGATATTAAATATTAAATCTGATAGCATGAGATCTCCGATAGGGCATTATGCAACACCCGTCAACAGCTAACAGAGGAGGATATTATGGACAAGGCTTCCAGGAAAATCGGGTATATCTCATGCGCTGTTCTCTTCTTCGCATCGCTGATGCTGGTGGGCTGGGGATCAGACCCCTCGATCGACAAGTCGAGCACCACCAAGAAGCTCGAAAGCCTGCCACGGGCAGCACAAGGCAATAGAAAGGTCGTTACCATTTACGAGTTCAGGTCCAGCGTTTCAGAGGTCTCGGGAGCGGCCGCAACAGACATGTTCACGACTGCCCTCATCAAGTCCGGCTCGTTCGCCGTGGCGGAACGGCAGCGCCTCAACCAGGGGGTTGCCCTGGAAAAGCAGCTCAACGCCCAGGGCCAGACCACCGGACAGGTGGCTCAGTACCAGCTTAAGGGCGCGGAGTTCATCTTCGAGGGCACTGTCTCGGAAGCGAACCCGAACGAGAGCAAGACCGGCATCGGGGGCGTATTCAGGGGCCTCGGACTTGAAACCAGCGGCGAGAAGGCGGTCATGGGGATCGACGTCCGGGTGGTGAGCGCGGCAACCGGCGAAGTTCTGGATTCCGTAAACGTCCGCAAGCCCATCAAGGCCGGGGGATTCTCTTTAAGCGGTGTCGGTTCCATCGTGCAGAGCTATACGAAAACAAACCTCCAGGGCGCCGACGTGGGCGTTTCCCATGAAGGCCGGGAAGGCGTCGACGAGGCGCTGAGGGCCTGCATCGAGGAAGCGGTATACCAGCTGGTGAAACGCTACGGCAAGGAATAGGAATTGAAGCCCTCCTTGAGCGGAATCGGCCTGCTCCTGCTCTTCATTCTCACCCTGTGCTCACCGGCAGGGGCGCAGACGGTCTTCGACATCGGCGGGCCGGGCGAGCGGTACGACCGGTGCGTTGTCGAGCTTCCCCTGGGCGGTCACCATCGCCGCGACCGGGAGCTCTACCCGGCCAGGGGCTTCCGCTACTCGGGCAGCTACTCGCTCGTGTACCTGGTCAACGTCCTGCCCGGCGATTACAGCGTCGTACTGTCGTATCCAGCCACAACCGCCAGTTTAAGCCCGGCGGTTTCGATCTTCGATCGGTGGCCGCACGACGCACAGGCGCGGCGGTTCGATCTGCCCATGGGCCCCACGGTGAGGACCAAGCCGAAAAAGATCGAGTACCGGTGGCATGTGGGCGTCTCCCCCAAGAGCACGAGCACCCTGCTCTACATATCCGTGGAGGTGCCTGCCGGGGGATACGGCTCTTCCGTATTTCCCCATTCGGTATCCATCATAAGCCCCCCGTCCATGCCGATGAATACGCTCGAAAAGGGCGTAACGTTCCTGACGGGCCCCATGGACCTCGTCCTTGCCAGCGGACAGGGCACGGTTTCCTATGTGGTGGAGAAACCCGAGCAGGCCTTTGACACGACGGTTCTGCCCGTGCTGCCGATCCCCGGAGACATCGTAAAGAACGGATCGTTCAGGGACGGCCTCAACAGCTGGCTTCCTCACCGCGGCCGGACCGTGTCGCAGGATGTCACGTCGTTTGCCCTTCAAGACAAAGCCCTGAGGATAACAGGAACCTCCGGCAAGGTCCGGGAAGGGGTGATGCAGAAGATCAACGCCGACGTATCGGGCGCTGCGTCACTGTTCCTGCGGGCGGACGTAAAGGTGACGGAACAGACTTTAGGCGGAACAGGCCCCGAAGGCATCGACGCGCCGATTGCCATAGCGGTGGGCTACCGGGATTCCTCCGGCAAGGAAGCGCGCAAGGATCTGCTGTTCTGGAAAGGCTTCTATGCCCTCTCCCCCGAAGAGCCCAACAAGACCGCTTCGGGGCAGAAGGTGCCCAAGGGCGCCTGGTACCGTTATATCTTCGACCTTATGCAGCTCGATCCAAAGCCCGCGACCATCCTCTTTATCTCGCTGGAAGGCTCGGGCTGGCCCGCACGCGAAGGTTGGATCTCTGAAGTGCATCTCATCAAATCAGGTGGTGACAAATGAAAAAAACGCTCTCAATCCCGGCACTGTCGTGTGTATTCGTCTTTTCCCTTGCCCTTGCCCTGTGCGCAGGCCCGCTTGACAGGACAAACGTTCAGCCCCGCACCAACCCCACGACCCAGTCCATGATCAGGGTCCCGGGCGTGGTCGGCGTGGACTGGCAGACGGCCATGTCATCCATCCAGCAGGCAGGATTGAGCGTAAGCGTCAAGCCCTCGAAGAAGAAGCCCGAAGGGTTCGAGGGAAAGGTCGTTTCCCAGGTGCCCGGCGCCGGGGGAATTGCGATGTACGGCACCAGCGTCACCATCTATGTATACCAGGTCCAGAATACTCCTGCGGGCGACTCTATGAGCGGCACGAACTGGGGCACACAGTCTTCAGGATCGACCCCGGCATCCGCCTATCCTTCTCCCGGTGCTGACGGAACAGCTCCCCCCCAGCAGTACTATCCGCCCGCCACCGGCGGGGTGCCGGCACAGGGGTCTCAGCAGTTCCAGATGCAGCAGTATTACTATCCGCCACAGGATGCGGGCGGGACACCGGGACAGGACCAGTCGGGGTGGGGGAATACCGGGACGCAGGACCCGAATGCACAGAGCGGTCAGCAGTTTACTCCCGATGGGTATCCGGCACCGCAGGGAGAACAGGGTTCGGTTCCTGTAGAGTCACAGCCCGTCCCTGCGCAGTGAGGATCCTGGGCGTTAAGGCAGCCGTGACCGGGCTTGGAGGGAAAACAAAAACGGTTTCCCCTGCCTGTATACTATTTCACCGGTTTGATATGCGTGCAGATACGAGATTATGGGCCTACCACTTCGAAGAACAGACCTGAACAGGCAGACGCACTTTTCGTTTTCATGCAGCCGATGCCTACGCTGCTGCCGCCATAAGACGATCCAGGTCAATCCGTTTGAGCTCGCACGCCTGGCAGGCGGCCTTCGGATATCCACTGCCGATTTCGCTGCACGCTATACGCATGCAGGCGGGACCGTGTTGAACTGGGAAGAAGACGGTACGTGCGTCTTTCTCGATGCTTTAGGCTGCAGTGTGCATCGGGACCGTCCCCTTGTCTGCCGCCTATACCCCCTCGGCCGCCATATTTACGGCTCGGGGCAGGAAAGCTTTTCGGAGGTAGAGCCTGATCCCGGGTGCAAAGGAAAGTACGGCGAAGACGGAACAATCGCCGACTATCTCGCATCCCAGGGGGCACAGCCTTTTATGGAGGCGGCTGACCGGTACCTGGACCTGTTCCTGAAACTGTACCTGGTTTTAAAGGAGGACGCGGAAGAGCCGGCACAGCACGATGCGATCGTGGATGTCTTTCAGCGGTTCTCCCGGGGATTCCGTGAAGGCGACCGCATCCTGACGGACATGGATACTGTCGTGGCCGCTTATTGCGAAGCCGCCGCCTTACCGCTCCCTGACAATATGGAAGAAAAGATGTCGCTCCACATACTTGCGGTGGAGGCCTGGGCAAAAACTACGAAAAGGAGTTGAACGCGATGAAGAAAGAGAAAAGGGATCAGCAGCAGACCTCTTCAGGAAAGGGCAAAAACATTGCACACGCGATTACCGTCGCAACCGTTGTCGCATCGCTCGGAGCTTCTCTTGGTGTAAACGTCGGGGACCTGCTCGCGGTTGAACCTTCTGCCGGCCAGCCGGTAAACCTGGGAGAGGTCACCTCCGGCCAGAGAAGGATTGCAGATCAGCTCAAGCAGATTCAGGCGCAGCAGATAAAGCTTTCCGGTCAGATCAACCTTCTTCAGGCTCGGCAGGGTAAATTTACCCCGGCACAGCATAAAGATCTCCAGACGAGCGAGATGACCCTGTCCCGTCAGATCAAGGACCTTCAGGCAAGCGATTCCGCCCTCTCGAACCAGATCAAGATCAGCGAGACAAACCAGTTCGTGATCATGAATCAGGTCAAAAACGCCAAATCGTTAGAGAACAGCCTTTCGAGACAGATCAAGGACGTCCAGGCAAACCAGATAAAGCTGATAAACCAGATAAAGGATCTCCAGGCAAGCCAGTTGAAGTATTAGTACCTCAGGGGACTAGTCCATGACCCATATGCGCTTGAACCTCTTTTGCTCTTCGGACCAGTAGAAAAGGCAGCTCTCCCTGCCCTCTTTTGAATACAGTATGCCGGGCAGTTTCAAGGTAAACTGCCCGGGCTCTCCCGAATCGCAGTCGAAGTAGAGCCTGCCGCAGGTCGTATCGTATGTCCCGGGAGCAGCGACCCTGATGCCGACCGCGTCCAGCCACCAGGTTTCTTCCAGGGTATCGAGGATACAAGTCTTATAGCCGTGCCCCTGGGAAACAAATGCATAAACGGCGGCCGCCCCTTTCGACTTGTTCACCAGCACCATCGCCTCGTCACGGATGCCGTCGGCGTTGAAGTCCTCGCTGATCTTCGTAAAACGGCGGGGGTCTTCCTTGAAAAAAACCGCCGGAGATTCTGTCCGCTCCAGGGCCTGCCATCCTTCCGGCACCGGTGCGGCACCCAGGCACAGCACAGCCGGCAGCACGGCAAGGAAACGTTTCAGGCGCTTTAAAAGACGCTCCTTCCGATGCAGATGCACGTGATATCCTCCCGATGACCATGATCGGCCTTTGCCCTTTCTTATCGTCTGCGCGAAGGCTCTTATAAAATCCATCTTCATAAAAATCCTTGCCCCTGCGTCGCCAATGAATCCACATCCGTGCTGCCGCCTTTTCATCCCCTCCAGTGAATCTCCGAAACCTGCCTCTTTACCCGTCGGCAAGAGCTTTGGCGGAAGCGGCCTTCATTGATGCGGGGCGCCCTTGCGGCTATTATTATCAGAGTGGGATCATGATCCCCAGCCAGTGAGACATGCTCACACGCACGTCAGAAAAAACCTCTCACTCAAGGAGGACTGCTGTCATGGCAAGCCGCCATCGCTACAACGTCTGCACAAAACGCAGCATCACCATACACAAGAGCCCGGAAGAACTGTACCATGCCTGGCGCGATCCGGGGAAACTGGTGAACTTCCTTTCCGGTGCCGCGGAAGTCAGTGTCCTGGATGACCGCCGCTCGCTCTGGATCTCCGATATCCCGGGAAAAGGCTGTGTTTCGTGGGAGGCGGAGATAATCACCGACCGGACGGACAAATCCCTTTCCTGGCGCACGGTCAATACCACGGGGTTCGGCCATACGGGCTCGGTACATTTTGCCGCTGCTCCGAACAGCCTGGGCACGGAGGTCGGCTTGGAGGTATGCACCCGGATCACCGGCGGCCGCCTGGGAAAGGCGGTCGCGAAGATGCTGGGACGGTCGCCTGAGGACTATGTGTCTCAGACGCTGCACAACTTCAAGCAGCTCATGGAAACAGGAGAGGTGGCTACGAACAAGGGGCCTTCGGGCCGTGAAAAAGCTCCGGTTGAACAATGCGGACAGGGAGGAGCGTTATGAGAGCTGCGTGCTGGCAGGATAAACATACGGTCGAGGTGCGGAATGTGCCCGATCCGGAAATCGTCAATCCGCATGATATCATCCTCAAAGTCACGCACACGACGATCTGCGGGTCCGATCTCCATCTCTATGACGGGGTGGTCCCCGGCATGAGCAAAGGCGACATCATCGGACACGAGCCTGTCGGGGAAGTTGAGGAGGCAGGATCTGCGGTCGGGAAGCACAAGGTAGGAGACCGGGTTGCGGTTTCCTCGGTCATCGGGTGCGGCCGGTGCTTCTACTGCAGGAACCAGGAGTTCTCCATGTGCGACAACTCCAACCCCAATGCCTGGATGCAGGAGAAGGTCTACACGTACCCTACTGCGGGCATCTTCGGCTACTCTCACCTGTTCGGCGGATATCCGGGCGCCCAGGCAGAGTATCTGCGCGTCCCGTATGCAGATGTCGGGGCCTTTTCCATACCAGAAGGCATAAGCTCCGAGCAGGCTGTCTGCATCACCGATGCCTTTCCCACCGGCTTCATGGGAGCAGACCTGTGCGGACTGAAAGGCGGGGAGACAGTCGTCGTCTGGGGAGCGGGCCCGGTGGGTCTGTTCGTAATGAAATCCGCACGCCTCCTCGGGGCTGAGCGGGTCATTGCCGTGGACAACATCCCGTATCGCCTGGAGACGGCGCGCGAGCAGTGCGGGGCGGAGACGCTCGACTTCACCGAAACCGGCGTGACCGACACGTTACGGGAAATGACGGCCGGCCGGGGCCCGGACTGCTGCATCGACGCCTGCGGGATGGAGGCCCACGGCACCAATGCCTTTGTGGGGGCCTATGACGCTGTCAAGCAGGCGGTGATGCTCGAGAACGACCGAGGGCACGTTGTCCGCCAGATGATCGAGGCATGCCGCAAGGGCGGCACGATCGTCATCATGGGGGTATACTCGCTGTTCGTGGACAAGTTCCCGCTTGGCGCAGCCTTCAACAAAGGGCTCACCTTCCGCATGGGACAGATGCACGGCCCCAAGTACATACAGCGCCTGTTCGACTATACGCTCCAGGGCAAGATAGATCCGAGCTTCTGCCTCACGAACAAGTTCCTGCTCAACGAGATCCCCCACGCATACGAGGTCTTCAAAAAACGGACGGACAATTGCGTCAAGGTTCTGGTGAAGGTTTCCTGATTGTTCAGGCTGATCTTAAAGAGAGGGTTATCGGAATAATATTGTATTGGTTTTCGTTGAAATTATTCCTGAAATACTGAATTGCCATTCAATATTCCTTGACAGAAGCTTTAGCCTTTATTATGCTAATTGGTATATATGCAAATTACAGCTTAGTGGAGGATGCTTTATGAGGAGTTTATGTGGTGCTTTGATAGCGTTCGCTCTTCTCTTTTCGTTGCCGGCGTATGCCGAGGAAGAGAAGCCGGACACAGGGCAGAAACTGGAGGAGGTAGTCGTTACCGCCACCAAGACGAAACAGGAAAAGGGCCAGGCGCCCGCTTCGGTTGACGTGGTGCCCGGTGAGGAGATCAGGGAAAAGAACCTGAACTTCGCGGACCAGGGGCTCCGGGAGCTTCCCGGTGTCTTCAGCGAGCGCAGGGGGGGCGTAACCGGGATCTCGGATTCCTTCGCGCCCCTTCACTTGAGGGGCACGCCCAATGCCTCGCAGTCGCTGGTCCTTCTTGACGGTCAGCCCATGAACAACTACGAGGGCAACGTTCACTGGTGGGCCATCCCGGTCGAGAACATCGACCGGGTCGAGGTGGTGAGAGGCCCGTTCTCTTCTCTCTACGGCGGCGGCGCCATGGGCGGCGTCGTCAACATCATCACCAAGCCCGAGTCACCGCTTCTGGGTGTAACCTACGGGTACGGCAGCTACCATACCCAGCTCGTCTCCGCGACCCACGGGTGGAAGATCGGCGACTTCACCTACAGCATCTCCGCACGGACATTGGAAATGGAGGACCCCGAACAGATCAGCACCGCACGCAATCCCGGGACGAACACCATCGCGCTGCAGCAGGCAGACGGCACCACCACCTATCTCCAGGGGTATACAAGCCAGAAAACAACGACCGACGCACTCACAGCGGGAGTCACCTGGGACATGACCACGGAGTCGGCCCTCGATTTCAAGTTCACCCACGCGAACTACAAGCTCGACCCGGACGAGACGCAGACCTTCGACGGGGCCAGACTTTCCAATTCCTATCGCGAGCATGCGACGAATACCTACATCGTGTCGTACCGCAATGCCGATATCGAGAATGTGGAAGTGCTCTTCAACGCAGGGCTCACACACAACTACAAGGATCTCTTCATCTGGAACAACAATTCGACCGATTCCGTCAGGCCGAACTCTCACTATACCGCCGGCCTCCAGTCCAATCTTACCATGGGCGCCCATGTCCTGACCCTCGGGACAGACTGGAGCCTGGGCAGGATGTCGACCGTGGACGAGAATATCCTTCCCACACCGGACGACGACAAGGTTGCAAAAGGAAAGCTCCGCACCATCGGTCTCTTTGCACAGGATCAATGGAAGATAGTCGAAAAGGTCACCCTGTATACCAGCGCCCGGTACGACTCATGGAAGGCCTTCGATGCAGATACGAGCAGCAATATCACAGGGTTTCCGGTAGAAGTGTCGAGCAACTCCGAAAGCCATATCTCACCCAAGCTGAGCCTCGTCTACCAGCCCGACAAGTTCACCTCCATCCGCACTTCCGCAGGGGAAGCGTTCCGCGGCCCCACACTCTGGGAGGCCTTCAAGTATTCACGCGGCAACAGATCGACTTCGCTCCCCAATCCCGACCTCGAGCCGGAGATCGTCCGCTCCTACGAAGTCGGGTTCGACCGGAACCTCTTTACCTATTTCGATTTCGGCGCGACCTATTTCGTCAACCATTTCAAAGATCTGATCTACCAGGTCGATGTCCCTGACGTCGATGGAGATGGAAGAGACGATTACCTCTACGAAAACGTGGGCAAGGCAAAATCGAAAGGCTACGAGCTGACGTTCGGGTTCAGACCGGTCAAGGAGGTATCCTTCTTCGCCAACCACACCAGGATCATCACCAGGGTCCAGGATGTGGATGACCCGGATTTGGCCGCGGATATCGAAGGCAAAGAGTTCGCACGGGTACCCAGGTACATGTACAACTTAGGGACCAATATCGAGGTCGGGCCGGTCTATTCCCACGTGGTCGCACGATACGTGGGCGACAGCTTCCGGGACGCCGACAACGGCGATACTATCGACCACAGCATAAACGGCAACGATCCCTATGCGGTAATGGACGTAAGCCTGGGATTCCGGATCAAGAACTTCGAGCTGACCGGCGCCGTGTATAACGTCTTCGGCCGCGAGTACTGGGAAAGCTACGACAAGAACCCGGGAAGAACCTATTTCGTGACAGTCACCGCACGGCTGTAAAAACTTCACTGCATAAAACAAATCTTTGCCCCGGATCTCTGTTTTTAAGAGGTCCGGGGCCTGTCTCGTAAAGGAGCTGTCATGGACTGGCTTGCCAAGAGCGGCATCGTGGGCTACATACTCGCCGGGATCTCGGTGGTGACTCTCGCCGTGTTTCTCGAACGGGTCGTCGTTCTCTTCCTTGAGCGGCGCAAGCTTTCTTCCGGCCAGGGGATCATGGAGAAGATCACGGACATGATCAAGGCCAACGCGGGTATGCCTCCCAATGAGCTGAGCGAGCTGATCTCGTTCAAGATCGAGGACAAGCTCGAGCAGCTCTCGTCGAGCATCACCTTCATCCGCCTGATATCCAGCGCATCTCCCCTGCTAGGCCTCCTGGGGACCGTGCTGGGCATGATCCAGGCGTTCAAGCAGGTCTCCGAGATGGGCGGCGCCGTGAAACCCGCCGCCCTGGCTTCCGGCATCTGGGTGGCGCTGCTCACCACGGCGGAGGGGCTCATCATCGCCATCCCCGCCTTCTTCATGTACCACTACCTCCAGTATTTCGTGGGAAGAATCGGCAAGATGATCGCCCGGCAGGCAGAGATCAGGATGATAGAACACGGCCATGATACGCATAAATAACAAGCCCAAGGATGACGATTTCACCGGCATCGAGATCACGCCGCTTGTGGACGTGGTCTTCCTGCTGCTCATCTTCTTCCTCCTGACGCTCGTGACCGTCCATCCGAGCATCGAGCTCGCCCTGCCGGAGGCGTCTACCGCCAGGGTGCAGGATCGTTTGAGTCCGTATACAATAGCCGTGCGCGCAGACGGGACCTTTACCCTGAACAACGAGCCTGCCGTCATCGAAGACATCATGAAGATCCCTCCTTCGAGCGAGGTCGTGCTCCTCGAAGACAAGAAAGGCCCGTACGGGGTATTCATTACGATCCTCGATACGCTGCGCAAAAACGGCATCGACAGGATATCGATCGTTACCGATGAGAAAGCTGAGTAGGTTCCTTGCATATCTCACCCTGTCTCTGCTCATCCACCTGGGCGTGTCCCAGATCTTTGCAGGCCAGACCGTGACCCGCCAGACACCCCGCAGCATGCAGGTCTCGCTCGTGTCCCGGAAAGCCCCTGACAAGCCCGTCATGGCGGAGCAGCCGAAACCGAAGCCAAGGCCGAAATCGAGACCGGTTCCCAGGCAGGACCCGGCCCCACAGCCCGTGACCGAGGAAACACCTCCCGAGGAGCAACAGGAGAGCTCGCCTACTGCCGGCAGCGTGGAACCCGTCGTGACGGGGCCCCCGCACGAGGTCAGCGCCGTTGATGCTCAGGCAGTGGAGGACAGCTACCGGAGCCGGGTCCAGGAACTCATCCGCAAAAACCTCAAGTATCCGGGCAATGCCAGGAGAAGAGGGATCGAAGGGACCGTGCTCGTGAGGTTCACCATCGGGGGGGCAGGATCTGTGGGCGATATCCGGATCGCATCCTCCTCCGGCTCAGCACTGCTCGACAAGGCCTCTCTGGAGACCATCAGAACGTGCAGCTTCCCCCCTCCGCCCAAGTCGCCCATGACCTTGAGCGTACCCCTTACATTCAGGCTCACCGAGGAGAGGTAAGGCATGGACCGACCGCTGATAGAGGCAAAAAACCTGACCTTCGGGTACGACGGGAGCAGGAAGGTATTCGAAGACCTCTCGTTCTCGCTGAAGCCCGGCATGCTCTATGCGCTGATGGGCGGAAACGGGTCGGGCAAGACAACAGTCTTGAGGTGCCTCTCCGGACTGCTTCCCGGATTCTCCGGCTCCATAACCCTGGAGGGAGCACCCATCCGGAAGATCACCAGGAATGAAATCGCACGCAAGCTCAGTATCGTGCCCCAGGAGCACACGATCATCTTCCCCTACCTGGTCGGGAACATGGTGCTCATGGGCAGGGCGCCATACATCGGCACCTTCGACCTTCCTTCCGGCGAGGACCGCGACATTGCGATGAAGGCCATGGAGGCGGTGGGAATCCCGCACCTGACCGACAAGCTCTACTCGAAGATCAGCGGCGGAGAGCGCCAGCTCGTTCTCATCGCACGGGCGCTGGCACAGGGAACCCCGGGCATGGTCCTGGACGAGCCCACCTCGCACCTGGATTTCCGGAATCAGACCCTTATTTTTTCCATCCTGAAAAACCTGGTGCGGGATCACGGCCTGCTTGTCGTCACGGCGATCCACGACCCCAACCACGCCCTGCATTTTTCCGATGAGGTGATGATCCTTCATGAGGGCAGGATCATCATGAGCGGCCCTCCAGACAGCGTCATCACCCGGGAAACCATCGCAAAGGTCTACTCTGTCGAGGTCGATGAGATCCGGCAGGAAGGCCGCATCCGCGGGGTCATCCCCAAACGGGAGGCCTTCCTGCCCGGAGGATCGATACAATGAAAAAAGCATGGTTCGTCCTTTTCGGCGGGCTTTTCTGCCTGGCGATCTTCGTATTCCTGAAGATACCCGGCGGGGACCGCGGCGGAGAGCATCCGGTCCGCACGATCCGGGACATGACCGGCAAGGAAGTTCTCGTCCCCAGGGAGGTGAACCGGGTCGTCACGGCAATGTACCCGATAGCGACCCAGCTCATGTTTCTCGTGGGGGCTCAGGAAAATCTTGCGGGCGTATCCGGCATGGATGTGAACGACGTGATGCGCAGGATCTACCCTCCCATAGGGAAGACCTACCAGCCGGGCAGGACCGATAACGGCGACATCTCCAGGGAAGAGATCATCAAGATGCGGCCCGATGTGGTGTTCACCCATACGAGAAACGACGTGATCAACGACTATGGCGACCTCGGCATCGCGACCGTCGCGCTGAAGCTGGAGACGCCCGAGGAGCTCATCAGGGGCATCGAGCTGGTCGGCGAGGTCATGAACCGCCGGGGAAGAGCTGCAGCCGTCGCGGATTACTACCGGAAAAAGCTCGCCTACATCAGAGAGAGAACCGCACACATAGAGAAGCCGAAAAAGGTCTATTTTGCAGGGCCTGCCATGCTCAGCACCGCCGGGGGGGACTTCTACCAGAACTTCGTGATCGAGTACGCGGGCGGCGTCAACGTTGCCCGCGAAGGCCATGGAGGCTGGTGCTCCGTATCCCTGGAGCACCTCCTTTCCTGGAACCCGGACTTCATCTTTGTGGGGAACTACGGCACGGCAAAGCCGAAGGATTTCACCCATGACCGCAGGCTCGCGCACATTACCGCAGTGAAGAACGGCCACGTATACATGTCGCGCTCCTACATCGGCTCCTGGGACATCCCCACCCCGGAATCGCTTCTGGGGATCATGTGGCTCGCGAACAAGCTCTACCCTGAAGATGTGCGCTTCGACATGGGGGCCGAGATGATTGAATTCTACCGCACGTGCTACGGCTACACGCCTTCCGAAAAAGAGATAGCCGCGGTTCTGGAGGCTCCGTGAAGCCGGCGCGTCACTACCTCACCATCCTGCTCGCCGCGAACGTGGCGATTTTCCTGATATCCCTGTTCCTGGGAAGGTATCATATCCCCATGGGAGACGTGTTGAATGCGCTCCTGCACCCTTTTTCAAGCTCAGGCGACGGCGATGCCCGACTGGCAGGGATCGTCCTGTTCCAGGTGAGAATTCCCAGGATTCTCATCGCCATGCTCGTGGGCGCGGGGCTCGGGATCACCGGTGCGTCGTTCCAGGGCATCTTCCGGAATCCTCTGGTCTCGCCCTACATCCTCGGGGTCTCTTCCGGGGGCGGTTTCGGCGCGGCCCTGGCAATCCTCCTCTTCGACGATACCCGGATCATCCAGCTCCTGGCCTTTGCCTTCGGCATGGCGGCGGTGAGCATCACCTACTTCATCGCCCGCCTCGGCGACAGGTTTTCCACCTATTCCCTCGTCCTTGCAGGGGTGGTGGTGGGCTCCTTCTTCTCCGCGCTCATCTCTCTGCTCAAATACCTGGCTGATACCTACACCAAGCTTCCGGCCATCGTGTTCTGGCTCATGGGTAGCCTCGCCTCGGTCAAGATCGAGGACATGGTAACGGTCGCGCCGGTGATACTCATCGGCGTGGGAGTTCTCGTCTGCCTGCGGTGGCGGTTCAATGTCCTGTCTCTGGGAAGCGACGAGGCAAAAAGCCTGGGGGTCAATACAAAAGTGCTCTATGCGGTGATCATTGTCTGCTCCACCATGATCGCGGCATCCATCGTGGCCGTCGCAGGGATCATCGGGTGGGTGGGGCTCGTCGTGCCCCACCTGTGCCGCATGCTCGTGGGCGCCGATCACGAGAAGCTCATCCCCGCGTCGGCACTGATGGGGTCGGCCTACATGCTCCTGGTGGACGACCTGGCGAGGAATCTGGCTTCCCAGGAAATCCCGCTGGGGATCGTGACCGCCATCATCGGCGCGCCGTTTTTCGCCTATCTGCTCAAACGCTCGCAAGGAGAGAACTTATGACCTATCCCCTGACTACTATCTATCTGAATCCGGTTGAACGCATACCCTTTTTCCATTTTTATCCCGGGATGAGGGCTTTATCCGTGGGCACCTACGGATGCAATCTCAACTGCAAATACTGCATGAACCAGCACCTGCTCAACGAGCCCGCGTTCTTTTTCGACCTCTCGCCGGAGCAGATAGCGGACAAGGCCGGAGCAGCGGGGGCCGGCATGATCAGCTTCAGCGCCAACGAGCCGGCAGTGAGTTTTCCCTACTTCATGGACATCGCCTATGCCGCACACGAGAAGTTTCTCATGATGGGCTGCTCCACGAACGGGCTGTTTTCCGACACCCAGCTGAACAGCCTCGTCCATGCGATCTCCTGCGCCAACATCAGCCTCAAGGGTCCGGACAGCGGTTTCTACCGGGAAGTCTGCAGAGGCGGCAGCCTGGAAAAGGTCCTGCACGCCATCCGCGTGCTCCATGAGCAGGGCGTGCACGTGGAAGTGACAACCCCGTACGTGCCGAGCATGACGCAGCTCGACATGATGCACATCGCGGAAAAGATCTCGTCGGTATCCCGAAGCATCCCCTGGCATATCTTCAGGCTCCTTCCCGAATACGAGTACACGGACATGGCACGGACAGGGATCAGCGACATGATCTTATTGAAGGACGAGGCGCAGGCCCTGCTCGATTACATCTACCTGGAGAACTTCGCCAACTCCATCTGGGTGGACACCCTCTGCCCCCGGTGCAAAGAGCTGGTGTTCAAACGCGTGAGCACCGGAGGGTGCGGCGCAACGCTCTTCGACGCTCACGACCGGGACGGAGGCTGCCCCCGGTGCGGCGGGCCCGTGCTGTTTTCCGGCCGCGTGAGCATGGATATCGAGGAACCCGTGACCGGCAGGGACCCCAGGAAGGGAATCATCGAGGTGGGCGGATGGAAGAGCGTCGTGGACATGGGCACCTGCCTTCCGGTCGAGCTCGACAGGCCCGTGCCCTTGCGAAAGCTGATCTCTCAGAAACCTTATCCGGGCGATATGACCGCCGAATCGGATGCATGGGCGACCGACATGGCACTGGCCGCCATCGATGCGTATTCCCCGGATCTCGCCGTAGTGACCTACGCGCAGTGCGCCTTCGCGGCAAGGCACCGCGAAGACGAAGCGACGTACCGGGAGTTTGTCGGGATCGCGGAACAAGAGATTCAGCGGCTCATCGCATCGACGGGGTACGACTACCTGGTCATAGGCCTCGGCGACATGGTTCCCACCCGGGGCACCATCAACCTGGAAAAGCACATCCACGGTATCGCTTCCGCCGATGAAGGCATTGCCTGCCTGTATCACGCAGCCCCCGGGGACATGGAAGCGGTCGCCAAGCTCGAAGGGGTCCAGGCGGTCCATTCCAGGGAACATCTCCAGGAGATGCTCGGGCAGAAGCTCGATCCGGATATGTATGGGGAATATTTCGTAATACCGGAGGAAGGGTACCGCTTCCTCGCCCTCTCATCCGTAAGCAGGTTCTCCCACCGCACCGATGCACTGGATCTCGAAGTCCCCGCGTACGCAAGCATTCCCGTTCCACAGCATCTCTCGGAGATTCGAGGTACTGTCGCGGGTGCGGTCGCTTCCGGGAGAAAGACCCTCCTGATCATCTTCGACGGCGTGGGGAACAAGGCCTTCCCCTTTGACAAGACCCCGGTGGCCAACTCCATCGGAGACATCGCCTGTGCCTCATCGCTCCACCAGTACATGGTCCTTTCCACGGGGCAGAAAATGTATCCCTACTTTTTTGCCTATCCGCACTGGAAAAGCTCTTCTAAGACCAATCCGTTCTCGCGGCACTCGCCTTTCCTCACGGACTGCCTCACCGCGGACATTCGAAAGGCCGGGAAGAAGGCCGTAAGCGTAGGAAACCGGAGCATCATGACCCACACCGCCTTCCCCGCAGACCTGACCATCGAATGTCACTGTGCGTCCCTGCATCATTACGGGACCCTGGAGGTCATATCATGAGAAATACTTTTCTCGCCCTCATCCTCACCCTGTTCTGCGGCCTTTTCTCTGCACAGGCTCTTTACGGCCGCGAGGTCGTGGACATGTCGGGCAGGAAAGTGCAGGTGCCCGATACTATCAGGAGGATCTTTACCCCCTACCGAGTGGCGACCGGCTTGCTCCTCATCCTGGGAGAAGAGGAAAAGCTCGTGGGCATGTCCACCCGGCCAAGCCCCATGGCGCTCCGGATTTTTCCCCGGCTCGGGTCTGTGGGGATCGCAAACCGCCATTCGAGCATCGAGGAGATCCTGAAGATGCGCCCCGATCTCGTCATCACCTCGGCCGGTCCGCAGGTGAAGGACCTGGAGTATGCGGGCATACCGGTCTTCTGCATCTCGGCGGAAGACCCGGATTCCCTGATCAATGGGCTTGCCGCAATGGGAGACCTCCTGGGAAAGCAGAAGCGGGCGCAGAAAATCGGCTCGTATTACCGAAGCAGGATCGATTACATCACCCGGCAAACCTCCAGGGTGCATCAGAAGAAAAAGGTGTACCTGGCAGGCGCCCGGCTGCTTTCCGCTGTGGGAGGCGATTTCTACCAGGACCGCATAATACATCTTGCAGGCGGCATCAATGTCTCCCGCCAGGGGAGAGGGGGCTGGGTTTCCGTGAGCAGGGAGCACCTGCTCTCCTGGAACCCGGACGTCATCCTCACGCTGTCCTACTACGGCAAGACGCTGCCGGCAGATATCCTGAAGGATAAGGGCCTGAGAACGCTCAATGCCGTATCGGAGAAACAGGTGCACACCTTCCCCTCATATATCGATTCCTGGGACCTGCCGTCGCCCGAGTCCATCCTCGGCATCATGTGGCTTGCGGGCGTCCTCTACCCCGAAGAGATCGGCTTCGATATGGAGAAGGAAGCGTCCGAGTTCTATACCCGGTTCTACGGGTCGTATCCTCAGCCCGTATCAGCGGTGAAGAGGAATGCCCGATGATGCTCATCCTCACGGGCGAGAAAGGCTCGGGCAAGACGACGCTCGTTAAAAACCTCCTGGAAGAGCACCGGATCGCTGCGCAGGGTTTCCTGAGCGTGAAAGAGATGCAGGGAGGCGAGGTCACCGGGATATCTCTGCTGATCCTGCCGGAGCATACATCCATCCCCATGGCCACCACGACGCCCTTATCCACGGATACGTTCACAAAACGCTTTTACTTTTATCCCGGGGTATTCGACCGGGTGAACAGCCACTTTCGAAGCATCAGACGCAAATGCCCCTTCATATTCGACGAGTTCGGACTTCTGGAGAGAGAAGAAAAGGGCCATTACCCGGTATTCGGCTCCCTCCTCAAATCCTCTCACCCGTCGCTTATCGTAGTGCGCAGCGAGCTCACGGACGATCTCGTTTCATTTCTCGGCGGTTCTTGCCCATACCGGATCGTCGATATGGCAGACCCTGACCCCGCAGCAGTCCGCAGGCAGGTTCTTGCATTACTGCAAAGCCGGTGCAAGGGATAACCACGGCTGCCTTCTGTCCTTCCGCGATGCCGGAAGACCTGAACAATAAAGGGTTCTTCTTTGATTAAAGGTCTGAATATATTACGGACCTGGGGGAACCCTCTCTCGAGAATTCCCCCAGGAACATGTGATAATCGTTATTCGGTTACGGATTTACCGTCGCGTTCTGCCAGCCAGCGCGGGCAGTGAGTCTCGCACCAGGCCCTCGAGCAGTAGCCGGTGAACATCGCAGTCGCGGTCCCCGGGTTGCCGATGGTGCCCAGGTAGAGGTGCACCACGAAGAACGAACCGATCACCATGGCGCTCATGACATGGAGAGGATAAGACCAGCGCGCCACGAGATCGGGGAAGATGAGCGGATTCCACATGACCAGACCGCTTGCGATGATGCCTATGCCGAAGATCATCACGAACCAGAAGAAAAGCTTCTGGCCCGCGTTGTACTTGTACACCGGAGGAAGGTTATCGGTCTCCCAGAGATACCCCCCGCCGTTTGCGATCCACTTCGCATCGTCAGGCTCGAACGTGCAGTCCTTCCGCCACATGAAATAGGCGTAAGAAAGCGAGAATGAGAAGATCACGCCTGAGAAGATGTGCATCCACTTGGCGGCGTACAGGCCCCCCAGCAAAGCCGGGATGAAGTTCCATGACCGGAACATGAGACCCAG
The DNA here is from genome assembly GCA_002448235.1 of Syntrophaceae bacterium UBA6087. GTDB lineage: Bacteria > Desulfobacterota > Desulfomonilia > UBA1062 > UBA1062 > Phosphitivorax. The sequence continues at coordinate 174,886 of DIXF01000005.1, forward strand.
GCCCGAGAACAGGCAGAACAGGCAGCTTCCGGCGAGTATCCAGTGAACGATCCGTTCGGTTGCGTCCGTTACCTTGACCATATCTGCAGTATGTTGTGACATATCACTCACCCCCTTCGTTCTTTTCATGGACCTTGTGGGGGCCCTTGATCAGATAATGCAGCGCCGCCATACCCGCAACGGCACCCATGCCGATGAGGGTGAACGGCTTGAAGAGGTTTTTCCAGAGCACGACCGACGCAGGCACCTTCGGATTTGCAGGCAGCTTGTCGTACTCGGCAGGCGTCTCGGCAAGGATATATATCACGTGTGTGCCTCCCACGAACTTGTCGCCGTAGACGACGGCCTTGCCGCCCAGCTGCTCCACCCTGTCATAGGCCTTTTTCATCATGGTTTCCTTGTCGCCGATGGTCAGTGCCCCGGTGATGCACGACAGCACGCAGGCAGGCTGTTTCCCGGCCAGGAGCCTGGAGTAGCACAAGTCGCACTTGTAGACCTTCTCCGTCTCCTTGTTGTACTTCGGGATGTCGAAGGGACAGGCCGATGTGCACGCCTTGCAGCCGATGCAGGCATCGCGGTTCAGGCCGACCGTGCCGATCTCGGTGTGGAACAGTGCCCCGCTCGGGCAGGCCTTGACGCAGGCCGCATCCGTGCAGTGCATGCAGCCGTCCTTGCGGAAGAGCCACTTGAAGTCCCCGTCCTTGTTCACGTGCTCCTGGAAGCGGATGAGCGTCCACGTGTTCCACTGGAGGTCCGGCGGGTTCTGGTAGCTGCCGAACTGCGAAGTCTTCGAAGCTGGCATCTCGTTCCACTGCTTGCACGCCACCTGGCAGCCGCGGCATGCGGTACATCTCGTCGTATCAATGAGTTTTATGTATTCGATGTCTTTCATAGCTTACCCCCTCCGCCTGGCAACGTTGACCATGAACGCCTTGTACTCGGGACAGAACGTGTTGGCGTCACCAACGGTCGGTGTAAGGAAGTTCGTGGAATCGCTTCCGTCTTCCGGATAGAGCCAGCCGTAATTGAACGGCATTCCCACCTGATGGACGGTCTTGCCCTCAACCTTGAACGGCTTGAAGCGCTTGGTGACCATGGCGATGCACTTCGCATCTCCACGGGCCGATGACACCGTTACCCTCTCGCCGTTGACGATGTTCAGCTCCTTGGCGAGCTCTTCGCCGACCTCGACATAAAGCTCGGGCTGCATCTCCAGCAGCCACGCCTGCCATCTGGTCAGAGCGCCGGAGCACCAGTGCTCGGTGCAGGAATAGGTGGTGCATACGTAGGGGAACTTCTCGCTTGCATTCGCCACTTTGTCGAGGTCGCTGTTGAAGATCTCGATGGTCGGGTTGATCAGCTGGTTCGAAAGCGGGTTCTTCGCGAGCGGGCCTTCGAGAGGCTCGTAATGCTCGGGGAACGGGCCTTCAACCATGCCGGGCCCGAAGAGCGACCCTACACCGTCGGCCTTCATGATGAACGGGTACTTGCCCTTTTCCTTGTCAGCCTGTGGCGGCCACGGGCCGTCAGGCACGTCTCCCACCCATTTTTCGCCCGTCCATGCAAGCAGCTTGCGCTTGGGGTTGTAGGGCTTGCCGTTGATGTCACAGGATGCCCGGTTATAGATGACGCGACGGTTGACCGGCCAGCAGAAGGACCAGTTGGGATAAAGACCCAGGCCTGTCGGATCTTCCTTGCCGCGAAGCGCCATTTTGTTCAGGCCTTTTTCATCGAAGGAGCCGGACATGATCCAGTTGCCGCTCGAAGTGGTGCCGTCGCTCTTGAGCATGCCGAAGGTGGGTACGAGGTCACCCTTTTTAAACTGCTTCTTCACGCCCTTGTCGTCGATCTCCACATCTGCGGTGAAGTGTCCGTTGATCTGCTTTGCAACCTTGAGGACATCAACCTCTCCATTATGGTTCTTGTAGTCCCACTTGAGGTTCAGGATGGCCTCGGCGTTGGGCCCGCCTTCTTTTGCATAGAGCGCCCTGATGGCATCCATCAGGCGAACCTGGATGTCGGCGCAGGAAAGGGCGTCTTCCGGAGGGTTGGCGGCCTTATACTTCCACTGGACCCACCTGCCGCTGTTGCTCTGGCTGCCTTCCTTCTCCATGGTGGCTGCAGCCGGCAGGAGGAAACACTCGGTCTTGACCTGTTTCGGGTCCACGCCGGGGCCGAACCAGAAGGAGGCCGTCTCGTTGTCGAAGATGTTGGCGCTGACGAGGAAATCGAGCTTCTCCAGGGCCTTGCGGACCTTGCCCGAGTTGGGCGAGCTCACTGCCGGGTCGGTCCCGTAGGAGAACAGGCCTTTCACCTTGCCTTCATACATCTTGTCGAAGAGGTGCATAAGCGAGTAATGCTTACCGTCGTCCATCTTCGGGAGCCACGAATAGCCGAACCCGTTCTCCGGCGTAGCTGCGTCCCCATACATGGACTTGAGCCAGCTCACGAAGAAGTTGGGATAATTCTGATAATAGTTCGCCGACTGGGGATCGTTACATTTCGGCGTGTACTTCTCGAGGTATTTCTCTATCGTGTCCAGAGAAGCGGAAGGCATCTTCAGGTAGCCCGGCAGATTGCCGTACAGGATGCAGTGGTCGGTCGATCCCTGCACGTTCGGCTCGCCCCGAAGGGCATTCACGCCGCCGCCTGCAATGCCCATGTTGCCCAGCAGGAGCTGGATCATGGACATGGTGCGGATGATCTGGCTGCCCGTGGTGTGGTGGGTCCAGCCGAGCGCGTAGCACTCCGTGCCCGCCTTGTCCGGTACGCCGGTTGCGCTGTAGGCCTCGTAGACCTTCAGGAGGTTGTCCTTTGAGACACCCGTGATGCTGGAGACCTTGTCCAGGGTGTAGCGCGAGAAGTGCGCCTTCATGAGCTGGAACACACAGTGCGGGTCCTGCAGCGTCGGGTCCTTCAGCGGGATGCCGTTTAAATCCATCTGGAAGGTCCACGTCCCCTTGTCGTACTTGCGCTTCTCCGGATCATACCCCGAGAACAGGCCGTCGTTGAAGGTGAACTCAGGGTTCACGAGGAACGAGGCGTTGGTGTAGTTGATCACGTAGTCGTGGAAGTACTTGTCCTTGTTCACGATGTAGTTGATCATGCCCCCCAGGAAGGCGATATCCGTGCCGGACCGTAAAGGTACGTGGTAATCGCAGCGGGCCGAGGTCCTGGTGTAGCGTGGGTCTACGTGGATGATAGTCGCCCCGGCATCTTTCGCCCGGAGGATCCATTTGAACGCCATGGGGTGGTGCTCCGCGGCGTTGCTGCCCATAATGAGGATCACATCACTGTTTTTTAAATCTATGTAGTGGTTCGTCATCGAACCCCTACCAAACGACTCTCCCAGAGCCGCTACGGAGGGGCTGTGTCAGACCCTTGCCTGGTGATCGATATACACCAGGCCCATGGCCCTTACAGACATGCTGATCAGCCAGCATTCTTCATTGTCGATATTTGAGCTGCCGAGGTGGGAGACCGTTTCGGTGCGGTTGACCAGCTGTCCCTTGTCGTTCGTGACGACAAAGTCCTTGTCGCGCGCGTCCTTGGTGAGGCGGGCGATCCGGTTCATTGCCCAGTCCCAGTCCTTGGTTTCCCACTTGTCGCTGTACGGCGCCCGGTACTGGACCTTGCGGAGGCGGTGTTTGTTCGCCTCGGTGAGGTCGAAGAAACCGGCGCCCTTGGCGCAGAGCGCACCCTCGTTGATCGGGTGCTCGGGGTCGCCCTCGATGTTGAATATTTTCCCTGTAACGTTGTCCACGCTGCAGATCAAGCCGCACCCGCAGGAACAGTAGGCGCAGACGGTCGTGTACTGCTTGGCCGTCTTGATGCGGTTCATCTTGTTCAGCTCGGCAGCGTACGCATTCACCGGCTTGAAGTTCAGGCCAAGAGCGGACGACGCACCGACAACGCCGGTCAGCTTCAGGAATCCCCTACGTGTAACTTGCATTCTACTCCCTCCTCTATTTATGTATTGAGGTATATATGTACTTCTAGACATATAAAGACTTTGCATCGACAAAGTCAATGAAGAATTGGCCATTCATTCAGATAAAAATGAATAATATCTTTTAATTATGTTATTGATAACATATTTGATGGATTCTTTATATCAGGTTGAGGTGGTTTTCTCTGCCTGTATTGAGCCTGTAGGCCGCCATGTGATTCAGGCGAGCTATAAGTTCTGATCTTTGCCGCGGGTTTCATTCCGCTTGATATCATTGTGGAAGACAGGAAGGGCAATCGTCGCAGAGCGTGGGCCTACCCGCCTCTGTTTGGCTTGAGTCTTGGAAAGGCTGTAGGAGAAGATGTCGAGAACCTGCCGGATGCCGCCTTCCTGTTCTCCCGTGATCGCTATCCAGCGTATCGTTGCCCTGGGTCCTTCCACCGTGACGAGCACATATCCGTGGAGGCCGCTCTTGTCGTATTCTCTTTCAACCCTCGATTCCTCGTCGTACCTGCCCGACCAAGTCCGGAGAGAACCCCCTCCGGTGCCGGCCACGATCTGGCGTATCGAATTCCCGGCGTCATCGGCAACAGCGGCGCGGTTGTACATATGGTCGTGGCCGCAGAAGTAGACGCGGCCTCCTCCTTTGCCGATAGCGTTCCAGAATTGATCCCGCTCCCGGGGGAAAAAGGAGAGGTTGTCCTTGTGCCCTACGCCGAAGGCAGGCTCGTGGCCGTATACAAAGAGATGCGCCTCGGTTTTGAAGGCGATCCGTGCGTCCAGCCAGGCCTGATTCACCTTATGCTGATGAACGGCGAAATGGTCGAGGCCGATAATCAGGGCGTTCTTGTGACTGAAGCTGTAGGTGAGCCCTTCTTCTCCCGGGGGGCCGTTTCGCGGGATATAGGCCTGGTCGAAGGCCTGCCGGAAAGCATTTTTCAGCGCGTCCCGAGTGCCGGCCGGCGGCTCGAGGCGGGCGGGAAGCGGAGGCAGGGCAAAGCGTTCCGGCCCGTCCTCATGGTTGCCCCGCACCGGATAGACTCTGATCCCGGCCTCGTAGACGGGTTTCATGACTTCTTTCCACGATGCAAACTGAGTCTGATAGTCTGCCCCGCCGTTGTTTATCCAGCCGTTCACGAGGTCTCCGGTGACAAGCACGAGATCCGGCTGCTCCCGGACGATGTCGCGGGCAATCATCCTGAGGACCTTCTCATTGACATAAGGCTTCAGAGAATCTGCCTTCCGGCTGCCCTGGGTATCGGAGAGAACGGCAAACTTCCACGGGGTTGATTGTTCCTGCGGGTCTGCCCAGGAGGCGCATCCGCAGGTAGCCAGAAGCAGGAGGAACAACACGACCCTTTCGGCAGAGCGTTTCATCAGCCGATCCATTCACCACTCTCCTCTTGACGTATGTAATGCCTCAGCCGAGCCACGCTATCGATCCGCAATGTCCGGCAGTGCGCGGTACTAAGCCCGGAAGACAAGCCTTTTATGCCGAGCCTGAATTTTTTCGGATAGTGATCTGCCCGGCTGATTTGCCAGAGAAATGATAGCCGGAACCCCCTTCCGCAAGGGTATCGAGCAGCGCATCTGCATCGGTGCAGGTAAGGCCGCCGAGGGCCGTTACCCCGCGCCGGAAAAAGGCATCGGGCAGCATGCTCACGGTCGGACCGACCACGGCTATCTCGCCCCCCGGCTTCGCGGAATCCAGTATGCCTTCCAGGGTGCCGTTCAGCAGTGTGGAACCGGTGACGATCATGCGGTCCGCCCTGCCTATGGCCTCGGAGGCACGCGAAGGCTCGATATAAAACGGCATCTCGTCTTCCTTGAGGGTGCGTATGTCTTTCTCAAGGATGCCGAAGGGCAACGCGCGCTTCTTGAGCATGCGCAGGTACGGGACCAAGGCGCCGACCACAACGACAAAGGCGTCATCAGGGATGCTCATGTCATTGAGCGGGTCCCTGGTGGGCGCGATCGTATAAGCACGCACCGGATTCATGCGCCAGCAGGTCTGGGAAAGGGCATTGATCGCGGCTATCCCCAGAGCGTTTTTCAGCGGCCGTCCCTCTTTAAGGTATTCGAGATATTCCCCCGCCGGTATGCCGCCGAGCTTTCCGGCATTCGGAATGGCTGCGGCCGAGCTCGGGCAGCAGACCGACTCCGGGATGGCCTTGACCGGGGTGGCACATATCCCGCAGGCACCGTTGGAAAGCTTCACACCGGAGAAAAAAAGGCCGATGACGGCGCGCTCCACCGTGAGGCCCTGCAGGTCGCGGCCGAGTTCCGCTTGCAGCGCCGCGACGGTCTCGCCCAATATGGATGGATGTTCAGGCTGATCGTGCATGTCTCTCCCACCTCCTTGATTTACCTATCATGTTTTCCCTTGCATAACAATGCGCTATGCGGGCACCCAAAGGAATGTACCAGGGGCGTACTCAAGGCAGGCCGCAGGCCTCAAGAAGTCCGGCAGGGGCTGTTGTATGCCGGCTAGGGAAACATGTTCCAATCGCACTCAGCCATCGGCTTGTAGCCCTTTCCCTGCATAAGAACGTCCAGGTGCACGAGGCTTATGGCAGAGACATCCGCATCTATTCCGGCAAGATCGTTCACCTTTGTCACCGTGATGAGGTACTGCTTGCACTTCTCGCACACGAACGTGGTTTCCTTGTCCTTGTCCTTGTCCTCCACGAAGAAATACGTCATCTCTTTCTGCTCGGTGTTCTCGCAGGCCGGGCAGACCACCCTGCTGAACACCCACTCGTGGCCGCAGCACGAACAGTGGAGCCACCTGCTCGTTATCCCTTCCCTCACCTTGGCGATCATGGGAGGAGATCCGCAGATCGGGCAGTAGCCCTTTTCCCACGCGAAGCCCTTGATGAGCTCGGCCCAGTTGAGTGCCTTCTTCGCAAAGTATACCCTGAGAACCGTCCTTGTAAGGAATGCAGACGCATACGGGGCGACATTGTGATCCGAAGACCACTGTTCGATGAGTTCTTCGCCTTTTTCGGGTGTAGCAGCAAGGTATTCCGACAGATCGATGGTCTTCTTCCCGATCAGGCTTTCCAGTTTCTCCATCTCGGGTTTCATGTCCGGAAAACCTTTGGAGATCGCCGGGATCAGCGACAAGGCAATGGTTCTGCAGGCATCGCTTCCCGGCACGAGGTCATTCTGCCGGCTTAAGGGGATACCTTCCTTGAAACGGGACTCATCCAGGTTCAAGGTTTCATCATCGGACAACTCCAGGCTTTCGACGAGGTCGACCTTTTTGACAAGAACAGGCCTGAAAGCCTTGAGAACATCGCTGCTGTGCTTGTTGCTCCGCACTGCTGCCTCCATGATCTTTTCCAGTAGACTGATCTTCTCTGATGCGTTTGCCATATCATCCAACCTCTTTAGGAATATTCTTCATTGATTATCAGATAATGAAAAGGCACCGGGGGGTTAGCATCACCCGGCGCCCGGTTTGTCAGATCTTCTCGACGGCCACAGCGCAGGCCTTGTACTCGGCGGTCTGAGTGAACGGGTCGAACACGGCGTTCGTGAGCCAGTTCGCGTTTCCCTCCCTGAAATGGAACGCCATCCAGACCATGCCTTTCGGGACCTGTTCCGTGACATTGGCCTTTACCTTTACCTCGCCGCGCCGTGAACGGACCCGGACGACCTCGTTGTGCTTTATGCCCAGGGCGAGTGCATCTTCGGGCGACATGTCAGCCGTCTCCTCGGGAAGGAGATAGTTGAGCCCGCTCCGGCCTGTCTGGGTGCGGGTGTGATAGTGGTAGAGCCTGCGGCCGGTGGAAAGCACGAACGGGTACTCGGCGTCGGGCACTTCGGCGGGCGGGGTCCAGTCCACCGGGGTAAGCCGGCCTTTGCCGCTCGTGAACACCCCGCCTTTGTGGAGGACGGGCGTGCCGGGGTGCTCTTCGTTGGGGCAGGGCCACTGGAGGCCGTCCTGTTCGATCCTCCGGTACTTGATCCCGGCCATGGCCGGTGCAAGGACCGAGACCTCGTTGTCCCAGAGCTCGGGCCCGCTGCCCGAGGCCCACTCGTGGCCCATGCGCTTCGCGATCTCCTTGAAGATCCACCAGTTGGGCCTGGACTGGCCGGGAGGGGTGCTGACCTTGCGCACCCGGCTCACTCTCCGCTCGCTGCTCGTGAACGTGCCGTCGTCCTCGCTCCAGGCCGCGGCAGGGAAGACCACATGGGCGAACCGGGTGGTCTCGGTGGGGAAGATGTCGTTGCACACGAGAAATTCGGCGGAAGCCAGCTCGTGCTCCACCTTCCTGATGTCCGGCTCGGTGTTGGCAAGGTTCTCGCCAAAGATCCACAGAGCCTTGACCTTGCCGTCGACAAGGCCTTCCATCATCTGGGGGATCATGAGGCCGGGCTTTTCGGGAAGCTTCTCGACGCCCCAGGCCTTCTCGAACTTGGCCCTGGCGTCTGCGTTGGCTACCTGCTGGTAGCCGGGGAACACGTTGGGAAGGGCACCCATGTCGCAGGCGCCCTGGACGTTGTTCTGGCCGCGCAGAGGATTGACGCCGCCGCTCTCAAGGCCCATGTTGCCCAGCAGCATCTGGAGGTTGGCGACTGACAGTACATTGTTCCTGCCGCAGGTGTGCTCGGTGATGCCCAGCGTGTAGCAGCACATGACCGGCTTCACCGAGGCAAGCGTACGGGCGATCTCGCGGATCCGGTCCGCAGGGATGCCGGATATCTCGGAGGCCTTTTCCGGCGTGTACTCCATCACCTTTGATTTCAGCTCGTCGAACCCCTCGCAGCTCTTTTCGACGAAATCCCTGTCATAGAGATCTTCCGTGATGAGGACATTCATGAGTCCGTTGATGAATGCGATGTCGCTGCCCACACGGATCGGGGCGTGAATCGTTGCGAAATCGGCCAGAGGCTGCTTCCTCGGGTCGACCAGGATGAGCTTGGCGCCGTCCATGACGGCGTTCTTCAGGAAGGTTGCCGCAACGGGATGAGCCTCGGTCATGTTGGAGCCGATGACGAGGAACATCTTCGCATGAGCAAACTCGCCGAACGAGTTGGTCATTGCGCCCGAACCGAATGCAATCGCCAGACCGGCGACCGTGGGGGCGTGTCACGTTCGCGCGCAGTGATCGATGTTATTGGTGCCGATCGCTGCGCGGAAGAGCTTCTGCATCTGGTAGGAATCCTCGTTGATGCTGCGTGCGCAGCTCACGCCCGCGATCGCGTCCGGGCCGTCCTTCCTGATGATCTCCTTGAGCTTGTTCGCCACCAGGTCGAGCGCCTCATCCCAGGACGCCTCCCGGAACTCGCCGTTCTTTTCCCTGATCAGAGGGGTCTTCAGCCTGTCTCCCGAGTAGATGAAGTCGTAGCCGAAGCGGCCCTTGACGCACAGGCGTCCCTTATTCGGAGATCCTTCCTCGACTCCCGTCACCTTTGTGATTTTTCCTTCCTTCACGTGGAGCATAAGCTGGCAGCCGACGCCGCAGTACGGGCATGTGGTGCGGACCTTTTCCAATTCTTTTGCGCGTCCGGTAAACTTCGCCTTCTTCTCGACGAGGGCACCCACCGGGCATGCCTGCATGCACTGCCCGCAGAAAACGCACTCGCTCTGATCATATCGGACATCGGGCCCTGCCACGATCTTCGCATGCGGCCCGCGGTAACCGAAGGTTATGGCCCGGTTCACCTGGACCTCCTGGCACGCCTGTACGCAGCGCCCGCAGAGGATGCACCTGCTGTAATCCCTGATGATGAAGGGGTTCATGTCCTCGTTTTCAAATGGCTGAGGCGTGTTTTCAAAGCGGAGCTTATCTATCCCGTACTTATATGCAAGATCCTGGAGCGTGCATGCCCCGGACCGCTCACAGGTGATGCAGTTGTGACGGCCGCTTGCCAGGAGGAACTCGGTGGTAAGCTTCCTCGTCCTGTGGACCCTTTCAGACTCAGTGTCCACGGTCATGCCTTTTTCCGCCGGGGTCGAGCACGACGCCATCAACGACCGTGCACCTGTAACCTCGACCAGACAGATACGGCAGGCACCTGTAGGTGTACAGCCTTTGAGGTGACACAGCGTAGGGATCGTTATGCCATTGTCCGCGGCAACTTCGAGAATTGTCTGCCCCGGTTGAAATGCAACCTGTTTGCCGTTCAGCGTAAGCACGTAGCCGTCCATGATTTCTCCTCTCAATGTCATGCCGGTGAATCGAATTTCTCCGACTGTTTATTCTTCACATTTATACATAATTATAAATGCATGTCAATACTGCATAAAATTCATAATTCATTTTACCGGTAGGCTCGCTCAAGATGGATTCAGTGATATGAAGGTTATCAGGAACTCCCCTGCGGAAGCTTGACATATAAAGCATCATCCGGTTCCCTGCTGAACGAGACCCTGGAAAGAACCCATCCCTTTGCCTCCTGCTTCGAACCGAATATCAGGATATCGCCGCTCCGGCTCCTCAACCAGAGATATTTCCCCTTTCCCATGTCACAGGGCTCGAACGCAACCGCCCACCTTTCCTGCATACCCTCTCCGGCCCGTATTCCTTACGGGAAACAGACAATCATTATATTCTATGTATTATCTAGCATAATGTACAAGGCCTTGCTACAAGGTTTTGTTTTTCACACCATCAATAATTAATATTACCGCCGATTGCGGGTGGCATACCTGTTACAAAAGAACTTGCACGCCATTTTTTATTATGGTATTTCTAGCATAATTGAATGATTGAGGAGATAGCGGTGAGGGCAAAAATCGGCATCCTGGCAGCAGCAGTTCTTATCCTCGTCTCATGCCTTCCGGCTGCTGCCGCGGACGGAAAAATCATCGTGGGCGTGGCGGCGAATTACCTGGTACCTTTCAATGAAATCGCCACGCTGTTCGAGAAAGAACGCGGCATCAAGGCCGAACCCGTATTCGCCTCAACCGGCAAGCTCTATGCCCAGATCGTTCACGGTGCGCCTTATGATGTGTTCCTCGCTGCGGATGAGGACCGGCCGGACAGACTTTTCAACGACGGACTTGCGGAGAAGCCCTTCGTCTATGCCTTGGGAGAGGTCGTCCTGTGGTCTTCGAGTAAGGGCGTTTGCAAGAAGCACAAAAGCTGGATCGATGCTGTCAGCTCCTCGGGGGCTCAGAAGATCGCCCTTGCGAACCCTGAAACCGCGCCTTACGGCGCAGCCGCCATGGCCGCCCTGAAAGCGGCAGGCCTCGCGGACAGCCTCAAAGGAAAGTTCGTGTTTCCGCAGGATATCGGGCAGGCCTTCCAGTATGCCTCCACCGGGGCCGTGGACCTTGGGTTCTGCGCCCTCTCCTCCACCCGCACTCCTGTTGGTGAAAAAGGCTGCACCTTCATTGTGGAACAGGCACCGAAAATTACCCAGGCAGCATGCGTCATCGTCAGCACAAAGAACAGGCCTGCCGCCGCTCAGTTTGCCGATTTTCTCATCTCTCCGGCAGCCGTCCGGGTAAAGGGAAAGTATGGATACCGGTAGCATCCTGTTCCCGCTGTGGATCTCTTTCAAGCTTGCCTTCGCTACCACGGTCGTGCTCCTCGTGATCGGTTCTTTTCTCGCCTATCTGCTCGTGTATCGGAAAGTTCCCGGCAGGGCCATGGTGGAAGCGCTCATCAGCCTGCCTATCGTCCTGCCTCCCACCGTGCTGGGATTTTATCTCCTGATAGCAATGGGTCCGAAAGGGCCGCTGGGAAGGGCATGGGAAAATCTTTTCGGGTCAGCGCTCCTGTTCACCTTCACCGGCATCGTCATCGCATCGATCTTCTACAGCCTGCCGTTCGCGGTGCAGCCCCTGAAGGCGGCCTTTTCCAAGATCGACAGGAAGGTCCTGGAAAATGCCTATGTCCTGGGCCTCTCGCCCACGAAAGCCTTTTTCCGGGTCATTATTCCCAACTCTACAGCCGGCTTTGCCGCTGCAGCGATCCTCGTATTTCTTCATACCATGGGGGAGTTCGGGGTGATCCTCATGGTGGGAGGAAGCATTCCGGGTGAGACTCGTGTTGCATCCATCGCCGTTTACGAGGCAGTGGAGTCGCTCCGGTACCGGGACGCATGGATCATGTCAGGGGTGCTGGCCCTCTTGAGCTTCACCTTTCTCGTTATCACAAATACCTTGAGCAGGGGCACGTACGATGGCTTTAACGGCTGATATCAGAAAGAAGCTCAAACATTTTACCCTGGATGTCTCCCTTTCCTGCAAGGATGGCGAGATCCTTTCCATTGTCGGACCTTCCGGCTCCGGCAAGACAACGATTTTAAGGCTCATTGCAGGCCTCGATAGTCCGGACGAAGGAGTCATCACCTGCGGGGACCGCACCTGGTCGGACTCCCGGCGCAGGGTTGCCCTGCCGGTACAGAAGCGCGGTCTTGCCATGGTGTTCCAGGATTTCGCCCTGTTCCCCCACTGCAGCGTGTTCAAAAACGTCTGCTTTGCCGCAGAGGACAAGTCTCTGGCGGAAAATCTTATGAAAAGATTCGGCATATGGCATCTCAAGGAAAGCAGTTCCCATGCCATCTCGGGAGGGGAAAGACAGCGCACGGCCATCTGCCAGGCCCTGGCAAAAGAGCCGGAGGTGCTCCTCATGGACGAGCCTTTCTCCGCGCTGGACCCGCTCACCCGGAGGAGCCTCCGTATAGGTCTGGCTGAAATGAAGAGAGAGCTTGCAATACCCATCATCCATGTTACTCATGACATCAAAGAGGCCCTCTTCCTGGGGGACGAGATCGTCCCGGTCGTAAAGGGCAGGGTCTTCCATAAATGGCTGCTCCAGTTCATGCTCAAGGCACAAGACCTGAGCATATGCCCGGATCGGGGGGGCATTGATGCCGAAGGGGATGTGGAGCTGGAAATGTACGACATAAGAAGGGGGTATATACGATGAACATCGGTTCTTATTCTGTTGAAGACTACATGCACCTGGTCAAGTCGTTCCACGGCAACATGGCACCGGGCCTCATCATCGGCGGATTCATGGTGGACCTTGCCATGCAGGAGTTCTCCGAGGGGGTACTTTTCGACGCCATCAGCGAGACGCAGACCTGTCTGCCGGACGCCATTCAGCTCCTCACTCCCTGCACCACCGGCAATGGCTGGCTAAGGGTATTGAACTTCGGCCGCTACGCCCTGTGCCTCTACGACAAGTATTCCGGCGAGGGTATCAGAGTATTCGTGGACACTGAAAAGCTGGAAGCCTGGCCCGATATCAAGACCTGGTTCCTAAAGCTCAAGCCGAAGAATGAGCAGGATCCGAGTGCGTTACGGGATCAGATCATCGAGGCAGGGGCGAGCATTCTCACCATGCAGCGCGTCACCATGGAAATTGCCTCCTTTCCGAAAAAAGGCAAAGGGGCCATTGCCGCATGTCCGGCATGCAATGAGGCATATCCCGCAAAGGACGGCCCTTTGTGCCTGGCCTGCCAGGGCGGCAGTCCCTACAGGCGTGAGACGCAGGATGCCAAACCCGCACTCAAGATTGTTTCCTCGACACAGGACGGAAACCGCTGATATTCCAGATCGCGGTCGGTGCTCAACTTGTCCGCCGGCCGCCGGACCCTGTCCTGCCTGCCCGTGTTCAGCAGCTTTCTCGGGAAGGGTGTAAGAAAAGGTGCTCGGCAAAGCCCTGCTGCGGGATACTGTGCTCAGAAAACCTTTTCAGCAGCCCTCGCAGTCGATGGCAAGCATGACGTTCGAAGCCTTGATAACGGCGGCTATCTCCTTACCGACCGCGATCTTCATCCCCTCTGCCGATTCCTTCGTGATGATGGAGACGATCTGGCCGCCGCCGGCCAGTTCAACGACGACCTCGGTATTGACCGCGCCTGGAGTGACTTTTTTCACCTTACCCTTCAAGACATTCCGCGCACTGATTTTCATCATATCGTAATCCTCCTTTGCCTGCTTTTATGGAAAGCTTTTACGGGTCACGCTTCCGCCCGCTCCACATCCCAGTACACGAGAGCCGAGCGGACTCCCCGCGGCCACACATACTTCCCTTGCTCAAAGACGAGCCTGCGGGACAGGAGATCGCAGAGAAAGCCGTCATGGGTTTTTTCATCAACCATACCGAGCTTCCGTTTTACATCAGCGAGGGCTTCCTCGATGCTCTCGTTGGTCCAAGGCTCCCACAGTCCCGTGTCCTCCATAATGATATTAGGAAAGATGCCCATCTGAATCAAGGCATTGATGGCGATATGGAAATTCGGGCTGTCATGGGGCTGCCCCCAAACGCGCATGGCAGCCTCTGCCATGATCCCGTCCCTGACCGGCGCCCTCAGGAGCAGAAAGCAGGTTTTCTTCGTCACCTCTTCCATGCGTACGATGAACCTTCTGAAATCCGGATACCCGTACATGGCGTGGGAGCACAGGGAAAAATCACAAGCGCCGGTTTGCGCTTCAGGCCAGGACTCCTGGATGACCTCCACATTCTTCAATCCCATCTCCTGCACGTTCTTTCTCATAAAAGAAGCCATGGCTTCGGACGGCTCGACCGCCACTACCCGGCCTGCATGAGGCGCCAGAACGCACGCCCAGGCCCCGGTCCCGGCCCCGATATCGAGCAGGGTCGCGCCGGGATTCCGTTTGAGTTTCTCGATGATGAAAGCCCGGCTGGAGTCAGGTTTGTTCCAGCGCTTTTTCACGTTGTCATTGAACCATTTCGCCTTGTCCTTCCACACATCCTTTCGCTGAGCACCTTCCTTTTCCCGAGATTTCCCGGTTTCCTCGATGATCTGCTTCCAGAGAAGCAGCCAATCGGTCGGCTTTTCCATCATCATTCCTCCAGCTTGCTTTTTTAACACCGTTTTCTTCAATCAATGACGACCAGGGGCCTGCCCTTCACGCTTGCAACCTCCACATCGACCCCGTAGAGCATGCTTAAAAATTCTTGGGTAAGAGTATCCGCGGGGCTGCCCGAAGAAAGGATGCATCCCTTCTTCATAAGGATCACATGATCTGCTACGGCCGCTGCCGCGTTCGGATCATGCGTGCTGAACACTACCGTCTTTCCATTTTGCCTGAGCATCCGTATCAGATCGAGGATACGTCTCGTGTTGCCGAGGTCGAGATGCGAGGTCGGCTCATCCATGAGCATAATATGGGATTCCTGTACCAGGACCCGTGCGACCATGGCAAGCTGGCGCTCTCCACCGCTTAAAGAGGGCACCTCCCTGCTTTTTAGATGCGGGATGCCGACCATATCGAGGGCTCGGGCAGCCAGTTCTCTATCCGCCTTTCCGGGCTGTTCAAGCATCCCGAGGTGGGGCGCCCTGCCCAGCAGCACATATTCGAACACGCTTAATCCAAAGGCTACCGACTCTTCCTGGGGCACGAGGCCCACGAGATGCTTCGGCACCCTGTGTTTCCCCTGAAGCGGAACAGTATGGATCGAAAGCTCCCCTTTCACCGGCCGGAGCATGCCGAGGATCAGGAGCAGGAGTGTGGTCTTGCCTGACCCGTTCGGCCCGAGAATGGCGCATACGCTGCCTTCTTCGATATCGAGCGAGAGACCGTCCATGAAGTGCGGCATCTTCAAGTCATAGCTGAACGAGAGCCCCCTTGCGGAGATCGCGGTGCCGATATGCTTCATTTGCTCACCCTGATCTTCATGGTCATGAACAGCACGAGGAAGAGACCTGCACCGATGAACGAAGTGAGGATGCCCAAAGGAATCTCCCCGGTGAGGACGGTCCGGGCAGCATCATCGCACAGGAGTACGAAGAGCCCGCCGATCATGAGCGAGGCCGGCAGGGCGCGGCGGGCATCGGATCCGAAAATCTTCCGGGCGATGTGCGGTACGATAAGGCCGACCCAGCTTATCTGTCCCGCCTTGGCCACCACAACGGCAGTGGAGACCACTGCTGCGCCCAGAAGGATGAGTCGTTCCCTTCCCGGTCTCTCGGCCAGTGAAAATGCGGTCTCATCCCGCATGGACAGGAGGTTCAGCCTCCAGCGCATGAGGTAGATGACGCACAAGGAAGGCAGTGCGACCGGCAGCATGTGGAGCATGTCCTTCCAGGTGATCCCCCAGAGCCCTCCCAGCATCCAGAAGGTGATGTCCGGAAGCTGCCGCAGAGGATCCGCCATGTATTTGAGCACGCCGGTGCCCGATGTATACAGTGCGGATACGGCGATACCGGCAAGTACGAGCCGCAATACCCAGCCTCCGAACCTGATTCTTCTTGCCAGGATATAACTCGATAACAGGCCCAGGCACGCGAAGGCGGCCGCACACCCCTGGACCGTCAAGGCGGCGCCGCCGAGCGCCACGATGGCGAGCGAAGCCCCGAAGGCAGCCCCGGAGGATACCCCGAGGAACCCCGAATCGACTAGAGGGTTGCGGAAGATCATCTGGAACACCATACCCGATGCCGAGAGCACCATGCCGAGGAAAAAAGCGCTTAGGATCCTCGGCAGTCTCAAGTTCACCAGGATGTTCAGCAAAAGAGGGTCTGCCTTAAGATCGGTGGGAATGGTAATATACGGGGAAGGATAGCGGCCTATGAGAAACGATGCCATAATTGCTGCGGCCATCAGCGCCCATGCCCAGAAAAACCGATTTGTCAGCCCCTGTTCCCGAGAAAAGTCCATCGCATTACTCGTGGGCAAGGAACGAGCATCTTGACAGGATATCTTTTTCGATGCGGGAGCTTTCCATATTATAGAGCGTCGCAAAGAACCGGATCACCTCTCCCTTCATATCTATGTCGCGGAAAAGCTCGGGCCACGCCGTCCTTGCCGTCCAGATCATGCCGAGGATCCATCTCGGCTCCGGGCTATCCCACCCGAACAGGTCGGAAGGAAAAGCATGCATCCTGCCGGTCTTTACCGCCTTGAGGAGCCGCCACTGAGGATCTTCCTTCAGGCTCGCGATGAGCGCGGCGGGCTTGAGCGAATGCGGAACGATGATGCAGATCAGATCGGGATTCCAGAGTGCCATCTGTTCGAAGTTCACGATGGTCCAGCCATCGGAGGCCTTTGAAACCGTATTCACCCAGACAGGCCTTGCCCCTGCCGTCCTTGCCTGAAGCGTCTGCATCCAGGATTCGGCAGGCACCTGTACAGCGGCCTTGTTGCCTCTCGTGGTATACATGAGCATGAGCATGCCGGGTCTTTTCTGTTCGGGGATGCCGGAAACACGTGCATGGATCAGGGCGAGGCGGCCCTGATAGTATGCTTTTATCTCTTCGGCCCTCCTCTTGTTCCCGAGTACGAGCCCGAGGTTGTCCACGTCTTTGAAGAATTGCCTGGGATTTTCCATGTCGATATACACGACACCGATCCCCAGCCGCTCCAGCGAATCGCCCGTCTGGTCCCTGACAGAGCCCTTCATGATCACTACATCGGGCTTTAGCGAGGCGATGTGCTCAGGTCCGGGATTGGGATTCAGGATTATCTTGCCGGAAAAGGCCGGATCGATCAGGCTTAAGAACGATGACAGTTTCACGCGCTCTTCGAATCCGACAATACGCCTCCCTGCTTCGGGAAACATGTAGAGGAGGTGGAGCACCATGAACGGACCCCTGCCCACCACAACGATCCTTTTCGGGAGGTTGCGCAAAACAACCTTTCTTCCTGCAGCGTCCACAAAGGTGACCGGCAGGACGCCCCCAGATATACTTCCCGCCCGCGGAAAGGCCTTAGCCTTTTGCGCAGCTTCCGCCCCGTGACAGGAGAGAAGAAAAACAATCAGACCGAAAACGACCGGCGCAGATATACTCCATGTACGATCCATATGCCCCTTTCCTTCAGACAAGCAGAGATACGGTAATTTTCATGCGATATATGTACTGCCAAGCACAAATATATGATTTACGTCATAATCCCGTATCCTGCAAGTTCCATTTGTGCTATTAGGAGCACATAATAAACGTATCTGCTGCGGACACTTTTCATCAGCAGTCATTTCATCATGAGAGGGTCATACGGTGAAGAAACGCTTTCTCCTCATTTATTCTGCGGCACTCATCCTGGCTGTTTTTATTACCTATCGCACCACCCACCATGATTATTATAACGCCGTGACCGTAACCGGGGCTACGCCCACTGCAATCGCAGAGACTGTCCCCAAGGGCATCGAGCTCGAGGTCGGCGGCAGGGTGAAAAAGACCTACCGCTTCTCTACGTCCAGTTTGCGGGCTTTTGCCACAACACGGATACGGACAAAAGAGATCTCACCCAAGGGCGATTTCCTGGGAACGTACAGTTATGTCGGGATACCGGTATTCAATATCCTTGAAGGCGTAGCCCCTTCGTTTCCCAAGGATTCTCCCCGAAACTTCCCTACGGACTTCCTCGTCACCTTTGTCTCCATAACCGGAGAAAAGGCCCTTTTCAGCTATGGAGAACTCCTCATGGCCGATGACGATTCACCCGTCACCCTCGCATTCCACAGGAAAGAACTCCTGCCCTCCAAGGAGCCGGAGAACTATACCCTCAACAGGTTCAAAGGGCCCCTTGCAGGACTTCGCCTCATAGCCCCGCGCGATGGGGACACCGCCAGGTACCTTGACAATGTCGTATCGGTGACGCTGTCGGTACCGGAAGCCGGTGAAGGGCTGGTTCCTCCCCGAAAGAAAAACCATGACTGCACATCTGCAGCCATTACGATAATCGACGGCGCAAAGACGTACCTCGCCTCCGATGAAGGGGTCGAGAGATCCCCGAAGCGCTCCTGGGTAAAAGTCGGCCATGGCCAGGGTTACAAGGGCACATCCGCGGTTGAGGGATTCTCCCTGAAGTCTTTCCTTCAGAAAAACCTCCCGGACTTGAGCAGGGACGATTTCTTTCTGTTCGTATCCTGCGATGGGTACCGCTGCCTGTTTTCGGGAAGAGAAATCTTCGCAACGTCGAGCGGCCACGCCATGGTACTCATCGACGTTATGAACGGGAAGAACCCTTCTGGCGGCCTGATGCTCGCCTGCACCGACGACTACTTCATCGACAGGAGCATCTGGGGAGTATCACATCTGCTCATCGTCAGGCCTTGACCGGGGAGTATCCCTTTTCCAGCACCCGGCGGATGGCATTTTTCAGCTCGGTGCTGCCGGCAGGCTTGAGCAGCAGTTCCCTGATGCCGAGCGATCTCGCTTCCTGATCGTCGACGGCATCGTTGAAGCCGGTACACAGGATGACAGGGATGTCGGGACGAATGTCCAGGATCTTTCTGGAAAGCTCTATGCCGGTCATCCCGGGCATTGTCAGGTCCGTGATAACCAGATCGAATTCATCGGGACTCTTTTCGAACGCCCTGACCGCTTCACGGCCGTCCTTAAGCGCAGACACACGATAACCGGACATCTTTAACGCCCGCTGCAGGCTGGAAAGAACGAGCTCTTCGTCATCGACCAGGAGAATGCTTTCCTTGCCTTGCAGCGAGGGACCGCTCCTGTCGGCAAAATATGCCCGGGCCTGAGTCTCTCCGTCAAGTACCGGAAGACACACGGTAAAGAGGGTGCCCTTCCCCTCTTTGCTTTCCACGGTAATTACCCCGCCGTGGCTCTTCACGATGCCATGGGCAACGGAGAGGCCCATGCCGGTTCCCTGTCCGACACCCTTGGTGGTGAAAAACGGCTCGAAGATCCGGTCCATCACTTCCGGCTTCATGCCGTGGCCCGTATCCCTCACCTCGAGTTGAAGGTATTCTCCCGGCTGCAGCTTCTGCTGAGCGTGTACGAGCTCAAGGCGAGTATTGTGAAGCCTCACCTCTATGACGCCTTTCTGCGATTCCAGGGCATCTGCGGCATTCCGGCAGAGATTCATGATGACCTGCTGGATCTGGATGTGATCGCCCAGGATGAGATCGGACGCTGCATCGATCGCATACCTGATCTCGATCGTGCTCGGAATGGTTGACCGCACAAAGGCGATGGTCTCCTCCAGGAGCGATCCGACCCGTATCGGCTGCATGTTCTGCTCGCTCCGCCTGCCGAAGGAGAGGATCTTTCTGACGAGGTCCTTCTGGCGGTTCGCTGCCTTCAAGGTCTGGGTCAATATGTCATGCCGGAAAGAGCCTTGCGGTTCCTCGTCGAGGAGCTCTTCGACGTTGATGATGATGGGGTAGAGGATATTGTTCAGATCGTGCGCTATCCCGCCGGCAAACCTGTCAAGGGCTTCGATTCTCTGCGCCTGGGCAAGCTGGGCCTCGACTTTCTTTTTTTCTTCCTCAACTCTGATCCTCTCGGTGATCTCCATGCAGAAATTCAGAGTCGCCGGTTTGCCGAAGAGGTCTATCCGTATCGCATTGATCTCAAGCCATTTGATGTTTCCTTCCCTGTCAAGGATTCTGAATGTGTAGCTGCCCGGGAGCTTGTGGCCCGCTATCCTTTTCAGGTGACGATCCACCACCGTGTCGCGGTCCTCGGGATGGATGAAATCGGCAAAAGGTTTTGATATCAGCTCTTCGGGGGTATGGCCGATCATCTCCGCCATCCTCGGATTCACGTACCTGAACATTCCGTCCTGGGCTATGATGATGCCCTCGTTCGCGTTGTCCACCACAAGCCTGTACTGCTCTTCGGATTTTCGAATGGCTTCTTCGGCCTTCCTCCGCTCGAGCACCTCCTCCTGCAGCTTGCGGCTGCTCTCTTCCAGTTCGGTTGTCCGCTCGCCAACGAGCTCTTCCAGGTGATCTCTATGCCTTCGAAGCTCATCCTCCGCCTGCTTCTGCCGGGTAATATCCCTCCACGCAACGATCCCTCCCGTGATCTTTCCTTGCTCATCGAAGATGGGACCGGCGTTGCAGAGGGCAGAAATGGGTTCTCCATCGGGCCTTCGCAGGACAATCTCCTTGCCGATAACCGTCTCGCCATGCCTTACAGCCCTCCACAGAGGCAGATCCTCCGCGCCTGCCGGGGTGACGCCGTCCGCAAGGTAGTGCTCGACTCTTTCCAGCCAGTCCTCTATGGACAGACCCGTCGCGGTGCTCCATCCTTTTGTCAGGAGGTCGAGCGCGTACTTGCTGGACCTTACTGTGACGGCATCCGGGGCCCTGGCAATGGTGAGCCCTTCCGGAATGTGTTCCATAAAGGCATCCAGAATGCCTTTGCCCTCTTGCGCCTCCGCGGCTTTCTGCTCCGCTTCCTCCTTTGCTGCCACCAGCTGCTCTTCCGCCTTCTTGCGCCCTGATATGTCTTCGATAATCGCAACCATGCCGCTGAACTCGCCTGCTTCGGCAAAGACCGGCTCGGCATGAATAGACAGGTGTACCTGCTGCCCATCAGGCCGTACCACGATGTACCGCTCGTCGTATAACGGCTTTCCGCCGGCCTTTACCTTGCCGAACGGCAGATCTCCAGGGGAAGGTGTTTTCCCGTGAGTATCCGGGGCGTGCAGGCCGACAGCATCGATTTTCTCCCCGAGTGTCCTGTCTGTTTTCAGCCCGAGGATCCTCCCGGCAACCGGGCTGATAAAGGTAATCTTCCCATCAGGGCCGACGGTTATGATTCCAAACGGCCCGCTCTTCATCAGGAGATTTACCAGACCGTCATGCTGATGAGGGCTGACAATCATATCCGCGGCAGGCTGCTCGGCTGCTGCCTTTTTTTTATCTGTCGTCTTCTTTTCTTTCATATAATGTCACAGATTGTATACGCTTTCCGGCTGATAATTCATAGAGAAAGATTGGAGACGCCTCAAGATGTCTGACCGGCTTTGCATTCCCTGTCTTCCAGGCCGTCCTGGAGCACCGGCAGCAGCACCCTGAACGTCGAGCCTTCGCCGGGCGTGCTTTGCACGGTTATCGCTCCGTGATGCTCTTTTACTATTCCGTGCGCCACCGCCAGGCCCATGCCCGTACCCTCGCCCTTCTTGGTGGTGAAAAAGGGCTCGAAGATGTGCTCCATGGTTTCTCCGTCCATCCCGTAACCGGTATCATGCACCGTGACCTGAACATAGGGGCCGGGAGAGAGGTCGGGCGATACCTGGGCCGCTTCCTCGATATCCAGGTCGGTCTTCTCCTCGCTCACCTCCAGGATGCCGCCTTCCTTCATGGCGTGTCCGGCATTGCTGCCGAGATTGATGAGGACCTGCTTGATCTGGGTAGGGTCGGCGTAGGTAATGACGCACTCATCCTGAAGATCGTTGCGGATATCGATGGTCGAGGGCAAAGTTGACCTCAGGAACCCGAAGGTTTCCTTGATGACGGCGGAAATATTCACCGCGGACTTTTTTTGCGGCAGGCGCCTGCTGAACGTAAGGATCTGCTGTACCAGGTCTTTGCCCAGCCTTGCCGCATCGAGGGCCTCCTCAAGAACCGGCCGTGCAGGGTGGTGCTCCCCCACATCCTCCAACGCCATCTCCGTGTTGAGCATGATAGGGGTGAGAATGTTTTTCAGATCGTGGGCAATGCCTCCCGCGAGCGAACCTATGGCCTCCATCTTCTGGTTCTGGGCAAGCTGCCGCTGCATCCTTACTTCACTGGTGACATCCTGTATTACGGATACATAATTGATGATCCTGCCCGGTTTATCGCATACCGCCGATACCGACAGGTTTATCTCGATGATCTCCCCGGTTTTCCTTTTCCTGATCTGTCGGCCGGACCACGTCTTTCCTTCCTTTGCGACGGAATCGAAGATTTCCCGCATATCGTTCCCGGCCAGATATTCCGTGATAGAATCGCACGTTTTCCCGATCAGTTCCTCACGGCTGTATCCGGTTATTCCAACAAACGCCGGATTCACGTATTCGATCGCCCCGCCAGGGTCGGCCAGAGCTATCCCTTCACCTGTCTGCTCGATGGCTGCACCCAGACGCAGGAGGTCCTTTTCCATCTTCCGCTGCTCCGTGACATCTATCCCGATGCCGATACGGGAATTGCCGGAGAGTCTTACCGCTGCCCATGATATGGTCAAGGTCCCGCCCGAGCGGGTAGCGATGACAAACTCCCCCCAGCCCGGCTCCGCTTTCACCACACGCCGATAAACCTCCTTCCGGTAGTCCGGGTCAGGAAAGCTGGCAGCAATGATATCCGTGTTTACGGCTTCTTCCTGCGACCATCCGGTGAGTCGTTCGAACTCTTTATTGACCAGCGTGAGCTTTGCGGAAGGGCTCCAGAAGGTGACGATGACGGGGATACTGTCGATGATCGCCTGGAGGAGTTCTTTCTGCTCTGCCAATGAACGGGTACTGTGCTCGATGCTTCCGGTACGCTCCGCGACCTTGCTTTCGAGCTCTTCATTCGACCTCCTGAGAGTTTCCTCCATTTTCTTCAGTGCATCTTCCGCTCGTTTCCGATCGGTGATATCCCGTACGACCGCCACTACACAAGTCCTGCCGTCGATCACAGCCGGCCTTAAGCTTACCTCGGTCGTTAATATCCGGCCGGATTTATGCTTACACCTCCATTCAAAGGTCGATGCGCCCTGCTCTATTGCGATCATGATTTTTCCGAGCGCCGCCTCCCGATCGTAGGGGGGGATGCCCAGACTGACATCTTCAACGGTGAGATTGCGGGCTTCGTCTGCTGTATAGCCATACATCTCGGTCATCTTTCTGTTTACTTCGAGTATGGCGCCGCTCTGGGGGTCAATGACGAAGATCGCATCGTTGACCGCATCGAATATCGCCTTGTACCTTGCATCCGAAGCCTTCAGCGCCTCTTCCGCCTTTTTTTGCCGGTTCTCCGGGAAATCTTTTGTATCCATAGCATTGTTATCCATGCCTGCGGGATTGTATCGGGTCGAGTCTTCGCAAAAAAACTTCCTCCTTTTATAAGAGATAATAAAATAGGAAAAAGGATTTCAGTACGGTTAAGGAAATGATCTCGATGCACAAAGGAACGCCGTTTTATTGAAAAGCGCCGGGATGAAAAATGAATCCAGCTCCCGGCGGATGGATGATTAACAATGTCCCCCCTTTGTGCTATAGGAGGGTTGGCTTAGATCTTACTTCATAACAACGTATCTCTGGAGAAAAGCATGGGAGAAACCCAGGACAGCATTACGGCACGGCCCAAGGCCTCAGAGGAAGACGCCGGTTCAAACGGTACTGCACCGAAGCCTACCGACTTTATCCGCGCGATCATAAACGAGCACAACAGGACAGGAAGGTTCGGAGGCAGGGTGCACACCCGGTTCCCGCCCGAGCCGAACGGATACCTCCACATCGGCCATGCGAAGTCCGTGTGCCTGAACTTCAAGATCGCCGCCGACTACAAAGGCCTGTGCAACCTGAGGATGGACGATACGAACCCGGTCAAGGAAGACCTCGAGTATATCGAATCCATTATCCGCGACGTGAGATGGCTCGGGTTCGACTGGGACGACAGGCTGTATTACGCCTCCGACTATTATGAGAAGCTCTACTGTTTTGCCGTAGAGCTCATCAGGAGAGGCAAGGCCTACGTCTGCGACCAGAGCCCGGAAGAGATGCGACAGTTTCGCGGCACACTCACCGAGCCGGGCAGGGAAAGCCCCTACCGCAACCGCAGCATCGAGGAAAACGTAACGCTGTTCGAGCTCATGCGGGCGGGAGAATTCAAAGAGGGCGAGAAGACCCTGCGCGCGAAGATCGACATGGCCTCTCCCAACCTGAACATGCGCGACCCGGTCACCTACCGGATCCTCCACACCACGCACCACCGGACAGGCGACAAGTGGCACATCTATCCCATGTATGACTTCGCCCACTGCTTCTCGGATTCCATCGAGGGCATCACGCACTCCATCTGCACCCTGGAATTCGAAGACCACCGCCCCCTGTACGACTGGTATCTGGATGTGCTCGAAGCCTACCATCCCCAGCAGATCGAGTTCGCCAGGCTCAACCTCACCTACACGGTCATGAGCAAGCGAAAGCTCCTCCAGCTCGTGCAGCAGAAGTATGTGAACGGGTGGGACGACCCCAGGATGCCCACCATATCGGGCATGAGGCGCCGGGGGTATACGCCGGAGGCGATCCGGAACTTCTGCGAGCGCATCGGCGTCGCCAAGAACGACAGCATGGTGGATGTCGAGCTGCTCGAATTCTGCGTCCGCGAGGACCTGAACCTGAAATCCCCGAGACGGATGGCAGTGCTTAAGCCCTTGAAAGTCGTGATCGAAAACTATCCGGAAGGCAGGACCGAGGAGTTCGAGATTCCGAACCACCCCGACGTACCGGCCATGGGGAGCAGGAAAGTCCCGTTTTCGAAGGTCGTCTACATCGAGCGGGACGACTTCATGGAAGATCCGAGCCCCAAGTTTTTCCGGCTCGGACCGGGCAAAGAGGTACGGCTCAGGGGCGCGTATTTCGTCACCTGCACCGGCGTGAAAAAGGATACCGCCACCGGTGGGATTACCGAGCTCACCTGCACCTACGACCCGGCCACCCGCGGCGGAGACGCCCCGGACGGCCGCAAGGTCAAGGGGACGCTGCACTGGGTTTCGGCGGAGCATTCAATCGAGGCTTCCATCAACCTCTACGACCGGCTCTTCCGTGTGCCCAACCCCGAGGGAGGCGAGGAGGGAACCGATTTCCTGTCGTACCTCAATCCCGGTTCGCTCTCGGTCCTCACCGGGTGCAGACTGGAGTCTTCTCTTGCCGATGCGGACCCGGAGATCACCTACCAGTTCGAGCGTCAGGGGTATTTCTGCGCCGACCCCGGGAGCGCTCCCAAAGGCGGCCTCGTGTTCAACCGGACAGTGACCTTACGGGATACCTGGGCCAAGATCGAAAAAGGCAAACCTTCTTCCGAACCGCCCAAAAAGGCTGCAAAAGAGCAGAAGGCCCGGCCCGTATCCCAACCGGAGAAGGCCTCTGCCGACACGATCTCCATCGACGAATTCGGCAGAATCGACTTAAGGGTCGGCCTCATCCGCGAGGTGAGCCTTGTGGAAGGATCGAGCAAGCTCCTGAAGCTCATGGTGGATGTCGGAGAGGAGCGCCTGCGTCAGATCTTCGCCGGCATACGGCCGGCTTACCCCGACCCCGATGACCTCCTGGGGAAAAAGGTGGCCGTTGTCGCGAACCTCAAAGAGCGGCAGATGAAGTTCGGGCTTTCCCAGGGCATGATCCTCGCAGGCGGCGAAGGGGAACGCATGGGCATCGTTACCCTCAACGGCGACCCCAAGCCAGGCGACAAAATTTCCTAGAAACCAAAAAGGGGACAGATTTATTTTTCCGTACTATCGCCCGGCCGGCATGGCGATAAACGGCCGGAAAAATAAATCTGTCCCCTTTTTGGGATATTTCTCTCATCTTTTCATATGCATCCGGCCGATATGGTCTCCATAACGGAGTTTTTTCGTCAAGGAGGTTATGTATGAGGAGAGGCGTGTATCTTTTCCTTTTCGTATTGATCCTGGCTCAGCCCTGTTTTGCCGAGCCGAACTACCGGATCGAGGTGCTGCAGGTAGGGGCTGTGGATGTCTACGACGGCGCCTACGAGGGGATTCTCGACGGGCTGGCCCGTCAGGGGCTCGTCAAGGGCTACAATGTGAATGTCAACCGGACCGTCCTGGATATGAACCCGGAGCCGTCGTTCTGGGAGAGGCTCACCTTGAACATGCGCATAGGCGATATGCTTTCTTCGGTCATCGGGAACCGGCCTGACCTGGTAATAACACTGGGAACCCAGGCGACCGCCATCTTCCATGACAAAGTCAGAGAGGCAGGCATCCCGGCCGTCTTTTCCGGCGTCTGCTCTCCTGTTGCCCGGTCGGGTAAAGACGGCACCGGGGTCGTCATCCGGTCCCAGCCCTCCGATATGATCCGGACAACCATGCTGGCACTGCCCGATATCGACCGTCTGGCCATCATCCATTCCTCCGACCCCGAAGGGATATCGTTTACCGACGAGGTGAGCAGGGAGGCCGGGAAGTTCGGAATAACCGTTATCAGCAGGAAGATCGACCCGTCCGAGCCGGTCAGCGGAGCGGTCAGCGAGCTTATTGCCCGGGGAGCCGATGCCTTTATCATCCCAACGGACGCCTACTATGAGGACAACGGCTGGAAGGTCGCCAGAGAGCTCATAGCCCAGGCGACTCTGCAGAGGATTCCGTGCGTCTCTTCGCTGCTGAATACGACAAAGGGGCCGCTCATCACCCTTGCCCCTGACTTCGGGGCGGTCGGCGACCTCACGGCGAATCAGATCAAAGAGATTCTCGTCCACGGCAAGTTGCCGGGCGATCTTGCGATTGCGAGCCACACCAACCAGAACTTCATCGTGGATCTCAATTCTTCACGGCGGTTAGGCATTCATTTCCGGCCGAAAACCAATTCTTTCTACAGCCTGAACCACTAGCTTTCCAGCCGATTCACGGGGCCGTTCTCATTCGGGACGGCCCCTGTTCTCCGAGAAAACCTTTCTTTACGAAAAGGGTACCACCTTCGATCTCAAGCGCCTGTCCATGATACTCTCCACATCCGCATGCCTGATCCATCCTCTCTTGCCGTCCGGCAGGCTGATGAGCCTCCAGTCGGGCTCAAAGCGCTCCTGAGATACCGTGGTTCCTTCATGCAGCCGGAAGAGAACCGTATCTCCCTCCTGGGGACCGGCCAGGACATCGGCCTGCTTCGCAACCACCACACCGCGATCGTCTGAGAGGGTCTCAACGTATTTCAGGCCCAGCGATACACCGCTGCCGAACCAGAGGAAAAGCGATGCGGAAAGCAGATAGTAGGTGAGTTCGCTCCTGACTCTCAGGCGCAGCAGGAGCACGGCAAACACCATGACGTGGAACACGATGAAAACGCGGAACAGCTCTGCAAGGCTCACCGAGTTCAGCCGGAAAAACACCGGAAAGACTGCCTGCCCGGGAGGGGCTACCGCATCGGTCAACCTGTCCTGTGCATATGACAGGTTGAAGCTCAAGTCCGCATCCCGCGGCATGAAAAACCGTGCACGCTCGTAATTCAGGACGGCGGGGCCGAGTCTGTTCATCTTGAAGCAGGCATTGGCCAGATTGTAGTAGAGATGCCCGCTTGCGTGCCCCTGTTCGATCAGCCTCTGGTAAGCTTCCACGGCCTCGCTGTAGCGGGCTTCCCGGAACGCCTGGTTCGCCCTGAAAAAAAGCTCTTCGCCTGAAGGCTCGGACGCGGCCGGAGAGAATATGGGGAAGAACAGCACGAACAGTATGAGAAGGGTTGCCTTTTTCATCGTCTCACCCCGCCATCCTGTCTATTTGACGCATCAGCGAGAGAAGCTCGCTTTTCCCCTCGAAGGGGCAGCTTCCCCGACCGGTGAAAACCCGTTGCGTAAGTTCGTCGAGGAGGGAAACACACCTCTCCTTCGCCTCCGTGCTCACCCCCTGCCGCTCAAGGATCGTTCCGGCTTCTTCCGGGGTCAGCGTTCCCAGCGAAGACCCGAAACGCCGGTTGAAATACTCGCGGACCTCGCTCAGAAGATTCTCTGCCGCCATCCGCTCAGAAGAGCACTGCTTCACGAAGTGCCTCAGCGCACCCTTTGCCCTGGCCTGCCCTTCGTACTCCCGCGAGGGGCTCATCCATCTCCCGGCCCCGTATGCCCCGAGATAAACAAGCGGCGGAGCCGCGATCAGAAGCCAGAACAAGAGCGGGCGCGGCATGCTTCCGGCCCCTGCATGCAGAGCCTCCGGGCCGCTATGCACGGGCAGGATATCCCTTCCCACCTCCTCGACTTCTTTCTTATCTTTCCCTGCCCGAACGTTCTGCCGGAGTCCGGGTGTCGCCTGCTGCGCGGTCTGCCCCGACGAGCCGGGCCGCACGTTCAGCGTATAGGCCGGGGTCCGGAGCCTCCGGTAGGCCCCGGCCCCGGTATCGAAATAAGTAAGCGTCAGTGGAGGGATCTCATACGCGCCCTCTTTCTGAGGGACAAACGCCCATTTCATGGTTTTCACCCCCTTGTATCCCCGGGCGTCCGGTTCTATCCGGACAGACGGCTTGTCGACATAGATCTTGACGCCCTGAATGTCGGGAATGCTTAAATTCGGGATCCTGCCCACATTCCCCCGTCCCTCGACAGTGACGGTGAGCGACGCGGTATCTCCGGCGGAAATCGCGTCCTTATCCAGCCCGGACTCCATCGTATAGGTGCCGAGAAGAGCGCTGAAATCCGCAGGCCTTCCCTCCTCCGGCAGCGGTTTCACGTTCAGCTCCAGAGGGTTGCTCGCCACGCTCTTCTGCCGGGGGGTCGAGAAGCTGAAGAACGGATCGTTGAAAGGAAACGACCTCTGCCCCCTGCCCTGCTCATATGCGACCATGTCCATGGTTGCCGGAGGAAGCTTTATTCTGCCCTGTGACAAAGGCATGATCTCGTGGCGCACCTCCAGGACCTGGTACGGCTGCCCGTCGATATCAGCCGTATATTCGAGGGGCTCGCCGAGTTTCTTAAAGGAGAGCGCGGGGTTGTCCGGGATATCGAGCGAGAGGTTGCTCACCTTTATAAGCCGGTAGAGCTTGACGGTATAGATAGCCGGCTCTTCCGCATATACCGTATCCTTCGACAGCTCTGCCCGGAGAAAAACCGGGCCCTCTGCGGCGGTTCCTTTGTCGTCCCGGCTTTCTGCAACCTCCCGCACGGTGAGCGTCACGCTGTTGCTCCGGAACACCGAAGACCCGGCGCGAACCTCCGCAGGTCCGATCGTATAGACGCCGGGGGCTTTTGCCTGGATAGAATAACGGTGTTCGATGTACGTGTTCTTGCGGAAATTGATGATCTCGATGCGGCTCGAGGTCACCCCTTCGCTGACGATAAAATCTCTTAACCCCTGGATCCGGGGAGAGGAATCGAGAGATCCTGCGCCGCCGACCCTGAGTCGGAGCGTGACGCCCTCTCCGAACACCGCTTCCGGCCTGTCGAGCTCGAGCCGGGCCGAGGCCGCGCCCCAGCCGTACAAAGGGAATACCGCGAGCAGCAGGAGGACAAGAGGCGCAATCCGTACGCCCTTTCCCCTGCGACCACGCGGATATGCTTTGCCGGCTTCCATTCCTACCATTCCTTCCCCGAACCCACGGCGCTTCGGCCTCCCTGAATACCCTGAAGCCGGTTCATGCGCGCACGGTCCTCGCTGATATTATCGAGCAGGGCTTCTGCCTTCCTTCTTTCCATCAGGGCGGCGCTGTCTCCTGCCCGATCTGTGTTCTGCGCTTGCGTTGCCGTGCCCATATTTTTCCCTTTCAGCTCGCCGTTTAAATCCTGATTACCTTCTCCGGGCTCTTTCTGCCGGCCGGAGCTGCTTCCCCGGTCCTGGTCCGGCTCCTTCCCGGAAGCCCCTCCCTTGTTTTCGGCCCCTTTCCCTTCAGGCTTTTGGGGCTGTCCGGACTGCCTGCCATCCGGGTTTTCTCCCTGGCCTTTGTCCCGGCTGTCGGGACCGTTTCCCCTGGAACTTTCTCCCTGCTGCCGCGAATTGTCTTTTTGAGACCCGCCTTCCTGCTTCTTGTTCTCCGAAGATTCCTGCTGCTTTTTCAGGGCCTTCAGGGAGAGCTCCAGGTTATGCCCGGCGTCCGCATCATTGGGGCGGAGTTGCAGGGCCTGCTTGTAATACTCTCCGGCTTGAGCGAAATCACCCTGTTTATACGCCGTATTCCCGAGATTATACAGCCCCCGGAAACGCATATCGTCATCCGTCGAGCGGCGCACCACGCTGGTAAAGGCGGCATGGGCGGCATCGAGGCTTCCAGCCTGAAAGGCCGCACACCCCCGGTTGTAGCGGAACTTCAGGTCGCCGGGCCTGTCCATGTCGAGTTTCCGGTAGGCCTCCTCCGCGTCCTTATACTTGCCTTCCGCATAGAGCTTGTCGGGATGCTCCGCTGCATAGAGCGGCCGGGTGAAAGAGGATATTCCGGGGATGAAGGATGAGACCGGGATAAGGACCAGAAAAACGAATGCATACACGACCGGTATCCGCGCCACAATGCCCCGCCTCTTCATGACGACGGCCCTCCCTTTCTCCGTTCCACGGCCTGCTCGATCAGGAGCAGGAGGAATGCAGCGACGGCGAAGATCTGGAACCGCTCCTCGAACACCTGCACCTTTTTTGTCCCCAACTCTCTGGCCGTTGTGGACGATTTGATCCCTGCAAAGTACAGGAGGTCGAGGTCAAGGTCCCCGGTGACGGACCGCACGTACTTCCCGCCCGCCAGCGATGCGATGGCCCTCAAACCCTTTTCATCGAGCTTGGACATGACGATGCTTCCGTTGTCGTCCTTCATGAAGCCGCCCGCAGCGCCCATGGCAGGGACCGGCGCGCCCTGATCGGACCCGATGCCGTATACATAGACACCGACGCCTTTGGCCGCCGCTTCCCGGGCCGCCGCCGCACCTCTGCCCTCATTGTCTTCGCCGTCGGTGATGAGGATGATGACCTTGTCGGTCGTGGCCTTGTAATCGAAGGCCTTACCTGCCGCATCGATCGCTGCCCCGAGGTCGGTCCCGGGCACCGGGATGAGCTCGGTATTGAGCTCGCCCAGGAACATCTCGATGGCCGCATAATCGAGCGTGAGCGGGCATTGGACAAAGGCGGCCCCGGAGAAGGCGACGAGCCCCAGCCGGTCTCCCTTGAGCACTCTCAGGAGATCGTACACCTCCCGTTTGGCGCGTTCGAGCCGGTTGGGGGACACATCCTGGGCGAGCATGCTGGGAGAGGTGTCGAGAATCACCATGATGTCCACACCCTTGTGCGTGATTTCCTCATAGTGGGACCCCCATTGCGGGCCCGCAAGGGCCGTGATCAGGCAGGCAACGGCGGCCGCGAAGAAAACCGCCTTGGTAAAAGACCTGCCGCCCGAAATCTCCCCGCTCAGCCTCTCCAGAAGCTCGGGCTCTGCAAAACGCTCGAACGCTTTCTTCCTCATCCGCGCCTCGATGAGCAGTACAAAGCAGATCACGGGGATAAGGGCGAGAAGGCTCAGCAGCCACGGCCGTACGAACGTCATGGCAGCACCCGTATGACCGTCGTCCGTAAGGCGAACTCGAAAAGGAGCAGGACAAGCGCGGGTATGAGGGAGTACAGGTACAGCTCGCGGTAATGGAAGAACTCCTTGATCTTCACCTCGCTCTTTTCCAGAGAATCGATGATGCCGTAGATCTTCGAGAGCTCGTCGGTGTTCGCCGCCGGGAAGTACCTGCCGCCGGTCGTGGCGGCGATCTCCCGTAAAACCTCTTCGTTGAGATCGACCCGCTGGTAGACGAGCCGGCGACCGAAGGGCGTGTTCACGAGGAAGGGCGCTTCCCCTTTGCCGCCCACTCCGACGGTGTAAACCTTGATCCCCAGCGCTTTGAGCGCGCGGGCCGCTTCCAGAGGGGAGACTTCCCCTGCGTTGCTGTTCCCGTCGGTCAGCAGGATCATGACCTTTGACGGCGCTTTGAGATCCTTGAGGCGCTTTCCTGCAACCGCCAGCGCCGAGCCGATGGCTGTGCTGTCGCCGGCCATTCCGGTCTCCATATTCTCCACCAGAGAAAGCAGGAGCCCCTTGTCCATGGTCAGAGGAGCCTGGGTAAAGGCCTCCTGACCGAAGACCACGATGCCCATCCGGTCGTGGGGACGCTTTGTTATGAAATCGCTCACGACCTTCTTGACCGCGGTCAGCCTGTCTGCCGGGTCGCCGTCCAGCTCGAAATCGAGCGCCTGCATGGACCCGGAGGTATCCAGGCTGAGCATGATGTCCACGCCGGGAGAGAGCACCTCCCGGGACACGCTGTAGAGCTGGGGCCGGGCAGCCGTGATCACCAGAAGGACAAGGGCTGCGACCCGCAGAGCATCCGGTATCTTCGCCGTGAGGCTTCCCGAAGGTCCCGATATCCGCGCAAGACGGGAGGCAAGCGAGAAGGTGACGCCGGAAGGCGTGCGCAAAGAGCGGTACACGAGCCAGGCGGCCAGGACCGTGCCTAGAACGATAAGCAGCGCCGGGTGGGCGAACCGGAACATCACCGTACCTGCCCTCCCCGGATTGTCCCGGGTTCATCCCGGCCTTCCTGCGGCGCCGTCACATTGATGTAGGCAAGGAAGCAGGCGATATCCTCATCCTTGCGGCGGGGAGCGGCTTCGCAACCGGCGAATTTCACGAGGTCCGCATGCTTGAGCACCATGAGGATCGGCCTGTCCTGCTCATGGGCCCGCTGCGCGATCTCTTCGGTGGTGTATTCCGCTGCCGGAAATCCCCTCAGCGCCTCCAGGTAGCGTTTGATGATCTCGGTGAGCCGGAAATAGAATTCCTTGTGCTGCCCTTTTTCGAACAGGCCTTCCGCGAGCAGGGCCTCGACTTCCTTCTCGGCCCTGATATGAGGCGGCTCGGAAGGCGCCTTACGCTCTCCTTTCCTCTTCCATCTCTTAAACGCCAGGATAAGCGCTGCTGCGGCCGAGAGGGCAAGAAGCGCCATACCGATCCTGACGGCCCAGGTTATCCAGGGGCTCCGGGCCGGAATAATGTCCCTGATGGGCCGCAAGGTCTCGCCGTCCGTACCCCCCGTGATATTCGAGGCGACCTCGACCGTGAGGGCATTCGAGCGGACGGATCGCTTTTTTCCCTCTCCATCGATGAACTCAAGCTCGACCGGGCCGATCTTCAAGGGGTCCAGGGTGTCTGCGATGACGGTCAGTACGATCGTGCCCCTGCCTGCCTTTTTTCCGACCACGCTCAAGCCTTCGATCCCGCGGATCTCCGGCTCGTTTCCGACCTTTGCCCCTTCGGGAAGAACATACTTCAGTGTCACGGTCAGGGACCCGCCTACGGCGACAGGCGAAGGCCCGGCGGAGATATCCAGACGGGGAGTGCCGGGAGGCGTCCGGAGGGCCGGACACTCCCCGGGATAGAGAATCAGAATCAGCAACAGGAAAAGCAACAGGCGGACGCGACTATGCATTCAATCTCTTTCTCCTCCTGTCGAACAGCCGCAGCAGCGGTTCAACCACGGGTCCGGACGTCTCGATATCCACGAGGTCCACGCCGATGCCGGCAAGAGTTCGATTCACCTGCTCTCTCCGACGCTGCCGGTACTCCTCGAACTGTTTCCTGATGCGGGTATTGCCGGTATCGACCGTAGCGACCTCGCCGCTCTCGGGGTCCTGCAAAGTGATGAACCCGACATCGGGCAGCCTTTCCTCTGCGGGATCGGTGATGCGGATCACCGTGAGGTCGTGCTTTTTGGCGGTGAGACGGATGGATTTCTCGAACCCCTCATCCATGCAGTCCGAGATGAGGAACACGACCGCATGCCTCTTGACCGTCCTGTTCAGAAAATCGAGCGCGGCATCGATATCGGTTGCCGGGTTTGCCGGCTCGAAGGTGAAGATCTCCTTGATCATGCGCCACACGTGATTCGAGCCCTTTCTGGGCGGCAGAAACTTTTCGACCGTGGAGCTGAACAGGACGGCTCCCACGCGGTCGTTCGTGCGTATCGCCAGGAAGGCGAGCATGCCGGCCACCTCTGCCAGCAGCTCCCGCTTGAACCGCGAGCGCGTGCCGAAGCTGAGCGACCGTGAAAGGTCGAGGAGAAGCATCAGCGTAAGCTCGCGCTCCTCGTGGAACACCTTCACGAAAGGATGGCCCAGCCGGGCGGAGACGTTCCAGTCGATGGCCCTGACGTCGTCGCCGACCTGGTACTCCCTCACCTCGGCAAACTCGATACCCTGGCCCTTGAAGGCGCTCTCGTACCGGCCGGCGAATATCTCGTTCGCCATGTGCCTGGTCTTGAAATGGAATTTCTGAATCTTGGCGAGGATCTCCGGGGGGAGCATCGTTACGGCACCTCGATCCGCTCCAGAAGAATGGCGATAATGTCGTCCGCGCTCTTGCCCTCGGCCTCGGCCTCGAAGCTCAATATAATGCGGTGCCGCAGGATATCCGGCGCAACGGCCTTCACATCCTGAGGGGTAACGAAGCCCCTGCCCTGGAGAAACGCATGGGCGCGGGCAGCAGCGCCCAGCCAGATGGAGGCCCTGGGAGAAGCGCCGTAGGAGATCATGGATCCGACGTTCAGGCCGAAGTCTAAAGGCTTCCTGGTGGCTGCGCTGAGCGAGATGATGTAGTCGACGATCTTCTCTTCCATGTGGATCGATTTGACGGTCCGGGCGGCCTCGTCTATGAGGGCTGTATCCACCACGCCGCAGACGGCTTCCGTGATTCCGCTGTGGACACGCTCCATGATGAGCTTTTCTTCCACTGCAGTGGGATAGTCCACCCGGATCTTCATCATGAAGCGGTCGATCTGGGCCTCGGGCAGCGGATAGGTCCCCTCCTGCTCGATGGGGTTCTGGGTGGCAAGCACCAGAAAGGGCCTCTCCAGGGCAAAGGTCTGCTCGCCGATGGTGACCTGGCGCTCCTGCATGGCTTCCAGCAGCGCGCTCTGGACCTTTGCGGGGGCGCGGTTGATCTCGTCGGCCAGGATAATGTTGTGGAAGATGGGGCCTTTCTTTATCTCGAAGGCCGCCCTGTCCGGACGGTAGATCTGCGTACCCAGAATATCCGCAGGCAGGAGGTCCGGGGTGAACTGGATCCTCTGAAAAGTGGTCTTGATGGCAGCGGCCAGAGTTTTCACCGCCGTGGTCTTGGCCAGGCCGGGCAGACCTTCCAGCAGGATGTGCCCCTCGCACAAGAGACCGATGAGCATGCGGTCGATGAGGTTCCTCTGCCCTACGACGACCTTCTCCATCTCGGAGACGATCTGACGGGCAGCAATGCCGCTTTTCTCCACATTCCGGGTAATTGCTTGTATATCCATGCTTTTCAACCTCCCAGACGCTCAGCGCTTATTTTTATAATCACCGGGGAATTTTTTTCAAGACCTTTTTCCCTGTACGCTCTCGAAGGAGCAGCGTGCTGTCTCACCGGTATGAAAAAGAATATTTCTCAATATAGCCTTACGTTATTCCGATTCGTGTAATCAATGCAACGGGTATTGCACCGTTTAGGCGCGGGTGGGTCCCA
The DNA here is from genome assembly GCA_002448235.1 of Syntrophaceae bacterium UBA6087. Taxonomy (GTDB): domain Bacteria; phylum Desulfobacterota; class Desulfomonilia; order UBA1062; family UBA1062; genus Phosphitivorax. The sequence continues at coordinate 210,663 of DIXF01000005.1, forward strand.
TGCGGTAAGACCCGGTACGGGGGCTTGAAGCAGGTGAGTGGGAAAAACGGACGAAAGCGGAATAACCCGGCGGATCATATCATCGCCGGGCCTGTAACCGGATCGCAGATCCAGCTGTCCCAGCTCGTTGAATTTCTTCCGGACCCGACTTTTGCCGTTGACCGGCATGGATCGGTCATTGCCTGGAATAACGGGATGGAAGTTCTGACCGGCACCAAGGCCGCCGACGTGCTGGGAAGGAAAAATCCGACCTACTCTAAAATTTTCTACGGATCCGTCCGTCCCATGCTCGTCGATCTGATCCTGCACAAAGACAGGAAACTCGAGAAAGTATACACCCACATCGAGCATAGGGGGGATGCCCTGCTTGCAGAGGTTGATCTCGAATCGGCAAAAGGAATTTTAAATCTCTGGGCCAAGGCAAGTCCTATCTACGATACAACCGGAGCCGTTGTCGGTGCAATCGAGTCTATCCGGGACATCACGGAAAAGAAACACACCGAGGAAGAGCTGCGCCGGGGAGATAAGATATACCGGGCCATCTTTGAAAACACCGGCACGGCAACCGTAATCATCGAAGACGATACCGTCATCTCCCTGGCGAATTCCGAGTTCGAGAAGCTCTCGGGGTACAAACGTTCCGAGATCGAAGGGATCATGAGCTGGCAGTCCTTTGTCGTGGAGGATGACCTCAAGCGCATGGCCGCTCAGCACCGGAAGAGGAGAAACGGGAAAGCCGGGGCACTGAAACATTATGAGTTCCGTTTCCGGAACAAGTCCGGAGCCGTCAGGGAGATTTTCCTGACCGTCGACGTGATCTCGGGCACGGGGAAATCCGTTGCCTCCCTGCTCGATATAACCGAAAGAAAACACTTCGAGCAGAAGCTGAAAGGCGAGCGCGATTTCGCTACCAATCTCATGGAAACATCCCCGGCATGCTTCGTGGCGATAACCGCCACGGGCAGGATTCTCATGATGAACAATGCAATGCTCGCCGCGCTGGGATACACCCGGGAGGAAGTACTGGGAAAAGATTACTTTTCCCTCATTATCCCGCAGCACGAACGCGAACTCGTTCACAAGACCGTTTCCCGCATCGTCAACCAGGCCTCCCCTGTCACCCGCGAGAACTCGGTCATCGCGAAAAACGGGCGTCTTCTGCTCCTGGAATGGCGTGCCCAGCCTGTATTCAAGGGAGACGGTTCCCTGGAATACATCTTCGGGATCGGCATCGATATCACCGAGCGGAAAAAGATGGAAGAGGAGTTGAAGGCTAGCGAAGCAAGATACCGCGACATCTTTGAAAACGTATCGGACTTTCTCTACGTCCACGACCTGGAAGGCAGATTCATCGAGTCGAATATCTTTTTCAAAGAGGAATACGGATACTCGAAGGAGGATATCGAAACCCTCACCGTCCAGGATATCCTGACGGAAAGGCACAAACCGTTCTTCAAAGACTTTATCGGCCGGGTGATATCATCGGGAAAAGACGAGGGGATCTTCACCATCACGACCAAGCACGGAGAGCACCGCACCATCGAGTACAAGGACTCCCTGATCAGGGACGGGCACGGCAACCCGCTGTATGTCCGGGGCTCCGCCCGGGATATTACCGAACGTATCATCGCCGAGACGGAGCTCCGGAAAAGCGAGCAGCGCTACCGGCTGCTTGCGGAAAATATCCGCGACATCATCTGGGTGCTGGATCTGGACCTGAATTACGAGTACGTCAGTCCTTCCGTGGAGAGGCTCAGGGGATATACCGTTGAGGAAACCATGGCCCAGACACTCAAGAACGTCCTCACGCCCGAATCATACGCAACAGCCGCAAAAGTACTGGCCGAAGAGCTCGTCCCGGAGAAGGCGGGACGAAGACATGACCCCTACTGGTCCAGGGTCTTCGAGCTTGAAATGGTCCGCAAGGACAGCTCGCCCATCTGGACGGAGGTGACCGCCAGTTTCCTGCGCGACAAAGAGGGGAATCCCACGAGCATCCTCGGGATTACCCATGACATCACCAAGCGGAAGATCGCGGAAGTTGCCTTAAGGACAAGCGAGGGGAGGTTCCGCAGTCTGTTCGAGGAATCCGCAGACCCGAATCTATTGATCGAGGGGAACCTGTTTATCGATTGCAACCGTGCAACGCTGGATATGCTCCGGATGGATACAAAGGAAACGATCCTGGACAAATCCCCCAGCGATCTCTCGCCGGAGTTCCAGCCCGACGGGATGAGATCCGACGAGAAGGCGCCGGCGATGGTTAACCTTGCGATAGAGAAAGGCAGCCACAGGTTCGAGTGGGTACATTCAAGGGCCGACGGCACTGAAGTGCCCGTAGAGGTGGTGCTCACCCCTATTATCAGCAAAGACAGCACCATTATTCATGCCATCTGGCGCGACATAACGGAGCGGAAAAGGGCCGAGGAAGAAAGGCAGGTCTACGAGGCCAGACTTATGCGCGCCCAGAAGATGGAGGCCATCGGCACGCTCGCGGGCGGGATCGCACATGACTTCAACAACATCTTGTCCGCCATCATCGGATACAGCGAGCTCGCGCTCGACGACATCCCCGACGGGAACCCGGCGCTTTCGAGCCTTCATGAGGTGATCAAGGCAGGAGACCGGGCAAAGGACCTCGTGAGCCAGATACTGACCTTCAGCAGGCAGGCCAAAGCCGAAAAAAAGATCGTCAAGGTCAGCATTATCGTAAAAGAAGCGTTGAAGCTGCTCAGGTCATCGATACCGAGCACCATCAATATCGTCCAGAACATCGACCCGGAGTCTCCTGCCGTATTCGCGGACCCCACCCAGATCCACCAGGTGATCATGAACCTGTGCACGAATGCGTATCAGTCCATGATGGATAAAGGGGGAGTCATGTCCGTAAGCCTGGGCAAGGCTACGGTCGACGAGGCATTCGCTGCCGGCCATCCTCCTCTGAGGCCGGGCGCCTGTGCCAAGCTCACCGTAAGCGATACCGGCTGCGGGATAGAACCCGTCGTCATGAACCGGATCTTTGAACCGTTCTTTACTACAAAAGAGAAAAACAGAGGCACGGGCCTGGGCCTTGCCACCGTGCACGGGATCGTGAGCGAGCTGTCGGGGAGCATCGTTATGGAAAGCCTGCCCGGGCACGGCAGCACCTTCGATGTCTTTCTTCCCGGGTTTGCAGCCGAAGCGCAGGAAAAGGCATCGCCTGACGCAAACATCTCCCAGGGAAATGGGGAGAGAGTCCTGATCGTAGACGATGAAACCGCTATTCTCGAGTTCGCGAAAACCATGCTGGAAGGGATGGGATACAGGGTAAGCACGACTTCTTCAAGCAACTCCGCTCTCGAGCTCTTCAAAAGAGACCCGTCCGCTTACGACCTCGTCATCACGGACCAGACCATGCCGGGGCTCACGGGGGTCCAGCTGGCGAAGAAGCTCATGAAAATACGGAAAGACATTCCCGTTATCCTGATCACCGGCTACAGCGAGACAGTTTCAAGCGAGACGGCACTGAAGCAGGGCATCAAAATATACCTGGAGAAACCCTTTACCCGGAACGCCCTCGCATCGGCCATTTATAAGGCGTTTTACGAGCCGCCGGGCCGATAGATCTCCCGTGCAGGTGTTTTCACGCAGCCGGTATACTTGAAATTATCTCATCCGGATACTATATACTTTCAGCACTTGTCGGTTCTCTTTCCTTTCGATTGAGGCAAACACGATCAGTGCAAACCAAAGAAATCCGTCTTCAAGAGAGTGCCACGTCTCCTTGAAGAAGGATACTCCCCCAGAGGGCAACGGATGGACAGGACATTGCGACACGGACCTCGATGCGTTTCTCTTTGCGATGCATCGCCAGCACTGACAGTGAGGGTCACAATGAAGCGTTCCGTGGAGGCCGGGCACTCCCCTGTACGGGCAATGACCCGCTTTCGTTTCGTCGGACCATGTGCAGCCCTTACTCCGAAGCTCTCGATCTTATCCCGAGAATACGTAAACCAAAGTAGAAGGAGGACAGCCGATGGCGAGTAAATCCTTTTCGGTCAGATCCGATGACGACCCATCCTTGCCCCAGGGTAAGGGTGAAACAGCCGATTCATTCGATTCTCTGCAGACGGAAGTGAGCAGGTTCATCGACGATTTCTTCACGAGCTTCGACTTGCATCCGTTAAGTGTTTTTGAAGACACGGGCAGGTTCATTCCCCGGGTATCCATCACGCACGGTAAACAATCCGTTATCATAACAGCGGAGCTTCGCGGGCTGAAGGCCGACGAGATCGACGTCCTCCTCAAATGGGATGCCCTCATCATTACCGGGGGGAAAAGGACGGACAAAGAAGCCGGGGCGGCCGATATCCTCAAGGAGGAGCCTCTCGCGGGGGGATTCCGGAAGATCATCCCGATCCCTTTCTGCATCGAATCGAAAGATGTGCGGGCGACATTCATCGACGGCATTCTCCAGATCACGCTGCCGCGCCGGATAGAAGGCAACACTGCACGGTTCCGCATACCTATAAGGAAGCCGCAACAAGAATCCTGAGTCAAAAAAACCGGCCTTTCTTCCCCTGCCGGGCAAGAAAAGGATGCGAGTACCCGGAGAAAAACCCGTCATCCGGCGGGGAATACCCTTTGCGCCGACGGCATGACCCTCGGTGAAATTTGCTTTTAAGTTTCCCTTTTTCAAAGGCCGATATGCTATATTAAGGGGTGGGTAAAAAGATCTGCCTTTTATTTGCTCTGCATAGTGCTGCTTACTATGAATGAGACAATGACGCGCATCAAGTGAGGGGCAAGCTCTGTGAAAAAGGCCAGGATCCTGATTATCGACGATGAAGAAGGTATCCGGAATACCTTCAGCGCCTTCCTGGAAAAAGAGGGACATGCCGCTGCGACCGCGCCGGACTACCAGAGGGCCTTTGATGCGCTTGCGGCAGGCCCGGTTGACCTTGTCTACCTGGATATCTTCCTCGAAGGCCGGTATTCCGGTATCGAAATACTCAAGGAGATGAAGGAACGCGGATACCAATGCCCCGTGATCATGATCACGGGCGAGCCCAATATCGAGACCGCCGCCGCGTCGGTGAGGCTGGGAGCCTTTGATTACATCCCCAAACCCATCAAACGGGAAGTCCTGGTCCGCGTCACCGAGCATGCGCTCCGGCACAAATCCCTTCTGGATGACAAAACGGCCGTCGAATACCAGAAAGAGCAGTACCGTCTCTACCTCGAAGCGGTTTTCAGAAGCGTCGAGGACGCCATCGTCACCGTGGATATCGATGCCCGGATAGTCCAGGCGAATGATGCGTTCCGGAAGATCTGCGGAATGGGAGCCCGGGAGGCCCTCGGGCTTCAGGTGCAGAAGATCGGCTCCGGCTGCTGCAGGATGTGCAGCGAGGTCCTTAAGGAAGCGATCGAAACCGGCCGCTCCATCAACGAATACCGGATCGAGTGCAAACGGCCCGATCGGGCTGAGCAGGTGGTCGTGCTCAGCGCATCGCCCCTACGCGACTTGGGTGAGAAGCAGATCGGTGCGGTTATGGTCATGAGGGACATCACCCGGCTGTCCCATCTGGAGAAAGAGCTTCAGGAACGGCACAATTTTCACAACATCATCGGCCGGAACAGGAAAATGCAGGAGATCTACGACCTCCTGGAAAACCTCAGGGATATCGATACGACAGTCCTCGTCACCGGCCCGAGCGGGACCGGCAAAGAGCTTGTCGCCAGGGCCATCCATTACAACGGCCTCAGGGCAGGCAATCCTTTCGTCGTGGTGAACTGCTCCGCGTTGGCAGAGAATCTCCTGGAGAGCGAGCTCTTCGGGCATGTCAAAGGCGCCTTTACCGGCGCCATCAAGGACAAAACCGGCCGGTTTTCCCTGGCAAACCGCGGCACGATCTTCCTCGACGAAATCGGGGACATATCGCCGAGGATCCAGCTCAAGCTCCTGAGATTCCTCGAAACCAAGGAGTTCGAACGCGTGGGCGATACGGCTTCCATCAAGCTCGACGTTCAGGTAATCACCGCGACCAACCGGGACCTGAGACGCAGTGTAGCGGCAGGAGAGTTCCGGGAAGATCTCTACTACCGCCTCAAGGTTGTGGAGATCAAGCTCCCTCCCCTTGCGCAGAGACGTGACGATATCCCGCTGATTGTGAGCCATTACGTCCATGAGTTCAACAAGCGGTTCAAAAAGCACATCAGGGGAGTCTCCGCGAGCGTGGAAAAACTTTTCATGGAGTATCCCTGGCACGGGAATATCAGGGAGCTGATCCATACCTTGGAGCATGCCTTCGTGGTCTGTAAAAAGCCTGCCATAGAACCGGAAGATCTTCCGCCCGAATTCCGCGAGGGCCTGATGCCTCAGGAGTCTTCACGGCATCCGGCGCCTTTGGAAAAAAACCGGATCATCAATGCCCTGAAACTGGCCGGGGGGAACAAGGCAAAGGCTGCCAGGGCTCTGAATGTGAGCCGACAGACCATGTACCGAAAGATTACGGAGTACGGCATCCCTGTATCCGGGGATAAAGTGTAACATGTGACGTTTGTGTCAGTGTAACGTCCCGTCCGTTTGTTACATGTTCCCCTCCTGCATCACCTCGGCAAATCTTCCGTCATAATCCGTTAACTGCCTAAATTAACTCATTTATATTGAATCAACCCGCCTATCCCGCCCTTCCGGCATGGATCTTGTTCATATGAGCCGGAGAATGAAAAGGCATCAGGATAGACAGGAGATCGAGACACCATGATCCATCAGGCAGGCATATCTCAAATTCATACGGATACGATCGGCACATATCTGGGAGAAGAACGCCGCCCTCTCTTCATCGCCGTCCTGAGGAGAGATCCCGACCTCGCGGCAAATCTCCAAAATCTCAAGGAAGTGGCTGCAGAATTCAAAAAAGACCGGCTCATCGTCTGCTACACCCTCGAAGAGCTGCTCCCGTACTTTACCATCCGTTTCAAGGTCGGGGGAACGCCGACCTTTCTCATGATCATCAGCGGGATCGTTCTTGGCACCCTGTTGGGAAAGAACACCACTCCTGCTCTCGTCAAGTTCGTACACGGACACCTGAACGAGTTCAGGATCCATCAAAAGTCCCGGGCACTGGGGCAGGGAGATAAACATACAAGGCCTTCGAGGAAAAGGAAGACAGAAAAAAAATAGGTGCCAGGCCGTCGCACTCAGGTCTCATCCTAAAAAAACACCATAATTCGAGGAGGATAGGATGTTCAAAGATTTAAAGTTAGGGACCAAGCTCATTACCGTAGGATCACTGATTCTTTTAATACCTCTGGCGACGGTCGGATTCATCGCTGTGAACAAGGCATCGCAAGGCCTTGCCGCCATTGAGGAAGAACAGCTGGCCGGGGTGACGGCATCGCTTGCAGAAGGGGTCGACAACACCTTGAAAAGCGAGATGAAGGTGGTAATCGACCTTTCCGTAGGCAACTCTACGGTTCGCGCCTTACAGGCAGTGGCTGAAAACGGTCTGAAGAACGCTCAAGCAGAAGTGTCCGGATTACAGGAAAAATTCAGGAACTTCGGCAGGACCGAAGGACTTCGCGACAATTCACAGGTTGCGATAGTCACGGACAAAGACGGCATCATCGTTGCAGCATCAGAGGAGGGATACCTCGGGGTCTCTGTCTTGGAAAGGGACTACTGTAAAGACGCGCTGTCCGGCAAAGCAAACATCGGGAAGGCGGCGCTGAACAAGGTAACGAACGAGCCGTTCATCCCCATTGCCGCTCCCGTGTACGCAAAAGGCAAGGTCGTCGGCATGGTCGCTAATATCCTCGAAATAGGATTCTTAAACGATCTCATCGTCAATACCAAGACCGGCCGCACAGGCTACGGATTCATGACCGATGCCAACGGGATCATAATTGCTCACCCCGACAAGGCAAATATCCTGAAGCTGAACCTCTCGGAACTCGACGGCATGGAGGCAATCACCAAGAAGATGATGGCCGGCCAGGCAGGGGTTGACAGGTATGTATTCAAAGGCGTCGCCAAGACCGGCGGATTCGCACCGGTAAAAATGACCGGCTGGAGCATCGGACTGTCGCTGCCCGACGAGGAGTTCCTTGCCCCTGCAAAACAGGTCCGGAATATCGTTGTCGTCATGGCCGCAATCTTCTTCGCCGCGGCATTCGTCATCCTCTTTTTGTTTGCCAAGGGCATGGCAACTGCCTTGAAGAAAGGTGTGGACCTTGCAGTGAAGGTCTCGGAAGGCGACCTCACGGCAGATATCGACGTGCGCCAGAAGGATGAGATAGGCCAGCTCGCCGACGCTCTCAGGAATATGATCGAGCGCCTCCGCACCATTGTCGCCGATGTCCATGCCGCCGCCGACAACGTGGCCGCAGGGAGCGAGGAGCTGAGCTCTACGGCGGAACAGATGTCTCAGGGCGCGAGCGAGCAGGCTGCCGCAGCAGAAGAGGCGTCATCGTCCATGGAACAGATGGCTTCAAATATCCGGCAGAACGCGGACAACGCACTGCAGACCGAAAAGATCGCGATCAAATCCGCCCAGGATGCAAAAGACGGCGGAACGGCCGTTGAAAATACCGTCGAGGCGATGAAGACCATTGCAGAGAAGATCGCCATCATCGAAGAGATAGCCCGGCAGACAGATCTCCTTGCCCTGAATGCCGCCATCGAGGCTGCCCGTGCGGGAGAGCACGGCAAGGGATTCGCCGTGGTTGCAGCAGCAGTGAGGAGGCTTGCCGAAAGGTCGGCCGATGCGGCGGGTGAGATCAGCAAACTCTCGTCCACCAGCGTCAAGGTGGCTGAGGAGGCAGGGGCGCTCCTGTTCCGTATCGTTCCCGACATTCAGAAGACATCACAGCTCGTTCAGGAGATCACTGCGGCGAGCAACGAGCAGAACTCGGGTGCCGACCAGATAAACGCCGCCATCCAGCAGCTCAACCAGGTGGTGCAGCAGAACGCCTCGGCTTCGGAAGAAATGTCCTCCACATCGGAGGAGCTTTCCTCCCAGGCACAGCAGCTTCAGGATGTTATCTCCTTCTTCAAGATCGCCGGGGGCAGAGTCACCGGCGATCTTGGAAAGCTTAAAGGCAAAGTCCTTTCACGGAGCCCCCGCAAAGAGAACCATGAGGGCAAGGAACACAACAAGATTTCTTCCTCAAGGCCCTCACGCGAAGCCGAGCCCTCGGGTGTGATCATCGATCTCAAGCACCAGGGCGCCAAGGGCGACGATACGGACGAGGAGTTCGAACGCTATTGATTTGTGGGGGAAAGGCATGGGACGGTTTGCGGCCTTTGGGTCCCCCCCGTTTGGCCGCGAACGCCATGCCTCCCCCTTTCCCGAAAAGGAAAGGATCCGACAGGGCGGCATGAAGACAGCGAGATCGAGAAAGCTTTTGATTATGGGGGACGGCCGCCGCCGCTATCATAACGGCTTCGTGAAGAAAGAAGGAGAAAAGAGATGAATATACAGGGAATAACCGAGACGACGCAGTATCTCTCGTTTCATCTGGACGAGGAAGAGTTTGCGCTGGAGATATCACGGGTCAGGGAGGTGCTTGATTTCACCAGGATCACGAAGGTACCGCAGTCTCCTGCCTTCATGAGAGGGGTGATCAATTTAAGGGGCTCTGTGGTGCCCGTGGTCGACCTCAAGCACAAGTTCGGCATCGGCGTAACCGAGAAGACGGTCAACACCAGGATCATCATCTGCGAGATCACCGTTGACGACGGTTCCACTGTCATAGGGGCCCTGGCGGATTCCGTGCACGAGGTCATGGACATCGAGCCCGAGAATATCGAACCCGCTCCAAAGATAGGCACCAGGCTCAATACCGAGTTCTTAAAAGGCATGGGCAAACGCGACGAAGAGTTCATCATGATCCTCGATATCGATAAGGTCTTCTCGCTAGACGAGCTCTCCCTTGTTTCACAGGCAGGATACTGCCCGCACAATCCGGGAAAAGACGGACAATATACCGAAGCCGCACCTCCGGTTTAGGTAATGAAGGGACATGAAAAGTCCTGCTGTCTCGGTGAAACGAGCGGGACAGCAGGGCTCAGTCTTCCTCGGGATAACACTGCAAAGGTGCTTCCACCCCGTTCTTCTTGTAAAGAATCCCGGCCGGAAATCCGATCCCGTTTGTAAGAGAGCCAAGAAAGAAGAACCGACTCCTTGGGATGTAAAAACCGGGGGGAAACTCTCATTCTTCGGCCTTCGCGGATGTAACGCCCGGGTCGGATGAGCGGCACGGAACAGAGGAAAAGAGAACAGGGAAAATATGGACGGACAAACGAGGACGCGATGTCGGCTGCATGGAGAAAAGAGCATAATGGAAACGGCATGAGCGCGGGCGGCAAGGACAACTCTTCCCCTGTCAGAGTCGGGATGTCGAATGAGTTGTTCAAACGCTTAAGCGATTTCATTTATACCGAGTCTGGCATCAAAATGCCCTATTCCAAGAAGACCATGCTCGAAGCCAGGCTGCAGAAACGCCTGCGGTCTATGGAATTGGATTCCTTTAACGAGTACTGCTCCTACCTGTTCAGCCCCGAAGGGATTGCCAAAGAGCTTGTGCACATGATCGACGTGGTCACCACGAACAAGACCGATTTCTTCCGTGAGCCGCAGCACTTCGAGTATCTCTTAGAGTACGTGCTGCCGGAGCTCATCGATACAAAGGGCGCAGGTATCCGGAGGCCTTTCATGGTCTGGTCTGCGGCGTGCTCTTCCGGTGAAGAGCCCTACACGCTGGCAATGGTCCTTGACCGGTTTTCACACAAGGTTCGGGGCTTTTCCTATCAGGTTCTGGCGACCGACATCTCCACCAGGGTCCTCGCACAGGCCCAGGCGGCAATCTATGACGGGGAGAGGGCAGATCAGATTCCCCAGGAGTTCAGACGCCACTATCTGATGCGCAGCAGGGACAGGACAAAAGGACTGGTTCGGATCGTGCCCGAGCTGAGGGCTCACGTGAAATTCCGAAGGCTCAATTTCATGGCCGACGATTTCGGGATGCGCGAGAAGATGGACGTAGTATTCTGCAGAAACGTGCTCATCTATTTCGACCGGCCGACCCAGGAGACCGTGATCAACCGTATCTGCAGCCACCTGCATCACGGGGGATATCTTTTCACCGGCCACTCGGAAACCATCAACGGTATGAACGTGCCCCTGCAGCAGGTAGCCAATACGGTGTCCAGGAGATTCTGAGTGAAAGGCAAGCACGGAACCCATCTCAAGACCCTCTACCTGAAGCCGGGAGAGGTCCACCTGACCAGCGAACCCACGCTGATCACCACGGTTCTGGGCTCCTGCATTTCCATCACCATGCACCATAAGGCGACCGGCTTCAGCGTCATATGCCATGCAGTCATGCCGAGCCGTTCGGAAGCGAAAAAGAAAGACGATGAAGGCCGGGATATCTTTCAGTATGTAGACACATCCATTGAATGGATGGTTGCGCAGTGCAGAAAGATCGGCATCAGGCCGGGATCCGTAGAGGTTAAAATGTTCGGCGGCGCCGCCATGTTCCATGACGCCGGCGCCCTCAGAAGAGACATCGGGGTGGGTAAGAAAAACATCGAGAGGGCCATGGAGACGCTCAAGGTGAACAAGATGAAACTGAACGCATGGAACGTGGGGGGGAGCCAGGGCCGCAAGCTCATATTCAACACGCACACCGGCGAGGTCCTCGCCCGGTTCATCAGCAAAACCGGAACAGCCCTGATAGACTTCGGGGGCAAGAAATGAAGAGAATCAACGTCCTCGTCGTGGATGATTCAGCCCTGGTAAGGCAGACTTTGAAAGATATCCTTTCCTCCGACGGGAGGATAGCGACCGTCGTAACGGCGCCGGATCCCTTTGCCGCAGCCGATAAGATGCGGGACTTCGTGCCCGATGTGATCACGCTCGATGTAGAGATGCCCAAGATGGACGGGTTGACCTTCCTGAAAAAGATCATGGAGCAGCACCCCATCCCGGTAGTGATCTGTTCGTCGCTGGCCGGCAAGGGAACCGAGACCGCCATGAAGGCCCTGGATTTCGGGGCGGTGGAGGTCATCCACAAGCCCGCGCTGGGAACCAAGCAGCTTCTCCAGGAGTCCACCACCCTCATCTGCGACACCATAGTCGCGGCATCGAGAGTCCATGCAAAGAAAAAGTCTTTAGATTATTGTCTTGCGACGCCCAAGCTCAGCGCCGACGTCATACTGGCCAGACCGAAAACCGATGCCGTCCTCATGACCACGGAAAAAGTCGTGGTCATAGGCGCCTCCACCGGAGGCACCGAGGCGCTGAGAGAATTTCTCGAAGCCCTGCCCGAGGATTGCCCGGGCATCGTCATCGTCCAGCATATGCCCGAAGGCTTCACTACCGCCTTTTCCAACAGGCTCAACAGCCTGTGCAAGATTACCGTCAAGGAGGCCTCCGACAACGACACCGTGCTGCCCGGCCATGCGCTCATCGCCCCGGGCAATAAGCACGTACTCCTCAAAAGAAGCGGGGCACGGTACTATGCGGAGATCAAAGACGGCCCCCTCGTTTCCCGCCACAGGCCCTCGGTCGATGTCCTCTTCCGGTCCGCTGCACGCTATGCAGGCAGGAATGCGGTAGGCATCATCATGACCGGCATGGGGGATGACGGGGCAAAAGGCATGCTCGAACTCAAGCAGGCAGGGGCCTATACTATCGCACAGGACGAAGAATCCTGCATCGTCTTCGGCATGCCCGCCGAAGCCATCAAACTGGGCGGGGTCGATAAAGTCCTCCCCTTAAGCGCTATGCCTCGTGAAATCATGCGGATCTATGCCCACAGCTGAGAGGGAAGGAGCTCATAAATGATACAAGACCTCATAAAAGGTACCCTGAACAGGTTTTCCAGCCTGAAGCCATATGGGAGTAATGGAAAATCCGGCAGCGATAACGGCAGCATCCGTGACCTGCAGAAAAGCCTGAACGGGATAAACGAGGTTTTGAAGAAACTCTCCTCATCCTCTGAAAAGGACTTTCTCGCTATCGGGTCGCAGCTTCAGGATATCTATTCGCGTTCCACTACCATGGCCGAACTGGGCGCATCGGTGGTTCGGACCATGACGGGAGAAGATATCACAAAGGCGATCGAAGGGCTCTCAACGATCCTCGAAGAGCTCAAGGGCCACCTCGAAACATCCGAGGGCGGCTTTGATAAAATATCCCAGGGATTGGCCGATTATCAGAAGACCTTGAAGGAAGTCTTCTCCTACCTTGAAAAGTTCAGAACGCTCGTATTGAACCTGGATATGCTGGGATTCTTCACCCGGGTGGAAAACGCCCATATTTTAAAAGGAGATACCGGATTCGACTCGTTGACGGACGATGTAAAGGCTCTGTCGAGAAGGATATTCGAGAAATCCACCCAGATTCAATCGAAGTCGGGAAACTTGTCGAGCCTCATCAGTCAGGCGCTCATAGAGTTCCTGGCATTCAAAAAAAGCCACAAGAACCATGCGATGACGATGCTCAATCGTTCGGTCATGAATCACGAAATCCTTGTGAAGAAGCACCGTTCGGCAACCGAAACGGCACACCGGATACTCAGCAAGTCCACCCAGATCAAGGAAAAGGTCGGGAATATCGTCTCGAGCCTGCAGTTCCACGATATCACCTCGCAGCAGATAGGCCATGTGAGCGAGGTAATAGAAAGCCTTCAGGAAAGCGTCGGTTTCAATACCTTGTCCGATGCGGAAAAAACAGGGCTCATCAGCGAGGTATGCGCTCTGCAGATCTCCCAGCTGGGAAACTCCAGGAATGGAGTTTGCACGGCAGTGGAATCCGTCATCGAGAGCATGAACAAGATCGGCTTGGGCATCCAGGATCTCCTGGATGAAACCCGCAAGGTCTCGTGGGCATCGGATATCGAAGGACTGAGCTTTATGGAAGAGCTCGACTTCGGGATCTCGACGGTTATCGAATGCCTTGATGAAAATATCACCGAGCAGACAGGCCTGACCAATACCATGTCCTCGGTAAGCTCCATGGTTTCCGAGATGTCGGTGTTCGTGGGGGAAATCGAGAACCTGGGCTTGAACCTCCAGCTCATTGCCTTAAATGCCCGCATCAAGGCAGCACATATGGGCAAGGAAGGGGCTGCCCTGGATACGATATCCGGCAGCATCTATGAATTGTCAAAGGATTCCCGCACCGACACGAGCGTCCTTTCGCATATGCTTTCCAGTGTCGTGGACATCGCGAAACAATTCGATTCAAACCTGGAAAATATGCACCGCGGGCAGGAAAAGGGCGTGGGAAACCTGGTGGAGAATCTTAAAGCCCTCCTCTCCTCGCTCCATGAAACGAACGATTCCGTGTTCACGACTCTTATCGAGATGAACGCCATGGGTGAGTCTCTCGTAGAGGGCATCGGGGAAATTGCCTCAGGGATTAACGTGCACCGGGAAACACAGGATACCATCAACGATGTGATGGGTGAGTTCGATGCGGTACGGTGCAAAGCCAAGGGCATGCATCCGTATGAGAAGAGATCGAAATCCTCTACGCTCATGGATGAGCTTCAGAAGTACTATACCATGGAAAGTGAATACAAGATCCATGCAGATCATGCGGAGATCAAGGGCGCAGCCGGCACATCGGCTGCATCCAAGGGCATGGCTTCTGAATATGGTGATAATGTTGAATTGTTTTAAAGAGGTGTAGGTGAAAACAGAGAAGGAGCATGCATATGGGCATAATACTTTTAGAAACCACGGCCGGGGGGAAAAAGATACTGAAACTGAGCGGCGAGCTCACCATAGAGGTATCGCCTCAGTTGAAGAATGCGTTCCTTGAGGCCTTTGAAAGCGGCCATGGACTTGAGGTGGACATGAGTGAAGCGGAAGCCTTCGACCTGGCATGCGTGCAGGTCTTTTGCGCTGCGCACCGGCATTTCGCCGACAACGATCAGACCCTGACCATTGCCGGAATCGTACCCGAGGGAGTGCGCAGCTCGTTGAGCGATACGGCCATCGACCCTTCCACCTGTGATTCGTCGTGCACTTCCCAATGCCTCTGGGCCAAAGGAGGCGGACATGACTAAGAAGATCTTAAGCGTGGATGATTCGGCGAGCATCCGTCAGATGGTCTCATTCACCTTAAGGAACGAAGGTTATGAGGTGATCGAAGCAACGGACGGCAAAGACGCGCTTGCCAAGATCGGCGGCGGCACTCCGGTGAGCCTTGTAATCACCGACCTCCACATGCCGGTCATGGACGGCATAGAGCTTATCAGGCAGTTGCGGGCCAATCCGTCCTATAAGTTCACTCCCATCGTCATGCTCACCACGGAATCCCACCAGGATAGAAAGGAACAGGGGAAACAGGCCGGGGCAACCGGATGGATAGTGAAACCCTTCAAGCCGGATCAGCTCGTTTCGGTGGTCAAGAGGCTTCTTGGCTAAAGAACATAAAAGGAGAGATAGCCATGGACACATCGAAACAGGTATACCGGGAAGAAGCGAACGAGCTCCTGGCCGATCTGGAAGAAGCGCTGATCGCACTTGAGCAGAGCCCCGCGGAAAGGGAACTTATCGACAGGGTATTCAGGGCCATGCATACCATCAAGGGCTCGGGGGCCATGTTCGGCTTTGACGATATCGCAGCCTTTACCCACACCATCGAGACGGTGTACGACCTCATCCGGGAAGGCAAGCTGTATGTAACCGAAAAACTCATCAGCCTGACTTTAAAGGCGTGCGACCAGATAAAGGCCATGCTCAGCGCTTCCGACGGAGGCGAGCCGGCAGACGGGTCACTGACCGAAGAACTCGTGAGCTCGTTTAAGAACCTGATGCAGGGTACGGGAAAGGAAGAAGCCCAACCGTCCGAAAAGCTGGCTCCCCCCGTCGAGAAGGAGGTGTCCGGGTCTCGGCAGGAAGCGACCTACCGGATACGCTTCAAATCCGGCAGAGACCTCTTTAAGAACGGCACGAACCCGGTTCCCCTGCTCAGTGAGCTTAAACGGATGGGCCAGGCCCACGTGCTCTGCAGGCTCGAAAATCTGCCCCTTCTCCCCGACCTCGATACGGAGTCCTGCTATGCGACATGGGATATCATCCTGACCACGACCCTCGACGCCAATGCCATACGGGACGTCTTCATCTTTGTAGAAGACAACAGCGATATCAAGGTCATCAAGATCGATGACGGCAGCGCCACGGAACAGGAGGAGTACAAAAAGATCGGCGAGATCCTCTTTGAACGGGGAGAGATCAACTTGAGCGACCTTGAAACCATCCTGGGCACCCAGAAGCGCATCGGCGAGATGCTCATCGAGTCGGGCAAGGTGAATCGCGCCGAAGTGCAGGCAGCACTCATGGAACAGGAGCATGTCCGGAACCTGCGCAAGAAGCGCGTCACCGAGGAAAGTACGTCGAGCATCCGGGTCGCGTCGAACAAGCTCGATTCCCTCGTAAACCTCGTGGGCGAGCTCGTAACCGTGCAGGCCAGGCTCAGCCAGCTGGCATCCT
Source organism: Syntrophaceae bacterium UBA6087 (assembly GCA_002448235.1). GTDB lineage: Bacteria > Desulfobacterota > Desulfomonilia > UBA1062 > UBA1062 > Phosphitivorax. Next base: position 227,155 of record DIXF01000005.1, read on the forward strand.
CAAGGACGGACAATGACCTCACGCTGGTTGCCGAGGAGGTGGAACGGCTTACCTCGGAGCTTCGGGACAATGCCATGGGCATACGGATGCTGCCCATCGGAACCACCTTTGCAAAGTTCAAACGCCTCGTCCGGGACCTCTCTGCAGAGCTCGGCAAGGAGATCGAGTTCACCACGGCAGGGGAAGATACCGAGCTCGACAAGACCGTAATCGAGAAGCTCGGAGACCCGCTCGTACACCTCATCAGAAACAGCATCGATCATGGGGTCGAATCGCCCGAGGCCCGCAAACGCCTGGGCAAGCCGGCCCACGGTACCATCCACTTGAGGGCCGAGCATTCCGGGGCCTATGTGCTCATCTCCGTGCACGACGACGGTGCCGGACTGGATACGGAAGCCATCAGGAACAAGGCCGTGGAAAAAGGACTGATCGGCTCCGATACCGTGTTGAGCGAGAAGGAGACATTCGAGCTTATCCTGGCCCCCGGGTTCTCCACCGCTTCGACCGTCACGAGCGTATCGGGAAGAGGCGTGGGCATGGACGTGGTTACCAGCAGCATCGAGTCCTTCGGCGGCACCGTGGAGATCGAGAGCGCCAAGGGAGCAGGCACAAAGATCACGTTAAAGCTCCCCTTGACCCTGGCCATCATCGACGGCCTGCTCGTGACCCTTGCGGAAGACTACTACGTCATCCCGCTCAATGCAGTGGTCGAGTGCGTTGACCTCACCGGAGAGGACAGGAGGCACACCCACGGCAGGAACCTGGCCAGGGTCAGAGGAGAGATCATCCCCTACATCCCGCTCCGGGAAGCTTTCTCCATCGACAGCTCGCGGCCTTCCACCGAGCAGATCGTGGTTACCGAGATCGGCGAGAAGCGCATCGGCTTCGTTGTCGACAAGGTTGTCGGGCAGCATCAGACCGTTATCAAGAACCTCGGCAAGCTCCTGAAGCATATCGAAGGCATTTCCGGCGCAACCATCATGGGAGACGGATCTCTCGCGCTCATACTCGACATCGGCAAACTCTCCCATCAGGCTGAAACCGCCGAACACAGCCTCGTTGCGTGAGGATAAAGGCCCGCGCCCTGTGCATCAAACGTGCACAGGGTTGCCTTTTATCCTTACCCGTTGCGTTCGGGCCGGTTACTTCACCTCTTCCGCATTGATGAAATGAATTCCCTTGTCGGTCATGACCGCCAGGGCCTCCGAGATGCTCTCGCTCGGAGATCCCACCGGCTTGGTAAGGTCCATGATCACGTACACCTGGTAACCCAACTCGGCCCCGTCCGATGCGGAGAAGAAAACGCAGTAGTCGAGCGCCAGGCCGCAGAGAAAGATGCGCTTCACTCCCCGCGACTGTAAATATCCGTCAAGTCCAGTAGGGGTCTTCCGGTCATTTTCCATGAATCCCGAATAGCTGTCTATGCCTTTATGATAGCCTTTCCTGATGACCGCGTCACCCAAGCCGGTCATGAGCTTCTCATGAAAATCCGCTCCCTTGCTTCCCTGGACGCAGTGGTCAGGCCAGAGCACGGGGCCCAAACCCGGAGAGTCGAAGAGATCGAACGGATTGAAGCCCTTATGGGCCGATGCAAAGGAATAGTGTCCCGGGGTATGCCAGTCCTGCGTCAAGACCACGGGAAGATCTCTTCTCCGGAAAAGCTCCATCACCGCATTGATTCCCCCGATGATCCCGTCGCCCTCTCTCACCGCCAGGGCCCCTCCCGGCATGAAATCCTTCTGCATGTCCACCACAACCAGGGCATCCCCGCGTTCCGGCTTCACCCATTCACTATGCACCAGCTGCTCAGCGCTCATCGTGTACTCCTTGGGATGTTTGCGTTGTTTTAAGGTATGTATTACTGGGCAGTACCTGCATTATCAAGCGGGGGCGACGTTTTTTCAGAAGGAGGCGATCAGCCGGAGTCCGTATCAGCGCTCCGGGGTGTGGAATTCCCGTTCTCATGAATCCTGCCCCGGGCCAGCGAGGCAAAAGCCCCTGCGGCGCAGAGAACGGAAAAGATCAGAAACCCCGTATTCAAGCTTTTCATGAAATCAGGGTATATCTCGGGCGTAATCTTGTGCTGGCCGATGAAGACCGCAAAGAGCATCAGCGCGACACCCATGCTCACCATCTGCCCGGTGATGCGCATGGTGGCGATCATCCCCGAGGCGACGCCGTACATCTTCTTTTCCACCGCGCTCATGATGGCATTCGTGTTGGGCGAAGAGAAGAACGCAAACCCGAAGCCGATGAGAACGAGAGCCGCCAAAATCTGTCCCATGCCGGTATCTTCGCGGAGAAAGGCGACCAGGAGAAGTCCCAGGCACGTCACCGCCATGCCCGCAGATGCGAGGATTCTCGGCTCGATCCTGTCGGAGAGCCTGCCTGCGATCGGCGAGAACGCCGTCATGACAAAAGGCTGCGAGACAAGGACAAGGCCTGCCTCCTGGGGGCTCATGGCCTTTATATACTGGAGATAGAGGCTCAAGAGAAACGTTACGGCAAAGGTTGCGCTGTAATGGATGAAGGCCGCAAGGTTCGAAAAGGCAAACGGCCTGTTGTGCGTCATGAGGCGTATATCGAGAAGCGGGCTTTCCGTCCTCTTCTCCCACAAGAGGAACAGGGCCATCCCTGCCGCTCCGGCAATTATCAGCACCGCGCCGGAAAGACCGGGAATCCGGGAGAACCCGTACATGATGACGATCAGGCTCAGCGAGTAGATGAGGGCCCCCGCATGATCGATGCCCCCTTTTTTCGGCTCGGCTTTCTCTTCCCCGATGCCCTTTGACGCCAATGCCGTGATGATTATACCGACGGGCACAGTGACGAGAAAGATGCTTTCCCACCCGAAGTTCTCGGTGAGGATTCCTCCGATGAAGGGCCCCAGGGAAAGCCCGAAGTAGGTGGCGGCCACATTGATCCCGAGCGCCCTGCCCCGTTCTTCCGGGGGATAGACGGCAACGAGGATGGCTACGCCCGTGCCGAAGATCATGGCGCTCCCGATGCCCTGCAGGACCCTGAAGGAGAGCAGGACGCCCGCGGAAGGCGAAAAGGCCACAAGAAGGGAGCTCAGGCTGAAAATGACGACGCCGTTGATAAAGATGCCTTTTTTCCCATAGATGTCGGCGGCCTTGCCGAAGGGAAGCAGAAAAACGGCGGTTGCGATAAGATAGGAAGTGGACACCCAGTTCAGCATAATCGCGTTCATTGAGAATTCCTGGCCGATGGCGGGCAGCGCGATATTGACCGAGGAGCCCATGAACGGGGTCAGGAAGGACGAGAGCGACGCAACGATAAGGATGATTGTCCTGTTACCTGCCGTTCTCATACCGCTGCCTCCGGAATGCATCTCTTCTCTTCAGGGGTCCGATGCCGGCACCCCTGTTACCGGAGTCAAGGTAGCAGAAATGAAAGGGGAGCGGCTATCTTTTTATGACATGGACGGATGTAGCCTTGAACGAAACCGCCACTTCCGCGCCTTCGGAAAGCTGAAGGTCCTGCAAAGCCTGGTGCGTTACATGGGCAGAGAGCATGAATCCGCAATCGATGCTCAGACGGTGGAAAAAACCCATGGGAGTGATCCGCTCGATCCGTCCGACAAACACATTGCGCGCACTCGTCCTGGACGGTGTGCTCTCGATCGTCACCTGTTCGGGCCTGATGAAGCACATCACCCTCCTGCCGGTCTCGAAATCGCCCACGGCCCTGATGACGGCCCCGTTTATCGAGATATCGAGCAGCCCGCCGTTCGAATCCCGCACCGTTCCTTCAATCGTGGTTTCCACACCCACAAAGGAGGCAACCACTTCGTTCTCCGGCCTGTTCATCACGGAAGAGGCATCCCCGATCTGGATAACGGCACCTTTGTCCATGACCGCGATCCTGTCGGAAAGCCTTAAGGCGTCCATCCGGTCATGGGTCGCCATGACCGCGGTGATCCCCTTGGTCCGCATCACCGAGCTCAAGTCTTCGATGAGCGATTCCTTGGTGGGCGGATCGAGCGAGGCAAAGGGCTCGTCCAGAAAAATCATCTCGGGCTGGAGGGCAAACGCCCTGGCCAGGCTCGTCCTCTGGGATTCCCCTCCGGAAAGCTTCCGTGCGGAACGCCCCGAGAGGTGGGCGATACCGAAAAGAGCGAGGTATTCCTCGACAACGGGGCGGATGTTCTTGCCCGGGAACCCGTGGAGCTTCAATCCCGATGCGACATTATCGAACACGGACGTGTCGAAGAGGAGCGGCTCCTGGAAAACCATCGTGATCTTTCTCCGGAGGTTCAGCATATCCCTGCTGGAAGAAACCGCATTCCCCCGGAACCGGATCTCGCCCCCGGAGGCCTCGATCAGGCCTGTCAGGCTCAGGAGCAAAGTTGACTTCCCGGCCCCGTTGCCCCCGATGAGCGAGAGGAACTCTCCCTCGAAGACGTCCAGCGAAGGCACATCGAGCACAGAGACGCCCCCGCGCCCGACTTTCAGATCCTTAACGGAGAGAATTGGCGGACCCTGGTTCACCTCGGCCGCTCCCGCTGCTGGACTCCGGTGAGGATCGCGTTGATGATAAAGGAAAACAGGAGCAGGAGGATGCCCAGCGCAATGGCGACATCGAAGTTGCCCCTGCTTGTCTCCATGACCGTGGCGGTCGTGAGCACCCGGGTATAGCCCTTGATGTTTCCGCCCACCATGATGGATGCGCCGACCTCGGAGATCACGCTGCCGAACCCGGCCATGACCGCCGCGAGGAGCGGCAGCCTGGCTTCCTTGATAAGAATGACGATCATCTGAAAACGCGTCGCGCCGAGCGCAAGGATCTGCAGCCTCATATTTTCCGGCAGTTTCTGAATGGCGGCAAGGCTCACTCCCATGATGATGGGCGTGGCGATAACCGCCTGGGCGATTATGATGGCCGTGGGAGTGTACAGGACTTGAAGAAAGCCCAACGGCCCGTTGCGCCACAGAAAAATGGTGACGAACAGGCCGACGACCACAGGCGGAAGCCCCATCCCGGTGTTGATGAGGCTTATTACGAACCTCCTCCCGGGGAAACGGTTCAGCGCCACGACCGTTCCCACGGATACCCCCAGAAACAGGCTGACCAGCGTCGCCGTTCCCGATATCTTCAGGGAAAGAAGCGTGATCCCCATCACCTCCGGATCGAAGGTGAACAGGAGCCAGAACGCCTTTTTGATGCCTTCGAGGATCAGCTCCATATGACCTTACAAACCAAGATCTTTCGGATCCTTGCCTGCGTCCGGGAAGAACAGCGGGGACCCGAACTTATCAACGCCGAAGGTCCCGATGATCTTCTGGACCTTGTCCGATACCATGAAATCGGCAAACGCCCTGCCGCCTTGGGCATTGATCCTGTCGAACTTCTTGGGGCTGACCTCGATGACATGATAGATGTTGAGGAGCCTGCTGTCTCCCTCCACGAGGATGGGAAGCCCCAGGTTCTTTTTCAGCGCGAGGTAGGTGCCCCGGTCGGCAAGGGTATACCCTTTCTTTTCGGCGGCCACGTTCAGGGTCTGACCCATACCGAGCCCGGTCTGCTGATACCATTTCTGCCCCTCGGGGCTGATGCCCGAGGCCTTCCAGAGGGTCTGTTCCTTGGCGTGAGTACCCGAATTGTCTCCGCGGGACATGAAGAGCGAGCCGGTTGAGGCAATCTTGGCGCAGGCCTCTTTGGCGGATTTCATTCCTTTGATCCCTGCCGGGTCGGCTGCCGGGCCTACGATGACAAAATCATTGTGCATCACGAGCCTGCGGCTCACCCCGTTGCCTTCTTCCATGAATTTTTTCTCGGCAGCAGGAGAGTGGACCAGCAGGACATCGGCCTCGCCCTTCGCACCCATGGCCATGGCCTGTCCCGAGCCAACGGCTATGGTCTTTAGGAAAAAGCCTGTCTGCTTCTCGAAAATAGGGGTCAGGACGTCTAAAAGGCCGGAATCCTGGGTGCTCGTAGTAGTGGCCAAGATGATGTTTTTCTGCGCGGCAAAGAGCGGCGACCCGCACAGAAGGAAAAAGACAGCAACGACGGATAAAGCAACATGGATATTAATTTTACTCATACCTAATCCTCCATTTTTTTATGTTAATGAATACAAAATCTTGCCGGAGCCGGTGAAGTCATACTCCCCGAAAGGCCGCACCCGCTCCTTGAATTCAGGAGAACGGAGCATGTCGATAAGTGACTGTACCGGTTTTTCAAAGAAAACCGAATGAGAGAGTATCATGTCGAAATTTTCTACCGTGATGGGGATGAACTCGAGATTCAGGAGCCTCGCCACGGCAACGGTTGCTATCCCCGCGTCGGCCCCGCCGGAAAGAACTGCAAGCCCTACATCCAGGTGGGTGCAGACGTGGCGGTCATATCCTGCAATCATCTCCGGGGTTATGCCTTCCCCGGACAGGAGATGATCGAAGAGGAGCCTGATGCCTGATCCGTTCTGCCGGTTGACGAACCTCCGTCCGTCTTCCGCCAGATCTTTGATGCCATTGATCTTGAGCGGATTCCCCGGGGCAGCGAGAAGCCCCACCTCCCGACGGAACAGGTTGACCACTACGGCAGGGAAGCCCTGGAGGATGCGTTCGACATAGGGGATGTTGTACAGGCCGCTCTCGGGATCGAAGAGATGACACCACGCGAGGTCCACATACCCGCGTTTCAGCGCCGAAAGGCCTTCCAGACTCCCCGTGCCTGCGGTGAAGATGTAGAATTCAGGATGGGCTTCCCTCAGGCAGGCGATGAGCATATCGAGGACGGGGTCATTGCTCCCCGCTGCAAGCAGCGATCCCGCCACATGGAGCGACTTTGCCCGCGCCTCCTTCATCCCGCTCTTCGCGCTTTTCAGGATCCATTCGTCGATGAGGTTTTTCGGGAAAAGCCACTTGCCCGTGACCTTGGTGCAGGGGATCTTGTCTTCACGTATCAGGGCATAGACCTGCTTCTCGTGAATATCGAGGTACCTGGCGACCTCTTTTGTGTTCATCATATCCTGCGGCATGCCCGCTCCTATACGTATCTTTAAGCATACTACAGCGGGCTTGTCTACACCAGGTATCCATATAGTATAAAATATTTACCTGTATATCCTAATATATCTTTTTAAGAGGCGCAATTTTCCTGTATCTGCACCCCTTGTCCCCGGCTATCAGAAATCCTGGCGGTTCCTTTTCTTTGTGAGGTTGTACTTCTCCGCCTTGAGATAGAACGTCTTGTAGTTGAGCCCTGATTCCCTTGCGGCCTCGGCGATGACGCCGCCGTGCTTTTTCATGAGATGCTCGAAATACTTGCGTTCGAACTGCTCGATGAGCGTGCTCTTGATGGAGTGGTAATCGGCCCCTTCTCCGGCATCCACCAGGATGGTAGGCGCCTCGGCCGTATCCTCTACCGGGCTCGAGACATACTCATGAAGGTTCTTGCCGAGATCGGGCAGATATTCGATCCGTTCCGTCCGGGTAGAAACCATGGCCCGCTGGATCACGTTCTCCATCTCGCGGACATTGCCGGGCCACGAATAATTCAAGAGCTGGTTCATGGCCTCCCGCGATATCGCGGTCACCGGGGAGTTGAACTTCTTCGAGTATTTCTTGATGAAATGGTCCACCAGCAGCGATATGTCGTCCTTTCTTTCCCGCAGCGGCGGGATGATGATGGGAAGAACGCTTATGCGGTAAAAGAGGTCCTCGCGGAACAGCTCTTTTTTGATCATGTCCTGGACGGGCCTGTTCGTTGCGCAGACGATGCGGAAGTCGAGGTCGATCTCGCGGTTGCTCCCCAGGCGGGTGATCTTGCCGTCTTCCAGGACGCGCAGGATCTTCGCCTGGAGATCCAGGGGGATATCGCCGATCTCGTCGAGGAAGAGGGTCCCGGTGTGCGCCTTTTCGAACTTCCCGATCCGCTGGGTGATGGCGCCGCTGAAAGCGCCCTTTTCATGCCCGAAGAATTCCGATTCAAGGAGGTTCTCCGGCACTGCCGCGCAGTTGATGGTCATGAACGGCTTTGCCTTCCTGTCGCTGCGGGAATGGATGGAGCGGGCCACGAGCTCCTTGCCGGTACCGGTCTCACCGAGGATGAGCACGGTAAGATTCGTATCCGCGGCGGTGATGATCTGGTCGTAGAGCTTCTGCATCTTGGGGTTTGCCCCCACGAGCTCATCGAGCCCTTCGGAATGCTGTCGGATCCTGCCTTTGAGCTCGATGTTCTCCTGCAATATCTCCTGCTGCCGGATAATCTTCGTCAGGGACAGCTCCAGCGTATTCATGTTGAAGGGCTTTTCCAGGAAATCGTACGCCCCGTACTTCATTGCCTCAACGGCGCCCGATACCGAGCCGAAGGCGGTTATGACAACGACGTAGGTGGAGGGGTACCTTTTCTGGATCTCTTTCAGAAGCGTGTATCCGTCCATCCTGGGCATCTTGATGTCGGTTATGACGATGTCGTGAGGGAGGAGCTGAAGCTTCTCCAGGGCATCGACCCCGTCCTGTGCAGTATTGATCTCGAGGTCGAGGCTGGAATACAGGAGCGCCTCCTTGAGCTGCTCGAGAAAGACCTGCTCGTCATCCACGAGCAGAATTCTCTTCTTTCCCAGCGTGTATCCTTCCTCTTCGCTTATGTCGGGCTGATTCTTTTTCATATCTGATCCTTGAGAGTGAGAGACTTGGCCTTTTCTCCTATGGTCTGGTCCACGGGAATACGCACGATGAAACGGGAGCCGTCCCCTGCCCTGCTGGACACCTCCACTTCCCCGTGGTGCATGGTGACGATCTTCTGAACCAGGGCCAGTCCGAGGCCGGTCCCTTTGGTCTTGCTGGTAAAGAAGGGCTGAAAGATCTGCTGGAGCACTTCCTCATCCATCCCGCAACCGGTGTCCTCAATACAGATCTCCAGGGCATCGGCAACGAATTCGAAGCCCACGGACCTGAACACATGGCTCTTGACATGAGACGTCGAGATACCCAGCGTGCCCCCCTCGGGCATGGCATCCAGGGCATTCTCTATGAGGTTTTCTATGAGCTGCCGTATCTGTATCCCGTCAACGATGAGCGTATCGTGCTCGGGATCCAGAGAAGTTCTGATCCCGATGCCCTGTGCAATACAGTGATCGGTCCGGTTGAACAGGAGCCCGTCGATGATGTTGCTGATGCTGTAAGCCTTGGGTTTGATCTTGCCCGACCGGGTCCAGTCGAGGATCTGCGTGACGAATTTCTCCAGGGTGTCGATGCCGCTTGTGACCCCTTCGAGGATTTTTGTCTGCCGTTCCTCCAGGGGGTGCAGATTGCGCAGGAGCTCGATGCCCGTTTTGATCTTCTGAAGGGGGTTCCGCACTTCATGGGCGACATGGGCCGACATCTCGCCCAGGATCGCCATCTTTCTCGATTTCTCCAGCTCCCGCTCCATATTCTTTTTTTCGGTGACATCGATGATGGACACGATGCTCTGTCTGGTCCCCGGGATCAGCCCGATGGTAAGGAATGAGTCCTTGATGGCGCGGTGCTTGTCCAGGAGCCGGAACTCGTATTCGGACGGCACATCTTTTTTCCCTTCCCGCCGGGCCTTGTGGTAGCCGACCATGCGGTCGATATCACCGGGATGGACGATCTCGGTGAAAGGCATTTTGCCTTCCATCTCGTCGCGGCTGTATCCTGTGAGCTTCTCCATCTGCTTGTTGACCAGCGATATGATGCGGTTTTCTTCCAGGAGCATGATGGCGGTCCCCGTATGCTCGACCGTGGTGCGGTACTTTGTTTCGGAGGCCCTCAGCGCCTTCTGCTGGTTGCGTTTCTGGGTGATATCGCGGATGATGTTCTGGGTCGCCGGATTTTTCTCGTACTCGATGATGGAAGGCGTGATCTCGAATGCCTTCCATTCGCCGTCCTTCGACCTCAGGGCGATCTCATACTGTTCCGGAACCTTTTCACCCTTTATCCGCTTGTCATACCGCGATTCGATGAGCTCGGCGATTTCCGTGCGCATGATGTCCCGGAAGCCCATGGTGCTCAGCTCCTCGCTCGTATACCCGACGAATTCCCGGAACTTCGGGTTGGTATACTTAAAACGGTGGTCCTGATAGACGAAAATCCCGTCATTGGCTTTCTCTACCAGGATACGGTACTTCTTTTCCGAGGACTTCAGTCTCTCCTGGACCTCTTTTAAGGGCCTCAGATCCCGGAAGATGCTGATCCCTGCAATGGGATTATCGCCCTGATAGACATAGGAGGCGGACAAAGAAATGGGGATGAGCGTCCCGTCCTTAATGTACAACGAAGTCTCCTCCGCCACCAGCCTGTAGGGCTTTTCCGCAGAACCCTTGTCCAGGAGCTTCAAGATGCGCCTCCGCTCTCCTTTGCCCATGAAGTCGTCGATGTTGATCGTCTTGGAGAGCATTTCTTCGGCTTTGAAGCCCGTAATCTCTTCGGCGGCCTTGTTGAAGACAAGGGCATGGCCCTGAAGATCCGATGCGATGATCGCATCGCTCGAGTTCTCGATGAGGCCCTTCAGGAACTGGCTGTAGGATTCGACGGCTTCGACCATCTGCCTTCGCTCGGTAATATCCCTGGCAACGTTTAAGATGGCCGGGCCGCACCCCAAGGTGATGACTGAGATCGAAAGGGAGATGATGCGTTCCACACCGAATTTGGTGACGAAGACCACATCGGATCTGCTCGGGATTTCCTCCCCGCGGATCAGCTTGGCATATCTCTCTTCAAGCTCGTCGACTGCATCCGGGCGGACAACGTCACGTAAGGACTTATCGTCGAGCTCACCGGCGCGGTAACCCAGATTCCTGCGGAAAGCGGGATTTACGTAGAAAAAGCTACCGCCCTGGTAGACAAAGATGCCGGCACTGGCCTTTTCTACCATGCTCTGGAATATGGCCTTACTGATTTTCTTCGTGCTCGAATCCTTAGCTGCCACGGGCCCCATATAACCTTGGAAAGATACACGATATGCGAAGGCCTATCAACTAAAAAACATGTATTCGAGGAATTACAGGACGATGGGCAGGAATCTACGCTTTGAATTTACCAAAATCTTCGGGGTTCATTTTCTCCAGGATTTCCTTGAGCTTTTCCTTGTCCTGCTCGAACCCGACAATGACTTTGCCGGCCGACTCCTTGCCGGTTTCCACGCGGATAGCTTCTTTCACGACATGGTCTGCGACATAAATAGAGCAATCGGCCCTGAGCGCAATGGCAATGGCGTCGGAAGGCCTCGCATCGATTGAGATCTTGTTCCCGTTATGCTCAAGGGTAATCAGGGCATAGAACACATTGTCACGGATATCCACCACCTCGATCTTTTCGAGCCTGATTCCGAGCGTCTCGACCATGGATTTGAAAAGGTCGTGGGTCATAGGACGGGAATAGCGGACCCCTTCAAGCGAGGCGGCTATGGCGCTCGCCTCCATAATACCGATCCATATCGGGAGGACATACTTGCCTTCAAGATCCCTCAAGACCACAATCGGCGCATTATTCGAAGGATCAAGGGCTATTCCGGCTACTTTCATTTCCAAGAAACCAGGCATGCGTCTCCCTCCTATAGCTTTACATTAAGATCGTGCTCGGTATTAGTCAATACGCAAAGGCAAGGGACTGCCAAAGAAACGATGGGTGGCAATACATCAGGCCTCATCCGCTGAAACGAAATTTTTCTCCAGGGATTCCAAGAGCGTCTCCATATCGAAAATTCCCTTAAGAGACGCGACTCCTTCATGCTCAAGCCCTTGCCGGACCGACAGCGCCAGCGGAGGGGAAATTCCGGAAGCGGCCATGTCATCGAGCCGGGCGATAAGATCTTCCCGCTTGAGGTCGGCAACGATCCTTGCACGGGATATCCCGATGCAGCGGTGTATATGGGCGAGGAAATCCTCGAGATTATGGGTTACGATCACGACCGTTGTGTCCTTCAAGCCGGATATGATCCGTATCAGCTCGCGCCTGCCTTGAGCATCCATCCCGGCAGTCGGCTCATCCAGTATGAGCACCTCGGGTGAAGAAAGCAGCGCGGAGGCAAGGGCAAGCTTTCTCTTCTCCCCGGAACTCAACCGGAAGGGAGAAATCCGCCTGAGCACATCGATATCCATCCCGAGCCGGCCCATGAGAGACCTTGACACCTTCTCGATCTCCTCCTCTCCCTGGTCGAAAAAATTCCTTAAGGCAAAGGTGAGCTCTTCGTATGCAGTCTCATGAAAGAACTGGTGCTCGGGAAACTGGAACAGCACCCCGATACGACGCCTGATGGAAAAAAGCTTTTTCGCCTTGGAGAGAGCCCGGACGCTTTGCCCGTCGAAGAGGACATCCCCCTTCGATGGGAGAACCAACGCATCGAGGAGTTGGATAAGGGTTGTCTTGCCGGAGCCTGCCGGGCCGATGACTGCGAGCTTCTCGCCCTGATCGATGGTCAGGCCGATATCCTTCAATGCCCATTCATCGCCGGGGATCTCGTACTTATAGGAAACATCGCGGCATTCTATTTTCATATCTTCTTCGCGAACAGCCTGACACCTTCGGCTCCGAAGGAATTGAGACAGGCCCCTGCGGTCAAAAACCCTTTCCGCGCAAGCTTAAGGCCGAATTCCATGTCATCAAGCCCTTCCACTGTATGCGCATCAGGGCTTAACACTATGATGCCGCCTGCGGATATGAACGGCTCGATGAGCCTCCAGTCGATATCCAGCCTTGAGGGATTGGCATTGAGCTCCAGGGCGACATTATTCCGAAAGGCTTCTTCGAGGACGGCGTCCATGTCGACCTCATAAGGCTCCCGGGACAGGAGAATCCTGCCGGTCGGATGGGCCAACATGGTCGTAAACGGGTTCCGCAGGGCCGTGACGATCCTTTTCGTCATGGTCTCGCGGTCGATATCCATACCCGTATGGATGCTCGCAACCACAAAATCGAATCTCTCGAGAATTTCAGGCGGATAGTCCAGCGAGCCGTCTGCGAGAATATCCGACTCTATCCCTTTCAGGATTTCAATATCCCTGTACCTGGCCTTAAGCTCATCTATCTCCCTGTGCTGTTCGGCAATATCATCCTGGCTCATCCCCCCGGCATAATAAGCGCTCCGGCTGTGATCGGATATCCCGATCCACTGGTATCCCCGCTCCCGCGCGCCGAGGACCATTTCCTCCAATGTGGAGGTGCCGTCGCTGAAGACCGTGTGGTTATGGATGGTCCCCCGGACGTCTTCACGCCGTATGAGCTCCGGTACGGTGTGACTGCGGGCAAGGGCCATCTCGACATCCCTTCCTTCGCGCACCTCCGGCGGCAGGTACTGAAGGCCGAGCAGGCGGTATATCTCCTCTTCATCACGGGCAGCGATCATCTCTCCTTTACGATAAACGCCCCTTTCATCGATCTCGACGCCGGTCTCCGCTGCGATATTCTTCAGTTCGTCGAGATGCCCGGCAGAGCCCGTAGCGATCAGGAGCCGGGCGGCCAAAGCATCCGGAGAGACGAAGATGAATGAAAGGGCGGGACGGACGGCCTTCGGCGGCATCTCGTATGCCCCCCCTTTGATCTCGACCCGCGGCTCTTTGAGCAGGCCCATGATCTTATCCATCTCACCCTCGCCGCCTTCTACCAGAAACTCAATCTTCTCGACGATTTCGGAAATCCTCCGGCACTGCCCCGCAAGGTGGACCTGTATCCCGCTTGCGGCAAGGACCGAACGAATCTCTTCCGCATACGCCAATGCCAGATCGATGGTGAATTTCCCCCGATAGCTCATCACCCGCTCAAGGGCCCTGGGTAGACTTGAGACAAACTTGGCAGGAAAGGCCCTCAGCCCGGAAACCTTCCCTTCCTTCACCGCGTCCATAAGATCTTCCACTGATCCGATCGACCGCTGCTCGTGAAGGATTCTGATCCTTTTCATGCCGAGCCCCGGAACCTTCAGAAGCTCGTCGAGCCCGCTCGGAATCCTCGCGCGAAGCTCTTCGAGATCGGAAAAATCATGCCCCCTGACCCAGGATTCGATCCTGGCGGCAATCGTTTTCCCGATGCCGGGGATCCCGGAAAGACCGCCCTTCTCCAGCACCCCGCTCAGCGGCTCGTCAAGCTGCAGGACTGCGTGGGCAGCCTTGCGGTATGCCTGCACCTTGTAAGGGTTCTCATCGAGGAACTCATAAGCGCGGGCGGTCTCCAGCAGGGCTGAGGCGATTATACGGTTGTTATCCAAGGGCACGCCCCTGCACATATCCGTCATGCGCCTCCTGAAGGACGACACTGACGAGATCGTTCACCCCTGCTCCGCCCTCGGCTTTCACCTTCAGATAATTTGACGTGATCCCTTCAAAGGAACCTGCCTGAGACCGGGTGACAAGCATCTCTTCTTCTCTCCCGATCTGCGAGAGGACAAAGGCCCGCCTTTTTGCCCGGGAAAGTTCCCTCAATCTGAATGCCCGTTCCTTCACGACCCGGCTGTCAACCTGACATCCATAGGAAGCCGCCGGAGTCTTTGGCCTTTTCGAGTAAGGGAACACATGCAGGTAGGCAAGGTCGAGAGAAGAGACAAGCGCGTACGTCTGCTCAAACTGCTCTTCGGATTCTCCGGGAAAACCCACCATGACGTCCGACCCGATAGCGATATGGGGGTTCGCTGCCCTGATCGCCGTGATGAGGTCCCGATAGTAGGCGGCGTTATAGGGTCTGCCCATCCGCGCGAGTATCCCGTCCGATCCGCTCTGAAGCGGGAGGTGCATGTGCCTGCAGAGCCTCGGCTCTTTCGCCGTCAGCTCGATAATCCCTTTCTTAAGCGTCCATGGCTCTATAGAACTGATGCGCACCCTCGGCATGGGGCTGTCTTGAAGGATATTCTCGATCAGGGCCTGTACGCCTCCTTCATAGAGGCCGATATTGATCCCCGTGAGAATGATCTCCCGGAACCCCGTCTCGTAGAGCTCACTGATTTCGCGCATGATGTCATCGAGGGGTCTGCTTCGGGGTACACCCCTTGCCTGAGGCACGATGCAGAACGTGCAATGGTTGTTGCACCCCTGCTGAACGTTGACGAACGCCCGGGAATGGCCGCAGAAGTCTTTAATGTGGGAAGGCAAAGGGATGCCTAAGGCCGCGCCCATATCCTCGAAGGCGATAACCTCGGCGCGGGGGGCCAAGCTCCTGATTTCATAGGGATAGACTTTTGCCTGGCAGCCTGTGACGATAAGCCGGGCATGATAATTTAACGCCTTGCGTATGAGCTTCCGGTCCTCTGCATCGGAGCGATGGGTGACCGTGCAGGTGTTGACGATATACAGATCTGCCCCGGGAGACGAAAAATCCTGCTCGGAAAAGCCTCCCCCCATCAGGGCCTCCCTGATGAGCTGGCTTTCATACTGGTTTACCTTGCATCCAAGGGTGGTTATCGCAAATTTCATATCTTAAACAAGGGCGAACAAAGAATGATGTTCCGGTTTGCCGGGGAGATACCTAGCCCTCATCCTTGAGCGTATGTTTGATCTCCTTGATGAACTCGTCGGAGGCCTCCACGAGCTTAACTCCTGTCTCGGCATTGCCCGAAGCATCGACAAGAGACCATATTGCCTTGCCGCGAGCCTTCTTTCCGGAAACCGAGATCCGCACCTCCTTGTCCACGGCAACCTTCTCTGCTGTCTTGAGCAGAAGGCTTTTGTCGTCGGCATTGAGGAGATCCCCGCTCTCCGGTCCTTCGCCGATATCATAGATGACGGGTGCGCTGACTTTATGCCGTCTGAATTTCAGATGCTGCTGGAAGGCGTCCTTGTTTCCCATACTCCTGAGCTGAGAATCCATATTGTAGATCGTGTTGAAATATCTTACTTTCTGCTCGTGCCGTGCAACCTTCGACACATCTTTGAGCAGGTTTTTCTTCGCTTTCTGAAGCATGTTTACGAGATGGGTGAATGCGGCTTCATACTCCCGGTTCCCCTTGTTGGCAAGATAGGTATTGATCATGGAAGGCAATCTTTTCTTTACCTGGACCTCGAAATCTTTGAGGGTCGTCTCGAATTCTTCTCTGGTCATGAGATCACCATAAAACAACCGTGGGGTAAAAATCAAATCAATGTTTACTATTGTCTCTGTATTCATTGAGATTAAAATTATCAGAGACCTGGAAGATTCTTTACCCGCCGCGTATGATTCTGGTATGATGTCTTCAATGAAAGTTCTCTTCTGTTCGCCCGAAGTGGCGCCTTATGCAAAGACCGGAGGGCTGGCCGATGTAAGCGGCGCCCTGCCCCTGGAACTGAAAAATATCGGGGTCGACTGCAAGGTCGCCATGCCCCTGTACAAATCCATAAAAAAATCCGGGATCGAGTTCGATCACGTCATGGACCTCTCCTTCCTTGCCGGTCTCGGCATCGCCCAGGCGAGGATATTTTCCCATAAGGACTTGTATTTCATCGAGAACAATATCTACTTCAACCGGGACGGCATTTATGCCTATGCCAACAGGGACTTTCCGGACAACCTCGAGCGCTTCGCGTTTTTTTCCCGGGCATGCCTGGAGCTTGCGCTGAGCCTCGGCGATGTGGATATCATCCACTGCAACGACTGGCAGACAGCTCTCATCCCGGCGTACATCCATTCGCTCGACATCCGCAACCTGTCGACCTGTTATACGATCCATAACCTTGCCTATCAGGGAATATTCGACGCCATGCTCTGGCCCAATCTCTTCCTTCCCTATGAATATTTCCGCCCCGATCTCATGGAATTCTTCGGTCACATAAACGTCATGAAGGCAGGGATCGTATTCTCCGACATGGTAACCACGGTGAGCCCCTCGTATGCGCGCGAGATCCAGACGCCCGCATTCGGCTCGGGCCTGGACGGACTCTTGAGGGCCGTCGCTCACAAGCTTACCGGCATCGCCAACGGCATCGATACGAAAGTGTGGGACCCCGGCGGCGACCCGCTCATCGCTCACGCTTTCAACCCGGACGATCTTTCGGGCAAAGCCCTGTGCAAGAAAGACCTGCAGAAGAGGCTCTTCCTTGAGGACCGACCCGCCCCTCTTTTCGGCATGATTAGCCGACTGGTGGACCAGAAAGGCATCGATCTGGTGATCTCGATAATGGAACAGATCATAGCTTTGGGCGGGCAGGTGGCCATCCTGGGCAGCGGCGAAAAATGGCACGAAGAGAACTTGCGCAACATGGCTTCTCTCCATAAAGGGAAGCTCGGGATATTCCTGGGCTTCGACGAGGGCCTCGCTCACGTCATCGAAGCAGGGTCGGACTTCTTTCTCATGCCTTCGAGGTTTGAACCATGCGGCTTAAACCAGATGATCAGCATGCGCTACGGCACCATCCCCATAGTCACCCCTGTCGGCGGCCTTAAGGATACGGTCACGGCCTTAGGCGAAGGGGACCCCGCGTACGGGCTGCGTGTGCTTATGCCGACGGAAGGCTCTCTCTTGAACGCCATCCGGGAGGCCTGTTCCATTTACAAAGACAAACCGGAGCTTTTTTCGAGCTTGCGGAAAAACGCCATGGAAAAGAATGTGGATTGGAAGCAATCTGCATTACAATATTACAGTATGTACAACAAAATGAAAGATTTTCGAGAAAGAGCGAGATTAACCGAGTTCTGAATTTTCTACAAATTGTAGATAAATGCTCCTGACTTAGGAAAAAGCTCACTTCGGCCCTGCCTGACCGGATACAGGAGGGACGTGGCTCCATAATTGATTTTATTGTTATCATTTCACTTTTTTATCCACAGGGAAAATTATTACGGATGGGCATAATCGAACGGCGTTGGGTTTGATCTTTTCCGGCGAGTAGAACATTATGCCCAACATACGTTATTTGAGGTTTCTTTCGTCTTGGAGGTTGATGTGGATCGTTATGCAATAATTAAGGAATCTATCCTCTCAAAGGTTCCTTCAGCTCCAGAAAGGGCCCTCATCGAACAGATAGACATCCGGGAAGAGGACGGGACCGTAATTATTTTTTGCCCGAACAGTTTTTCACAGAAGTTTTTGAGCAAGCAGTATAAGGACCCTATCGTTCAATCCGTCCGGGCTGTGCTCGAACGGCCCGCGGACGTGCAGTTCTGCGTGAGACAGGAGGAGAGGCCCGCTCAAGAAGACTTTGCCCGGGAATATCCTGTGCAGATGACATTGCCGAGTTTCAGCACGCCTTCTCCCCAGAACGGCCTGAACAACAATTTCACCTTTGAAGAATTCATCGTGGGAAGGTGCAATGCCTTTGCATATGAAGCAGCTATGGCTGTCTCTGATGAAGATATCAGCAAATATAATCCGCTGTATTTTTTCTCGGACATCGGCTTAGGCAAAAGCCATATCGCACACGCCATCGGGAACCGAGTGGTCAGATCCAAAGAAAGCGTTTCGGTCAAGTATACGACTGCACGGGACTTCTCCCAGGACTATGTGCATTCCGTCCGCAACAACTGCATGAACGACTTCAAAAGATCCTATGCCCCGGGCGAGCTCGACATATTTTTCATCGACGATGTGCATATATTCAAAAACAAGGAAAAGACTCAAGTTGAGCTCTGCCATGTCCTGGACGATCTGATCAGTGCAGGCAAGCAGGTCATCCTCTCCGGCTTCCGGCCTCCGTCGTCCATGTCGCAGATCGACAAGGGCCTTCGCTCGAGGTTTTCCTCGGGCCTGGTCATAGACCTCAAGCGCCCTGACAAGGATACACGGGTAAAAATCGTACGCTTCAAGGCAAAGAAGGCGGGGGTGGCCCTTCCGGAAGAAGTGGTGGAGTTCATCAGCACAAACGTCTTAAGTTCCATCAGGGAGCTCGAAAGCGCTGTTATGACCATCACCGCCATGGGCTCCCTCATGAAACGCCGGATCACTCTGGACCTTGCGAAAGAGCTCCTGGAAGGCACCCTGGAAAAACAGGAGAAAATTACCGTCGAGCTTATTCAGAACTTTGTATCCAAAAATTTCTGCATCTCCAAGGACACCCTGACTTCTCCTTCCCGGAAAAAGGATATCGTATATCCGAGGCAGGTGGCCATCTTCCTCTGCAGGCGCTATACCCGTGAACCTCTCCAGAACATCGGGAATGCGTTCTTAAGAAAGCACTCGTCCATCATCCACTCGCTCGAGACCATCGAGACCATGTACAAACAAAACCTCAAGGTGAAACGGGAGATAGATTTTCTCATCGAGAAGTTCGAGTCCGAGACATCGTGAGGAGAGCCGGAATCAGGGTTTACAACTTCTGTATACCTGCTGCTTCCCTGCTCAGGTCCCGGAAGTCATCGACACCGGTAAAGAATTCACGCATCATCACCACCCAGTAATACCGGCCCCTTCTGGTCAGCCGCAGCTTCCCTCCTTCGATGCGCACGCCGCCTGCAAGGAGGAAAAACAAGGTCTCGGGCCCGATCAAACGCCAGAGCGGCGCACCAAATCTCCTGCGGAAGGACTCGAGGTCCAGTGACAGGCCGAAGAGGCCCATGAGGAAGGCGTATCCTGCCAGCTCACGAACGGAAAAGAGCTTTCTGGCAAACAGGGGGAACTTCCCCTGATCGATGAGCCGTCCATATGCCTGCAGCGAAAAGGTATTGGCATAGATCCCCCCGCCCACGAGGCCGAACGCACCGCTGCCGGCGCCCACATACTCATCGTTCATGACGATATATTCATCGATCATGGATGTGCCCCTCTTTGAGAAGCACCAGGCAGAGCCGGGCTGATACGCTTCTTCCAGCCTGGAGAGAATTTGATGAAAGAAAAGCTTTTCCGTCCGGTGCGTCACGTTTCCCATGAGAGACTTCATCCTGCCTCTCGTGATGTCCGAGACCATCAGCGGGTAGAAGGTGATCTGGTCCGGACCTACGTCCGTAAGGATATCGAGGTCCTGCTCGAGCATCTCTGCGGTCTGGATGGGAAAATTGTAGATCATGTCGGCATTGAGCGTATTCACGAAGCCCTTTGCTTCCATGAGCTTTTGCTTTAAGACCGTACCGCTTCCGTACTTATCGTATCTGCCTACGGATTTCAGGATACGGTCACTGAATGTCTGGATACCTACGGATACCCGCTTAACCCCGGCGTCTGCGAGCATCTTCAAGAGATGCACATCGAGCCTGTCGGGATTTGTCTCAACCGAGATCTCATGCGGAGAGAAGTCCTTCTGCAGATTATCGATAAGGCCGAGAAGCTCTTCGGGAAGGATTGTGGGCGTCCCTCCTCCGATATAGACCCCTGAGAAGGCATATCCCCGTTCATGATACATCCTGAGCTCTTTTTTCAAGGCGTGGAAGTATTCCCGCGCCTGGCTCTCACTGAACTGCACCCGGTGGAAAGAGCAGTACGGACAGAGTTCCGCACAGAAGGGGATATGAATATAGAGATGGATAGGCTTGTCAGGCGCAGGAGGAGGCTCCAGAGTGCCGCTGTTTTCAAAGGCGAAGCATTCTTTCGTCTTGCGCCTCATTACCCATGCGATGAAATCCTCTCTGATCATGACCTTACCTGAGCATCCTTATAAGATAAAATATCACGCTCAAGACAACGCTTATGAGAATAGAGGTGGTAATCGGGAAATAGATACGGTAGCCGGGCCTTACGATCCTGATGTCTCCCGGGAGTTTTCCCACCCAGGAAAGGTTCCCCCCTGCATAGAGAAAAATCCCTATTCCCGCGCATACAGTTCCGATCAGGATCAGGATCAAGCCGGCGTTTTTCATGAACAGGTATATAAAGGAAACGGGGACATTATTCAAGGAAACAAGCCATGGGCGCATGCGCAAATTTTTTGCAAAAGCATAAAGCTCCCATGTGCATTGCATGCCCGGATTTTCCGTGATAAAGATCAGAACACATTGTATACGGGGCGATTGATCTTGGAGGGGGATATCATGGCGGTACTTCATTTTTGTGACATTCCTGAGGAGACGTCTTTAAAAGGGGCCACCGGCGTCAGCAAACGAACGCTCATCGGCAAGGACCAGTCCGCGCCGAATTTTTATTTGCGCCGTTTCCGTGTCGAGCCGCTCGGCAATACGCCCAGGCACGCCCATCAGTGGGAGCACGAGATCTATGTCCTTTCCGGCAGCGGTGAAGTAATGGTAGCGGGAGAAACTTCCCAACTGAACGAGGGAACAGCTGCATTCATCCCCGGGGGCGCCGATCATCAGATCCGGGCGGGAGACACACCGCTGGAGTTTATCTGTATCATACCGGCGATCGAGGAAGCATAACTCATGATCCCGATAAGGGATACGAGCGTATCACGAGGGTTCGCCCCTGCTACTGCGGTCATCATCCTCATTAACCTGATTGTCTTTTTTGAGGAGCTGCGGGTAGGGAACCAGATCTTCCAGCTGTTCGCCGTAAGTCCTTCAGACATTTACCGGTACCTTACCAAGGGGACAGGTAATGTGCTCGCACTACACTGGTCGATTCTGGTATCCGTGTTCATGCATGCCGGGTACATCCACCTCTTGGGCAATATGATCTTCCTCTCGGTGTTCGGCCCTGCGCTAGAGAAAAAGACGGGCATCATCAGGTTTTCGCTGTTCTACCTTGCTGCCGCCTTTGTCGCTTTCTACGCTCACGCCGTAGCATATCCCTCGTCCTCCATACCGGTTGTAGGAGCATCCGGAGCCATCGCAGCAGTAATGGGAGCCTACCTTGTCTTCAATCCCAAGGCAAAGATACTCACCATCATTCCGCTGCTGTTTTTCATCGAGGTAGTTGAGATCCCCTCCGTTGTCTTCATCCTGGTCTGGTTCGTCCTGCAGGGAGCGAACGGATACCTGAGCATACATACCCATACCTCCGTCGCATGGTTTTCTCATATCGGGGGCTTCATTATGGGTCTCATCGTAGGGGTCCAGATGAAATGGTTCAAGTGAGCATAATGATACTCTGCATATGTCAGAAGGGCTGTCATAAATCTTTCTCAGGCACTTCCTGTCCTCGGGACATTGTTTTTAATACATAAAATTTGGTACAAAAGGAGTATACGGGATGATGGTTTTGAATTACCAATTTGTAATCAGGGTGCGTCACCGGTTAGATAAACGAAACCATCCCACGATCTCTCCAAGGCCTTTGCCACGTATATCTTCGCGACCTATGACTTTTTTGTAAAGATTCGTTTTCATGCACCCGATAGAGAGTCTATGTATGAGAAAGAGTCAAATATCAGACACCATCCGGTCTCTTGTAGAGCCGCTGTCCACCATGGGAATGTCACGGGCCGCATCCTATGCATTGATCATGGTCGTTCTCCTGCTCCTGATATTTACCGTGCCCGGGGAAAAAGGCCTGATAAGGAGCTATCAGCTCAACCAGGAATTGAAGGACCTGCAGGGGCAGAACGTGGTTCTGCTCAAGAAGAATCAGGTTCTCGCCCAGGAAGCACTCATGCTGAAAGAAAACCTGGCATACATCGAGCATGTAATCATACAGGAAATGAATCTGGTCAAACCAGGAGATATTATCGTGGTTTTCAAAAAGGGAAAGAAATAATCACGGGGTGAGGGAATGTTTTTCGAAAAGAAGACATTGTTAGGACTGGATATTGGGTCTCAATCGATCAAGATGGTAGACGTAGCAAAGGTCCGAGGGGGATATGAACTGAAATCCCTTGGCTTGGGACTGATTCCTGCAGAATGCATCGTCGACAAGGACATCATGGATTCGGAAACCGTCGTCGATACGATCAAGAACTTGCGGGACAATCTCAAGATTCGTGGCAGGGGGACCGCAAGCGCCATATCCGGCCATTCCGTTATCGTAAAAAAAGCGGAATTGCCCCTGATGAGCGAATCAGAGCTGCAGGAAACACTCATGATCGAAGCTGAGCAGTACATCCCCTTCGACATCAATGATGTGTATCTCGACTCGTACATCCTTGGAGAGAGCCTGGAGAGATCCGACATGATGGATGTTCTCTTTGTGGCCTCAAAAAGGGAGCTCGTGGATGATTACGCATCTGCAGTGAGGAATGCGGGTTTAAAACCCATGCTCATGGACATCGACGTATTCGCCCTGGAAACCATGTACGAGGTGAATTACCCCGATGCCCCTGAATCGATCGTCGCCCTTGTAGATGCCGGGGCGTCTATGATCAACATCAACGTACTCAAAGACGGGATGTCGATCTTCGCACGAGACATATCCATGGGCGGCCGTCAGCTCACGGAACGGATACAGCGTGAATTCAGCGTGAGTTATGAACGGGCAGAAAATATCAAGGTGGGCTCGGACATCGAGGGCATAGATCTGGAAAAAATCAACCACATCTTCAGGATGGCGGCCGAGACCTATGTACAGGAGATCCGCAGGACGCTGGATTTCTTCCTTTCTACCATGGTGAACGAAAATATCGAACGGATCTACATGTCCGGCGGTTCCTGCAGGATACCGGGGCTGGTAACCCTGCTGGGACGTCAGATGGATATACCGGTCGAAATGGTGAATCCTTTTAATAATATCCGCTGGGACGACAAGATCTTTGATCCGGAATATATGGCCTACATCGCGCCCCAGATGGCAGTAGCTGTGGGTCTTGCTTTAAGGAGGGCCGATTACAAATGGTAAAGATCAACCTGCTCCCCATAAAAACGGAACTGAGGCAAAAGGCCCTTATCGAGCACGTAGTGCTCCTGTCCTTGTGCGTCGTTCTCATCTTTGTCCTTTCCTGGTTTGTGCAGACCTCGATCACCCACAAAAAAGAGTCCCTCCAGCAAGAGATGACGAGTACGAAGCTCGAGATAGCCAAACTCACAGCTGAAGCAGGTGAAATCGAAAAGTTTAAACAGCAGAAACAGGAGCTGGAGAAAAAACTCAATGTCATTAAAGACCTGAATGCCAAAAAGTCCGGGCCAGTGGAAGTACTCGACCAGCTGAGCCTGCTCATTCCTGAGAAGGCATGGGTTACCTCGATGAATAACACCGGTAGTCAACTCGTTCTCAATGGGGTAGCGGTGGACAACCCGACAATCGCTACATTCATGAAAAGCCTTCAGGCTTCCTCCTATTTCCAGGGGGTGGAACTCGAGTTCACCGAGAAAGAGGGCATGAATCACAAGTTTACCATCAAGTGCCAGATTAAGCTGCCGAGTTGAGGTGATATATGAACCCTATAGATTTCATACTAAAACAAAAACCGGCCATAAAGATACTCGCCCTCGTTCTCATCCTCGGGGCTATCCTGGGGGTGTACTGGCAGATCTTCTACAAACCTGTAGTGGCGGAAATCCAGCTCATTGAACCGGAGCTCAACAAGCTGAAAGCCGAGCTTTCGCAGAAAAGGGATATCGTAAAAGAAAAGCCCAGATATGAGGCCGAGCTCGAACAGACAAGGGCAGAGCTCCACATTGCATTGAAACAGCTGCCGAACAAGAGCGAGATCCCCTCGCTGCTGGAAAACATTTCCTCACTGGGGATGTCCGCCGGACTGCAGTTCAAGCTCTTCAAGCCCAGAGGCGAGGTCCCGAAAAATTTCTATGCGGAAATACCGGTGGATATCAAGGTCGAAGGGCGGTACCGGGATATAGTCTCTTTCTTCGACGAAGTCTCGAAGATGCCGAGAATCGTAAACATCTCCGATATATCGATGCAGAACATCACGAAAAGCGGCACAGGGCAGATTTATCTGGGCACTTCCTGCAGTGCTACAACGTATAAATTCATCGAAGAGCCGGAAACGCCGGCCGAGACGGCAAAACCAAATGATAAAGGGAACGCAAAATGAAAGGGTATCTATCCGTACTTATCATAATCATGTCGGTAGCTGTCGTTTCATGCTCAAAGGGTAATAACCAGTCCCAGTCCGACCCGGGAGCCTCTCCCAAGGCGGGTGTCGCAAAACAGGAAAAAGTGACACCCGTAACGGCGCCGGTGGATCAGAAGAAGCCCGAATACCAGGTAATCGGGATAAGGGATCCCTTCCATCCGTTTTTGACCTCACTGGCGAGCGATGACGAAGCGAAGAAAGGCATTATCGATCCTCTCCAGAGGATCTCCCTTTCCCAGGTCGGGATTGTAGGCGTTATACTCGGGCATGAAAAACGGGCACTCATCCAGGAGTCATCAGGAATGGGCTATATCATCAAAGAAGGAAGCCTCGTGGGAGAGAACTCGGGGATTGTGACCGGGATTTCAGCCGATGGGGTCACCATAAAACAACATTTCAAAGACTACATGGGGCGCGTTAATACACGGGAAATAGTATTGTCGCTCAAGAAGGAAGAGGGGGTAACCGGAAAATGAACAAGCGAATCATCCATACTGTAATAATCGGCCTATTGTTGATGCCCGCATGTGGGTTTGGGCTGACAATACAGAGCGTTGATTTCATGACGGTCGAGAATAAATCAAGGCTCCAGATCGGTCTCGACGGGAAAGCCGCCTTTGACGTGACACGCGCCGGAGACAAGCTTATACTCAGAATCGATAACGCGAAAATACCCAAGCATCTTGCGCGCCCCTTCATCACATCGGAGTTCGAAACCGCTGTCAAGGAATTCCTCCCGAAGCAGAAGGGGAAGGATGTCCTCATTGATGTGTCCATGAAAAAGATCGTCCCATACTTCGTGTCCCAGGATAAAACTATCCTTATCATGGATTTCGATATCCCCGACTGGGCACGGAAGGCAAATCAAGATGCAAAAGGGCAGAACGTAACCGTCCAGCAGGCAAGTTCGGTCAAACAGGAGGCCCTGTTCACGGGCAAAGAGAAACAGATCCCTTCGCAGGCAAAGGGTGCTTTTGCAAAACAAGAAGACTTCGTCAACGATCCGAGCAGGGAGCCCAGATACATCGGAGAGCGTATAACGCTCGATTTCCAGAACGCGGATATTCACAATGTCTTGAGGATAATTGCCGATGTGAGCGGCCTCAATATCGTTACCTCGGATGAAGTCAAAGGCAACATCACGATACGTCTCAAAGACGTCCCCTGGGACCAGGCACTAGATGTGGTCCTTGAAAGCAAGGATCTCGGAAAAATGGAAGTGGGGAATGTGGTGAGGATCGATGCCGCAGATAAAATTAAAAAGGCCCAGGAGAGGAAGCTCGAATCCCAAAAAACAGAGGAGCAGCTGGAGCCTCTCGTCACCTCCGTCATACCGGTCAATTTTGCAAAGGCCTCCGACATCGCAAAAACGATCAAAGGCAAGGAAGTCGGCCTGGTTTCCGACCGGGGAAGCATTACGGCCGAAGACAGGACAAACGTCCTCATCGTGAAAGATATCAAGAAAAACGTCGATGACGTCAATGCCATGATCAGACGGCTCGACAAGGCAACGCCGCAGGTGCTCATCTCTGCACGTATCGTACAGGCAGACGATGATTTCACCAGAGGCTTGGGCGTCCAGTGGGGAGGCTCCTGGAGGAACCAGTCTGACAGGACGCATTTCGGTCTTACAGGCGTCAATACCGGAGCAGCAACTAATCTCTTCAGCACAACGGCCACACCGGGCGGCAGCCCTACCTGGTCAACAACGAACCTTCCAAGCCCGTCCATGGCGGTCAATTTCCCCACCAACCAGGCGGCAGGATTCGGAATATCTATCGGAAGGCTTGCAGGGTCAGCGCTTGATCTCGATCTCAGGCTGGATATCGGCGAGTCCATAGGTAATGCAGAGGTAATTGCTCGGCCGAAGATCGTCACCATGGACAACAAAAAGGCTACGATCCGCCAGGGCGAGAAGTATCCTTACATTGTAAGGGACAATGACGGAGAGCTCTCCACCGAACTCAAGGACATCGAGCTGGTTCTGGAAGTAACCCCGCGCATTGCCTTTGACGGCAGCGTCAACATGGAGATCTCGGTCAAGAGAAACGCGCTCGGTTCCATCAAAAACTCTCTGGGAGACCCGAGTATCTCCTCCCGTGAGGCACAGACAGAGGTGCTCGTGAGGAACGGGGAGACCTCGGTCATCGGCGGAATCATCGAAGAAGAGATCCGGCAGAATACAAACCAGGTACCCTTCCTCGGAAGGCTGCCTGTCGTGGGATTCCTCTTCAGAGGGAAAACTATCGACAAATCAAAGAAAGAGCTTCTGATCTTCATCACGCCCCAGGTTCTGGAACCGGTGGCAATGAAATAACAAAACGTGCAGCATTCATCGTGCCCCTCCGGAAAGGGGGCGCGATGAATGCTGAATCTCAACAGGAAAACCTTCCCTCTTCCCGCTCACAGGTCGAAAGATTTCTCACATCTTTTCGTAATCATCAAGTATTCTCCCCTTATGGGACACCTTTGGTTTTCCGTGTAAGGAGATCCGCATTGACAGAACTGCTTTATAATTACTATATGGTATTTAACTTTATCGTGAGGAGAATTATGTATGGCAAAGGCTTCGAGGAAAGACCTGCTCAATGCCCAGGATGAATTCATAACAACCACCAGTTCCGCAGCTAAGTGGGTCAAGGAGAACCCGTTGCGGTTTGCAGTCATGGCAGCCATCGTATTCGTTGTCTTTGCAAGCTCCATAGGGTTCTATCATTGGAAAACGAGCAGGGAAAGCTCTGCCATGATCGCGTACAGCAATGCAGCAAACAGTTCCCAGCTTACCCTGGATGTTATTCAGAGATATTCCGACACCAAGGCTGCCAAGCTCGCGAGATTGAGGCTTGCCCAAATGGCTTATAGTGAGAAAGATTTTACCATGGCTTTAGATTATGCACAGAAATTCGTAAACGGCTGGGGCCGGGAAGATACCTTCCATTGGCAGGGAGTAATGATCATGGCAGCCACGTACATGGACCAGCAGGATTTCGAGAAGGCGATGCCTTTGCTTGAAGACTGTATAAAAAAATCACCTGAAAACATAAAAGACCACGCCCTCTTCTTTAAATCACAGGCGTTGCTTGCACTCGGCAAAAACGAAGAAGCAAGAAAAGCTCTTGTTCAGATTTCAGAAAATTACCGGGATGTAGCGGCACCGACTCTCGCGTCTCTGGAAATGCGCCAAGGAGTAACAGTTGATGCAAAACAGTAAATCCCCAAAGAGCGGGAACGGTATGATCAAAAATATCGCACTGTGGGTAGTCATAGCGCTTATTATGGTCATGCTCTTCCATCTCTTCAATAAACCTACGACCGAAGCAACAGCCCTGCCCTTCAGTCAGTTTCTCGAAACGCTGGACAAGGGGGAAGTGAAAGAGGTCGTGATTCAGGGCAATGGCATTAAAGGAAAGATGAGAAACGGCGCCTCGTTCGAGACCTACGCCCCGGACGACCCCAAGCTCGTTGAACGGCTCATGGAGAAGAACGTTCTCATCTCGGCAAAGCCCAGTGATGATTCTCCCTGGTATATGTCCGTTCTCATCTCCTGGATACCCATGCTGCTCCTCATCGGGGTATGGATCCTGTTCATGCGTCAGATGCAGGCGGGAGGCACCAAGGCCATGAGCTTCGGCCGGAGCCGCGCCAAACTGATGACCCAGGACAAGATCAAAGTGACCTTTGCCGATGTGGCAGGGGTAAACGAGGCCAAGGAAGAGCTGGAAGAAATCATTGAATTCCTGAAAGAACCGAAACGCTTCACTTCGCTTGGAGGAAGGATCCCCAAGGGAGTGCTTCTCCTCGGGCCCCCGGGCACGGGAAAAACCTTGCTGGCAAAGGCTGTTGCCGGCGAAGCAGCGGTGCCTTTCTTCAGCATGTCGGGCTCTGATTTTGTCGAAATGTTTGTCGGTGTCGGCGCGTCAAGGGTCAGAGATCTCTTCGCTCAAGGCAAACAGCATGCACCCTGCATCATATTTATCGATGAGATCGATGCCGTCGGCAGGCATAGAGGGGCAGGATTGGGCGGCGGCCATGATGAGAGGGAGCAGACGCTCAATCAGCTCCTGGTGGAAATGGACGGCTTCGAGTCGAACGAGGGAGTCATCCTCATGGCTGCCACGAACAGGCCGGATGTACTCGACCCTGCGCTGATGCGACCCGGAAGATTCGACCGGCAGGTCGTTGTGGCGAGCCCTGACGTGAAAGGGAGGGAAGGAATCCTGAAAGTGCATACCCGGAATATCCCCCTTGCCGATGACGTGGACCTGCGCATCCTTGCAAAAGCAACCCCGGGTTTTTCCGGAGCAGATCTTTCCAATCTGGTAAACGAAGGGGCTCTACTTGCTGCCCGGAAGAAACGCATCAGTGTCTGCATGGACGACTTTGAAATGGCGAAAGACAAAGTACTCATGGGTGTGGAACGCAAGAGCATGGTCATCTCGGAAGAAGAAAAGAATGCTACGGCATACCATGAGGCAGGCCATGCACTGGTTGCAAAAAAATTGCCCAATGCAGACCCTGTTTACAAGGTAAGCATCATCCCGAGAGGAAGGGCCATGGGCGTCACACAGCAGCTCCCCATAGACGACAGACACACCTACAAGAAGGATTATCTCATCGCCACCATCTCGGTACTCATGGGAGGAAGAGTGGCAGAAGAGCAGGTCCTTGGCTGTCTCACTACCGGTGCCGGAAACGATATCGAACGTGCATCGGATATGGCGCGCCACATGGTGACGGAATGGGGCATGAGCTCTCTGGGGCCATTGAGCTTCGGCAGGGTTGAGCAGGAGATGTTTTTAGGGCGGGAAATATCCAAACGCGTCGACTACAGCGAATTGACTGCCCAGAAAATCGATGAAGAGATCAAGCTGATCATCATGGATTGCTATAACAACACCAGCCAGATCATCAAAGAAAACATCGATATTCTCCATAAGATAGCCAAACGCTTGCTTGAGAAAGAGGTTATCGATGGCTTTGAGATCGACAAAATCATCGAGGAAGGGATTGCTTAGAGCCAGGCTTGTTCCCTTTGCCGACGAGCAGACTATTCTTTCGTGCGGAGTCGACCCGGCATCGTTGCCCTATATGGTTCCCAAGCTTACCCATAGGAACCTTCTGCTCGAAGGCATCAGGCCTTTTGCAGCGAACATCCTCAAGCAGAGCATGCTTTCGCTCGGCGGTGATGCCGCTGTTCACCGGAATGCGATTTCCGGAAAGGCCGATGTTTCGAACTGTCTGCTCATGGGAGATCTCAGGCACTACAAGCGCCTAGTGGAAAAGCTTGCATCTCAACACAGCCTTGAAACTATAAAGGAAACCATCGAAGAACAGATCTTCCGTGAGACAAAAGGACTGACCCTTTCCTTATGCGCTCATGATTACTCCTGGACAGATGCCCCTGTGATCATGGGCATACTCAATGTAACGCCGGATTCTTTTTCAGACGGGGGGGTATGGAACGACCCATATCGGGCGCTTGACCATGCACTCCGGATGGCAGAGGAGGGAGCCGACATCATCGATGTCGGGGGTGAATCGTCCAGGCCGGGAGCAGAGAGCATCGATGCCCGTGAAGAGACTGCGCGCATTGTTCCGGTTATTGAGAAGATCGCATCGCGGGTAAGCCTCCCGGTCAGCATCGACACGAGAAACGCAGCCACAGCGGAAGCAGCAATCGGGGCAGGTGCATGTATGATAAATGATATCAGTGCGCTTTCTCACGATCCCCGCATGCTTGATATAGCAAAAAAGTCGGGCGCCGGAATCATCCTGATGCACATGCGTGGAAGCCCGGAAACCATGCAGAATAATACAGAGTATGTCGATATCGTTCATGAAGTTTACTCATATCTGGAAGAGAAAGTCTCGCAGTGCCTCGAAGCCGGAATCGATCGGAAATCCATCCTTGTCGATCCCGGTATAGGGTTCGGGAAAGACCTCAAGGGAAATTTACGCCTTGTCCGCAGTATCTCCGAGTTCAGATCGCTTCGGGTTCCGGTCGTCCTCGGACACTCGAGGAAGTCCTTTATCGGCTCTGTACTCGATGTCTCTGTCGATCAGAGGCAGGAAGGCACGGATGCGATAAGCTCGTGGGCAGTCATCGAGGGTATCGACGTTCTGCGTGTCCATGATGTCGGGAGAACAGGGCGAATCAAGAAAATGATCCTGGCGGTGAAGGACCTCTCATGATTGTTGGTATGGGTATTGATATCGTAGCTATTCAAAGGATAGAATCCCTCCTGGAAAGGTTCGGTGACAGGTTCCTCCGTCGCGTATTCACGGAAGGCGAGATCGATTACTGCAAGGGAAAACGTAATCCTTCTCCTCACCTTTCAGCACGCTTTGCCGCAAAAGAAGCCGCATCAAAGGCTTTGGGTACAGGATACGCAAACGGCATCAGGTTTATTGATATCGAGGTAACCAGAGACCGTGCCCGGCCGTCTCTCCTTCTTCATAACAAGGCCCGGGAGCTGGCAGGGCATATCGGAGTGTGCCGTATGCACATAAGCATTTCTCATGATCGCCTCTATGCCGCAGCAACGGTTATTCTCGAAGATACCGACTGATTTTTTCTCTGGTTAATACACCTGGTGCCCTGGTACACTGTTACCCGCATCGATAAAGAGATACGCTCGAATTTCATTCGAGTATACCACGATAGAGGAAGCAGCGATGTTGAAATACATCAGCAACAGTCCTGAAGAAACGAGATTCTTGGGCAAAAGCATCGGGGAAAGACTGCAAGGGGGCGAGATCATACTTCTGCACGGCGACCTCGGTGCAGGGAAAACCCTTTTGGCAAAGGGTATTGCAGAAGGACTGGGCATTGAAGGCTCGACAACTGTTGTGAGCCCGAGTTTCACTCTGGTGAACATCTACAAAGCAAGGCTTGACATAGTCCATGTAGATCTCTATAGGCTAAACTCTGACGAGATTTATGATCTTGGGTTGGAAGATTACATGGATCTGGAGCATATAATGGTTGTTGAATGGGCGGAGAAGGCCCCGCTTTTCTTTTCAAACCAGACTCTTGATATCACCATCGAATATACGGGTGATGCTTCCCGCGCAATCGTCCTGGAATCTCAGAAACCCTCCTTGATCCATCGTCTTCAGGAGTCTTTGAAAATGACACTTAGGGATAAGAAATGACTGCAGCGATGAGAGCACCTTTTACAAGCAGGGTCTGTACCCTTTAAGGGAAGCGCTTTATGGGAATGGTTGTCCAGAAATACGGCGGCACATCGGTCGGCAGCTTGGAAAAAATAGCTGCCGTAGCGGGGAAAGTTGCAAAACGATACCGGGAGGGGAACAGCGTTGTTGTGGTGGTGTCTGCCATGTCAGGCGAGACGGACAGGCTCATCGGTCTGGCCAGACGGTTATCGCCCAAGCCCGACGTAAGGGAAATGGATGTCCTGGTTTCCACAGGCGAGCAGGTGACTATCTCCCTGCTTGCAATGTCGCTGAAGGACTTAGGAGTCCCTGCAAGGTCGTTGCTGGCTCACCAGATCAATATCGTAACGGACAACGCCTACACAAAAGCCCGTATCGTCCACGTTGAGCTCGAAATGATCAGGAAGGTTCTGGACTCGGGCGAAGTTGCCGTAGTAGCGGGATTCCAGGGCGTGACAGAAGGGAGAGACGTCACTACTCTTGGCAGAGGGGGATCCGATACTTCTGCAGTTGCAATGGCTGCTGTTCTGAACGCCGATGTCTGCGAGATATACACCGATGTAGATGGAGTCTACACCTGTGATCCCAACATCTGCGAGAAAGCCAGAAGGCTTGATAAAATTTCTTATGACGAGATGCTCGAAATGGCATCCCTGGGAGCCAAGGTGCTCCAGACACGCTCTGTTGAATTTGCGAAAAAATATAATGTACCGATTCTGGTCAAGAGCGCTTTTTCGGACGAAGGGGGCACCTTGACCACTACGGAGGATAAGGACATGGAAAAGGAAGTTGTTTCCGGGGTTACCTA
Organism: Syntrophaceae bacterium UBA6087; assembly: GCA_002448235.1. Taxonomy (GTDB): domain Bacteria; phylum Desulfobacterota; class Desulfomonilia; order UBA1062; family UBA1062; genus Phosphitivorax. The sequence goes on from DIXF01000005.1 coordinate 259,869, forward strand.
TGATCGCAATGAAGCCCGCATCACACTGCTGGGACTCCAGGACAGACCGGGTATAGCTGCTTCTGTTTTCACTGCCCTGGCCGAAGAGAATATCAATGTCGACATGATCATCCAGAATTCTTCTGCGGACGGCAAGTTTGCCGACTTGAGTTTCACTGTTACGAAGACCGATTATGACAAGGCCCTGGAGATGGTACGGAAAATGCTCCCCGACTTGGGAGCCCGGGATGTAGTAGGAGATACGTCGGTTGCAAAAATATCCATCGTCGGAGTCGGGATGAGATCGCATGCCGGTGTTGCTTCACGGATGTTCGAGGCACTTTCAGGGGTCGGCATCAATATAATCATGATCTCCACCTCGGAGATCAAAGTCTCGTGTGTAATCGATGAAAAATTCATGGAGTTGGGTGTGCGAGTTCTCCATGAGGCGTTCGAACTTGAGAAGGAAAAGCAGTGAGAAAGATTGAAATCTACGACACCACGCTCAGGGATGGCGCCCAGTCCGAGGATGTACACTTCTCGCTGGACGACAAACGCGATATCGCACTGAAGCTCGATCAGCTGGGTGTGGACTTTATTGAAGCAGGATGGCCCGGTGCAAATCCAAAGGATGGAATGCTGTTCTCCACCCTCCGGAACATAAAACTGGACCATGCAAAGGTCTTTGCCTTCGGCAGCACCTGCAAGCCGGGCAAGTCACCCGAAAAGGACAGGATGATCCGGGAACTGATCGATGCCCGCCCCGATGGAGTGACGATTTTCGGCAAGTCCTGGGATACCCATATTACCGGCCAGGGAGGCCTGGGCTGCACCGTGGAAGAAAACCTGCGTATCATCAGGGAATCCGTAGCTTACCTCAAGTCTCATTTTCTCCAGGTGTTCTTTGACGCCGAGCATTTTTTCGACGGGTTCAAAAATAATCGTGAATATGCGACCGCCGTGTTGAAGGCCGCCGCAGAAGGCGGTGCAGGAAAGATTGTCCTCTGCGATACGAACGGGGGGAGCATCCCCTCGGATATCTCCGCTGCCGTAGCTTTTGTAAGGGACTCCCTCAGGGTACCTCTGGGGATCCATTGCCACAATGACGGCGACCTTGCGGTAGCCAACACGATAGCAGCCGCGCAGGCCGGCGTTGATCATGTACAGGGCACGATCAACGGCCTCGGCGAGAGATGCGGAAATGCGAATATCTGTTCGATCATACCGAACTTGAGCCTCAAGATGAACTGCATGACCATACCAACGGAAAACATGAGACTGCTCAGCGAAGTCTCCCGTTTTGTAAGCGACATCAGCAACCTGTCACATAACAAACACCAGCCTTATGTAGGAGAATCGGCTTTCGCCCACAAGGCAGGTATCCATGTAAGCGCCGTCATCAATAATCCCTTCACCTATGAACACATGGACCCCGTCCTGGTTGGGAATCAGAGGCGGGTCCTGGTCTCGGATCAGGCGGGAAAGAGCAATATTTTATTCAAGGCCCGGGAATTCAATGTAGACCTTGCGAAGGATGATACTACCGCGAACCAAATCGTAAAGATCATCAAGGACCTTGAGAATTGCGGGTTCCAGTTCGAAGGCGCCGACGCCTCTCTGGAGCTGCTTATGAAAAAGGCAATGGGGATGCACGTACGCTCTTTCAGTCTGAAGGGGTTCCGTGTGAACACCGAGCGCAGGAGCGATGATACGGATCCCATGTCAGAGGCCACCATCATGATCGAGGTGGATGGAAGCACCGAGCATACGGCAGCTATGGGAAACGGCCCGGTCAATGCACTTGACAGAGCCCTGCGGAAGGCGCTCAAAAAATTTTACCCGAGTATCGAGGATGTCGAGCTCCTTGACTATAAGGTCAGGGTAATCTCTTCAAAAACAGGGACGGAATCCGTTGTCCGGGTCCTTATAGAATCCGGCGACAAGAAAGATCACTGGAATACGGTAGGCGTATCCAGCAATATCATCGAGGCATCATGGATGGCCCTTGTAGACAGCATGGACTACAAGCTGTACAAAGATTCCAAAAGCCGGTAGCAACAAACACCCATTACAACCTTAAGCCTGCCTCTGTTCTATCCGATAAGATACATAAGAAGAAGCGATACAGGTTGGAAAGGGGCGGATATGTATAAGGAAAACCAGAAAATAGAATTCCAGGGGTTGCGGAAATGGATGAAGCAGGGTGAATATATCATATCCACCATTGCCGATGATGGGACCATCTGGACCTTTACCAGCCGGACAATGCCCATATTCGACTTCGGGAATACCAAGATCTTTCAGGCCCAGGAATCCGGAATAGCCGAGGTCAGAGGGGTCGAGCGAGGAGATGAGCTCTACTTCTCGATTCAGGGGATAAAGGTTTCCAAAATATACGACTTCTTCTATCAGGAAGATCTATAACCGAAAGTCACCGAAAGATACGCTCTAAAGGAGAGGATGTTCCTCTCCTTTTTTTATTTCCAGAATATCCCCAGCAGGATTGAGGCAATGGTCATACACATAATCCATAAAGGAGTCTTTGATCTGTTGGTATCACGGGAAACCTGACTGTACTCTATGAGAATGAATATTGCGACGGTGATGAACACGGCCCCGGTGGAGTACAGGTTCATTCGGGAAACGATCCCGATTCCCATCCAGATACACAGCGGGATGTAGAGAATTATCCAAACCATGAAGACCTCTATATCATAAAGATTCTCTTAAGAGAATTCCTCAAAGAGATTTTGTCGCCTCTTGATGATTTCAGGTGACCGCATTACCATTCTTTTTACAATGCCCCCGGTGTTTTTATCCTTGATATTTTTGGTCATCCATGAGATAGGGGGGCAAATCGGAGCCAGTAGCTCAGCCGGTAGAGCATCGGACTTTTAATCCGGTGGCCGAGGGTTCGAACCCCTCCTGGCTCACTGTATGACCCCATCGTCTAGAGGCCCAGGACATCGCCCTTTCACGGCGACGGCGGGGGTTCGAATCCCCCTGGGGTCGCCAATTCTTTCAAGGAGGGGTTACGGTCAACCCGTAAACCCTTATTTTTCTTCCTTGTTGATGAGATCGGAGAAAAGATTCACCAGATCCGGATCAAGAACGTTTTCTTTCATGGAAATGAGCATTTCCAGGGCCTTGTTCTTATCATAAGCTTTCCGGTACGGCCGTTCGGTTGTCAATGCATCGTAGATGTCTGCCACTGCAACGATTCTAGCCTCCAACGGAATCTCTCCGCTCCCCTTTAATCCCGAAGGGTACCCTTTCCCGTCATAACGCTCATGGTGATACAGGATAATGTTTACGATTGTTTCAGGAAGCCGCGCCTTTCTTGCAACATCCGCGCCCCACATGGGGTGATTCCTCACAATATGGATCTCTGCATCATCAAGGGGCCCTTCGTAGTTGAGGATGTTTTCCGAAACTCCAATTTTGCCGCAGTCATGCAGCCAGCTCCCGTATCGTATCGCCTTGAGACTCTTGTCGTTTAGGTCAAGCTTGCTTCCTATGGAGACGGCATATTCTGCAACCCTCTCCGAATGGCCTTTCGTGTACGGGTCTTTCAGCTCAAGGGCGCGTACGAGAGAAAGCATGGCGGCATCATCGCCTTTGACAATCGATTTGATGAGCCGATAGCGTTTCAGGGCGTCCGTCACGAGCTCGACGAGTTGGGTATTTTCCCAGGGCTTTACGATAAACCTGAAGACTTCTACCCGGTTTATCGCATCTATTGCTGTTTCAAGATCTGCAAATCCGGTCATAAGGATCTTCACGGTGTCGGGAGACATTGCTTTGATCCGGGAGAGCAGCTCAAGTCCCATCATTCCCGGCATGTGCTGATCCGAGACGATTACTGCAACCTCGTGGCTTTTCACTTTTTCGAGGGCTTCTTCAGCATTCTTTGCCGTGAGTATCCGGACCTCGTGCTGTTCGAACACAGCTTCGGCCACATCAAGGATGCAATCTTCATCGTCAACAAAAAGTACGTATTCACCCATTTAAGTATCTTCCTCGTCCAAACCGTGGAAAATAATTAATGGAATCTCTCTGCCATATCAATAGGAAGGGACCGACCTGCCGGCGCATGGCCTACAGGGCTGGAAAACAATACCGGCACGTCCTTGGGCTGGGTTTGTCCACGATATCTGTCTTCGTATCATTGCGGAAATCCTTTAGATCCTGCCGGGAATTCTTTCCAATGTTTCTTTTTCGTCCTGAGTGGAACGCTTCGCTCAAGAAAGAACACATGGATATGTCTGATGACTTATGGTAAAAGGATGGCATGCTTTCCCCCGGTGATGTGGTTGCAATCTATGTCGACAATACCCCTTCAGTTTATGCACGGATAGAAACGGTCGCGTCTGATATCAAACCGCATTGGTTCCAGGTACGGCTGCTTTTCTTAAGCTTCCCTCCTCAAGAGGCCACCTGGATTCTCCGGGAAGAATACTTGAAAGGCTCCGAGTTTACGATGAGAGACATACCTATGAAAATAGTACCCTTGGCTAAGCCGGAGACAGATGATGCCCCCGTTCTTCGTAAACAGCAAGACAGATCGGATGCAGGCAGCGTTGTATCGTTTGAAAAGTTTCGCAAAAAAAAGCACGGGCAAGACCCGGAAGAGATCTCTTAAGAGAATTTTCTCACCAAAAGGTTCGAAATCTGCCATCCTTGAACTTGAGCTGCCTGTTCCCAGGTCTTCCAGGGCCGTGTCAGCTTCACACGGGAAATACGCTTTTTGACGTTTTAACAAGGCTTGGACACGATCGTTAAAGTGGAGAATCCCATATGCCGATAGGCATTACCAAGGTGGTTTAATGGCGAATGAACGTATAGGCGATCAGCTCATAAAGAATGCTCTGATTACCCCCGAGCAACTCCTTGAGGCCCAAAAAGCGCAGAAGGTTTCGGGGACGAGATTAGGGTCCCAGCTGGTAAAGCTCGGGCACATCAGCGAAGAGCAACTTGTGGAATTTCTCGGGAAGCAATATGGCCTTCCGTCGATCATCCTGAAAGACACTCAGCCCGATCAGAGTGTGATAAAGCTCATCCCTGTCAACATCGTCCAGAAGTATAATGCCATAGCCTTTGAGCGGAACGGCTCCACCCTCAAGGTCGCGATGACCGACCCCACCAATATCTTTGCCGTAGACGACCTCAAGTTCCTCACCGGATATTCCATAGACGTCCACGTCACCTCCGAGGAATCGCTGAAGTGGGGGCTGGATCATTTCTATGATCAGGCCGCATCTTTAGACGATGCCCTGAGCAGCATGGAAGACGAGCAGGGCAATATCGAGGTTGCTACCGAGGGAAGCGATACAGCGGTCGGCGATCTGGAAAAAGAAGCCGATCAGGCGCCGGTTATCAAACTCGTAAACCTTACCCTCGTCGATGCCATAAAAAAAGGCGCGAGCGATATTCACATAGAGCCCTACGAAAAGTTCATGCGCATACGGTTCAGGCTCGACGGGATGCTCTATGAAGTAATGAAGCCGCCCATCCGGCTGAAGAACGCGTTAGTTTCCCGGTTGAAGATCATGGCCAAGCTCGACATAGCCGAGCGCAGACTGCCCCAGGACGGCCGCATCAAACTGCGGGTGCAAGGCGGGAAAGAGGTCGAATTCCGCGTCTCCGTACTCCCCACCCTCTTTGGCGAGAAGGTGGTCTTGAGAATCCTGGATAAATCCAACTTGCAGCTGGACATGACCAAGCTCGGATTCGAAGAAGGGGCGTTGGGCAGATTCAAGGAAGGTATTTACAAGCCCTGGGGAATGGTCCTCGTGACAGGACCGACAGGTTCGGGAAAAACTACAACCCTGTACTCTGCGATTTCGGAGCTCAATAAGATCGACAGCAATATTTCGACAGCCGAAGATCCTGTGGAGTTCAACATGCCCGGAGTGAACCAGGTACAGATGCATGAAGAGATCGGCCTTACCTTTGCCGCTGCTTTGAGATCGTTTCTCAGGCAGGACCCGGACATTATCCTCGTCGGAGAAATCCGGGACTTCGAGACAGCGGAGATAGGTATCAAGGCAGCATTGACAGGACACCTTGTCCTCTCAACCTTGCATACCAACGATGCGCCTTCCACAATAAACCGGCTCCTCAATATGGGTATCGAGCCGTTTCTCGTTGCATCGTCGGTCAATCTTATCGTGGCACAGAGACTCGCCAGAAAGGTTTGTTCAGCCTGTAAGGAAAAGGATGATGTAGAGCCTGAAACCCTTATCCAGATGGGCCTGCCTGAAGAAGAGGCTCATAAGGCCGAATGCTTCAAGGGCAGAGGCTGCACCGTGTGCGGGAACACCGGATATAAGGGAAGAATAGCACTCTATGAGGTCATGGCGGTAAACGAAGCCATACGGGAATTGATCCTCATGGGGGCGTCCGCGACCGAGATAAAGAACGAAGCAATCAATCAGGGAATGAAAACGTTGAGGCAGAGCGGCTTAACGAAGATTCTCGAAGGCGTCACGTGCGTCTCCGAGATCCTGAGAATCACCATGGCAGATTAATCACTTGGAGGAATCCTTGGAGCACAGCATATACGATCTCCTGAAAACGATGGTGGAAAAAGGGGCGTCAGACTTACATGTTACAACGGGTTCGCCGCCGCAGATCAGGGTCAGAGGAGAGCTCTTTCCCCTTGATGTGCCTATCCTCGATCCCCCTGGTACCAGACAGATACTCTATTCAATCCTGACCGAGGCGCAGAAGCACAAATTCGAGGAAGAGCAGGAGTTGGATCTCTCGTTCGGAATAAAAGGTCTTGCGCGATTCAGAGGCAACATCTTTCTCCAGCGCGGTGCTCTTGCCGGGGTTTTCAGGATGATCCCTTATGATATCGTCGCCCTTGAAACCCTGGGCCTTCCAAACGCTGTCATGAGACTCACCTCCCTTCCCAGAGGCCTCGTCCTCGTCACCGGGCCGACAGGAAGCGGAAAATCAACCACACTGGCAGCCTTTCTCGACAAAATAAACACCGAGCGACACGATCACATCGTCACCATAGAAGATCCCATAGAGTTCGTGCACAAGCACAAGGGCTGTATCGTAAACCAGAGAGAGGTCGGTGCGGACACAAAGAACTTCACCAATGCGCTGAAGTATATCCTCAGGCAGGACCCCGACGTTGTGTTCATCGGAGAGATGCGTGACCTGGAAACCATGCAGGCCGCGCTTACTATCGCCGAGACCGGCCATCTGGTGTTTGCAACGCTCCATACCAACTCCGCGGTACAGACCGTAAATCGAGTCGTCGACGCTTTTCCTGCCCATCAGCAGTCCCAGATACGGGCACAGATGTCTTTCGTACTCGAAGCCGTAATCTCGCAGCAGCTCCTGCCGAAGGCAGACGGAAAAGGAAGAGCCCTTGCATCGGAACTGATGATATCGACTCCTGCCATCAGGAACCTGATCAGGGAAGACAAAATCCACCAGATCTATTCCCAGATGCAGGTCGGGCAGACAAAGCACGGTATGCAAACCATGAATCAGGCATTATTTAATCTTTTCACACGCAAAGCCATATCCCTTGACGACGCACTGGGATGGTCCATGGACCCGGACGAACTGAGGCAGATGTTGGCATCGCCGAACCAGCCCAGGGTGGCACCCCCGAATGTCAAGGAAAGGAGATAGACCATGGCGGTTTTTGTTTGGGAAGGCAAACTCGCAAACGGTACCATCAAAAGGGGCGAGATCGAGGCCGATTCAAAGGGATCCGTACAGCTCCTGCTGAAACGCCAGCGCATATCACCCACCAAGATAAAATCAAAGCCGAAACAGATCTCGCTGTTTGAACAAAAGGTCAAGACTAAAGAGATCGTTATCTTTACCAGGCAGTTCGCCACCATGATCAATGCAGGGCTTCCATTGGTTCAGTGTCTCGATATCCTCTCGTCCCAGCAGTCCAACCCGACGTTCAAAAAGATCATCGCGCAGATAAAACAGGACGTGGAAGGCGGGAGCACCTTTGCCGATGCCCTTGGCAAGCATCCGAAAGTATTCGACAGCCTTTTCGTAAATCTCGTTGCCGCAGGTGAGATAGGCGGCGTACTGGACACGGTTCTGATACGGCTGGCGGTATACATGGAAAAGGCCGAGGCCCTGAAGGCAAAAGTAAAGAGCGCCATGACCTATCCCATCATCGTGCTCTGCGTAGCCTTCGGCGTGGTAGCCGTACTCATGATTTTCGTTATCCCTACGTTTAAAGACATGTTCGAGCAGTTCGGTTCGGCCCTGCCGGGGCCTACACAGATGGTGGTGGATTTGAGCGCCTTCTTCCGGGGCTACTGGTACGTCATGATAGGAGCGATCGTAGCGTTCATCATCGCATTCAAGTGGATCGGCAGACAGGAAAAGGGAAGGTTTTATCTGGACAGCTTTGCCCTGAAGCTCCCCATCTTCGGCCCCCTTATCAGGAAGGTCGCCGTGGCAAAATTCACGAGGACCCTGGGCACGATGATCTCTTCGGGCGTTCCCATCATGGACGGGCTCGACATCACCTCAAGGACCGCAGGGAATGTGATCATCGAGAGGGCGATCAAATCCGTCAGAACCGCTATCAGCGAGGGGCAGTCCATGGCGGAGCCCCTTGCCCAGTCAGGGATATTCCCGGGCATGGTCGTGCAGATGATTTCGGTCGGCGAAGCCACAGGAGCAATGGATCAGATGCTTTCAAAGATTGCCGACTTTTATGACGAAGAAGTGGATGCGGCAGTCGATACCCTGACTTCGGCGCTGGAACCCATGCTCATGGTATTCCTTGGCGGCATCATAGGCTTCGTTGTCGTTGCCATGTACCTGCCCATATTCAAACTGGCAGGCGCCGTGTAAGAAGACTTTGACATACACCATATGCCCGGAGATGAAAGATTTCTCCGGGCATACCGCTTTCATCCCACTGTTTTTTTAACGATCGTTGATACTCCCGCCGGAATTGTCCTCTTATCCTTTGCTTTTCATCATGATCTCAAGAAAAGGATATCTTTCGCTGTCCGGAATGGGTATATCCCATTTCCTGTAAGGCTAAGGAGACGTTTGGAAGGGAGATACATACATCGTGAGCATGTTCGAGATTATCATGTTGGTCTGTTTCGGAGCAGCCTGGCCGTCTTCCATCTACAAATCCTATATCTCGCAGACCTCTAAAGGAAAAAGCATCTTCTTTCTCTTTATCGTACTCATAGGGTATTGCTCAGGCGTATTTCACAAGATCTTCTTCAACCTCGACTGGGTCATTCTCCTCTATGTGCTCAACGGATGCATGATCTGTATCGATATCATTCTTTACTTCAGAAATACCGCCCTGGATAAATTGAGAGAAGAAGATCAAGACAAATCCGGGTCGTTTATCAGCTCCCGATAACCGACGAGGCGGATCGACTTCTCTTCGCATATAAGGCGGCATTGCTCGGAGAAAAGCACTTCCGTCTCACGGATTCTCCAGGGGTCACCTCCAATCGACGGATGCACAACGAGCTCAGCCGGGAAGATCTCGATTCCGGACATCTTCTCTGCGCCTTCGGACATGGCCCTGCAGAAATAGATCCCCTCCTCCAGCAGGATCGATTCCATCTCCTGGTATATCACCGGATCATACGGGACAGGTTTTCTCGTGGTGAGAGAATATCCGCCCCTGCTGAACCGCACAGCCGGTATGTGATATGTTTTCATGAGCTCGATAAGCAGGGTAAAGAGGGGAAAGAAACCATGTACATGGTGATGCGTATCGACATGCGTGGGGACGAGGCCGGAACCTAAAAAATGTTCAATCTGAAGGCAGGCGTGATCGCGGCAGTTCCCGAGAAACCCCTTGTCCTGAAAAAGACCTTCGAGCCTTTCCCGTGAAAATCGTTCTTCCCCGGGCTTATCCCACCCAATAAGTACGTCGAGATTGATATGGAGTCCGAGATGCGCAAGCCCGATTTTTTCGAGCTTCTCCATCGCATCGCCGGCACATGGGCCGTCGATCAGCAGGGAGGTATCGCTGACGACCCCCGCCTGAAGCCCTTTAATTATCCCCTCGTTGATCTCTCTGCTCAAACCCAGATCATCGGCATTTACAACGACCGGATTCATTACTCGTCGCGATGCCAATAGAGCCGGACAAATCTTTCTCCCTCCGAGTACTTCACCTCGAGATCTCCGTTATAAGCCTTATGAAGGGCTTCGCCGATATGCCTTGCCAGATGATCGTCCGTCAGGCTGACCCGGATCGTTCCGTTTTCGCTTGTGAGACTGATGACCTTTTTGAGCGGCGAGCGGTTCTCTTCCTCTGTAATGACATTCTGGATCAGATTTACAATCTCATTTCTGTGCCTGTTTAGATACTTCCCCGACACCAGGACTTCTCCTGCAGGGAAGCGGTCTTTTATCCTCCTGCAGGCTGAACAGAGATGCGGCTCCCGAAAGGTATCCCCTTTGTCAGGCCACTTCCACCTGCCATGCTGGTAAAGTGCCCGGCATTGAGGGCAGTATATCCCTTCTGTGGACTTTTTCCCTTTATTATAAGGGTCATACGTCTTGGGCTGGATGGTTCTATCTAAACGCATATCCCCTCCTATGGCGTTGTACAAATAATGGTAGCATCATAAAAATGAAATGCAAGGGTAAACGATAGGGCAAACAGCCTATGGAGTGGGGATTACAAGGAAAGAAAAATTCTTTCAAATTCGAGCAATACCGTATCCCCGGATACCCTCAGGAAGGCTTTCCCGGCTTCACTATGATGGGGCCGCTCACGAGTTCACGGGTAGAGCCGGAAATATCGATCAGAAGGTGGCCCTGCATATCGAGATCCGTAATCCGGCAGGGTGTTCCCTCCTCCGTAGTTATCTCATGGTCACGAAGACGGCCGTACCGTAAAAATGCCTCCCTTACCGGGCCGAACCCTTGTTCAGAAAAAAGTGAATACCACCTGTCCATGTTTATAACTGAACGCTCCAAGACGTCTTGCTTATCCAGATCTTCACCGATTACCAGAGAGAGAGAGGTGGCCCTGCCTTCAAGGTCCGGGGGCCAGTACTTTTGATTGACGTTTATCCCGACGCCGATTGCGGTGATCTTTCTTGATTCACACAAGATCCCGCAAATCTTCTTTCCTCCGGCAAGGATGTCATTTGGCCACTTGATTCCAACAGGAACGGCACCCCGGGTAAGGCTCAATACGGTTTCATGAATCGCAACCCCGGCCACAAGGGGCAGCCTCGAATCCGAACCGCCTACCGTGATCGTCATATAGATATTCGACCCCTTGGGAGAGAACCAGGACCTGCCCATCCTCCCCTTCCCGGCAACCTGCTCGGACGCGGTGACAAGAAGCCCGACTTTCCCGGAATCAAGGGCGAAGGTATTTGTGGAGCTCACTGTATCCAGATCGATTACTTCCCGGACGATTCCTGTTTGAATGGATCTAAGCATTATCCTTCAAGCAGTTCGTGCGCCTTGAGAAGTTTCCCCAGCTTGAGTTCGAGCTCGTCTTTGATCTTCACCTGCTCTTCTACCACCTCCGGGTTCGCCTTCTGAAGGAAGTCCTTATTGGAGAGCTTTTTACGTTTTCCTTCCAGCTCCTTTTCCAGCTTTGCTATCTGTTTATCGAGGCGGTCCTTTTCCTTATCGATGTCGATCACGCCTTCCAGCGGGACATAGACTTCGGCCTCCCCGGTAACCGCCAGCGCACAGTGCTTCGGCCGTGGAGCCCCTTCGGGGATGAGCCCTATCGATTTTACCCGGGCCAGATCCCTGACAAAGAATCCATACTCGCTCACCGCCGCCTCGATCTCCTTTGATTTCATCCGCAGGACTATGTCGAGCTGGGTCGAAGGCGGGATATTGGTTTCGCCGCGGATACTTCTCACCCCTGAGATAATGTCTATTATGTATCCCATCTTCAAGGCCTTTTCCGGGAAATCCAGCTCGGAGTCTTCCCGGGGATACCGGGTTATCACGATCGATTCCTCAGGCGATCCCGGAAGGTTCTGCCATACTTCCTCGGTCACAAAGGGAATCATGGGGTGGAGCAGCTCAAGGATGGATCTGAATACATGACACAGCGTCCATTTCGTGTACGGTGCGGCTTCCGTGTTTAGAAGAGGTTTCGAGAGCTCTATATACCAGTCGCAGAACGTATGCCAGGTAAACTGGTAGAGGATGTCGGCAGCATCATTGAAGCGATACTCCTCCAGTGCGCTCCTCGTAGCCCGTATGGCCTTATTCAGCTCGGTCAGTATCCATGCATCTGCAAGGCTTAAGCTCCCGGCATCAACGGATACGCTGCGGGGGTCGAACCCTTCGATATTGCTCATGACGAATTTGCCCGCATTCCAGATCTTGTTGATAAAGAAGCGGTAGCCCTGTATCCGCTTGTCGCTGATCCTCACATCCCTGCCCATGGCGGCAAAGGCTGACAGGGCAAACCGGAAGGCATCAGCTCCGTACTTGTCCATTTCGACAATGGGATCGACGATATTACCCTTTGACTTGCTCATCTTCTGGCCCTGTTCATCCCTGACGAGCGCGTGAAGATACACATCATGGAACGGAACAGCGTGCATGAACTTTATCCCCATCATCATCATTCTGGCTACCCAGAAAAAGAGGATGTCGAAACCGGTAATAAGAACATTCGTCGGGTAAAACTTCTGGAGCTCTTTTGTCTCATCCGGCCAACCCATAGTCGAGAACGGCCACAAACCGGAAGAGAACCAGGTGTCGAGAACATCGGTTTCCTGCCTTAAGTTATCCGACTTGCACTTGGGACATGCCGTCGGATTCTCCTCGCTGACGATGATCTCGCCGCAGTTTTCACAATACCATGCAGGGATGCGGTGGCCCCACCAGATCTGCCGGGAGACGCACCAGTCGCGGATATTGTACATCCATTCATAATAGGTCTTTTCCCACTGCTTGGGGATAATCCTCGTCTTCCCTTCCTTGACCGCCTTGATAGCCTCTTCGGCCAAAGGCTTTGCCCTCACGAACCACTGCTTTGACAGGTACGGCTCGATGGTGGTCTTGCAGCGGTAGCATTTCCCGACAGGGACCTTATACGGCGTCTTGTCGATGAGATAGCCCTGCTCCTGAAGGTCCTGCTCAAGCCTCTTCCTGCACTCGAACCGGTCCATTCCCTTGTACGGCCCGGCGTTCTCGTTCATGACGCCGGACTCATCCATGATCACGATGATTTCCAGATTATGTCTCAGACTCATCTCATAGTCGTTGAGATCGTGTGCAGGGGTTACCTTCACCGCACCGGTGCCGAACTCCATATCCACGAAAGGATCGGCGACGATCGGGACGCTCCTGTTGATAATCGGGAGCACAACCTGCTTGCCGATCAAACCTGCGTACCTCTCGTCCTTCGGATTGACGGCGACACAGGTATCGCCGAGCATAGTCTCCGGCCTGGTAGTGGCAACCACCACTTCGCCGTTTCCTTCGGCAAGGGGGTATCTGATGTGCCAGAGGAACCCCTCCTCTTCTTCATGCTCCACTTCGAGGTCCGACAGGGCGCTGTGGCATCTGGGGCACCAGTTCACGATGTAGTCGCTCCGGTAGATCAGCCCCTCGTTATAGAGTGTAACGAACACCCTGCGAACCGCATTGGAGAGCCCTTCGTCCATGGTAAACCTGATCCTGTCCCAATCGCATGATGCACCCAGGCGCTTGAGCTGATTGATGATGAGGTCCCCATGCTTCTCTTTCCACCTCCAGACCTCTTCGATGAATGCCTCGCGTCCGAGATCATGGCGCGACAAACCTTTTGCAGCGAGGTCCTTCTCGACCACATTCTGTGTCGCGATGCCCGCATGGTCGGTTCCCGGCATCCACAAGGCATTGAAGCCGTCCATGCGCTTGTAGCGGATCATGATGTCCTGCAGGGTGTTATTCAGCGCGTGGCCCATGTGCAAAACCCCGGTTACATTCGGCGGAGGAATCACAATCGAATAGGGAGGCTTGGCGTCATCGTTTCCGTCGGCGTGAAAATATTTTTTCTCGAGCCATAACTTGTACCACTTCTGCTCGATGTCTTTTGGGTCGTACTCTCTGTCCAGCATCTGATTCTCCTCGCAAGTAGGCTTCAGATTTCATAGCATGAAAACTCTGTGAAGGCAAAACATCGGTAAGATTCTGGCGAGAGGAGAGCGCCCCTTCGAGAGCGCCCTCCTTTGAAGAAAGACTAATTTATCAATCGAGTTTCTTGAGCTTCTCGATTTCTTCCCGGATCACCTTCTCGACGATCCCGGGCAACTGCTCCCGTGTAGCGGCAATTATCTCTTTAACGAGTTCTGATATCAGCGGCGTTACCACGGCCTCAACCATACCCGGTATCTCCTGCTTCAAATCTTCGAGGTTTTCTCCGGATATTCCGGAAGGAGTCATCTCCTGGAAGGGCTCCGCCTCAAGGACAACGTCCCCGTCTGCGTTTCTTTCCGCTGCTGATGATACCGGCAAATCTTCCGGAATTACTTCATCCACGGCAACAAGATCCTTCTTCACCGACTCTGACTCGGGACCCAATATCTGCTCTTCGAGAGTGTTATCCGTTCCTTCGGAGGCGCTGAGGTCAAAGTCTTTCTCAAGAGCATCTTCACCGGCCGCATCAGTGCCTTTCTGTTTCCTGCGGGGTGCCCGATCCGGTTCAGGCGAAAGAATCACATCTTCTTCGAGGATCTTTTCCGCAGCCCCGTCCAGATCGAGCTCCGGACCTTCTGCCGCACCTTCGTCCATCACGGCGGCTTCGCAAAGTTCACTCTCTTCGGTCAGGGCGATCTCCTCATGCTCGGAGAGGCTTGCGTCTATATCAACGCGTTCTCCCTCATGCTCGATCTCCTCCACAGAGACATCGTATTCCATGGAGATCTCCTTGCCCAAGTCAAACGAATCCGGTTCATTTGCCTGCGATCGATGCGCGGGGCCGCTCTCTTTTTTCACCTTTTTCGAAGTGTCTCCTTCTTCAAGCAGGTCCGTGAGGTCAATAATATCGTCGTCATCAAGCATCTTGTCTGCCATATCCGTCTCCTTTTCTTTCCCCTTTGGAATTGCAATCATCCTTTAATTCTTCATGACCGGTTGTCCTGTGGATTCTTTTACCGACATCCAGAGGCTCCCGTTTGTATCGATTTTCTTTCTCTCGCCCACGCTCAAGGGTATGGGGATATGCACGTACTCGTTATTCCACAATCCGATGAGCATATCGGTCTTCCCGCTCATGCCCGCATGAACCGCCATCTGGGCGAGGAACCCGCAGAAAATGGAGTCGGAAGCATTGGCCACGACGCTCCGTACCACATAGCTCGGATCGATATACTTCAAATTGACGGGAATAGACTGTAAATGAAAATAATGTCCTATCCTCTCCTTGAGCAGCAGCCCGATATCGCCTTTCCTCACGTTTCCGGAGGGGTCCGTCTGCTTGGGAATGTCCTCGAAGAACTTCTGGCCAGCCCCTTCCGCGACAACGATCACTGCATGCCCCCTGTGTTTAAGCCTTCGTTCCAGGGTTGCAAGAAGGCCTTTGTCCCCGTCGAGATCAAAATCCTCTTCGGGTACGAGTACAAAATTGGCTTCCCGGCATGCAAGGGCTGCATGTGCAGCGATAAAACCCGAGTCCCTGCCCATGAGCTTGACGAGCCCTATCCCGAAAGGTGCTCCCTTCGATTCCACATGGGCGCACTGGATAACCTTTCTTGCCTCTTCCACGGCAGTGTCAAAGCCGAAGGTCTTGGAGACAAAGCTGATATCGTTGTCTATGGTCTTGGGGATCGCGATCACGGAGCATCGGTATCCCCTTGCGAGGACCTCGTTGGCAACTGAAGAAGCCGCCTTCATGGTCCCGTCCCCGCCGATAAAGAACATGATGTTTATGTTTGACCGTTCGATTGCATCAACTATCTGACCTATATCCTGTGAGCCTCGGGATGAACCCAGGATCGTCCCTCCGAGCTCATGGATGTTCTCCACATACGAGGGGGTAAGCTCAATAAACGAATGGCGGTAGCTCGGGATGAAACCCTGGAGCCCGTAGGGGATCCCATAAACATTCTCGACCCCGTACATGTAGTAAAGCTCATGGACGATCCCGCGTATCACGTCGTTTATCCCCGGGCACAGCCCTCCGCAGGTAACTACGCCGCACTTGGTTTTCGAAGGATCGAAAAAGATCTTGTTCCTGGGGCCGCCGAGCTCGAACGAGGGAATCTCCCTGTTATCCTTGAGATAACGGTCGAGGACGCTCGGTGAGGAATCGATGAGAATCCTCTCGGAATCGTCCATGCATTTCGTCGCTACCAGGAGCGGGGAATCGATCGTCGGGATGCCCACCAACGGCACTATGGTATTGACTCCCTCTCCTCCGGTTTCTCCATTCATGGGCCGGCCTCCAATATGCAAGTATATCGGTTTTTTATCACCCTATCTTTATTATTCCCTGAGCTATTCATCAAGGCCGAATTGCCTGCATCTGCAATTTTACCCCGTGCATTGTATATTGAACCATCTTACCCGAAAAGGCAGATCTTCTCCAGCATGATCGACAAAGACCACCGTATCGTCCTTGACACCTTGTGCTGAATCTTTTCACCCGTACCCATCTATGGTATAGGCCTTTTTAAGTATGGGAAAAGACAGTATCGATAAGACACAAGAGGAAATCGTCGAAGAAATAGCCAAGGCCCTTGGCCATTCCGGATATCTGCTTGAGATCGTACTGGATAAAATGGCCGAGCTGGAAAAGAAAATGGCCCGCATTGAGGACATCGAGAGATACAATATTCTGGCGGATGAATTTAATGCGTTGAGAAAAGAGGCCTTCGCGAAAAGGGAAATGCTCATGATCCACCGGGAAGCCATCGGCATCCGCAAGAATATGTACGTGGATGCATCCTATCAGATCCCTCCGAAAAAGAAGATGAAGAAAGCCCATGAAACCGACTGAGACATATGATGTGTTCGTTCTCGGCGCAGGACCGGCCGGTTATACCGCTGCCATACTCGCTGCCAAGAAAGGCCTGCGCGTAGGCATAGCAGAGGGATCACGGCTGGGAGGGACCTGCACGAACACCGGCTGCATCCCCGCCAAAACTTATATCGAAAGCGTTAATCTCCTGGCCAGGATAAAGGGCGCATCGAAGTTCGCGATCGAAACCGGGAATCCGAAGCTCGATTTCGTCAAATTAAAGGCGAGGAAAGACAGGATTGTCACCAGGCTGTCAAAAGGAATCGAATATCTTCTGAAACAGCATGGCGTAGAGGTATTCGGCGCCAATGCCTCGATCCAGGAGCCCGGTTCGATCAAAGCGGGAGATGTTCTGATGAGGGCAAGGAATACGATCATCGCCACAGGTGCCTCTCCTAAAATGCTGCCGCTGCCGGGATTGCAGGACAGCTGGACGAGCAACGAGATATTCGGCGTGACGACCCTTCCCCGTTCCCTTGCAATAATAGGCGGCGGCGTGATCGGGATGGAAATGGCTCATATCTTCAGCTCCCTGGATGTGAAGGTAACGGTCATCGAGGCTCTGGACCGGATCCTCCCCCTGGAAGACAGGCATGTCTCGGATACGGTCGCCAGGCTTTTCCGCAAAGTCGAGATTTTCACCTCTGCGCGGGTCACCCACACCGAAGGACATGAACAGAGGAAGATTTTCATCGACACGCCCGCGGGAACGAAAACAGTCGATGCGGAAAAAATCCTTCTCTCCATAGGAAGACAGCCCGTGCTCCCCGCCGGGGGCGGCGAGATAGGGCTTGCACTGACACCCTCCGGAGGGATCGGGGTCGACGAATACATGCATTCTTCTGTTCCCGGGGTTTACGCCGTCGGAGACGTGACCGGGAACCACATGTACGCCTACGTGGCGTCCAGGGAGGCATCCATAGCCGTGGATCACATAACCGGCGGATCGAAAAAAATGTCGTACCGCAACATCCCCTCCATTATCTTTACCGACCCGGAAGTGGCATCCGTGGGTGATGTAAAAGCAGAAAACCGCACATCAGAGAAGTTGAACGGCAGGTTCCCTCTTTCGGCGCTCGGCAGGGCCCGGACCATGGAAGCGCATGAAGGCTATGCCCACGTCGTATCTGACTCCGGCGGAGTAATAGAGAGGATAAGCATTGTTGCCCCGCATGCCACGGAACTGATCTCCTGGGCTGCTCTCGCTGTCGATCAGGGGTTGAACGTGACGGAGTTCCTCGATTCTTACTGCCCCCACCCTGTTCTGGCAGAGATACTCAAGGAAGCTGCGGAAGAAATCCTCGGCATAAGCGTTCATCATGTTTCATAATCAGGCCGATTTATCTGCAGAGATGCCCGCTTGACACAATTGAAGAAAAATTGGTAAGCCATTGCCACCAGGAGAAAGAGCAATGAATAATCTATTAGACTTTGAAAAACAGGGCGGGCTGATTCCGGCTGTGGCCCAGGATTGGGAAACCGGAGAGATCCTCATGCTCGCATATATGAACCGTGAGGCTTTCGAAGAGACTGTCCGGACCGGCAAAGCGTGTTACTTCAGCAGGTCGCGGAGCAAGCTGTGGAGAAAAGGAGAAGAGTCGGGCAACGTCCAGGTGGTCCGTGAAATACGGATAGACTGCGACGCGGACGCCGTTGTTCTCAAGATCGATCAGATAGGCGGAGCTGCGTGCCATACGGGCTACCGTTCGTGCTTCTTCAGAATGATCCGGGAGGGAGCCCTTGTCGAAGACGGGATCAAGGTATTCGATCCCGAAAAGGTGTATAAATCATGAGCCTCATACGACTTGCCATTCCCAAAGGCAGCCTCCAGCAGTCTACGATCGATCTGTTCAAGGATGCCGGCTGGGTAATAAAGATGTCTTCCCGGAGCTACTTCCCATCGATCGACGACCCGGAGATCGAGTGCGCCCTGGTGAGGGCCCAGGAGATATCCCGTTATGTGGAATCAGGTCTGTTCGATGCCGCTCTTACCGGAAAAGACTGGATCCTGGAAAACTCCTCCGACATCGTTGAGGTGGAAGACCTCGTTTACTCAAAGGCCACATACCGCCCTGCCAGATGGGTTCTGGCGGTTGACGAGAAGTCCGGCATAAGCAAGCTGGAAGATCTCCAGGGAAAGAAGATCGCAACCGAGCTGGTGAACTTCACGAAGAGATACTTCGAAGAGCGCAAGATCTCCGTCGAGGTGGAGTTCTCCTGGGGCGCAACAGAAGCAAAAGTAGTGGACGGCCTTGCAGATGCAATCGTGGAGGTCACCGAGACCGGATCCACGATCAAGGCCCATAATCTCAAGATCATCGATGAGCTGCTCGTCACCAATACGAAGCTTATCGCCAATAAAAAATCCTGGAAAGACAAAAAGAAGCGCACAAAGATCGAGCAGATCGCCCTGATGCTCAAATCCGCTCTGCAGGCAACGGGAATGGCGGGGCTGAAGATGAATGCACCGAAAGACAAGCTGGATAAGATAATCTCCATGCTGCCCGCCTTAACCTCTCCCACGGTGTGTCCGCTCCACGATTCGAACTGGTATTCGCTGGAGATCATCATCCATGAATCCCAGTCCAGAAACCTCATTCCGGACCTCCTCAGGGCAGGCGCGCGCGGGATCATCGAATATCCCCTGAAAAAGGTCCTGAATGGATGATTATCATTAAAAACGAGCAGGAGATCGCCATCATGCGGGAAGCCAACCGCATCCTGGCGCACCTGTTCGATCACATCAAAAATATGATCCGGCCCGGCATAACGACCCTGGAGCTGGATCAGGAGGCAGAGGTTTTCATCCGCTCCCGCGGCGCCCTGCCCGCCTTCAAGGGTTACCGGGGCTTCCCCGCGACCCTGTGCACTTCGGTAAACAATGAAGTGGTTCACGGCATTCCCAGCCCGAATCTCCTTCGGGAGGGCGATATCGTAAGCATCGATGTGGGAGCCCTCTATGAAGGATTCTACTCGGATGCGGCACGTACCTTTCCTGTCGGGACCATCTCGAAACAGGCTCAAAATCTTATCGACGTCACGAAGAAATCCCTGGAAGCAGGCATCTCCCAGGCGATACCCGGAAACAGGATTTCCGACATATCCGCCGCAGTCCAGAAAGTCGTCGAGTCTGCCGGGTTCAGCGTAGTGAGGGATTTCGTAGGCCACGGCATAGGCAGAGGCCTGCACGAAGGCCCGCAGATCGCCAATTTCGGCAAAAAAGGCAAAGGCCCGGTGATCCAGGAGGGCATGACCCTTGCGATCGAGCCCATGGTAAATCAGGGATCGTGGAGGGTCAAGATAGAGAACGACGGGTGGACGGTGGTAACTGCGGACAGCTCTTTATCCGCCCATTTTGAAGACAGTATCGCCGTTATGAAGAACGGACCCATGATCCTGTCGGCGCATTGATCCAAAGCCGCTATTGAGGAGAGATCATCTCTGCTTGTAAGAAGCGTGAGCGGTGTTGCCCGGCCGGGCAAAGCAAAAGCCTTTACTGGGACCCTCTCGCCTTGATCGCAACCTTGATGGTCTGGAAGATAATGACAAGATCGAGCCACAGCGAGCGGTGCTTCATATAGAACAGCTCGTACTTGAGCTTTTCCCGGGCGTCTTCAATGGTATCGCCGTATGGATAGTTGACCTGTGCCCATCCGGTGATACCCGGCTTTGCATGAAGCCTCAGGGCATAGTAGGGAATCACCTTTTCGAGCTGGTCAACGAAGTATCTCCGTTCCGGTCTCGGGCCCACGAAGCTCATGTCATTCTTGAGGACGTTGAGGAATTGCGGGAGCTCGTCAATCCTCAGCTTTCTGATAATCCTGCCGACACGGGTCACCCTCGGGTCGTTCTGGGAGGCCCACTGCGGTCCCTGTTTCTCCGCATCCTGCCTCATGGATCTGAACTTGATCACCCTGAAATCCTTGCCGTCCAGACCTACCCGCTGCTGAAGATAAAAGATAGGGCCGGGGGATTCCAGGCGGATGGCAAGCGCGGTAAGGACCATGATGGGAAACGTCACCACGATGCCGACCAGGGCAAAGAAGATATCAAATCCTCTTTTCACTGCATCCTGAAGCGGAGAACTCAGGAAACCGCGGGTAAAGATGATCGAGCTCGGCCGGATCTCTTCCACGAGGATCCTTCCGGTAATCTTCTCATAAAAGTTCGGGGCATCGATCACATCGCAGGAGGTGAGTTTGATATGCAGGAGATCATCGATGGGCAGTGTCCCTCTCCAGCCATCCGGGGCGACAACGAGAAGGTCCGGTTCAATCTCTTTGATTATCCGGTGAATTTCCGATACATCCCCCAGACATCTCGACGGCAGGTCCCAATTGTTCCTCCCGATATATCCTTCGAAGATGACCGGGTACCCGCCGGCACGCATTTCGCGAAAGAGGAATTTTGCATTGTCACCGTCTCCGAGCACCGCGATCCTGGTCCCGTTGCTGTTGTTGAACCTGAGCTTCAGGTACCCCGCCCTGATCACGAAAGAGAGCGACAAAACGATGAAGAGCGCGCCGAGAAGCACATCCCGTTCAAGGCCGACGGCAGGGATGATGTAATAAATGACCGCAAGCACGATCAGTGCAAGCCCACCGCCTAAGAGTACCGACGAAGTGAGCTCGGAGATCCTTCTCCAGTACTTCCAGTTGTAAAGGTCCTGAAAGTAAAAACAGACAATCCCGGTTACGGAAAAGATACCCGCTTTTACCCAGAGCACCTCGTCGGGAAGGCTCACGCCCGGCAGCAGCCTTTGCAGGTATTTCGCAAGGAAAACTGCGCCTGCAGCTACCGCCAGGTCAAACACAAACAACAATAATGCGGAATAAGCACTCCTCGTCATTGTTCTATACATCGTCAGATAAGGTTCTGAAGATTAAGATAATTGCAGCCCTTTGCTGCTCTGATCCCCTATTTTCAATCACAGGGCTCATTCCCTGAGAAACGATTTTTTGCAAAACATCTCCCGACCGTACTGCTATGCCTGCCCCGGAGTTCAACTGTTATTGCCTGCGCGCTAAGGGGCTCGGTTTATATCCCGGCTTTTTTAGAATTCGCAGGGAGCGCTGCCGTTCCCTTACTCATCCCTTCCCAGAAGACCTGCCCTCATAAGAAAATACAAAAGCTGGAGGACAGCTGCCGTTGCCGCGGCGACATAGGTGAGCGCTGCCGCTGAAAGGACCTTGCGCGCACCTTTCACTTCACTCTCCGAGAGGATGCCCGCTGCGGGAAGCGCCATGAGCGCGCGTGACGAAGCGTTAAATTCAACGGGAAGGGTAACAACCTGAAACAGAACCGCCAGGCTGAAGAAAATAATCCCTGCCAGTATCAGCGATTGCGACATGAAAATGAATCCGATCATGAGTAACGGCCACGCGAGATTCGATCCCAGTGAAGACACGGGCACCAGCGCGCTCCTTATCTTTAGAGGCGCATATCCCTGAGCATGCTGAATCGCATGGCCCGCTTCGTGGGCAGCGACACCCACGCTGGCGACAGAGTTACCGGAATACACGGATTCCGACAGCCTTAACACACGGAACCGCGGATCGTAATGATCGGAAAGGAACCCTCCGGTAAGCTCGATATCCACATCGTTAACCCCTGCGGCTCTCAAGATCTCGTGTGCCGCCCTTGCGCCGGTAACGCCTCTGAAAGTCGATACCTTGGAAAACTTCGCGTACGTAGATTTGACTTTTATCTGCGCAAAGACACTCAGGAGCACCGCCGGTATGATCATGATGAGATACAAAGGATCGAATATCATGTTTCCTCCGCCTTTCTATTAGTATGATAGATAGTAGCTTGGTTAAGAGAAGTCAAGAAATGCAGGTCTCTGCCGGGGGTTTCGCGCTGATCGGGATTCCGGATTCGGAGAAATAAGAAAGGGGGGGTTTGATACAATTGCCTTAAAGAGTATATCCCTTTCCCTTTGGCAGTATGTATGGTATTTTTTCATGAAGATACCTGAGTGGGAGGTTGTATGGAACAACGTTTGAGAATCTGTGTAGTGATCTTTATTTCCCTGTCTCTCCTGATATCAGGGTGCAGCAAAAGCCCTGAAGAAAAGAGAGCAGCCTACTTGAAAAGCGCAGAGTCTTACGTGGCGCAGGAAAAATTTGCAGAGGCTTCCATACAATATCAGAACGCGCTCCAGATAGCTCCGGACGATGTAAAAACCCTTGTGTCTCTGGGCGAGGTCGAACTCAAACGTATGCGTGCCGATGAGGCATACAAGGCGTTTGCCAAGGCGGCCAATATAGATCCAAAAAATACGAAAGCCCACGAGTATCTTGCCTCCATGCTGCTCCTCGCCAAGAAGTACGATAGAGCGGAAAAGGAAGCATCCACGATACTTCAGTACGAGCCCCAGAACAAAAATGCAAAAGAGATACTCGCACAGGCCCTCTTCCAGACTGGTAAGAAGCAGGAAGCGGTACGGATCATGGAAGAACTGCTGAATAGTCCCAAACCCGATGAAGCGACGATTGTCAACGCCGCTCAGATGTATATGGGCACCGACAGGACAGACAGCGCGCTAGCCCTCGTCACCAAAGGCTCTGCGCTCTACCCGTCATCTTCGAAAATCAGATTCCTTGCCAGCAACATCTTTGCGTTCAAAGGCGATGCGACCCTTGCCCGCAAGTGGGCCGAGGAAGCTTATAATGTGGATAAAGACAACATCGACGCAGGCATTTCCCTTGCCCGCTTCTACTCTTCCTATCATATGGATGAGCTTTTCACCTCCCAGATGGATGAGCTCAAGAAGAGGTTCCCGAAAGATCCCAGCCCGTACCTGATCGAAGCGGGCATCATGATACAGAAAAAGGATTTCGACAAGGCGCTGGCTTTTGCCGAGAAGGCAAAGGAACTCAAGGATGATACATTAACAAAGACTCTCGTGTCTCAGATCCTCATGGAAAAGGGGGACGTAAAAAAGGCTGAGAAGATCCTTACAGAAGCAATCGAGAAGGACGCCAAGTCCATTCCCCCGCGGACGTTGCTGGCGCAGATCTATCTCAAATCAGGCAATCCGCAGAAGGTTCTGGATACCCTTGATGTGTTTGCCAAGAGTATTCCCCGGAGGCCGGACATAGCCGCGCCCGTTGCCCAGGCGTATCTCATGAAGGGAGATCTCGCCAAGGCCCGGGACTTTGTAGAAAAATCCCTTGGGGAGTATAAGAACACCCCCACGCTTCATGCAATGCTCGCAAAAATAGACTTTTCCGAAGGGAAATATAAGGAAGCCCTGGCAGAAGTGGATCTTCTGGGGAAACAGTCGCTCACGAACTCCGATCTGCTCTATATCGGTGCCTTATCCGCCCTGAAGATCAATGAAAAGGACAAGGCGGCTTCTCTCGTGGGGCTCCTGAAAAAATCGTCCCCGGAAACGTGGCAGGCGCTTCATGCTCAGAGTCTGATCGCATTGTCCAAGTCAGACAAAAAAGGCGCCCTGAGCTTCGCGGAAAAAGCCGTCAATCTCTATCCCAAGGAGCCACAGGCCCTTGCCCTTTACGCCGGGATCGCACCTGACGTCCTGTCCAAGGAAGAGGTGATCGGCAAGTTTACCACCCTCTGCTCCAAAAATAATACCGCGTTCTGCCGGATGATCCTCTCCCGGTTTATGGAGGCTTCGGGCAATATCAGCGGGGCATTGAGTCAGATGAAAGAGGCTGTTTCGCTTGAATCCGACAACACCTCCCTTTATCACGCGCTGGCGGGTTTTTATGCCAGGAACAACATGATGCAGAAGGCGATCGACGAGTACGAGACCCTCATCAATAAAAATCCCAACGATATCAAGGCCGCCCTCATGCTGGCCCTGCTCAACCAGAGCCAGGGAAAGACGGCAGACGCAAAAAAGGTTTATTCGTACATCCTCGAGCGTGAACCCAAAAATGCCCTGGCGGCAAATAATCTGTCGTGGATATTAGCGGAAAGCGGCAAGGAAAGCGACCTGAACGAGGCGCTGAAACTGGCTCAGATCGCCAAGGACAAATATCCGGAAGATCCGAGGATCGCGGACACCCTGGGTTACGTCTACCTGAAGAAGAAGCTTGCCGGAAACGCACTCGCACAGTTCAAGCTCGCCCTGGAGAAAATGCCTCAGGACCCCACGATCAACTATCACCTGGCAAGAGCCCTCGTTGAACTGAGCAGGAACTCTGAAGCCAGGAAATACGTCGAGAACGCCCTAAGCTCCAAGTCTCCTTTTACCGAGAGGGAGGATGCCCGGAAACTGCTGGCCCGGATAGAGGCAGACTTGAAAAAGTAACCGCCTTGCCGGTCCGGAACGCGAAGTTCTTACATCGCAAGGACCCCGACAGCGGTAACGGCGGCGGTATAGGCTCGCAAGACGGTCTTTCCCATATGCACAGGGGTGAACCCCGAAGCGCTGATCTTCTCCGTCTCTTCCGGAGCAAATCCGCCTTCAGGGCCTATGAGGATGCCGGTTTCCACGGCCTTGCAATCCTGGATGGACACTTCCGATTCGAGAGAGGCAGCAAGCCTGCACGGCCAGGACGGTGCGGTCTTTGCCAGGAAGTCATCGAGGCTCAAGACCTCTCGGATTATTGGCGTGCTTTTTCGTTCACACTGCTTCATGGCCTCGGAGACGATCTGCCTCCACCGCTGAAGCCTCTTCTCTCCAATATCACGCACATTCGACCGCCGGGCGATAACGGGATGAAGCTCAGCGACCCCGAGCTCGGTCACCTCCCGGATGAGATCATCCATGTCCTTCAGATCAATGAGGCTCATGCCCAGATGTACCAGGCGCGAGCCCCTCTCCGACAACTCCCGGGATAAGAGTATTTCAAGGGATATCTCCCGGGCATTCATGGACACGATTCTTCCCGTGTACCCGGTTTCCTGATCCCGGATGAGAAGCTCCTCTCCTATCTTTTTCCTCAGCGGCCCCATGATGTGGCGGACATCCCGGCCGGTAATGACGGCCCTGTTGTCAGAGGTTATCTGGGCAAAGAAACGCGGCACCTCTTCCTGCTCCTTTTTTGTTTATCAGACAAGGATGTTCTTCAGAAACGACGCTGCATCTTCAGGCATGGTGGAATGTACGTACAAATCCGATCCTACTTCCAGCCCGGTTGGAACACCCACCCTGGGAAGAATTTCCATATGCCAGTGATAAAATTTTTCACAAGCGCTATCAAGGGGCGCATTATGCAGGACATAGTTATACGGCGGCTTGTTCAGGGCACGATCCAGTCTGGAGAGGACCTCTCTGAAAATGCCCGCACATTCGCCGACCTCTTTGGGTTCGATATCTTCGTATCTGCACGAATGCCTCTTGGGTATGATCCATGTCTCGAACGGCACCCGGGGTGCAAAGGGCTCTACCGCCAGAAAGGACCCTGTCTCGGCAATGATCCGTATCTCCAGCTGAATCTCCTGTCTGATAATATCGCAGTAGATGCACCGCTCCTTGTAATCGTAATGCTTCTGAGCTCCCTGGAGCTCTTCCGTGATATCTCTGGGCACGATGGGCAGGGCGAGAAGGAGGGAGTAGGGGTGCTCTAACGTCGCGCCTGCAGGCGCCCCGTTGTTTTTATAGATGAGGATGTAACGCATTCTCCTGTCTTTTTTCAGATCGATGATCCTGTCCCGGTAGGCCCAGAAGAGGTTCTCCAGCTCATCCAGCCTCATATCCGCCTGCCTGCTCACATGGTTACGGGTTTCGATGATCACCTCGTTTGCACCGACACCTGTCACCTTGTCATAGATCCCTTCCCCCAGACGCTTCAAGTCCTCTTCAACCATGAGAAGCGGCGATCTGTTGGGGATAACCCTCAAGTTCCAATACCGGTCGTTCGCCAGGGAACTGCCGGGCCTGTTTGCAAGAATTTCGGGTGGGCAGAGGTGCTCATTCCCCGGACAGAAGGGGCAAAAAGGAACTCCGGCGTCTTTTCCTCTCTCTTCCGGACTGTTTTCCCTGATGTCCGGCGACAAGGCGGGATCTTCCGTTATGATCACCCACCTGTCCACCACAGGGTCCTTTCTCAGCTCGGACATGTTTACAGAACCTCGAGGCTGATCTCGGGTATATCCCCTTCGAATTTCCTGAGCCAGTAAATGCTCCATCCCTGGAAATTCTTCTCAAATCCTTCTTCGCTCTGGGAGATGCACTCGATGGGCACAATGCAGATATCCCAGGCAGAATCCGATCGGAGAGAAAGACCCGCTTGCTTCTGATCATCCTTCAATTCTATGCACTGGGCGACGAACCTTCCGCGGTCTCGCTCCATCGCCTTCCCGTCTACCAGAGGCCTCTGACCGGAGATCACCATGATATTGAACTCCACCCCGAACCACGGGTCATCGATCTTCGCGCTCATGGTATGGGAAACCCGTATCTCTCCCTGCTTGAAAAACCGGTAAATTTTTTCGATCTCAAAAGAATCGTCGGCCGCGTGGAAATGTGCGGAAAGGCATTCATCCGATTCACAATGCGAAGTGAATCCGAAAGAAAGCTCGGCTGTAAGCGACCGTCCGACCGAATTCTTCTTCAGGATATCTTCCCACTGCGGCCGGCCGGCGAGGCAGTGCGTCATGAATGAATACCTGGGGTAGGTGTCGTACAGGAGGAGGTCCTTGTACTCATCAGGCGTGTCGTGGGAAATGTCGTGGATGGAGAGAGGCTCTTTCTTCCCGGCCTCCGATGAATTATTTTCGGGGTTGCGTATCTTCCTGTGGTAGATCTCCTCGTGGCGCATCAGAACGTTTGAGAAATTATACCTCTTTGCTTTATCCTCGATGGCAAAGGCAGCGGCATTGTACCGGGGGGAAAGATAGCAGTTGAATCTCCTGCCGGAGATAAGGATCTCTTCCCTGCCGTCGACGTCGTAGTCGACGCGTTCAAACTGCCAGGATGTTTCGCCGAAGCGTTTCTCATCGATGAGCGACTCTGCATGGAGAAGGTTTGCATACACCTCATGCCTGAGCGAGCTTAAGTAGATACCCCCGAACAGGCCATGCCAGTAGGGGCAGTTCGTCTGGGACATGAGCAGATGCCTGAGGGCTTCCGGCGAAGGACCGAACTCGCGCACGAGCGAGCTTACCTTCAATCCCTTTTTGTTCATGAGGTTTGATTCAGGGTACTTTGCCAGGAAATTATCCCAGATGCCGCCCCTCAGAAAACCCCGCTGCCGTTCCCACTGCCCTTTGTCTCTTGCCTCCTTTACCAGGTCCTCGTACTCCCTGCCCTTATCCGCAAAGAGGCTCCATTCCATCATTTCCTGGTAAGATCCGGTGGGCAGGTAGATGAGCCTGTTCGGAGAGAACATATCCGTGACAGTCGAAAGAGGCACGATCTGTACTTCAGAAGAAACCTTGCGGATCTCGTCAAAGAATTTTCTCAGCCATCCTTCCTCTATCACCCATTTATACGTACCCGGCCACATACCGAATTTCTCGCCGTCATCCCCATAGGTGACCACCCGGATGCCCTTTCTTTTGAGATCCAGGAGGTATTCGACGACCTCGTGAGGCTGCCTGAAGGGGATGAGATATCGAAGCCGCATATCGATGGGGAACACCTTCAGGGTATATCCTTCTCTCTCTGTAATGAAAAAGCCGTGAACATCTTCTGTGGAAAGTCCGGCCGAGAGGAAATGGCTGTCATCCAAAAGGGTATACTCGATGCCGGCGCCCGAGATCTTTTTCGGGATCCCCGGGTCCCATATCCGTTCTGCACACCACATTCCCCTTGGCCTGGAGCCGAAATGATCATTGAGATACGAGCTCATGTACTCGATCTGGTCATGTGCATCCGCTTCGGATATCGACGGGATGATGGGCTCATAAAATCCGCCGCCCATGAGCTCTATCTGCGACCGCTCCACCAGCATGGCAAGCAGCCTCTTGAATTCCGGCTCGTGGTTTTCGAACCATTCCCAGAGAGGGCCGGTATAGTGGAGCGTCATGGTGATATCCGGATAGTCTGCCAGAATGCGTAAGAGGGGGAGATAGCAGTCCCGCGCCCCCTGCTCGAAAACACTTTCAAAATTGCCGACAGGCTGGTGCGAATGAACACAAAAGGCCAGATAGATCTTCTCAGACATGCCACAGTATCCTTTCAAATTTTTCGTCCGGTATGCCAAATGATAACACGCCCGTAGGAGGATGTCTTTCTATTTCAAGGTTCTCTTCTTCTATGACAACAAAAAAGCGCATCCTCTGGGAAGGGGACGCTCCCAGTATGGAGAACGGAACTTTCATCTCATAGATGCTCAAGCACGCGATGCTTGAAAGCTCTGCGATCTTCTGTTTGTTTCCGTCAACGATACCATAGACGAAAACCACGCCTGCCTGCAAAGGAATATCCAGAACAAACGGCACAGGAGACACCACGTGGACGCATATGGTCCCCTCCTTCGGAGGACTGATGAAATCCAGCCGAAGGAAAAGGTATTCACGGTCGAAACCGAAGTGAAGCCTGCTCAGCAGAGGATGATGCCGGTACATGCTCGTCGAGGTGCTGGGAGGCATGTAGCATCCCGCTTTCAGCCACTCATAGTAATGGGACACCTTCCCATCGATCATGGGATTGACGAATCCGACGGGCATGCGGATAGGGACGACCTCGTGGTGAGTGATGATGCTTTGGGACAGCTCCGGAGGAGGAGTATCGCCATGCAGCCGGTAACAATTCGACAGGTGGGTTCTGAAAAGGTTATCAAAGGCCTCATCGTTTCCCGAACTGAAATCTTCTCCATACCACCAGAACCAGTCGCTTCCCTCGGCAATGAGGATCTCCTCATGGGCCAGAGGATCGGCGTTCTCACCCTTCGACTGGACATATCTCCTTGTCCTGGCGAGATGCTCCCAGGCTTTTCTATCTTCATTATGACCGATCCAGATGGCGAAGTTGTGATTGATCCAGGATCCGGTGTAGAGATTCGCTATGCTCTCACCAGGAGGATTTCTCTCGAGAAAATCATCATATCTCGATGTCCTGATCTCCGGCGACGAGCTTAATTCCTTGTATAGACAACGGAGGAAGCGCTCGCCCCCATCCGGATAGTGCTCCCAGGGATTTTCCCCGTCCAGGATAATGGATACAAAGGGATCGAAGTCATAGGCCTTCGCAGCTTTTGAGATGTTCCTCAAGTGATACATGAAGTTTTCGGCGGCATGCGCGGGGATGTTCTTGGCATAGACAAATCCGATGTGATCGGAGAGGGACCTGTCCCGGAAAAACATGCCCACACTCGAACCCTCGTACTCGACCTTGTAGGGTTTATAGAGCTTCACCCCTGTTCTTGCCTGCCGCAGGCTGGCAAAAAGAATATCCTCGTCCGATGCGATCCATTCAATGTTATGCGCTGAGAGGAGTCCGACCATCTCCGGGCAGACGGATCCTTCAGAAGGCCATAATCCTTTCGGGGCCTTCCCAAAGAGCTGCGTCTGGTAATTGACCGCCTTTTCGATGTGCCGGCTTACGTCTTCCGGGTGGGAAAAGGGTTCGACCGGCAAAGGCGTATCCATGGATCTCAGGGCATACCCTACGTTCATGACGAGGGGGCCGATCGGGTGATAAAAAGGAGAGGTGGTAATTTCGATCTGCCCTGACTCGTAGGCCTTTTTGTAGAGAGGAATAACCTTCCTCATTATTTTTATATGGTACTCGAGAAGATAGGTCTTGTCCGATTCGCTATACGACC
This sequence comes from Syntrophaceae bacterium UBA6087, assembly GCA_002448235.1. GTDB lineage: Bacteria > Desulfobacterota > Desulfomonilia > UBA1062 > UBA1062 > Phosphitivorax. The sequence goes on from DIXF01000005.1 coordinate 290,508, forward strand.
TTCCCTTTCTGATGAGATCCTGAATGCCCCTGTCCTTTCGAGCCATAAACCCAAGCCAGGTAAGATTAAACAAAACCTGAAGATCGAGAATATCCTGATCCGAGAACTTCTTTACCGCAGAATCGACCCCGCCGGACCGGTCGGCCCGGCCCCGTTTCTCGAGAAGATTCAGATACCGGGGAAACGGGGCGATGAGTGTATTCATATTGCCCATGAAAAACCGGGAGAGGATCTGCTTCTTTTCTTCCAGGGTAAGATCGGATACCTTTTTTTCGGAAAGATGATAGTCGGTATCCCGCAAGCCGTTGTCCGTATAGTCGGCAATCTGCAAAAGCAATGAGGGGACAAGGTTGAACGTGCAGGTGATTTCCGGATACTCCTCAAGAAGTGCAATCATGTCATGATAACCCCGGACAGAATGCAGCCGCACCCAGGGAAGGAGGTAGGAGCCGGATACCGGATCCTTATAGTAAGGCTGGTGCATGTGCCATAAAAACCCTACCGAGATTTCTCTCATACCTATGCTCCATAAATTTGTGAAGGGGGATTAGCTTAAACAGAGAATTAACGCGCGGGCATAATGAAATCAATACTACAGGTTAATTCAAAAATAGAAATATACTCTTAAACTATACTATAATCCCAAACATAGAGATATAGTTTGTTTTTCTGAAAACCGATAAGAAGCATATTACTTTTGCATAAAGGATGGGAGCAATGTTCAGGGCTGTGACAGACAACACTTCAAGGATGACGCGTTGTATTCATAGAAACACCATCAACCGCCAGACATGCAGACGAATGCAAGAACACCGGTTATCTCTTAAGGAAATACATCCTTGCCCAGAACGTTTACCAAAAGGGCATATGAGGCATACATTTAAACTTATAGCGACATTATTTCTCCTGATGTCATTCACATTTTCTGGATGCGGCGGGGGCGGCGGAAATGGCTCACCAGTACCCACGTACACCGTCACGTATGACGGAAATCAGAACACCAGGGGCAGCGTGCCCGCTGACAGCACTAACTATGAGCAGGGGGCTACGGTAACAGTGCTCGGCAATACCGGTAACCTCAGAAGAGACGGATATGCTTTTGCTGGCTGGTGTGTAAACACCGATGGAACGGGCGCCAACTATACACAGGGCCAAACCTTTGCCATGGGAACAGCGAACGTCACTCTCTATGCCAAGTGGATTGCGTACAGCACAGGAATCCTCGATGAAACCTTTGAAGATGAGGGCGTAGTAGTTACTGCGGTTGTCCCGGATATTGATATAGCACAAGCAATGTCCATTCAAGCGGATGGAAAGATAGTTGTCGCAGGTTATTCTTATGGTTCTCCTAACGCTACTTTAATCCGCTACAACATAGATGGTTCCCTTGATACAACTTTTGGTGAAGACGAGTCAGTGCCAGGCATTGTCATAAACACAACCGCTGGTATCACTAGTCGTTTCCAGGCCATGTCCATCCAGGAGGATGGAAAAATTGTGGTAGCCGGATATATAAATAATGGTGCCAATTTTGATTTTATGTGTGCCCGCTATGATACTGACGGATCATTAGATGAAAGCTTTGATGGAGATGGAATTGTCACCACAAATATTGGTATAGGAACTAACGACTCTGCCTATGCCCTTTCCATCCAGGCTGATGATAAGATCGTGGTGGCTGGATTTACCTCAACTGGAGGCGTTAATGATTTTGCCTTGGTTCGATACAATGCAGACGGTTCTCTTGATAATAGCTTTCACGGTGATGGCATAGTTACGACTGATATTGGATCAGATGATGATGTAGCCTACGCCTTGACCATTCAACCAGACAATAAGATTGTGGCAGCTGGATATTCATACAATGATCCGACAAACTATGATTTTGCCCTGGCTCGGTATAACGCAGACGGCTCTCTTGATGACAGCTTTGACGGTGATGGGGTCGTTACCACAAGCATAGATTCAGACATTGATGTAGCCTTTTCCGTTTCCATCCAGGCTGACAATAAACTTATTGTAGCTGGAAGCTCGTACAATGGGGTTGATGACGATTTTGCCCTAGCCCGGTACAACGCAGACGGTTCTCTTGATGACAGCTTTGATGGAGATGGCAAAGTCACGACGGATATAGGGTCGGATACCGACGCGGCCTCCGCCCTTTGCATTCAAGAGGATGGAAGGATCGTGGTAGCTGGAAGCTCATACAATGGGGCTGATGACGATTTCGCCCTAGCCCGGTATAACACAGACGGTTCTCTTGATAACAGCTTTCACGGAGATGGCAAAGTCACGACGGATATAGGGTCAGATAACGACGTGGCTTATGCCCTTTGCATTCAAGAGGACGGAAAGATTGTGGCAGCTGGAAGCTCAAGCGATGACTTTGCCGTTGTCCGTTACAAATGATGGATCTAGAATGCTTCGACCATGTCCACGGCCAGGTCATGGCTGAAGTCACGAGGCCCAAAGATGTCTTCAGAGATTTCCTCGTGAATATGTTATTCACTATCCGACAGATAGGATCAGGCATCCTGCTCAGGAAGAAGCAGATTGCCTTGGGGAGGCGTTTTGTATTTTACAATGGGGAGAACCGCCTGACTGATAAGATTTTCGACAGATCGAAGTCATTCAACTAATTGATTTATTTTGCCTTATTAGTTTGCGTTGTCCAGGACCGTTGATAATATGTCGATTTATTTTACATTTATGCTGATAGCACTCAAGCGGCCATAGCACTAATTGCTTACAACATATTGAAATATATATCTATATTTACTACGAACTGCACTTGGCCCACATTGTGCAATATTTTTCATATAATAGCATATAGGACGGCACCTAAGGAGGTATCAAACATGAGAAAAATGGTATTGACAGCTATATTGATATGCTTGTTCGCAGGCTCGGCCTGGTCTCTTACAATTCAGTCTGGCTTTATCGAAGTCGGCGGCGTAGACACATTGCTGGCTTCAACTGCATTGAGAAACAGTGGAGATGATACTGAGTTGGGATGGGTACGGGGAGTGCTGTATGATATGTTCGGCATAACCGACGTCACGTTGGATGCGAAGTATACCAACATGACCTGGTACCAGACAAGCCAGGATAACACCTACGCAATCGATTTCCAGACGTACAATCCCGAGTATTTTCTTATAAAGATAGGCAGCGGGAGTCTGCGGAGCCCTATCGACCACTTCCTGTTCCAGAACACACCGGAACTGGCCTGGGGAGTTGTTAACCTTGCCGACCTCGGCATCATCGAAATAATCGGCCTGGATAGAATCAGTCACATTGACGAATTCAATGGCGGGGCCCCGGTGCCTGAGCCGGCGACACTGATGCTTCTCGGATCCGGTCTTCTCGGACTGGCAGGGTTCAGGAAAAAGATCAGCAAGTAATAAGTAGCATTTAACTGGCGCGCAGAGGCGGGGTCATTTTTAGACCCTGCCTTTTTTATTCCCCAGGATATCCCTACGTGCCGATCTTCATCGCCTGTTTTAACAGTATTCTCTTCAATAAGGCCAGCGGCGAATCCCCTTGCTCCAGAGGATCGGACCGAGACCTCCAACTGCGATTTTCTGTTTTTTCGGTAAGTGAAGCAAGGTGTCTATTGATACCATCATGAGCAAACACCTCGGGCCGGATATGTACTTTCCTGATAAATGAAGCCCGGGAGGAGAGATCGGCTCGCATCAACTATGATAATGAAAAGGCTGGTAGCGGAGGAGGGACTTGAACCCGCCCCCTGGTTGTTATAGAGCCGATCCGCAGGCGGAGAGGACCACCGAGGGACCACCTTCATTTCACGCCCGGGTCTTATTCCCATGCGCTTCCACCAGTTTGCCGCATTATTCCTACATTGCGCCCGGCAGCTCGGTGGCACATTCATGACGCGCATTGGCGACACGGGGATTTGAACACCATTCTTTTCCGGCTGGGCCTAGCTTTACCGACTTTAAGGGGCAGTTACGGTGTAGAGTCTTGAAAATCAAAATTGTTCAGTCCTTATTCTGAGGTTTACGATTAACTGATTCCTCTTTACGATTACTTAACGATTCGCTCAGTCCCTTAAGCCGATACCGGGTTGAGCGACCGGACCCCAGCTTCTCGGCTAATCCCATTTCAACAAGCTTTCCGAAGTCTGCGGCAGTAACCGGACGGGTGACGCCGAATTCGGCTTCACATTGTCTGCTGGCAAGCTCTTTGCCTTCGACTAACAACTGCAACATCTTACGCTGCCTTTCATTCAACTGGGCCTCAATAGCTGGAGTTACGAGAAGACGATGAGCCGGAACCTGTATTCGTTCTATGTTTTCACCTGGCCCCGGGAATGTGACATAGAAATATCCTGTATCGGTCCCAATAATCGGCTGATCGAGACCATGATCAAGCATATGGTTACGCATACGACGAAAGCCGCTGCCTCTTTCTTCGATGCGATGGAAGTACGACAGGTTTTGAGCCATGACGGGGTTGCGGGAGCAAGGACGATATTTCCCGCTTCTCAATTTTGCGATTGTGATCGGTGATGGTGGAAGTCCTGGACTCAAGATGACTATCCGATTGGAGAATATCTCAAGTATGATCTTTCGTCCGGCGTCTTCGTACTGGCGATGGGCCACGGCATTGACAAGGGCTTCCCGGAGTGCCTCATTAGGGTACTCATCAAGACGTACTCGGTTAAGGCCCACGACACGCATAGGATGGCGAGTATTCCTGTCGATAAAAGCTATAGCTCGTTCGATCGAGAGAGACATCGGCCCCCGAATGTCTTCATGATCGCGTGGATCTCCATCTGGCTCGGTCCCTCTGTAGGCGTCTGCAAGGATGCGGCATTGCGGGAACACTACCGAGGGGTCCTTCGCAAGAAGAACTATTCCTGCCGCAGTCGCATAATGATTACCCGTAGCCGGGTCATGCCACACAAGGCCGCGTATAGCGGCTCCTGTAAGCACATCAACTTCTTTCAAATCGTCAGAATCACGTCGTTCAGCGACTGTGACGAGATTTCGAGCTACATCATGGTCGAGATCGTTCCATTTCAAGCGGTCGAGCGGTTTGGATTCAAAAGGAGAAGTAGCTTCAATAGTATTTTCCGCAATCTGGTTCTCGTCACTGGTCGGGGAGATATTGAACCGATCCTGCAGGAGCTTCACCAGAGCTGCACGAACTTCTTTCTGAAGCTCGATAACATTGCCGAACCGCTTATATTTGAGGCCGTCTTCATCCAGCTCAGCCAGAAATATAGAGGTTCCGCCCTCTCGCTTTATACCCCTGTCTCCCTTGATAAACACCAGTATGGGCAGTTCCTTATCTTTCGCTCGACGGTACTCGGCATGTGTAATGGATAGATTACCCACTCGCGTCCCATACTCGATACCCACTACAAGCAGATAAACCTGGCAACTGTCGAGGGACCGAAGACAGTCGTCCAGCGCCTTATCCGGAGAAGCGGGCTCAAACTCATAGAGCAAGGGGGCACAATGAGCAGACAGGAACGGATCGGTATTCAGAAGATTCTGAACGATAAGTCGTTCATCCTCAAGCTCTTTCTGAACTGAACTTACAAACACCTTTTGTCTTGCAGTCATCAAAAATATATTCCCATTCTCACAGCATTTGTTAAAGAATGACTAAGGCATAATTATCATGCACATGGCAATATTGCAAAAAAGTCTTTTTTAAAAATAATCGTACGATAATCATCCGATAATTTTTCGGAATCGTCCGATCTCCGCCAACTGCCCAATTCCTGTCAGCAGATGGAGCGGGACAAGCTCAGGAAATTCTTCAAAGAAGAGTTCCTTCACACTACCTCTCAAACCCAGGCCCTTTGCACTTCCCAATATCCCGAGTGAGGGCTCTTTCTATATCCTTCTGCTGAGCATAAACCATCTTCTGCCCGTCATAGGCCACATGGCGGTGACTCACCATCTGATCGTGTTGTTGATCATGGGGAACCATATAGCGGGTTCCCTTCTTGAGATCCGCATGAGTATCGATTACGGCATATTTCCTTCCGTCTACTTCCTTCACTCCATGATAGATGCCTTCAATAGCCATGCCTTTCGGGAATTCAACCTGTATACCTTTCTCTTTCTGCTTCTGGCAGTATTCCTCCTGGGCTTTCATATGGAGCTTCTCATCAATGCGATTGTACTTCTCCTGATACCTCTGATGGAGATCCTTTTCCCTGTCTTCAGGCTTCCTCTCAATGGGGGACTGCTTTTGCTCATGGAGACGGGACGGACTCATGGATTTCTCTGCCTGGATAAATCTGTCATTCAATTCAACGCCCCTCGGCAGCCCATAATCCACAATAAGACCCTTGGGCTGTTCTCTGGTCATGACCTGTTTCAGGTCATTAAAATCTCTGAAATCCTCTTTCCCATAATACATGCTGACATCCTCCCGGTGCCTGCTCATGGCAACATAGGCGGTGTGCTTGTCGAAGTGTCTTGAACCTAGAACAAAAGTCCGGTCAAGAGTTGAGCCTTGGGTCTTGTGGACCGTGGCGGCATAGCCATGATCAAAGTCCCGGTACATGGATGCATCCAGAGCCACACGATCCCCCTTGTCCAGCTTAACCGCCATGACTCCCTTGCTGATTTTCTCAACTGTTCCAAGAGAGCCGTTCCTGACTCCAATAGAGTTCTCATTTCTCAGGAAGATGATCCGGTCTCCCGCACAGAATACACGCTCTCCTCTCTCGGTCATAAAGGTGTACTCTGCTCCTCTGAGCTGCCCATGTACTTTCCTCTGATACCTGGCACCATGGTTCAGATCTGCTACGTCCTTGTTCGTATAGGCCATCATGAGGCTGGTCTTCTGTCCTGATTCTGCCTGATGCTTTGCCCAATCCTTGAGCAACTGTTCCTTTGCCTCTTCCCGCGTTAGGAGTTCCTTGATGCTGTCGTGACGATGATAGAGATCAAGAGCCTTCTCTGCCTGCTCCCGTTTCCCGGAGAATTCTATGGTGGCTTCCTTCTGCCAATCGACTTTCTGCCTCCGTACGTCTGCAAGCTCAACGTAGCCTGTCCTCTGGATGATACCCCGGAAAGACCCTCCTGCTTCGATTGACTGAAGCTGCTCGTTATCCCCAACCAGGATCACCTTTGCTTTTGCTGAATGGGCATACTCAAGGATCTGGTGCATCTGTCTCGTACCGACCATACCGGCTTCATCGATGACGAGGATCTCTTCTTTATTGAGCCGGTCTCTATCATTGCTCCAATCCTGGAGCTGCCGGTAGATGGTTGTGCTCTTGATCCCGCTCTCATTCTGGAGACCTTCTGCAGCGATCCCCGAAAGAGCCAAACCCCTTACCCGATATCCTTGAGCTTCATATGCTTCCCTGACAGCACCGAGAGTATAACTTTTTCCGGTTCCAGCTCGTCCGATCATGACAGCGATATCACCATTTCCAACAAGCTCACGGAAGGCTTTCCCCTGCTCTTCTGTCATGGTGTAATTGGCGGCAGTCTGATCGATGATCCCTTGTTTTACCGGATGAGTATCTGAAGACTTCATGCTCTGTGCAGACCTGAGCATTGTCCCTTCGTTCATCATCATAGTCCGGGTTGTGTAGAGGTCTTCCCCCTTCTCGTTCACGCCGATCTTGATTAGTTCAGGGCTCGAATCGAGGGCTCTAAAAACCTTGTCGAACTGTTCAGCATCGGCACTGTGCCGGAAGGCGAAATCTATAACGTCTTCTTTCTTGAAGACTGCATCGTAATGACTTAAATGCCTCAGTGCGTTCTCAGGATCATTGATGATCCTTTCTCCATTCTCCCGGCATATCCTCTGGTATTCTTCGAGACGATCGATCCCTCTTGTATCTTCCAGGTGGACATATCCTTCAGGCAGGAACTTGTATATCCCTCTTCCCAAAGTGATGTTCGGCTCAAGATCAATTCCTCTGTCCGCATAGCTTCTATGGTCAACCTGGATATCGTGACCGGCTTCCAAGAGATGCCGGTTTTGTACGACCGCCCACTCTTCCCTCCAAGTGAGCAAGTGGGATTTGTCGTTCCAAGATCTTATCTTCCGCCCGAATCCATTTTCCGACACTTCCCGCATGGTGAGCATGATATGGACGTGAGGGTTTTTCTCGCTCTTGTGAATGCAGAGATCAGTGATCATTCCCTGGTCAACGAATTGGGTCTGAACGTATTCCCGAACGAGTGCTACCTGCTGATTGAGATTGAGTTCCTTAGGCAGAGATAGCTCAACCTCCCGTGCAAGCTGTGCGTCCTTTCTCTTCTCCGTTCTTTCGACTTCGTTCCAGAGTGTTGAACGATCTTTCAGTCTTTCCGGAGCATTTGCAGGGAGAATGATTTCCGCATGGGCAAGATCTTTCTTCTTTGTATAGTCGAATTCCATCCCCTGGCGTTCATCATAGAGCTTATCACGGGAGCGGTATGCGGCAGCGGCTACCGAGCTTCGCCCGGAACCCCGGCTGATGACTTTTACTTCCGCATGATAGCACGCCATGGTTTATCTCTTCTCCTCTTTACCTTCTGTTCTGCCAACTATACCAACGACGAAATGACATATTGCCCTTTGATATTTCTGGTTTTTGCCTTTGTATTCACGCATGTCGCATGCGACGTATAAGCGTGCCTTTACTTCGTAAAGTACTTGTCCTGTGCTGATTTCAATCATTGGGAGTTAACCTTTGCGAAACAGCCCGTTTAACACCAACGCAGGCCTAATTGAATAGTTGTGAAGTGTTGTTTTACGATTTATCATCGAAACAAATCTATCATATCGAGACTATTTTTTCAATAAATAATGGGAGATATATACACCAATAGAAATTATTGTTGGAAAATCAAATTCTCGAACAACTGTTAGCCTGGCGAGAGGAGAAGTCATCTAACTTATTATTCTTTGAGTAAAACTTTATTCTCTCTTAGGATAAATACTCCGTAGCTTGCTGCGGGGTATTTCATTATCTTTGTTATGATCCCCTGTTCATATATGTACTAAAACATACCTCTGATAACCTTACGCAACATGTACTTTCTGAACCGAGTTGTTTTTCAACATACCGTGCCAGTATCTATATTCTGAGTTTGAAGGAGGAGAGGATAACTCTCGTCAGGAGATCATAAGTTCACCGAAAAGCTAATTACTCCATATCCTGAGACCAGAGAAAACTTTCAGTCGCGTGCCAGTATATAATGTCTGGAATTTCTACACCAGCACGAATTCTATTTGATGCTTGCAAGGGCAATTATGCTGAATCCAAAAAGTTGAACAAATAGTATTTATCCTTGAGATTGAGTAACATATTTCTATCTTTAGCCATATCGCTATAAGTCATATTCTCAATCTGCTCGTGCGTAAGTGATAGCATCCCTTCAGGATAGCCCCTAGATATGATTCCTAAACCTTGATCGCAGTCAAGGACAAACACGTTGAGATCATGATAAGTAGATCGAATATGGCAAATCGTTTTCCAGACATCACCATTCCATAAAATATTCCAGCTCTGAGGATTTGAACTTGATGTGGGGTCTACATAGATCGCCGGACACGCAGCATCTTCACTTCGTGGATTACAATCATGCATGATAATCACTCCTCCCTGGTTCAAATAATTAAGGGAGTTTACCACATCCTTCAATGACTGCTCATAGGTATGTAGTCCATCGATAAAGGCAACATCTATGCCGTTTACGAGTCTGTTTTGGGCAAAGAAGGAATCACTGTCCATTTCATGGAATTGAGCCCATAGATTGTATATGTTTTTACAATACCATTTGATCATCTTCCTGATACCAAAATTAAAATGAGTATCTACGCCGATTTTTCTCTGAGCCTTAATTGGGAAAAAGTTGCTACCACGAGAAACACCGATTTCTAAATAGGTACGAGCATTAATCCTATTGATGATATTCTGAATGATCTCTGTTCTTTTCATCCTCAGCCCCAACAATAACAATGTTAGTCACCTTACGCAGTAGGCTAGACCCTGCCGCGCTCCAGTAATGCGTAAGGTGAAATCACTACTGTCCGGTTAATTTCCAAGAAGGATTCTAACTCATTTTAATGATTAATAAAAGGTAGTATATTCGTTGTTATCGATTTGAATTACTCTAGGATTATCAGCCATACTCGCCGGAAAGAGTTTCTGGGGGTTGCATATGAATTCCGGCAGGCTGATTTTCTCACAACTCATGGATTTTCTGTCAAACATCATTATCCGGATCAAAGATGGCGTCGAGATCTCTTGCTCCATGCAGTACGCGAACAATCTCAACGCCACCAGGCACAGGGTGGTAAAAAATGACGTACTGCCCAATTGGAAAGCTTCTTAACCCTTCTGCTAGTTCATCACGGGGTCTACCTATGGCGGGCTGTTCAGTCAGGACGTGGAATTTCTGGTCAATGGCATCGATAAAGGCATCCGCCCTCGACTCGTTATCTTCCGCGATGTAGTCCCAGATATCGGCAAGATCGATTTTGGCAAGTGGACGCTTAAGAATGACTGCCATTTATTGCCCTTTGTTTTTAGCATCAGTTCGTACAGTTCGTCTTGTGCGTCCTTCTCTCTTGATTTCTTCAGCGTCCCATGGAGTAGGTTCTCCACTGTTCAGACCATCATGGATATCCTTTCTCAGCGCTTCGAGCCTGATTGCTCGTATGCGGTCCTGTTCTTCCATGAGACGTAAAGCTTCTCGAACTACCTCGCTTGCTGAATTATACAGACCTGAGGCAACTTTCTGCTTTACCAAATCCTCAAGGTGAGGAGTCAGGCTAACATTCATTGGCATGGAACACCTCCGGTTTCTTTTATCGGCTTAAACTTCAATTGTCATAGTATGGCAAACATTGCTAATTGTCAACATAACATGACAATACATCTCTGTGCCGATGAAGATATCGTTAAGCTCATTGCTCCATCATCCTGAGATCAAAGGAAACTTTCTGCGTCGTGCCAAGGAATCTATACTTTGAGTTTTTGCAAAACAAGTATAGCTACCATTCGAGAACCTTCACTTTATACATCATAAAAGCGTATACAGTTCTATCATTTCTATGCTCTTCATAACGCTTCCCCGCTCTTTCTTCTTTACCGCTTATCACTGGTACAGTCTAGGAGGGGGTCACTATATTCAGGCTTTTTTTATTTATTGAGCGGGTAAGTATGAAATTTCCCTTACAAATATGTAATATTCAGATAAACTTACTGCAAACAGAATATGACATTAAAATTATTCCTAATGAAAGAGTAAGCCAGAATAGTTGCCAGCCTCGAAAAATATTTAAAGTGATTACATTTGCATGGAAATTTGCATGGAAAAAAGATACTTTCCGGTGCATTCATAAATACGTTAGAAAGGATTCTTTCGACACAATTCAAAAGAGGCATCTATAAACTTGAATGTACCAGGAGAAAAGAGATCCATGCAGAATGGTAAGATCATCATCTTTTTCGTAATGACAGCCCTTTTCATCTGCATCTTCCTGAACAACAACCTCCCTTCGATCAACAACATGGAGGCCAGGAACTATATCACCGCACGCGAGATCCTGGAAAACGGTTCGTGGTTACTGCCCACAATGAACGGTGAACCTCGGATAGCCAAACCCCCGCTTCCTACTTGGATAACCGCCCTTGCCATGGTGTGGGCGGGCACGGACGCCAACCTTACCACCAACAGAATCCCTGCCGGGATATGCGGGGCGCTTATGGCCCTATTCACCTTTCTGCTCGCCAGGAGGGTTTCAGGCAGCAAGGAGATTGCTGTAAGCTCTGTCCTCATTCTTGCAACAGGACTGCTGTTCCTCTGGTCTGTGAGGAGAAATATTTGGGATATCTATACCCATATGGCCATGACAGGGGCTATATGGGCCTTGACGGAAGCTTTTATGCGGAAAGAGGGCAAAAACCTATTTTTTGCTCTTTTCTCATTCTTCATGGCCTTCTCATTCTGCAGCAAAGGACCCATTGCATTCGGGGTCATGTTTATTCCGTTTATGGTAAGCTATTGCATCGTCTACGGAACGAAAGGCCTGAGGGAAAACAAATGGGGCCTTGCTTTTGGTCTTGCCTTCTCAGTCATCCTTGCCTCGTCCTGGCCGTATTATGTATATCTCCACACGCCTCAGAATGCTCTGGCCGTGGCATCGAAAGAGGCAACAAACTGGTTTACCTATCAAATCGAGGCACCCTGGTACTATCTGCTCAATCTCCACTGGGTATCGGGCATATGGCTTACTTTTCTCCTCTATGCCACCGTTGCACCGTTCATCCAAAAAAACTGGAGCAAAGAAGAGAAGCTCTATGTTTACTGGTTCATCCTTATCATTCTCATTCTTTCGGTTATCCCGGAAAAAAAGGTCCGTTACCTCCTGCCCGCCGTTATACCGGGTTCAATTATCACAGCGATAGCGGTATTTCGTTTGAGGGAAGCAGGCAGCCTGGCTTCGAGAGTAGTTTATGGTCCTTTTTCATTCATTGTCGGCATCGCCTGTTTCGCGGGAGCAGGTGCGCTCTTATATTATTTTCCAGTAAATATTGCCATGATCCCTGGTGCCGTTGCTCTTGGAATTGCGGGCCTGGTAATCGTCTCCGATTTCCTTAGGAAGCGGACAAAAAATACACACCTGGCCGTCATAGCCGCAATGTGCCTATTGATTGTGTTAATAGCTCCATTGAGGCCGAAGCTCGTTCAAAAGGATCCTACACTGATGCTCATGGGTTTGCGGGAAATTCCGGAGCTTAAGGGGCGGGATTTCTATTTTCTCGGGAGCCCTGCTGAGGAAATCATTTATGCCGCAGGAAGAAAGGTTCGGTCGATCGAGCCCGGTCAGATTCCGACACTGAAAGAAAACCGCTCTATGGCTGTAATCATATCCGAAGCTCCGGTGAATGAGAAATATCTCGGTCTCACTCTTCTGGATACGATCAGGACAAAGGAATGGACGTTATATATGTATTCTTTTCAAAAGAATGGATAAGGCAATTCTTAAATAGATGTTACGTAGAGTGACATCGGCTTTATTACCGGGATTGTTTCAAGCAGTGAAATGATGAAGTATGGACATGATGCTACAGTTATCTACCTTCCCGCTATCCCTGTGGTCAGGAGATTCCGAAGCCATTGAGCAGGGAGGAAGAAACGATATTGTTAGAAATAAGCCCACACTTCCGAACCCATATAGATAAAGGGGGTAATGTTATGAATGAACAGAATGTTCTTCTGAGCATAGTTATTCCATTCTATAACGAAGAAGAATCCCTGGAGGAAGTCTGTGTTGAGGTGCGCGAAGCCCTCTCGATAGCCCCTGACCTCTCATGGGAGGTCATCATGGTGGATGACGGCTCTACCGACCGGACACCGCAGATCATGGACGGCCTAGTCGGGCAATATAAAAATTTCCGAGCCCTGCACCTTTCGCCGAACAGCGGGCAATCCGCTGCCTTGGAAGCAGGATTCGAGGCTGCGCGCGGAGGTTTTATCGCCACCCTTGACGGTGACGGACAGAATGATCCGGTGGATATCCTGCACCTGCTCGGCGAATGCAAGAGCAGAGGCGTCGACATGATGTGCGGCATAAGGCAGGAAAGGGCAGATGATTCACTGCGCCGGATTTCCAGCATCATCGCAAATCGTGTCCGCTCCGGAATTCTGAAGGACAACATCACGGATGTCGGCTGTTCTATGCGGGTTTTTCGGAAAGATTGCATGAAACGCATCAGATTCTTCAGAAATGCCCACCGCTTCTTCCCGGCCCTCTTCATCATGGGCGGCTTTTCGGTAGCGGAGACCCCGGTAAACCACCGCCCGCGTCTGAAAGGGACGAGCAAATACGGTCGAGGGGTTAACAGCAGGCTTTGGGCCGGAATCGTAGATCTGGCAGGTGTTGCCTGGCTGAGAAAGAGGTCACTCAGGTATACAGTGAAGGAAAACGGATGAGCATGGCATCCGAAAAAACGCTCATAGGAGATGTCGGCCGTATTGTTGTTGTTGCTGCCTTTTTTATCGGCCTTTCATTCCTTCTGCAGATATCCGAGGTCCGAAAGATACTCTTTGACTTAGATACCTTCAGAGTGCTGCTGCACGTAGGCGATTCATCTTCGGACTACCTGATTTCCGCTGTCTTTTTTGTCTTGGCCGGAAGTTGTCTCATTGCAATGGGCATTCCCAGACTGTGGGCAAGTGCTGTGGGCGGAGCCATTTATGGAGCGTTCATCGGCACTCTGCTCTCCATCCTAGCTTCACTGGTAGGGGCCTCGATCCTCTATCATGTAGGGAAATATTTTCTCGCCCAGGTAGTTGAAAGGCGGATGGGGGAAAGGATGAAGCTCTGGCAAAAGCGTTTCCAGCAAAATGCATTCTGGTGGGTGTTGTATGCAAGGATTTTCCCCTTCTCCAACTCGACACTTCTGAGCCTGTTCTGTGGCTGTAACCGGGTGACCTTTTCGTCATACCTTCAAGGTTCCCTCCTGGGGTTTATTCCCCTTGCGGTAGCTTTTTCGGCATTCGGAAGTGGAGGCATCAAAGGCAATTTTTATCAGATTGGATTTGCTACAGCGATCCTCAGCTCAGTAATCGTTATTCGAAGGCTGCTCAATAGAAGGATATCTCCACCTTCTGATGACAAAGGGCCACATCTCAGGGTTGCTGCAGAAGAACCTTTGAATAGACCCTAACTCATACCAGCGCTTAACTTTGTGTTCAGTCATGCGCTGAATGGTAGTATACCTTGGGTATTGCCCATTTCAATTATATCAGGGCTCGCAAACGGGCCGGAGCATGTCCTAAGCAACCGGCTTCTACAAGTCGATGATTCACCTTGTCAATAAGAGTTAGACCTTCAGAAGACTTGTTATTACTGCGAAAGGAAACATTATAAGGCATTAATATAGGTCTTCAGGCAGTAAAAAAATCGATAAAAGCCACTCGCAGCAGCAGATGAGGAGGTTGACCTTTTTGTTCTTCACCGATCGTTTAGCTGTAAACAGGCAGATATATCTCTGCTACATTCTAAGTTTGCTTCTTCTATTATCAGGATGCGGGACGCTCAGTAACGGCAAGCGCTGGGGAGAAGACGTAACTCTCAGGCCGGGTTTGAATAAAGTCGGCACATCGGCATCAAACGCTTTGACTTCGCCGGCTTTTTACCTACCCGCAGCAGCAGCGCTACTTCTCCAGGTCGAGCATGCAGACAGCAGGATTTCCGACTGGGCACGTGAACATACTCCTGTCTATGGTTCCAATAGAAAAGCAGAAGATCGAAGCAATGACATCAGATCTATAACTGCATATATTATGTATTCGACTATGCTCGCAACCCCAAGCGGTAATGAGCCCGTTCCTTGGGGTACATCAAAGGCCAAAGGCATTTTAGTCCAGTATGGCGCCGTAGGTGTCAGTCACTTTTTTATCAGCAATCTTAAGGATGTTACAGGAAGAGATCGCCCGACCCATATTGACGACCGGAGCTTTCCGGCAGGAAAGACACCAAGCGCTACAGCATTCACAACAATCTCTTACAGGAACATTGATACGATGAACCTTTCTCCACCGGTTAAGACCACACTTAATATCGGTTTATACACCATATTGGCTGCTGAAGGCTGGAGTCAGGTCGAGGCAGGCTCACACTTCCCCGCTGATGTGCTCGCAGGCATATCAATCGCTTACTTCATCACTGCCTGCCTCAATGATTCATTTATGGGTCTGGATGCCGAAATGCAAGGTACACCGATTGCAGAAATTAACGGGAAGAACCTGTTTATCGGGTACTGCTGGAGATTCTAAGAGCACAATTAAGCCTGCATAATTTGAGAAAGAGTAATAAGGCCCTATTCCTGGCATATTGTGAGAAATAATCATGAAACAAGCATGCTTTCTGTTCCACTCTGGGTTATATTCTTTGCTCTCCTTACCGTTGTTTCAATTCTTACTCGATCATACTTGCCCATCGATGAGACGAGGTATGTTTCTGTTGCATGGGATATGTGGCTGCACGGCAGCTTCCTTGTTCCACGCTTAAACGGCAACCTCTACAGTGACAAGCCGCCACTTCTATTCTGGCTGTTTCAGTTGGGATGGGCGGTTTTTGGTGTAAATGATACCTGGCCTCGGATTGTACCGCCAATATTCGGAGCGACAAGCCTGTCTATGACGGCAACAATAGCCCGCAAGCTTTGGCCTGACAGAACGGCGATTGCCGATCTCGCTCCCCTCATAGCCATAAGCAGCCTCCTGTGGATGATTTTTATGTCTGCCACTATGTTCGATATGCTTATTGTATTCTTTACTCTGCTCGGAGTCATTGGAATCATTCATAGCTGGAGAAGCTCGGGCCTCAAGGGATGGTTCATCTTGGGTGCTGCAATAGGGCTAGGAATACTTGCCAAAGGACCGGTCATTCTTCTGCACACACTCCCTCCAGCTCTCCTGGCTCCATGGTGGGCTATCGAGCACCGGCCCAAGCATTGGTTATCCTGGTATGCCGGGATAGTATTAGCGGTAATCATAGGAATTATTATAGCACTGGCTTGGGCTATCCCTGCAGCTAAAATCGGAGGAGAACAGTATTCTCAAGCTATCTTTTGGGGCCAGTCGGCCGGAAGGGTTGTGGCGTCCTTCGCGCATAATCGTCCTCTATGGTGGTACCTGCCTCTACTTCCGGTGATATTATTTCCTTGGCTGCTCTGGCCTGCCTTGTGGAGATCTTTCAGATCATCAGCTAAACAGCCCTCATCGTGTGCTATCCGCTTTTGTCTGGCATGGATTGTTCCCGTGTTCATCATCTTTTCCTTGATCAGCGGCAAACAGCCCCATTATCTGCTTCCGATATTTCCTGCATTTGCACTGCTTGCATCCCAAGCACTGGACAGGGCAGGAGAATACAGCTCATGGGATCCGGTCTTACCCGCTCTCTTTATTATTTTTGTTGGTTGTATACTGGTTCTACATGGGCTGTTCCCTCTTTCCCCTGGCCTTACCTGGGCGCTATCGAGGGTAAGCCCATACTATGGAATTATTCTTATTGCTTCTGCTCTCATGCAATATGCCTTATATCTCATGAAAGACAATCTCCGCCCAGCACTTATGGCCGCCTTGGGTATATTGTTCGTGATAGTAATCCACTTAGCTTCCATAGGCATTTTCAGCTGTTATGACATGCGGAATCCAAGCTTATACGTCGCCAGGTTACAGAGCGAGAATGCCGCTGTCTGTTATGTGGGCAAGTACCACGGAATTTTCAATTTCCTGGGGAGATTACAGAAACCGCTGGAAGTTATCCGGAAAGATCAGGTTCGACAATGGGCAATCGATCATCCAGGGGGCTATGTTATAGATGGTGAAGAGCGCTTGGATGTAGAACCGGGCCTATGGCCTGAATACCAATGTACATACGGGCGCCATATTCTCAAGATCTGGAATAGCAACTCAATTGTCGTTGGTCAACACCAGATGAATCAAGAAGTGGTACCGGCTTTTTTGGACAGGATGATAGGTGGTTCTCGCACAAGAAAGATTGCTCTGATTTGCAAGTATTGATACTGTGAGAGGCCTCAGGCTGGCGCTTATTTCGGTTTGATCAGAATATCTTAACTTTCTGAGGGAATAGTAAATTAAAGATCTCTATAAGGGCCGTTCAGGCTCATGAAACTTATGATTTCAGAAGAAATATATAATTTGGAACATTGCATAAAGAGAAGCTATTTCTATGGCTTGCCGGAAATTATAACATAAGGATAATCAAGGCTACAATCCATAGGCAGCTACCCTTTTCAGATAAGATCTGATCCGGCTTATATAAAACCCTTCACAATAATAGCCATTCTATGTAAGCTTCAGGGAAGCCGTGGAAACATATATTATCATCACATCCCTTCTCTTGCTGTTGAGCATACTGGCCAGCAAGATATCCGACCGTTTCGGCATACCCGCGCTTCTGGTCTTCCTGATCCTCGGCATGCTCGCAGGGTCTGAAGGAATCGGCGGCATCTATTTTGATAACCACACTCTTGCGCAGTCTGTCGGCGTGGTCGCGCTTTCGCTTATCCTTTTCTCAAGCGGGCTCAGCACACAATGGCAGAGTGTGCGCCCCATATTTGCGTGGGGGTTTATCCTTTCCACTTTCGGCGTCATCATAACGGCCCTCGTCGTAGGGCTGTTTGCCACAATGGTGCTCGGGTTCACCCTGAAGGAAGGCCTGCTCCTGGGCGCCATCGTCTCTTCAACGGATGCGGCAGCTGTGTTCTCAATCCTGAGATCGAAAGGCATCAGTCTCAAAGGTCGGCTCAGGCCCCTCCTGGAATTCGAATCGGGCAGCAATGATCCCATGGCGGTCCTCCTGACCATCGGTATGATACAGGTGATTACGCAGCCCGATGCCTCATTGCCCGGCAGCATCAGACTCTTTTTCCTCCAGATGTCGCTGGGAGTATTATTTGGGTATGTGATGGGCTGGTGCATCCCTTTCCTCGTAAACCGTCTTAAACTTGGCTACGAAGGGCTTTACACGGTCCTTACCCTGGCTCTTGCCCTTTTCACCTACAGTCTAACCAACATGCTGGGCGGCAACGGCTTCCTCGCTGTTTATCTTGCAGGGATCATTGCAGGCAACAGCAGCCTCATTCACAAACGGAGCCTGTTGCATTTCCATGACGGGCTTGCATGGCTCATGCAGATCACCATGTTCCTTACCCTGGGCCTGCTCGTATTTCCTTCCCACCTCGTTCCGCTTATGGGCGTGAGCCTGCTGATTGCCGCCTGCCTGATGTTTGTCGCCCGGCCTTTAGCGATCTTCCTCAGCCTGCTTCCCAGTCCATTCACCCTGAGGGAAAAAACCTTTATCTCATGGGTCGGCCTGCGCGGCTCTGTCCCCATCATCCTGGCCACTTTCCCGCTTCTGGCCGGAATCCCCCAGGCTGAAATGATTTTCAACGTGATCTTCTTCGTGGTGCTTACCTCTGTGATCCTGCAGGGGACCTCCATTCAGAGGGTGGCGAAGTGGCTAGGGGTGGATGCTCCTTTACAGGAGCAGCGCATCTATCCCATCGAATTCAACCCTGACAGCGGCTTCAAGAGCGAGCTTAACGATCTGATTATTCCGGCTGGTTCGAAGGTAGTGGGGAAAAAGCTCGTCGAACTGAGACTTCCGCCGAATTCCCTGATTGTACTCATAGTCAGGGGGAAAGAGTACATCCTTCCCAGTGGGGCGACATCTCTGGCAGAGGGTGATACGCTGCTCATCCTGGCCGACAGGGATGTTTTTGCCAGAATAGCTTCCGTGGTTAATACGAAGGTACCTTAGGCGAACTCCAATTTGATGAACATCTTTAATAAGTGCACGATAAATGCTTCATAGGTTTTGCATTTTCTTACCATAGCAAACGATGTCCCGTGATTTTATTTCCCGATCTCTTGTAAGAGCTGCGCTGCTCCGACCACTTTTTCAACAGGAACGACAAACGCAATCCCCTCGCCGGGTTTGCTCAGGTTCGTGTCCCGCATGATCGCATCGAGGATATGATCGCTCTGGTCGGAATAGGTGACGGTCAGAACTATCTCTTTTTCCGGTTCGATCGGAATGCCCAGTATCTTCTGCTTTTCGTGAATGCCCGAACCGCGACCGAACATGATGGTTCCTCCATGGGCACCGGCTTTTACCGACGATTCCAGCACCTTGTTCCCCCACCCCTTCCTCACGATGGTAACGATCAGAGAGATATTCGACATCTGCTTCACCCCTTTTTATCTTTTCTTGAAACGGTAGATAAATCCCAAAGCCATGACCGAGATTATGGGAGCCAGAGCTATAAGCGCTACCATGCCCAGACCCTGGACGACCGGGTCCCCTTCGCCTATCGAAGAAGATATACCTAAAGCAAGGGCCAGAAGAAAGGAATTTGCCAGCGGTCCCGTTGCGACGCCTCCGGCATCGATGGCGATGGATAGGAAATCCTTGTCGCTGAACCACATGATTATCAGAACGAAGGTGTATCCTGGAATCAAAATATAAAGCAAAGGGATATCGTAGGTGATGCGGAGCATCCCCAGGCTGACAAAAAACGCAACGCCGGTGCAGATCGCATACAGTACGGCCGATTGTCGGATCGACCCGCTCGATGCTTCCTCGACCTGATCGGCAAGTATGCGGACTGACGGCTCTCCCCACGTCGTGAGGAATCCCAGGAGAAATCCCAATGGGACAAGAAGCCACTTATGGCGCAGTGTACCGATAGCCTCTCCCAGCGCCCGGCCGAATGGCAAGAAACTGATATTCACCCCCTGGAGAAACAGGAGAAGGCCGAAAGCGGCAAGCATTGTCCCGGTGAGAATGTTTATTACGTATCTCCGGGGCAGCCTTAACAGGAGAAGCTGAAAAACGAGGAAGATGACGATCAGGGGCAGTGTGGCTTCTGCCACGCTTAAAAAGGTAGTATCGAAATCATGGAGGATGTTTATCCCGTTCACAGGAAAAATATCCCTATGATCATTATGGCGATAATCGGCCCTATGGACGCGAACCCCAGCAACCCGAATCCATCAGAAACAGATGACCTTCCCGCAAGGACAGAGCTCAAACCCAGGGCAAGGGAGATCACCACGGGCGTGGTCAAAGCCCCTGTCGTCACGCTGCCTGCATCATATGCCAGCGGGACGAATTCCGATGGCGCGAAAAAGGAGAGAATTATGACCGTTGCATACGCGCCTGCCAGCAGATAAACCATCCTTACCCCGAACACAATTCTCAGCATCGCGATTGCAACGAAAAATCCCAGACCGATCGCTATGACATACAAGACCAGGTCCTTGGGAATGGCCCCGTGCGAGATAGCATCAACCTGAGTCGACAATACCAGGACGTCGGGCTCGGCAAGGGTTGTCGCAAAGCCCAGGGTGAAAGCAACCGATGCTATCAGCAGAAGCGAACGTCGCTGGGGCAGCTCCGCGCCGATGAATCTTCCCATGGGAAGGATTCCCAGGTCTATGCCCAGAAAAAACAGCATCAATCCCGCCACTGCCATGAGTGATCCTATGAGGAACTGGATAAACAGAGCGGCAGGCGCTTTGACCAGGGTGAACTGAAGAATGCTGATAACAGTAACCAGAGGTGCAATGGCCTTGGTTACTTCCAGAAGCTTGTCTTTAAACAAGTATATCAAACCTCCCGTTTCAAGAAACCTCAGCCTCATCTATTCCTGATATTAAGAACCTAAGAGGCATGAATAATATTTCAAATATTTCTGGAGGGGGAGCACCTTTCTTTAGGCTTGGGAACATCATGGTAAGTTTGGTAAAAAGAAGGCGCTTGATCCTCTGACTGTCCGGTCGCGTCGACTCGATACTCCCTCCGCGCCATGAATGGCAGCAACATTGAAAACGCAGACAGAGCCCCTACAATTATGTGTAAAGAACGAGATCACCAGTGGAGGAGTGCCTGATCATGGCGGATGAAAGAAAAAGGAGACCGGAGGATATCAGGAAGGACGTGTATTCGCAGCTTGCCTGGGACAACAGGGTAGGACATACGAGCATCATTGTGAAAGTAACCGATGACGGGACAGTGATACTTTCAGGAATGGTGCCCACACATACTGACCGGTTCGAGGCGGAAGAGGATGCGTATACCGTCTCCGGAGTGAAGAGTGTGGAAAACCATCTGTCTGTAAGCCCGCCCCTGACGTATCCGGTCCCAGAAGACGACGATATCGCCGCACAGATAGAAAACCTGCTGCAGTGGAACCCGACCATCGATGCAACCCGGATACAGGTAGTGGTGACAAGCGGCATCCTCACCCTCATGGGGAACGTGGATTCGGTGTGGCAGAAATACCGTGTAGAACACCTTGCTGAGGACATAGCCGGAGTTATATCCGTCGACAACAGGCTGTCGGTTCAGCCGATCGGAGAGGTCTCCGATGATGACATCAGGGATGACATCATCGGGACGCTCGCCAGGAATACCTTCATCGACGCATCGAATATCGTTGTCTCCGTGGAAAAAGGCGAAGTGACTCTAAGCGGCGTTGTCGACAACCATTTGGCCAGGAGGACGGCCCTTGGAATCGCCCATAATACGAATGGCGTCATTGATGTGCACGATAATTTGGAAATAATCCTATAGTGCACAACCTTACGGGGTGTGTCTTTATAACGAACAAAGGCAATTGAGCTGTCGTGGATAAACCCGATCAGTGCCTTCAGGTGAACAATAGGAAGGATAGGATCATGGCAGAAAGGAAGTTATATCTTACTGAGTTTGACAGATCGCGACTCGAGGAAATTATAGAAGTTGCTGAGGAGTTTGGCGACCATGGCAGGAAGGACCTGGAGTCTCTGGAAGAAGAGCTGGAAAGAGCGGAGATCGTTCCCTCCCAGGATATGCCGCCGGATGTCGTGACCATGAACTCGAAGGTGGTCCTCCGCGACGTCAAGACCTCCGAGAGAATGACTTACACCCTTGTGTTTCCCAGGGATGCGAACATTGATACCGGCGCTATATCGGTCCTCGCACCTGTCGGCACAGCGATTCTGGGATATGCCAAAGGAGATATCATCGAGTGGCCGGTCCCATCCGGCGTGCGCAGCATCGGCATCGAGGAAGTTATTTACCAGCCTGAGGCGGCAGGCGATTATCACCTGTAAGGCAGTCGGCTGCACTGGTGACCAGCCGGTATAACCCGAGTCGCTCGTGTACCCGAGCAGCAGGCTCTCTATACGGAGAAGCGTCGATCCAGATGACTGAAACGTTCACCTTCGAAACACCTCTTGTTGAGATCCTTGTCCGAGGGACGGCTGTCTACCTTACGATTGCGCTGATATTCCGGCTCATGCCCAAACGGCAGACGGGAAACCTGTCGCCCAACGATCTTATCGCGCTCATCATCATCGGAGGTCTTGCAGCGGGAGCAATAGCAGGTAAAGCCCGGACTGTGCCTGATATCCTTCTTATGATCGCCGTGGTCATGGGATGGGACTATGTGTTCAATGTGGTGGAATACTACTTCCCGCGCTTGCGTGGAGTTGCACAGGACTCCCCGACTCTCTTGATCTACAATGGCAGGCTTTTGAAAGACAACCTCAAGAAGGAAAAGCTGACGGAACAGGAGCTCGATGCAAGCCTGCGACAGCAAGGCTGTGCTAATATCTCGCAGGTGAAACAAGCCATTCTGGAGGTGGACGGCAAAATAAGCGTTATTAAAATGAATTTATGATACTTGTTGTATCTGAATAGAATTCCAACACTTTTAGAATGACCTGATCTTAGCAAGCGACATTGAAAATGTTTGTTTAGAAAGTGATGATTGCATCTGACAATCGAAACCCTCAGAGGGAGATCACAGACCATAGGTTTCTATAAGGCCTGCTCATGCTTATGAAATTAATGATCTCCTAAGAAGACATAATCTTCGTAGATCTCCTGATAGTTAGGCTTTCAAAAGATATCGTGAAACTCATCTCCCCATCATCCTGACATCCGGAGAAAACTATGGTGCTGTGCCAGGATCAAAACTTTCTTCCTATATAGATAAGATTTAATCAATCATAACATCAAGTATCAGCACAAATGCCAGAGTTCGTGTGGACACATATAGATTAATAATTATTTGGAAAACCTTGTTTTCGCCACCTGTAAATATGAGAGCCTGGATATTTTAAATAACTATTAGGCAAATTGATGTTCAGCTCTTTTGATGCTCTCAACATTGCGTCCCGTTGAGTTTCTGATCCAGTATTGCAGTATCTCAAAACCAAATTAATAAACTTAGGAGAGCTAGTATTGTATTCATGCAAAAGAGAAATTTCTGTGATGGGGCTATATTCAAAGGAGCCGTTCAAAGGCTGATTCACTGAAGCTATTTTTAAATATTTCCCGATAGTCCAAAGTGCATTATCAATTTTTTTTAGATGCTCTATAGAAGTTGTGCCATGCTTGACATGCAGATCTGATAACAATTGACACCAAAATATATGGTATTCTTTGTAGTTACAAATACTTAAATTCGTTGAATCACTATTCAATGGCAAACCAGAGAAGAATCTGTAGGATCTTTCAACATGCTGGTCATATAAAGGGAATATTCTAGGGTTTAAGATATGTGCCAGGAATGATGGGAGTACTATAGATTTATTTGACCATAGTTTTAACTCAGAGGTTACTTGTAATACAACCTCTGAGTTAAAACTATCAATTTGCATAACCTTTTTTGCCCAATTAAAAAAACATGCTTTTTGAAGTATTTGCCCATGTCGCTTTGGGTCATAGGTGTTGGGTTTTGGTTGCCCTTTTGAATACATAACACCCCCAACACATAGTATCCCAGAGCTTTTCTTTCTCACTTTGCCGTCTTTCCAACAGAGCATGTTTTCAATCAAGGAACTCAAGCCAATTGGTGATGTGCTTTTTTGAATATCTTCAATGTTCGAAAGATAGAATTCAGGCGGGTATCTCGCTGAATCGAACTTCATTGACCAACAATCTATAAAGCCTTCCAAGATATTCATGTAAATATTGATCCCTAGTTTCTTCTTGGTTTGGTGCAGAACTTTTCCATGAAAGATCTTGTTATTTCAGCAAGTTCATAGTCAAGAATATCGTATACCACCCCTTGTATGTCCTTTGGTACACCGCCATAGAATGCCTGAGCAATGCCCCCTGTAATACAGGCTAGAGTATCGCTGTCTCCCCCTAGTGATACAGCGGTTCGTATCGCATCTTCAAAATCTGTCGAATCCAGGAAAGCACGAATGGCCTGAGGGACCGTATTTTGAGATGCTTCTGTGAATCTATATGAAGGCCTTATCTCATCAACGTGGTGGCTGAGGTCGTACCCGAAAGTTTTTTCAATATAATCTCTGATCAGATCTTTAGTATGCCTTGTTCGTGCAAGAAAGACAGCTGCGGCTGTTGATTGACCTCCCTTAATGCCTTCTGGGTGGTTGTGTGTTAACGCCGTGAACTGTTCAGCCTTCTGAAGTACCGTTTCTAGGTCATTATAAGCAAATCCTACGGGACAAATACGCATGGCTGCACCATTGCCCCAGCTGTTATATGGTTCAGAATTAGTTTCCTGTGCCCATGCTTTAAAAGAAGTGCCGTATCCTCTTCCAGGGTATGCGTTGAAAAAATGCTTGAGATTGACTCCATATGGAACACCTGTGAGAATTGTATCTGCAAGTGCTACTGTCAGAACAGTGTCGTCCGTAAAGAAACACTCAGCTGTAAAGAGTTCGAATTCTTTTGTTTTGATATTGTTGAACTCATAAATAGAACCAATAATATCTCCTGCTATTGCGCCAAGCATATCTTTACCCATCCTCTCATCGAACGCCAGGTATCAGCAGCGGCTGTCAAGCCGTCAGCGTTACATACCTTTGTTCGTTTTTTCATTCAGTATCCAAATCGGGTTTTGGAATACGACCACCAATAAGACCAAGACGATTATAAAATTCGTTAATGAAATTTACTGTTGTAAGTACAGACCATGCCGCACAGCCATGCCCGATACATTTTTTAGGGAAAAAGGCATCGTTGACATGCGAGAATGGTGAAATGCTAAACCGGCTTTTTAAATATGACTCCAACTTTTTGTGCTCTTTAAGATCAGTATCCCATTCTGGCTTGTAATGAACTAGAGCATTCCTTAAAGTGACTAGCCTGTCTGTATCTTGGTAAGGATTTTGTCCTTTATCAAATTTTTCTTTTTTACATACTGTCAAGGCTAGCTGATATTTTACAAGGATTGGCTTATCTTCGAGTGAAGGCCAAAGCTCTTGAAGTGTATCAATTATCCAATCCTCAACGCCCCTGAAAACATTTAGATTCCTATCAACAGCATAAAGGTACAACTCGTTTATTTTGCTTTCTAACGCGGCAACCGACATAAGAATGGATGCTGTTACTGCGCTGAAGTAGTATGTTCTTATCTCATCTTTAAGTGGCTGATTATTCTCTTTCTCAATTTTTGCAGCTGTTCTTGAAAAAAGAGCTGCACCATTCAAATGGTAAAAAGAAAAGTTGGTTTTCAAACTTGCGGTAGCACCCATAGTAACTTCCTAATATATCAAGCGAACCTATGGTTCGGCATTTCCTTTAGTAACAGCTTCCATAACAGGCCGATTACCTCTGCTTGAATTGCAGTGCAAGCATGCTGTAACTAAGTTATCAAATGAATTTAACCCACCATGAGATACTGGCTGGATATGATCAAGTGTTGCGCTAAATCGAGTTAATTGCTTTCCACAATATTTGCATTTGTATAAATCTCTCTCGAAAATCTTTATGCGATTCTCAGCAACATTGTAGTAATCAACATCTCGTACTTCATCAACTATGTAGGTAGCCAAGTTCTCTTTGGCTGTTTTCATGTGCTCGACACACCAAGGAATCTCTTCTGGAATAAGAACGAGATATGGAGTCCCTTCACGGTTTGTATCTCCGTCTTTTCTGATACATTTCTTTTCTTCAAGTCCGCGAAGTGTATCTTGCACAGATGCATAGGATAATTTTTCTGATTGACCGCTGCTTGATTTAATTACACCAGAACAAAGACCACGAACACTTACCCTTACCCTTTGAGTCCCCTGCTTTATCACAGAGTGCCGAAACAAGTACCAGTAGATAGCAGCTTCATAAGGATGTAAATGCGGTTGAAGATAATCGACTATCTGACTCACAATATCAGGGAGTTCCAATGCATCAAAATTCCGCTCAAAGGAATCTGCCTCTTGAGGATTAAATTCTGTTTCAATCTCAGAAAGCAGCTCACGGATTTTATCGATCTTCTCACTCATCGATCATCTCCTTATGATGCCCAAACAAGAGGATATACAGATCCTATTCCGCATATCCTCCATATATAACACTAATTACAGACGCATTCAGCAAAATTGATATATGGCTAATAGATATCTTGTGCAAATGGAAACATGTAATCATCTGTTCGGAATGATAGATTTCTATAAGCTGCTGCAATCTTGGCTGGGTTATGATTTCTGTAATACACCTCATTATTAGGACTATTTCAAAACAGATAATCTGTTGAAAATATCTGTACACTTACCCCCATTTTATTAACTCACCTTACGCAGTAAAGCCGGTTTTTTTATGTCGAGCAAAAAATGAACCGGGTCTGGTTAACTGCGTAAGATGAGTTGATCAGGCAAGTGAAAGAGGATGTTTTCACAATGAGTTTTTTGTTTTAACGATATCAGCGAATATCTAAACGCAGAATAACAAGGTACCGAGCGGACGAGGCGTTTACGCCTCGTCCGCTCGAAATCATTTCAGCATGTAAAGAAAATCCCAAGCAAAAACAGACACCCTCCGCTCGCTCGGAAAGCATCACGCCAACTTAAAACCTGTTGTCATTCTGCTTGCAGCGCTTCAGGTGTCTCCGGTGGTCACATCCTGTAACCACCTCCAAGTTGTAGCCTTTCAGGCTGGTCTTCTCCGGTCGTTTCCTCCCTTCCCCTTCAATTGTGGGTGAAAGGGGCAAGGGAGGAAAAATTGGTTTTTCATTTTAAAAGCACTGGAGGATGGAGACTTGGATCATCACTTTAGCGAGTCCATGAAGATGCTTGCCCACCGAACCATGCAGAGTTATAATCGTTCTTCTCAGTTCAGAGGGGAGGAGGGTTGTATGGCCGGAGGAATCTATTCGGAAGAGACGTGTCCTGTTTGCGGGTCTAAGATGCGTGACAATCACAAGGGGGAGCGGGGAGCCGTTGCCTGCCCGGATCATCCGATGGTTCACGCTCACAGGATCTATGTCAAATTCGGGCGAAAGCACAAGAAGCGGTTCACGTCCTACCGGATGGCATTCAAGTGGCTGAACCATCTCAGGACTGAGAAGGACGAGCGCGAGGAAAAGTTCGACATTGAGGACTACGGCTTCCAAAAACCAAAGTCCTTCGCCACCCTGGCCCCGAAGTACCTTGAGCGCAAAAAGGGCCTGAAATCCTATGGTAAAATCTGTCACGACATCAACAAGGCAGCGGAGCATTTCGGGGCCATGAACATGCGGGAGATCTCTGGCGGGATGCTGGATGACTACCTGTACGGGTTGAAGTGCGACGATGGCTCTTCCATGTCGGACAAGACCCGGGCGAACCACTGTTCCCGGCTCCATGACTTCTGGAAATGGTGTCTCGCCCGTGGGGATGTGCTCACCCTGGCCGAGTTCCCCACGTTCCCGCATATCGAGTACGAGCTGGCATACCGAAAGATCATCACCTGGGAAGTGCAAGAGCAGGTCCTGGCAAAGGTTAAGGAAATGACCTGGGAGAAGAATCCCAAGATCTGGTTCGGGTGTGATCTGCTGGCGACCTACACGGCACTCAGGCCTGACGATCTCAGGAGGCTTAATGAAAACAGTATGGATGATGCGGGATGGCTTACTATTTATAATCCCACGAAAAAGAAGAACAAGTTTAAATACATTCGG
Source organism: Syntrophaceae bacterium UBA6087 (assembly GCA_002448235.1). Lineage (GTDB taxonomy): Bacteria > Desulfobacterota > Desulfomonilia > UBA1062 > UBA1062 > Phosphitivorax. The sequence goes on from DIXF01000005.1 coordinate 318,946, forward strand.
CTCCATGAGGATCATGTTGGACACTGGAAATCGCTACAAAAATTGTTCCCCGCTCTTCCCGAAATACCCTTCTTCAGGCACCACGGCCGGGTGAGAGGGACCACCAAGACCGGGATCATCTTCGGGGAGAATGTCTTTTATCTTGCGTGGCAGAAAGCCTGTGAAGCCATGAACCTGAAGGGTGTGCCCCTCTACCCCGGCACCAAGCACACCACAGCCAGCGAGACGGCAAAGCTGATGGGATCGGACAGGGCGAAGAACGCCAGCGGACTCTCGAACAAAGCCTTCGAAAGATACTGTCAGGTGGAGAATAGTGACGCCTTCGAGGTGGTGTCGGAGATCCGGAAAAAGAAGGGGGAAGTGGTGCTGCTGGGGGGCCACCGAGGGACCACCGTTTCAGGAGGAGTTTCGAATGATAACGCCTCGAAAAGATGAGCTAAAGATGGTAGCGGAGGAGGGACTTGAACCCCCGACACTGCGGATATGAGCCGCATGCTCTGACCTACTGAGCTACTCCGCCACGGGCTCTTCTTCTACTGAAGTATGGGGTTTTTGTCAACGGTTTTAACAACCGATGAGCAAGCATTGATCCTGATTTACCGTATGTATAATTGTCCGGCAATGGACTGGGATCAGTTTCCCGATGTCGATCAGACATCCTTTATGCATGCAGATCTGTCGCTGACGGAAGCCCGCCCATGGAATGAGCGGTGCGAGCTGCATTGAGCAGAGCAACCTTGGCTGCCTGGGCAGCAAGCACGCCCAGGTGAAGCGGATTGGCTTCCTTGTCCCCTATGGACAGACAGAAGACCATATCCCCATCAAAGGGCGTATTGTACGGAGAGATGTGACGGGCCAGGCCGTTTCCGCCCATGCGGGCGATCTGCAAGGCCGTGACCTTGTCGAGGCGGGCATCGGTTACCAGGACGCACAAGGTCGTATTGCCCGGAGCACCCATCCTGGTCCTTACTTCTCCTTTGCAGATGGCTTCAAAAGAATTGAGAAACCGGTTCCCTTCCCGGGCGCCGGCAATGATCCTGCCCTGCTCATCGAGGATATCGCCGAAAGGATTTGCCACAACCAGGGCGCCCACCCGGACTCCATCGCTGCCGTACACGATGCTCGATCCGAGCCCTGACTTTGTAGCGGAGGTGACGCCCCGGATCTTCCCGGCGGTTGCACCTGTCCCTGCTCCGACACACCCCTGAGCAACAGGGGATGAAGAGGCGTAGCCGCATGCCTTATACGCCATCGATGCATCGGGACGGGCAGAGGGGTCCATAAAGGACAGATCGAATATTACCGCCGTGGGCACTACAGGGAGCCGCGCCACGACAAGATCGAACCCCACCCCCTGCTCTTCGAGAAACCTGGTGACGCCTGAGGCGGTATCAAGGCCAAACGCAGACCCGCCTGCAAGGCATACCGCATGGACGGCTATACCGGGATGCATCGTATCGAGGGAGTCGATCTGCCGTGATGAGGTGGCCATGCCGGTGATGTCCACTGCGCCGATAGCGGGCCTGTCGAAAAGGATGACCGTTACTCCGGTCCCGCCGTCACTGTCGGTTGCATGGGAGACTCGTACACCCTCCAGGGCGGTCAGTGTCTCATTCGTTGGGTTTGACATCCTTGACCACTCCGTTAAACTCCGCCACGATCTCTTTGACCACCGGAGATTTCATCACCTGGGCACGAACCTCGGATGGCCTCTGCCTTTTCGCATTCTGGTCCTGAGAATCAATGATCTCGATCTGGATACGGAAGTCCTTCTGGAAGAACGTGAACGCTTTTTTATTTATCTCCGGCAATGCCTTCTTTATCTGCTCCGCGATGAAAGAGCTCTGGCACGCCAGTACTACGGCGTCTTCCTCCTCGCTCATCCGGTTCGTACTGGTAAGCATCGCATAGAGGGGGTGATCGTGGTCTTTCAAGAAGGCAACAAAGCCTTCCCAAGAATGGGGCAGGGTCGAGAGAGGCTTCTTAACTTTCTCGGCCGCGGGAATCTGCACTGTCTGTCTTGCTTGAGCCGGCACCTGTTTCCCGGAAAGTGCCTGTATCAACTTCTGCATATCGCTCAGGTCAGGGGCGGCGACAATGCGAAGGAGGATTGTTTCCAGTGTGACCTTGGGGACACTGGTGTATTTGAGGTCTTCTTCCGAATGGATGAGCACGCTTAAGATCCTGTGAAGCTCCTCAAACGCCACATCTCTGATGGCTTCAAGAAGGAAGGATTTTTCTTCCTGGGGCAGGGCAAGATTGGTGTAGCCGGCCTTGAGCACCATCATATTTCTCATGCTTTCCATTAAAGACCGGTAAAGCTGCCCGAGATCCTGCCCGTACTGATATACTCTGCTTATCACGTCAAGCACGGCCGGAACATCTTTCGACAGGACGGAAGACAGGAGATCGTGCATGGTTGCCCGGCCCACCATGCCGAGCATGTTATCGACCGTTTCCACATCGATGAACTCTGCCCCTGTTGCAGCGACATGTTCGAGCATGCCCTGGGCATCCCGCATACCGCCGTCGGCCTGAAGAGCAATGATCATCAAGGCGTCGGGGTTGATTCGGATATTCTCGCGTGAGGCGATCGATGTCAGGTGAGCTATTATTTCTTCAACCGGGATGCGCCTGAAATCATACCTCTGGCACCTCGAAAGGACGGTAACCGGGACCTTTGCGAGCTCGGTCGTCGCCATGATGAATATGACATGCTCAGGGGGCTCTTCAAGGGTCTTCAGCAGGGCATTGAAAGCGTTCCGGGAAAGCATGTGGACTTCGTCGATAATGAAGGTTTTGAACCGCGCCGTGCTCGGTGCGTACCGCGAGTTCTCGATCAGGTCTCTGATGTTGTCCACGCCGGTATGGGAGGCGGCATCGATCTCGAAGACGTCTACGGCCCGTGACGCGGTAATATCTTCACAAACCCTGCAAGCATTGCACGGCGTGCTCGCCAATCCCTTTTCGCAGTTGATCGCCTTGGCGAGGATCCTTGCAACCGAGGTCTTTCCCACGCCCCTTGGGCCGGAAAAGATAAAGGCATGGGGAAGCCGGTCCATGTCGATGGCGTTTTTCAATATCTCCGTGACATGCCCCTGGCCGATTACGTCCTCGAACCTCTGGGGCCTGAATTTTCGTGCGATTACCTGATACATGGGATAGCATCCTAGTATTCATAACGTGATAATTCAAGAAAAAAGGCCGCACAAAGGGCCGCGCCTGACATACACATACAACGTACCGCTTACCGCTGCTCCCTTCCGGACCTGACGGGGTTCGCAGCGCTGTATTGCATGAGACACGGCCCTTTGCACGGCCTTTTTTATGGCGGAGAGAGAGGGATTCGAACCCTCGGTACCGCTTTTGACGGTACACGCGATTTCCAATCGCGCTCCTTCGACCACTCGGACATCTCTCCAGATGCAGATGAATGAATACGCGCCTTACTTACCAATAGAGAGAAACGAGATCTCCCTCCGGTTGCATCTCTTCAAAGAACAAGCAAGAAGTGAAGTAGCATAAAGCATATCCAATGTAAATCTCAAAGCGAGCCCCTGCTCCGGCTTGCGCAATCCCTAACAAATTGTTTTTTAACCGTAAATAAAACCGGCCTTGACAGACGGCAGAAAAAAGTCAATCAACTATACAGAATGCGTTATGGTATGAAGACTTTTTTCCTGATTGCTTTCCTCATCCTAGGCTGGGCCCTCCCCGGAACGGCGGAAGAGTTTGCCATAATCAAGGATTCGCTCTTCGGAACCCAGAAAATAGAGATTTATCAGAGCGAGGAAGAAGCCTTGAAGCACTATGCGGGAGAAGGAAGGATATACAGGATTACACGGAAGGAAGTGCCGGTAAAACGGGTGGAAACCAGGAAAAAGGTTGAAGTGACCGAATACGGCTGGATTGTCGACGATAAGATTCCTGCAAAGAAAACAAAGTAGCTTTTTACCTACTCATAGATGTGATGAAAGCTTTGTATTGATGTGCCGGGTAACAGTATCGATCCCCTTCCTGCTCAGGTGGATGTCGTCACAGTAATTCGTGTAGTCTTTCCTGAAATCGGTAAACTCTGCGGTATTGTAATCCCATAAGACATCAGTGGAATCGAAAAGGGCATTCATCCTTTTCTGATACGATCGGTAGCTCTTTTCATAGAGAACAAAATAGTCCTGGGGAATCGGGTGGTAGTAGGCAAATATCTTTGTTCCTTTTGCCCTGAGCGTCTTCAACAGGGCATCCAGTTCTTTATAGGCCCTGTCGTTCACGGTTATGGCCTCATTTGGTTCCATCCGGGCTGCCTTTTGCTGTATGAGTCCCATGGAATCCCTGCCGGCCTTCCTCAGGTTATAATTATAACGTCCGTAGTCATTGAAATAATCATACATACCGCCATAGCGGATAAGGATTTTTGTCCGATAAAAGTCCAGGGTGCCGATCGACCCCAGAGAACTCCAGTACTCTTGTGAAACCATGCGAGAGGTTCTTTTTTCGTCGCCTTCCGTCAGAATCGGGTACAGGCTTACAATGACGCACTTCAGATCACCCTTTGCCAGAACATTGTCCACAAGGATTTTTAACTCGGCAACAGCTGCCCCGTTGATCGATGCATTGTATATCCTACGCCCGACGAACTCTTTTGGATCGATGTTATCCGAAACGGAAGATCCGATGAGCAGGCCGTCAAAATTCGACGGGATATAGTTAAAAGACAGCAGATACTTTGACGTGCGCTCATCGCCGTAGATTTTAATGCTTTTCCCTTTCACATCTCCGAAGAGGCCGTACTCGTTCATATAGATATTAAACGACACCATAAGCACGATAATGCCCAGTGAAAGGAAAAGAGCTCGGGTGAAAAACGCCTTAAAAGTCAAAATAGATAAACTCCCTCGGCATCGTCGAATTCAAAAATAACAGCCCCAGCAGAATAATCGCCACCCCGTATGCAAGCCTCCACCGCGTGGGCTGAAAGCGTTCCGGAATGCTGTTGGTATTGTTCATAAAAAATATCGTCACCAATGAAACAACAAGAATCAGCCAGGTGAAGTTCTGCTGCTTCCCGCTGATATTCTCGAACAGAATGCCGCCCGATAGAGTGGCGGTAAACCCGAACATTGCCTTGAGCACATTGAGGGCGTCCCCTATGCTCTCGGCCCGGAAGAACACCCATGCGATGTTGATAAAATTGAAGGTGATAAACCCTGCAAGGAGTTTCGGGAGTCTCACCCCCCACTTGTGCCACATGTGGTAGATCACACAGGCAAGGCCGTGCAGCGCCCCCCACAGGACGAATGTCCACCCGGCGCCGTGCCATATCCCCCCGATGAGAAATGTAATGAGAAGATTGCCGTATATCCTGGCCTCACCCTTCCGGTTCCCGCCCAGAGGTATGTAGATGTAGTCTTTTAAGAATCTGGACAGGGTGATATGCCACCTTCTCCAGAAATCCTGTATGTTAAGTGCCCTATATGGAGAATCAAAATTGAAGGGGAGCCGGATATTAAAAAAGTATGCCGAGCCGATAGCCATATCGGTATACCCGCTGAAGTCGAAATAGATCTGAAAGGTATAGCTCAATGAGGTTATCCACGCTTCGACAAAGGTATAGGACGCTCCTGGGCCGAATCCTGCATCCGCCCAGAGGCCGAAGGTATCGGCAATAACCACTCGCTTGGCCAGACCTATGAAGAATATCGTGAGTCCGAGGCTGAGGTTTCGATAATCCACCCTGGATTGATCAGGGTGGTCGAACTGGGGCATTATTTCCCGCTGACGCAGGATCGGTCCAGCTATCAGCTGCGGGAAAAAGGTCACAAAAAGGCAGTAATCCCTAAACGAGCTCTTTTGGGCATCTCCCCGGTAACAGTCAACAAGGTAGGCTATCTGCTGGAATGTGTAGAAGCTTATCGCCAGAGGCATAATAAGCCCTAACGGGGCCATCCCCGGGTGCGCAAGGGCGTTGATGTTTGCAATAAAGAAATCCGAGTACTTGAATCCGCCGAGAAAAAGAATATTGAAAACGATCCCGGAGGTGAGCAGGCCCTTCTTAATCCCCGCTTCAACCGTATTCCCATAACGCAGAATGCCCGCTCCTATACAATAGTTGATCCCAACGGAAAAGAGCAGGACCGGGAGATAATGCAACCCCCCATAACCGTAGAAGAGCAGGGAAAAGGCAACAAGCAGATACCGGGAAAGCGGGATGTGCTTGTTGCGGCCGAGCAGGAAGTATCCTGACACAGCAACCGGCAGCAATACAAAAATATAGATAAACGAATTAAAAAGCATAGGCCTCTATTTGTGTAGGATTATGCATGGGAATAGTAAAAGGATCATATTTGACAGTTGGTCTGCAGGATTATCTGACGTAACACACTGAATACTGGCGGAGAGGGTGGGATTCGAACCCACGGTCCCCGGTTAAGGGGACAGCCGATTTCGAGTCGGCCCCGTTACGACCACTTCGGTACCTCTCCTTATCTTCTCGCCTGGAAAAAATCCTTTAAAAGAGCGCTTGACCGCTCTTCCATACTGCCGGAGCAGATGTCTAATTTATGATTAATATGTAAATCACAGAATTTCAACATCGATTCGATCGCTCCGTACCTCGGGTCTCTTGCTCCGTAGACAAGCCGTCCGATACGTGCCTGCACAATGGCCCCGACGCACATGATGCAGGGTTCCAGTGTAACGTAGAGACGTGAGCCGGTCAGCCGGTAATTCCCGACTTCTTTCGCAGCCTCTCGAATTACCACGACCTCGGCATGCGCTGTAGGGTCATGGTCACGGATAACCCGGTTATGTCCCCGATACACCCGGTCGCCTATGAGGAGAACGGCACCCACGGGCACCTCATTCTCATATGCGGCAATTTCAGCCTCTTCCAAGGCCATCCTCATCAAAGAGCAATCATCCAGCTCAATCATCTATCATCGGGTGGGTATTTGGTCAAGACCCAGGAAGATAAACATATATCGTATCAAAGATCCGTGCAGGCTTCTTCCCGAGGAGTTCCATTTCTGTCTTTTCAGACTTCCCATCAGTTTTTTCAGTATCTATGGCAAATATGCTCGAGCTTTTTTTCAAACCGGCGGCCTCTTCGAGAGGGATATACTTTCCTTCGGCATAGAAGGCCAGCCGGTCACGATTTGTAATTACATCTCTGTTGGGTCCGGCATGTTCCAGTATGAACAGCCCGGCATCTCTCCTCGCAATCTTATTGATATCCGGGGTCTCTAAGGCTTTGTCTATCCAGAAGGCACATGCGGTAAGTATCACCAGAAAAGATGCGAACTTTCCAAACCTGTTCATAGAGCGGGCCATATTCATGGTGGTATATGCAGCAAGAGGATATATCCAGGCAATGAGAACCAGGAGATATCTTCCCGAGACAAATCCCCATGCCGAGAGAATCATCAGAAAGATTATCATGACCAGGCACAGATGGATGGAGTACACATCCTTTTTGCGGTAAAAGAGGCCGATGCCTCCTATCAATATGATCAGGGGGTTGCCCGTACTGAAAAAATCGATCACAGTCAGGCCTGCCGCTTGCAGGATACCATACATTGATTGAGGATCGTTGAGTATCAGCCCCAGATTATAACTCTTTTTATAAAACGGCAAATCCGGATTGATAAACCACATAAGGGCAAACCCTACTGCCGGGATGAGCAGCAGAGACGTCCGCATCAGTCTGCTGCCGTTCTTACCGAATACCCAGATAATCAGCCAGGCCTCAAGAAAAATGAGCGCGGTGCTGCGCATGAACATTCCAAACAGGAACAGAATCCCGGCCAGGAACATGAAAACCCTCTGTTTATCAGGTACTACAATCCCTTTTAAAACGAGATAGTTTCCCCAAAGGATGCACCCTACAAGCAGAGATTCCTTCAGGCAATCAACTGAGTCTTCCGCAAGCTCACGGTTGGTTATAAGAAAGAGCACGGCTATAAGCGCTATCCATTTGTCGTGGAATATGAGCTCGGTGAGTTTAAGCATTCCCAGGGCAGCAAGAATGAATGCACCCGCTGAAAGCAACCTGCCGGAAAGTTCGGGATTGATTCCCGTGACCCAGGAAAAACCCGCGATCAACAGGGGGAAAAAGGGCTGGGGCTGCGAGAGCCCTGCCAAAAAGTTGCCTTCAAGGAAGAAGCGGGCAGTCGGTATATACTGAAAAGCCCCATCCGGTGAAATAATATCATAATTTAACCATATGGGAATGATCGATAAGAATGCAGCTGCAGATGCGATCCACACCATCATACCAGAAGAAATTGAATGTACTTTCTGAATCTGCAATGTCATTCCCGGGACTAACATATTTGTCTTCATATGGAAATAATCTCAATATGCCCCATGTTTCTTCACAACCGCGCCGATGGTTCGCAATAAGATCTCAATATCCAGCCAAACAGACCAGTTCTTTGCATAGTACTCGTCAAGCAGCACCCTCTCATGATAATCAACGTCATTCCTTCCGGAAACCTGCCAAAGTCCGGTAATGCCGGGAGTTACCTTGAAAAAATACTTTGACTTCTGGCCGTACATTTCTATTTCATCAGCAACAATAGGCCGTGGACCGATCAAGCTCATCTCGCCCTTGAGAACGTTCCAGAGCTGAGGGAGCTCATCAAGGCTTGTTTTTCTCAAGATCCTGCCAACCCGAGTAATTCTCGGATCGTCTTTGAGCTTATAATCCTTTTGCCATTGGGATCTTGCCTCCGGATCATTCTCCAGGAGATCTTCGAGAACCTGCTGAGCATCCGGGACCATGGTCCTGAATTTAAAACATGTGAATTCCTTTCCGCCCCTTCCCACACGGGTGTGCCCGAAAAAAACCGGCCCCTTTGAATCAAGCTTCACCAGAAACGCCACCAGGGCAAAAACCGGAGATAGGACAGCCAGGCAAAAAACGGAGCATGCCAGGTCAAATACACGCTTCATTACCCTGTTCTTCCTTAAGGCAAGCCTGTCTTCCATCTCAAGGAGAAGCATTCCGTCAAGGTCGTGCGTCCTCACCCCCACGGATGCCAATCCATGGAGATCGGCGACAACCTTTACGACAGGTGCAAATCTTGAGGCATTTTCGACGATATTGACCAGCTTTTTTCTTGAAACATCGGGCATGGCAACAATGACTTCATCAACTCTGAAAGAAAGGGTTCTCATATTCTCGACATACCCTATTACCCTTATCCCTTCAGGCGCAGTCTCTCCTTTTTGAAGAACCACTCCTGTCGGGACGTAACCCCAGTCGGGATGTTTTTTCAGATTACACAATACTTCCCTCGCTGCCGCTTCCGTCCCTATAAGCACAATAGCCTTCTCCCATAAGCCCATCATCCTGAGAAAAGTCCGCATGGATTTTCGCATTGCGGGCAACATCACAATGGAAATTAAAAATGCCATAACCACAACAGTCCGCGAAAAATTTACCGAGGTTTTGGTTATAAAGGTCATAATAACAACAGCGGCAAAAGCAACCATAGTACTTTTAAGAATTTTTTTCGATTCTTCCCAGAAGCTCATGCCTATGGACGGATAGAGATCTCCATATGCGAACATCAGGATCAAAAGCAAAAAAAGAGGCCACATCCCTAAATACACTTCTACCGGATGCTGTATGGGCGGGAATATGGGGATCACGTCTACAAAAAACCATGTCCTGAAATAGTACCCGAGCCAGAAGCTCACCGCCAGGGCAAGGATATCCGTGCAGCAGAGCGCAAAGGAACAAAAGACCTGCTTCAGGAACTCATACCCGCGTTTTATCATATTCATTAATTCGCAGAATTCCCTCTCCTGCCTTTGTTGTTCCGGTTCATGAAAAACTCCTCAATGGCTCCGGTCATCTCATCTTTGAATCTGTTCCGTTTCCAATAAGAAGCATGCCTGCGAATGTCATCAGGGCTGTATAATCCCAAATTCTTTTCAAACTGCTCAACGGCTGAGACCAGAGCGTCCTTGGATTGTTCTTTAAAGAAGAGCCCTGTGGGTCTGTCATGCTCAAGACTCCGTACCGTTTCAAGGGCGCCGCCTTTTGCATATGCGATGACCGGCCGTCCCGATGCCATCGCTTCCAGGGGAGTGATGCCGAAGTCTTCTTCTCCAGGGAAAATGAAGGCCTTGCAGCGTGAATACAAATCCGCCAACGCATCATCATCCGTCCAGCCGAGGAACTCGATCGTAGGACCTGCCAGTTTTTTGAGCATCGCTTCATCCGGGCCTGTTCCCACTATCTTCAGCCGCAGGCCCAACTGATTGAATGCCTCTATAGCCAGGTCGATCCTTTTATAGGAAACAAAGGCGGATACTATCAAATAATAGTCTCCGATCTTTTCAGATATCCTGAACCTGTCGAGGTCAACCGGAGGGTTTATCACCGAAGCCTCTCTCCGGTAGTACTTTTCAATCCGGCGGCTAACATGACTGGAATTGGCGATGAAATGATCGACCCTGGCCGAGGAAACCACATCCCACGCCCTCAGGTATGTCGCAAAAAATGAGACAGCCTTGCCGATAATGGGATTTACCCTGCCTTTCCCGAAATATTCATCGTACATATCCCAGACATATCTCATGGGCGAATGCACATATGAGATGTGCAGCGTATCGGGGCCCGGGATAATGCCCTTTGCGACACAGTGGCTGGAGCTTAAAACAAGGTCATAATCTTTTAGTATGAACCGTTCAATGGCAAACGGGAACAGGGGAAGCATATGACGGTAGTAGCGGTCCTTGCAGGGAATGCCATCGACAAAGGAAGTTATGATCTTCATGCCCTCAATAGTCTGAGAGCATTTTCCCCTTGTATGGAGCAATGTGTATACATCAGCTTCCGGAAAAATTTCGCAGAAGCACTCCAGACACTTCTCCCCTCCCCGCATACCGGTCAGCCAGTCATGAATTAACGCGACCTTCATGGTGTATCCTCAAACGATCATCTCTATCTTAATCTTGTATTGGGAATCCGTGACATATCAATCATGCAAAAATGGTCAAGCATTCAATAAGTTATCATTTACCATACAATTCTTCAAAAAGCTTCACATGTTTCGCCGCGGATGCCTGCCAGGGAAAACACTGTGCCCTGGCATAACCCTTATCGATAAGCTCATTCCGGAAGGAATCATCACGAAAAATCTTAATAATTCCCTGAGCGATATCCTGCGGATTGTTGGGGTCAACATAGATGGCAGCATCACCGCATACCTCGGGAATGGATGCAGACCGAGAAGCCACCACAGGAACGCCTGTCGCCATGGCCTCAACAGGCGGAAGGCCGAACCCCTCATAGAAGGAGGGGAATACAAATACCTGGGCATTTTTATAAAGGCTATACAAAGCGTCACTCTCGACGAATCCGGTAAACACGATATGCCGATCGATTCCCAGGCTTTTTATGAATGCATCCAGGTTCTGAATGCCATGAATGAAATTGTCTTTCTTGCCGACGATTACCAATTTCACGTCGGGAAAGGATGTGTGGAATATGGCAAAGGCATTGATGAGCCCTACGATATTCTTATGCGGTTTGACGTTGCCGACATAAAGCAGGTAACGGCCCGATAGATTTAGGGTATTAACTCCTTTTGTATCATTAAATTTAAGATAATCCACACCATTATAAATGACCTCTATCTTTTCAGACCTGATGCCGGTGTATTTGACGATCTCGCTTTTAGAAAAGGATGAAACGGTGATTACTTTTTCAGAAAGGACAGCAGCGAGGGGGAGGACCATTCTGACATACATCTTCTCGACAAGTTTCAATGTATGCATGTAGGCCAGGTGATACACGTCGTGGATGGTAACTACGCGATGCTTTGCCCTGACAGGAAGTAGGGGAACATTATAGTGGGGAGACCAGAATATATCGCATGGCGGTACTTTCAATGGGAATTCAGCCTGCTCGCGTAAAGAGTATATGCCGGCGCCGCATTCAATAATCGTGGCTTTATTTAATTCATCCCCACGATAAACCTCTTCGATTGCCTGTCTATTCCCTAAAAGGGATACCTGGAAACTCTCAGTCCGTAAGATATACGGCAATAATTCCTGAAGATATACCCCGATGCCGGAGTTTTTTATGGCCCTGGAGTCGATAACCAGAGATATCTTCATTGGTTTGTCGATACCAGCAACTCGAGCAATTCTGCTGCCGAATGATTCCATGAAAATTTTTCTGCCTGGGAAATGCCCCTGGCTTTCAAATCGTTATACAGTTCATCATCTTTCAGAAGCCTTTCCATCGCCTGTGAAATCTGTCCCACGTCGTTGGGGTCGACAAGCAAGGCCGCATTACCTGCGACTTCCGGCAGAGATGAAACATTTGAAGTTATAACCGGGCAGCCGCAGGCCATAGCCTCCAGCACGGGCAGACCAAAACCTTCATAAAGGGAGGGAAAACAGAAAGCCCGCGCACCGCTCATTAACAGAGGAAGGTGTTCATCCTGTATGAAACCGGTAAACAGAACCTTATCCTGTATATGCAATTCATTAATCAGTTGCTCCAGTGCCCAATTGTTCTTTCCGGTGCTCCCTGCTATGACAAGTATGCACCTCCCTTCAAACCTCCTGATCGTTTCTGCAAAGGCTTTTATGATATTTCTTACATTCTTTTTTGGGTCCCATACGCCAAGAGATAAGAGATACCGGTCTTCTCCTATTCCATAGTGAGAACGGACATCATGGATAGACCTGTCATCCTGAGCTCTTGGATAAAAGGATGGATTTTTCCCCTCATATATGACTTTTACCTTGTCTTCAGGGACACGAGTATACTTCAGGATATCTTTCTTCGTTGCCATCGATACGGATATAATCGCCGCAGCATTCCTCATGGTATGGGGTAAAAGATAGTTGCCGACAAGCCTGTGCTGGAAGCGTGTTATCCCGGGATAAACAATGGGGATAAGGTCATGTATTGTGATTACGGTTTTGCATGGCAAAGGCAAAACAGGCCCCAGATAATCCGCAGAGTAAAATGCATCCAACCGGTCTTTCCCGGCTATATAAGAATAGAACAGGGAACGCAGGATTCCCCGGGAGGTAAGTTTTCTCTTCGAATATTTCCAGTTTTCCGGCAGTGCAAGGATCTCGGTATCTTTCCCGGGATACAGGATAAATTCATGACTATTTGCCTTTGCCTGTGCAGCCATGGACTTGACCATTTCCAGCGTATACCTTCCGATGCCGCCGGCCCTCAAAGACATAACCCTTGCATCGATGCCGATTCTCAAGCCTGTCTCCTGGATTTAATGTGACGCATTATGATAAAGGCAGCTATCCCTGTTACGGACGCCTCAGTGATGATTGTAGCTGCAGCTGCCCCTTTTGCCTGCCACACCGGAATAAGAAAACAGTTTAGTACTATGTTAATAACTGCGGCACTTATGGTAACGTATAAGTATTCCTTTTGTTTCCCCAATATCACCAGAGACTGGACCATTAAATAACCGGGATACACCATAACGACGGTTCCTGCCAGCACGCAGAGTATCTCTGCTGATGGCTGAAACTCCCTGCCGAACAAGGTAATTACCATCGGGGTGGACAATGCCGCTATACCGACGACAACCAACACGGATAACAATAGCAAGACGGCAACGGCCTTCTTGAGTGTTCTGCAGAAGCCTTCAAAATTATTGGACCATGAGAGTGAAAGTCTGGGATACAGGGTATTACTTATTATCATGGGGATCAATAAAGACGCCTCAACGATTCTGTATGATGCATTGTAAAATCCCACTTGCTCGCTCGTGGAAAGAATCCCTAAAAGTACGATATCGATTTTATAATAAATGAAGCCAAAAAAACTAACCCCTACAAGGGGCAACGCCTTTTGTGCAAGGGCTTTCACCTCATGCATGCCTGTTCTCGTCCCTTTACGATGTACCAAAGAAGGGAACATCAGCCTTGTCAGGGACAAGGCCACTACAAGTCCAAGCAAGGCAGAGCAACAGAAAGCCGCACCACTTACAGAAAGCTCAGAGAATCGAGAACTGTGAACATAACCTGCATAAATGAGGAGCAGCATACCAAGCAGGAAAACTCTCTGGCTTATCATGGTAATCGCTTCGCCATGCATCTTGTTCTTTGCACGGAACACGCAAAAGTAGAAATCTGTAAACGAGTTTAAAATGGCCCAGGTGACAAGTGATATGGCCAATATAAGGGGGAATTGGAGAATGGGAATCAGTAAGAAGAGGAGCATGCTCCCCAATATACAACCACCCACCTTAAGTAATAACACAGGGCGGAAAATTGAATCATTGCCGACGGACAACTCTTTCGTGACAATTAAAAAGAGGCCGAGATCAAAAAAGACTCCGCTGATGATCTGGATGGAAGAAAGGGTATAACCAAAGGTTCCATACAGAGCAGGGCCGAGAATCCTTGCAAGCAGCATGTAAACAAAAAACATCAAGCCCTTGCCGCCTATCTGGGCAAGGGCTTGATAGAATATATTCTTTTTAATATTCAATTTATTATGATGATATATTATTTAATCCAGGAAAAACTATTGGACGGATTTGATTGGCATACCTTTCTTGAACGATCGAGTAAAAGTGCTCACTTCCCTTATGGGCATAATTAAGAATGAATATCATATGTTTTTTGAGCTACCATCCAAATCGTATCATATCTATTTCTACCAGTTACCAGAAATAAAAATCCATGCAGGTAGTAGGATATATAATGAAAAATCAAACTCAAGCCCCTTGCTGCAAAGTAGGGATCCAAAGAATCTTCTATGACCTTAAATCCTGTTTTCTCCAATGCTTTTCTCAATACATCAGGAGTAAAATGTGAGACATGAATTTCGCTTAAGGATCCATCCAAGGTGAGCTTTGGCAGCCCTGATCGCGAAACATTTCTGAACCTCTTGACTCCTATTTTTTTCAAGAAAATCTTGAATTGAGTCTTCCAGTTTAAAACTTCATTGGGTACCGCTATTACCAAGCAACCATTATCTGCCAGTAAGGATCTGCATTTTTCAATTACAGCCCTAGGAGCATAGACATGTTCCAGAACATGAAACATCGTTATGGTATCGAAACGTTTATTTATTTCGATTGTCTCGATTTCCCCCGCTATTACCTCAACACCATATTTTTCTCGTGCAATATGTATTGCACTTTCCGATACTTCAGTACCCACTATTTCGTCAAAATATGCCTTGGCGTGAAACAGGAACTGGCCAATTCCAGTGCCTACATCCAACAAGGATCCTCCCTGTTTAGTATTCCGCATTTTTCTCAATCGTCTTTTCCAGAGGGAGTCTCTTGCTGCCTCTTCTTTCAACCACTCATCATATTTTGTAGGCTTTGAATAAAAGTTTATTAACTCTTCAATGTTTGGCCGTGGATTATCAAATACATACCCACATGATGTACATCTGCAAATATTATTTATCGGGTCAAGGGTTTCAAAATATTTTGCTTTGCAAAGGTTACACTCCGAAAGATGCTCCATGCTCACCATCACTCTTTTGGTATAATTAACTGTTATCTGTTACAGGATTCGATTGTGCAGATACAAACATTTCATCAGTATTTTTCGTAGTGATAACAATAAGCCAGGGCACAAATATGACCCATACAATACTGTGAGTGACGAAACAATCTAACATGTGGGAAATAAGTATAGTTATTACAAGACCAACTTGCCACAGAGATTTCGCATGCAAGAACCATATTCCAATGAGCACAATAAATATTGAGAATCCGGTTAGGCCATGATTGACCAAAATCTCACCAAAAATATTATGCATGTGAAAACCTGGCATAACCCTATTGCGAAAGACGAACTGGTTTGCACCTACTCCAAAGATGGGATGTTCTTTAAACTGTTGAAAACCTTCTTTCCAAATTACAACTCTTTCATGGGAATGAAATGTTGGAATAAGATCTGTGATATTGATTGGCTGTTTTGTGTACACCTTGGTGGCAAACGGAAAATCTCTGCCAACACTAGATGCAAAGGAACCGTTATGCTTTATAGCGCCGAAAACAAGCATCGATAGCACTACGCACCCCAAAAGGATCTTTTTGAAAGCAACCTTATTCTCGCTTGCTGTTACATATAACAAAATAATTATTCCAATGAAGAGCGTTAAACCTGCATTCATGCTTCCCGACAAGATAACTCCTACTGCACTGCATAGGAGAGTACTTCCATAGAGATAGTTGTTAATATAAACCCTTCCCCCGTAACACAGATGCATTATAACAAGGATTATCATTGCATTAAAAACACCAAAGATGTTGGGATTAATTAAAAGTGAGCCGACACGTGTATGCTTAAGCATTACTAAATTTTCTTGATCTTTTAGAAGAAGAAGGAAGCCCTTCAATCTTTCCGGGGCAAAAAATTCAACCAGCCCGATAATATTTAAAAAGATAACTATAAAACACAAAGCAGCCAAGGTATTTTTTGTAACAATTGATACCTGATACATATATACAAGGACGGAAAAAAGAAGACATATTTTAATACAGAACTTGATAGAAACAAGCCAAAGATCATTGTATAAAATGCTTGTTACCAGGCTCAACGTGATGAACAAGAGCCCCAGCATAAAAAGAGAACTGTTTCCCCGAATCGCATAGTAAATTTTTTTGCGCACTATGAATGTATAGAGAAAAACAAGAAAAGCTATTGCAAAATCTCCAACACTTAGCTTTAGAGGTACTCTGCCCGAGATGATAGTATAATTAACACCAGAAAGGACTCCGGAGATCATCAACAATGGGAAGATGTACTCTTTTAAAAAATGTGGGTTGGAAGTCACTGTTGTACCAGTACGTAAGATATTCCAAATATCGACACTAGGGCTTGCACATACACCCTAGTCTTCCAACAATGGCTATATACTGATTCTCTCACTTGATAACATTATCGAACCTTGGCATCATTTGTGATTAAAACTATGCCATTCCATAATAAGGGCAATACATACTCCAATGAATAGCCCCATGAATACACCAATAAGAGTTACCATGAGCTTTTTGGGTTTATTTGGCTTTGTTGGTAGAGGCGTATCTCCAGCAAGAGTTACGAGCTGTAAGTTTTTGTGCTTTTCCAAAGTGCTGCAATATTGATTATATCGCTCGTGAAGGGAATAAATCTCAGAGCCAATTAAAAACATATTTCCAGAGCCATTGAGTTGCTTTATGGGATTTTTCTTGAACTCATCAAGGTCGTTAATATTTTCCTGTAGTATTTTTTTCTGTTCACCGATTTTGTTCATAATAAAAGGCCTGGTCTGTAAATAATGGGGCATGAGCTTAATGAGACGAGCCCCAGTCTCTTTATCCAACGCTGTTACATCTATTTGAAGTGCACGTGCATTTTTTTTAAAAGGTGATATTTTAACCTCCAGGACCTTATCTAAAAAACTATTATCCAGATCTAATTTCTGTAATTTAAGCAGTTGCAGGATATCTCTGTCCGCAAGAAATACATTAAACTCATCAACTCCAAAGCTTGCAGTAGGGTCAATCACGACGACATTGGAAACCTTATATGAGTTTGGGGATATCAATATGTAAGCAACTGCTATTAATGATGAAAGAATAATACAAGCAAGTACTATAGGCCTCCTTTTTTTAATGACAAGGTACAATTCGTAAACATTAATTTCTCCTTCATTTACTTCAATTTCATTAGTTACCATCTCTGCCCTTACCTCATAAAATTATTAATTTATATATATTATTCTTGTTCAATAACACTATTATAACAGATATATGTATCATCAAAGCACTTAATATGTTCAGTTAGTCCAGCATCTCAACTAGGCATCATATGAGAATTTAGGGTTATCTTGACTGGAAACATTTGGCAGATTAATCAAAGTCAACTTTTGACTAATTGAATCATTATAGGCTGGCACTAGAGACCGAATGATGGATAATCCGGCTTCATGATCGTATGAGCTCGTAACCAGGAGATCAAAATTCTCTATAGCCCTAAAGAGTTTTTGCTCATCAACATTATTATCATGATTGCATATTTTTATTTTATCATTCTCTGTATTAATGACGTTCTCTCCGGCTATGAGAAGCTGCTCATGAAGTTTCTCACCCGGCCTAAGCCCGATATAATCGATTTTAATGTCTCTCCCCGGAATAAGTCCGGCAAGACGAATCATATTTTCAGCCAGATCAACTATTTTAACAGGCTCCCCCATATCAAGAAGGAAGAGCTCACCTCCTTTTCCAACCGCACCTGCCTGAAGAACGAGCATTACTGCCTCAGGAATTGTCATAAAGTACCTGGTAACTTCAGGGTGTGTAACCGTTATAGGGCCACCTGCTGATATCTGCTTTTCAAATAACGGTACCACACTGCCATTACTACCAAGAACATTACCAAACCTCACGATGACAAATCGGGTTCCGTTCCCGTTCATTGACTGAATTACCATCTCTGCCACTCTTTTGGTTGCACCCATGACAGAGGTTGGACGAACTGCTTTATCAGTTGATATCATAACGAATTTCTCTACCTTATACTTACATGCAACAGAGGCGAGCTTAAATGTTCCAAGAATATTTGTGTTAATAGAATCAAGTGGAGCTAGCTCCATCATAGGTACGTGCTTATACGCGGCTGCATGGAACACAATCTGGGGTTGGTATTTTTTAAATATTGAATCAAGGCCCTTCGAATTTCTGATGTCTCCAATACAAGGTATGATTTCTATATCTGTCAGAATTTTATTCAGTTCCATTTCTATTGTGTAAAGCGGTGTCTCTGCATTATCAAGCAGTATAAGTCTTCGGGGTCGGAACCCCATAATCTGCCTGGCAAGCTCGGAACCTATTGACCCTCCGGCACCTGTCACCAATACATCTTTTCCCTTGAGATCTTTTGAAACTTTATCCATGTCAAGGCAAACAGGTTCTCGTTCAAGAAGATCTTCTATTCTGATATCCCGCAGGTGATCAACAACAACTCCATTTATTCTCTCAGTAAGTGATGGAATGACTTTAACCCTTACTCCGAGACCTGCGCACAACTCAACCAGAGTCTTTATCTTCCCGGCCTTGAATTCATGACTTGCAATAAGGATATCATCTATATGGTATTGATTGAGAATGTGGGGCATATCTTCGAGAGACCCTAAGATCGGTATGCCGTGAATTTTCATTCCCCGGTAAGCATATTTCTCCTCAATAAAGCCAATTATGCGGAAGGATTGTTCATGCCCTCCATGAAACTCTCTAAAAAGCTGTTCTGCAAGTGGACCCGTACCTATTACCAAAACTTTTTTGCTGGTCAACTTCTCATTACGCCAGAACAGTATTTCATCCATGAAATCTGGACTTTTCTGGTAATACAGGCGAACGAACAAACGTACACCCCCAATGGCAACGACAGTGAAAATCATATCAGAAATAATGATTGCGCGGGATATACCATTGAAGTGATAAAACATTGACAGGAAAACAACAAATAGTAGCGATCCTGCAAGCGAACTTTTAATGACATTATAGAGGTCCAGTACACCTGTATATCTCCACATTCCCCGGTAAAGATCGAATAGAAAGAAGCAGATGATCTTGCAGAGGAGTAGCGGTGCGAGTGTCTTTGCAAATAGCGTTATGTCTTGAGGGGCTAACCGTCCCTCGTACCGCAGCCAATATGAACTGAAATAACAGACGCAAAGTAATATTATATCGCAAAGCAACATTACCCAAAAATTCTTGCGGAAAAATATTCTCATTAAACTCTCCATCAGGGTATCAGATCAATCTTCATGAATAAACTAATATAAAGTTTCGTACAAAATATCAAATCAAAACATGAATCAAAAATATCCCCATCTCAGGGTTTTTTGGATTCATCAAGCAACTATGCTCTGAAGAGATATCTCAATGCCTTACGCCTTCCTTTTTAATAACCTTGTAAAAGGTAAATGCCAAAATTTTTAAGTTCAGGAGAAATGATTTGTTTTCTAGATAATATGCATCGTACTCGACTTTTATTGGGATAGGGAGGTCATCCCGACCATTCACCTGAGCCCATCCAGTGATCCCGGGTGTAATCTTATGGACACCCTTCTCTGTTCTCAATGCAATAAGATCCGCCTGGTTAAATAAAGCAGGACGAGGACCAACAAAGCTCATGTGCCCTCTGAAAACACTCCATAGTTGTGGCAATTCATCCAAACTGAATTTTCGCAAGAAAGGCCCAATTGGTGTATAATATTTGTCTGGATTATCCAGAAGATGCGTTGCAACGATAGGGGTATCACTACGCATTGTCCGAAACTTGGGCATTTTAAAGATAGTATTATTGAGTCCCACCCTATCCGACCAATACAGGATTTGACCTTTTGACGTAAGCTTTATTGAAACAGCGATTAGAAGCATAGGGAAACTAAATAAACATAACAGAAAAAAAGAACATACCACATCAAACAGACGCTTCACTCACAAATCTCCCATCTTTCTCATATACTCAACAGCTTGTTGCCATCCGGAAATCAAATCATATTTGGGTACAAATCCAAGCTGCGACTGTATCCGCTTGCTTTCTACAGCAATGTCTTCTGTATATTTATCTATCGAAGAACGTCCAATCGGCGAGCGTATACCCAGCATTCTTGAACCGTCTTCAACAATTCCTGCAATTTTACGAACCAAAACGGAGGGGAGAGAAAATCGTGGAACTGTCTTACCTAGAGCATTGCACATAGCGAATATTATCTCATTCATTGTATGAAACTGACCGTCTGAAACATTATACACATTCCCTGCTGCTAAAGAATGAGAGACGGCCAGGACTGCAGCTTGAGAAACATCTTTGTCATAAACTAGAGTACGCCGGTTATTCCCGTTACCGATGGGAATGAACCAACCTTTTGCAAGAGCTTGAAGAAGCTTTTCATAATTACCCTTAACTCGCTCTCCATATATTGCTCCTAAACGCAGTACTGTGCCCAAAGGTTTCCCATGGTCATCTCTTGTATTCAATACAATCTTTTCAGCAGCAAGTTTTGTCTTTGCATAATACGTATCTGGATTTGTTGGTGACTGCTCCTCTAATGCTTGCCCATGTGACTGTCCATACACCGCTATCGTACTGAATAGTACGACACGACAGACATTTGCTTTCATTGCTGCCTCGACTACTTTTTCTGTACCTCCAACGTTTATCCTTTCATATTTATCATGCAAGTCGGGCGAAGGGTTGACAATGTGAAGGAGCGCAGCCATATGCACGACCGCGTCTACACCTTGCATTGCAGATTTTACCGCCCCATAATCAGTAATATCGCCTGTCACAATTTCAATATCCTGAGGGAATATACTCCTAGAAGGCGTATCAATAGAGAATGTGCGGATTTTATATCCTGCTTGGTGCAGTGCTTGGACAACACACGGCCCCACAGCACCGCTAGCACCGGTAACAAGAATAGTTTTTTCTAACAAATTATAGAACCTTCATGATCTAGAAATAATACTTTTTAATAACTCGTCATACTTATTGGTCACAGCCTCGCGGGAATAATGAAGAACAACGTGTTCTCGGCCTGACATGCCCATCTTCTGCCATTCATGCTGGTTGTGATATGCTCGCAAAATCATCTCAGCCAAAGCTTCAGCCGATCCAGGTAACACTGAAGCCCCGCATGAGGAGTCACACAGCAAGCGTGCCAGATCAGAATTCTGGTCTGTGACAGCCAATACAGGCCGTGCACACGCCATGATACGATACACTTTTGATGGTATGGCTTCGAAACCGGTCTCGATTGCCTGGGGCACCAAGCAAACATCAGATGCGGCATATGCCTGACCCATCAGAGAATATTGCTGATAAGGCAAAAAAATAAAATTGCGAAGATTAGACTGATCGATTCTCTCTCGGAGTGACTCACGGAGGGTACCATCACCCATCATCAAAAAACAGATTCCCGTCTCTCCTCCCAAGGATTTGGCAACATCGATAAAAGTATCCAATCCCTGTGCAGGTCCCATGTTCCCTGCATAACTTATAACGAATTTGTTATGAATATTGTAATTACGGCTAAAGTCATTATTTTTTGGCAAAGGCACCAGATCCGTTACATCAACAAAATTGGGAATGACATGGACTTTATCGATTGGTATTCCTTTCTTTATGAGCTGCTCGCGCATCCGTGGTGCGATGACGGTTACTGCCGATGACTTGGAATACACAAACTTTTCCAATCGATACAGAAAATCGATGATCCTACGATTTCTAATTGCGCCAAGTCGTATGGCAATATCTGGATATATTTCCTGAACATTGTAAATATATGGTGCTCTACGCAGTACGCCCAGCAACCAAGAACATATTCCGATTGTCAGAGGCGGAGAGGGCGAAAAAATAACGGACGGGCGAGGTACTATCGTCAGCCCTGCGATTACACTTATAAGGTGGAAAAATGCCCAGGCCAGAAGCCGCCACAGTATATTTTGCCCTTTAGGTGGCATAAACGTATGGTATACGGTTATGCCATTGAATTTACTCCGGTACAGTATTCTGCCCCACATTGGCCTCAAGGGCTGATGTTTCTCGCATTCCTCATTTCGATTATAGTGTGGAATTGTCGTGATCACAGTCATATGATGCCCGTTTTTTTCCAGATCAATAGCAAGTTCACCCATAATCTGCGCTGTTGATACATTGTCTGGTGGAAAAACAAGAGATAACAATAATATTTCAGCCACTTTTATCCTTTAACCCTCAAGAATCTTATTCCCATCAACTTCACAAAGCTCATAACTCCGCATGGGAAAGGCATCAAAGCCTTATGTCTTTCTCCAAACGACTCGATTCACGTAATCAGTATAACTCATTATGATTCTGACAACCTTCTCGGAAACATTAGGAACGTTGTAATCTTCAACTATTTTCGATAAACGGTCAGCTCCCCTTGGCTGCTTCTCAATGATAGCAAGAGCATCCTTAACCCTTGGCCAGGATAGTCCAACCATTGTCACCGCCCCTTCCTCCATGCCTTCTGGACGTTCATGAGCCTGCCTGATATTAAGAGCAGGGAAATTCAGAATTGATGATTCTTCGGTTATCGTGCCGCTGTCAGAAAGCACGGCATGGGCATTGATCTGGAGATTCACATAATCACTGAGTCCAAAAGGTTTGTGCAATTCCACCAGTGAAGGCAGGCTGATTTTCTCCTGTTCGATTCGCTTTCTCGTTCGAGGATGGGTTGTCATGATAACTCGCTTGCCATAAGTAGCAGCCAGCCTATTGAGTAGCTCTATCAGCGACCGGAAATTATCCTCGTCATCAACATTTTCTTCCCGGTGGCAGCTCACCACAAAGTATCCCCTATCTTTCAGATCAAGCCGGCCTCTGATAACCGATTTCTGAATTTTGGGCATATAGTGATGTAGAACCTCAAACATGGGGCTGCCCGTTTTAATTACACGATCCGGCGGGAATCCCTCACGGAGGAGATACTCACGGCTGATCGTACTGTAGGGCATGTTAATATCACTTATATGGTCAACAATCTTTCGATTGATCTCCTCAGGCACGCGTTGATCGAAACAACGGTTGCCCGCCTCCATATGGAAGACCGGGAATTTCCTGCGCTTGGCGGAAATAGCCGCAAGACAACTGTTGGTGTCGCCCAGGATTAACACAGCGTCTGGCTTTATTTGGGCGAGTACTTCATCTGAACGACTGATAACCAATCCGATCGTTTCGGCGGCATTCTTCCCTGCAGCTTCCAAAAAATAATCCGGCTTGCGGATTTCAAGATCATCAAAAAGTATCTGATTTAGCTCGAAATCGTAATTTTGACCTGTATGGACTATCACATGTTCGACATAGCGATCCAATGCAGCAATGACGCGAGATAGGCGAATGATCTCAGGTCTTGTACCAATTATCGTTGCCACCTTCATATCATTGAACCTCACAATAGTAAGTGTCCGGATCTTCCGGATCAAAGATCTGATTTGCCCAGAATAACGTCACCAGTTCCGATTCTCCGACGTTTTCGATTGAATGGGTATAACCGGGTGGTATGTCCACAACTTGGAACTTATCACCGCTGACTCGGTATTCAATTACGTTCAACCTACGCCCGTTTACCTTTGCCTCCTGTCCCCCTACCTCTGTCCTGATATCTCTAAAGCGGATGATAGCTTCTCCCTGGACGACAAGAAATTTCTCCGTCTTTGTGTGATGATAATGGTTTCCCCGTGTAATGCCTGGTTTTGTGCGGGAGACAAAAATCTGGCCGAACGATGCAGACTTCAGAAACTCCGCCAGACTTCCTCTATTATCCGTTTTTATATCAAGTTCATATGAAAAATCAGGTTCTTCAAGGTAAGACAAGTAAGTAGCATACAGCCGGCAGATGAAAGGATCATTAAATGCAGGCGCATGTAAAGAGGATCGAATTGCCTTGAAAGAATGAATTATATCGACTAATGCGCCAAGGGTTATTTTCAAAGCCGGAGTAATTTCTGCATAAACAGATTCAGATGAAGAAGTAAAGTGCTTCGGTGGAGACGTCAAAAGACCAGCAGCCTCCATCATAGCCGCACATACGTCGTCCACATAGACCAAATTTATTTCACTGGAGGGATCATTAACAGTAATGGGAAGATTGCGCGCAATATTGTGGCAGAACGTGGCGACAGCAGAGTTGTAATTGGGACGACACCATTTGCCGAACACATTCTTCATCCGTAAAATGACGATTCGAATGCCGGTTTGTTCAGAAAGTTTCAATAATTCTTCTTCTGCCCTTCGCTTGCTTATTCCATAAGGATTATCCAACGTGGCCTGGATCGAAGAGGAAAAGATGATGGTCGGCTTACGGTCAAGCTCCGTCAACCGTTCACAGAGCTCTTGGGTAAAACCGGCATTGCCGGAGTCGTAATCTTCCACTTTATCCGGACGGTTGATACCGGCCAGGTGAAAAATTACATCGGCTGTTGCCAGCCCTTCATCTAAAAGAGATTCGGGTGCACCCAGATCGTATTCGACTATCTCAACGTCGGATTGCCGCTTGAGCACGACAACCAGATTTCTCCCAATAAACCCGGATGAGCCTGTAACCAATAGTTTCATCTTAATATGCTCTCTAATCCATCGTTACTCGTACTTCTGTTTGTAGCACATCACCTTTCCAGTTTCTCCCCTTTTAGAGCACGCTGAATTATTTCCAGTTTGAGAAGCAAGCTCATCATGCCTTCGACATCAAGTCGTTTGGTGTTGTGAGAATTATAATCATCTTTCAAAGAAATCTCTTCCTGACCTTCGACGAAGTAACAGGCATAATTTAGATCGCGGACATCGGCGGGGACACGGAAATAATTCCCCATATCTTCAGCTTTGGACATTTCTTCTCGATTAAGAAGCGTTTCGTATAGCTTCTCCCCGTGGCGTGTACCGATAATGCGTATATCGTTCTTGGCATGGAAGAGTCTCAGCATCGCTTCTGCTAATACAGATATCGTCGCTGCCGGCGCCTTCTGTACAAAGATATCGCCCGGATTTCCATTCAGGAATGCATAGAGAACCAGATCCACCGCATCATCAATCGTCATCATAAAACGCGTCATATTCGGGTCAGTCACGGTCAAAGGGATGCCTTCCTGAATCTGGCTCAGAAAAAGGGGAATCACCGACCCTCTGGAGGCCATGACATTGCCATATCGCGTGCCGCAGAATATCGTACGTTTATTTCCATACATACGAGCCTTGGCGACCATCAATTTCTCCATCAAGGCCTTGGACATGCCCATGGCATTAATGGGATAGACAGCCTTATCGGTGCTCAGCACGATCAGGCTTTTCACACCGCAGGCCATAGCCGTGTTCATTACATTTTCTGCGCCCAGGTCGTTTGTGCGAATAGCCTCTATCGGGAAAAATTCACACGAAGGCACTTGCTTGAGCGCTGCAGCATGAAACACATAGTCCACATCCTGCATGGCTGGCAGAATGCTATCTTGGTTTCGGACGTCGCCAATAAAGAATTTAACCTTGGGACTGGCCAAAGCAATGCGCAAGTCCTCCTGCTTCTTCTCGTCCCGGCTGAAAACTCTTATTTCGTGAATATCCGTGTGGAGGAATCGCCTCAGAACGGCATTGCCGAAGGTGCCTGTACCACCGGTGATTAAGAGGATCTTGTTTTTGAACATAATTAAACCTTATTGTTCATGTATTAAAGCCCTCTGAGTATATTCAGGAGCGACTACCGCCATTGGATCTCCTTCTAGCATTGAGCTGCCCAAAGGAGTGAATTCAGGTCCACGACGGTCTCATTGCCGCACCAAGAGATCACGATAAGCAATAGTTCTTCTCCATGAGGGCTTTTTTCTCTGACCTGTTGGGATAATTTATTAACACTGCTCTATATGCGCCTTTAAAAACAAATAAGCTGCCCGCAGCAGCACCAATGGTTCCATACTTCTTAATCAGACTGCCTATATCCTGGAGAGACCCAGCACCACCAAGTACTGTTAATGGTACATTTATTGCCCCACGAAGTTTGTCAACCAGAGTAAAATCATACCCTTTCATAATACCATCATTATCTATACAATTCAGTATTATCTCGCCGGCGCCAACTTCTTCGACCTGCTTGGCAAATGTTATTGGACATTTGCCTGTCTTCTTTTTCCCATTATGTGTGCATACTTCGTAGTTTCCGCCTATTAATTTTCTCTTAGCATCTACAACTACAGCAACGCTCTGACTGCCGATTCGTTTTGCAATATGAGAAACCAACTCCGGATTTGCCACGGCAGCAGAACTTATTGCCACTTTCTCAACTCCCAAGCCGATAATTTTTTGTGCCTGTTCAATAGTTTTTATACCGCCGCCATAGCACAGGGGCATTCGGCATTCAGCGGCCAGATTCTCAATCATTTTGAAGTCCGGCGATGCGTTATGCCATGTAGCATCAATGTCCACGACCATGAGCTCATCAACTTCTTTTTCATTAAATATACGCACTGCATTGATAGGGTCACCCACATATTTGGGCTTATCGAATTTAACGGTCTTTACGAGACCTTTATCCTTAACTAATAAACAAGGTATTATGCGAGGTCGTAGCATATCTACAGCTCCGCAAAATTCTTCAGTAACTGAACGCCATATTGATGGCTTTTTTCCGGGTGAAATTGAACACCGAAAATATTTCCAGAATTAATTCCACAAGTAAAGAGCCCGCCGTAATCGGTTACCGCAATAACATCATCGTCATGGTGAACGTCAAAATAATAGGAATGCAAGAAATAAAAGCATGCTTTTTTTTCAAGTCCATCAAACAACTTACTATTTTTAGTCAATGTTACATCATTCCAGCCCATATGGGGTAAATGTGTGCTATGCCTTAATAAGGATGGATTCATTTTCTTAACTTCACCATCAATCCATCCTAATCCCGGCAAAGCACCTTCCTCGCTTCTGCCTGCTAGTAGTTGCATCCCCACACAGACGCCTAATATGGGTACATGATGATGAAGAACCATCTCATCAAGAACCTGCCTCAAGCCAGAATTATCAAGCAGCTGCATTGCATGATCAAAGGAACCAACTCCTGGTAGGATTAATTTGTTCGCGGCTTTCAAGACATTTGGCTGTTTAACAACCATTGCCGGTATATTGAGACGATAATACACATTGGCAAATGCCTTCACATTTCCCAAACCATAATCTATAATTGCTATCATCTTATTATTGTCTTTTGTATTCCGAGAGTTCTTAAAATTTGCGTGGCAACATTTATCAATGCCATGTTGTTTTTATAATCGCGATAAGTCTTATTCTGACCATCCATTATTTTTTGTAGTTCAGAAACTGTTAAATCCAATTTTCTTGCTATGTACTCGAAATCCTGTGCTATCGTTTCTTTTTCATATGCAGGATGAGTAATGAGATCTAACGCCTCCGCCCTTGTCATCTGCTTGGTTAATATTAAACTGGAAAAGTGCGCACGGTGCTTGTCATAACCAAATTTCTTGGGCAGCCAGTATCCTTCATAAAACCTTGTAAACCTTGACTCATAATGTTTGTAAGGATAGGTCTGCCAACCGAAACGATCTGCCAATTCCTGCATGGCTTTGTCTTTAATATAGGGTACATAATCTAAGGGTTTTACGACCCTTACACCCTTTACAAATCGATAGTATATTTTGAACTTGAAAATATCCGCCTTTGGAAAACTCTTTAAAGGACGCTGACCAAATCGGTGATGAATGTCTTTTATTTGCCGCAAATCAGAGGCGTGGTAATGCCACTCAAGCGGTTCACGTACGCATTCAGTGGAATAGTTTGCACCAGTTAAAACATACTTAAATCCATTTTTTGCCGCAAAGTTATAAAGTCCTGCAAAAAAAGCGTGATCCTGTGGTGTGTCGATATGAGGAACTTGTGCTTTGAAAAAGGCTAACTGCAGGTCCTTCATCTCGAGCCAATCAATAACCTCTGTATACAGATCCAAGCCCAGACCATCAACTAACCGTTCAATATTATTTACCGCTTCCTGTGAATTCCAACCGGCGTCCACATGGAAAAGCATTGGTCTGAGGCCAAATTTTTCCCTTGCCAAATATGTTACATATGAACTGTCAACGCCACCACTGAGACCAATTAAGCAATCATGATCGCGCCCTTTACCATCCTTTTTGATCTTCTCGATGAGAGGGGCCAGCATCCTTTCGCCTTTCCCATTGGGATGCCAGTTGGGTAGAATATTTTTGTAGTAATTGCGGCAATAATCGCACCAACCCAGTTCATCAAAAGTTATATTGGGGTCGCTAGTATCCATGATACAGTTTGTGCATATTTGATACTTTGACTGCATGGTCATATATCTCCTAATTACATAAACCTTCGAGGCGAGATTATTAACACTATGCCAAGCTCTCAATGATCTTTAGCAATGCGCCATTATAATGAGAAGTCCTATATCTTTTATTAGCAAGCTTTCTGTTGAACATGGCCATTGAAAATAGGCCCTCGGGATCTTGTATAATTTTTTCAATCACTGATTTTATTGAATATGCAGACTTTTTCTGAATGAGAAAACCATTAGTTTTATCCCTAAAGATATCTCGTATGCCTCCTTGATCAGTTGTTATTACTGCACAACCTGATGCATATGCCTCTAATATTGAAATGGGTTGTCCCTCATTCAAACTCGTTGGAAGGCAAAGTACATGTGCATGTTTAAAAAGATTTCTTTTATCTAACCCTCCAACAATACCATGATATTGTAGCGATAGATTTCTTTCGACTCTACTCAGGAATTCCTTTTCTTGAATATTTGACTCAAAGCCCCCAGCAAAATCAATTCTCACCTTCACTTTATAATAATCATCTAGCATCTCAAAAGCATCCACAAGATAATTGTGCCCTTTGCCCTCAATTAAATTGCTCAAAAATAATATTCTTATTGGATTGGTATTATCAAACTTAGCCCTTATATCCTCTTCACTTACAAATAAATAATTTTCAGCAAAATTAGGTACAACCTGTACTCTCCTTTTCTCAATAATATCTGAGAAAATGCTCACGTGGGACTGACCCAAAACGATTGCACCGCCCAAACGTCTAATAAAATATTTGTTTGCCAAGAAGATCAATCTATTTGTATCAAATAGTAATTCTCTAATGCTGCCACCATGCAAGTGAATAACCATTTTATGAAGTTTTTTGCTGCAGATTAGATAAACGAATAGATCTTTAATATTCCCTGCCAGTGACTCAGATATTGTAAAGTATATAACGTCTGCATCCTTTTGCTTTTGCCATATTTTTTTTAGGATTCTGAGTACTTGAAATATCCTCTTAGCAGAATCGGCCCCTTGTTTAAAACTTCGTTTACAGAGATCAATTACATCAACTTGATGATATTTATTCAGGTTTTCAAGTAATATTTTAGTCGCCAGGGAGTGCCCTGTTACTGGTGGAGGCAATGGTGCAATAAAAAGTATCTTCACTGCTCTGTTAATATTCTAATCTTTCTAAACAGACGAACAAAGAAATTTGAAAGACTTAAAGGAAGCTTCTTAACCAAATCCTCTAGACTCGTAACTCCCTCATGAACTTCAATCCATTTGCGCGGATGTACACGGGACAATGATGTAATATCTGTATGTGCGGCAGCATCTTTGAGAGATTGATATTGCTCCAATATGTCATATCTAACATACAAAAAAGTATTCTGAGCATAGTAATACGCACACTTCTCATTGCTCCAAACTGAATTGCGGATAATGTCAATACATGCAAAGTCATTCTTGTGGAATTTCTCGGCCCAATATTCCGGCCATTGTTCATTGACGTGATTTGTCCCACCTTGGTAGGGAATAGCCGCTCCAAACAAAACTACAGATGACAACGAACAAAGAAACTCGACAAAGGCATCGGCATGATCTTTTGATAAATGCTCTGCAACCTCCAGTGATTCAGCTAGATCAAACGTCCTATCTATACGAACTGGATAAGAGAGATTCATGGGTGTAAAATCATTCGGGTCTATTAGCATTTGCGAGCGGTCCACATAATCCCCATCGATACCATGGATCTCAGACCCCTTGTCCTGCCATATCTTTAACCACGTCCCAATTCCGCAACCGACGTCAATTACTGTTGAAGGTTGTGGTATATGCCTTAGTACAACATCTGTGACTACGTGAGCAGATGTCATTGACTCTTCAAGATACTCTGAGTAAAAAAACTTTGGATATTTCGTCTTTTTCATATTCACGCCTTTATCTATCTGAATAATGACAACAAATTTCTACATATTTAAATGCTATTTACAGTACGAGGCACCTTCCATAAAATCATCAGACCTCACAAAACCTATATCGAGACGTGAAATGCCAAGCTTTTTGGGCTGGAATTCATCCGCCCGTATACACAGACATTATATATTGCCATGATTTTAATCATCTATGTACTCAGATCGTCAGAGGACTCATATAGGCGAACTGTTATACGGCACTGATCGGTCAAGCTGGTATTCTCCTCCATTGTCATCATTTCCTACTATTGTTAATTTTTCATATACTAGCTCTTGTCAGAAGACTTTCAATTTCCTCCACAATCTTTTTTGAATTTGAAACTTGTTCCACTCGTTCCTTTCCGGCCTGTGAGACCTTCCGTGCCTCATGGGGGTTCTGCAAGAAGTATATAGCCTTTTCGGCAAGAGCTTCAATATCATGTTTTGATATCAGAAAGCCGTATTCCTCTGTGTTCAATATCTCCTTGAGGCCTCCCTGCAGATTTGATGCTACCAAAGGAATACCCCGGCTAACACCTTCCAAAGGAGTGGTAGCCAACGCATCCCAATCGGAATTAAACAGCATCAGATCTAGACATTGGTAGAATTGTGTCAAATCTTGCTGCCAACCCAGCCACTTAACCTGCTCAGTGATACCAAGATTTCTTGCAAGTGCTTCCAGTCGTGCCCGTTCTTCTCCGTCACCGGCTATTAGAAACAATGCATTGGGAATCCGGCGCAAAATCAACTGGGCAGTGCGAAGAAAAATGTCAAATCGTTTGCGAGGGATCAGCCAACCTGCATTTCCGATCAAAGGCACATCTATTTTCAACCCGAGAGCTAGCCTTGCCTGATGGCGTTGCTCATTCGTTGGTATGTACTGTACTGTTAGTGGATTATAAACAGTATGAGATAAGGACTTTATCGGTGGATACAATTCCTCAGCTTCGTTGCGCACAAAATCAGAAGGAAAGGTAATTGCATTGAAGCGGCTAAAGGCCATATGATAGATAAGCCGCCACTGCCAGGCTGGCTTCACCCCCTTGTGATGAAAATGGACAGCCAGAAGTCGCCTTCCTTGGCACATATCTCCAAGCGCCAACATGGTAAGTAGATGGTGACCTGTCATTAATAAGCAATCTGCATTGACATTACGTAAAGTATGCCGGACAAGAAAAAAACTCCGCCAGCCCCCCTTGCCGAGATATGGCAATCCAGTGGCAGGGATATTATGCTCTTTCAGTAGTGGGCCAAGTTCGCCAATAGGATTTAATGAGATAACCTCACAAGAATGACCATTACCTTGAAGGCCAATCATCAGCCGTAAGGACGCCTGTTCCATCCCACCAAGATCTGTACCCTGGATTACATTAACTATTTTCATTTGCTAAACCCTGCATCCTTGCTGCTTTAAATGAACCATACACTGCCCGCACCGCAGCCAATCTCACAATATGTCCCATTTCGATTCTCTATTTTATAAAAAATATTTAATTACCACAACTTCTGAACACCCTCAAGAGAGTCTATAGCTCCATTAGTATATTATCGGAGATATGGTCTGGTAAAGCTGGACAGCGACATAAGTGGTTATATCATGGGATCATATTTTAGAAAGCGGAATTACCGAAAGAAGAGAGTAGGCGGTATGTTCTGAAGTAATCCGTTGCCCCATGGCGTGGCTTCTTTGCGAAAACAATTTCAACTCTTCATCGCTCAACATTGTGATCTTGAGTAATGCGTCTCGGAGAGAAGATGTATGACTACGTCTGAACATAAAACCATTATAACCACTAATCAAGAACTCAGTTGCGGCACCACAAGCGGAGCTCAACACAAAGGGATACCCCAAAATCGCCATTTCATGAATTGCCACGCCCCACTGTTCACTGTGACTTGCAAGACAAGAGACGCCGCCTTGCATCAACTCTTTCATCAAGTCCCCAGGTTGT
The DNA here is from genome assembly GCA_002448235.1 of Syntrophaceae bacterium UBA6087. GTDB lineage: Bacteria > Desulfobacterota > Desulfomonilia > UBA1062 > UBA1062 > Phosphitivorax. The sequence goes on from DIXF01000005.1 coordinate 351,670, forward strand.
AAGAATGGCTTAAGAACTATATTATTATTTTTCTTATTTTCTATATATTGTCTAAGTTGGCCATCACCTATCAAAACTAGTGGCCATTTGCTCTGCACATCTTCCGGCAATGAAAGATAGGCATCGATTAATTGGTCAAGGGCTTTGATGGGATCAAAACGGCCAACAAATACAAATCGTTTGGAGAAAGAGGCTTTTATATGAAAGACCTCGTTGTCCGCAGAATATAGATTGGTAATAATTCGCTCGTTCCCGTACCCAAAGCGTTGGGCAAAGTGGTATTGTGGTTTTCCTGTAACCCACATGAAATCGAATAGTTTTGAATAAAACAATTGGAAGTATATTATTCCTATATATTGCCGTATTGTTCCTTTCCACTGGTCATCAATTCCACATACAACCTGTACAAGACCACCTTCCGACCTATATCGACGAATTGCATGTAGATACCCTTTATCCCACCAACCAGAGACAACAATAATATCAGGTTTTATCTCCTGAAGCAGTTCCACGATCTGAGCATTCGTCAACGAAGAGCGTGCATGAAATTTGATGGATTCGATTCCATTGATTACGAACTGGTTGCTGTTCACATGCTTTTTATCGAAGTAAACCACATCGATCTCCAGCCGCCTATCACATCGCATCAACGCTTTGAGCATGCCAACAACGTAGCCCACGACCTCGGCATAAAGGAAAACGATCTTTATTGGTTCACCCTGATTCATTCTTTTATCCTTCCATCATTGTTTTCAATTAACCGTAAAATTCCCTCTTCCAAGGGTATCAACGGCCGATTTAAAACCTGTTTCATTTTTGTAATATCGGGTTTCCGACGTGTCATATCGCCTTCTTTAAGAGGGGGGAGATGTTTAATAATTGACATAGAATTGGTATGATGAATGACAAGTTCTGCAAGATCAATAATTTTATGCTCAATATCGGAACCAACATTCATCACATCATTAACAAAGAGGCTTTTCTCTAAACAATTAATCATCGTGTCAACATTATCATCAATGTAACAAAAAGTTCTCGTTTGGCAACCATCGCCATATATTGTAATCGGATCATTATGTTGGGCAGCGTTTAAAAACCTTGGAACTACAAAGTCTTCGCTTTGATTTGGCCCGTAGGTATTGAAGAAACGAAATATTGTATACGATAGTTCGTGCTCTAAAAAAAAGGATCTGAAATAGGCCTCACCGAGGTTCTTTACAATTGCATACGGTAACCGCGAATTAAGTGGTGTTGTTTCTTCATGCTGGGGAATACTAACTGGCTCACCATAAACTTCAGAAGATGAGGAATAAAAGACTCGCTTCACGCCGCAATTTTTAGATAATGAAAGAATATTCTTTATTCCCTCGATGTCGTCCAAAACTAAAAGAGGGTTTGCCAGTGTTCTTTGAACACCAACAACAGCGGCAAAATGAAATACATAATCAAACCTGTTGGCGTAAAATATCGAAGATATTTCAGTGTAACGATTTACATCAGCCTTGATGAAACTAAAGGACTCATTATTAGCTGGCAGTTTGTATCGTGCCCCCGTAGTCAAGTTGTCTACACCAATAACATAGTAATAATTTCTTTTAAGCAAGGCTGCGGTAAGCGCACTACCAATGTTACCGGCAGCCCCCGTAATTAGTACATTTATCTTGATTTTATTGGGTTTTATCATGATCGTCTCCGGTACTTTTTAAAATCAAATACGCTTCCACGTATCTTGTTACCCATTAACCGTTTTTAAAAACCAAGCAACCCTGCTCTTCACATCATGCCCATCTCCCCAAACCCGTCTGTTGCCAGCTTCAGCGATTTGATTAGCGATGTCTGGATTTTCCACCAACCACTTCGCTTTAGAAACCAATTCTTCTTTTGAAGAAAAAAAACATGCCTCCACATCTTCAACAAACATTTTCAGCAAGTCATCAGTACGCTCGGCCAACATGACCCGACCGCATGCGGGTATCTCAAAACAACGCCTGGTATAAGTATCCCGATTGAGTTCCGATAAGAACGCAAGACAAACTTTTGCCCCACACAGGGCTTTGGTGTAGTCCTCACCCTCAGCAGGCTCGATCGGGGCAAAGTAATTATAGAGATCCCCCAACACTTGTTTTGTCCAGTAGCCACCACCATAGAGCTTGACCGACAAGCCTGCGTCTACCAATGCCCGTAAGTAGCGCTCGCGGTTGTCGGGTTCATAATGGCCGACAAAAACGACATCACAACCGAACGCAATGTTCTCCTCTTTATTGAGAGTAATGGGACGATCCTGCCAAGGCCTAAAGTAAGGCATTAATACGTCTGCGTGTGTCACGCCATGACTTTTGGCCTCTGCAATATTTCTTTGTCGATAAAAGAAATTGAACCTGAAGTGCTTAAGCGACTTAATGTACCAGTACCAAAGGAAATGATGATGCCATGGTACTTCCCCATGGGTCTCAGGCCCAAAAGGGTCGTCGTTATTGTATGAAACGGTTACCGTACCAAGCTTATTAATTCGCTTGATCGTTGATGGTAAAACATGGGTACATCGCCAAGCCAACGTCAAGCCAGGCGCCTCTGCTTTTATAAAACACAATAGTTCACGGTTCAGTCTGACCAATGCCGGCCCGGGTATCGGCAGGGCATTCTGATATTTACCTAAAACTCCTTTGAAATAGGTTGAAACTGAAAATTTGACAACTTCATGACCTAATTCCTTCAGCCCTGTAGCGAACGCGTCTTCGTACTGGGGCCACCGCCAGTCTCCTACAATAATAATCTTCATAACTGAATCCACTCTTTAGGCAACAACCCCTCAAAACCCCATGACATCTTCCCTTTCCTCATCTCAAATCCCGGGGCGATTACATACTTTCCTGCATACTCCGCCAGCCACGCCCCCCACCAACTAAAGGTGCTGTTGGCAATAATGAAATGCTTGCACTGGGTCATCAGCCACAGGTCTGCGTAGGCATTGGTATCGCCAATGTTGTGCGCCACCAGGGTAATACGTTCATCGGGCAGGGGGATACACCCACGGGCAGACTCTGGCTGGTCTGAGAATACAAAATAGTGGGCATTGGGCACGATGGTTTCCATCCTGACTATCGCGCGGAGATAGTAATCACCAGGGGCGTTGTTGATGCACTGCCCGCTGGGTTCGTCAAAAAAACGCATATGCACAGCTACGGCCAGACAGTCATGGATCCGGGCAGCCATTGCCTCGTTGAGGCCATCCTTCGGCGGCTGGATGCGCAGATCGGCACGGATAGTCTCCTCAATATCCTTGAAGTAACTCTCGCTTTGCCAATAGCCATCCAGGTATACCGTACCATGTGGTTTGACCCGCAGCAGGCGGATGTCAAAGTCAATACCCTCCTGCTGTATGTAGGATCGCTCTTCAAAAGGAATTCGCAGGTTCCAACGACGCTTGATCATACGACGCACCCGTGTGAATGGCTCCAGAAGCTCAGCGGCTGTGGCTTTGCGGCAGGGGATTTGAAAGTGGTCAAGCTGGTAGTGGCGCTGGTGAGTATAGTCGCGTACAAACCCACTAACATCGTCAATCACAAGTTCAGCGTTACGCACAAAGGCGAGCCGGCGAGCCGCGGCGTAGCAAAAGAGTTGATTGCCCAGTCCGCCGAAGATTCTTGGAATGATTTTGATCATGCCAGCAACAAGCCTGAATCATCAAGGTTCTTCGGGCTTGGGGCTTGCGTTAGCCGCTTGCGCTGATGTCGAAGTGTGACTCCATATCCAGCCGCCATATAGACCCACCAAATGAGTCCACCTGCGTTATCCTGTGAGATGCCCATGAATATCATCATCCAGGACATGAGTATAAATGTCTTTTCAATCGGCAAAAAACTATCCCGGCTGCGCAGAAGGTTACCACTCCGTAATAAAAAGTACGTAAAGAAGCCGAAAAAGACAATGGACAGCACTCCCCAGGAAGCAATAAAGTACACCAGATCCGATTCTGGCGCCGCCCAGAACAATCCGTTCTTAACAATCATTTCGCTACCAAAAAGCGCTACGAGTACATCGTTATTATTCTCGACGAAAAGTTGATATCCACCGTTGCCCAGGCCAAAAGGATTCGACAACAGCGTTGAAAGCGCAAACTGGAGTGAGCTGAAGCGGTCGTATGCCTTTTGAACAAGATCCAGAATCTCTGTGGAATACATATAACCAACGACAAGCAGTGGCAAGCTGGATCCAAAAAATATTGCCCGCCTCATAGAACGCATTGAGATGTAATACCAGACCCCCACAAGGGTCGTACCCAAAATCAAGGTGCGAATCCCAAGGATGGCAGGCAATGAGATCACCAAAGCAATAAGAAACAAAGCCTTTGCTGCTGTTGACATTACTCGCCAAAAACAAAACGCCGCGAGCAGTGGAAAGGAGATGAATATGCCTAAGCATTGTTTTTCGATACCCACTCCCCTTGTGAGCAAATCAACTATCATGTCGTGAGATAAAAAGAAATAGAACGCAACGGCATCAATATTCAAAAGCCAGACATAAGTCATGAGGACAATCATGATTATCAATATTGGTTTGAGCATATTGGAAATCTGATTCTGTAACGCCAACATCTCTCTATGGCTCAACAAAACGATGGAATGAACAATTACCAGGCTGATAAAGATAAACCCAAGCCAGTTTATAAGCCACTTGCCAGAAGCCAGATCAGTGACAGCATAGTTCATAAACAGCATCGCCAGAAGCAAGATGACAATGCCTATCAGTTCAATTTTAAATTTTTTTGGGAATAAGACAAAGACCAAGCCAAAGAAAATCAAGGCGCCATAGTTGTAAAACATCCCGAATGAGATGTTTTCAAAGGCCGGATTTAAATTATCCAACCTGCCGAAAATTTGCAAAAACGGAATCAAAAGCAGGAAAAAGGACAGCACGTGGAGCCGCAGTCTTTTATTAATACTTAATCTCATATTTTGCACATCGGAACAGTGAAACCTTTGCATAATCTGGGGAG
>DIXF01000006.1 GCA_002448235.1 Syntrophaceae bacterium UBA6087
TCACATGCGGCTTCGTCCTCTTGAAGGTCTCCTTTGCCATCTGCAGTCCCCCTTAACGTATTTTTTTCTCTGCACAAGCCAAACAGGTGAAGCCCAAGCCCGGGATCGAACCGGGCACCTCTTCCTTACCAAGGAAGTGCTCTACCTACTGAGCTACTTGGGCAGTATCCACAAGAGAGGGGTATGGAGCGGGAAACGGGATTCGAACCCGCGACCCTCAGCTTGGAAGGCTGACGCTCTAGCCAACTGAGCTACTCCCGCATCACTTATCACAAGGATCAGCAGTCTTACGACTTACGTCTCCTGCGTCCCTCAAAATCCTGGTGGAGGGGGGAGGATTCGAACCTCCGAAGGCTGAGCCGGCAGATTTACAGTCTGCTCCCTTTGGCCACTCGGGAACCCCTCCCTCACTAATCTTGAAGCTGGAGATGGGACTCGAACCCGCAACCTGCTGATTACAAATCAGCTGCTCTACCGATTGAGCTACTCCAGCCCGGTTAGCGCACGAATAGCTTGCGCAGAAATCGTCTGTATCTCAATGCTCACTTAAAAGTCAAGGGGTAATATCGAACCGGGATAAATTTCTTTTCGGCAGGACAAAAGCCCTTGTCTTTCATAAGGGCGTGATACACGATGTTCTATAGATGATCAACCATTCATTTTGGATTCATAATACGTCGGTAGTATCGGAAATCAAGTACATTTCTCATGAACTTGAAAATCCTCCAAATCTGTTGACCCATGAATATCACCGTGTTAACAATGCCCCTCGTATGGAAAACAAGATCGTTCACCTCGCAATCATCATGGACGGGAACGGAAGATGGGCCAAGAGCCGTGGTTTTACAAGGCTCAAAGGTCATGAAGCCGGCGCACAGGCTGCGAGAAGGATTGTGGAAGCTGCAAAGCACAGAGGCATCACCTACCTCACCCTCTACGCCTTCTCCTCCGAGAACTGGCGGCGCCCGAAAGACGAGGTCGAAGGCCTGTTCAGGCTCCTTGAGGGATTCATCGAACGGGAGGTCGAGAAGCTCATGGAAGAAGGCGTGTGCCTGCATACCATCGGCGACCTTTCCAAGTTCCCGGAGAAGCTGCAGCAGAAGATACAGGCCACAAAGGAAAAGACCAGAGACAACAGCGGCATCCATCTCTCGGTCGCCCTGAACTACGGCGGCAGGGACGATATCATCCGCGGCATCCGGCAGGTCCTCCGCACCGCGCCTTTGAACAGGGAACTCGACGAGGAGACCTTTTCCCGGTATCTCGACACCTCGTTCATGCCCGACCCCGACCTGCTGATCCGGACAGGCGGAGAGTGGCGCGTCAGCAATTTCCTCCTCTGGCAGCTTGCCTATACCGAGATCTACTTCACCGACACCCTCTGGCCCGACTTCGATGAGAAGGCCCTGGATGCGGCAGTTTCCTGGTTTAACAGCCGGCAGAGGCGTTTCGGGATGACGCCGGAGCAGATCGAAGGCATGCGCAAGCCATGATGCGCATCTTCGGCGCAATCATCCTGCTGGTCATCTTTGCTGTTCCTGCAGTGTTGGGGCCGCCCATGGCGCTGTTCATCATCGCACTCATCGTGCTGCCAACCTGCCTCTACGAGCTGTACCGCGTAGGGATCGGGGAGAACGCCAAGCTCCTTGGTTGGATCGGCCTGGTCGGCTCATTCCCATACCTTTATACTATATATATGCATAACACCGCCCTCTCGTTTCTCCTGCTCTGCGGCCTGAGCCTCCTCATCATGGCTGCCGGGCTCTTTCTGTTCGAGAAAGGAAGGGCGACCGCCATGGATATCAATCTCGCCATTTCCGGGCTCATATACCCCCTGGCGCTTTTAAGCTTCTGGGTCCTGCTGCGGAACGACATCGACGGCAGGTTCTGGATGATCTTCGGCGTCATCTGCACGTTCGGGGCGGACACCGGCGCATATTACACGGGAAAGACTTTCGGACGCCATGCCCTGGCGCCCGGCCTGAGCCCCAAGAAAACCGTCGAAGGCCTCTATGGGGGCATTGCAACGAGCGTGATTGCCGGAAGCCTGTTCTATATCCTCTACAACCGCTTCGCACCGCTCGAACTGCCCTCCCCGCTCTGGGCCGTCCCGATCATGGCATGCGCGGTAAGCCTTCTGGATCTCATGGGCGACTTGAGCGCATCGCTGTACAAGAGGCAGTTCGGGGTCAAAGACATGGGGAATCTGATCCCCGGCCACGGCGGGATGCTCGACCGCATGGACGGGATCATCCCGGTAGGCATCTTCCTCTATTTCGCCATCCAGGTAGTCCGGTAAATGAAAACCGTCGCTGTCCTCGGATCAACCGGCTCCATCGGCCGCTCCGCCCTTGATGTGCTCTCCCGTCACACGGGAGAGTTCACGGTCGTGGGCCTCTCCGCAGGATCGAATGCCGGCCTGCTCAAACAGCAGGCAGACCGGTTCAACGTAAAGCTCCTCGCCCTGGAAAAAAAGGGGACAGATTTATTTTCTGATGCGAAAAATAAATCTGTCCCCTTTTCCGAAAAAATAAATCTGTCCCCTTTTTCGGTGATGTGGGGGGGGGATGGGGCTACGGAGCTGATTAAAGCGTCAAAGCCCGATTTCGTGATAAACGGGATCTCGGGGGCGGCCGGCTTTCTTCCGTCTCTGGAAGCGATCCGTCAGGGCGCCGTCCTGGCCCTGGCCAACAAGGAGTCCCTGGTGATCGGCGGGGCGTTCATCACCGAAGAGGCCGCACTGACGGGTGCGCGGATCGTCCCGGTGGATTCGGAGCACTCCGCGATCTTCCAGTGCCTTGCCGGTGAAGACCGCAACGAGATCAGCCGCATCATCCTCACCGCCTCGGGCGGCCCTTTCCGGACGCGGCCGAAGGAGACCTTTTCCTCAGTCACCCGTGAGGAAGCGCTGAATCATCCTACCTGGTCGATGGGCAAGAGGATCACCATCGATTCGGCGACCATGATGAACAAGGGGCTCGAGATCATCGAGGCCCACTGGCTGTTCGGCGTGCCTCTGCCCCTGATCGAGGTCGTGGTGCACCCCCAGAGCATCATCCACTCCATGGTGGAATTTCATGATATGAGCATCAAGGCGCAGATGGGGATTCCCGATATGCGCATCCCCATCGCCTATGCGCTCTCATGGCCGGGCAGGATGAACTTGCCCCTGAAACCGTTGGAAATGAAAGACATGGGAAAACTCGAGTTCTTCGATCCCGATGAGGAGAAGTTCCCCGCGCTGAAGCTTGCCCGGTCGGCCATGGAGGACCCCAAGGTGCTGCCGTGCATCATGAACGCCGCTGACGAAAAAGCGGTCGAGGGCTTCCTGAAAGGCCGCATCAGGTTCGATCAGATAATCGATATAACCACGAAAGTTATGGACAAGCTCGCCGGTTCAAGGGTAGACTCACCGGCTGATTTGTTAGAACTCGATACAAAATCAAGATACATCGCGGAGACACTGTTATCATGATAACCATTCTCGCTTTTATCATCGTACTGGGCATCCTCATCTTCATTCACGAACTCGGACACTTCCTCCTGGCAAAGCTCAACGGGGTCGGCGTGCTGAAATTCTCCTTAGGCTTCGGCCCTGCGCTCTTCAAAAAGAAGATCGGCGAGACCGAGTACCGCCTTTCCGTTGTGCCTTTGGGCGGATACGTAAAAATGCTGGGCGAAGATCCGGCCGATGAGGAAAGCAGGCTCTCCGCCATGGACCCGAGCCGGTCCTTTTCAAAGAAGAGCCTGGGCGCCCGCTCGGCTATCGTTGTCGCAGGCCCGCTGTTCAACCTGCTGCTCGCGATCCTCATCTACATGCTCATCGGCTGGACAGGCATCCCGACGGTTCCCCCGGTCATCGGAACCGTGGTCAAGGACTCCCCGGCAGACAAGTCGGGCCTGAAGGCCGGAGATACCATTGTCTCTCTCCAGGGCAATCCCGTGAAATCCTGGGAAGACATCCCCGGCTTCATGGAAGGCGCAACCGGAAAAGACCGTCTGGAGATCATTATCGAGCGGGACGGCACCCAGTTCACGGTGCATACGACCCCGGTGGTGAGCAAGGGAACCAATATCTTCGGCGAGGAGATCGACCGGGCCATGATCGGCATCACCCGCACGGAAAAGATCGTAAAGGAAAAGCTGGGACTTTTCTCGGGCATCGGCTACGGGTTCACCCAGAGCTGGCAGGTTATCAAGCTCACCGGCATCGGCGTGTGGAAAATGCTCGACGGCTCGATCGACGTCAAGAAGAGCCTCGGAGGACCGATCCTCATCGCCCAGGTCTCGGGAGAAACCTTCCGGGCTGGCGTCATGCCGTTCTTTTCCATGATCGCATTCATCAGCATCAACCTCTTTCTCATCAATCTGCTTCCCATCCCCGTACTCGACGGCGGGCACATCATGCTCTTCGGCATCGAGGCGGCCCTGGGCAGGCCGCTGAAAGACAGGCCGCGGGAGATCGCCCAGCAGATAGGGCTCTTCCTCCTCATCCTCCTGATGCTGCTCGCGCTGTACAACGACCTTTCAAGAATATTCCAGGGAGGATAGCATCGGCGTGATCCTGCTGGCCCTCGACACCTCCACCGATGCCTGTACGGTTGCGCTCATAGACGGCAAAGGCCCCGCCTATGAGATCACCATCCCTGTCCGGACGGGACACGCAGGCAGCCTGCTTCCCCTCATCGACACGCTCTTCGCCATAAGCCCGTATACGCGGGACGATGTGGACCTCATTGCCGTTGGGATCGGCCCCGGTTCGTTCACCGGGATCAGGATCGGCATCGCGACCGCCAAAGGACTCTCCCTGGCCCTGGACCGGCCGCTCGCGGGAGTGAACACCCTCGATGTCCTGGCAGCAAACGCCCTGCCGTCAAATCTTCCCATCCTGCCGGTCATCGACGCACGGAAGTCGGAGATCTTCTGCAGGCTCTATTCCCCGGACGGGGCCCCGCTTTCTCCCCCCATGAACGCCAGACCGGAAGATCTCGCCGAATCCGTCGCGACCGAGACCCTCTTCATCGGAAACGGCATCCCCCTGTACCGCGAAGAATTCTCCCGCATCCTCGGGAAGAACTATATCGAAGGTCCGGAGCATCTCTGGTATCCCAGGGCATCGGTCATCGGACGCATTGCGCTCTCCGATCTCTCCCGGAATGCGGTCCAGCCTGCGGAACCCCTGTATGTGCGGTCTTCGGATGCCGTGCTTACCTTGAAAAAAATGGGGATGAAAAATACCTGATCTCTTGCGCCGCCCGGAATCGATGCGGCGGCATTATCCTTTGCAGCGATCCTTGAAGGCTTACAGCTCTTCTTCGTCCAGTTTGACCCGGACGCGCGATACGCGATTGCCCCGCATGCGCTCGACCCTGAACTGCATGTCCTGCCAGGACACCTTGTCACCCTCTTCCGGGATGCGGTCGAACAGCTCGTAGATAAGGCCCGAGAGGGTGTCGTACTCCTCGGGGAATTCCCGGCCGATGTACCTGCCCAGGTCCCTCAGGCCGATGTTGCCGGTGACGACGTAGCTCCTGTCGCCCAGCGGGATGACATGGGCGAGCACGGCATCGTGCTCGTCGATGATATCGCCCGTGATCTCCTCGATGATATCCTCCAGGGTGATGCCCCCTTTCACGGTCCCGTACTCGTCGACGATGAACGCCATGTGCAGGCGCTTCTTCTGAAAATCGACGAGCTGCTTGAGGATGGGTTTCGTCTCGGGGATGAAGTATGCCTCGCGCATGCACTCCCTGACATGGAAATGCTGCCGGTCGTCCAGGAAACGCCAGATATCCCTGATATGGAGGTATCCGACGATGTTGTCCCTTTCTTCCTCATAGACCGGGTACCGGCTGTGGCTTCTCGTCGCGATGACCTTCACGACATCCTCGAACGAGCTGTCTATCGGGACGAACTCCATATCGGTAAGCGGAATCATGATCTTCTTTACCGGCACCGTATCCATGTCCATTATGGCGACGAGCATCTTCGCCTTGGGCTCCTGGATGAACCCCTCCTTGTGGCCCATGGTGATGACCGACTCCACGTCCTCTTCCGTGAGCTTGTCGAGCTCGCCGGGCTTGAAGCGGAACAAGGCGAGGAGCCCCCGGGAGGTCATGGCGAGAAGATGGACTACCGGGTCGAATATCTTGATGATCGCGTTGAGCGGGGTAGAGACGAGCATGGAAACTTCGTCCGCACGGTAGGCAGCGATAGTCTTCGGCGTTATCTCGGCAAAGATGAGGAGGATGAACGTCATGGCCAGAGACGCATACAGGATGCCCTCGTCGCCGAAGACCGATATGAAGAGCGCGGTCGCGATGGCGGAGCACAGGACGTTTACGAAATTATTGCCCAGAAGCAGCGTGCTTATGAGCCTGTCCGGCTCCTTCAGAATCGACTCGACGCGCTCGGCTTCGCGGTTTCCCTTTTCCGAGAGGCTCCTGATCCTGAACCGGTTCACCCTCATGAAGGCGGTCTCGCTGCCGGAAAAGAAGGCGGAGAACAGAATTGCCGCCAGGAGTATGACCGAATAGGCTGCTTCTCTCGTGCCGAAGATCATCGAACCACTGCTCCTCCGTTTTCCTCCTCAGAATACTTTGCGGGATTCAACATGTGAATATTACAATGGAGAAAAAGAAAAATCCAGGCCAATGTCAAGTACGGCCCGGCCGGGAAAAGGGGGCAGGCAGGCATTATTCAAACAGGACCATCTGCCCGGACCGGGACTTTCTCTTCACCTCGACGAGCGAGCAGCACTCCTGCGGCACATGGTCTAGAAAGGAAGAAGGAGCATCCGGCGGGCAGACGAGGTAGAGAAGCTCTACGGCCCTGGTCATGGCGACGTAGAACAGGTTCTTCTCCTCCGCGGGGTCCTGCCCGGCCATGGGGAAGGCCCCCTCGGACAGCCCTGTCATGAAGACGCACTTGAACTCCAGGCCTTTGGCGGCATGGGCGGTCAGGACGCTGACCTTTTCCCCGGCGAGCGCCCCCTGGTCGTTGCTGAGCCGCAAATAACCGACGAACCCTTCCGCGTCGCCTCCGAACATGCACGCATACCGGTAAAAGGCATGGTCCTTCGGGAGCTCGGGCAGCTTGAACAGGCCGGATCCCTCCAGGGCGGCGATACGGCCGGCGATCGGCCCGCCCGTAGTCGCCAGCAGGTCGGCCGCCTTCTCGATCCTGGCCGAGAGCGCCGGGTCGTCAAGCCCGCCGCGCCGAAGCTTCTCTTTTGCACGCTCCCCTACCCCCTTGACCAGGACCTGCCAGTCCTGCTTCTCGAGGAGGGCGATCCGCTGGGATACGCCGGGAGCCGCCGACAGGGCCTTTGCATACGCGGCGTCAAAGGGGATCGATGCCTTTGCAAGCGCCTCCATCACGGGGCCCGCCTGCTGCCTGCTCCGCACGATGACGGCGATATCGCTCAAGGCGTAATCGGCCTTCGCCTTGCCGACCGCCCGGTGGCTCAGGCCACCGGCAAGCGCTTCTATCTCGGATGCGATATATGCCGCACTCTCCGGGGTGCGTACGATCCGTACGGGCGATCCCGTGCGGGAGCTTTGCACGGCCTCCCGTCCGATGAACGCATTCGAGGCCCGCGCGATATGAGCGCCGAGCCGGTAGGTCTGCGTCAGGGCCACCGACCGCACGGAGGAATGGTCGGCGAGAAAATCCTCGAAGCTCTTTTGAGAGCTGCCGCGGAAGCCGTAGATGGCCTGGTTCGGATCTCCGATGGCCATGACGCTCCGGGCGCGCGCGGCCAGAAGCTTCATGAACCCGTACTGCAGGGGATTGATGTCCTGGAACTCATCGACCATCACGTGATCCCACAAAGGGGTGAAGCTGCCTTTTTCGATCAGGCGGGCGGCCTCTTCGATCATGCCCTCATAAGTGAGGTACCCGTGCTCCTTCAGCTTGGCCAGCAGGCTCGCCTGACCCTGCTCAAGGGTCTTTTTCGTGCTCTGCCTGAAAAGCATATCGCCGATGCTCGCACCCGTTGCGTCGTAGCCCCAGAGGGAAGCCAGACCGGCAGCGGTGTCTTCGTCCGCTATGCGGAAATCCGCTCCGCTTTCGCGCAGGATCTTCGCGGCCAGGGCGTGGAAGGTGAACACATCGATATCCTCCCTACCGAGCCTCTGCCTGATCTCTTCCGCGGCTTTTGTCGTGAAGGTGACGGCAAGGACCGATTTCTCGCCTTTTTCCAGCAGCGCCCCCATCCGCTCCACGAGGGCCCTGGTCTTGCCGGTGCCCGGCCCCGCGCGGACGATGAGATGCCCTTCGTCAAAGGCTGTGACCTCTTCCTGGGCAGGGTTCGGATGGAGCTTTCCTCTGGCGTTTCCTTTCTTGGAAGCCGCCTTCCCTTTCGTGTCCCGGCTTTTGGCTTCTTTACGCTCTGCCTTCTTCTTTCGGGCCGGAGGCTTTCCGAAAAGGTCGCCGGAAAAGAGCATGTCCTCCTCGTTGTCGCGGAAAACCCGGATGCGTCCGAACACGCCGTCGTAACCCGCTTCTTTGTGGACCTCTCCCTTTCGCATGCGGGTGATCGCAAGGGCCAGGGTCTCGCCGGCTGCCGCGCGGATCTCGTCCGCATCGACATCCAGGAGCAGGGGAAGCTCGCCCCCGAGCTTTTCGAGCAGGGCCGCATATGCCTCGCCCACTTTCTTGGAAGCGCTTCCTGTCTGCATGATCTCGCCCAGGATCTCCACGAGCGGGATGAGCGAGAAGAAGGGGCGCGCGCCCGGCGGTCGCGAGCCGTCGTGACGGTCGGCAAGCTCTTCCACGCGGCTCAAAACACCTACCGTGACCTTCCTGCCGCACACCGGGCAGATGCCGCCCAGCGCTCTCGTCTCTTCCGGGGTCAGGATGACGTTGCAGTCGCGGTGGCCATCCTGGTGATATTTGCCTTCCTCGGGAAAGAACTCGACGGTGCCCATCAGCCCGTCGCCGCTTTCCAGCGCGCGGCGCACGGCAAAGTAGTCGAGCCCGCAGTCGAAGACCGTGGCCTCCCGCCCTAGCTTTTCCGCCGAATGGGCGTCGGAGTTGGAGATCAGGTGATACCTGTCGAGGCTCCTCACCATCCAGTTCATGGGCGGGTCGGAGGACAGGCCCGTTTCCACGGCAAATATATGCTGCGCGAGGTCGCCGTAGCATTCCTCGATGGTATCGAACCCCGACTTGGAACCCAGGACGGAAAACCACGGGGTCCAGATATGCGCCGGGATGAGCATGGCGCTCTCGCTCCCGTCGAGCACGATCTCCAGCAGATTGCGCGAGGTGATCCCGAGGATGGGCCTGCCGTCGGAGAGGATGTTGCCGACGCGGGCCAGCGACTGCGAGATCTTCCGGGCGGACGCGAGGTCCGGGGCCGCGATGAGGTGATGGACCTTGCGCACCTTGTCACCCTGCTTATAGATGGTGCTGATCTCGCCCGTGAGCATGAACCTTGCCCCCTGCCCGCCGTCCCTGACCTTGAAGAGACCGGGCTCGGCTTCGTCAAGCCCGGCTTCGATCTCCCCGAGCCAGGCCGGGTGGGTAAAGTCGCCCGTGCCGATCAGCGATATGCCTTTCCTCCGGGCCCCTTCAGCCAGGGCGCTTATGGTGAGGCTCTTGCTCGTGGCCCGGGAATACCGGGAATGGATATGAAGGTCTGCAAAGAATTTCATGCGTTTAGATTCTCTTTCCGAAGATTTTCCGAGCCGGAGGCAACTGGCACCTTGTTCTTCATTCTCTGTTCTGCTATCGTGCACCGCATTATGAAAAAAAGCACATATGTCATTCTTGCGTTGGTATTCTTTGTGACGAGCATAGTAGCATGCTCAAGAGAGAATAACAAGGAGCAGATCCCGTCTAAAAACGGTGCCTCGGGTGAAAAACCCGTTGCCGGGGACGTCCTCGTGCAGTCGTCCATCGGGGATGCATCCAACCTTGTCCCCATGCTCGCAACCGATGCATCGTCGCACGACGTGGCGGGCTTCATCTATAACGGGCTGGTGAAGTACGACAAGGACTACAACATCGTGCCCGACCTCGCGGAATCGTGGGACATCGAGAACGACGGCAAGCTGCTGCGCTTTCACCTGCGCAAGGACGTCTTCTGGCACGACGGCGAGAAGTTCGACGCGAACGATGTCATGTTCACCTATAAGCTCATCATCGACCCCAAGACCCCCACCGCATACGCCGACAAGTACAAGCTGGTCAAGCAGGCGCGGCTCATCGACGACTACACGATCGAGTTTGCCTACGACAAGCCCCTGGTGCCCGCTCTCATCAGCTGGGGGGCCCTGCAGATACTGCCCGAGCACCTGCTCAAGGGCAAGGACGTCTCCAGGTCGGAGCTCACCCGCAAACCCGTGGGCACCGGCCCCTTCAAGTTCAAGACCTGGGAAACCGGCAATCGGATCGTGCTGCAGTCGTTTGATCGCTACTTCGACGGCCCCCCCCCGCTCATGAGCGTCCTCTACCGCATCATCCCGGACCAGAACACCGAGTTCATGGAGCTCAAAGCCGGCAACATCGACTTCATGGGCCTGACCCCGCTGCAGTATCTCAGGCAGACGAGCGCGCCCGACTTCAACAAGATGTACAACAAGTATAAGTACCTCGCGGACGGCTATACCTTCCTGGGCTTCAATCTCACCCGGCCGCCCTTCGACGATATCCGCCTGAGGCAGGCCATCGCCCATGCCATCGACAAGAAAGAGATCATCAAAGGCGTCCTCATGGGCCTGGGCGAAGAGGCGGTCGGCCCGTACAAGCCGGGGACCAAGTGGTTCAACGCGGGCGTGAAGCGCTATGCCTACGATCCTGCCAAGGCGCGCGCACTGCTCAAGGAAGCCGGCTATGAAGACCGCAACAAGGACGGCTTTGTGGAAAAGGACGGCCGCCCGCTCGTGTTCACCATCATCACGAACCAGGGCAACCCGCTTCGCGAAAAGACGGCCCAGATCCTCCAGGAGCGCCTCAAGGCAGTGGGCGTCCAGGCGAAGATCCGCATCATGGAGTGGACCGTGTTCCTCAAGGAGCACGTGGACAAGGCCAACTTCGACGCCGTGATCCTGGGCTGGAACATCCTGCAGGACCCGGACATCTTCAACGTCTGGCATTCGAGCAACGCGGTGCCCGGCGGGCTGAACTTCGTGGGCTATAAGAGCGCCGAGATAGACAGGCTCCTCGTGGAAGGCAGGCAGACCTTCGACGAAGAAGAGAGGCAGAAGGCCTACTTCCGCATCCAGCAGGTCCTGGCCGAAGACCAGCCGTACGTGTTCCTCTATGTGCCGTACAGCCTGCCCGCGGTGAGCTCCCGTATCCATGGGATCAAGGAAGCCCCTGCCGGGATCACGTACAACCTCGACAAGTGGTTCGTGCCCAAGGACCAGCAGAAGTACCACGTAGTGCCGTAAAGGACGAGAACAGGAATGAGATGCTGAAGTATCTGCTGAAACGATTCGCCATCCTCATCCCTACGTTCATCGGGATCACGATCGTGTGCTTCGCGGTGATCCACCTCGCCCCCGGCGAGCCCACGGGCATGCAGGCCGAGCTCAACCCGAACGTCACGCCCGAGGCCATAGAGCAGCTCAAGCAGCACTACGGCCTGGACAAGCCGCTCACCGTCCAGTACTTCGTCTGGATGAAGAACCTGGCCAGGCTGGATTTCGGCAACTCCATCTCGTCGGACTCGCGGCCCGTGTGGGACAAGATCAAGGAACGCCTCCCGGTGACCATCTCCATCAACATCGCCTCCATGATCCTCATCTTCCTCGCGGCGATCCCCCTGGGCGTGATATCGGCCGTCAAGAGGGGTTCGCACCTGGACCGGGCCATCACGGTCTTCGTGTTCATCGGCTTTTCCGTGCCGAGCTTCTGGCTCGCGCTCATCTGCATGGACCTCCTGGGCGTACGGCTCGGGTGGCTCCCCATCTCGGGCATCCACTCATCGGGGTACGAGCACCTTAGCTTCCTGAGCCGGATCTGGGACCTCGTCCGGCACCTGACCCTGCCCGTGCTCATCTCGGCCTTCGGATCTCTCGCGGGCATGAGCCGGTATATGCGGTCGAGCATGCTGGAGATCATCCGCCAGGACTATATCCTGACCGCGCGGGCCAAGGGCCTGCCCGAGCGGACCGTGATCTACAAGCACGCCATGCGCAACGCCCTGCTCCCGGTCATCACGATCCTGGGGCTCTCGGTCCCGGGCCTGATCGGCGGCAGCGTCATCTTCGAGAGCATCTTTTCCATACCGGGCCTGGGCAAGCTGTTTTATGACGGGATCATGATGCGCGACTACAACCTCATCATGGGAAGCCTCGCCATCGGCGCCGTATTGACGCTGCTGGGCAATCTCATCGCGGACATTGCCTACAGCGTGGCCGATCCGAGGATACGGGCGAGCTGATATGGGATTCTGGAAGCGCTTCTTCAGAGATAAACTTGCGGTCGCGGGCCTGAGCATCGTGTGCGCTTTCTTCCTCCTCTCCATCCTGACGCCCTATATCGCGCCGTTCAACCCGAGCGCCATCGACGTGGACAACGTCCTCGCCCCGCCTTCGGCCACGCATCTCTTCGGCACCGACGACCTCGGCAGGGACGTGTTCACCCGCATGCTCTACGGCGCTGGGATCTCGCTGAAGGTCGGGTTCGTGGCCGTGGGCATCGCCACGCTCATCGGCATCCTGCTGGGAGCCGTCTCCGGCTATTACGGGGGCTGGATCGACATCATCATCATGCGTTTCGTGGACATCATGCTCTGCTTCCCCTCGTTCTTCCTGATCCTGGCCGTGATCGCGTTTTTGGAGCCTTCGATCTTCAACATCATGGCGGTCATCGGGCTCACCTCGTGGATGGGGATCACGCGGCTCGTGCGCGCCGAATTCCTGAGCCTGAAAGAGCGCGACTTCGTTCTGGCGGAAAAAGCCATGGGCGCGGGCAGCGGCCGCATCATCTTTCTGCACATCCTGCCCAACGCCATGGCGCCGGTGCTCGTCTCCGCCACCCTGGGCGTCGCATCGGCCGTGCTCGTGGAGTCGGCCCTGTCCTTCCTCGGGATCGGGGTCCAGCCGCCCATACCGAGCTGGGGCAACATTCTCACCCAGGGCCAGAGCACGCTGGGCGTCGCCTGGTGGCTCTCTTTCTACCCCGGCATGGCCATCCTCATCACCGTGCTGGGCTACAACCTCCTGGGCGAAGGCATCCGCGACGCCATCGACCCGAGGCTGCGCAGCTGAAGAGCAGCCCTCCTGTAAAAAATCTTGAATTCTTTCGCCGGAGCATTACTATCTTTGTAAGATGGTTCGCTCCACGTATAGTCATTTGATTTCACGAAGAACTTGATATACACCTCGATGCAGGAGAGGGCAGCCCTCTCGATATCGATCCGTCCGGAGGAACAGTATGAGCGAAACAACCTACCCTTTGTCTCGGGACGTCGTTTTCCCTTCCGGGGACGTCAGCCAGTTATGGTCCTGGTGGAACCAGAGCATGCCGATCACCATCAATTATATGGAGTCCAGCGCCCCGGAAAAGGAGCTGAAGATCATTCACGACGTTGCCGGCTATGGAAAGCAGCTCGGCCGCATCATTGACGCCCTGTCCGTACTGATCGAGCACCACGGGAACTCCGGCCTGACGAAAGACGAGAAAGAAAAGCTCGAAGACTTCGGCACCATGGCCGAGGAAATCGAGGCCGTAAAGGGCGGTTTTGCCCCTGCCACACAAGACAACCTCGACGGCATCGTCTCTGCCATACGGCACTGGAAAACCCATAATCCCGAATATTTTGAGCACGCCCGCAGCACCATCGTACATGAGTTCAAGTAACGATCCCGCCCCTGTGATTGCCGGATGCACGCCGGGATAGAACGGGCACTTCCTCCCCCAAGCCTCATCTCCGCTTAATATCACTGATAATATTATGGATTTCACCTAAAGGATATGCTATTATGCGTATGTTCATTGCACTTGCGGCACGATTTCCACCATCGAACACATGTTGATGCTCATGATGTTTAAAAAGAGGAGGCCATACGTTTCTCTCATTTCACCCGCCTCGGACGGAGTCTGCCGTCTTTCCCGCCCTTCCCGCCTTCTCCGCACGCACTCACCCGTTACGCCGTCCTTCCGGCCGGACCACAGAGACCCATCAGTTTCGGGTCAGGATAATCTTTTTATTGCCCTTGTTTTCCATGCCATCAATAAATTAATGAGGATAGATGGAAAATTCGATGCACCATTTTCCATGTTTTATAGTTTAATATGAGAATAGATGGAAAATTTTCCTTTTTATAAAGGCAATAGGTGGAAAATTTTCCATCTATTAACACTGTTAAACAATATGGTGAGTATTCATGACTAGAACCTCTTTGCAAAACAATGAGGGGGAAGATCGATGAAACGACAAATTTCTGCAGAGTTTAAAAAGGCAAGACGTGAGATGATAGAAAGAAAGACAAAATGTTGTGAATGCGAGAATCTTGCGTCAGAGCTACATCATATTATTGCTGTTGAAGATGGCGGGACAGACGACATAGAAAATCTAATGCCTTTGTGTGAAGAATGTCACAAGGAATATACAACTGAACAAACCGATGAAAGGAATAAACTTTGGGTTTCTCTGAATATTGATGAAAAAGGTGAAGTTTCAGCTCAATGCAAGGGCGAGCAAGAAGTAGTGCCTTTGGGTAAGATAGCATCTGAAGTAAGTACAACGACAAGAAACAAAATACATTACCAATATGAATGGATCGTTACCGTTGCGATTCCAGCAATCTCTGAACGGGAAAGTAAAGAAAAGCTTAATAAGTTTAGGTCAGAATTGATCAATCGTTACGCTATTACTGACGATGTCTGGTTGACAGGAATCAGGAGGTGGGATGGTAGCAAGTAAACATCCAAGGGAAAAACTGTTTAACCAGCAAATGCAGACCGACGCGGGCTGCCGCCCGCGCGGCTGATCCGCACGTTAGCCTTCCCCGTAATAACTTGATCTGGAAAGAACTATGAGATAGTTTAAGTATAATGATATGAAGATCAGAGATGTGATAAAAGCAATTGAGGAGGATGGCTGGTACCAAGTGTATCAGAAGGGGAGCCATCGCCAGTACAAGCACCTGGAGAAGAAAGGACGCGTAACGATTGCTGGACATCCCGGCGACGATCTGGCTCCAGGTACTTTAAACAGTGTTTTCAAACAAGCCGGGATAAAGAAGTCTGGGAAGAAATAAGGAGGCGCATCTATGCACAGGTTTTTAATCGTGATTGAAAAAGCTAATGGCAACTATTCTGCATATTCCCCTGATCTTCCTGGTTGTGTAGCAACGGGGAAAACAAAAGATCAAGCAGCGAAAAGCATCCATGAAGCAATTGAGTTGCATATCCAGGGCTTGAAAGAAGACCACCTACCCATTCCAAAAGCGCACGCCAGTGCAGAGTACATCGCTATTACAGGCTAACCATTCAATCCAGCGGACCGCGGCACAGCCGCGGCCGCTGATCTCACCCGTTGAGCCTGTCGAAAAAGTACAGAAAAAGATTAGAAGACCGTTGAAAAACACATGAAAAGCAAGGCCATTTGTGATATATGATATTGAAATAAGAAGTGATTTATAGATTTGAGGGGATCACGGATGGCACGATATAAAAGGAATGATTACGATCAGATGATTCTGGTGCCTGTATCGCTTCACGAGCAGCTGGTTCCCGGCACGCTGGAGTATGCGATTCACCATATAATTGAAGAGCGCATTGATCTGGGTTTCTTTGATGGGCGGTACAGCAACGACGATACGGGGCGCAAGGCGATCTCGCCTAAGGTTCTGCTGAAGGTCGTGCTTTTCGGATATTCACGAGGTCTGCTTTCATCCCGGTCGCTTGAGAAGGCCTGCCATGAGAACATCACCTTCATGGCGCTATCATGCGGGAATAAGCCTGATCACAGTACGGTTGCAGCGTTTGTTTCATCATTGGGCAAAGAGATAGGGCCTTTGTTCACGAAGGTGCTGCTGATCTGCGAGGAAGAGGAGCTGCTGGGAGGGACGCATTTCAGCCT